>JBMOQM010000001.1:0-217060 GCA_049322875.1 Pseudomonadota bacterium
GCCAGCAATACCAGATGCTCCACCGCCTTGACCTTCTCAAGATGAGTCACATCGGCTGACCCGCCCAGCGCCAAGGCTGGCACGAACCCATACATCTCATCCCGATTCAGGCGACCCAGACGCCGCTTGGCTGACTTGAACCGACCGTCGAACTCGAAAGGTTCTCTGTCCAGGAACCCAAAAAACATCTGCGCCGCGAACTCCAGATCCTCCTTCTGCGAGGCAGTCTGGTACTCCATCACATAGGATCCCGGAGCGAATACCTGCAGGCAGAATCCGGACTGCTCACCCCAGATCAGCAGGTGCCCGAACGCAGTGCGCGCGATGATATGAAGTGCATCGTTTTCGACGAATGAGGTATCGCCCAGCCAGGCATCCAGCACAGGCTCATAGTCCTGGGGGTCGACAGTCCAGAACAGCCCCTCAGCGTAGCCACTGAAGCCATGCTCCTGCCAATAGGCCATCAGTTGGTTAGGCAGCTTGCCCCTGAATCGATCCAAGGTCTCACGCGGCACCTCTCGCTTGTCAATCGCCGGGCCGAATTTCTTGAGAAAGTAATCGAAGTACTGATCCATGCAGCTTGAGGTCAGCCCATGACCTTCAGTTCATCGAGTTGTGCCAGCAACACCAGATGCTCTATCGCCTTGACCTTCTCAAGATGAGTCACATCGGCTGCCCCGCCCAGCGCCAAGGCTGGCACGAAGCCATACATCTCATCACGACTCAGACGCCCCAGGCGTTGCTTGGCTGCCTTGAAACGGCCATCGAACTCAAGCACTTCTCTTTTTCGAAAGCCGAAGAACATCTGCACCGCAAACTCCAGATCTTCTTTCTGGGACGCCGTTGACTGCTGCACCACGTAGGAGCCCGGGGCAAACAGTTGCAAGGAGAACCCGGATCGCTCGCCCCAGATCAGCAGATGTCCAAATGCGGAGCGCGCAACGATGTGGAGGGCATCGGCTTCCACGAATGAGGTTTCACCCAGCCAGGCATCCAGCACAGGCTCATAGTCCTGAGGATCCACCGTCCAGAACAGTCCATCCGCATAACCACTGAAGCCGTGCTCCTGCCAATACACCAGAAACTGGTCAGGCAGTTTTCCCTTGAATCGATCCAGGGTATCAATCGGCACCTCTCTTTTGTCGATGGCGGGGCCAAATTTCTTGAGAAATGATTCAAAGTATTGGTCCATGTCCAGTTCTCACTACTTGCAGCGTTCCAGCTTCGCGTTCATCTTCGTGTTCGCCCTGCTGCCCGGAGGAACACGCTCCGCCGCCGCATCCAGCTCTTCGACACGGCTACGCCATTGAGCACCAATACGCGCGTTCACGTTTCGGTCCCCGAAATCGGCTATGACATCTTTGCCAGCAGCCTTCATGTCTGGATTGTGAAGGGCAGCCAGTGTGCTCATCTTGTCTTTGGCCATCGTCGCAGCTTTCGTCTGAATCTGGTCCACAGACCAGCGTGGGTTTTCTGTCGCGAGTTGCTGCTCGGCATCTTCTATCAGCTTGGCCCTCAGATCATCCCGAGCCTGCTTGGCAACAGCCGGATCCCGGACGATTTCACCCTTGTCGAAACCCTTGCGCCCCTTCAGATAGTCCTCGACCGTGATCTCGTTCAGCCCCCGCTGCTGCCCCGCCAGTTGCCGATCAAACTCCGGAACCTTAGCCGCCGGCAGATCATTCGTCTTGAAGCACGGCACCTTCTTCTCAGGCATGCGTGGCGACGGCGTCGGCGCGTCATTGCCATCCCCCTTGCCTCTGCGCCCTGCCAGGCTGCTGGGCGACTCGGCTGATCCCACGTCCTGCTTGCGGTCTCGCCCAGACCCTGGTTTGTGCTGCAGGCTGGGGTGATTCAGCAGGCGCCCTTCATTGTGGGCGATCCAGTCGGCCACCTTGGGGCCCAGGCGCGGGCTCTGCCGGATCTCTTGCAGCACCTGGGCCTTGTTGCCCCGGCCGCGCGTGAGGTAGCTGACCAGGGCCGAGAGCATGGCCATGATGACGATGACGTGCCCCAACGCAAAATCCGACGCAGCGCCCGACACGTTCACCGGGACGGCAGGGCCCGTGTAGGGCATGCGGTTGTTTGGCGGCGGCGCGCCCCAGGCTCGGCGGAAGCCGTTCTCGTAATGCTTCAGTGCTTCGGGCAGCGCTTCGGTCACGTATTCGACCAGGGATTTGAGGCCCAGGAAAGCCAGGATCCAGCCCCCCACCTGCGCCCCCAGGGCCGCGCCGCCGGCAGCGCCTGGCACAGCCCCCACGCCACCGGCAAAGGCCCCCGCCACGCCGCCAATCACCGCGCCCACGACCACGGAGCTGCCGTAATAGAGCGCGATCTCCTTGCAGGCGTCGAGCAGCACCGTCCAGATGCTGGACAGGTCGATGCCCACCAGGCGCTCCACGATCAGACGCCGTGCGATTGGCCCTGAAATTTCGAGTGCCTGCTGCACGCGCTGAACCCTGCGCCACGGATCGGCCACGCTGTCCAGGGCGTGCTGGCCCATGCGGCGGGCCCATCCCCCGGTATCGGTATAACGGGCGTTCTCGCCCGGCCTGGGGATCCATTGCTGCTGGATGCGCTCCAGCTCCTGCCACACCGCGGCCAGCCCACTGCGTTCGGACATCGCGCTCTGCCCCTTCCTCAGCCTCTGTTTTACATGCTGAGGGCATCATAGGGGCCGAGTCCGGCGTGCCTGGGGCCCGTCACTGTCACTTCGTAACAAGACCTTGCGGCCCTGGCCGAGCGGGTGTGCTCGGCAGAGGAAGCGGGTTGCGGCCCGGGATCGCTGCCGGCCTCAGATCTGGCGGATCTGGATCTTGCGGAAACGGATGGTGCCGCCGGCCGATTGCAGCGCGAAGGGGCCTTGGGCGAACTTGCCGTCGCGCACATCCACGGTCTTGTGGCCATTGAGCACCACGACCAGGTGATCGCCACGCGCGGTGATCTCGTAGGTGTTCCACTGGTTGGCCGCTTTGGGGCCCGGCTGGGCCACCTTGGCCACATTGGGGATGCCACCGGTGCCGTAGCTGGGGTCAGGACGCTTGTCGAAGATGTTGACCTCGTACGAGCTGTCGGCGCCGATCTTCTTCGGGTCGGCCGCGCGGATGAACACGCCGCTGTTGGCGGCCTCGTCGGCCCAAAACTCGACGCGCAGTTCGAAGTCCTTGTAGCTGCCCTTGGAAACCAGGAAGCCGGCCTTGCCATCCTTGCCCTGCAGGGCCTGGTCGGTCACGGTCCAATTGCCTTCACCCAGTTGCACCCAGTCATCGAGCTTTGCGGCACGGCTGGTGTCCAGCAAGGTGGTCCAGGCCTGGTCGGCTGCATGGGCGCCCACACCCGTCAGGGCCAAGCCGAGCCAGGCAGCGGATTGGTTAAGGAAGTCTCGACGCTGGATCATGATGCGGGCCTCACCTGTGTTTCAGATGCGGGGCAGTATGGCCAACTTTGGACGCGTCCGTTAGACGGGTTTCAGGTGTGCTTCTTCCCGAAACGCCATAGGCAGCGCCACCACTCGGACGCGCATGAACAAGCGCTCAAGCAGCCTGGGCTGCGTGCGGCGTCTTGCGCGCCCGCCGAGCTGTCACGACGAAGAACACCCCTCCGAGCACGTACAGCACCGCGGTGGCGGGCTCGGGAACGGCGGACGTCGGGTTGAGCAGCACCGGCGACAGTATCCCTGTCTGCGTATCCTGGATGTTGCCGACGATCTGCCCCGCGTCATTGATGTCCAGGACGTTGAGGAACATCCCCTTCCCGGTCAGTTCCGGATCCAGCAAGGCGCTCAGATCGATGGCCACGCCGTCCTTCCAGAGGGTGGCACGCCAGCCGAAGAGGGCCGACGCATCATAGGAATAGCCAATGACCAGGCCCAGATTGTTGATGGCCACCGTGCGGCCAAATTCATCTTTCAGTCCGGCGAGGTACGAGAAACTGCCCCCTTCCCAGATCACGGGGCGGGACAACCCACCTTCGTACAGATTGCCGACGATGCTTCCCGCGTCATTGATGCCGACAGCCTGGGATTCGATCGCGCTGCCCTGGTCCAGGACGGTGGCTTTGCCGTCTACCCAGGTGACAGCCTTGTAGCTGTGGTCTTCAGTCTGGAAGAAGCCGGCGACCTGCCCCTTGTTGTTGATGCTAGTGGCGTAGGAGTAGTAATACCGGCCGGCCGGGCTGATCAGTTCCGTTGCGCTGCCGTTCTGCCACAGCGTGGCGTGGAAGAAGCCGCTATCCCACTCGGTGATCCCAACGATCTGGTTCGCGTCGTTGATGTCCAGGGCCTGGGACACCAGACGCGGCGACGACAACTCGATCTTGGAACCCCCTTGCCACAGATACGCGTACTGCACATTGCGCATGCGCGTGCTGTCGTAATAGTTGATGTAGCCGACAACACTGCCGCCGGCGTTGATGGCCAGGGCATTCGAGGTTGAGTAGTACTCCAAGTCATAGGCGCCCAGATCGGTGTAGACATCATCGCTGAGCAAGGTGGCACGATCACGCAGCATAGCGCCCGGCCATGCACCGGCGATCTGTCCGGAAGCATTGATGGCATTGGCGCTGGAATAGTAGCCACCCCGAGCATCCAGGTGCACCAGCGAATAGTCGGTGGTGGCAGACAGGGCCGGCGTGGGCGCCAGCAACACGGACAAACCGGCCACCACGGTTGCCAACCAACCCGACTTCTCGTACTTCATCGTCATTCCCACTGGTTTTGTGGTGCGAGTCTAGACGACGAGCGAGACGCCCCGCCCCCCGGGAAACGGGAGATATGCGTGAATCGCAGAACCTTCCAATGCCAACGCGGTGACCACCGTGCGTGGCGGGCAAGCAGCGGTTCAGGTCGCCTGGGGCGGTGTGGCGGCCTGGCGGGCCTGCCAGGCGCGCAAGGCCTGACGGTACTCATCCATCGCCATGTCGTGCGTGTCGAAGATGCAGGGGTCGCAGCCGCTGCCGCAGCAGGCATTGATGTCCGGCTGCTCGGGCGGCTGGGGCATCGGATCAGGATCAGGCACGGCGCTCATGGCCGTATTGTCCCGCATCGGCCGGCTACCTGGATGGGCACAATTGAACACCCTGCCAGCCCCGAGGGTCCACCCCATGGAAGGGGGCCGCCAGCCTTCCGGCACAATCCCACCCCATGATCGAGGCGACTCCCTCTTCCCCTGACCTGTCCGATTCGCCCAGTTTCGAGAGCTATTTCCGCGAGCCCGGCCTGGCACCGGAGCAGCCTCTGGCCTGGGCCCTGGGCCAGCGCCTGGACCTGATCGACGCCCTGCGCGGCCTGTTCAACGGGCCGCAGGCCCTGGTGCGGCTGCGCCTGTGGGTGTTCATGGCCCTGGCGGGCCAGCCGCAGGCCCGCTTCTCTCGCGACGACCTGAACCAGCTCTTCCACGCCCTGCTGCCCGAGGCGCTGGACAGCGCGCTCAAGCGCCTGCGCGACATCAACCTGCTGGCCTGGGATGCCACCCCCCAGGATTACCACCTGCCGCCCCTGGCGCAGCAGGTGCACGGCCTGCTGGCCTCGCTCACCTCGGTGCCCGCCGCCGAGCACGACGACATGGCCACGCTGCTGGCGCAGGTGGCCGGCGCGCAGCAACTGGGCCTGGTGGACACCAACCAGCTCAAGCACCTGCACGCGCAACTGGCCCGCCTGCACGACGAGTTCGCCGAGGCCATCGCCAGCGGCTCCGAATCGCGCCTGCGGCTGGCGCAGCCGCGTTTCGACCGCGCCCTGTCGCTGGTGGACCGCGCCGGCCAGGCCCTGACCGCGCTGATCCGCGCCGAGCACGAAGACCCGCGACTGGAGCGCGAGGCCCGCGCGCTGGGCCAGGACCAGGCCCGCCTGCTGTCCATGGCCAGCCAGTTCACGCGCGCGCTGCAGCAGGCCGACCGCCAGCGCGTCACGCTGGGCAGCACCGGCCTGACCAGCTCGGATGTGCGCCGCTGGCTGCAGCACCACCCTGCCGTGTACGAGCTGATGGGCGAAGCCCTGTCGGTGCCCGTGCGGCCGGTGATGGTCAGCCAGCATGATCTGGTGGACGTGGCCGAAGGCGAGTTCGAGCGCGACCGCCCCGTGGCCGATGGCAGCGCGGGCCTGCCGCCGCGCGCCGAGGCCGGCGACGGCAAGCTGGACGTGCTGTCCCTGCCCGAAGAGCTGGGCCAGATGATCGGCCTGTTCGACCGCTGGTTCGAGCGCAAGGCCCCCGATGACGCCCCCGCCGAACGCCCGCTGCACGAAGCCGTGCTGGGCGGCCGCTTCGCGCAGGCCGCCTACCGCCTGCAGCTGATGCCCTTGCTGGGCGATGCCCAGGCGCGCACGCTCAAGGGTCTGACGGGCGACCTGGCTCGATCGTCCTGGCAATGGCAGGCCAGCGCCCAGCACCTGGCGGTGGACGACGAGGCCGTGGCCCTGATCAGCGCCGGCACGCTGACCCCGCTGTCACCCGAGGCTGCCGCCGAAGCCAAGGCCGAGGCCCCCACCGGCACGGCCGGACCCCTTTCACGCTGACCCGCACACGACGCTGCCCTAGACATGAGCTCCTCCATGGACGACGCCGCCCTGCTGGCCGCCGAGCTGCTGGCCCGCCGCTGGCTGCCCCGCCAGCATCCCAAGGTCAAACGCGCCTTGATCGATGCCGACCTGTGGCAGGCCACGCAAGACCGCCTGGCCCAGGTGGGCCTGCGCCTGATCGACAACCTGTACGCCGACCACGTGAGCGTGGCCCTGCTGCGCCCGGCCGAAGCCACCGTGTTCGGCGAGGCGGGCCTCAACAGCCACAACAACATCGACCTGCCACGCGATGCGGTGTCGCTGCTGGTGGTGCTGTGGTCGCTGATCGTTTTACCGAAGCGCGAGCGCCAGGCCGCGCGCGCCGCCAACCAGAACGGCGACGACCAGAACGACATGTTCGGCAAGGACCGTCCCCTGCCCACCGCCGCCAGCGTGAGCCCGCTGGTGTCGTACAAGGCGCTGCTGGCCGACTTCGGCGTGCAGCTGGGCAAGAAGACGCGAATGGACACCAACCTCAAGCGGCTGGAGAACCACGGCTTCATCGTGCGCAAGGGCGAGGACATCGCCGAAGGCCCGCTGCTCGACCTGCTGCTCGACTACGACGCGCTGGCGCCCCGCATCCTGCAAGGCGCCCTGGGCGATGTGCTGGCCCAGGCCAAGCAGCTCACCGGCAACCTGCCTTTGGCGCTGACGCAGCCGCCGCTGGAAGAGATCATCGAGGACGAACTGGAAGACGAGGCCTGACCGATGTTTCACCTGCAAAGCCTCGAACTGCTGCACTGGGACTACTGCCAGCGCCTGAGCCTGCCGCTGGATGGCGCCATCATCACCGTGGCCGGCCCCAATGGCTCCGGCAAGACCACCCTGCTCGACGCCATGCGCACCCTGCTGGGCCTGGACTGCTCGGGCGGACGCAACTACAAGACCTACGCGCGCCACGCCAACGCCGACAGCGCCTGGCTGCGCGCCACGGTGGACAACCGCCCGCGCAACCGCCAGTCGTCGAACCGGCCTTTCGCGCGCTGCCTGCTGTACGCGGACACCGTGACGCTGGCCTGCCGCATCGACCGCAATGGCGGCGACTGGACACGCCGCTATCTGATGACCGAAGGCGATGTCAGCATCGAGGAACTGGTCGAGCGCGGTGACCGCGAATGGCTGGGCATCGACAACTGGCGCCGCCGCCTGGAAGGCGCCGGCCTGTCACGCGCCATCGCCAAGGTGCTGGCGCTCGAACAGGGCCAGACCGACCGCCTGTGCGAGTACAGCCCGAAAGAACTGCTCAAGCTGGTGTTCGACGTGTTCGGCGACCAGGAGGTGCTGGACCGCTATGACGAAGCCCGCAACCACCAGAAGCAGCTGCTGCAAGAGGTGGAGACGGCCGAGCGCGAGCTGGTGCACGGCAAGGCCCAGCGCGCCGAGCTGGAGGCCCGCGTCAACAACTTCCGCCAGTGGGAACTGAAGTGCCAGGAGCGCGAGACGCTGGGCACCGAGGTCGTGCCCGTGCTGAGCAATGTGGAGACGCGCAAGAGCCTGTCCAACAAGCTGCGTGATCTGCACCGCCAGCGCATTCAATCGGTCGATGACCGTCGCCAGCTGGGCCAGGTCAAGAGCGATCTGCTGGAGCGCCTGCAGGACCAGACCGACAGCGCCGCGCTGGTGGAGCAGTTGGAAGCGCAGGTGCGCACCGCTCGCCGCACGCAGGAAGAAGCCCGCGATGCCGAGCGCCCGATGGAACTCCTGGTCAAGCGCGCCGATGAGCTGCAGGGCCTGTCTGGCGTCGAAGGCGACGAGCAGCAGCTCACGCAGCGTATCCAGGAGTTGAGCGAACGCAAGCAGCAACTGGCCGCGCAATGGCAGCGCCTGAAGGACCAGCGCGACGATGCCCAGCGCGCGATGGACTCTCTCAAAGGCCAGCGCCTGGCCCCGCCCCCGCCCGAGGTGACGCGCTTCACACGCACGCTGAGCGACGCGGGCATCGGCCACCACCTGATCGCCGACATCATCGAGATCACCGACGAGAAGTGGCGTGCCGCGGCTGAAGGCGTGCTGCGTGGCAGCCGCTGGGTGGTGGTACTGGACAAGGCCGGGCAGGAGGCGCAAGCCATGGCCCTGGCCGAGAAGGAGCGCTACCGCCACTACGTGGTGGCCGAGGCCGAGCACGCGCCCACCAACGCGGACAAGAACAGCCTGCTGGCCGTGCTGAACTTCTCGGCACCCGCGCCGCACTGGCTGCTGCGCCAGCTGGGCAACATCCGCCGCGTGTCGGGCACCGATGAAGGCGTGAAGGTGGGCGGCGAGTGGATCACGCCCGATGCCTACCACCGGGATCCGCGTGGTGGCCGCTCGGTGTGGGTCGACCCCAGCCAGCACCAGTTCGGCGCCTCTGCCATCGCCTCGCGCCGCACCTCGATCGAGAACCGACTGGCCCAGTTGGATGACGAGATGACGCGCATCGTGCGTGATCAGACCTTCTTCGAGCGCCAGTTGCAGGATGCGCGCAAGGCCGCCCAGGGCTTCACCGCAGCCGCCGAGCTGGCCGACCGCGCCAGCGAGTTCGCCAACGCACGCCAGCAACTGCCCGTGCTGCGCCAGGCCCGTGCCGATGCCGGCGAGCGCTGGCAGCAGCTGGAGACGCAGCTCAAGCGCGCCGTGGTGGAGCAGACCAATGCCCAACATGCTTACCGCCAGGCGCAGGAAAAGCTGGCCCACATCGAGCAGCGCAGCGCGGCCCACGACCGCGAATGGCAGGCTCGCTTCGACGACGTGATCTCGCAATCCGTGATGTCACGCGAGGTGAAGCTCCAGATGCCGCGCCATTGGCGTTCGCTGGAGCGCATCGCCGAGATGCAATCGCACTACGGCAACGCCACGCAGGCCCGCCTGCGCGCCGAATCCGTCGAGCGCGAGCTGGAAGAAGGCAAGTGGGAAACCGACGGCACGGTGATCGAGCAGCTCACGCTGATGAACGCCAACGTGCTGCGTCAGGAAGACGAGCTCAACCAGCGCAAGGCCAGCAACGCCGCCGCCGGCATCGCCGTGGACAACGCCCGCGAGCGCTACACCGATGTGCTGAAGGTGACGGTGCGCCGCTACCGCAAGAACATCATCGAGCTGGGCCAGCTGGCCGGCGTGGAAGTCAACGCCGAGCTGCCCCACCTGGACAGCGACGACACCGGCCTGCGCCAGGCCGAGCTGAAGGTGCACTTCAACTTCGACGGCAAGGGCACCATCGGCCTGAACGACGGCGAAGCATCCGGTGGCCAGCAGGTGATCAAGTCGCTGATCCTGCTGGTGGGCCTGATGAAGGACGACGAGACGCCCGGCGGCTTCGTGTTCATTGATGAGCCCTTCGCCCACCTGGACGTGCGCAACATCCAACTGGTCGGCCACTTCCTGCGCTCCACGCGTGCGCAATACGTGCTGACCACGCCGATCACGCACAACGTGGAGGTGTTCGAGCCGGCGGACATCACGCTGGTGACGTCCAAGAAGCTCAAGGGCTCGCGCTGGGCGCCGCCCATCGGGGTGCTGCAGAAGCGCGTGCCCGCCGAGACGTATTGAGGTTTGACTAGGCAGAAACGCAGCATCGCGGGACAATGGCGGGTGGCCTGCCAAAGGCCGCCTTGCCCGCCCGCCTCCGTGCCCTGCCCCCTGTTGTGACCTCCCCCCGCTTCGTGCCCATCGCCACCGGCGTCAGCCCCGCCCCCGACACGGGCGTGCTGCGTGCCGGCCAGCACCTGCGCGTGCTCTCGCTCATCCCGCCGATGACGCAGTTGAACACGCCCTACCCGTCCACGGCCTACCTGACGGGCTTCCTGCGTTCCCGCGGCGTGCCGGCGTTTCAGGAAGACCTGGCTCTGGCACTGGTGCTGCGCCTGCTGTCACGCGGGGGCCTGGGCCTGCTGCTGGACAGCGCGCAGGCCGTGCCCGAGGCCAAGCGCAGCGACACCCTGCACACCTTCATCGGCGAGCACGCGCGCTACCTGGCCACCATCGACCGCGTGATCGCCTTTTTGCAGGGCCGCGATTCAACGCTGGCCCACCGCATCAACACGCGCGGCTACCTGCCCGAGGGCCCGCGCTTCGCCACGCTCGACGCCTACCCCGATGACGAGAGCGGCGACCCGCTGGCCTGGGCCTTCGGCAGCCTGGGCCTGCAGGACCGTGCCCGCCACCTGGCCACCCTCTACCTCAACGACCTGGCCGACGTGCTGCGCCAGGCCGTGGACGGCCGCTTCGAGTTCGTGCGCTATGCCGAATCCATCGCCGCCAGCCAGCACAGCTTCGACCCGCTGGCCGATGCCCTGGCCGTACCGCCTAACCTGATCGACCGGACCCTCGCCGACCTGACGCGCGATGCCGTGCTGCGCCACCAGCCCGACGTGGTGCTGCTGTCCGTGCCCTTCCCGGGCAGCGTGTACGCGGCCCTGCGCATCGGCCAGACCATCAAGGCGCAGTACCCGCAGGTGCGCGTGGTGCTGGGCGGCGGCTTCGTCAACACCGAGCTGCGCGAATTGACCGAGCCCCGCGTGTTCGACTTCGTCGATTTCGTGACGCTGGACGCCGGCGAACGCCCGCTGCTGGCCTTGCTGGAACACCTGGGCGGCCACCGCTCGCGCAGCGAACTGGTGCGCACCTTCGTGCGCGATGGCGACGGCACCGTGCGCCTGGTGCAGCACACCGACCCCGACGTGCCTTTCGAGCACGTGGGCACACCCACCTGGGACGGCCTGCCCCTGCATGAGTACCTCTCGCTGCTGGACATGCTCAACCCCATGAACCGGCTGTGGTCCGACGGGCGCTGGAACAAGCTCACCGTGGCGCACGGCTGCTACTGGAAGAAGTGCAGCTTCTGCGATGTGAGCCTGGACTACATCTCGCGCTACGAAGCCGCTTCGGCCACCGTGCTGGCCGACCGCATCGAGGCCATCGTGAAAGAGACGGGCCAGACGGGCTTTCATTTCGTGGACGAGGCCGCGCCGCCCAAGGTGCTCAAGGCCTTGGCGCACGAACTGATCCAGCGACAGCTGGGCATCTCGTGGTGGGGCAATGTGCGCTTCGAAAAGTCCTTCACGCCCGAGCTGTGCCAGTTGCTGGCCGACAGCGGCTGCATCGCGATCAGCGGCGGCCTGGAAGTGGCCAGCGACCGCCTGCTGCAGCTGATGAAGAAGGGCGTGTCGGTGGAGCAGGTCGCGCGCGTGACCCGGGCCTTCACCGATGCCGGCATCTTGGTGCACGCCTACCTGATGTACGGCTTCCCGACGCAGACCACGCAGGACACGGTCGATGCGCTGGAGTACGTGCGCCAGCTGTTCGAGAACGGCTGCATCCAATCGGGCTTCTTCCACCGCTTCGCGTGCACGGTACATTCACCGGTGGGTCAGGATCCGGATGCCTATGGCGTGACCTTGCAGCCCCTGCCCGATGGCGGCTTCGCGCGCAACGACGTGGCCTTCATCGACCCGACCGGCACCGACCATGACCGGCTGGGCCAGGCCCTGAAGAAGGCCATCTACAACTTCATGCACGGCATCGGCTTGGACAGCGATGTGCGCAGCTGGTTCGACGTGCGCGTGCCCAAGCCCACGGTCAAGCGCAACCGGATCGCGCAGGCGCTGGATCAGCACTGACCGCGCACGACCCCGTCCGGAAATCCCCTGCCCGACGCGCGATCAGTTACAGTCACACCGGTTTCCCGCCTGGATGACAGCGCCTGATCGAAGAATCAGCCCACGCCCGGCCGCATCGACACCGCACGCCAAGCGACACAGGGGAGAGCGTTTCGTGGCATTGCACGTCATCAGTGACCTTCACATCGGTTCGGGCGTTCTGGACGATTGCGACGCAGGCTGCGAGGCCGGCCTGATCGGCTTCATCGATGAGCTGACCGCCGGCCCTTCGCCCGTGGAGCTGGTGCTCAACGGCGACAGCTTCGATTTCGTGCAGGCCGAGCCTTGGCGCGTGGCCGGACTGGAAGCCACGGCGGTGGATGGCTCGCCCCTGTGCTTCACCCGCGAAACCAGCTTGGCCAAGGCCGAGTCGATCATCAAGGCCCACCCGCTGATCTTCGACGCCCTCACGCGCTTCGTGCGACGCGAAGGCGCCCGCCTGACCATCATGCCCGGCAACCACGATGCCGACCTGTACTGGCCCGAGGTGCGCGAGCTGATGGGCCGTCGCATCCATGGGCAGAACACCAGCCATCGTGCCCGCGTGAACTGGTACCTCGACCGTGTCTACCGCCCTGCCCGGGCCCCGCACGTCTGGATCGAACACGGCCACCAGCACGACCCGCTCAACAACTTCTATGCGGGCACGCTCGAGCCCCTGACCGAATACTGGGGTGCCATGAACCCGCCCATCCTGCGGGCCAAGGATGGCACGGACCGGCTGCTCGAATGCATCGGCACACGCTTTCTGATCCGCTTCCTCAACGAGCTGGATGCGCGCTACCACTTCGTGGACAACATCAAGCCGCTGAGCCGCTTCCTGGGCATCTTCGCGTCGAGCGCCAACAACCTGTCCGGCGGCACCGCCCGCGCCGCCCTGTCCGCACTGGCCTTCTTCCGCTTTGCCGGCGTCGAAGGCATCGTGGCGCCCTCCAACCTGCTGTCGCTGGGCGCTCAGGGCGAAGGGCTGGGCGCCGCACTGCGGGCCATCGACGAAGCCAGCGACGGCGCCTTCAGCATGGCCTTGGAGGACGCCGGCTGCGACTTCGGCGGCCGCTCGTTCACGATGGCCACCGAGGACACGGACGCGGCCATCGGCATCCTGGACCACGCCCTGGCCCACCTGGACACGCTGGACGGCGTCGCACTCGACACGGACAGCATCCTGGGCGTTGACGATGAGGACGACGGCATGCTCTCCCTGGCCAAGGGCCTCAAGCTCGACGAGACCCAGATCCTGAAAGACGCGGCCACCCTGGCACTCAAGACGCCCGGTGTGACACACGTCATCATGGGCCACACCCATGAACCCGTGGACGAACCGCACTACAAGAACATCGGCAGCTGGACCCGCTACTGGCAGATGACGCCCGGGACATCGCCCAGTTGGGCCGAGATGGTGGCCCGCGCGCCCAGCCTGCCCATGTCGCTGCGGCATGCCGTGGTGCACGATGACCCGGCGCAGGGCGTCACACTGCAGACCTACACCCCAGCGGCATGAGCAACACCGTGGACAAGGCACGCCTCCAACTGCAGCTGCAGGATGTCGATGCGCAGACCACCCAGGTGCGCTGGATCGACGAGGACAACGGCGACATCAGCTACAAGGTGCTGCGAGGCCCCTTGGCCAGCGCCGCATCCGAACTGCGCACAAACCTCCAGGCCTACCTGCGCAGCTTCATCCAGACAGGCGACAGCGACAACAGCACGGCCGCCCTGAAGCGGCTGATCAGCAGCGGCAAGGACCTGTTCGAAGCGCTGTTCCTTACAGGCACTGGCGATCCGAGGGCGATGCAGGCCCGCCAGCAGTACGTGGAGATGGCGCAGCAGGCCAGCAGCCTCGCGCTGGCCATCAAGGTCGATCCCTCGCTCACCTTTCCCTGGGCACTGGCCGTGCCGACAGAACTCGCACCCGCAGGCCCCATCACCAATGCCCAGCAGTTCAACGGGGTGTTCTGGTGCCTGCGCCATGAACTCTCGGTGTCCACCTTCGGATCGGCCGGGGGGCGCAAGCAATTGGGCTCGGGCGAATACCGCACGATGGCCCTGATGCACCGACGCATCTACGACGATGCCCGCGCCTCCCTGCAAGACCCTGCCGAGCAGCAGTGGATGAACACCCTGCTCGATGCCTCCCGCAACGGCATCTCCTTCGCCAGCGACCACTTCGTCGATCAGGTGCGCGAAGCCGCGGGGGCTCCCGGCATCCGCCTGCGCTTTGCCTACCTGCTCGGCCATGCAAATGGCGAGCGCTTCCAGTTCTCCGACAGCGACGAACTCACCGCCGGCGTGCTGGCCCTGCGTTTGAACAGCATGCGCTCCGGCGCCGTACCGCAGCACACCATCCTCTTCCTCAACGGCTGCGAGACCGCCGCTGAAGGTGACCGCTTCACCTTCAGCGAACTGGTGGGGCAGTTCAGCGTGTCTGGCCTGATCGGCACCGAGGTGAAGGTGCCGGATCGCTTCGCCTTCCGGTTCGCACTGGCCTTCCTGCACCTGGTGCTGGTGGAGGGCTGGACACTCAGGCGCGCACTCGACAAGCTGCGGCATGAACACCTGCCCCTGAGCCTGGCGTACACGCTCTATGCCGCCGATGGCCTGAGCATTGCGCCGGGCACCATATCCCCGGAACTGTCGGTCGCCTTGAAGGAAGCGTCGAACTATTCGAAGGAGCAGGTCAAATGCAAAGCCTGAGCCTGCTCGAAGGCGTCGCAGCAGCCCCTTACGTGGGCGTGCGTTCGTATGACGCCAAAGAATCCCATATCTTCACAGGCCGCGAGGTCGACATCGCCCAGGTCGGCAACCTGGTGGCCAACCGCGCACGCTGGCGCATCATCCTGCTGCACGGGCAGACGGGCTGCGGCAAATCCTCTTTCCTGAAGGCGGGGCTCATCCCTGAGATCACCTCGCCCTCTTTCGAAACGGCGGTATATGACCGCAGCGAGGACAAGTCCTACTCGCGCTTCATCACCTCATCCGCCGACCCGATGGCGCGACTGGCCGGTGTGGCCGTCGATCTGCTGCGCCACCATGTGCCCGCCAGCGAACAGGGCCCCTGGTGTGACGCCCTGGGACTGAGCCAGGACCTGGCGCAGGCCGAACGTGCCTTGTCCGACTCCGCGTCCCTGCTGGCCCGCTGGTTCGCCGCACTCGCCCCACGGCTGAACCGCCCCTTGCTGCTGGTCATCGACCAGGCCGAGGAGCTGTTCACGCTGGGCGTGGACGACGAAGCGCTGCAGGCCCGGTCAGAGTACTTCGACTTCCTGGCCATGCACGGCGAGCGATCGTCCTGGATCCAGTTGCTGATCTCGATGCGCACCGAGTTCTATGGCCGCTTCGACCACGAACTGCGTTGCAGACTTGGCGCCAGCATGCCGGTGGCGCCCTATTACCTGGAAGCGTTCTCTGCCGAGACGCTGGAAAATGCGGTGACCGAGCCACTTCGCGGCCAGTTCCAGACACCCCGAGGCCAGGCCTATACGCTGACGTTCGACCCCACACTGCCCCGACGCATCGCCCATGACGTGATCACGGAGTTCCCAGGGCCTGGGGCGCTGACCTGCCTGCAGATCGTGTGCACCCGGCTGTGGCAGCAGGCGCTGGAAGGCCTGGCACCCCAATCCATCACCCAGCATGGCCCCAGCGAACTGCAGGTCACGCATGCCATGTACCAGGCGCTGGGCTCACTGAAGAACGTGCTGGAAGATGTGGTCGATCAGGCGGTCGGCGACTTCTGCGAGCAGGCGGCCATCGGTCTTGTGGACAGCATGCTGGTCTGGCGCGAAGCCAAGAATGCACTGATCAGCCTGGTATCACAGCAGACCGGCGGTGCCCCCAGCACCACCTTCATGCTGCGCGAGCAGTTCACGAGCAATCTGGTCGCCCGGATGAAGTCCGGAGCCAACAGCCTGCCCAAAACGCTGGTGCGGTACTACAAGCTGTCCCGCATCAACCCCGACGACAGCACCACGCTCGTGGAGCAACTGGTGACGCACCTGCTGCGGCCCGATGTGCGCGTACTGCGAGAAATCGCGGTGATCGAACCGGACCATGCATCCCCCACGCGCTACCTGGCGCTGGGCCACGACGTACTGACGGTCGGTCTGGCCGAAGCAGCCACCCGCAACAAGCGCATCGACGACCAACAAGCCGCAGACAACCGCCGGGTGCAGAAGCGAATGATTGCAGGGCCTGTCGTTGTCGGCGCTATAGGTGTTGTCGTGTCCTACATCACCACACCTTTCGACATCGCGACCCTGTCAACGACGCTTCCAGGTGTCTTGAAAGACAGCATTGTCTGGATGCTAGGAGGCTTCTACCTCGTGCTCCTGGCCGAGAGTTTCCGGTCTTCCCCTCTGGGAAAACGCGGCTGGTTGTCAGTAGTCGACGAGCACATCAGCCACCGCCTGATGACTCAAAGCCTGAAAGATGGGCACACCGAGCTTCCAAGCGCCACGGCCAGCGCGGCCCCGCCCCTTGAATTCATGGCCATCCTGATGCGCATCTACAGAGTCCTTACCCACGGAGGACAACCCGTGCTCGCCACCGGCCATCTGTTCCGATCGCTCTCGGCCGATGCCCGTCACGATGCCGGCATCGAGGGCAAATCAGCCTTCCCTGGCCAACCTCGGTATTGACGTCATGCTCACGCCACCGTGGCCGCATCACAGATGCGGCCCGGTGTGGTCCACCACACATCCCGCTCGCCTTCCTTCACGATGTGCGCAAGCGCACGGCGCAGATGGCGCAAGCGATGCGGCTGGCCGACAAGATACGGATGCAGCGCAATCCCCATCACCAAAGGCTGCTGCGCTGATTGTTCGAGCATCTCGTCGAACTGGTCCACGATCATGTCGGCGAAGTCTGGCCCCGTCATCTGGCGCGCCACGATCATCGGGATGTCGTTGAGCTCCTGCGGATAGGGCACGGCACACAGGTCGCCATGCGCGGTACGCATCACGGTGGGCTGGTCGTCATGGCACCAGTTGAGCGTGTAGCGGTAACCTGCGCGGGCCAGAAGATCGGGCGTAGCGGCGCTTTCGGCGATCCAGGGCGAGAGCCAACCGACCGGACGCTGGCCGGATTCTCGCTCGATGCGGCGGGTGCAGGATTCGATCAGCGCGAACTCGTCTTCAGGCGACAGGCCACCTTGCGATTCGGCGTTGGTGTGGCCGTGGCCGATCAGTTCGTCACCGCGTTTGGCAAAGGCGGCAACCAAGTCGGGGCAGTGGTCGTACAGCGCAGTGTTCAAGATCACACCGGCCGGCAGCTTGAGCTGCTCGAACAGCTCCAGGCAGCGCCAGGCGCCGACACGGTTGCCGTACTCGCGCCACGCGTAGTTCAGCACATCGGGGCCACCCTGCGCTGCAGGGGCCAGGCGTGCCCCAAGGCCTTCACCGAACGCGAAGTGCTCCAGGTTGAAGCCCAGGTACACGGCCAGCCGCTTGCCGCCAGGCCAGGCTTTCAGCGCGCGCTGATGAATCGGTTCGTAGTCGAAGCGTTGGTGAGAGGCGAGGGGGCGGTGCGCTGGCATCGCGTCAATCCTTATCGAACATAGGCCTGTGTGAGGTAGGCCGGCGCGGTCTGCCGACCCACCAGCCCGCCCACGGCCAGCAAGGCCAGCAGGTAGGGCAGCATGATCAGAACGGCGCTGGGCACCTGGATGCCGAAGGCCGGCAGCTGGAACTGCAGTGCCGTGGCCGCGCCGAACAGCAGGCAGGCAGCCAGCGTGCGGCCAATGCGCCAGTTGCCGAAGATCACGGCCGCGATGGCCAGGTAGCCCGCGCCATTGGTCATGCCTTCGGTGAAGGTGTGGATGTCGCCTATGGACAGGAAGCAGCCGGCCAGCGCCGACATCACACCCGTGAGCATCACCGCGCCATAACGGATGGCCGTGACCGACAGACCCGATTTGTCCACCGCCTTGGGGGCGGCGCCGGCCGCGTGCAGGGACAGCCCCAGCGCCGTGTGGCGCATCATCCAGGCGATCAGGCCCACGACCATCAGGCCCGCGTACAACAGCCAGGTCTGGTGGAACACATGCTCGCCCAGCAACGGGATATCCGCCAGGCCAGGCGGCGCCCACTTGGCCAGGCCCGGGATCTCGGTGCGCGAACGGCCGCCGAACAGTTCACGGTAGGCCAGTGTGGTCGCGCCCAGCACCAGGATGTTGATGCCCACGCCCGTGACGATCTGGTTGGCGCGCAGCGTGATGCTCAACACCGCCTGCAGCAGCGCCACCGGCAGCACGGCCAGCACGCCGATCAGCAGGCCCAATGCGGGCGAGCCCGTGGCCCACGAACCCACCGCGCCCGCGAAGGCGCCCGTGAGCATCATGCCCTCCACGCTCATGTTGAGCACGCCGGCGCGCTCGCTGACCAGCTCGCCTGTGGCCGACAACAGCAAAGGCGCCGCCAGCCGGATGGTGGAGCCGGCGAACACGGCCGCCATTTCCCAGCCCATGCCCCATTCGCTCATCGTTCGGTCTCCTTGTTGCGGTCCATGGCCAGGGCCGCACCGGCCAGCACCACGATGATCAAGCCCTGGATCACGACGACCAGGGCCGTGGGCACACCGGCCACCATCTCCATGTTGATGCCGCCCGAGCGCAGGAAACCGAACAGCAGCGAGCCCGCGATCACGCCCGTGACAGAGCCACGTGCAAGCAGCCCCACCACCAGGCCATCGAAGCCATAGCCCGATGAAAAGCCCGCCTTGAGCGAGTACTGCTCACCCTGCAGCATGCAGGCGCCGGCCAGGCCACCGAACACGCCGGCAGCGAACAGGGCACCTACCACCGTGCTGCCCACGGCGATGCCTGCTCGCTTCGCGGCCACGGCATTCAGACCTACTGCGCGCAGATGCAGGCCCAGCACCGTCTTGTTCAGCACCAGGGCCACCACCACGGCGAGCACCAGCCCAATGGGCAGGCCCAGGTGCAGCGGCATGCTGTAGTCGCCCGTGAGCAATGGCAGCTTGGTCAGCTCCGGAATCTCCAGCGATTCGGGCAGGGTGTTGGAGCTGGTCATCGGCTGGCGCAGCAGCGCTTCGGACTGCACACTGCCGTAGACCATCCATACCGCGATGAAGGACAGCAGCAGGGTGGCGATCACCTCGTTGGTGCCGGCCTTGGCCTTGAGCACGCCGGCCAGCGCGCCCCACAGGCCGCCGGCCAGTGCGGCCGCCAGCATGGGCAGCACGAAGCTCAGGCCCATCGGCAGATCCTGCACGTTGCCATACAAGGCCACCGCCGTGGCCGCGATACCCCCTACCGCGATCTGGCCTTCACCACCCACGTTGGTCAGGTTGGCGCGCTGGGCCAGCACGAAGCCGATGCCTACCAGCGCGAACACCAGGCTGCGGTTGATCGAGGCCGCGAAGGCATAGGGCGATCCCCAGGCACCATCGGCGAAAGCCAGGGCTGCATCGGCGACCGGCACGCCCAGCAGGCGCACCAGCAGCAGGCCCGCCAGCAGCGAGCCGATCACGGCTGCGAGCGACACCCACAGCGCGGGGCGTGCGCTGATCGCTGCCAGCCAGCGTGGCTTGCTTGATGGAAGTGTCAGTGTGTTCATGCCTCGTGTCCCGCCATCCAGGCGCCGATGCGGTCGCGCTGCGCGGGCTCGGCCGGGCATTCGCCCATGACGCGGCCCCGGTACAGCACCACCACACGGTCGGCCACGCGGATGAGTTCATCCAATTCAGAAGAGATCAGCAGCACGCCCACACCGTTCTCGCAGGCCTGGCGGATGTGGCCGTAAACAGCTTCCACCGCGCCGACATCGAGCCCACGCGTGGGCTGCGCAGCCAACAGGAACTTCAAGCCATCGAGCGTGAGTTCACGCGCCAGCACAGCCTTCTGCTGGTTGCCGCCCGACAGGCCGCCGAAGCTGACATCGGGGCTGGCGGCGCGCACGTCGAAGCGCTGCATCAGGTCGAGCGCCTGGGCACGCATCGCGCGGCGGTCCAGCAGGCCCCAACGCTTGAAACGCTGCAGGCGATCGAGGAACAGGTTCTCGGCCACAGGCAGGCCGGTGATGCAGCCCACGGCGTGGCGGTCTTCCGGCACGATGCCGGCGCCCGCACGCGTGATGTCGCGCGGCGTGCGTCCCGTCATCTCTAGGCCGTTGATGAAGAAGCGGCCTTCGCTGGCCTGGCGCATGCCAGAAAGTACAGCCGCCAGCTCGCTCTGGCCATTGCCCTCGACGCCGGCCACAGCGACGATCTCGCCGGGACGCACGATCAGGGTGAAGCGGTCCAGGCGCTTGACGCCATCGGCATCGACCACGGCCAGGCCGTCGGCCATCAAGGCAGCCTCTGGCACACGGCCAGAGCGGATGGCATCGACGCCGGGCACGGCGACTTGCGGCTTGTGCGAGGTTTCCGATGCCAAGGTGGCGGACATCGCCTCTGCACCCGTCGCTGCCTCACCTGAGGCTGTGGGCATCAGATCCCGCTGGATCATCGCGCGCACCAGCTCGTCCAGCTCTTGCGCCGGTTGCTCGGAGCGTGCAGCCACGCGGCCACCGCGCAGCACCGTGGCACGCTCTGCCACCTGGCGGATCTCGGCCAGCTTGTGCGTCACCAGCATCACGCCGCAGCCCTCGTCGGCCACGCGGCGGCACACGCCCAGCAGCGCGGCGATCTCGTCAGGCAGCAGCACCGCGGTAGGTTCGTCCAGCACCAGCAGGCGCGGCTCGCGCATCAGGCACTTGACGATCTCCACGCGCTGGCGTTCACCGACGGACAGGTCCTGGATGCGCGCGCGCGGGTCCAGCGCCAGGCCGAAGCGGCGCGAGAGATCGGCGATGCGGTCGGCGCACTCGCCGCGCTTGAGCACCCCGCGCGACTGGCCCAGCAGCAGGTTGTCCACTACGCTCAGGTCAGGCACCAGGCTGAAGTGCTGGTGCACCATGGCCACACGCCGCGCTAGCGCATCAGCCGGTCCGGTGGGTCGGTAGCTGTCACCGTCAAGCGTCATCACGCCCTCGTCGGGCTGGTAGACGCCGAAGATCAGATTGCACAGCGTGGACTTGCCCGCCCCGTTTTCGCCCAGCAGGCAGTGGATCTCGCCGGGGGCGATGTCCAGCGAGACATCGCCCAGCGCGCGGAAGGCGCCGAAGCGCTTGCCCATGCCTTGCAGGCTGAGCAAGGCACGTGCACTGGCCGGCACTGGCGACAACACCGCGCTGTCAAGCTCGACGGTGGCAGGCAACACGCTCATCCGATCAGCCTTCCAAGACCTTGATCTTGCCGCTGAGGATGTCCTTCTTGATCTCTTCGAGCTTGGTCTTCTGGGCCGCCGTGCCACCACAGATCACCATGTCCGACGCCTTGGCACCCATGGCCAGACCGAAGGGCTTGTAGCCGGCTTTCCAGCTGCCGCCCACCATCTCCTTGATGGCGTACTCGACCTGGTAGCCCACGCCGGTAATACTGTAGGCCACGTACAGCGGATCGCTGCCGCAACGGTCGGTGTAGCTGCCGATGATCTTGGTGCCCTTCTCCTTGGCCGCCTGCTCCATGCCGCGCAGGCCCAGGTTCAGGATGTGATAGTGCACATCGGCGCCCTGCGCGATGGCGGCCAGCGTGGCTTCCTTGGATTTGGCCACGTCGTCGAAATCACCCGTGTAGTTCTCGACGTACTTGATCTTGGGATTGATGTAGGCCGCACCCTTGCCGAACTCCTTGCCGGCGTTGACGATGGAGGGGATCTCCATGCCGCCCACATAGCTCACCGCGCCGTTCTTGCTCAGCATCGCGGCGGCCGCGCCGGCCACAAAGGCGATCTCGGCCTGCTTGACGTCGTAGCCGGCCACGTTGGGCAGGCTGTCGCCCTTGTTGCCGCCCACGATCGAGAACTTGGTCTTGGGGAAGCGCTTGGCGATCTTCATCACCGCCGCCTGCGTCTGCCCGCCCACGCCGATCACCAGCTGGTTCTTGCTGGCCAGGTTGGTCAGCGCCTGCTCCATGTCGGCGTAGTTGATGTTCTCGATCATCTGCACCTTGATCTTGTCGCCGTGCGCCTTCTGCGCGGCCACCAGGCCGTCGTAGCCCGATTCCATCCAGCCCTTGTCGGACTTGGAGCCCGGGATCAGGATGCCGATGCGCGCGGCATCGGCGGCCTGGGCGGGGGTGGCCAGCAGGGTGGCAGAAGAGGACAGCGCGGCGACCACGGCGTAGGCCGCGAACGTCCGGCGAGTGGGGGAAGAAAACATTGGCATTCCTTTCGCTTAGATCTGTTCGCCGCGATGTAATTAATCAGTTACTACATTCGGCGACGTCACCGGTTGCAATAACGATGCCAAACGCTGCTTCACCCTCGTATCGCCTGCAAAGCCCCATGGCAAGCCGCTTCCCGGCCCATGGTGCCGCCGCGTTCAACGCGATCCGCCGCGCTGCCCGATCTGGTGCGGCACGACCCACGATGAAGCACCAGGCACCGTCAACGTGCACCCGGCCCCGAGTTCTGGTGATGACAGGAGACCTGCGATGACCGCTGTTCCCAACCCCAATGCCGTTGAAGCAGGCGCCCTGGGCGTATCCCGGCAATACCACTGGCGCGCCACGCCTGGCACCGTGGACATGGCCATGGCCCCGCCGCCGCCGCGCCCCGTGCAACTGCAGGCCGCGCCGCAGAACCTGGTGATTGACCTGGAGCGCACGGCCATCGTCGTGATCGACATGCAGAACGACTTCTGCACCAAGGACGGCTGGGTGGACCACATCGGCGGCGACTACCAAAGCGACCGCGCCCCCATCGAGCCCCTGCGCAAGCTGCTGCCCGCGCTGCGCGAGGCGCAGGTGCCCGTGATCTGGGTGAACTGGGGCAACCGCCCCGACCTGGCCAACATGCCGCCCAACCAGATCCACCTGTACAAGCCTCAGGGCCACGGCACGGGCTTGGGTGATCCGCTGCCAGGCAATCGCGGCAACGTGCTGGAGAAGGACTCGTGGGCCGCCGCCGTGGTCGATGAGCTCGCGCCCCTGCCCGGCGACATCAGCGTCGACAAGTACCGCATCAGCGGCTTCTGGGACACGCCGCTGGACAGCATCCTGCGCAACCTGGGCGTGCGCACCATCCTGTTCGCCGGCGTCAACACCGACCAGTGCGTGCTGCATTCGCTGACCGACGCGAACTTCCTGGGCTATGGCTGCGTGCTGCTCGACGACTGCTGCGCCACCTCATCGCCCGCCTTCTGCACCGAGGCCACGATCTGGAATGTCAAGAAATGCTTTGGCTTCGTGACGGGGTCAGGGCAGGTGCTGGAAGCGTTGCAAGCCACAGCCAAGTGATGACACCCTCCACGCCCATGGATGCCGACACGCTGGGCGCCTTCGTGCCCGGCCCACGCCATGAGATCGAGCCCACCGGCCACGGCCCGCTCGATGGCCTGCGCCTGGCCGTGAAGGACCTGATCGACGTGCAGGGCGACATCACCGGCGGCGGCAACCCCGACTGGGCTGCAGGCCAAACACCCGCGCAGCGCCACAGCCCTGCCGTGGCCGCCTGCCTGGCCGCAGGCGCCACGCTGGTGGGCAAGACCATCACCGACGAGTTAGCCTTCAGCCTCGAAGGAGAGAACGCGCACCACGGCACACCGCTGAACCCGCGCGCGCCAGATCGCTTGCCCGGAGGTTCATCCAGCGGTTCGGCCTCGGCCGTGGCGGGCGGCACGGCCGACATCGCCCTGGGCACGGACACCGGTGGTTCGGTGCGCATCCCCGCCTCCTTCTGCGGGCTGTTCGGCATGCGGCCCACGCATGGCCGCATCTCGCTGCAAGGCGTCGTGCCCTTCGCGCCATCGCTCGACACGGTGGGGTGGTTCGCGCGCGATGCAGTCACGCTGCGCCGCATGGGCCAGGTGCTGCTGAAAGGCTCGACCGAAGCCGACACATCAGCCCCCCCGCCGCTGGTGATGCTCGACGAGGCCTGGGCATTGGCCGATGTCAACATCGTTGAAGCACTCACACCCATCGCTCAAGCATGGGCCTCCGATCACCGCAGCGATGTCTTCGACACCTCCATGGCCGACTGGCTGCGCGCCTACCAGGTGCTGCAAGGCGCCGAGATCCGCGAACAGCTCGGCCCATGGATCCAGGCGACGCAACCCCGCTTCGGCCCGGCCATCGCGCCGCGCTTCGCCAGCGTGTTCACGCTCGACAACGTCGAGATCAACCCATGGCAAGCCTGGCGCACCCGCCACGTCCATCGCATTCACACCTTGATGGCGCGCCAACCCCAGGTGTGGGTGATGCCCACCTCGCCGGTGGCACCGCTCAAGCGTGATGCCGGCGGCGAGCAACGTGGCGATTTTTACCAACGCACATTGGCCCTGTGCGCCCTGGCCGGCATGGCCGGCCTGCCGCAGATCACCCTGCCCCTGGCCACGCTGGCCGACGGCCCCCCGATCGGCCTGTCACTGATCGGCGCGCACGGCACCGACCTGCCCCTGCTGGACCTGGCTGTCCGGCTGACCTCCCGCTGAACACCATGAGCACCACGAAAGCGACCAAGCCTGCCAAGGCCCCGACCAAGACACCGGCGCACACGGCAGCCCGCAAAAAAACCGTCAAGCGTGACCCGGAGAAAACCCAGGCCCGCATCCTCGATGCGGCCACGGCCGAGTTCGCCGCAAAGGGCTACAGCGGCGCGCGCACCGAGCAAATCGCCAAGCGTGCCAAATCCAACATCCGCATGCTGTACCACTATCACGGCGGCAAGGATGCGCTCTACACCCGCGTGCTCGAGGACGTGCTGGCCCGCCTGCGCGAGCAGGAGCTGCAACTGGACTTCTCCAGCGCCACGCCGCTCGACGGCATCCTGCGGCTCTTCGACTTCATCGACGGCCACTTCTCCACCCACCCTGAGCTGCTGCAACTGCTGGCCTTCGAGAACCTCAACAAGGCCGCGCACCTGCGCAAGTCCACGCGCATCCCGCAGCAGGCCTCGCCCGTGCTGGACCTTATCAACACGCTGCTGCAGCGCGGCCAGGCCGAGGGCGTGTTCCGCACCGGCATCGATGCGCTGCACCTGTACGTGAGCATGGTCAGCCTGGCCTATTACGGCAAATCGCACGCGCACACGCTGTCGCGCATCTTCAAGCAGGACCTGCTGGCGCGCGACTGGCAGGCCGCGCACCGCGCGCAGAACCACCAGATGCTGGCTGGCTTCCTCGGCCACCACGCCTCGTCCGCCCACACTACATCTGTCAGCGCCTTGGGGCAGCCCAAGGACACGAAACCAGCCAAGCGCAGCAAGCCATGACACGCGATTTCTCCCAGCCCGGCCGCTCGGCCCTCTACACCTCGCAGGCCGCCGTCGCCACCTCGCACCCGCTGGCCACGCAGACCGCGCTCGACGTGCTGCGCCGTGGCGGCAATGCCGTGGATGCAGGCATCGCCGCGGTAGCCCTGCTGGGCATCGTCGAGCCGCAGATGAGCGGCATCGGCGGTGACTGCTTCGCGCTCTACCTGCCGGCGGGTGCCAAGGAGCCCATCGCGCTCAACGGCTCGGGCCGCGCGCCCATGGCCGCCACGCTCGATTGGTACCAGTCACGCGGCATGAAGCAGATCGATCCGTACAGCGCGCACTCGGTGACCCCGCCTGGCGCGGTGGCCGCCTGGTGCCGCCTGCTGGCCGATCACGGCACACGCGGCCTGAACGAGCTGCTGCAGCCCGCCATCGAGGTGGCCGAACGTGGTCACCCCGTGGCCCCACGCGTGGCCTTCGACTGGGCGCGCGACGAGCACCTGCTGCGCGATCCCGTCGCAGCGGAGCTCTTCCTGCACCATGGCCGCGCACCGGCCGCTGGCGTGATGCACCGCCAGCCCCGCATGGCCGAGACGCTGCGCACCATCGCCCGCCACGGCTGGCACGGCTTCTACGAAGGCTGGGTGGCCGAGGACATCGTGCAGCGCCTGCGCGCGGGCGGCGGCCTGCACACGCTCGATGACCTGGCCGCCACGCAGCCGGAGTACGTCAAGCCCATCGCCACCGACTACCGCGACCACCGCGTCTACGAGTGCCCGCCCAACGGCCAGGGCCTGGGCGTGCTGATGATGCTCAACGTGCTCAGTGGCTACGACCTGGATGAAGGCGCGATCAGCGAGGCGGACCGCATCCACCTGCTGGCCGAAGTCAGCAAGCTGGCCTACGCCCACCGCGATGCGCTCTTCGCCGACCCCACGCACGCCCACGTGCCGGTCGATGAACTGCTGTCCAACGACTGGGCCGCCATGCAGCGCCGCGCCCTGTGCATGGACAGCACGCGCCCGCCCATCGTCTGGCCCGAGGTGGCGCACAAGGACACCGTCTACCTGTGCGTGGTCGACCGCGACGGCAATGCGCTGTCGCTGATCAACTCGATCTTCCACTCCTTTGGCAGCACCCTGGTGGCGCCGCGCAGCGGCGTGCTGCTGCAAAACCGCGGTGCCGGCTTCAGCCTGCAAAGCGCCCACCCCAATGCCATCGCCCCGGGAAAGCGCCCCTTGCACACCATCATCCCCGGCATGCTGATGAAGAACGGCCGCCTGGCCGCGCCCTTCGGCGTGATGGGCGGGCAGTACCAGGCCACAGGCCACGTGGCGCTGCTGAGCAATGTGCTCGACCGGGGCATGGACCCGCAGGCCGCGCTGGATGCGCCGCGCAGCTTCGCCTTCGGTGATGAGCTGGACCTGGAGTTCAGCCAGCCTTCATCGCTGGACGCTGAACTGGCCAAACGCGGCCACCGCATCACCCGCAGCGGCCAGCCCATCGGCGGCGGGCAGATGATCCTGATGGACCACGACCGGGGCCTGCTGATCAGCGGCTCGGACCCGCGCAAGGACGGCTGCGCCCTGGGCTACTGAGCCTGCATCAACGCGCGTCAACGCGGAATGTGGTTCAGCTCCGACCACCCCGCCCACATGATCTCGATGCCGATGCACAGCAGGATGAAGGCCATCAGCCGCATCATCACCAGCATGCCGACCTCGCCCAGCTTGTCCAGCAGGCGGGCCGAGTTGCGGAAAATCACGTAGAGCACGCCGGCCGTGAGCGCTGCGCCCGCCACCAGCACGCCCGCTTCCATCATGTA
Organism: Pseudomonadota bacterium; assembly: GCA_049322875.1. Classification (GTDB taxonomy): domain Bacteria; phylum Pseudomonadota; class Gammaproteobacteria; order Burkholderiales; family Burkholderiaceae_C; genus Aquabacterium. The sequence goes on from JBMOQM010000001.1 coordinate 27,264, forward strand.
GAGAAAGGGCGAGCGCGGGATCGACGCGCCCAGCGCGATCGCCGCCGAGATGGTGCCCGGCCCCGTGGTCAGCGGGAAGGTGATCGGGAAGAAGCTGCGCCGCACGATCTCGGCGTCCGTCAGGTCCGAAGCCTTCTCGGCCACGGCGGTCATGGCCTCATCCGTGTCCTTGCGGTTGAGCATGCGCCAGCCCGTGGCCGCCACGATCAGCCCGCCGCCGATGCGCACGATGGGCAATGAGATGCCGAAGAACTCCAGCACGTAGTTGCCCACCAGCATGGACACCGTCATCACGTAGAAGCTGTTGAGCGCCACCTGGCGCGCCAGCCGCCGGGCCACGCTGCGGTTCTTGCCCACCGTGGCCACGAACACCGGCGCCGTGCTCAGCGGGTTGATGACCGGCAGCAGCGTGAACGGGATCAGGAAGAAGGTCTTGACGTAGGGGGCTATCAACTCCAGCAAGGCGATCTCCTGCAAGGGTGGGGGTCAGGCGGCCTTGCCCTCGGGGGTGGCCACCTTGTCCCGCTCAGCATAGCGCTTGGCCATCACCGAGCACACGAAGAGTTGAAGCTGGTGGTAGAACATGATGGGCAGCACCAACACCCCCATCGATGGATTGCCGCTGAACAGCAGCTTGGCCATGGGCACGCCCGAGGCCAGCGTCTTCTTGGAGCCGCAGAACACGGCCACGATCTCGTCCTCGACCGGGAAGTTGAGCGCCTTGGCCACGCGCTTGGTCAGCCACAGCAGCGGGAACAGGAACAGGCACACGCCGACGGCCGTCATCGCCATCAGGCCCAGGCCATGCTTGCTCCACAGGCCATCGGCCACCGAATCGCTGAACGAGCTCAGCACCAGCAGCAGGATCACGGCGCGGTCGACCTTGGTCGTCCAGGGCTTGATCTTCTGGAACCAGTGGCCCACCACCGGCCGCAGCAACTGGCCCAGCACGAAGGGCAGCAGCAGCATCTTGGCCACCTTGAGCATGGTGGCGCCCACGTCCATGGCCTGGCCATCGGCCGCACCGCTGAACACCAGACTGGCCAGCAGCGGTGTCAGCACGACGCCCAGCAGGGTCGACAAGGTGGCATTGAGCACGGCCGCGGCCACGTTGCCGCGCGCCATCGCCGTCATCGCCACGGACGATGAGACCGTGGAGGGCAGCACTGCCAGGTAGAAGAAGCCCAGCAGCAGGTCATGCGGGATGAAGCGACCGACCAGCGCGTTGAGCAGCAGCCACCACAACGGGAAGAGCGCGAAAGTGCTGATCTGCACGACCAGATGCAGCTTCCAGCGCGAGGCACCGTGCTTGAGGCTGTCGGTGCTCAGGCCCATGCCGTGCAGGAAGAAGATCAGGAAGATGCCGATGTCACCGACCTTGTCCAGGTGCAGGGTACCGCCCGTGCGGCCCAGCTCCGGGGCGATGGAGGCCAGCACCACCGCACCCACCATGCCGATCAGGAACCAGTCGGCCGCGCCGCCCTGGTGCTTGCGGCCCGCCATGCGCGTGCCCGCCATCCGCTTCATCGGTTTCAACACCTTCACCACCTCGATCTCGTCAAGTCACAATGCAAGGCCGTGAGCCTAACGCGCGCACGACCGCCCGCATCGCCCCGTTTGGACAGAGCATGCCGAGAAACGGACAAAACAAAGCACAAAGCCCGCCCGACACGCCGCCCGCTGCCCCCAAGGTGCGCCGCCAGCCCCGCCAGCGCACCCTGCCCGCGCTGAAGGATGGCCTGCCCCGCCCGGTGCTGGCCCGCGTGGAATCACTGCCCGCGGGCTCCTGGACGGACGAGCACAGCCACCCCTGGGCGCAGCTCTCTTACGCCGTGGAGGGCGTGCTGCAGGTGCACACGGCCACCGGCCAGTTCATGGCCCCGCCCGAGCGCGCCATCTGGGTGCCGGCCGATCTGCCGCACGAGGTACTCACCGCTGGCCCCGCCGAGATGCGCAGCCTCTACATCCGCGCCGGGGCGCTGGCGGGCTCACCCCTCGCGCAGGCGCAGGGCTGCCGCGTGCTGGACATCTCCATCCTGGCGCGCGAGCTGATCCTGGCGGTGTGCGCCCTGCCGTCTGATTACGACGAGCATGGCGCGCCGGGCCGCCTGGTGGCCGTGCTGCTGGACCAACTGGCCCAATTGCCCACGGCGTCACTGGACCTGCCCCTGCCCACCGACGCGCGCCTGCTGCGCCTGTGCGAGGCCCTGCAGGCCGACCCGGCCGACCGGCGCACCCTGGCCGAATGGGGCCGCGAGATCGGCCTGACGGAGCGCTCCATGGTGCGCCTGTTCCAGCAGCAGACCGGGCTGTCGGTCGGCGCCTGGCGCCGCCGCCTGCGCCTGCTGGCCGCGCTGGGCCCACTGGAGGCCGGCGCGAAGGTGTCCAGCGTGGCGCTGGGCTGTGGCTATGCCTCGGCCTCGGCCTTCATCTCGGCCTTCTGCGCCGAGTTCGGCGTGACCCCCACGCAAATGTTCACGCGGGGCTGAGCCCCCAAAACGGGGCCGCCAAAAGAAAAGCGAGCCCGAAGGCTCGCTTGACTTGGGAGGCGACAGATCGCTGACGATCAGACGCGACGGCGACGTGCAGCCACCAGGCCCACCACACCCAGACCAGCCAGGGTCAGGGCGATGGAAGCGGGCTCAGGCACGGGGGCGGCGGCCAGTTGGTAGTTCACGGAGTACACGCCCGAGAAGTTGGTCGTGCCACCCACGTGGAAGCTGTAGTTGGTGCCAGCAGCCAGCGTGTACACGCCATTGACGGCGGTCAGCAGGTTGGTGCCATCGTACAGCGCCAGGGTCAGGCCGGTGATGGGGTTCTGAACGAAGGGGAACAGCGTGAACGTCACAGCGTTCACCTGGCCGGTCGAGGCAGCAGCGATGTCAAAGTTGATGACATCAGCGAACGAACCCGTACCGGACACGCCATAGGTCAGAGACTGGGGAGAACCGGAGACCAGAACACCGGCGTCATAGGTGGCGGCCATGGCCGAACCGGCGGTGGCCAGGGCGGCCGCGGCCACCAGGTGCTTCACGAACTTCATGGGGACTTCCTCACTTCAACTTCAACAACTTCACGCGGTCCGGGCAGGAACCGCTACTGCTTGAAATCATTGTGAGGGTTTGCACGAAATGCGTCTCCCCTTGAACCAGCCGTGACCCCATCAAATCGGCCCCCTGATTGAGGGGCGTCCGGTGTTTCGGCTCAACTTGCCGGACATTCATCCCGCATCTCGGAAGCGAATGCCCAACGTGCCATGACAAACGGCCCCGAAGGGCCGTTAGAGGCCGGCGCCTGCGCACCGGCATGTTCAAGCGCCTTGAGGCGCCAACGATCAAGCCGCCAGGCGCTGCTCGATCTTGGCCTTGGTGGCGGGCATCTCGGCCGGCAGGTGGTAGGCCAGTTGCTGGAACAGCTCGTCGTGCAGCTTGAGTTCTTGCTGCCAGGCGGCGGTGTCGATGCCGATCACCGACTGGAACTGGTCCTTCGTGAAGTTCAGGCCGTTCCAGTTGATGTCTTCGTACGTGGGGCTCAGGCCGAAGGCGTTGTCCACGCCCTTGGTGGTGCCCGTGATGCGGCCCAGGATCCATTCCAGGACGCGCATGTTCTCACCGTAGCCGGGCCACACGAACTTGCCGTCGGCGCCCTTGCGGAACCAGTTCACGCAGAAGATCTTGGGCAGCTTGGCGCCTTCGGCGTTCAGCTTGTTGCCCAGGTTCAGCCAGTGCTGGAAGTAGTCGCTCATGTTGTAGCCCATGAAGGGCAGCATGGCGAACGGGTCGCGGCGGACCACGCCTTGCGCGCCGAAGGCGGCGGCGGTGGTCTCGGAGCCCATCGTGGCGGCCATGTAGACGCCTTCGGTCCAGTCCTTGGCCTCGGTCACCAGCGGCACGGTGGTCGAGCGGCGGCCACCGAAGATGAAGGCGTCGATGGCCACACCGGCGGGGTTGTCCCACTCGCTGTCCAGCGCGGGGTTGTTGGTGGCGGCCACGGTGAAGCGGGCGTTCGGGTGGGCGGCCTTGGCGCCGGTTTCCTTGGCGATCTGGGGCGTCCAGTCCTTGCCTTGCCAGTCGATCAGGTGGGCCGGGGCGGTGTCGGTCATGCCTTCCCACCACACGTCGCCGTCATCGGTCAGGGCCACGTTCGTGAAGATCACGTCGCGGTCCAGCGACTTCATGCAGTTCGGGTTGGTCAGTGTGTTGGTGCCGGGGGCCACGCCGAAGTAGCCGGCTTCGGGATTGATGGCGTACAGGCGGCCATCCTTGCCGGGCTTGACCCAGGCGATGTCGTCACCAATGGTGGTGACCGACCAGCCGTTGTAGCCGGCGGGCGGGATCAGCATGGCGAAGTTGGTCTTGCCGCAGGCGCTGGGGAAGGCCGCGGCCACGTGGTACTTCTGGCCCTGGGGGTTGGTCACGCCCAGCAGCAGCATGTGCTCGGCCAGCCAGCCCTTGCCGTCGGCTTCGGCTTCCTGGCGGCCCATGGTGGAGGCGATGCGCAGCGCGAAGCACTTCTTGCCCAGCAGCGCGTTGCCGCCGTAGCCGGAGCCGTACGACCAGATCTCGCGGGTCGAGGGGTAGTGGACGATGTACTTGACGGTGGGGTTGCAGGGCCAGACAGAGTCCTTCTGGCCGGCTTCCAGCGGGGCGCCCACGGTGTGCACGCAGGGCACGAACTCGCCATCGGTGCCCAGCACGTCGATCACGCCCTTGCCCATGCGGGTCATGAGCTTCATGTTGACGGCCACGTAGGCGCTGTCGGAGAGCTCGACGCCGATGTGGGCGATGTCGGAACCCAGGGGGCCCATGCTGAAGGGCACCACGTACATGGTGCGGCCCTTCATGGCGCCCTTGAACAGGGCACCTTCGCCGCTTTGCAGCTTGGCGCGCATTTCAGCGGGCTCGCACCAGTTGTTGGTGGGGCCGGCATCTTCCTTGCGATCGGTACAGATGAAGGTGCGGTCTTCGACGCGGGCCACGTCCGACGGATCAGTCACGGCCAGGTAGCTGTTGGGGCGCAGCTCGGGGTTGAGCTTCTTGAAGCTGCCGGCGCTGACCAGCAGATTGCACAGGCGGTCGTACTCTTCCTGCGAGCCATCGCACCAGACGATGTCCTTGGGTTGCACCAGGGCGGCGATCTCGGCGACCCAGGCAATCAGTTTCGCATTCTTGACGTAGGCGGGGGCGTTCACCTGCGCCGCTTGTGCGGATGTGCTCATGGCATGTGCTCCAAATGGTTGATTCTCAAAGTCTCGGCAGCACAAAACCCATTGAAATCAATGGCTTGTGCGCTCTCGACACCTTGCTATGGACGCGCCTGGCAACAGGGGTTCAGGCATACAAGCCTTGTGCCAGCCATGAGGGCCATCTCTTGTGGAGTGCGCTCTCAGTTTTTCATCAAACGTACATTTCGTCGGCTCCGGGGTCTCTGAACCGAGGCGGGGATTTTAGTTCAGTCCGCATTTTCCGGAGGTCCCCCGCTTCAAGGGGTTGCCCTGAGAGGACAAACACGGTGCCAACTAATTCACATGGTGCACTCCCGCACTCCGAAGGCGCGTGCGGGCCGCCACAATATGGCAAACGCTTTCAAGCCGCAGTGAATGACGTCCATTGAACTCGACGCGCTCGCCTTCAGCGCGCGCATTGCCTTTGTCACCGTGCTGATCAGCTTCCCGCTGGCGATCCTGGCCGCCTCCTGGACAGGCCGCCGTGGGCTCAAGGGCCGCTGGGTGCTCGATGCCCTGCTGCTGCTGCCGCTGGGCGTGTCGCCCGCCGTGATCGGCTGGGGCGTGGTGACCCTGCTGGGCCCCGAAGGGCCAGCCGGCGACTGGCTCTCCAAGGGCGAGGGCTGGCGCGCCGTGGCCGCCCCCCACGCCCTGGTGCTGGTGGCCTGCTGCCTGGTGCTGCCCTTGATGATCCGCACCATGCGCCCCGCCTTCGAGGCGGTCGATCTGCAGCAGATCCAGACCGCGCGCACGCTGGGTGCCTCGCGCTGGAGTGCGTGGTGGAGCGTGACGATGGCGCAGACCCTGCCCATGCTGGCCTCGGCCACGGCGCTGGGCTTCGCCGCGGCCTGGGGTGAATCGGGCGCCTCGGTGGTGCTGGCGGCCGCCCTGCAGTCACGCTGGCCGTCCACGGCGCCTGACACCGTCACCGTGCCGCTGACCTTGCTCAGCGCCATGCAGACCGAGCGCGGCCAGGGCATCGCCCTGCGGCTGAGCATGGCCTCGCTGGGTGTGGCCCTGGCGGCGATGCTTCTGAGCGAATGGGCACGACAGCGCTGGCGCCGCCGCGCGCTGCCGCTCGATGCCCGGGGAGTGAGCCGATGAGCCGGGGCAAGCCGCCTCCCATCGCACCGGCCCCGCTGGCGGTAGAACTGCGCCTGCGCCGCGGCGGGCTGGATGTGCAGGCCCAGTTCCGCGTGGCGCCCGGGCATGTGTGCGCCCTGGTGGGCCGCCCGGGATCGGGCAAGACCTCGCTGATGCAGTGCGCCGCGGGCCTGATCCCGGCGCAGTCGGGCCGCGTGAGCGTGGGCACCGACGTGCTCTACGACAGCCCCACGGGCCTGGACAGGCCCCCCGAGGCCCGCCGCTTCGCCTGGGTGGACGGCCGCGGCCTGCTGTTCCCACACATGAACGTGCGGCGCAACCTGGAATACGGCTACAAGCGCGCACCTGCGCCGCGCCACCACATCGACTACGAAGCCGTGCTGGACTGGCTGGACCTCAAGTCCATTCTGGCCGTCTGGCCGCACCAGCTGGCACCGGCCCAGCGCCAGCGCGTGGCCCTGGCGCGCGCGCTGCTGTCCATGCCCAATGCGCTCTTCCTGCGCGACCCGCTGGGGCAGGTGCCCACGCACGAGCAGCCTGCCCTGCTGGAATTGCTGGGCGAGATGCGCTCGCGCTTTCGCCTGCCAACGGTGTTCATGAGCCCGCGCATCGACGAGGTGATCCGCCTGGCCGATGACGTGGTGATCCTGCATGAAGGCCGCGTGGCCAGCGCCGGCCCGTTGGCGCGGGTGCTGTCTGACGTATCGCTGTCCACCTTCCTGGAGGGCGTGCACGCCGGCTCGGTGCTGGAGGGCCGCGTCAGCCACCACGACATTGAATGGCTGCTGACCGAGGTGGACGTGGCGGGCCAGCGCATCACGGTGCCGGCCATGCTGCAGGCCGAAGGCAAGCGCGTACGGCTCAAGATCCGCGCCCGCGACATCAACATCCACCGCGAGCCCGTGCAGGACACCAGCATCAGCAACCAGCTGCGTGGGCGCATCACCCAGGTCATGCTGGCTGGCAACAATGGCGCGTACGGCGCCGTGGCGGTGGAGCTGCACCGCCTGCTGGACCTGCACGATGCCCATCCAGCGCCAGCCGAGGCCGTGGTGTGGAGCCTGCTGACCCGCCGCGCGATCGAGCAGATGGGCCTGGGCCCGGGGCAGGACTGCCACGTGAGCTTCAAGGCCATGGCCGTGACGGTGGCGCCGCGCACCTGAGTCCCGACGCCTCACGCAAGCAGCAAGCCCCTCGGGCCCGGACCAGGCCCGGGCTTTGCTATCCTGAAGCGCATGAGCCCGACCCCGCCCAACCGCCAGCTTCTGTCCGTCAATGTGGCCCAGGCCCGCCACGTCACCATCGACGGTCGGCAGATCCTCACGGCCATCGACAAGCACCCGGTGAGTTCGCCCGCCGATCCCCGCCGCATCAAGGTGGGGCCGCTGGGCCTGGAGGGCGATGAACAGGCCGACCCGACCGTGCACGGCGGCCAGGCCAAGGCGGTGTACGCCTACCCGCACGAGCACTACGCCTTCTGGCAGACGGTGCGCGCCCAGGCCGGCAAGGCCGGTTGGGACGACACCGCCAACCCTGGCCTGCTGGGCGAGAACCTGACCATCACCGGCCTGCTGGAAGCCGACGCCTACATCGGCGATGTACTGAGATTTCCGGACTGCTCGCTGGCCGTGAGCGAGCCGCGCCATCCCTGCTTCAAGTTCGAGGCCAAGCTGTTCCGCCAGGCCTCCAAGATGATGGTGCAGTCGGCCTTCTGCGGCTTCTACCTGGCGGTGCGCCAGGAGGGCACGATCGCCGCGGGCGAGCAGTTCGAGCTGGTGCCCGGCCCGCGCGAGGTCAGCATCCGCGACCTGTTCCGCGATCAGATGTCCCGCAAGAAGAACATCTGACCTGATCGTTCGCGCTCAGCCCTGGGGCGCACGGCGGCGCAGCACGCCACCGACCACCACCGCGCCGGCCAGCAGCATCGCCAGGCTTTGCGGCTCGGGCACGGCGGCAACCGTCAGTTGCCCTTGCAGCAAGCCTGAGCGATCGATGGCCAGGCCTTGGCCCGCGCCGAGCCACACCGGTACGCCCTGCGTGAGCTGCTGGTGCACGGCCAGCGTGAGCACCAGTTCGTCCCCCACCACGGCCTCGAAGCTCAACTGGATCTGCTGGCTGCCGCTGTCCGACCACAGGCTGTCGTGGCGGGCCAGGCTATCAGCACCAGTACCAGCGCCGCGCGAGATGTCCAGGCTCAGGCCGATCTCGCCCTGCCCTGCCAGGCCACCGAACAAGGCATCGGCCGAGCCGCTGAAGCTCACGCGCACGCGGGTGCCCACCGCCTCGCCGGCATCGCCCACGATCAGCAAGCGCAGGCCGCCCAGGGCCAGGTCCTGCGTGAGGTTGAAGCCCGAGACCTCGGTGCCCTGCGTGGCCGCCACGTTCCAGTACTGCGCGGCCGACAGCATCACATCGACCGTGCCCGGCGTCAGTTGCGTGTCCACCGACACCAGGTGCGAATGGCCCTGTTCGACGCTGGCCGTGCCCACCGCTTCAGACTGGCCTGCCACGCTGTCGACCAGCAGCACCTGGCCGGGGGCGGACAGATCCTGCAGGGCGCCCAGCACGCCCGTGCCGGCGCTCTGCCCACCAACCTGGCCGGATTGGTCGAGGAAGTCAACGCCATAGCCCGGCGACAGCAGGGACCAGCTGGCGGCCTGCGCCGGCGCCTGGGCGGCCAGGGCCAGCCCCAGGGCCAAGGCCACGGTGCGCAAGGAGGGGGCCTTCATCAGGGCCCGGGTTGCCATCTTCATCATCTTGGGTACTCCTATGACCTGGTTCGGCCTGAGCCTGCTCAGGGCAGACGGGTGATGCGGTTGCGCGCGCCCGGAGCCACACCGGCCGGGTTGGCACGCAGATAGGCCTCGAAGGCATCGGTGTCGACCGCGCCGCCCAGGCGGCCGGTGCCGTTGCGCAGGGCATAGAACTGGTCACCGCCATCGGCCAGGAAACTGTTGACGGTGATGCGGTAGCTGGCGGCCGGGTCCACCACCACGCCGTTGATGCGCAGGCTGGAGGCATCGACCTTGGCGCAGGCCGCACCACTGGCGCTGTAGGTGTAGCGCAGGCTGCCCGACACCTGCAGGATGCGGTTGAAGGGCTGGCCCGCGACCGGCGCATCGGCCGGATAGCCCTGCGCACAGCCGGTGAACTGCTGCTCCAGCACCAGCTTGAGGTCGGCGCCGGTCAGGGTCAGCGTCACCATGGCGTTACCGAAGGGTTGCACGGTGAAGGCTTCGCCGTAGGTGACCTGGCCATCGCTCTTGCCGGGGGCGCTGTAGGGCATGTCGGCGCGGATACCGCCCGGGTTCATCAGCGCGACCACGGCATCGCCGAAGCCGGGATCATCGGTGGCATCGAGCTGCGCATCGGCGATCACGTCACCCAGGCTGGATTCGCCGGCAGCCGTGGTGTCACGCGTCAGCGAAGCCGAGATGCGGCCGATCACACGGCTGGCGGGCACCAGGGCCTCGGCCTTGTAGTGGTCAACCACGGTCTTGAGCGATTCGGCCTCGGCCACGGCGCTGCTGTTGGGGATGCTGATGTTGCTGGCCGCCACGCTGCGCACGTCGTGGGTGCGGGTGTCGAGCACCAGGTCGATGTCGGTGACCATGCGGCCGTACTGGCCGGCGGAGGTCACGCGCACATTGGCATTGGCCTTGTTGGGCAGCAGGCAGTTGTAGGCCTGGTGCGTGTGGCCGCTGACGACCAGATCCACCGCCGGATCCAGGCGCTTGACGATGTCCACGATGGCGCCGGACACGCCCGTGCAGCCGTTGGCGCCACCAGAGACGATCGCGCCACCCTCATGCACCAGCACCACCACGGCCTCGATGCCCTGGGCCTTGAGCTGGGGGATCAGCGCGTTGACGGTGTCGGCCTCGTCCTTGAAGCTCAGGCCAGCCACACCGGCTGGCGACACGATGGTGGGCGTGGCTTCCAGCGTCATGCCGATGAAAGCCACCTTGTGGCCCATGAAATCCTTGATGCCCACGCCGGGCAGCACGGTCTGGCCCGTGGTCGTGTCCTGCACATTGGCCGCCAGGAAGCCGAAGTCGGCGCCCTTGAACTGGCCTTCGGCATTGAGGTCGGTGGGCAGGCCCTTGCCGGAGTAGATGTCCGTGGGGTGGTTGCCGCCGTGCTGCATCCGCAGGATCTCGGCCTTGCCTTCGTCGAACTCATGGTTGCCCACGGCGTTGAAGTCGATGCCGATGCGGTTCATGGCCTCGATGGTGGGCTCGTCGTGGAACAGGGCCGACACCAGCGGGCTGGCACCGATCATGTCACCGGCGGACACCACCGCATGCAGCGGGTTGGCCGCCTTGAGCTCGGCCACCTTGGTGGCGAAGCGCGCCACACCGGGGTTGCTGCCCGAGGCCTCGACCGAGCCGTGGAAATCGTTGAAGCCGATCAGCTTGACCTTGAGCGTGCTGCCCACGCCGGATGCCTGCGCGGCCGACAACAGCTTGACGCGCTCGACGGCCGTGAGCTTGCCGGCCTTCTGCAGATCGAAGGACACGCGCGACACATGCGACACGAAGGCCGCCTGGTTGGCCCAGGGTTGTTCGTCGGCGAAGGCATCGTCGAGCGTGGCGCAGTCGGCACCGACCACGCGGTTGGCCAGGCCCGTGTCGTGCGTGCCGAAGGTGACACGGCTGTTGGCCGCATCGATGGTGCAGGCCGGTGTGGCGGCGTGGGCAGACTGCCAGCCCAGTGCGCCGATGAAGGCGCAGGTCAGGGCCAGGGCGGTGGGGTGGAATTTCTTGTCGATCATGGTCGGGGCGATCCTGGTTGGATGAGCGCGTAGGCGTGCTGGCGGCGGCGTGATCGAGCGATCAGCGCACCAGACGGCGGCGGCCCATGAAGCCCAGCAGACCCAGGCCGGCGATCACCATCGCGGCGGCATCAGGCTCGGGCACGGCGGTCACGCTGAAGGCGGTGGTGTCGGGCACCAGGGCGGCGTAGCTGCCGTTGCCACGATCCGTCCAGTTGGCGGCGTCAGAAACCAGGGCCTTGTAGTCGGCCAAGTTGGCCAGGCCGCTGCGGGGGCCGGTGTACTCGGCGTAGTCGCTGCCATTGCCCAGCTTGACGGCGCCGGCACCGATGCTCAGGCCGGTGTTGGTCAGGCTGCCCTGCTCATTGCTGAAGGCGCCGGTGGAGATGGCGGCCAGGAAGTTGGTCGGTGCGGTGGCGCTGCCACCCTGGTACAAGTAGACCGTTTCGTTGTCGGCGCTCATGCCGTAGTTGCTGCTGCCCGAAACCGACACGCGGCTGAGCGTGCCCAGCGAGGCGCTGAGGCCCGTGGTGTCGATCTTCGAGAAGCGGATGACGGTGCCGGCGGTGATGGCGTTGCCACCGGTGTTCCAGCCGTGATAGCTCTCGCCGGTGTTGAAGGCCGAGCCGTTCCACTCGTTGTCGGAGAAGTAGAACTGCGTGTTGGCGGCCAGGTCCACGAAGGTGACCAGCGACCAGCCGTCTTCATCGGCGTTGTAGGCCGTGAAGGCCAGGTCACCAGCGCTCAGGGCGTTGGCATTGAGAGCGACCACGGTGGTGGCCAGGGCGAGGATCGAGCGCTTGAAGGTGGACATGGGTACTCCGTGACATGCAGCCCGCGGTGCGGTGCCGTTCTGGAGCCCATGCTAGGGAGCGTGTTTGAAGTGGCCATGACGTGGCATGAGCCGTTTGATGAGCCGGTCAAGAAGGGCTCATGCCATCGTTTTCAAGAGGGTTGCGCCTCGCTGACGAGGCCGTGTCCTGCTTGTGTCAGGACTGTGTCTGGGGGTTGCGAACACCCGCCGCGACATGGCCTGCCGGCACGTGCGGCGCGGCGTTCTCGACATGGCCCGTCTGGTCGTCGAAGAAGAAGTCGGGTTCGAACTCGCGCAGGAAGGCGCCCTTGGGCAGACCGCCCAGGAACATGGCCTCGTCGACGTCGATATGCCAATCCATCAGGGTGCGGATGGCGCGCTCGTGCGCCGGGGCACTGCGGGCGGTGACGAGCGCCGTGCGCAAGCGCATGGGCGATGAGCCCTGGCCTTCACCAGGTGGTGCGTCGTCAGGCTTGGTGCTGGCCTGTTCCAGCGCGCGCAGGGCGTGCAGGGCCAGCAGCAAAGGCTTGAAAGGGCCGGCGGGCAAAGGCTTGCTGGCTTGTTCAACCTCGTGGCGTTGGAAGGCGTCAAGCCCACCGCTCTGGAAGATCTGTTCGGCCTCGTCGGAAAACAGCACGGCATCGCCATCGAAGGCGATGCGCACTTCGTTGGGGTGTGCTTCACCGGCGCGGGCGGCATGGGGCAGCACGCGGGCAGCGGGCACGCCAGCGGCCAGGGCGGAGCGCACATCGGCATCGTTGGCCGACAGGAACAGGTGCGCACCGAGCGGCCGCAGGTACTGCCAGGGCGAGCGGCCGCGTGTAAACACGCCGCGCTCGATGGGCAGGCCGTAGTGCTGGGCGGAGCGGAACACGCGCAGGCCTGACGCCGGGTCGTTGCGCGAGAGGATGACGACCTCGACGCGCGGCGCGCCGGGCGCGTTGAAGGCGAGCAGCTTGCGCACGAGCTGGAAGGCGACGCCGGGGCGCGCGGGGGCGTCCAGGCGGTCGAGCTGGAGCTGCATGTAGGCACGGTCGTCCGCGGCTTCGAACAGCTTGTTCTCCTCTTCGAAATCGAAGAGGGCGCGGGAGGAGATGGCGACGACCAGTTGGCCTTCTAGCGATGCGGGCATGGGTGGGAGTTTAGTGCGCCAACCGCGCAGAACTCGACAAGCTACTGCACAAACCCAATCGAAGCCCTCTTCGAAACCCCCACCGGCAGATCACGAACCTCCACCGCATCCCGCCCATCCAGCTTGGCATTGCCGAACGCCGTCATCAACGCCCGCCGCATCTCGCGCGGCGCCATCGCCGACATCGCTTCCAGCACAGACTCACCCAACTCCGGCACAAACCGCTGCCCCCAGGCATGATCCGCCCGGATGCTCCGATACAGCTTGCCCGCGATCTTGCGCGAAGCCTCTGCATCCGGCATTTCGATCTCGAACACATTGACCCGGTTGAGGATCGGATCCGGAATGCTGCGCGCATCATTGGCCGTGGCCACCCAGATCACCTGGCTGGCATCGATGGGCACCTCGGCGAACTCGTCGGTGAAGCTGTGCGCCGTGTCGTGCTCCAGCAGGCCATAGAGCGAGCCCAGCGGGTCGTACGCATGCTCGCCACCGGCCTTGTCGATCTCATCGACCACCATCACGGGGTTCGCGTACTGCCCATCGACCAGGGTCTCGAACACCTTGCCCGGCCGCGCCCCCTTCCACTGGCTCGAAGCGCCCGACAGCACCCAGCCTGCCGTCAGCGAACTCATCGACACGAAGCCCATGCCCGTGCCCAGCAGCTGCGCCATCTCACGCGCAAAGTGCGTCTTGCCCACGCCCGGCGGGCCCAGCAGCAGCATGGGCGTGATCTCCAGGGCATCGTGGCTGTCGGTGCACAACGCCAGCTGGCGCCGCAGGTCATCCAGCACCTCATGGAAATTTGGCAGGTCGTCGTAGAGGTGCTCCATCGCAGGCAGCCCGGAGGGCTTGACCTGGAAGCGGTCCGGCCCCTTCTCGAGCATGCGCTCGTAGGTGGCCCGCAGCCCCTCGTGATCCCGCGAGGGCAGCTTGCCCAGGCGCCGTTCGACCTCGTCGAGCCGGTACACGTGCCGCATGTGGGCAATCGGGATCCGCGTGCGGCTGCCGGGCTCGGGCACCGGCACCAGTTCGCCATGGCCTTGGGTGTTGCTGCGCGCTGTCATCCACTCACCTCCACCCGGGTCGGAGACTTCATGCCCGGGACATGATCACCACATCATTGCAGCAAAGGATAGCGGGCTGGAACCCATGAACAAGGGGGACAAGCCGGTGGGCAAATTCGCCCCACAAACACCTTCATCCGGCGCACAATGGTCGGCTGGCATGCGGGCCTGTGGCCACGCTGACCGGAACGACGATAAAACACCCTAGCGAAACGGCGACAATCCAGGGCAAGAACTCACTCGGAGGCCCATCGCCATGTCCGCCCGCGCTGCCCACGGGGCTCTTGCCCCCGACGCCGGCCTGCCCAGGCTGTCCGCCTGGCACCGCCGCCTGATCGCCCTGCTGGGCTGGATCGGCGCGGCCACCTTCCTGACCCTGCTGGTGTGGTCCGCCCACCCCTGGTTCATCAGCCAGGCTTCGCACCCCGATGTGAGCTTCGCGCAGGAGCGCTTCCGCCAGCTCCCCACGCCATCGCACCCCGGCAGCGACTGGCTGGACGTGACCCTGCCCGACACCTGGGCCGAACGCGGCCTGCCCGGCGGCGGCGTGGGCCGCTACGAGATCACCTTCAACCTGGCGCGCCCGCCCAGCGCCCTGGGTGACGGCCCCTGGGCCGTGCGCTTCGACCGCATCAGCTTCCAGCACCGCATCTGGCTCAACGGCCAGCTCATCCACGCCGAAACGGTGGGCGCCGCCGGCCCCACGGGCCGCCCCCTGGCCTACATGATGCAGATCCCGCGCGAGCTGCTGCGCGAAGGCCCGAACCGCCTGGCCGTGGAGGTGCACCACGGCAGCATGGGTGGCCTGTCCACGCCCATCGTCGGCCTCGCGGCCGATGTGGCGCCGGGCTTCAACGCGCAAAGCTTCCTGACGGAAGACCTGCCCCTGGCCGTGAACGTGGTGGCCGCGGCCTTCGCCGCCTTCCTTACGCTGATCTGGCTGCGCCGCCGGCAGGAGGTGGGCATGGGCATGCTGGGGCTGCTGGCCATGGTGGTCTCCATCCGCAACAGCGCGTACTACGTGGTCAACGGCCCGACGATGCCGCCGCAGCTCAGCGCCTGGATGTACTTCAGCGCGCAGACCACGGCCACCGTGCTGCTGGGCGCCTTCGCGATGGCCATTGCCGACAAGGACTGGCCCTGGTTCCGCAAGGTGCTGTGGGGCACGCTGATCGGCGCGCCGCTGCTGGGCGCCATCGCCGCTTCGCATGGCGTGCTGCCGCAGGTGCGGGCCATCGTCTACCCGGCGATGCTGCTCTTGATGCTGCCCACCTTGACGCTGCTGCTGCGCGTGCCGGCCAAGTTCGGCGGCTGGTCCGGGCGGGGCATGGTGCTGGGCATCGCGATCTCACTGGTGGCCGGCGTGCACGACTACCTGCGCCTGCAGGGCATGGTGTCGGTGATGCACACCTACTGGATGTCGCTGGCCACGCCCATCACGCTGGCCAGCTACGGCGTGGCGCTGATGAACCGCTTCATCGAGGCCGTGGGCGAGGTCGAGCAGCACAACGTGCAGCTCGAACGCAAGGTGGCCGAGCGCACGGAGGACTTGGCGGCAGCCAACGCCGCCAAGGGCCAGTTCCTGGCCGCCGCCAGCCATGACCTGCGCCAGCCCGTGGCCGCCGTGGGCCTGCTGTCGGGCCTGTTGCGTGAACGTCTGAAGGATTCGCCGCTCAAGGACATGACGGACCGCCTGGCCGAGGCCGTGCGCGCGATGGAGAACCTGCTCAGCGGCCTGCTCGACCTGTCACGCCTGGAAGCCAAGGCCATCCGCCCGCACTGGCAGGGCGTGGCCCTGGGCGACCTGCTGCGCCGCATCGCCACCCACGAGGAGCACGCCGCCAAGGCCAAGGGCGTGCGCCTGAGGCTGCGGCCCACCCAGGCCGTGGCCGAGAGCGACCCGGTGCTGCTGGAGCAGATGGTGCGCAACCTGGTGGGCAATGCCGTGCGCTACACCCAGCGCGGTGGCGTGCTGGTGGGCGTGCGGCGGCGCGGGCAGCGCCTGTCCATCCAGGTATGGGACACCGGCGGCGGCATCGCCCCCGCCGATCAACAGCGCATCTTCAAGGACTTCGTGCAATTGGCCAACCCGGAGCGCAACCAGGCCACGGGCCTGGGGCTGGGCCTGTCCATCGTGCAGCGGGCCTCCCAGTTGCTGGACCACCCCATCGGGTTGCGCTCGCGCGTGGGCCATGGCTCGTGCTTCTCCATCGACGTGCCGGCGCATCAGGGGCAGATGGCCATTGCCGCACCCTCTGTGGCACCCATCGCCGAACTCACGCACGATGCACCACCCGCATCGCTCCCGTCCACCGAGGCCGAACGTCCCCTGCAGGACCGCCACATCGTGGTGCTGGACGACGATGCCAGCGTGCGCCAGGCCCTGACCGAGCGCCTGCGCGCCTGGGGCGCCTACGTGAGCGCCGTGGATTCGATGGAGGCACTGGACGAACTGCTGCAGCGCGTGATGTCCATCGACATGCTGGTCACCGACCACCGCCTGTGCGACGGCGATGGCTTCCAGGCGATCGGGCTGGCGCGTGCCATCCACCCCCAACTGGCGGCGATGGTGATCACCGGCGACACGGCCAGCGAGCAGTTGCAAACCTTGCTGAGCAGCGGCATCCCAGTGCTGCACAAGCCCTTCCAGGCGGATGCGCTGCTGGCGGTGATCGTGCTTCAGCTGGGCGGCGCACAGAGCGGCGCAAGCGAGGCCACCGCGGTCAACGCCTGAACGGTCAACCTAGGGTCACTTCACCCAGGTGTTCATCTGCATGATGGGCAACATCACCGACATCACGATCAGCATCACCACCAGGCCCATCACCACGATCAGCAACGGCTCGAGCACCGTGGCGATGGCGATGGCCTTGCGCTGCACCTCGCCGGAGAGCTGGTTGGCCGCGCGCTGCAGCATCACGGGCAACTGGCCCGTCTGCTCGCCCAGGCGGGCAAACATGGGCAGCAGGCCCGGGAAACGCTTCTTGGCCGCCAGGGCCGACGCCAGCGGCGCACCTTCGCGCACCTGCACCAGCGCATCAAGCGCATCGGCCCGCATGGCGCGGTTGGACAAGGTCTCAGCCGCGGCCTGCAGCGCCTTGAGGATGGGCACGCCCGAGCCGGCCAGCATGGCCAGCGTGCCCGCAAAGCGCGCCGCGTTGTAACCCTTGGAGAGCTTGCCGATGAGCGGCAGGCCCAGCCAGAAGGCGTCAAACTTGAGGCGGAAGCCCTCGTCACGCCGCGCGAACATCAGCCCCGAGAAACCGCCCACCGCCACCAGCGCGATCAGCCAGCCCCAGTTGCGCATCAGCGCGCTCAGGCCCAGCATGAACTGGGTGAGGAAGGGCAGCGCCCGCTTGCTGCTGGAGAACACCTGCGCCACCTGAGGCACCACGAACACCAGCAGCGCCACCACGATCACCACGGCGAACAGGGACACGATGGCCGGGTACAGCGTGGCCCCGATCAGCTTGGATTTCAGCGCCTGCTGCTCTTCCAGGTCATTGGCCAGCTTGTCGAGCACATTGCCGAGCTGGCCGCTCTGCTCGCCGGCCGCCACCACGCCGCGGTAGACATCGTCGAACTCGCGCTTGAAGCCGGACAGTGCCTGCGCAAAGGGCGCCCCGCCGTTGACCTCTGAGCGCAGGTGCGCCACCAATTCGCGCTGGCGCGGATCCTCGGCCTCGTCGGCCAGTGCCGTGAGCGCGCGCTCCAGCGGCAGGCCGGCCACGACCAGGCCCGACAACTGCCGCGTCCAGATCGACAGGGCCGAGGCGCTGAACACACGGCGCGTGAACAGCGTGGACGGGGCCTTGCCCCCAGCCTCCTGCTGCGCCGCCATGACGGCATCGACCTTGAGCGGCACCAGGCTCTGGCCCCGCAACTGGGCACGCGCGGCCTTGGGGTTGTCGGCATCGACCAGGCCGGAGACGGTCTTGCCGGCGGCGTCCAGGGCTTCGAAGCGGAAGGCGGCCATGTGCGTGATGCGGCGGGGTTGTGGAAATTACTCGCGCGTGACGCGCAGGACCTCTTCGAGCGAGGTCACGCCTTCGGCCACCAGCCGCTCGCCGTCGTCGCGCATGGTCTGCATGCCATCGAGCTGGGCCACCTCGAACAGGCGGGCCTCGGAGGCCTGGCTGTGGATCAGGCCGCGGATCTCGTCGTCGGCCACCATCAGCTCGTACACGCCGGTACGGCCCTTGTAGCCCGTCATGCCGCACTCGGTGCAGCCCACGGGGTGCCAGCGGTGCTGGTCATCTTCGCGCTTGCAGTGCGGGCACAGCTTGCGCACCAGGCGCTGGGCCAGCACGCCGATCAGGCTGGATGAGAGCAGAAAGGGCTCGATGCCCATGTCGGTGAGCCGTGTGACGGCGCTGGGCGCGTCGTTGGTGTGCAAGGTGGCCAGCACCAAGTGACCCGTCAGCGAAGCCTGCACGGCGATCTGCGCGGTCTCGAAATCGCGGATTTCACCGATCATGATCACGTCCGGGTCCTGGCGCAGGATGGCGCGCAGGGCCTTGGCGAAGGTCAGGTCGATCTTGGCGTTGACCTGGGTCTGGCCGATGCCGGGCAATTCATACTCGACCGGGTCTTCCACGGTGAGCACGTTGGTAGTCGATGCATCGACCGTGCTCAGGCCCGCGTACAGCGTGGTCGTCTTGCCCGAGCCGGTGGGCCCCGTGACCAGCACGATGCCGTGCGGCTGACGCAGCAGGCGCTTGAAGCGGTCGAGCGACTCGCCGCTCATGCCCAGCGATTCGAGGGTGAACTTGTTGGCATCGCCCTTGTCCAGCAGACGCAGCACGGCACGCTCGCCGTGGGCCGATGGCAAGGTGGACACCCGCACGTCGACCGCGCGGCCGCCGATGCGCAGGCTGATGCGGCCGTCCTGCGGAAGGCGCTTCTCGGAGATGTCCAGCTCGGCCATGATCTTCAGGCGCGAGATCAGCGCGGCATGCAGGGCCTTGTTGGGCGCTACCACCTCGCGCAAGGTGCCGTCCACGCGGAAGCGCACGGCCGATGAACGCTCGTAGGGCTCGATGTGGATGTCGGAGGCGCCATCCTTCGCGGCCTGCGTGAGCAGCGCATTGAGCATGCGGATGATGGGCGCGTCGTTGCTCGATTCGAGCAGGTCTTCCACGGCGGGCAGGTCCTGCATCATGCGCGACAGATCGACCGCGCTCTCGACCTCGCCGACCACGGCCGCTGCACTGCCTTCGCCAGCCGCATAGGCTGTGGCGATGCGCTGGCTCAGCGTCTCGGAGGGCTCACGCTCGATGCTGTTGACCACGTACTGGCGCATCACCTCCGACAGGGCGGACAGCGACACGACCTCGCTGGTCCACAAGGTGGCACGCACGCCATCGGTCTCCAGCAACAGGCCGTTGCTGCGCGCGAAGGCGTAGGGCAAGGGATGTCGGGCGCCCATGGTGTGCTCCGGCTCAGTTCGAGGGGGTGACCGCAGCGGGCGGCAGAGGCTGCGTGGGCACCACGGCGGGCGGCGCCACCGGCACGGCGGTAGAAGGCGCCAGGCGCGGCGCATAGCCAGAGTTGGGCGGCATCACCACCGTGGGCTCAGGCGCACCGGGCTCATCGAGCGGCTGGCGCACCGAGGGTGCCGTGAGGTCGTTGCTCAGCTTGAGCGGATCGAGCACGGGTGCCGAATTGATCGGCAGCGGCCAGGAGTTGGGCTGGCCGGCCAACTGGCGCTGGCGCATGAAGTCGTAGCGGTCCAGCGTCACGGCGTTGGTGGCTTCTTCCGTGCGCATCACCACCGGGCGCAGGAACACCATCAGGTTGGTCTTCTTGCGCTCGCGCGAGCGTGACTTGAACAGGTTGCCCAGGTAGGGGATGTCGCCCAGCAGGGGCACCTGCGAATCGGCGTTGCTGTACTCGTCCTTGAGCAGGCCCGCCAGCACCAGGGTGGCGCCATCGTCGATCACCACCGTGGTCTCGATCGAGCTCTTGTTGGTGGTCGGCCCATTGGAGGCATTGACGGTGGCCGAATCGACGGAGGAGTTTTCCTGGAACACCGTCATGCGCACCACCCCGCCCTCGCCCACCTGCGGACGCACGCGCAGGGTCAGGCCCACGTCCTTGCGTTCCACCGTGGTGTAGGGACTCACGGTCGAGCCGCCGCTGGAGGTCGAGTACGAGCCCGTCACGAAGGGCACGTTCTGCCCGACCACGATCTTGGCTTCCTCGTTGTCCAGGGTGATCATGTTCGGCTTGGACAGCACGTTGCCATCGGCCTTGGTTTCCAGGAAGTTAGCCAGCGCGCCCAGGCTGTAGCTGCCATTGCTGTTCTGCTTGACGACGCCCAGGCTCAGGCCCCGAAGGTTCGCCAGCCTGCTCTCGGGGTTGACGGCCGCGGCCAGGAGCCCCGGAATACCCGTCGCGGCACTGCCCACCGGCAGGTTCGAACCGATCCCGGCCCGGCTGCCCAGCGCACTCACCCACTGGATCCCGACCTGGTTGAGCTTGTTCTCCGAGACCTCGACCACCATCGCCTCGATGTAGATCTGCGCACGGCGGCCATCAAGCTGGTCGATCACGGCACGCAACTGGCGGTACAGCGCATCGGGTGCCGTGATGATCAGCGAGTTGCTGGCCGGATCAGCCTGGATGAAACCGCCGGTCGAAGGCTGTGCCGAGGCACCCACCGGCGCCGTAGCCTGGGTGGACATGCCCGAGGACGACGAAGATGACCCCGCCAGGCTTGATGAGCCGCTGGTGTTGGCAGATGTCGGCGTGGTCTGTGCCGTGGGCGTGGCGCTGACACCACCACCGCCCGAAGACGACGACGAGCCGCCGCTGCCCGTCGGGAAGGCCGCGCGCAGGATCTGCGCCAGCTTCACCGCATCAGCGTTCTTGAGATAGACCACGTTGATACCGCTGCCGGCGAGGCCATTGCTGCCAGGGCGGTCCAGTCGCTGCACCAGGTTCTTGAGCATGGCCAGGCGCGCCGGGTTGGCGGCACGCACCATCAGGGTATTGGTGCGCGGCTCGGCCATCACGGTGGTGGACTGGGCCGCGGCTGCAGCCCCCGGTGCGGCCGTGCCGCCGCCATCGGCGAAACGCTGCACCATCGGTGCCAGGTCGGACGCGATCGCGTACTGCAGCGGGATCGCCTCCATCTCGGTAGCACTGGGCACATCCATCGCCGCGACGATCTGGCCGATGCGGCGCAGGTTGTCGGCGTAGTCGGTGATCACCAGCGTGTTGGTGGCCGGGTTGGCGTTGATGGTGTTGTTGGGGCTGATCAGCGGGCGCAGCACCGTCACCATGCTGTTGGCGTTCTCGAACTGCAGCTTGAAGATCTGCGTGAGCACCTGGTCGCCCGAGCGCTTGACGGCATTGCCCACGTCGACCGTGCCGGTCTGCAGCTTGGCCTCGGCCTCGGGCACCACCTTGAGCAGGCCCGACACCTCGACCAGGGCAAAGCCCTGGCCACGCAGCGCCGACAGGAAGTTCAGGTAGGCCTCGCGCGGTGTGAGCGGCTGCTCGCTGTACAGCGTGATCGTGCCCTTCACCCGTGGATCGACCATGATCTGCCGATCGATGATGGCGGCCATGGCGCGGGCCACACCTTCGATCTCGGCGTTGACGAAGTTCAGGGTGACCGAAGCGCTTTCCTTGCGGGCCGGGGCCGCCAGGGCCTGACCACCGGGCAGCAGCGACACCAGGGGCAGCACCCCGCCGGGGCCGAAGACCAGCGCGAGGGTGGTGGCCAGCGCCACAGCGCGGGGACGGGAAACCATAGGATGGGTCAGCATGACTTATCCGATCGAAATGACAGAACGGTCGCCCTCGCGGCGGCCGATGATGCTCAACAAATTGCTCAGGGCGCCGCGCTCGGCTTCACTGGCCGTGGCCTCGCCACGGAAGCGTGCCCCGGCGGCGCCGACCGAGCCGGAGCCGCTGAGCTGCAGCGCACCGTTCTCGGTAGACAGCCCCAGCATGACCTGGTCCTGCATGCCGTCGAGCGACAGGCGGTAGGTGCCCAGGCGATCCAGCGTGGTCACGCGGGAGGCCACGTCCTGGAACACCAGGTCAGCGCGCCCTTCCACGCTCAGGCGGCCCTGCGCCCACACCATGCGCAGCCCTTGCGTGTGCAGGCGCAGCGTACCGGTGAGTTCCAGCGTGTTCCAGGGCGTGCCCAGGCCCGACAGCCAGCCGGCCGGCCACTGCCCGCTCACACCCGGCCCGAAGCCCGGCGCAGCGCCTTCTGGC
The DNA here is from genome assembly GCA_049322875.1 of Pseudomonadota bacterium. Classification (GTDB taxonomy): domain Bacteria; phylum Pseudomonadota; class Gammaproteobacteria; order Burkholderiales; family Burkholderiaceae_C; genus Aquabacterium. The sequence goes on from JBMOQM010000001.1 coordinate 49,611, forward strand.
GCTGGTGCCTGAGCCTGCCGGCCATTGACGAGTTCAGCCTGCACGCGCCCCCAGCCGGGCCGCACGATCAGGGCCACGGGCTCGGGCAGACAGCAATCCTGGGTCAGCACCAGCTTGAGGCCCAGGCCATGGGGGCGCAGATGCCAGCCCAGGCGGCCAGGCAGCGCACGCGCATCACGGCTGCCGGGCCCGCCGGTGAGCACCGCCACCGCATCACCCGACCACACCGTGCCCTGGGCTTCGGCCAGGATCAGGCGCCCGCCCGTGCGGCTGTTGACCGCATCGGCCAGCCACGAGGCCGGCGCGAACAGCATCAGGCCCGCCAAACCGCCCAGCACCGCCCCCCAGCGGCCCCAGCGGCGGCCGGCCTGGCGCATCTTTTCCCACTTGACCGTTTCGAGCGTGGACTCCAGCCAGCGCGAGGTGGCCTCGAAGCCCTTGGGCTTCCAGGCGGCCGTGCCGCGCTTGACGGATGAGAACCAGGACATCGGCGCCGCTCCTTCACCGCCCCGCCGGCGCGACGCCGGGCAGAACCACGCTGACGGTGCCGGAGTACACCCCGGGCTCGACCTGCGCGAAATTGGCCTCCACGGCACGGGCACGCGCATTGGCGCGGACATCGGCCAGCCACTGGGCCAGGTCGGCGCCAGCCACCTTGGTGAGCGTCACGGTGGCGCGGTCGGGCAGCATGCGGATCTTGGCGCCCTCGCCCAGGCGCTCGGTGGCGCTGCGCAGGGCGGCCTCGGCCTGGGCCGGCGGCACCACGGGCGCCTGGCGCAAGGCCTTGACCTCGGCGGCCTGGCGCTGCATGTCTTCGAGCACGGTGTTGACCTCGCGCAGTTGCACGGGGGTCTGCTGCAGCGTCTTCCAGGCCGGGCGCACGCCGATCAGGAAGACCAGGGTGATCGTGGCCAGCCAGGCCATCACGGTGACAAGCTGGCGCTCGCGCGGCGCCATGGCGGCCCAGCGCGCCGTCAATTGCGTGCGCAGGCCCTGGAGGGGAGAGGATGCGGTCTGTTCAGCCATGGTGTTTCTCGATCAGCCCCGCGCCGCGCGACGCACGGTGACCTGGCCATTGCCCTGCTGCTCGACCGCGAAACCGGCCGCCTGCAGCGCTTCGCTGAACTGCATCACCTGCGGCTGGCCCCACTGTTCGGGCAGGGCCACCGACAGGCTGGCGCCGTCGTAGGCCAGCCCGCGCGAGGGCGTATCACCCTGCCAGGCGCCGGCCACGGCCTGCATCAGCGTTTCCAGGTCGGCATCGCCGGGCTGGCCCGCCAGAGCGCGCAGGTTGTCGGTCTCGCGGCGCATCTGCACCGGCGCATCCAGGATCACCTGCACCTGCGGGTGGGCCTGCCTGAGCACGGTGGTGATGGCGTCACGGCGGGCCTTGACCTCGCGCTGCTGGTGCCAGGCCCACAAGTTCAGGCCGATCACCTGCACCACGACCAAGGCCAGCAGGCCGGCACGCACCGGGCGCCACTGCGGGCTCAGGAACTGGCGCCACTGGTCGGCCACCACCTGCCAGCCCTTGGTGCTGGGCGTGAGTTCAAACTGCAGCAGGTTCCACATCGAGCGGGCCGCCTGCAGCAGGTGTTCGGTCTGGGTCTGGGCATGCACGGCATGGCCCAGCCAGCGTTCGGCCGGTGCAGCAGCAGCCGGCGTGGCAAAGCAACGGGCACCATCGGGCAGGGGCTCGGGCAGCAGGGCACGGGCCAGCGTGCCGCCCAGCGGCCAGGTGGCCACACCCTCAGGGGTGGACCAGGTCACCAGCAGCTCGGCACCATCTTCGCGGGTGCTGCCGGGCGTGTCGTGCACCTCATGGAAATAGGCGGTTTCGGGCGCATCCGGCCACACGGCGGGCACCACCCGGGCCACGCGCACCTTGGCCTTTTCCAGCGCCATCAACTGGCCCGTGAGCCAGGTGTGGTCGCACACGGCCACCCAGGTCAACTCGCCCGCCTTGGCCTGCGGGGCCACGGCCAGGTGCAGGTCTTCGGGGTCGTCCAGCAGTTGGTCTTCGAGCAGGCTGCCCAGAGCCTGGCGCAGGCGTGCCGAGGGCGCACGCGGCAGGTTCAGGCGCTGCCAGCTCACATCGGTGAATCCGGTCACGGCCACCACGGTGTCGGCCTTGGGCAGCCCCGACGCCGGGGCCACCCCCTGGCGGGCCACCGTCTGGCCATTGGCGGTGAGCACGTACACGTACTCGCCCGGCCCGGCAGACGCACCTGATGCCGCCCCCCCATGATCCGGGTCGGAAGACAGGCGACGATGCGCCGGCAGCTGGATGATCAGTGTGCTCATGCCCTGGGGGACTGCTTGCGTGAAGGGGTCCGACCACACAGGGTAGTCATCCCGTCGATTGTAGAAGGCCGAGAACAGCGGCCATTTAAGGATTCATACCCGTTTTGCAACATCACCGGGGCCCCTGAGACGCCTGCATGTCCACACCTGAGGCTGAGGTCTCGAACAGCACACGGATGTTCTGGCCGTCACGCTTGACCACATAGCGCTTCTGCATGACGCTGTCCTCCAGCCGCAGGCGTCCGGTGATCTCGAAGTAGCTCGAGGTGACGCTGACGTTGCCGCCCGGCGGCTGGGCGGTGTTGCCCAGCACGTTGGACAACTCGCTCGTGTCCTTGAACGGATTGCGCTGGCGGTACTGCACCAGGCGGTCGGCGCGGCCCAGATCCACATCCAGCACGGCGGCCAGCACCTCGCGCGGTGCGGTGTTCAGGTTGACGGGCACCTGGTCGTCCAGCATCAGCATCACGTAGGGCCGCAGCCGCTCAGCCACGCCCGCGTCCACCCCCAGCCACACGATCTGGTCGACCGTCTGCGGCATCACGGGCGCCTTCTGGCGACCCTCGTCGCCCCCCAGCTTGGCCAGCATTTGCGGATCGTCCGCCGCGCGAGCCAGCCAGGCACGGCGGAAGGCCAGCGCCAGGGTGTCAGCCACCGAGGGCGACATCGACAGGTACTCGCACAGGCGCTGCAGCGCCAGCAACTGGGCCTGGTCGATCTCGCCGGTCGAATCGACCAGCGCCGCCAGATTGAAGCGCGCCGCCACGTCGTAGATCTGGCCAGACAGGAAGGCCTCGGGGCCGGCATCGGTGGTGTCCTCCTGCTCGGAAGCCAGGAAGCTGGAGATGCGCGCCTCGGCCAGCGGCACGGCCCAGGGCTCGCCCAGGTGGTCCACCGTGCGACTGTCGGCGCGCAGGATCAGGCGCCCCCAGTCCAGCGCGCCGCGCAGGATCCATTGCGACTGCGCCACGCTGCGCTCGGCCGACTCCACCTGCACGGCCCGCCACTGCTGCCAGACCATGGACGAAGCGATGGTGACCACGATGGTGACGATGACCATCGCCGCCAGCAGGGCCGCGCCGCGCTGGTGCGTGCGTGGGTGAACCCTGGTGATGCTGCGCGACATGCCCGGCCTCAGTTCTGGTTGGGCTGGTAGGCCAGCGCCACATCGCGGATGATGCTGCCCTCGAAGCCGCTGCCGGCCCCCATGGCCAGCACGCAGCGCACGCCGCGCGGAATGGGTGGGCGCCTGATCTGGATGCCCCCGGCGCTGGACTGACAGTTGGTCCATGCCCCGCCTCGATTGCAATACAGCTGCCACTGGTCGATGCCCACCAGGGCCTGCAGCGAGCCCGGCTCATTGCCCTGGAAAGACATCGACCGCGTCCATTGCTCCTGCAGTTCGCCCACGGCGGTCACGGCGGGGCCTGCCCAGCGCACCCAACGGCCGCTGCGCAGCGCCCACACCACCACCTGCATGCCGCCCCCCGGCGCCCGGCGCGTCATGCGCAAGGTGCCGCCATCGAACAGCAGCGGCTCGACCGTCTGCGAATCCAGCACGGCGCCCAGATCGGCCTGCCATTGCGTCATCACCGACTGCAGCCGCAGCGTGCGCTGCACATTGCCATCGGCCACCTCACGGGCCTTGCTGATGCCCTCCACCCCCTGCCAGGCCATCAAGGCCATCACGGACAGGATGAGCAAGGCCACCATCACCTCGATCAGCGTGAAGCCGCGATGGCCCGATTGGCTGGTAGCGCGGCAAGGCCGGCGTGATGGAGCAAGGCAGGCCATCGCTCAGTACCTCGGCACCACGGTGGACAGGTTCACGATGGACTGCCCCTGCTCGTCGAGCACCTGCGCATCGACACGGCGGAAATCCGGGTTGGGTGTGGCCCGCACGTGCTGCAGGCCCTTGAGCTGTCGCCCCAGTTGCTGGCACTGGAACTCACCATTGCCCGTGTCCGGATACGTGCGCGACAGGCGCAACGCGGTGAGCTGGTTCTCCGCGCACCACTGCGCCACGGTCAGGTCGGACAGGCGCTGGGCGTTCACCGTCAGGCCGCCAGCCGCCTTGAACCCCGCCGCCAGGGTGATGGCCACCACGGACAGCGCCACCAGCACCTCGATCAGGGTCATGCCGCGCGGACGATGCGGGAAGCGGCGAAGACAACGACGTGAGGCCTCAGCGCGCATTGACCGCCTCCGCAGGCAAGCCTGCCGGAGCCTCATCGCCCCCCAGGATCGGCGCGAACGGTGACAACCCATCGGTGCTGACCACCAGTTGCCGATCGCCCAGGCGCAGGATCAGGCTCTGCGCGCCGATCACGGGCTCGGGGCCCAGCACGATGCTGGTGGCACCGACCACCTCGGCGCGCACATCGCGCTCCATCCATTGCAGGGAAGGCGCCAGGGCCGGCGGCAGTCCCAGGAACTGGTAATCGGCACCGGATTCGGCACCGCGCGGGATCCACAGCACCGTCATGCCCCCGGCGCGTGCCTGGGAGCGCGCGGATTCGAGCAGGGCCACCAGGCGGGCGGCCTCACGCTCCAGCCGCGAGGTGGACGGATCCGGAATGGCGAAGCTGACCACCGCCGCCATGATGGCGATGATCGCCACCACGACCATGAGCTCCAGCAGCGTGAAGCCGCGGCGCTTATTGCCAGGAGCCGATGTCGGCATCCTTGCCTTCGCCACCGCTCTGGCCGTCGGCGCCAAAGCTGAACACGTCGACGCCAGCGGCGTTCTTCACGCCCGGGTTGACGTATTGGTAGTCATTGCCCCAGGGATCCTTGGGCAGCTTTTCCAGGTAGGGCTTCCAGTTGGCCGGGTTGGGGCCGGCCGAAGGCTTGGTGACCAGGGCCTGCAGGCCTTGCTCGGCCGTGGGGTAGCGCTGGTTGTCCAGGCGGTACAGCTTGAGCGCCTGCATCAGGTTGGACACGTCGGTGCGGGCGGCGGTGAGGCGGGCATCGTCGGCGCGGTCCAGCACATTGGGCACGATCAGGGCGGCCAGCAGGCCGATGATGACCAGCACCACCATCAGCTCGATCAGGGTGAAGCCGCGTGCGACCTGCTTGAGGACACGGGCGGTGAAGCGAGGAGGCTTGTTCATAAGGGAACGCTCGAAAAACACGACATCCATGACAAACGCACCGTGCCGACCGGCAGCACAGGCATTTGGGAGACAGGGGCGCCAGCATGCCGCACTTTGCCAGAACGGCACCGCAGGATCTACCCGCGGTGTTCGGGACATCTCTCACGCCGAAGTTCCCCGGCAGCCATGATAATGTGCCGCACCATGGTATCTCGCATCCTTGCCCTGCTCGTGTGGGCCGCTGTCGCAGCCAGCCTGGCCTATTGGGGGCTGCGCTGGATGGCCCGCCCCGCCGCCGTGCCCCCGGGCACCAGTTCGGTGGCCCTGTCGAGCACGCCCCCGCGCAGTGATGTCACCCGCCTGTTGTCGCCTCCTGCCAACGCGACCGACGAGCCCAGCGCGCCCTCGCAGCAGGCCATGCTGGCCTCGCGGCTTCAGTTGGTTGGCGTGGTGGCGCCCCGCCGACAAGGCGAAAGCGGCGTGGCCCTGCTGGTGGTCGATGGCAAACCCGCCCGCGCCTACAAGACCGGCCATGCCATCGATGGCGATCTGGTCCTGCAATCGGTCACCCAGCAAGGCGTGCAGATCGGCCCGTCGGGCGGGCCTGCCGCCGTGAACCTCAACCTGCCCTTGCTGCCCCCGGCGGCCACCGGCACGCTGCCTGGCGTGGGCGGAGGTGTGGGGGGGGGCATGAACATGAATGGCGCGGGCGGTTATACGCCCCCGCCGGCAGCCGGCATGCCCCATTCGCCCTCAGGGAGCCTGGGCAGCAGGTTCCAGCCGCGCCAGGCCACGCCTCAGGGCGGTGGCGGCATGGCCGACACCCCGGTAGAAGGCGCCGAGCAGGCGCCCCCCGGCCAAGCCGGCACCTGAGCCCCAAGCCCTGCGCTCAGCGCAGGAACAGCCGGTACACCGGGTTGCGGCTTTCGTCCGTGTAGCGGTAGCCCATCCCGTCCAGCACCTTGGTCACACGCTTGGCATCCGCCGGCGGCACCTGCAGACCCATCAGGATGCGGCCATAGTCGGCACCCTGGTTGCGGTAATGGAACAGGCTGATGTTCCAGCCCGGCGGCAGGGTGGACAGGAACCTCATCAGCGCGCCCGGGCGCTCCGGGAACTCGAAGCTGAACAGGCGCTCGCCATCGGCCAGCGAGGAGCGCCCCCCCACCATGTGGCGCACGTGCGTCTTGGCCAGCTCGTCATGGGTCAGGTCCACCGTGGCGAAGCCCTGGGCCTCGAAATCCTTGGCGATCTGTTTTGATTCACCCTTGCGCTGCGTGCTCAGCCCCACGAAGACATGGGCCTGGCGCTCATCCGAGATGCGGTAGTTGAACTCGGTGACGCTGCGCGGGCCGATCATCTCGCAGAAGCGCTTGAACGAGCCACGCTCTTCCGGGATCGTCACGGCGAACAGCGCCTCGCGCTCCTCGCCGACCTCGGCGCGCTCGGCCACGAAGCGCAGCCGGTCGAAGTTCATGTTCGCACCGCAGTTGATGGCGATGTAAGTCTTGCCCTGGCCACCATGACGGGCCGCGTACTGCTTCATCGCGGCCACGCCCATCGCGCCCGAGGGTTCCACGATGGAGCGCGTGTCCTGGTAGATGTCCTTGATGGCCGCGCACACCGCATCGGTGTTGACGATCACGAAATCATCGACGTGCTTGCGCACCAGGCGCAAAGTCTCTTCGCCCACCAGCTTCACAGCCGTGCCATCGGCGAACAGGCCCACATCGGCCAGCGTGACGCGCTTGCCGGCCTTGGCCGAGCGGGCCATGGCATCGGAGTCATCCGTCTGCACGCCGATCACCTTGATCTCGGGGCGCACGGCCTTGATGTAGGCCGCCACGCCGCTGATCAGGCCGCCGCCGCCGATGGCGACGAACACCGCGTCGATCGGGCCCGAGTGCTGGCGCAGGATCTCCATGGCCACCGTGCCCTGCCCCGCGATCACATCCGGATCGTCGAAGGGGTGCACGAAGGTCATACCCTTCTTCTGCTCCAGCGCGCGCGCGTGCAGGGCTGCATCGGAATAGCTCTCGCCGTGCAACACGATCTGCACGTTGTCGCCCCCGAAAGCGGCCACAGCGTCGACCTTGACCTGCGGTGTGGTCACCGGCATCACGATCGTGGCCTTGCAGCCCAGGCGGCGCGCGCCCAGCGCCACGCCCTGCGCATGGTTGCCGGCAGACGCGCAGATCACACCCTTGGCCAGCGCCTTCGCGCTGAGCTGCGCCATCTTGTTGTAGGCCCCGCGCAGCTTGAAGCTGAACACCGGCTGCGTGTCCTCGCGCTTGATGTAGACCTCGTGGCCCAGGCGACGCGACAGGTTGTTGGCGCGGACAAGTTCGCTCTCGATCGCCACATCGTAGACGCGGGTAGTGAGGATCTTCTGCAGGTAGTCGGCCAGGGCCAGCGGCTTGGCCTTGGGCGCCTTGGCGATCGACGTGGCCTTGTTCACGCGCGCTGCGGGCTTGGCGGGCTTGGCGGGCTTGGTGGTCGACGGGGCGGCGACTTTGGCCGAGGCGACGGGCTTCTTGGCTCGACTGTTGTTGGCAGCGGGGGCTTTGACGGGCATGGCGTGCTCCGGGGACCTGTTGTAGGCGGCGATGCCGTGGATCACACCACATCACCGCGCAAGAAATCTGGAAACCTAGAAACGACAAAGGCCCGCGGCAACGAGTGCTGCGGGCCTGCGGGGCATGCGTCCGTCGGCGTTCAAGGCCTCGGGACGGAAGTCGGTGTGACGATCACTTCTTGCGCAGGCGCCGGATCGCGGCAATCTGCGCGGCCATGATGGCCAGCTCGCTCTGGGCCTTGGCCAGATCCAGTTCGCCCTTGGCGTTCTGGACGGCCTCTTGGGCCACGCGCTGGGCTTCCAGCGCCTTGGCCTCATCCAGGTCCTTGCCGCGGATGGCGGTGTCGGCCAGGACGGTGACGCAGTGCGGCTGCACTTCCACGATGCCACCGGCGACGAAGACGAACTCTTCTTCCTTCGTGTCGGCGCGCTGGATGCGCACGGCACCCGGCTTGATGCGCGTGATCAGCGGCGCGTGGCGCGGCAGGATGCCGAGCTCGCCCACTTCACCCGGCACGGACACCAGGGTGGCCTCGCCCGAGAAGAGAGACTCCTCGGCCGAAACAACATCAACGTGAATGGTGGACATAAGCGCTTCCTAATAAAACCTGATTAGCGTGCAAGACGATTTAAGCAGCAAGCCATGGGCGGCCTGGCAAGGCGCCGCGCACAGACATAGCGGAAGCTATGGCGAGCACGGCAACGCCGCCAGGGCGCGCATGGCGCCGCTGATTACATCGTTTTGGCTTTTTCGAAGGCTTCGTCGATGGTACCGACCATGTAGAACGCTTGCTCAGGCAGGCTGTCGCATTCGCCGTTCACGATCATCTTGAAGCCGCGGATGGTTTCCTTCAGGGGCACGTACTTGCCGGGCGAACCGGTGAACACTTCGGCCACGTGGAAAGGCTGCGACAGGAAACGCTGGATCTTACGGGCGCGGGAAACAAGCAGCTTGTCTTCCGGAGCCAGTTCGTCCATGCCCAGAATGGCGATGATGTCGCGCAGTTCCTTGTAGCGCTGCAGCGTGCCTTGCACGGCGCGGGCCACCGAGTAGTGCTCTTCACCGACCACGTGCGGGTCCAGCTGACGCGAGGTCGAGTCCAGCGGGTCCACGGCGGGGTAGATACCCAGCGAAGCGATGTCACGCGACAGCACCACGGTGGAGTCCAAGTGGGCGAAGGTCGTGGCAGGCGACGGGTCGGTCAAGTCATCCGCAGGGACGTACACGGCCTGGATGGACGTGATCGAGCCGACCTTGGTCGAGGTGATGCGCTCTTGCAGACGGCCCATTTCTTCGGCCAGCGTGGGCTGGTAACCCACGGCGGAGGGCATACGGCCCAGCAGTGCGGACACTTCGGTACCGGCCAGGGTGTAGCGGTAGATGTTGTCCACGAAGAACAGCACGTCACGGCCTTCGTCACGGAAGGACTCGGCCATCGTCAGGCCGGTCAGGGCCACGCGCAGACGGTTGCCCGGCGGCTCGTTCATCTGACCGTACACCATGGCCACTTTGGATTCGGCCAGGTTGTCCTGCTTCACGACGCCTGCGTCAGACATTTCGTGATAGAAGTCGTTGCCTTCACGGGTACGCTCACCCACACCAGCGAACACCGACAGACCGCTGTGGGCCTTGGCGATGTTGTTGATGAGTTCCATCATGTTCACGGTCTTGCCGACGCCGGCGCCACCGAACAGACCCACCTTGCCGCCCTTGGCGAACGGGCAAACCAGGTCGATCACCTTGATGCCGGTTTCCAGCAGCTCGGTCGAGGGCGACAGTTCGTCGTAGGCCGGAGCCTTGCGGTGGATCGAGGCGGTGCGGGTCAGATCGACCGGGCCACGTTCGTCGATGGGGTTGCCCAGCACGTCCATGATGCGGCCCAGCGTGGCGGGGCCCACGGGCACGGTGATGGGGGCGTCGGTGTTGCTCACGACCATGCCGCGACGCAGACCGTCGGAGGAGCCCAGCGCGATGGTACGGACAATGCCGTCACCCAGCAGCTGCTGCACTTCCAGGGTCAGGGTCGAGCCGTCCATCTTCAGAGCGTCGTACACCTTGGGCATCTGGTTGCGCGGGAACTCCACGTCCACCACGGCGCCGATGCACTGAACGATCTTGCCCACAGCTTGAGCTTGTGTGTCAGCCATTTTTCGTTCCTTCAATCAATTAAATCTGGGGTCAGACCGCGGCCGCGCCGGCGACGATCTCGGACAATTCCTTGGTGATCGCGGCCTGGCGGGTCTTGTTGTAGACCAGCTTGAGCTCACCGATCACGGAGCCTGCGTTGTCGGTTGCAGCCTTCATGGCCACCATGCGCGCCGATTGCTCGGACGCCATGTTCTCGGCCACGGCCTGGTAGACCAGCGCCTCGACGTAGCGCACCAGCAGGTCGTCGATCACGGCCTGTGCATCAGGCTCGTAGATGTAGTCCCACTGGTGGTTCTCGTCGGCTTGCAGATCACCGGCCTTCAGAGGCAGCAGTTGCTCGACCACGGGCTCCTGCTTCATCGTGTTGATGAAGCGGGTGAAGCACAGGTAGACCGCGCTCAGCTCGCCAGCCGCGTAGGCATCGAGCACCACCTTGGTCGGGCCGATCAGCTTGTCCAGGTGGGGCGTATCGCCCATACCGGTGACATGCGAGACCACCTTGGCGCCGATCCGGTTGAAGAAACCGAACGCCTTGTTGCCGATCGCGACCACGTCCGACTTCGTGCCCTGACCGTCCAGCTCACGGAGCTTGTTGGTCACGGCGCGCAGCACGTTGGTGTTGAGACCACCGCACAGGCCCTTGTCCGTGCTCACCACGATGAAGCCCACCTTCTTGGCGCCATCGTTGGCGATCATGAAGGGGTGGACGTACTCGGGGTTCGCCTTGGACAGGTTGCCAGCGATGTTGCGCACCTTTTCAGCGTAAGGCCGGGCCGCGCGCATGCGATCCTGCGCCTTGCGCATCTTCGAAGCCGCGACCATTTCCATGGCCTTGGTGATCTTCTTGGTGTTCTCGACGCTCTTGATCTTGCCGCGTATTTCCTTGCCTGCCGCCATGGCGTGCTCCTTTTAGGCGAAGGTCTTCTTGAACGCTGCGATGGCCGATTGCAGTTCGGCTTCGGCGTCCTTGTCCAGGGCCTTCGAGGCTTCGAGCTTGCTCAGCAGCGCGGCGTGGCTGGTCTTGAGGAACTGGTGCAGGCCGGCTTCGAAGGCCAGAACCTTCTTGACGTCCACATCGTCCATGAAGCCCTTGTTCACGGCGTACAGCGTTGCGCCCATCAGCGAGATCGGCAGCGGAGCGTACTGAGCCTGCTTGAGCAGTTCGGTCACGCGGGCACCGCGGTCCAGCTGCTTGCGGGTGGCTTCGTCCAGGTCGGAGGCGAACTGCGCGAACGCGGCCAGCTCACGGTACTGCGCCAGGTCGGTACGGATACCGCCGGACAGGCCCTTGATCAGCTTGGTCTGGGCAGCACCACCCACGCGCGACACCGAGATACCGGCGTTGATGGCGGGACGGATACCGGCGTTGAACAGGCTGGTTTCCAGGAAGATCTGACCGTCGGTGATCGAAATCACGTTGGTCGGAACGAAGGCGGACACGTCACCGGCTTGCGTTTCGATGATGGGCAGCGCCGTCAGCGAACCCGTCTTGCCCTTGACTTCACCCTTGGTGAAGGCTTCGACATAGTCGGCGTTCACGCGGGCTGCACGCTCCAGCAGACGCGAGTGGATGTAGAACACGTCGCCAGGGAAGGCTTCGCGGCCGGGAGGACGGCGCAGCAGCAGCGACACTTGGCGGTAGGCCACGGCCTGCTTGGACAGGTCGTCGTACACGATCAGGGCGTCTTCGCCGCGGTCGCGGAAGTACTCGCCCATGGCGCAGCCGGAGTAGGCCGACACGAACTGCATGGCAGCCGAGTCAGAGGCCGTGGCGGCGACGACGATGGTGTATTCCATGGCGCCGGCTTGCTCCAGGGCGCGCACGACGTTCTTGACCGAGGAAGCCTTCTGGCCGATGGCGACGTAGATACACGTGACGCCCTGGCCCTTCTGGTTGATGATCGCGTCGATGGCGACAGCGGTCTTGCCGGTCTGGCGGTCACCGATGATCAGCTCGCGCTGACCACGGCCGACGGGCACCATCGAGTCGATCGACTTCAGGCCGGTCTGCAGAGGCTGCGACACCGATTCACGGGCGATCACGCCGGGAGCGATCTTCTCGATGGGAGAAGACAGCTTGGCGTTGATCGGGCCCTTGCCGTCGATGGGCTGACCCAGGGCGTTGACCACGCGGCCAACCAGCTCGGGGCCAACGGGCACTTCCAGGATGCGGCCCGTGGTCTTGACCACGTCGCCTTCGGAGATGTGCTCGTAGGCACCCAGGATCACGGCGCCGACGGAGTCGCGCTCGAGGTTCAGGGCCAGGCCGTAGGTGGGGATGCCGCTGGCGTCAGCGGGGAATTCCAACATTTCGCCTTGCATGGCATCGGACAGGCCGTGCACGCGGACGATACCGTCGGTCACGGAGATCACCGTGCCTTGGTTGCGAATGTCGGCAGCCGCGCCGAGACCTTCGATGCGGCTCTTGATCAGTTCGGAAATTTCTGCGGGATTCAGTTGCATTGCGTTGCTCCCAGTCTGGTCAAGGGCTGCACGGGGCAGACCTCGTTGACGACGACCGGCTGGATTTCAGGGTTCACTTGACAGCCCTGAAGGCCAGCCAGTGGGGGTTGGGCGACCATGTGTGCACCAGTCTTGGACAGGCGGCTCTCCGGGGTCAGGCCAGGAGGGCCGTCTTCATGCGCTCCAGGCGGGCCTTGACGGAGGTGTCGAGCACCTCGTCACCCACCACCACGCGCACGCCACCGATCAGCGTCGGATCCACCTGGACCGACAGCTGCAGCTTGCCGCCGAAGCGCTTCTCCAGCGAGCCCTGGATGTCGGCCAGCTGGGCCGCATCGATCGGGAAAGCGCTGTAGACGATGGCTTCGGAGACACCCTGACGGGCATGCACGAGGGTTTGGAACTGCTCGGCCATCAGCGGCAAAGCCGCCAGACGACCGTTGTCGAGGACGGTACGCAAGAAGTTGGCCACGGCCGGCGCCAGCGCCACCTTGGCGGCACCTGTCAGCACCTCGAAGACCTGCTCCTTGGTGACGACGGGGTTGTCCGCCAGGGACCGCAGCTGCGGGTCGCGGGCCACCGCGGCCAAAGCCTCGACCTGACCGACCCAGGCAGCCTGGTCGGCATCGGGCGCGGCCTTGAACAAGGCATCGGCGTACGGACGGGCGATGGTGGCAAGCTCGGCCATGATCACAGCTCCGTTTTCAGGCGGCTCAGCAGGTCAGCGTGGACCTGGGGCGAGACTTCGCGCTGCAGAATCTGCTCGGCGCCCTTGACCGCCAGCGTGGCGACCTGCTCGCGCAGGGCCTCGCGGGCACGCACGACCAGTTGGTCGGCTTCGGCCTTGGCGTCGGCGACGATCTTGGCGGCTTCGGACGCTGCGCGCGCCTTGGCATCCTCGACCAGCGTGTTGCCACGCTTCTCGGCGTCGGACAGACGCTTGGCGATGTCTTCGCGGGACTGAGCGAGTTCCTGCTGCACGCGCTGGTTGGCGGAGGCCAGTTCGGACTTCGCCTTGTCAGCGGCAGCCAGACCGTCCGCGATCTTGGTGGCGCGCTCGTCGAGAGCCTTCGTGATCGGGGGCCACACGAACTTCATCGTGAACCACCACAGGATCCCGAAGACCACGATCTGCGCGAACAGCGTTGCGTTCAGATTCACGGCTCGGACCTTTCTCGGTTAATTGAAAAACTCAGTCGAGAAGGGACCGATCAGGCAGCAGCTGCGACGAAGGGGTTCGCGAAGGCGAACAGCATGGCGATACCCACGCCGATCAGGAAGGCGGCGTCGATCAGACCGGCCAGCAGGAACATCTTGGTCTGCAGTTCGTTCATCAGCTCGGGCTGACGGGCGGTGGCTTCGAAGTACTTGCCACCCATCAGGGCGATACCGATACAAGCACCCAGGGCGCCCAGACCGATGATCAGACCACAAGCCAGCGCGACGTTACCCAACACGAGTTCCATGATTGCTCCTAAAGAAGAAAGTGAGGTTGGTGAGAAAAAGGGAGGGGGAAAGGGAAGGGTCAGTGACCTTCGTGGGCCTGACCGATGTACACCAGGGTCAGCATCATGAAGATGAAGGCCTGCAGGGCAATGATCAGGATGTGGAAGATGGCCCAGGCCGAGCCGGCAAGGATGTGGCCGATCCACAAACCGATGCCGCCCAGGGAACTGAGGCCAGCCGCCCCCATCAGGGCGATCAGCATGAACACCAGCTCGCCAGCGTACATGTTGCCCCACAGCCGCATGCCGTGGGAGATGGTCTTGGCGCCGAACTCGATGAGGTTCAAGGCAAAATTGGCGGGGGCCAGCAGCACGGCGGCGACACCGTGGGCATGGAAAGGCGCGCTGAAGAGCTCCTTGATCCAGCCGAACAGGCCCTTGATCTTGATGTTGTAGTACAGGCAGATCAGCAGCACCGAGATCGACAGGCCCAGCGTGATGGACAGGTCGGCGGTGGGCACGACGCGCATGTAGGCGTGGTGCGGATCGTGGCCGACGGCGGCGTAGTAGCCCCCCCAGAGGCGGGGCAGCAGGTCAACCGGCAGCAAGTCCATCGCGTTCATGAAGAAGATCCACACGAACACGGTAAGCGCGGCAGGCGCCACGGCGCGGCGCGAGGCGGCGTTGTGGATGATGCCCTTGGCCTGGGTGTCGACCAGCTCGACGAGCAGTTCGACCGCAGCCTGGAAGCGGCCCGGCACGCCGGACGTGGCCGCACGGGCGGCGCGCCACAGCACGAACACGGCCAACAGGCCCAGGGTCACCGACCAGAACACCGAGTCATAGTTGATGTAGTTCCAATCAACGATGGCCTGCTTCTCAGAGATGTTCTGAAAGTGGCGCAAGTGGTGATTGATGTATTCACCGGCCGTTGGCGCGTATTGCGCGGCTCCGGCCGCGGCGTCGTGTGCATCAGCAGACATCAGCTACTCTCGTCTCAGACTCTAGATTTCTTGGAGCCCTGCCACAGCAGGACCAGCCCATTGACCTTCAGGCACAACACCAGGGTGACCAGCAGCGCAGCCCAGTCCAGCGAAGGCACCCACTTGGGCGCCAGCGCGAGCAGGGCCAGCACCAGCAACAGCTTGACGATCTCCCAGAAGAGGAGACCACCCAGGCTGCGCCCTGACCCGCGACCAAATACCCCGCGCACCATGAGCGCGCCGGGCACCACCACCACCGCGGCGCCATACAGCGCGGAGGTGAAAGATGGCAGGTTGCGAGAAAGGCCCCCCCAGATCACCGCCACGACCACCCCGATCAGCGCTTGCAGCGCGATCACCCGCCAAGGCGAGAGGGAGGGGCTTTTCGCGATCAGGGCCTGAGCCTCGTCTCGCGTGAGCGGTATCACCGGGGGCTCGGGATCTTGCTGCGGCCAGAATGAATCCTGCCACCCGGCAGTCGCAGGCGCTTTCGTTGGTGCCCCTGTCGCCACCGCAGGGGAGGATGGCATGGGCTTTTCCATGAAAGAGCTAGGACCACTTTGGCCACCAGACCGACCTGCCTGACCCCATTTGATCCGGGACACAACCCGAGCCAGATGAACCAGACCTGTCTGCTGACAGCGAACAAAAACCCCGACCTGATGTCGGCAAAACCCAAAGATTATACGTGCTTACCCCCACGCAAACCAAGCCCCCCTCACTTCGGACACGGCAGACAAGGCCTGATGCCCCCGTGAATGGACGATGAAGGCGCTGCGCACCAGTCGCGTGCGCACGACAGAAAGGGCGCCTGACACTGGGGCATCGTGCCCCAAAAAAGGTGGCGAGGCTCCGCCGCAACGGACGCAGAAAAAAGGCCGCGTGACGCGTCAAATCTAACGCGTCATCCCCCGATTGGGGGGAGCCCCCGGGCAAGCCCCATCCTGTCTGTAAAGGGCCGACTGGCATGCTCTCGAACAATCTTCCACAGAAACACTTTGTTTCCGGCCTTCCCTCCATGTGGCACCGCGTGGAGCGCGTCAGGGGGCCAATCACGGAGCAGCATCATGGCCAGTCCCGCGCACAAGGAAAAGACCCGGACCTTCTTCCGGCCGATCTCGTCCGTCACGGTGTCGCACATCAAGCAGATGTATGAGCTGTACTCCCAGTACTACGAGAACACCTCGCTGGACATCTTCCTGAGCGATCTGAGCAAGAAGTCGGGCGTGATCCTGGTCGAGCGCAAGTCCGACGACCGCCTGGTGGGTTTCTCGACGCAAACCTTCTTCGACCTGAAGGTCGAGGGCAAGCGCGTGCGCGGCATCTTCAGTGGCGACACCATCATCGAGAAGGAATACTGGGGCAACAACGACCTGGCCAACACCTTCTACCGCCGCCTGATCATCGAGCGCATCAAGCGGCCGCTGGTGCCCTTCTACTGGTTCCTGATCTCCAAGGGGTACAAGACCTACCTCTTGATGACCAACAACTTCTACAACTACTACCCGAAGGTCGATGGCAACCGCGCTGGTCGTGATGACCACTACCGCGCCATCACCGAGGCCTACTGTCAGCAGCTGTTCCCCGATGCGTTCGACCGCAAGAACATGGTGCTGGACTTCGGCGAGGACTACGTGCGCCTGAAGGGCGAAGTGGCCGACATCACGCCCGAGCTCAAGGCCAGCAACCCGCACATCGCCTTCTTCGACAAGGTGAACCCGGGCTGGCGCCGCGGCAACGAAGTGCCCTGCCTGGCCGCCTGCGATTACGAAAGCCTGTTCCGCTCCATCGTGGACGTGCCCTGGAAGTGGGTGAAGAAGCACATCCTGGGCACCCACAAGCCTGAGGGCCTGGCCATCGCGCGCAAGATGGACAACGAGCAGCGAGCCCCCGCGAACACCACGGCCTGGCTGGACACCGATGTCCAGGACGGCCTGGAGCGCGGCAAGGCTTCCTGAGCATGGGCGTCGGAACCTCCTTCGGCCACCAACTCCTCAAGCTGCTGGTCACCCCCGGGTGCCGGCGTTTCGAACGGCACCTCGGCGAGCTGGAGCACATCCAGCGTGGCCGGCTGTCGCGTTGGCTGGCCGCCGTGGCCGCATCCCCTGAAGGTCAGCGCCGCGGCGTGCGCGCCGACTGGACCTGGGAGCAGTTCGCCCAGCACATGCCCCTGACCACCTACGGCGACTACGCCGAGGCGCTGGAGCGCCAGCGTGCGTCGCGCGGGCGCGAGATGGTCGATTCGCCGGTGATGCGCTACCAGCCCACCAGCGGCTCGACCTCGGCCGTGAAATGGATCCCGTACAGCAAGCTCTTCCTGGACGAGCTGGACGAGGTCATCAGCGCCTGGGTGGGTGATCTGTACCGCCAGTTCCCGCAGCAGGGGCGCGGCACGCACTACTGGTCGCTGTCCTGGATCCCGACGGACATGCGTGACCAGACCGCCGGTGACATCAACGACGACATGAAGATGCTGTCGTGGGGCAAGCGCCTGCTGGCCTACCTGACGCAATCCGTGCCGCAAGAGGTGGCCCTGGCCGAAACCTCGGACGACTCCCTGTTCGCCACCGTGGCCTACCTGGTGGCTGACGAGACGCTGGGCTTCATCTCCGTGTGGAGCCCCACCTTCGCCCTGGGCGCGCTGGAGCAGCTGGCACGCTGGCGCGAAGAACTGGCCCAGGTGCTGGACACCGGCCACTGGGGCGCCCGCCAGGCCCGCATGGCCGAGGTGGCCTGCCCGCGCTCGGCCCGCGCCGCGCAACTGCTGCGCGCCTGGGACGGCCAGCTCGCGCCGGAGTTCTTCGCCAAGCTGTGGCCCGGCCTGGCCGTGGTCAGCTCGTGGGACACGGCCGCGGCCGCCCCCTGGGCCGACAAGCTGCGCGCCCTGCTGCCGCACGCCAACTTCCAGGGCAAGGGCCTGTGGGCCACCGAGGGCGTGGTGACCTTCCCCTTCCAGGGCCGCTTTCCGCTGGCCTACCTCAGCCACTTCTACGAGTTCGAGGACACGGCCACCGGGCAGGTCCTGGCCTCGTGGCAACTGCGTGATGGCATGCAGGTGATCCCGATCATGACCACCGGCTCGGGCTTCGCGCGCTACAAGATGAGCGACGTGGTGCGCGTGGATGGCTTCCTGGGCCAGGTGCCCTGCCTGACCTTCCTGGGCCGCAACGATGGCGTCGATCTGGTCGGCGAGAAGACCAGCGCCACCCTGGCCCAGCAGATCCAGGATGGCCTGGCCCTGCAAGGCGCCCTGCCCGTGACCCTGCTGGCCCTGGACCAGAGCACCCGCCTGTCGCCCGGCTACGCCCTGCTGGTGGAGTGCGCGGAAGGCACCGACCGCAGCGCACTGGAGGCCTCACTGGCCGGCCAGTTGGAGCAGGCGCTGCTGAACAATTTCCATTACAAGCTGGCGCGCGAACTGGGCCAGCTGCAGCCCGCCGCCTGTGTGGCCCTGCCGCACATGCGCGACATCTACCTTGACCAGTGCCGCCTGCGTGGCATGGTCGAGGGCAACATCAAGATCGAGCCGCTGCGCCACTGGAAGGGACAGATCCCCGACGTGCTGCGCCAGGCCCTGGACGAACCGGCCGTGGCCGCCTGACCGCCCACCAGCGTCACGGCCCTGCAGTAAACCACCCACGCCGCCCACACCCAACGCATTCGACGAGGACACCATGACCATCACCGTGCGTCTCGGCACGCCCGCCGACAACCCGAAGATCCATGACCTGATCAGCAAGATCACCATGCCCGGGCCGGCCGAAATGTGTTTCCAGCGCCAGCCGGATTTCTTCACCGGCGCCAAGGTGATCGGCGACGAGTTCATCCTGACCGTGGCCGACGATTCCGAGCGCCCCGAGGTGCTGGCCGGCCTGACGGTGATCTCCGGCCGCGACCTGTACATCAGCGGCCAGCGCCGTCGCGTGTACTACTCGGGTGACACGCGCGTGGACCCGTACTACCGCCGTCGCGGCATCGCCTCGCAGATGTTCGTGGCGCAAAAGGAGTACCGCAGCACCACCGACCTGCTGCAGGGCATCGTGATCAAGGACAACGTGGCCCCGCTGGAAGCGGCCAAGAACGCGGCCGACGGCGTGCTGTTCGACTACTGGGTCAGCCACACGATCGAGACCAGCTTCATCTTCACGCGCAAGCTCAAGCCGCGCATCCCGGCCGGCGTGGAGATCCGCGCGGCCACCGCCGCCGACGTGCCGGCCATGCAGGCCTTCTTCGACCGCGAGGCCCCGCGCCGCAACGGCTACCCCTGCTACGAGTTCGCCAAGGTGCTGGCCAATGACCCGTACTATGCGGGCATCTCGATCGGTGACTATGCGCTGGCGTTCAAGGGCGGCCAGATCATCGGCATCCTGGGCAGCTGGAACCAGAAGGCCTACAAGCAGACGCGCGTGATGGGCTTCAAGGCCCCGATCGGTCTGATCCGACCGCTGTACAACCTGTATGCCTCGATCGCCGGGGGCTTCCGCCTGCCGCCAGTGGGTGGCGTGCTGAACTACCTGACCTTGCACACCACCTTGATCGCGAACGACGACAAGGACGTGTTCCGCGCCCTGATCGACTGGATCATGGCCAACCAGGGCCAGAAGGTCGACGCGCTGGCCTGCGGCATCACGCACGGCGACCCGCTGGTAGAGGTGCCGCGCGGCTACAAGCGCCAGAAACTGTTCTCCAGCCACTTCTGGCTGAGCTATGGCGACGACCCCCGCCCTGGCATCGATGATCGCCCATTGTTCGTCGAGCTGGGGCGCCTGTGACCATGTGACCGTGGCAGGCCCTCGACGCGCCTGCCGCCATGACCTTTGTTGAGTGAAGTGTTCCCATGAAGCGCCTGTTGTCCCTCCCCTCGCCCGCCCCGTCCCGCACCCTCCTGTGCGCCAGCGTGCTGCTGGCAGCCGCCGGCCTGAGCGGCTGCCTGCAGGATGACAAGCGCTCGCAACTGCCTGGCTACATCGAAGCCGACATCACCGCCGTGGCCACACCCGTGGCAGGCACCCTGTTCCAGATGGGCGTGAAGGAAGGCCAGCTCGTCAAGAACGGCGACAAGCTCTACACGCTGGAATCCAACCGAGAGCAGGCCCAGTTGGCCGAGGCCCAGGCCCGCAAGGCCCAGGCCGATTCGCAGCAGGAAAACCTCTCCAAGGGCGCCCGCAAGGACGAGCTGGACCAGGTGCGCGCCAAGCTGCGCTACGCCAAGGCCCAGCTGGCCCAGATGCAGACCAACCTCAAGAAGAGCGAAGCGCTGGTCAAGAAGGGCTTCATCGCCGAGGCCCAGGTCGATTCCGACCGCACCGCCGTGGCGCTGGCCCAGGCCCAGGTCGAAGAGGCCCGCGCCGCCCTGCGTGCGGCCAAGGAAGGCGCCCGCGACGATGAAAAGCGCGCCGCCGCCGCCCAGGCCTCGGCCGCCGTGGCCGGCGTGGCCCAGGTGGAATGGCTGCTGCAGCAAAAACAGGTGACCGCGCCCGTGGATGGCGTGGTGCAGGAGATCTTCGTGCGCCAGGGCGAGTTCGCGCAGACGGGCGCCGCCGTGCTGTCCATCCTGCAGAAGGACAGCCTGCGCGTGCGCTTCTTCGTGCCCAACGACCTGCGCCCACGATTCCTGCCGGGCTCTCAGTTCCAGGTGAAGGTGTCGGGCTGCGACGAGCCGCTCACGGCCCGCACCACCCGCGTGAGCGCCCGCCCCGAGTACACCAACCCGCTGATGTTCGGGCCCGAGCTGCGTGACCGCCTGAGCTTCCTGACCGAAGGCCGCATCGAAGGCGCCAGCAAGTGTTCCGTGCCGCCCGGCACCCCCGTGGGTGTGATCCTGGCCGCGCAGCAAGGCTGATCCGACGACACGACCTCGACCAGCAAAGGCCCGACGTGTCTTCATCGACCACCCTCATCGAGGTCAAGAACCTCACCAAGACCTTTGGCACGCACACCGTCGTTGACCAGCTCAACATGACGATCGAGCCGGGGCAGCTCTACGCCTTCCTGGGCCCCAACGGCAGCGGCAAGACCACGGCCATCCGGATGATGTGCGGCCTGGTGCCGCTGACCTCCGGCGGCGGCACCTGCATGGGCTACGACATCGCCACGCAGTCGGACAAGATCAAGCCGCTGCTGGGCTACATGACGCAGCACTTCAGCCTCTACCCTGACCTGACGGTGCGCGAGAACCTGGAGTTCGTCTGCCGCCTGTACGGCGTGAAGGACATCCAGGGCCGCCTGAACGAGCTGGTCAAGCAGTTCGCCTTCGACGACCTGGGCCGCGACAAGCAGCTGGTGGGCACGCTGTCGGGCGGCTGGAAGCAGCGCCTGGCGCTGGCCTGCGCGATGTCGCACCGCCCCAAGCTGCTGCTGCTCGACGAGCCTACCGCCGGCGTGGACCCGAAGGCCCGCGAGGCCTTCTGGGACATCCTGCAGGAGATCTCGGCCACGGGCGTGTCCACGCTGGTCAGCACCCACTACATGGACGAGGCCATGCGTTCGCACCGCCTGGCCTACATGCTCTACGGCCGCCTGCTGGTGGACGACAAGCCCGAGGACGTGATCCGCAACAGCCACCTGGTGGCCATGCAGGTGGGCCTGAAGGGCCCGGTCGACCTGGTCGCCATCAGCCGCGACCCCCGCGTGGTGCGCCTTTCGCGCCAGGGCAACAGCGTGCGCCTGGTGGCCCGCTCCGAGGACGACGTGGCCGGCTGGCTGCAGACTCTGGGCGATTCGGCCGGCGACGTGCACGAGATCGACGTGGGCCTGGAAGACGTCTTCTTCCACCTCACCCTGCAGCAGCAGGGCACCAACACTTCCTTCTGAGCGAGAGCAGTCATGTCTCCCCATCGCGTCTACGCCATCGCCCAGAAAGAGTGGCTGCACATGGTGCGCGACCGGCTCACCTTCATCTCGCTGATGATCGCCACCATCAGCTACGTGATCGTGTTCGGCTACGCCATCAACCCCGATCCCCGCCACATCGACACCATCATGGTGGACCACGACAAGAGCGAGTTCTCGCGCCTGTACCGTGCCGCCCTGATCCAGAGCGTCTACCTGAAGGTGGACCCGCGCGAGATGTCGGCCGAGCAGGCCAGCGAATACCTGCGCAAGGCCAAGACCTCCGTGGTGATCGAGATCCCGCCCGATTTCACGCGCAACCTGATGGCCGGCAAGACGGCGCAGTTGCTGGTGGAGGCCGACGCGACCGACCCGGTGTCGCTGAACGGCGCGATCTCGTCCACCGGTGAGGTGGCGCGGCAGGTGGCCGCCCACATCCTGCGCAAGGACCAGCTCCACGTGCCCAGCGTGGGGCCCAGCGTGGACGTGCGCGTGCAGCGCCGCTTCAATCCGCAGGGCGAGCACACCTTCTACATCATCCCCGGCGTGGTCGGCATGATCCTGAACATGTCGCTGATCATGATGACGGCGATGTCGATCACGCGCGAGAAAGAGCGCGGCTCGATGGAGTTCATGATGGTGACGCCCACGGCGCCATCGGAGGTGATCGTCGGCAAGATGATTCCCTACTTCTTCATGGGGATCGTGCAGGTGCTCAGCATCCTGGCCATCGCGTTCTGGCTGTTCAAGATGCCGCTCACGGGCAGCGCCTGGGCCCTGGCCGCGCTGCTGTTCACCTACGGCGTGACCACGCTGATGGTGGGCATCCTGATCTCGACGGCCGCGCAGTCGCAGATCCAGGCCATGCAACTGTCGTTCTACTACATGATGCCGACCATCATGCTCTCGGGTTTCATGTTCCCGTACAGCGGCATGCCGCAGTGGGCGCAGTGGATCTCGTCGACCCTGCCGATGACCTACTTCATCCGCGGGGCGCGGGGCGTGTTCCTCAAGGAGTTCGACATGGTCGACATGTGGACCAACCTGTGGCCCATCGGCCTGGCCTTCCTGGTGTTCCTCGTCACCTCGATCAAGAGCTACCGCAAGACATTGAACTGACGCGCGGCCTGGCGCGGGCCGCCTAGCCGCCCACCAGCGCCAGCCCTTCCTGCACGATGCGTGCGGCGGCCTCGTCCACCCGGCGCAGGTAATCATCGATCTGCTCGACCGTGGCATCGCAGCGCTGCCACACCACCGGGATCTCGATCCGGCCATCCAGCTCGGCCACGGTGTGCAGCATGGACAGGCTGGGCACCACCAGCACCAGCCGGGTCATGCGCAGCGCTGCATCCGGCGCATTGAGCTTGGAGACATTGCCCAGGCTGGTGGCGTGGCAGCTGATGCGCGGCATACGGCCCTTGCGCTGCATGCCATGCACGATGTGCGACAGCAAGGTGCGGCCCAGCACCGGCATCAGCATGCCGGGCAGCTGGTTCCACAGCATCTCGCGGCGCTCGAAGCGGGCCATGCCCTCGTCAACCTGGGCCTTGACCGAGGCCGCGCGCTCGCGCAGCGACTTGGCGCCCACCTCGGTGACCAGGAAGGCGCCCACATGGTTGCCCCACAGCAGCCTGGGCTTGTGGCCGGCCGGCTGCGGGTAGTAGCGCCGCAGATCGACCGACTGGCGCACCACGGCGGCCGCCAGCGAATCATTGGGCGCGTAGGACAGGTAGGCCTCGCACAGGATCAGCGTGACCAGGCTGTTGACGCTCAGGTCCAGGATACGCGCCACGCGACGCAGTTCCTGCGTGTCCACCGACAGCGTGTGGTGGCGCAGCATGTGGATGCTCAGGTAAGGATGGCCCTGCGGCGCGGCCTGCTGCACGTGCAGCCCCTTGTGCCACTTGGCCTCACGCGCGCGGTTCTGGAACGACTTCAGCAGCTTGGCAGGCCACTGCAGCAGCGAGGCCGGCGCCAGCGCCCCCAGGTGCGAGGCTGCCTCCAGCGGCTGCACGGGAATGCGTGGCCCGCCATTGAGCCGCGCCAGCAGATCCGTCATGAACTGCAGCGCCGAGCGCCCGTCGAACAGGATGTGGTGCACCGAGAGGAAAAGCACCGGCGACGTGGCGTGCGGCACGAAGCGGAAGCGGCACAGCAGGCCGTGCTCCAGCGGCACCACATCGTTGAGGATCTGGTGGTGCAGGCGCTCCAACTGCGCCGGATCGCCCGCGTCGATGTGCGCGTCCTCGCGCCAGGCCATCTCGAACAGCTGGTCGGCCGTCTCGTTGTCCGGCAGGATGCGCATCCGGTGCGAATGCAGCCCCGCCTCGACCACGCCCCGGAACCTCGGCCACGCGCTGATCAGCTCGCGCAGCACGGTGCGCAGCCGCGCCGGCTCGATCGCCTCGTTGAACTGCATCATGTAGGTGATCACCATCGAACCCGCCAGCCCTTCGACGGCGATGTAGGCGTGTTCGGTATGGTTCAGCGCCAGCGCGGGCGCGGCATGGGTGCCGGCGTGGGCACGGGCAGGGGTGGTGGGTGCGACGGCCATGAGGCCGATGGTGCCAGAGCACGCGGGCCGCCCGCCTCCTGATTTGCGCGCCCCCGCGATCGCGTGCCTACAATGTCCGGATGACTGCGCCCACCACAGCCCTGCCCCGCCTGGCCAACGACCGCTTCCTGCGGGCCTGCCTGCGTCTGCCCACCGACTGCACGCCCGTGTGGCTGATGCGCCAGGCCGGCCGCTACCTGCCCGAGTACCGCGACACGCGCGCCAAGGCCGGCAGCTTCATGGGCCTGGCCACCAACCGCGACTACGCCTGCGAGGTGACCCTGCAGCCGCTGGCCCGCTACGACCTGGACGCCGCCATCCTGTTCAGCGACATCCTGACGGTGCCCGACGCCATGGGCCTGGGCCTGAGCTTCGCGCAGGGCGAGGGCCCGCGCTTCGCCAGCCCGGTGCGCGACGAAGCCGCCGTGGCCAGGCTGGCCGTGCCCGACATGGACAAGCTGCGCTATGTGTTCGATGCCGTCAGCACCATCCGCAAGGCCCTGACCAACGCCGACGGCGCCGGCCGCGTGCCGCTGATCGGCTTCTCGGGCAGCCCCTGGACACTGGCCTGCTACATGGTCGAGGGCAGCGGCTCCGACGACTACCGCCTGGTCAAGACCATGATGTACCAGCGCCCTGACCTGATGCACCGCATCCTCGAGGTCAATGCCGACGCCGTGGCCCTGTACCTGAACACGCAGATCGAAGCCGGCGCACAGGCCGTGATGATCTTCGATTCGTGGGGCGGTGTGCTGGCCGACGGTGCCTTCCAGGCCTTCAGCCTGGCCTACACGAAGCGCGTGCTGGCGAAGCTCAAGAAGGAGCACGAAGGCGTGCGCATCCCGCACATCGTGTTCACCAAGGGCGGCGGCCTGTGGCTGGAGCAGATCGCCGACACCGGCTGCGACGTGGTCGGGCTGGACTGGACCGTGAACCTGGGCCAGGCCCGCCAGCGCGTGCAGGACCGCGTCGCGCTGCAGGGCAACCTGGACCCGAACGTGCTGTTCGCCCAGCCCGAGCAGATCCAGGCCGA
The DNA here is from genome assembly GCA_049322875.1 of Pseudomonadota bacterium. Lineage (GTDB taxonomy): Bacteria > Pseudomonadota > Gammaproteobacteria > Burkholderiales > Burkholderiaceae_C > Aquabacterium. The sequence continues at coordinate 75,043 of JBMOQM010000001.1, forward strand.
AGTGATCAAGGCGCTGGACAGCTTCGGCAACCCAGGCAGCACGGGCGGGCACGTCTTCAACCTCGGCCACGGCATCAGCCAGTTCACCCCGCCCGAGCACGTGAGCGCGCTCGTGGACACGGTGCATGCGCACTCGCGCACGCTGCGCAGGTGAGCGCGCAGCGACACCAGGCCGCAGCTGCATCCCTGGCCTGACCCACGGCCAAGCCGACCGCTACGCAATAGCTGAGCGGCATCTAACCGTCCCCCCTCGGAGGGATGGCCCCAGCGTGTCCTGATCTCTATACTGGCAGCGCCCCTTTGAAGATGAAGGGGCACGATTCGACTTGGCAAGGTGAGCGCCTCCGCATACCCCTTGTCGTCCGGATCAGCCATAAACCATGAGACAGGGAAGGCGTCGGCCCTTGAGGGTCGGGGCTACAGCATGAGAAATCAAACGGGATCGGCATGGCCTGTGGTCATCGCCCTATGGACATGCCTGGGCCTGATGCTGCCCGGGCCCACGCAGGCCCAGACCATGAGCGCAGCGGCGGCTTCGCCAGCCCGTTCGGCCGGTGGCAGCGCAAGCTGCGGCGAAACGACCGGGCCCACCGCCTGCGGCGCCAGCGGGCCGGCCAGCAAGAACGACCGGACCGTGAACGTCGGCGGCGGCAACCCTGTCAACGTCATCACGGGCAACAAGTACCAGCGCGAGGTCGACCTTCCGGCGCTGCCTGGGGTGCTGGGCCTGGAACTGGTCCGCCACTACAACAGCCAGTTCAGTGGCGTGGGTTTTCCCAATGGCATCATGGGACGCGGCTGGAAGCTGTCTTATGAAACCGAGTTGCACGTGGTGGGCCGTGCCTTGCAGATCGTGCAGGCCGATGGCGCCCGCCTGATTTTCAGCCGCGATCTGCTGGATCCAACCCGCTGTGGCACCTCGCGTGCTTCCGATGGACGCATCGCCATCCGTCGCGGCTCGCGCGGCGATGAGTACACGTGGGCCTGGCCCGATGGCCGTCGCCTGAACTTCGATCACCGCGGCAAACTGGTGCAGATCGCCGTGGCCACAGGTGAATTTGTCACTTTGCAGCACGACGCTGGAGGGCATCTGGTCCAGGTCACCGATCCCCAGGGGCGTCAGCTCAAGCTCAACTACGCAGAACCTTCACGTGACGGACGCTGGCCAGCGCACTTCACCGGTGTGCAAAGCATCGACACGCCGGTGGGTCGTTTTGCCTATGAGTACGGGAGCACACCACCCAAGGGAACCCGGATCGACAAGATCCAGCTGGTGGCCAACCTGGCCAAGGTGCACCTACCCACGCACTACGACGCCGACAAGCCCGCACACCCTCTGACCGCCCGCGGCACCACCACCAGCGCGGTCAGCCGCACCTATCACTATGAGGATGCACGCTTTCCCACGCTGCTCACCGGCATCAGCGTGTCAGGCAGCGGCAGTGATGGCCAGCCGCTCAACCAGCGCATGTCCACCTATGGCTATGACCAACGCGGTTGGGCCGTGCGCAGCGAGCATGGTGGTCTGGAGGTGGAGCTGGCCGTACTCGAACGCGCCAGCTTGAGCGAACTGCCGGGCAGCACGCCAGGACTCAGTGTGCTGGTACACGGGCGAACGGCCGAACGGCCCGATGGCCGACGACTTGAGATCCGCAGTGCCATGGTGGCGGGCGACTACCGCATCACCGAAACGCGGGGAGAGCCCTGCGTGGCCGCCCTGCCCTGCCCGCGGGCCAACATGCGGTATGTGTACGATGCGAAAGGCCGGCTGACCGAAGAGATTCAGCTCGATCCGCAGGGCCGGCCGCTGCGGGGCATGCGCACCGCCCACGATCCGCTGGACAGGGTGCTGCGGGTCAGTCAGGTTGTCTACAAGGATGGCAAGCCTGGCGCCGAGCACTGGATGGTGCGCTATGAGTACGGCGCTTCGGGAGAGCAGCCTACGTTGATCGCCAAGCCGAGCGTGATGTCAGGGCAGGAGCACCAGATCCGGGTGACATACAACGAACGCGGACAGCCTGCTCAATCGGTGGAGAGCGGTTGGCGCCCCGCTTTCGCGGACCGGCCAGCAGAGCCGATCACTCGCACCGTCCGGCATACCTATCAGCAGATCAACGGCCGCAGTTTGCCCACCAGCACCGACGGGCCTCTGCCCGGTTCCGCAGACATCACCAGCTACCGATGGGACACACGAGGCGACTTCGTTCTGGAAACGAGGTATCCACTGAACCTGACACAGACTTATCGCCGCGATAGCACTGGTCGAGTCATCGTGCAGACCCCGACTGATCAAGTCGCCATCAGGTTGACATACCTGCCGACGGGCGAGCCGAGAACATGGCAAAGAGGATCAGCAGCAGCCCAGGTTCAGTACGACGCGCTCCAACGCCCAACTCGCATTGAATTGCCCGACGGCGAGATGCGGCGTCTGGCTTACACCGACAAGGCCAGCGTGGCCATCGCGTCGAACGCAGGATGGGCGCGTTGGCTGTCGTTGCCGCCGACAGTGGATGCACTTGCCTTCGAACCCGAATATCCTGCGGCACTTGCAGATTCCTCACCACGTTCGCCGGCACAGGCAGAGGCAGAGGCAGAGGCCGGCATGCTCCGCCAGCCTTGGCCAGAGGTCCAAGCCGTGATCGATGACTTCGGTCGGCTGATCGCCATGCACACGTCAGTGACCGGGTGGGAGGCCCGGCGCTACGATGAAGCGGACCAACTGCTGGAGCGTCGACTGGACGACGGTACCGTGTGGCACTGGCAGCATGACGCGCTGGGGCGCATTCAGTTGCACGAGGTGAGCCGCCCGGGATCGACCTCCCAGCGCACGCAGCTTCGCTATGAAGGCGTGCACCTCGTGCGCATCGAGCATCCGCACGAACAGGAGCACTTTGCATATGATGAGTGGGGCCGGTTGAAGCAACGCTCCGTGACGCGCCACGCTGAGCACATCAGGTTCAACGAGCGGTACGCCTATGACGAGGCCGACCGGCTGTTGGCATGGCACCTGCCGGAAGGAGGCAGCCTCCGCTACGAATGGGGGATCGGGCGCCAACTCAAGGCTATAAGGTACCGCGATGGGCAGGCCGAGGCAGTGCTGGGCAGCAGCATGGCGAATTGGTTGAGCTCTTGGTTGGGCATAGGCCAACGCACCATCATCGAGCCGTTGCCTGCAGACGAACGAAATACCCGCGCACAGGCGGCCACACGTCGCGCGGCCATGGCGCAGATGAAGGTGGATAAGGATGCCTTGGAGATGCCCGCGCTGCTCCAGTCCGAACAAGGCTATCGCTGGGGCAATGGTGTGGCTCTGCATTGGCGCCTGAACGGTCAGGGCCAACTCGCGCACATGCGCTGGGAACTGCCTGACCAGCCCTCAGGCAGGAGTTGGCTGGGCGACTGGATGACTGCGTGGTTGCCGCAGGCGCGAGCGCAGCCAATTGTTGCCAGCGCGACGGCCGTATCGACGGCGGTGCCCACCATGGCGCAACCTGCCGCCCCGACAGGCAACGTGCTGATACTGGCGGATTTCGGTTACGACGCGCAGGGCCGCATGCGGAAACGTAGCGTGCGGGAAGGTACTTCCGCGAAAGGCGGTATCGGTCGTCTCGTTGACTTTGCCTATGACCAGCGTGGCCGCCTGCTGGTGGTGCAGCCGTCAGGAGATGCCGCCCCAAAGGGCGCGATTCAGCCCGAGTATTACGCCTACGATGGCCAGGGCCGCTTGCAGATGGCCCATTGGCAAGGGCAAGACCACGACTGGCGCAGACTGAGTGTGCAGCGCGACGCCACTGGGTTGCCGCAGCGCATCACGGGCGTGCCAGGCCAACCTGAACGTACGCTGGCCTACGACGCAGACCGCAGGCTCGTCGAGGTGCGGCAGGCCCGTGCGCCGCTCGCGCGCTACATGCACAATACGCATGGCCTGCGCATCGCGAAGTCCGTATTCAGCCCTGGTGACAAAGGCGAGCAACGCACACAGTACCTGTGGCAAGGCATGAAACTCGTCGCTGAAACCGTGCCTGTCGCCGTGGCCCATGGCCGGCAAGCCGGAGAGGCTGCGCCGAAGCTGGCACGCCGCTACGTATACGCGCACGGCGTGCCGGTGGCCCTGATCGACTACGCCAATGGCGCCGAACCGCGCCGTGACGAAGGCGGCATCGGCGCATGGCTCGTCTCGATGTGGCGCTGGATCAGCGCAGAGCCTGGCGAACTGCGCTTTGTGCATGCCAACGAGATCGGCACGCCCGTGACGGTGACGGATGCGGCAGCGCGGGTGATCTGGCGTGTGCAGCCCACGGCTTATGGCGTGTTCAAGGTGGTGAACGGTGCCCAGACCGAGCATACGCCAAAGGGCTTCACATTCAACCTGCGCTTGCCTGGGCAGTACTTCGACGCGGAAACAGAGTGGCACGACAATGTGCTGCGAACTTACGACCCGCGGCGCGGCGAGTACCTGGAGCCGGATCCGCTCGGGCCCGTACCCAACTGGCGCTCAGGCCAGTTGCTCACGCAGCCGTATGCCTATGCCAACCACAATCCGCTGACCCACGCCGATCCCTCCGGGCTCATCCTGTTTGCCTTCGATGGAACGGGCAACACCAACGATGAGCAGTGGCTGAATGCGAATGACAGTTCGTTGTCGAACGTCTGGCAGTTTCGGCAGTTATACCAAGATGGGCGCGCACGTTACATATCCGGCGTTGGCACCGTTCATCGAGATCAGCAATACGGCAACATCGTGCCCGAGGACTACGCCAAGGGCACATTGCTGGGCGTCATTCCGCGCGTCACTTATGAAGAGGCCGACATGGGCGGCAATTACTCAGGCCCTGTCCGAATCGAACGGATGCTGCGGTATTTCAACGACGAGGCAGAGCTGGCTAAAGACGATGACGTCGCCATGGACGTGGACATCATCGGCTTCAGCCGAGGCGCGGCTCAGTCGCGAGACTTTGCCAACCGCATTGTGGCCAACACCGTCAACGGCTACTACCGCTACAAGATCATGGTCGGCGGGCAGCAGCAAACACGGTGCCAGAAGGTCAACTTCCGATTCATGGGTCTATTCGACACGGTACTGTCAACCAACTACAGCGACCACGCCTACGCCCTTCGCATCCCGGAGAATTTCACCTACGTGGCACAGGCGGTAGCACTCAATGAATATCGGGGAGAAACAATGCGGGATTTACCCAAATCAACGGGGGCATTCCCTCTGGAATCCATCATGCAAAGCCCCGCCAGCTCAACCGCCAGAGACGGGAAGACACGCATAGAACTCGGGTTCATTGGCGCACACGCCGACATAGGTGGAGGTTTTGGCGCCAACGAGAGTGACCTGGCGCGGGTTGCCCTGAACTGGATGGTTCAGCAGGCCAAGGCGGCGGGCTTGAAGATGACAGATCCGAGAAGCGACATCATCACCCAACCCGTCATCCATGACAAAAGCGACAACCAATATTGCACCAGTGGTCCGGGATGCCCCATGCCGAAAGGGGAAGACCGCCAAGTCACTTATGGAAACGGCACCAGCACAACGCAGCGGCAGATGGTGCTGCCCAAAGGCATGAACCACTCGGACACTGGACGGTTCATCCGCTACCTGCCCCCGCAATGGGATGCGGAAGGAAAGATCACGCGCATGCCCGGCGACAACAGTGTCACGGGCACGGTGGACATGAAGCGCTATCTGGAATGGCTGCGTGGCCATGGTTACGACTTGGGCAACCTGCAGGTGCAATGAACATGACACAGACGACAAGAAGGGGGCTGATGGCCTGGGCCCTGCTTCCCTGGCTGGCGAGTTGCCATTGCGGGGCGGGGCAAGACCACAAGGCAACCCCCATGAGCGAAGCTCAGCACCGCTTCAACGGCATCGGGCTGGTGCTGGTGCTGGTGACCGATGCGGTACCTGGGGCTGAGATGCTCGGGGTGGAATTCTTTGCGGATGGGCGTGAGTTGCCGTTTTATGCGAAGTCACTTCTTTCTAGGAAGACTCGAGAGATCATGTCTTACCCAGGCGGCCACATCCCTGGAACGGTTCGGATCGTCTGGCGAGACAACAACAGAGCCATTGCCCCCCCTGGTGGACGGACTGGGATTTCCTACGGCGGCCGCATCCTCGGCGACTACACCATCCCCGTTGCCACTCGCATACCAGATGCCGTCCTTCAAGACATTCGCTCGCGAGGTGGCGCCCTGCGATTGAAGTTCCGGCTCAAGCCGGATGGCGTGCTGTTCGGCTGGGACATCGAACGAGATGGCGGTGGCATCTCCAGGTTCGACATGCCCGGCGGTGATTTCACGGAAACACGTTACTGAGCATGAAGCGTTTTCGGGCCCTCCGCAACGGCGGCGCAATCAATGAGGCCTCCCTGTGCAGGCTGCGGATGCAATGAACATGACACACATGACAAGAAGAGGGCTGATGGCCTTGGCCCTGCTGCCCTGGCTGGCGAGTTGCCATTCCGGGGCGGAGCAAGACCACGAGGCAACACCCATGAGCGAAGCTCAGCAACGCTTCAAAGGCATCGGGCTGGTGCTGGTGACCGATGCGGTACCTGGTGCTGAGATGCTTGGGGTGGAATTCTTTGCGGATGGGCGTGAGTTGCCATTTTTTGCTCAATCACGAATCGTCAAGGCAAACAGAGGAATTTCGTCTTATCCCGGTGGGTTCGTTCCAGAAAAAGTGCACGTCGTCTGGCGAGACAACAACAGAGCTATTGCCCCCCATGGTGGACGGACTGGGATTTCCTACGGCGGCCGCATCCTCGGCGACTACACCATCCCCGTTGCCGCCCGCATACCAGATGCCGTCCTTCAAGACATTCGCTCGCGAGGTGGCGCCCTGCGATTGAAGTTCCGGCTCAAGCCGGATGGCGTGCTGTTCGGCTGGGACATCGAACGAGATGGCGGTGGCATCTCCAGGTTCGACATGCCCGGCGGTGATTTCACGGAAACACGCTACTGACGGCCGTGAGATGGGCCACCAGATGGCATCAGCCATCCTGACACAGAAGACGCCCCGTAGGCACTACACCACCCGGAGCCAAGGGGCCGGGCAGCTGGCTTAGCCGCCCACCTCAGTGCCCCTTCCGCGCGGCCAGGAAGGCCGCCGCGAGGATGAGCGCCCCGCCCGCCAGCACCGACCACCTGAGCGACTCGCCGCCCCACCAGACCGAGGTCAGCGCGGCGAACAGGACCTCGGTCAACATGATCACCGAGGTGATGCGCACCGGCAGCTTCGCCGCGGCATGCTGCAGGGCCATGTTGGCCGCCACGAACAACAGGCCCATGCCCAGCGCCATCAGCATCCACGCCGGCTGCGCTGCAGGGGGCGCGGGCACCTGACCTTGCCAGGTCAGCAGCAGGCCCAAGCCCAGAGGGAACACCAGCCCACCGCCGAACATGGCCAGCGCCCGTGACGACGAGGCCTCGTTCGCCAACTGCCGCAGCAGCACATTGATGAGCGCGAACCCGACGCCACCGGCCAGGCCCAGCCAGTCGGCCAGCCCATCGAACACCGGCCAGCCGCCGTCGGCCGGCTGCAGCACCAGCACAGCTCCGGCCAGCGCCAGCCCCACGCGCAGCAGCGATCCGGCGGTGATGCGCTCGCCCAGCATCCACCAGGCCAGCAGCACGGCCCACACCGGCATCAGGTAGAACAGCAGCACCACGCGAACCACATCGCCGATGCTCACGCCCCAGTTGAAGGCCGCATTGGTGGCGCCCGCCGCCAGCGCCAGCGCCCACAGACGGGGCTGGCTGGCCAGCACGCGCCAGGCCTGGGGCCGCAGGCTCCCGACCACCACGGCACCGATCGCGAAGAACACCGCCGTGGCCCACACCGGGTGCAGACCGGCCAGCTGCATCTGCCGCAGCGGCCACCATGAGATGCCCCACACCAGGGCGTTGAACACCAGGCCCAGCACGGGCCACACACCGCTCGCCAGCATCGTCTTGTGGTTCTTCTCTTGTGTCTCTGGGTGCCGGCTCAGCGGCGCTCGACCACCATGGGCGCCAGGCGCAATGCTTCGCGCACACGCCCGGCCACGGCCTGGGCATCGCCCCGCGTGGCGTAGGGGCCGGCCTGCAGCCGGTAGACCTTGCCGTCCTGGAACACGCCCAGCAAGGGCGACAGGTTGATCATCTCCTCGGCCACGCGCTTCTGGAAGGCATCGACGCCCGTGCGCTGGCTGAAGGCCGCCAGTTGCACCCAGAAGCCCTTGGAGGCGGGGGTGAAGGCCCTGGCCTGGACAAGTGGCGAGGCTGTGGGCACGGTGGCCGGCGCTACGTCCGCCGCCGCGGAAGACGGGGGGGAGGCCTCGTCCAGCTGCGAGGCCAGCGCCAGGATGGGATCGTGCTCACCCGGGTCGACCGGCTCCAGCGCTGGCGCGGGCGTGTTGAGTGCCAGCACGGGCGTTGGCTCAGGCGGGCGCGGTGGCGGCGCCGTGACCAGCGGCGGCACATCGGTCTCTGCCTGGGCCAGGGCCGTGCCCGAGCGCCACTGCCCCGTGCGGATCTGGTCGAAGGTCAGGCGCTCGACCTCGACCTCGATGCTGCCCTTGTGCAGCATGTCGAGCTTGACCGCCGCTGTGTAGCTCAGGTCGATCACGCGGCTGCTGTGGAAGGGCCCACGGTCGTTGATGCGGACGATGATCTCCTTGCCGCTGCGCACATCGCGCACCCGCGCGTAGCTGGGGATGGGCAGGGTGCGGTGCGCGGCCGTCATGCCGTACATGCTGTAGACCTCGCCACTGGCCGTGCGCCGGCCATGGAACTTGGTGCCGTACCACGAGGCACCGCCGCGCTGCCTGAAGGCCACATCGCCCGACATCGGCTCGTAGCCCTGCCCCAGCACCACATAGGGCTTGTTGGGGCCGCCCTGGCGGATGGGCTCGACCCGCGGCTCGGCATCGGGCACGCGGACCAGGTCCGACGGCGGGTTGGCCGGGGCGCCGTCACGGTCGCTGGTGCCGGTGCGCGGGGCCTTGCCGGCCCCTTGCGAAGGCGCCGGCCCGCTGGCGCAACCGGCCAGCCACAGGGCCGTGCATGCCGCGAGGCACAGCAGCAGCGACCGTCCAGGCAGCTGGCCCAGGCGCGGCACCGGCGCCGTCATCGGCATGGGGAAATGGGACGGTCAAGCATCCCGTCACCATACACGAAGCCCGATGCCCTTCGCGCCGTGGCACACCCTGTCACACCTTCGGATCCCCCTCGCAGAGGGGGGATGGCGCACCGCAGCGTTGGCACAATGCGGTAGAAGTCTGAACCTCCGGTCGCCCGCCGGCGCGCACCCCGTGCCGGCTCCGCACCACCGTCATCCGCCAGCACCGTACCGCCATGTCCAGCACCCCCAAGCTTCCCTTCGACCACGCCTTCGAACGCGGCATGCGCAACCGCCGTGCCGCCCTGGGCGACGCCTGGGTCGACAAGTCCGTCGCCAAGGCCAACAGCTTCAACGCCGAGTTCCAGCACTTCATCACCGACTACGCCTGGCACGGCGTGTGGGGCCGCCCCGGCCTGGACTGGAAGACGCGCCGCGTGCTGGTGCTGGCCGTGACCAGCGCCCTGGGCCGCTGGGACGAGTTCGAGATCCATCTGCGCGGCTCGCTCACGCCCGGCAATGCCCACACGCTGACCCCTGACGAAGTGCGCGAAGCCCTGTTCCAGATCGCCATCTACGCCGGCGTGCCCGCCGCCAACACAGGTTTCTCCAGGGCACTGGGCATCCTGCGCGAACTGGGCATCGATCCGCCCGCCCAACCCGCCGACGACGCCTGGCATTCGGGCGAAGGCCGCCCCGCCTTCACCACGACACGGCCCAAGCTGTTCGCCACCATCCGCGAGCCGCGCCATGCCGACACCACCGCCGATGAAGGCCGCCAGACCATCGTGCTCAGCCACGCCCTGGGCCAGGACCACAGCATGTGGGATGCCGTGGCCAACCAGCTGGCCCGTCACCACCGCGTGATCACGCCGGACACGCGCGGCCACGGCCGCTCCGAAATCCCCGACGGCCCCCTGAGCCTGGACGACCTGGCCGCCGACGCCGCCCGCGTGATCGACGAACTGGCCGAAGGCGGCCCGGTGATCTGGGTGGGCCTGTCCATGGGCGGCATGATCGGCCAGACCCTGGCCCTGCAGCACCCGGACAAGGTCAAGGCCCTGGTGCTGGCCAACACCACCAGCCAGTACCCCGAGGCCGGCCGGCAGGCCGTGGCCGAACGCATCGCCACCGTGCAGGCGCAGGGCCTGGGCGCCATCGCCACGGCCACGATGAGCCGCTTCTTCTCGGACAGCTTCCGCCAGCAGCAGGCCGCCGCCGTGGCCCGCCACCAGCGCCTGTTCGAGGCCACCGACCCCGAGGGCTACACCGCCTGCTCGGCCGCCATCCGCGAGATCGACACCACCGCCCGCCTGGGCGAGATCCGCGTGCCCACGCTGGTGATCGCCGGCAGCGAGGACCAGGGCACGCCCAAGGCCATGCTCGATGTCATCGCCCAGGGCATCCCCGGCGCGCAGTTGCACACCCTGCAAGGCGCCGCCCACCTGAGCGCATCCGAACAGCCCGAGGCCTTCGCCGACGTGGTGGGCGAGTTCATCGCCAGCCTCTGACCCCTGCCGGCAGCCCGGGTGAGACAATCCCGGGCTGAACAAGGCCGTGCTGATGTCTTCCCATTCCCCACAGGCGGGTGCCGCCACGATGAACCCGGCCCAGATGGAGGCCGTGATGCACCTGCACAGCCCCTGCCTGGTGCTGGCCGGCGCCGGCTCCGGCAAGACGCGCGTGATCACCCAGAAGATCGCGCGCCTGCTGCAGCCGGGCGACGGCGCCGATTTGCGCCCGTCGCAGATCGCCGCCATCACCTTCACCAACAAGGCCGCCGCCGAAATGCGCGAGCGCGCCAAGGCCCTGATCGGCGCCAAGGCCGCCGGCAAGCTGCTGATCTGCACCTTCCACTCGCTGGGCGTGCGCCTGCTGCGCGAGGACGGCACCGCGCTGGGCCTCAAGCCCCAGTTCTCGATCCTGGACAGCGACGATGTGACCAGCATCCTGCGCGATGCCGGCGGCACCACCGACGCCAAGCAGGCGCGTGGCTGGCAGTGGACCATCAGCCTGTGGAAGAACATGGGCCTGAACAGCAGCCAGGTCACGCCCTACATCACCAACGACGACGAACTGGTCGCCGCCAAGGTGATGAAGCTGTACGAAGAGCGCCTGGCCGCCTACCAGGCCGTGGATTTCGACGACCTGATCAGCATGCCGCTCAAGCTGCTGGCCGAGCACGAGCAGGTGCGCCAGAAATGGCAGCGCCAACTGCATCATGTGCTGGTCGACGAATACCAGGACACCAACGCCACCCAGTACGAGCTGCTCAAGCTGCTGGTTGGCGCCGATGGCATCTTCACCGCCGTGGGCGATGACGACCAGTCCATCTACGGCTGGCGCGGCGCCACGCTGGACAACCTCAAGAAGCTGCCGCAGGACTTCCCTACCCTCAAGGTGATCCCGCTGGAGCAGAACTACCGCTCCACCAGCGCCATCCTGCGCGCGGCCAACAACGTCATCCAGCTCAACCCCAAGCTCTTTCCCAAGACGCTGTGGTCGGACCTGGGCGAAGGCGAGCCCGTCAAGGTGATGGAGTGCGACAACGAAGAGCACGAGGCCGAACGCGCCGTGTCGCACTTCCAGGTGCTGCACGCGCAGTTGCTGGCGGCCAACCAGGCCGATCCATCCCGAGCGGACTGGAGCAACTTCGCCATCCTGTACCGCGCCAACCACCAGGCCCGCCCGATCGAGCAGGCGCTGCGCAAGGCCAACATCCCGTACAAGGTATCGGGCGGCCAGAGCTTCTTCGAGAAGGCCGAGATCAAGGACCTGTGCGCCTGGCTGCGCCTGCTGCTCAACAACGATGATGACCCGGCCTTCCTGCGCGCGGTGAACACGCCCAAGCGCGGCATCGGCCACCAGACGCTGGGCACGCTGGGCGAGTTCGCCGGCAAGTGGAAGGTGAGCCTGTTCGAAGCGCTGTTCTCCGAATCGCTGGCCGCCAGCCTGAGCGCGCGCGCCCTGGGCAGCCTGCACGAGTTCGGCCGCTACGTGAACGACCTGGAGTACCGCGCCCGCCAGACCTACGGCAGCGAGGACGCCAAGGCGCTGCTGCTCGAATGGCTGAAAGAGATGGGCTACGAGCAGCACCTCTACGACAACGAAGAGAACGAGAAGATCGCCGCGGCCCGCTGGACCAACGTGCTCGATTTCATCGACTGGGTGGCCAAGCGCTGCGGCGGCGAGATCGAGAACGACGGCGGCATGTCGGTCGAGAGCGAGAAGAAAAGCGTGATCGAGATCGCCCAGCTGATCTCGCTGATCACCAGCCTGGCCGAGCGCAACACCGACCAGAACGTGGTGACGTTGTCGACCCTGCACGCGTCCAAGGGCCTGGAATGGCCGCACGTGGTGCTGGCCGGCGTGAACGAGGGCTCGCTGCCCTTCTCGCGCGAGGAAGGCGACATCCTGCCCGCACAGGTCGAGGAAGAGCGCCGCCTGATGTACGTGGGCATCACCCGCGCGCGCCTGACGCTGGCCGTGAGCGCGCTCAAGCGCCGCAAAAAGGGCCGCGAGTACGTGCAGGCCATTCCCAGCCGCTTCATCGCCGAAATGAAGCTGAGCGAAAGCGCCCCTGGCGCCGTGCCGGGCGAAAGCCCGCGCGACAAGCTGCGCCGCCTGCGCGAGGAAATGGCCGCCAAGGCCAAGACCTCGGCGCAGACGCTCAACAAGCAGCCTTGAGCTGGGCCTGCTGGCCGGCCCCCGCACAGCCGAAAAAAAGCCCGAGTCGACGGATCGGCCCGGGCTTAAATCCACCAAAGGAGGAGGGTGGAGGAGACAAACAAAAACACAGCTGAGAACCTGCCTCGCAGGATTGGTTCCACAGCCGTATCAAATTGTACGAAATGCGGCTATCTCGAACAAGGGTTTACACCCAATGCCCATGGGCATCTATAAGAAATTAAACGCCTCCCGGACAATTCCGTCAATCGGCAGCTGCACGGCACAATCACACATTTACACCTTGTGATGCAATCAGGCGCGTCGGGCACCCTGCGCGCCATGGAGATCTCTCGATGGAATGCACCATCCACTGGCAGCCCGCCTCGGGCATGGCCTTCATGGCCGAGACCGGCAGCGGCCACGTCATCAACATGGACGGCGCCCCGGATGGCGGCGGCCGCAACCTGGCGCCCCGCCCGATGGAAACGGTGCTGGCCGGCACCGGTGGCTGCACGGCCTATGACGTGGTGCTGATCCTCAAGCGCGGCCGCCACGATGTGCGCGGCTGCTCGGTCAAGCTCACGGCCGACCGCGCCGAGACCGATCCCAAGGTCTTCACCAAGATCAACATGCACTTCGTGGTGACGGGCGTGAACCTGACGGAGAACGCCGTGCAGCGCGCCGTCCAGATGTCGCACGAGAAGTACTGCTCGGCCAGCATCATGCTGGCCAAGACGGCCGAGATCACGACCAGCTTCGAGATCGTGGCGGCCTGAACGGCCTGCGCGCCCCCGTCAGATGCGGTGGGCGGTGATCGTCATCACCTTGGCGGCGGCACGCATCAGGGTGCGCACCGGTAGTGGCAACTGCACACCGCCGGCCTTCTGGGCCGCCTCCGCGTGCTCGGCCTCGTCGTCACGCATCTGCGCCACGATGGCGCGTGAGGCCGTGTCGCCCGGCGGCAGGCGCGTCATGTGGCTGTGCAGGTGCTGCTCCACCTGGCGCTCGGTTTCCACCACGAAGCCCAGGCTCACCTTGTCGCCCGCGCGCGCGGCCAGCAGGCCGATGGCGAAGGCCCCGCCGTACCACAGCGGATTGAGCAGGCTGGTGCGCCCGCCCAGTTCACGAAGGCGTTGTTCGGTCCAGGCCAGGTGGTCGGTTTCCTCGTCCGCCGCGTCCTTGAAATGGGCACGCAGCACCGGATCGGAGGTGCCCAGGGCCTGCGAGGCGTACAAGGCCTGGGCACAGACCTCGCCCACATGGTTCACCCGCATCAAGGCCGCCGATTCGCCGCGTTCGGCCTCGGACAGCGGCTCGCCTTCGAGCGCCGGGCGCGGACAGGGCCGGCCAGCCACATGCGTGCCCCACACGGTGCGCAGGGCGTCATCGACGGCGATCAGGGCGCGGTCCAGCGGGCTGTGGTGCACGCCGGCCACCGGCGAAGCATGGGAAGTTGCGGTCATGCAGCTATCGTACGCCACGGGTTGCGCCGCCCAGGTGATCCACGTCATCGAACCATCGCGCTTTCGGGGTAGATTGCGGCTGTGACATTTCGTCACACCATCACCAATCACTCAGAGACCTGTCATGGACATCAGCAACCTGGATGCGATCAAGATCTTCCTGACCACCACCGCGTCGGCCCTGGCCATCAAGATCATCTCGGCCATCGCCTTCTGGATCATCGGACGCTGGTTGATCGGCAAGGTCGTGGCCGTGATGTCGGCCACCATGAACCGCAACCACGTGGACCCCACGTTGACCAAGTACCTCGGCTCGATCGTGGCCGTGGCGCTCAACGTGGCACTGGTGCTGGGCATCCTGGGTTACTTCGGCATCCAGACCACCTCGTTCGCGGCCTTGGTGGCCGGCGCGGGCGTGGCCATCGGCGCCGCCTGGAGCGGGCTGCTGGGCAACTTCGCGGCCGGGGCCTTCATGCTGGTGCTGCGCCCGTTCAAGGTGGGCGATTTCGTGTCGGTGGGCGGCGTGGTCGGCACCGTGCACGAGCTGGGCCTGTTCGGCACCACCCTCATCACCCCCGACAACGTGCTCACGCTCATCGGCAACGGCAAGATCTTCGGCGACACCATCCAGAACTTCCACGCCCTGCCCGTGCGCCGCGTCGAGCGCGTGGCCCAGTTGGCCAATGGCGTGGATCCGCTGGAGGCCATCGCCCGCCTGCGCCAGGCCGTGGCCGCCATCCCCAACGTGGCCAGCACGCCTGCGCCCGAGGTGAATCTGTTGGACATGAAGCTCGAAGGGCCGCAGATCGCCGTGCGTCCCTACACGCACACCGACCACTACTGGCAGGTGTACTTCGACACCAACGAGGCCATCGTGCGAGTGTGCCAGGAAGCTGGCTGGCCCACGCCTGCCCTCACGCAGATCCACCGCGTGCAGCCCGCCTGATCTCAGGCAGGGCCGGGGCGCCTCAGCGCTGCATCAGCCCCCGGCTCTTGGCGATCGACATCAGGATGCCCAGCCCCAGCCCCAGCGTGACCATGGCCGTGCCCCCATAGCTGATGAAGGGCAGCGGCACCCCCACCACCGGCAGGATCCCGCTCACCATGCCCATGTTCACGAACACGTAGGTGAAGAAGCTCAGCGAGATGCTGCCCCCCAGCAGGCGCGAGAACAGCGTCGGTGCCTGGGCCGAGATCATCAGCCCCCGGTAGATCAGGCACAGG
Source organism: Pseudomonadota bacterium (assembly GCA_049322875.1). Classification (GTDB taxonomy): domain Bacteria; phylum Pseudomonadota; class Gammaproteobacteria; order Burkholderiales; family Burkholderiaceae_C; genus Aquabacterium. Next base: position 90,508 of record JBMOQM010000001.1, read on the forward strand.
AAGAGGAACAGCAGCACCAGACAGCCCACCAGGCCGAACTCCTCGGCATAGGCCGCAAACACGAAGTCAGTCGTGCGCTCGGGGATGAACTCCAGGTGGGTCTGCGTGCCCTTCATGAAGCCCTTGCCGCTGATGCCGCCCGAGCCGATGGCCACCATGCCCTGGATGATGTGAAAGCCCTTGCCCAGCGGGTCCTGCGTGGGGTCGAGCAGGGTGCAGACGCGGTGCTTCTGGTATTCGTGCAGCACGACCCAATCCAGGCCGGGCTGGCAGATGCGCTCTTCGGACACCACCACCGCCGTGATCCCCGCCGCACCGATCATGAGCACCGGGATGATCAGCTTCCAGCTCAGCCCCGCGAAGAAGATCACGTACAGCCCGCCCGACAGGATCAGCAACGAGGTGCCCAGGTCGGGCTGCTTCATCACCAGGCCCACCGGCAGCGCCAGCAGCATCCCGGCCACCACGAAATCCAAGCCCCGCAACTGCCCCTCGCGGCGCTGGAACCACCAGGCCAGCATCAGCGGCATCGCGATCTTGAGCATCTCCGAGGGCTGGATCACCATGCCCACGTTGAGCCAGCGCGTGGCGCCCTTCTTGGTGATGCCGAACGCGGCCACGGCCAGCAGCAGCACGATGCCCATGGCGTACAGGGGCACGGCCAGCGCCATCAGCCGCTGCGGCGGGATCTGCGCCACGGTGAACAGCACGATGGCGGCCAGCGCCATGTTGCGCGATTGATCGATGAAGCGCGTGCCGTGGTCGTAGCCGGCGGAGTACATCGCGCCCAGGCCGATGGTGCACAGGCTCAGCACGATCAGCAGCAGGGGCCAGTCGAAGCCGGCCAGCACGGGCTTGACGCGCTGCCACAGCGAGGGTTTTTCAAAGGCGATGTTCATGGCGTGCTCGCGGGGGCCGCGGGCCGTGGTGGCGTGGCGGAGAAAGGCGCCGGGGCCTGGGGGCGAGGGGCCACAGGGGCAGGAACGGGAGAAGGTACGGGGCTGGCGGCTGGCGCGCTTGCACGCACTGGCGCCGCCGTCGACGCGGCCGCCATGGGGCCGGAGACCGCTGACGCCGGGGCAGACGCTGCGGAAGCCGAAGAGGCCGCAGAAGCCGCCGGTTGCGGCCCGCTCACCGGCGTGTCCATCGCGAAAGCATCACGGCCGCGCGGCAGCGGCACCTCGCTTGCCTTGCGCGGCGTGCCGATGGGCGCGCCGGCCTTGCCCTGCTGCACCGCGGCGATGTCTTCCTCGCTGGGGTAGATGTCAGCCAGCAGATAGTCCAGCACACGCCGGGCGATGGGCGCGGCGGCGGCGGCACCGAAGCCGGAGTTCTCGACGATCAGCGCCAGCGCCACCCGTGGCGCCTCGGCCGGGGCAAAGGCCTCGTACAGCGAGTGGTCGCGGCGGTACTCGTCCATGTTGGAGGCACGGTAGCGCTCGTTCTGCTTGAGCGTGACGGCCTGGGCCGTGCCCGTCTTGCCGCCACTGGTATAGGCCGCGCCTGCGAACACGCGCGACGACGTCCCCACCTGGGCCACCGCCGACATGGCCGAGCGGATCAGCTCGGCGTGCTCCGGCTTGATCGGCACAGGCTCCAGCGGGTGGCCGGACACCTCACGGCGGTGGCGCTGCACCACGTCTTCGATCTCGCGCACCACGCGGGGCTGGAAGCGCTGGCCATTCGACACCACCGTGGACAGCGCCGAGGCAATCTGCAGCATCGTGAAGGTGTTGTAGCCCTGGCCGATGCCCAGCGAGATGGTTTCGCCCGCGTACCACTTCTTCTGCTCGGGGCGGCGGTAGGCCTTGCGCTTCCACTCGGTGGACGGCAGGATGCCCGTGACCTCGCCCTTGAGGTCGATGCCCGTGAGGCGCCCGAAGCCCAGCGGCTCCATCTGGTCGTGGATCGTGTCCACGCCCAGCTCGTTGGCCAGTGAGTAGAAATAGACGTTGCTCGATTCGGTGATGGCGCGGCGCATGTCCATGGCGCCGCCGCGCTCGTTCTCCGGGCTGCGGAAGCGGTGTCCGCCGAACATGAACACCCCGTTGTCCATGATGATGGTGGACGGATGGCGCTTGCCGGTGTTGAGCGCCGCCAGCGCCATGAAGGGCTTGTAGGTGGAGCCCGGCGGGTAGGTGCCGCGCAGCGCACGATTGAGCAGCGGCTTGTCGGGCGACTCGTTCAGCTCGCGCCAGCTTTCGGTGTCGATGCCGTCGACGAACAGGTTCGGGTCGAACGTGGGCTTGCTGACAAAAGCCAGCACCTCGCCATTGCGCGGGTCGATCGCCACCAGCGCACCACGGCGGTTGCCGTAGAGCTTCTCGATCAGGTCCTGCAGCTTGATGTCGATCGACAAGGTGAGCGTGTTGCCCGGCGTGGCCGGGTTGGAGCGCAGGCGGCGCACGGCGCGGCCACCGGCGCTGGTCTCGACCTCTTCGAAACCGGTGATGCCGTGCAGGTCCTTCTCGTAGGCCTGCTCGATGCCCAGCTTGCCGATGTAGTCGGTGCCGCGGTAGTTGGCCTGCTCTTCCTCGGGCCACTCCTCGATCGCGGCCTTCTCTTTCTGGTTGATGCGGCCGATGTAGCCCAGCACGTGGCTGGCGGCCTCGCCATAGCGGTAGTGGCGGAACAAGCGGGCCTGGATCTCGACACCCGGGAAGCGGTAGCGCTGCGCGGTGAAGCGCGCCACTTCCTCATCCGTCAGGCGGGTGCGGATGGGGATGGATTCGAAGCTCTTGGATTCTTCGCGCAGGCGCTTGAAGCGGCGGCGGTCGCGCTGCTGGATGTCGACCACCTGGGACAGCGCGTCGATGGTGGCTTCCAGATCCTCCACCTTGGAGGGCGTGATCTCCAGCGTATAGGCCGAGTAGTTGTTGGCCAGCACCACGCCGTTGCGGTCGACGATCAGGCCCCGATTGGGCACGATGGGCACCACCGCGATGCGGTTGTTCTCGGCCTGGGTGGCCAGCTCATCATGGCGGGCCACCTGCAGCACCAGCAGCCGCGCCACCAGGATGCCGAAACAGAACAGCACGAAGCCAGCCGCTGCCCACAAACGTGTGCGAAAACGGCTCAGTTCGACTTCGAGATTCTTGATTTCGGTCATGCGCGGGCCACGTCTCGGGTCCAACCCTCTATCGTAGCCCGGATCCCCGGCCACACGACGGTGTCCCCGGGGTTTCAGACACCCATCGAGGCCGCAGGTTCAGGTGACCTGCGGGGTTTTGCCACCCCCGCGCCCTCAACCGGAGGTCAGAAGCGCCAAACGCCCTGCAGCCACCAGCGAGTGGCGGCGTCCTGCTCTGATTCCACCTTCTCGCTGCCCAGGCGGCTGGCCACCATCAGCTTCAGGCCCACTGTGGGCAGCGGCGCCCAGGTGACGGACGCGCCCACGCCGCTCAGGAAGCGGTCGTTGTCGCCCGTGGTGTAGCGGTTCTTGTTGATGCGGATGCCGCCGGCATCGATGAAGCCGGCCAGCTGCACAGGGCGCAACGGGATGGTGTAGCGCACTTCGCCGGACAGGATGTAGCCCTCGTCGCCCGGGGTTTCGCCCTGCGGGTAGGCGCGCACGCCGGAGGCACCGCCCAGTGAGAGCTTCTCGGAAGCATCGAGGTTCTTGGACGCGAACTGGGCATAGCCCGAGCCGAACAGCGCCCAGTTGCCGGACAGCGGCAGGGTGATGTTGCCTGTGGCGGCCAGCTTGGTGAAGCTGCCTTCGGTGCGGGCTGTGGCGGCGTCGTTGCTGCGCACGGTCGGGGTGCGGATGTCCAGCTCGCCCTGGCTCAGCACCACGGCGGCGGCGTAGGTGGGCAGCACCAGGCCGTCGGTGGGCAGGTTTCCGTAGGCGTTCAGGGCCAGCGACACGACCTGGCTGTCCTTGCGGGTGACGGCCGCGGGCGACACCGCCTCGATGCGGTCCTCGAAGGACTTGTCGTCGTACGTCAGCGTGGCCAGCAGGTTGTGGTCCAGCGAACGCTTGAGGGGGTAGCTGGCAAAGACCGAGCCGATGCGCGACCAGCCCCGGGCGTCGAGCACATCGTACTCGCGGGCCAGTTGGTAGCGCAGTTGCGACCACGAGGCGCCCACGCTCAGGCCGGAGCCGCCCACGGGCACGCGGTAGCCCAGTCGCACATTGCCCAGGCGCTCGTCGGTCACCAGCGAGCGCAGCTGGAACTGGTCGCCCAGGCCCAGGAGGCTGTTGACATTGACGGTGCTGGACAGGCGGTGGTAGCCGGTGTAGCGGTTGCCATGGTTGTCCAGGTCGAGCTGGCCGGACACGCGCGGGCCGGGCTCGACCGCCACGGCCAGGTCGGTCTCGCCGACCTGCGCACCGGGCTGCAGATTGACGGTGGCACGGCTGATGCCCGGCGTATCGCCCAGCAGCAGCAGCTTGCGTTCCAGCGAAGGCTCGTGCACCACTTTGCCCTGGTTGACTTCACCGCCCAGCATGGCCTGCACCTGCGCATCGCTCACCAGGGAGCTGTTGTCCACGCGGGAAGCGCCAACACGGCCCTCGAGCACCAGGAACTCGACCACGCCATCGACGATGTCCTGCGCGGGCAGCACGGCGTGCGCCACGGCGTAGCCGGCTTGTTCGTAATGGTCGGTGATGCGCTGGGCCGCGGCTTGCAGATCGGCCAGGGTGACCTGCTTGCCCATCAGGTCGCCCACCAGGCTGGTCAGCAGCTCATTGCTGAACACGGTGGCGCCGGTGACCTTGATGCCACGTACCTGGATGCGCACCGACGAAGTCGAGAGCGCGGCCGGTGCGGGCTTGTTGAGCTGCACGGCCTCGGCATCGGCCGGGCGCGGCGTGGGCACCGTCGGGGGCTGCACCGAGCGCAGCACATCGCCCGCGCTGGGCGCCGCCTGCTGGGCCTGGGCCGTGGCCGTCAGGCACAGCAGGGCCGCCATGCCGATCACACCAGGGCGCTGGGCCCGCGTCATTGCCGAATCACGCTTCATCATTCGTGTTCCTGAAAAAGCAGAAGGTCACGGCCGGTAGGCCGCGACCTGGATCTGGGAAGCCCCCGAGGGGATCAGCGCAGGGTGGGCGGGGTGTTCACACCGCCATCGGTGACGCGCAGCGGGCTGCGGTCACTGCGTCGACGCGCCTTGATCTTCTCCGGGTCGTCCTCTTCGCCAGCGGCCGTCGGGGGCAGCTGTGCCAGCAGATCGCCCAGGCCAGCCAAGTCCACGTTGAGCTGGGTGGGTACGTTACCACCGTTGTTGATCACCGAGCCCAGGTCGGGCGTGTTGGTCGGCGGGTTCGGCGGAGGCGGGTTGGTGATGGCGCCCGAGGCGGTCACCAGCGTCACCTCGTAGTTGTTGCCGTTGTTGCCGTCGTTGAGCACGTAGCCATTCACACTGAGCGTGCGGGCACCCACGGCGCTGCTGTCGAAGGCCTGGCTCAGGCTGGCGACGCTGTCGTTGGCGACCAGGCCGTTGACCTGCGGTGCGCCGGTCGAGCTGGTGGTGCTGTCGAAGGACTTGGTGTCAGACACCGCGCTCAGCGTGAGCTGGGCCCTGTCGATGTTGCTGGTGGTGTTGTCGACGTAGGTGACCTTGTAGTTGCCACCGTTGTTGCCGTCGCTCACGGTCACGCCGTCCACCGTCACGGTCTTGCCAGAGCCGGCGTTCTTGTTGGTGAACGCGAAGGCGCCACCCGACACGCTGTCGCCCTGCATCAGGCCCGACGCCACGGCCGAGCCGGCCGCACTGGTCGTGCCGTCGTAGGTCTTGCTCACGTCGCTGCTGGTGATCGTCAGCTGCGCCTGGTCGATGTTGCTGCTCGTGTTGTCGACGTAGGTGACCTTGTAGTTGCCGCCGTTGTTGCCATCGCTCACCGTCACGCCGTCCACGGTCACGGTCTTGCCCGTGCCGGCGTTCTTGTTGGTGAACGCGAAGCTGCCACCCGACACGCTGTCGCCCTGCATCAGGCCCGAGGCCACGGCTGCGCCGGCCGCGCTGGTCGTGCCGTCATAGGTCTTGCTCACGTCGCTGCTGGTGATCGTCAGCTCCGCCTGGTCGATGTTGCTCGTCGTGTTGTTGACGTAGGTGACCTTGTAATTGCCCCCGTTATTGCCGTCGCTCACCGTCACGCCACCCACCGTCACGGTCTTGCCCGTGCCGGCGTTCTTGTTGGTGAACGCGAAGCTGCCACCCGACACGCTGTCGCCCTGCATCAGGCCCGAGGCCACGGCCGCGCCGGCCGCGCTGGTCGTGCCGTCATAGGTCTTGCTCACATCGCTGCTGGTGATCGTCAGCTGCGCCTGGTCGATGTTGCTCGTCGTGTTGTCGACGTAGGTGACCTTGTAGTTGCCGCCGTTGTTGCCATCGCTCACCGTCACGCCGCCGACCGTCACGGTCTTGCCCGTGCCTGCGTTCTTGTTGGTGAACGCGAAGCTGCCACCCGACACGCTGTCGCCCTGCATCAGGCCCGAGGCCACGGCCGCACCGGCCGCGCTGGTCGTACCGTCATAGGTCTTGCTCACGTCGCTGCTGGTGATCGTCAGCTGCGCCTGGTCGATGTTGCTCGTCGTGTTGTCGACGTAGGTGACCTTGTAGTTGCCCCCGTTGTTGCCATCGCTCACCGTCACGCCACCCACCGTCACGGTCTTGCCCGTGCCGGCGTTCTTGTTGGTGAACGCGAAGCTGCCGCCCGACACGCTGTCGCCCTGCACCAGGCCCGACAGCACCACGGCCGAGCCCAGCGCGCTGGTCGTGCCGTCATAGGTCTTGCTCACGTCGCTGCTCGTGACGGTGAGCTCTGCCTGGTGGATCGCGGCTGTCAGGCTCTTGGGCAGCAGAACCTGCCCGCCATCGGGCTGAACCAGCTTGCCCGCGATGGTCACGGTGGCCTGTTCGTTCGCGTTGCGCGATGTGAAGCTGGCCTGCGTGAGCGTGAAATCGATGAAGAAATCCGACTGACCGAAGGCCAGAAGGTTCACCGACACATTCGCGTCCGTGTTGCCGTCGTAGGTCTTGTCCTGCGCGCTCAGCCACTGGTCAATGACCGGCGAAGAGCCGCCATTGTTGGGATCGCCCACGGCGTGCACCAGGCGCCCGCCCGTGTCCAGCTGGGCCGAAATGCCGCCCGCCTTGCCCGCGCTGAGCTTGCCCGTGTTGGTGATCTCGCCCTTGCCGCCCAGGGCGGTCAGGCGGATCGAGCCGTCCGGGCCCTGGCTGACGCTACCCGCCGAGATCACGCCGCGGGAGTTGACCACGGCCTGCTTGGTCGAGCGGGCGTCCATCACGATCGCGCCGCCGGCCGCGCTGAGCGAGCCCTTGGAGGTGTTGGACACCGACTTGGCGCGGGTCGTGTCGGTCGTCAGGCTGTAGGTGAAGGGGCTGCCATCGGCCGGCGTGAACTCCACGCGGTCGCCTGCCAGCAGGTAGATGCCGCCACCTGGGGCCACGATGGTGCCGGAGTTGATCACCTTGTTGCCCACCAGTGCGACCATGCCGCCCTGCGTGGCCACGATGGTGCCGGCGTTGCTGACCTCGGCCGTGCTGCCGTTGGCCTGGAGCACCAGGGCACCGGTGGCGGGGTTGAAGGACACCAGATCGTTCGTGCTGCCCAGGAAACCAGCCACGCTGACCTGCGCGCCCGCTCTCACCAGCACCCCGTTGGGGTTGAGGATGAAGACGTTGCCGTTGGCCTGCAGCTGGCCCAGGATCTCCGTGGCCACGCCACCTTTGATCACGTTGAGCGCCACAGCACTGGCCGAAGGCTGTACGAACTTCAGGGTTCCACCGGCGGCCACGCCCAGGGTCTGCCAGTCGATGCGCACACCATGGCTGGTTTGGGTGACGGTGCTGGTGGCGCCATTGGTGGCCAGCGTCGCACTCCCATCCACCACGTTGAACCCCGTACCTGCAGCCTGTGCGCCGGCCACAAGCAGCAGCGCGCTCGACACCACCGCCGCCTTGCTGGCCGTGCGGGCGCCGCAGGCGCGGGCCATCTCGGACACCGCAACGAAACCACCTGCGGCCTCACGCCAGATCAATCGGTAGACATGGTTCATGACAACAACCCCATCAAGACAACCAGCGTCACCAGACACCGCCTTGAAGGGGCTGCCAGATCACGCGTCAAAAAATTCACGGTCTAGGGTCGCCGCGAGCGGCCCGAAACAAGATGGCAAATTTTTAACGCTTGGATACAGTTGCACAATCCCGGATTTAGTGGGGAATGCACCCTATTGGTTCGTGAATTCAGTCACGAATTGTCCGAATGCCTCGATGTAAATCAGAGGGGCCGGTTTTTGTCCCGATCCGGTGCACGCCGCTGCGGGGCCAGCAACAGCATGTGCGCCACCGGCCACAGGGCTGCCTCGAACAGGGGCGCGGCCAGCAACCCCCAGCCCGGGAAGGTGGCGCCCGCCACCAGCCGCACCAGCAAGGCCACGGCATGGGCCGCCACGAACAGCGGCAGGATCTGCACGGCCTGGGAGCCCACCGTGAACCACAGCAGGCGGCGGTGCACGGTGATGGCGAAGAAGCTCAGCAGCGTGTAGGCCAAAGCGTGCTGCCCCAACAGGGCGCCATCGTGCACATCCATGAACAGGCCGAACACGAAGGCCGCGCCCACGCCCACACGGCGCGGCTGGTGCACGTTCCAGAACACCAGCACCACGGCCAGCACATCGGGCAGGGCCGGCACCCGGCCCACCGGCAGGAGGTTGAGCATCAGCGCCAGCAACAGCGTGCCCCAGATGAACACGGGGTTCACGGGCAACAGAAGCTGCGAGCCGCGCGGCATCATGGTCATGGTGCGCTCCCTTCCTGGAGCGGGGCCGCGCTGCTGCCAGGTGCCGGCAGGGAGGCCAGGGACGCGCCCTGCCCTGCGTGCGCCGCCGAAGCCGCCGGGTCACTGGGGCGCGCCGGCAACTGATCCTGCACCGGGTGCAGCACCAGCACGTGCTTGGGCGAATCAGGCTCGGCCATCGGGGTTAGCCAGATCCGAGCGAAGGCCGAATCAGCGCGGCGGTCCACCCTGAGCACCTTCGCGACCGGCAGGCCAGCGGGGTAGATGCCGTCCAGACCGGAGGTCAGCAGGTGATCGCCCTGCTGCACATCGGCGTTGCCGGCCATGAAACGCAGCTCCATGCCCTGCGCCTGCGGCATGCCGTAGGCCACGCCACGCTGCTGGGTACGCGCATTGAGCACCGGCACGGCGGCATCGCGGTCGGTCACCAGGGTGACCTCGGCCGTGAGCGGGTACACGCGGGTGACCTGGCCCAGCACGCCGGATTCATCCAGCACGGGGGCGCCCAGCACCACGCCATGGCGCCCGCCCCGGTCGAGCACGACCTTGCGGGTGTAGGGATCGGGGGCGTCGTAGAGCACCTCGGCGGCCAGGGTCTGCACGTTGATGCGGGGTCGCAGCTCCAGCAGTTGGCGCAGGCGAGTGTTCTCGGCCTCCAGGCTGGCCACGCGCATCACGCGCTCCGCCTGGGCCGCCACGGCCTGCTCGGCCAGGTTCTCTGCGCGGCGGGCTTCGTCAAGGCCGCGGAAGTAGTGCCCGGCCTGCTCCCAGGCGTGCACCGGCGCCAGCAGGCCCTGCTGCACCGGGTGGAGCACCGTGGCCAGGGCCGCGCGCAGGGGCTGCGTCACCTTGAAGCGCACGTCGGCCACCATCAGGAACACCGCCAGCGACGAGAAGAACAGCAGGCGTGTCAGCGCCGACGGCCCTTGCTTGAAGAAGGGCGGCGGGGTGCGGTCCAGCGTGCCCAGCGTCATGGTTCTTCTTCATCACGCCGCCAGCGCGGCGAACGGCCTTATTCGGAGGTGAAGATGCTGCCCAGGCGGTCCATGCGCTCCAGGGCAATGCCGCAGCCGCGCACCACGCAGGTCAGCGGGTCTTCGGCCACCAGCACCGGCAGGCCGGTCTCTTCGGCCAGCAGTCGGTCCAGGTCGCGCAGCAGCGCGCCGCCGCCGGTCAGCATCATGCCGCGCTCGGCGATGTCGGCGCCCAGTTCGGGCGGGGTCTGCTCCAGCGCGTTCTTCACGGCCGACACGATCTGGTTGAGCGGGTCGGTCAGGGCCTCGAGGATCTCGTTGCTGGAGATGGTGAAGCTGCGGGGCACGCCTTCCGACAGGTTGCGGCCCTTGACTTCCATCTCCTTGACCTCGGAGCCCGGGAAGGCGCTGCCGATGCTCTTCTTGATGGCTTCGGCCGTGGGCTCGCCGATCAGCATGCCGTAGTTGCGACGGATGTAGCTGATGATGGCCTCGTCGAACTTGTCACCGCCGACGCGGACCGAGCCCTTGTAGACCATGCCGCCCAGCGAGATCACGCCGACCTCGGTGGTGCCACCGCCGATGTCGACGACCATGGAGCCGGAGGCTTCGGACACCGGCAGGCCGGCGCCGATGGCCGCGGCCATGGGTTCCTCGATCAGGTAGACCTCGGAAGCACCGGCGCCCAGGGCGGATTCGCGGATGGCGCGGCGCTCGACCTGGGTGGAGCCGCAGGGCACGCAGATAATGATCCGGGGGCTGGGCTTGAGCACCGAGCGCGGGTGGACCATCTTGATGAACTGCTTGAGCATCTGCTCGGTGACGGTGAAGTCGGCGATCACGCCGTCCTTCATCGGGCGGATGGCCTCTATATTGCCGGGCACCTTGCCCAGCATGGCCTTGGCCTCATGGCCCACAGCCTGGATCGATTTCTTGCCGTTGGGACCGCCTTCATGGCGGATCGAGACCACCGAGGGTTCATCGAGCACGATGCCCTTGTCACGCACAAAGATCAGCGTGTTGGCGGTGCCCAGGTCGATGGCGAGGTCGGTGGAAAAGTAGCGGCGGAAGGTTCCGAACATGAATACGGCTCCGGCAACCGGGATCGATGCGGGTGGGGGCCTCTCGGGTGCAACCAAGCCCGAGGTCGTCGGGCAGGCATCCGGGCTCACGGCCAACCGGCAGTCCACAGCAGCTGCGGGTGGTGATGGATAACAGATGATTTTCCCACAGATTGCAGCGCTCTCGTAAGCGCTTGCTAAGTACTTCTTGGGCACGTTCAGCTTCCCCCTCCAGGCCCGCATGGCCCCAAAAGGCGCCAAGCCCCTCGATTCAGCCCGGCAGCAGAAGCGGGATAATGATCGTCCCCAGGCGGAGCCTGCCGACAGACCCGTCGGCCCCGCCGCCCGGATCCACCCCTGACACGCTTGCAACACCATGGCTTCGAACAACGCCACTTTGACCCCCGAGGACATCGGCCGCATCGCCCAGCTGGCCCGCCTTGAGCTGAGCGCCGACGAGCAGAACGCCATGCTCGCGCAGCTCAACGGCTTCTTCGGCATCGTCGAGCAGATGCGCGCCGTGGACACCTCCGGCGTCGAGCCCCTGTACACCCCCCTGTCGGCCATCGAGGACGTGACCCTGCGCCTGCGCGAGGACGCCGTCACCGAGCCCGACCAGCGCGAGGCCAACATGGCCAACGCCCCCGCCCGCGAAGGCGGCCTGTTCCTCGTGCCCAAGGTGATCGAATGAGTGCCCCCATGACCCAAGCACCCCAAGACCTTCACGATCTGACCCTGGCCGAGGCCTCGGCCCGCCTGGCCTCCGGCCAGACCACCAGCGAAGCCCTGACCCGCCACGCACTGGCCCGCATCGAGCGCCACGCCAAGCTGGGCGCCTTCCTGCACGTCGACACCGACGGCGCGCTGGAAGCCGCCCGCAGCGCCGATGCCCGCCGTGCCGCCGGCCAGGCCCTGGGCCCGCTCGACGGCCTGCCCATCGCCCACAAGGACATCTTCGTCACGCAGGGCCAGCCGACCACGGCCGCCTCCAAGATGCTCAAGGGCTACCAGAGCCCTTTTGATGCCACCATCGTGGCCCGGCTGCACGCGGCCGGCATGGTGTCGGTGGGCAAGCTCAACTGCGACGAGTTCGCCATGGGCGGCGCCACCGAGAACTCGGCCTATGGCGTGGCCCGCAACCCCTGGGCACTGGACCAGATCGCGGGCGGCTCCTCGGGCGGCTCGGCCGTGGCCGTGTCGGCCCGTCTGGTCGCCGCGGCCTCCGGTTCGGACACCGGCGGTTCGATCCGCCAGCCGGCCGCGCTCACCGGCGTCACCGGCATCAAGCCCACCTACGGCCGCTGCTCGCGCTACGGCATGATCGCCTTCGCCTCCAGTCTGGACCAGGCCGGCCCGCTGGCCCGCACGGCAGAAGACTGCGCCCTGGTGCTGCAGGCCATGAGCGGCTTCGACGAGCGCGATGCCACCAGCGCCCAGCAACCCGTGCCCGACCTGGCCGCTGCGCTGCGCACACCGCGCGCCGGTGCTACGGCCGAGCAACCCCTGGCCGGTCTGCGCGTGGGCGTACCCAAGGAGTTCTTCGGCGAAGGCGTGAACGCCGATGTGCTGGCCGCCACGCGCGAGGCCCTGGCCCAGCTGCAAAAGCTTGGCGCCACGCTGGTGGATGTGAGCCTGCCGCGCACCGAGCTGTCCATCCCCGTGTACTACATCATCGCGCCGGCCGAGGCCTCGTCGAACCTGAGCCGTTTCGACGGCGTCAAGTTCGGTCACCGCGCCAAGCAGTACACCGACCTGGCCGACATGTACCGCAAGACCCGCGCCGAAGGCTTCGGCGCCGAGGTGAAGCGCCGGATCATGATCGGCACCTACGTGCTCTCGCACGGCTACTACGACGCCTACTACCTGCAGGCCCAGAAGCTGCGCCGCATGATCGCCGATGACTTCCAGGCCGCCTTCAAGGTGTGCGACGTGATCGCCGGCCCGGTGTCGCCCACGGTGGCGCGCCCCATCGGCTCGCAGACCGACCCGCTGGCCGACTACCTGGCCGACATCTTCACGCTGCCCGCCAGCCTGGCCGGCCTGCCCGGCATGAGCGTGCCCGCCGGCTTCGGCGACCACGGCCTGCCCGTGGGCCTGCAGCTGATCGGCAACTACTGGCAGGAGGCCGCGCTGCTGCACGCCGCGCATGCCTTCCAGCAGGCCACCGATTGGCACCTGCGCGCCCCGGCAGCCCTTGCCGCCCTCGACGCCTGATCACGACGACACCGACACCATGAGCACCAACCTGATCCGCGGCTTCGAGGTCGTCATCGGCCTGGAAACGCACGTCCAGCTGTCCACCGCGTCCAAGATCTTCTCGGGCGCCTCCACCCGCTTCGGCGCCGAGCCCAACACCCAGGCCTGCGCGGTCGATCTGGCCTTGCCGGGCACCCTGCCCGTGATGAACACCGGCGCGGTTGACCGCGCCATCGCGCTGGGCCTGGCCGTGGGCGCCGTCGTGGCGCCGCGCTCGATCTTCGCGCGCAAGAACTACTTCTACCCCGATCTGCCCAAGGGCTACCAGATCAGCCAGTACGAGATCCCCGTGGTGCAAGGCGGCACCGTGGGCTTTTTCGTGGGCGAGCAGGCCCACACGGTGCGCCTGGTGCGCGCCCACCTCGAAGAAGACGCCGGCAAGTCGCTGCACGAGGACTTCGCCGGCTTCAACGGCGAAAAATCCAGTGGCATCGACCTGAACCGCGCCGGCACGCCGCTGCTGGAAGTGGTCACCGAGCCCGACATGCGTTCGAGCAGCGAGGCCGTGGCCTATGCACGCGCGCTGCACACCCTGGTGGTGTGGCTGGGCATCTGCGACGGCAACATGCAGGAGGGCTCGTTCCGCTGCGACGCCAACGTGTCGGTGCGCCGCCCGGGCGCGCCTTTGGGCACGCGCCGAGAGATCAAGAACCTCAACAGCTTCAAGTTCCTGCAGCAGGCCATCGACGTCGAGATCCAGTGGCAGATCGACCAGCTGGAAGACGGCCTGCCCATCCAGCAGGCCACCGTGCTGTTCAACCCCGATGCCAACGGCGGCCGCGGCCAGACGCGCGCCATGCGCACCAAGGAAGACGCACACGACTACCGCTACTTCCCGGATCCTGACCTGCCCCCGCTGGTGATCGCCCCCGAGTGGGTCGAGCGCGTGAAGGCCACCATGCCCGAACTGCCCGGCGTGATGGCCGCGCGCTTCGAGGCCGACTACGGCCTGCCCGCCTACGACGCGACGATGATGACGCAGTCGCGCGCCTTCGCCGAGTTCTTCGAACAGGCCACCCAGGCCAGCGGTGCACCCAAGCTGGTGTCCAACTGGCTGATGGGCGAAGTCTCGCGCCGCCTGAATGCCGGCGAGCAGGGCATCGAATCGAGCCCCGTCAACGCCGAACTGCTCGGTGCGCTGGTCAAGCGCATCAGCGACGGCACACTGCCCAACAACGCGGCACGCCAGGTGTTCGAGGCGCTGTGGACGGGCGAGCAGGCTGGCAGCACCGACGCCCTGGCCCGCGTGGACGCCACCATCGAGGCCAAGGACCTCAAGCCCATGGCCGACACCGGCGAGCTGGAAAAGATCCTGGACGACATCCTGGCGGCCAACGCCAAGTCCGTCGAAGAGTTCCGCGCCGGCAAGGAAAAGGCCTTCAACGCACTGGTCGGTCAGGCCATGAAGGCCACCAAGGGCAAGGCCAACCCGGCCACCGTCAACGATCTGCTCAAGAAGAAGCTCGCGGGCTGACGCGGTAGCGCCGGGACGCCCATCGGGCCACCCGGCGTCGCCAGGGAAACCAGGCCGCTATTTGCGGGCCGCGCCCGGGGTCACACTGACTGCCGCTGGGGCAGGAGCAGGCACCGGCGCATCCGCCACCGAGCCCGGCTCGGCACCGGCCCACAGCTTCTTGAGCCGGGCCAATTCCACGTCGTACAGGCCGTTGATGCGGCCCAGCTCCGAACGGTGGTTCTCGATGATCTCGCGCTGCGCGTCCTGCGACACGGCGTTGTCAGCCAGTGACGAGCGCAGCTTGTAGGGCAAGGCCTTGCCCTTGTAGAACTCCGCATCAGCCTCCAGCGGCTTGCGCTCGGCCTGCAGATCCTTGATGCGCTTCTCGGACGAGGCGATCGCGCCACGCACATCGTCCAGCGCCGCCTCGCGCGCCTTGCGATGCGCCGGCTCGTTGGGGAAACGGTTCAGCAAATTGCGGTCACGGCGCACGGCATCCTTGTAGGCCGCGTCGGCCAGGGCCTTCTGGCGGTCGGCCTCATCCTGGGCGGCCCGCTCCTTGGGGCTCATGCGCGGCGGCATCACGTTGCGTGACGAACCATCCTTGTTGAGCAGGCGCTGCTCACGGTCCAGGCACTCCGGGATCGGGCGGTCCGACGTCAGGCGACGACCACCAGCATCCGTGCAGGAGTAGATCGTCTTGGCCGCAGCCTGGGCCCCTTGCGGCCACAGCAGCCCCGCCCCTGACAGCAGCCATCCACCTGCCAGCACGACACTCCCCACCCAGGCCAGGGAGGGTTGGCGGCGGACGACAGGAGAGGCAACGGTCATGCAGTCGGCTCCAGGCAGATCAGGGTGATGTTGACGTGGCAAGGTTCGCGCAAGGAAGCTTCAGACCCCGTAGCGCTGCCGGTAGGCCAGCACGGCGGGGTGGAACTGCGTCAGGGCCGGATCGGCCTGCGTTTCCAGATAGTGCAACAGGTCCGCCAGGGTCGCAATCGAAACAACCGGCAGTTTGTAGCGTTGTTCCACCTGCTGCACCGCACTCTCCTCGGCGTCCTGGCCGCCAGCAGTGGCTTTTTCCTGACGATCCAGCGCGATGGACACGCCGCAGGGGGTGGCACCGGCGGCGGTGATCATGTCGATGGACTCGCGCACCGAGGTGCCGGCCGAGATCACGTCGTCGATGATCAGCACGCGGCCCTTGACGGGGGCGCCCACCAGGGTGCCGCCCTCGCCATGGTCCTTGGCCTCCTTGCGGTTGTAGGCGAAGGGCACGTTGCGGCCCAAGCGGGCCAGCTCGATCGACACGGCGGCGGCCAGCGTAATGCCTTTGTAGGCGGGCCCGAACAGCATGTCGAACTCAAGCCCGGACGCGATCAGCCGGCGTGCATAGAATTCAGCCAGGCGACCGAGCTTGGCGCCGTCGTCGAACAACCCCGCATTGAAGAAGTAGGGCGACAGGCGGCCGGCCTTGGTCTTGAATTCACCAAAGCGCAGCACCTGAGATTGCACCGCGAAGGCCACGAAATCCTGGGCCACGGCGTTGCTGGTAGGGGTGTTCGTCATCTTGAGATCTCAACGTGTTCAGACTGGTATCCCTCAACCTCAACGGCATCCGCTCGGCAGCGACCAAGGGCCTCATCCCATGGGCTGAAGGACTGTCGGCCGATTGTATGGGGGTGCAGGAGCTCAAGGCGCAGGCCGCCGACATCGCCGGCAAGTTCGAATCCATCGCCGGCATGCAGGGCTACTTCCACCATGCCGAGAAGAAAGGCTACTCCGGGGTGGGCCTGTACAGCAAGCACGAGCCCTCGGACGTGCTGATCGGCCTGGGCGAGCACGACCCCAGCGGCGAGTTCGACGCCGAGGGCCGATGGGTGGAGCTGCGCTTCGACAAGCCGGGCCGCAAGCTGTCCATCATCAGCAGCTACTTCCCCAGCGGCTCCAGCTCCGAAGAGCGCCAGGAGGCCAAGTTCCGCTGGCTGGCCATCGTCGAGCCGCACCTGGCCCGCCTGGCCGCCGAGCGCGACTACATCCTGGTCGGCGACATCAACATCGCGCACCAGGCGCAGGACCTGAAGAACTGGAAGGGCAACCAGAAGAACAGCGGCTTCCTGCCCGAAGAGCGCGACTGGATGAGCAAGCTGCTGCACCTGGAGAACACCGCCCGCCTGGTCGATGTGTACCGCCATCTGCACCCCGACACCACCGACGAGTGCTACACATGGTGGAGCAACCGGGGCCAGGCCCGCGCCAAGAACGTGGGATGGCGCATCGATTATCAATTGGCGACGCCTGGCCTGGCCGCCACCGCTCGCGCGGTTTCCATCTACAAGGATCAACGCTTCAGCGACCACGCACCGCTGACCGTTGACTACGACTTTCAGATCTGACGAGAAGTCACCGCTGCTCGCGCTTTTGCGGCGATGCGGCCTGCTGCGCCTTGCCCAGGTGTCGATGACAGCATCTTGACGATGGGCGCGCTCAGACACACGGCCGGACGGTGCACAGTTCAGCCCTCAAACCCACCGGCTCGCAGAAACTCGGATTCGCCCGGCGTGTTCTCGCGCCCCGGCATGGGATTGCGGTGCGGGAAACGTCCAAAGCGCTTGACGATGTCACGGTGGCCCTCGGCGTGTCGGCGTGCTTCGGGGCCGAGCCGAGTGTTCAGTTCGAGCGGCAGGTCCTGATCTTCCAGCCGTTCGGAGTGCGCAAAGGGCAGGCAAAAAACAAGCGCAACGGGGCTCCACCTCCTGCATGTGGGCCGCCTCGAGCGCGGTGCGTGCAACGTGGCGCGCCAGGCCGTCTGTGGCGTACATGTGCCCGGCGCCTCGAAAGGCGTTGCGGGGAAACTGGTCGAGCAGGCCCAGGAAGCGGCCGCGAAACGCTTGATCGAACTCGGCATCCTTCGCGAACCAGTAACCGGCTTCACCTGCACAGACCCAGAAGTCGACCACGGCGCTGGCTTCGGCCGGCGGGCAAGCGGCTGCGTTGCTCACTGGACGACCTGGCGCGCTCAAGGCGACGACGCCAAGTTTCCGAGAATCTTCGATTTCCCGGCGTGGATGCCGCCTGTCAGTTCCAGGTCCAGGCGCTCGGCGTCGCGGCCCAGCGCCATCGCCGACTCGAAGGTCTCGCGAACCGGTCGGTCCACACCGTGACCCAGCAGGGTGATCGCGTGTTCGCGGCCGCGTGCACGCGCAACCACCTGCGCATGCGGGAAGGCCAGCTTGACGTGTTCGACAATGCGTGTCGCCGCCGCGGCGTCATCGACGCAGACCAGGATCCCCCGGGCTTCATGGGCGCCGGCGGCATGCAGCACGTCCAGGCGTGTGCCGTCACCGTAATAGACCTTGAAGCCAAAGGCTTCGGCATCGCGCGCCACCTGGGGGGCATGATCGATGATGGAAATCTTCGCGCCGCGGGCCAGCACATGCTGGCTCGCCACCTGGCCGACTCTGCCGAAGCCGATGACCAGCACGCTCCCGCTCAGGTTCAGTGCAGCTTCGGTGCCTTCGAGCGACGCCCCCTGCTGCGGCGCGAAGCGCTTGAGCAGCAGCACCAGCAGCGGCGTCAGCGCCATCGACAGCACGACGATCGCCGTCATGTTGGCGTTGACCACCGGCTCGATCACATGGCCGGCCAGGGCTGCGGCGAACAGCACGAAGGCGAACTCGCCGCCCTGTGCCATCAGCACGGCGCGGTCCAGCGCATCGGCATGTGTGGCGCGCGCCAGGCGCGCCACACCGTACACGCACAGCGCCTTCACGCTCATCAGCGACAGCACCCCGGCGACGGTGAGGCCGGCGTTGCGGCCCACGGCGGCAAGATCCAGCGACATGCCCACGCCCAGGAAGAACAGGCCCAGCAGCAGGCCGCGGAACGGCTCGACGTCGGCCTCGATCTGGTGGCGGAAGGTCGATTCCGACAGCAGCACCCCCGCGACGAAGGCGCCCATCGCCATCGACAGCCCGCCCCACTGCATCAACAGCGCCGCGCCAAGCACCACGAGAAGCGCTGCGGCCGTCATCATCTCGCGCGCGCGATCGGGCCAGCACGCGGAACAGCGGATTGAGCAGCCACACTCCCGCAGCCACCAGGGCGGCCACCCAGGGTGAATCGACGGCGGTGCCTGAGGCCACGTCGGGCGACAGGAAGGCCACCAGCGCCAGCAACGGCACGATCAGCAGGTCTTCGAAGAGCAGGATGGCAACGATCTTCTGCCCCCGAGGCGCCGCGATGTCGCCGCGCTCGCCCAGCAGTTGCATCACGATGGCTGTAGAGGTGAGCACAAAGCCCATCGCACTGACGAGTGACACCGTCCAGCTGAAGCCAAAGCCAACACCCACCATGGTCAGCAGCGCGCCACATAACACCACCTGCAGGCTGCCGAGGCCGAAGATCTCGCGGCGCAGGTTCCTCAGATGCGAGGGGCGCATCTCCAGGCCGATGATGAACAGGAACATCACCACGCCGAGTTCAGCCGTGTGCAGGATGGCCTGCGGGTCGTTGAACCAGCCCAGGCCGAACGGGCCGATCACCAGCCCCGCAGCCAGATAACCCAGCACCGAGCCCAAGCCCAGGCGCTTGAACAGTGGCACCGCTACCACGGCCGCGCCCAGCAACATCACCACCGCAAGCAGGCTGCCGGCCGAGCTTTCAGCAGTCATCGGCCCACCTCTTCAGCCGCGCGACAGTTGCCAGACGACGACCGCCGCCACGAGGGCCGGCACCGCGAACACCAGCATGAGGATCGGCGCCTCCTGGCGCACCGTGTAGCCGGCGTGGTTCACGCCGACCCACATGTTCGCCGCGGCCAGGGCCAGCCAGACTGGCACGAAGGCCTTGGCCGCCAACGCAAGGCCCGCCGCGCTAGCGGCCCACAGCCAACCGAAGGAGGCGAACACGCCCAGCAGCAGGATGCCGGTGCCGATGACCATCGCGACGTGCATGAAAACTCCTTGTGCTGCCTGCCCGTTGCCCGGCCTATTTGGTGGTGTAGCCGCCGTTGATCAGGATGGTCTGCCCGGTGACCCACCAGCCGTCGCTGACCAGATGGCGGATGAAGGGTACGACATCCTCGATGTGGGTCAGCCCGGTGGGCGAGAACGCGGACAGCGCCGCAGCGGTCTTGTGATAGGCCACGGCGTCGGCGCCTTCGGCGGGGTAGAAGAACGGCGTGTCCATCGGGCCGGGGCCGACGGCCGTGACCGAGATGCCCCGCGCCCCGAACTCCTTCGCCGCCGCGCGGGTGAAGTGCTCCACCGGCGCCTTGGTGCCGGCATAGGACGCGTAGAACGGGGTGAAGGCACCCAGCAGCGAGGTGACGAGGGTCAACACCTTGCCGTTGTCGTTCACGTTCCTGCCCGCCTCCTTCAGGAAGAAGAACGCGGTCTTGGCGTTGACGGCGCTCATCTCGTCGTACTCGGCTTCGCTGATCTCGGTGATCGGCTTCTTCAGCACCTTGCCGACGGTGTTGATCGCGATGTCGGGCCGGCCCACGGCCGCCACGGCATCAGCAAAGAGTTTCTCCATCGCCGCAGCCGAAGTCAGGTCGCCCTGCAGCGCCACGGCCCGGGCCCCGGCCTTTTCCACCGCCGCCACCGTGGCATCGGCGTCGGCCTTGCTGACGGCGCTGTTGTAGTGCACGGCCACGGCCCTGGCGCCCTGCTGGGCCAGATCACGGGCGATCAGCCCGCCCAGGTTCTTCGCGCCACCCGCGATCAGGACTACCTTGCCCCGGATGCTGTGTTTGTCCGACATGCCTTCTCTCCTTGAAGTCGTTTGAGCCGAAAGCAGTCTACAAATTGGAAGATTCTGGATAAATATGGAATGCAACGTTAGTGTGTACAGACAATCTAATCAATCACCCCCATGGATCGCATCGATCACCTCCGCATCTTCCTGCGCATCGCCGCCTGCGGCAGCTTCGCCCAGGCGGCCGACCAGCTCGACCTGCCCCGCGCCACGGCCTCGCTTGCCATGCAGCAGCTCGAACGTCGCCTCGGCGCCCGGCTGCTGCATCGCACGACGCGCCGGGTCAGCCTGACGCAGGACGGTGAGGCGCTGCTGGAGCGCGCCGCCACGCTGGTGGCGGATATGGAGGACTTGGAGCAACAGTTCCGCCCCGCTGCCGAAGCGATCACTGGCCGGCTGCGCGTGGACGTGCCCAGCCGCATCGCGCGGCGCCTGATCGCGCCAGCGCTCCACGGATTCCTGGACCGCCATCCCAAGGTGGACATCAGCTTGGGCTCGACGGACCGGACCATCGACCTGGTGCAGGAAGGCGTGGACTGCGCGCTGCGCGTCGGCTCGCTGACGCCGAGCGGCCTGGTCGCGCACCCCATGGGCGCTTTTGAACTCATCAACTGCGCCAGCCCAGCCTACCTTGCGAAGCACGGCACGCCCGCCAGACCGGAAGCCCTGGGCCAGCACCGGGTGGTGGACTACATGTCGCCCGCCAGCGGACGTGCCGCGCCCTGGGAGTGGTTCGACAACGGGGAGGTTCGCAACATGCACCCGCCCAGCCGCGTCGGCGCGAACAATGCCGAAACCTACATCGCCTGCGCGCTCGCCGGGCTCGGGCTGATCCAGATCCCGGAGTTCGACGTGCAGGACCATCTCCTGGCGGGGGATCTGGTCGAGGTGATGCCGCATGCCCGTCCCGTGCCGATGCCCGTGAACCTGGTCTATCCCCACCGGCGCCCATCGCTGCGGCGCCAGGCCTTCGTGCACTGGCTCGAGGACCTGCTCAGGCCGCACCTGGTGGCGCGTGCCTGACCTGGGGACTGCGCCAGAACTGCAGGGTTTTTGTCGTATCGACTACCAGTTGGCCACCCCGAAGCTGGCCCTGCTGACGCGCCAGACCTCGGTCCACAAGGGCCAGTGGTTCAGCGATCACGCCCCCCTGATCGTGGACTACGACCTGGCGATCTGAGCCCCCGGGCGTGAACCACGCCCCTTGCAACGGGAAATACGGGTGTCCACCCGGCCATTGGTACGGATCACATCCCGCCACGGCGCCACCGAACTGTGCAACATTGAAGGCCTGCGCCACGGCTGCATCGCGCCAGCCATGAGCCATACGCCGGCCTCATCACATTCAATGTCAATGGAGTTCATGCAATGGGCACGAAGAAGTGGACCGCGGTCGATTACGACGCCGTCAAATACCTCACCAAGGCCATCGGCAGCAAGCTCGAGCGCGTCGAGCTGCCCAAGACCATGAGCCTGCAGGTCGTCATCGAGCTGGATGACGACCTGTACAAGAAGCTCGCGAAGGACCCGACCTGGCTGGCCAAGCTGCAGGATGCCGCGGGCGACAAGGCCCGCAAGGCCCTGGACGAGGCCGCCAAGCTCATCCTGCAGACAGAGGCCAAGGCGGGCAAGTTCGACGCGAAGACCGCGGCCATCTTCACCAAGGATCTGCAGTCCTCGCTGGAAAACGCCTTCAAGACCGCCAGCGGCGAGATGGCCGATGCGGCCGTCAAGCTGTTCGAGAGCTACAAGAAGGGGCAGAAGGAGCTGACGGACTTCCGCATCAAGGCCGTGGGCAAGATCGCCGTGACAGCCATCCTGGTGTCGGCGGGCACGGCGGTGTCCGTGCTGTCGGCCGGCGCCCTGTCGCCCATCGGCATCGTGGGCATCGTGCGCGGCGGCGTGGCCATCGGCCAGGAGATCACCAAGCTGGCCTTGTCGGCCGACCAGATCGCCAAGGTGATCCAGGGCGAGCTCAAGGTGCTCAAGAAGTTCATGACCGACAACGCGCCCAAGGGCAACGCGGCCAAGGAGCTGGGGCTGAACGCGATGAGCAAGGTGCTCGGGCTGGACACGCCCAGCCTGAAGAACTGCAAGTCGCGCATCGAGCTGCACAAGATCGACATCGCCAAGATCGAGAAGAAGTCGCACGAGCTGTCCAAGAAGATCTACGAGGCCATGGACGAGCAGACCGCCTGGGCCAAGAAGTTCGACAAGGCCAAGAAATCCCTGCCCGCCCCCAAGGTGGGCAAGATCTCCACGGCGCTGGAGAAATCCGAGAAGGCGCTGGACATCCTGATCCAGAGCACCATCAAGATCAACGAATCTATCGCCAAGGCGGAAAAGCGCCAGGAAGCGTTCGAGAAGACCCTGAAGGCGATGGAAGACGGCATCCCCGGCTGGGTGAAGTACGTGGACCTGGCCATCGGCCTGGGCCTGGACCTGGGCCTGGGCCTGGCCGATGCCAGCTCGGCCATCGAGAAGGCCGCCACGGTGGTATTCAGCGTGGAGCAGCTGGTGGCGACCGAGGTGATCGACCGGGCCTGACAGCGACCAACCCAGCGCTGGCGCAGGGGTCTGCGGCAGGGGTCTATGGCAGGGATGTGTTGAAAAAGCACGAAGGCGTGCAAAACCCGTCCTGTTGAACAGACTCCCTGCGGCAGGCCCATGCCCACAATCAGCCCCACAACCTCTTCAACCCTCAAGCAGCGGGAGCATCCATGCCGTACACCTTCGCCAAGTCCTGGGGCGATACCTACAACAAAGCCAACGTCGCCTTCTCCAAGGACATCAACACCGCCAACAAGACCGACCGGAAGCTGGGCGGTGCGCTCAAGGCCCTGCTGGAAGACGCCAACCGCCCCCTCGGCTTCATCGCCGCGCTCGATGTGCTGGACAAGCAGGACCTGTTCGCCGGCAACGCCAAGGCCGAAGCGGAGCTGCCCGCCAAGATCAAATCCTTCAAGGCAGCGCTCGACAAGGTCGAAGCCGAGAAGAAGAAATACGTGAAGGTGCTGGACGACGCCCTCAAGCTCAAGCCCACCATCAAGGACAAGAACGGCTACGACCTGCCGACCCCGATCAAGGATGCGTACCCGGACACCTACCGGCAGCTCAAGGTCATGCAGACCGAGGTGGAGGCTGTCTTCCAGCGCGCCAGCAACCTGCTGACGGATGCGCTCAACCACGCGAAGGTCGCCAAGATCCAGGCCGAGAAGAACAAAGCCATGGAGAAGGCCCCCAAGGGCGAAGAGGGCAACGCCGCCGTCAAGGCCATCTCCAACGAGGCCGTGCTCAAGACCGCCCTGCTGAAGTTCGCGCCCAGCTTCAAGAGCGCCATGGCCAAGGGCGCCGGCGTGATCCAGAAGATCAAGGCCTCGCCCAACGTGGCCACCTACAACGCCGAGATGAACAACGGCGGGCGCGACATCTCGCAGAACCTGCTGAACCTGGTCAAGATCAAGGCCGACGCCAAGTTCAAGGGCACCACCCTGGCCAAGAAGCTGCCCGACCCGGGCCAGATGGCCAGGGACATCATCCCCTTCGCGAACGGCGACAAGCGCAACCTGCCCCTGACCGCCACCGAGCAGCAAGTCAAGCAGGCGCTGACCGAGTTCACCGTGCTGTACAAGCAGATCGCCACGTCCTATGCGGATGTGATCTCCGGCAAGATCAAGTGAGCCCCCGGTGGCCCCACCGTCGGGCCACTCGTCAGTCCAGCCCTCCGCGGAGGGCTTTTTTCATGCGCGAGCCACGAAGGGGGTTGCCATCAGCCCACCGCCTTGTCCAGCTTGAGCAGCTCGCCGCGCAGCTCCTTGCACATGCGCACGATCACGTCCTCGATCTTCTGCCGGGCCTTGTCGTCCTTGGCGGATTTCTCCGCCATCTGCAGCGCGTGCGAGAACGAATCGCCGTCATGCACCTTCCACACGCCCCAGAAATCGTCCTTCAGGCGGGGTGTGTTCTTGACGGTGTTGTGCACGGCGTTGCAGGGGCCCTTGCACAGCTTGTCCCACAGCTCGCGCGTGGGGTTCTTCTGGCACTGGTCCAGCCCCTTGTTCAGGCCATGCAGGTGCGGCTGCAAGGTCTTGCGCAACTGGCCATCGGCCTTGACCAGTGATTTGCGGGCCTCATCGAAGGGCTTGAAGATCTCGCCCAGGTCCTTGAAGGCCTCGCTCACCTCGTCGGCCGCCTTGGCCGCCTGCGCCGCCAGCACCACCACGGGCTTGGGCACCTTGGCATCGGCCTGGCACAGCTTGGCCATGGTCAGCGCCTGCTTCTTGACCTCCAGCGCCTGCGCCACCAGCGGCACCACCGTGCTGCGGTAGGCGGCCTTGGCCGCCTTTTCTGCGGCTTCCAGATCGTCCAGCGTGGCGAACACCTGGTTGCGCCGGGGCTGCAGGTCATCTACCTCCACCTTCTTGTAGAGCGACTCCAGCTTGGCCATGGCCACGGCCAGGGCCTTGCCATCATTGCTGGCGGACACGGGCACGCCCTGCCTGATCCACTGGGCGGCACTCAGGGCATCGGGCCAGTTGCCGCGGCGCTCGAAGGGGTTGAAGGCGGAGGCCATCAGAGCACCTCCTCGTCCAGGTGGTGCGAGCGCAGCAGCGCGCGCAGGCGGATCGGCTTGAGCGGCTTGCGCAGCACCGAGATGCCGCGCTCGGCGGCGCCACGGTCCACGGCCTCGTCCACCTCGCCGGTGACCAGGGAGATCACGGGGCCATCGCCGATGATGGCGCGGATGCGGTCGGCCACCTGCAGGCCGGTCTCGTTGTCGGCCAGCTGGTGGTCCAGCAGCACGTGCCAGCGCTTGTCGAACTCCTGGCTCAGGATGGCCAGCGCCTCGTCGCCGCAGGCGCACATGCTCACGCGCACCCCCCAGTCCTTGAGCAGGCGGTTCATGGCGTCGCGCACCAGGGGATCGTCCTCCACGAACAGGACGTTCAAATCGGCTTCCAGCGTCGGCACCGGTTCTTGTACTTCTTGTGCATCCACCGGGGAGTCTAACGGCAAGGTGACGGCGAACAGGCTGCCCCGCCCGGGGATGGACTGCACCTCGATCTCATAGCCCAGCGCGGCGCACAGCCGGTGCACGGTCGACAGGCCCAGGCCGTAGCCCTTGTCGCGCTGGCGCTCCGGGTTGTTGACCTGGAAGAAGTCGTCGAAGATGCGGCTCTGGTCGTGCGAGGCCAGGCCCACGCCGGTGTCGGCCACCACCAGCGAACACGCGCCCGGCCGGCGGCGCACGCCCACCAGGATGCGCCCGTCCTCGGTGTAGCGCACGGCATTGGACAGCAGGTTGCCCAGGATGCGCTCGATCACGGCCGGGTCCGCGTGCACCCACAGCGATGAGGGCACGTTGCGCACCACCAGGCCCTTGGCCCGCGCGCCGGGGCGCACCTGCACCAGCACCTGGTCCACCACGCGCTGCAGCGGGAAGGCGGCCGGCTTGGCATTGCGGTGGGCCGTCTCGGCGTGGGTAACACCCAGGATGGCGTCGAACAAGCCGGTCAGGCTGCTCACGCAGGAGGTGATGTGGTCGATCAGCTCGCGCCGCTCCACGTCCGACGGGTCCTTGCGCAGCAGCGCGCTGTACAGGCCCAGGGCGTGCAGGGGCTGCTTGAGGTCATGGCTGGCGGCGCTCCAGAAGCGGGTCTTCTCGGCGGCGGCCAGCTCAGTCAACGCCGCCCCATGCTCGGCCTTGGCCACCTGCTGGCGCTCGTGCTCGAGCAGGTCGGCCGCCTCCAGGCGCATGCTCAGGGCAGTGCGCAGAGCAGCCTCGGACTGCCGTCCGGCCACCAGCAGGAAGCCCCCCAGCATGACAAAACCCAGGGCCAGGTAATCGGTATAGGTGTCGGGCAGCCACAGCAGGTAGACCACCGAGGGCAGCAGGCTGCCCGCCAGGAAGGCGTACAGGCTGGAGATCAGCGCCGTGTAGAGCACCGCGCTGCCCGCCGCCACGACCACGATGCCGAACGCCGGATACAGCAGCGTGTAGACATTGCCCGGGTCGTGCAGCAGCGCCAGCCCCAGGCTCCAGCCCAGGCCCAGGGCCCCGGCCTGCGCCACCTTCAGGCGCGCCCACCAGCGTGCCCGGCCCCGGCCTGGCGCCTCCTCACGGGCCAGGCGCCGGCCGTAGGCCCGGTGCAGCCACAGGCCCATCGCCTGGATCAGCACCATCACCACCAGCCACAGCAGCAGCCGCTCGTGCAGCACCATGTCCCACAGCGCCACCGAAGCGGCGCAGGCCGTCAGCAGCGCCAGCAGGCTGAGCAGCCCGGCACCGCGCGCGCCGCGGAAGGCCAGCTCCACCTGCTCGGCCAGCAGACGTTGGGATCGGGCGTCGGCCTGGTCGCTCATGAACCGCGTCCTGCGCTCAGAGCAGCCGCTCTCGCAAGGCCTGGCTGACCGCCTCGGTGCGGTTGCTCACGCCCATCTGTTCAAAGATGTAGGACCAGTGGTCCTTCACGGTGCGCTCGGAAATGCCCAGCAGCGCCGAGATCTCCTTGTTGGACAGGCCCTTGGCCGCCAGGCGCAGGATCTCCTTGCGCTTGTCCGACAGGGCCACGACCGCCATCACCGCGGCAGGCTCGACGTCGTACACCGAGCCCCCATCGAACAACTTGCGCAAGGCCTCGCCCAGGGAAGCGATGTCCCGGTCCTTGGACAGGCAGGCCACGCAGCCCAGGACCGTGGCCTGGCGGGCCATCGCCGGATCGGGCGCCCCGCACAGCAGGCCGCGCGCCACGGTGGGGTGCTGGCGCGCCACCTGGCCCAGCAGCATCAGCCCGTCGCCATCGGGCAGCTGGAAATCCGACAGGCACAGATCGATGTCGGGCTCGGCCGCCAGCACCTCCAGCGCGGAGACCGTGCCGCTGGCCAGCACGATGCGCAACTCCGGCATCGCGTCGGTGAGGGCCCGGCGCACGCCCTCCCGGTACAGCGGGTGATCGTCCACGAATAGCAGGGTGTACATGGCGCGGATGATCCCACAGTGACACGGCGCGTCACATCCGTACCAATGGCCGGATGCCTGGCGGACGGCTTCGCTTCACCATTCGCAACGCTCGATGTGCCACGTGACTTTTACACACTACACATCAGGTATCCGTCCTTTCGTACGGTTGCAAGACCGGCGGCGCTGCGGCACGATGCCGCCAAACTCAAGGAGCCCACCATGTTGCCCAGTCACGCTTCACCTCTGCCGGAGCAGGAAGACGACGCACTCGCCCGCTGGGGCCAGGTACAGCGCCGCCCTGCCCGCCGGGTCGCCCTGGCGTCTGCATTCGAGACGCGTGACTTGGCGCCAACGCCCGCCAGCCACCTGGAACTGCCCCGTCTGTGGCAGGAGATCCAGGATCTGTCCGCGCACGAGATCGACGCGGGGCTGCTGCACCTGCTGCAGCGCCTCGCACAAGTGCTGGGCGCCGACGGCATCCGCTGGGAACTGCTGGCCTCCACGCAACCTGGCGGCACCGCCTGTATCGCCTCGCAGGTGTTCTGGACCCTGCACCAGCCCGCCCCCACGGAGATGACCGGGCCCGAGCTGTCCCTCACGCTGCCCATGAGCGGTGGCGCCCGCATGCACTTCCACCTGATGCGCGCCCAGGGCCGTGATCCCTTCGCCGAATCGCACCGCGCCACGCTGGAGCTGGCCCTGGCCGGGCTGTCGCGCTGGCTGAACTGGCTGAGCCTGAGCCACGGCCCGGTGCTGGCTTCCGGCCCCCTGCCGCCCCACCAGCGCAAGGTGCTGCTGCTCCTGCTGACCGGCCTGTCGGAAAAGCAGATCGCCTCCGAGCTCAACCTGAGCACCAATACGGCGCACCAGTACGTGACCGCCCTGTACCGCCGATTCGGGGCGCGCAATCGCCCGTCGCTGACGGCGAAGTGGCTGGGGCATCGGCCCTGACCCCCTAATAATAGGGGGGGCACTTCGCGCTGCGGCGTCGCGCCACCACATTCGGTTGCAGATCATGGGAAGCGCGCACCTAGAATCGGGGCCGCCTATCGATTCAAGCAGGAAACTCCTCCCATGCGCCCGACCCTCTCGTCCACGATCAGTGTTCTTTCCCTGTCCTTGCTGACGCTGCTGAGCGCGTGTGGCGGCGGCGGTGGTGGTGACAAGCTCACGCCGGAACCGCCTGTGGGCACATTGACCTTCACGGGTGCCAGCGCCGGAACCTATGTTGTGAGCCCTCCGGCAACCGTGACGGGAACGACAACGATCCGCGTTGCGTTGGCGGGTACACCGACCTTCACCATCACCTTCGAGTACGACTCAACCGGCTCCACCATTGATGGCATGGATCTGGTGGTCGGTAACAGCAGCGGAGCCCCCAACTACGGTTGCTCGGGGTCGGCTTGCAACGGCATGGCTCTGGACAAAACCGCTAGGACCTTGAAGTTCACCAACTCCAACTTGCCCGGCCCATCGAGCACATCGACCACCGTGAACGGCACGGTCTCCTGGTAACCCCCTAGTACTAGGGGTGACGCGCAACGCGCCTCACCCCCAAAAGAGGAGAGCCCCCTAGCTTCAGGGTGACCGGATACCTCGTCCGCGGCGATACTCGCGCTGAATTTGTTTCCAATTATTCTGCCCTGCGCCCGTTCCTGAAAAACTCGGTGCCAGGCTAGCTGTTGCTTGGACGAGGATCCCGTGGGAAAAATTTCAGGAAACGCCCGTTCGTGGCTGCTGTGCACGAGCGTGGCCTGTGTATTGAGCCAGGCAGGCTGGGCGGTCGCTCAGGGGGTGACCCCGCCGAACCCGAACGAGCCCCCCGCCGGCACCCGGCCCACCATCGAGCAGATCAAGCCTGAACTGCCCCTGGTCAAGGACACGGCCATCGAGCCCCTGCCCGCCGCCGCCCCGCCGCGGGAGTTGGGCAAGCCCAGCGACGACATCACGCTGGACGTCAAGACCTACACGGTGGATGACTCGGCCCCGGCCGAGGTGCGCCAGGCCCTGCACGGCCTGACTGCCCCCTTCACAGGGCCACAGCGCAGTTATGAAGACCTGGTCAATGCCGCCGCGGCCGTCACCCGGTTCATGCAGCGCGAACTGGGCTACTACCTGGCCTACGCCTACCTGCCCGAGCAGGACCCCAAGGACGGCAACGTCAAGATCGCCATCCTCGAAGGCCGTCTCGACCAGGTCATCCTGAACTGGCCCGAGAAATCCCTCGTCAAGCGCGACGTGATCGAGCGCTTCCTGGCGCGCCTCAAGCCCGGCACCATCCTCAAGGTGCGTGATGTGGAGCGGGTCGTCTTCACCGTCAACGACCTGTACGGCGTGCGCGCGCGTTTCGAGGTCAAGGCCGGCCGTACGCCGGGTACCGCGTCGCTGGTCGTCACCCCGCAGGCCGAAGAGCGCGTGAGCGGCCGCGTCGAATTCGACATCAACGGCTCGCGCTATTCGGGCGAATACCGCCTGACGGGCGTGGCCACCGTGGCCAGCCCGTTGGGCCTGGGCGACAACCTCACGGTGAGCGGCCTGGCCTCCACCACCGGTGGGCTGAAGTTCGGTCTGGTGAGCTACTCCGTGCCGGTGGGCTCGGACGGCCTGAAGCTGGGCGCCTCGGCCTCGCACGTGCAGTACCAGCTCGACAAGGACATCTTCACGCTGGACCTGCATGGCACAGCCAAGGCCTACAGCGTGTTCGGCCTGTACCCGCTGGTGCGCTCGCGCAACCTGAACTCCTTCGCGCTGGCCACGGTCGAGCAGAAGACCTACAACGACACCATCGCGGGGCTGACGACCGACAAGGAAACCAATGACTTGCAGCTGGGCCTGGTGGGCGACTTCCGCGACAACCTGCTGACCGGCGGCGTGAACGCCTACGAACTCACGTGGATGAGCGGCAAGGTCAAGATCAAGGACGGCAACCTGGCCGTGCCCAGCAACTTCAACAAGTACACGCTGGGTTACTCGCGCCTGCAGAACATCATCAACAACCGCCTGCTGGGCTACCTGCGCTACAAGGGCCAGATCGCCTCGGTCAACCTGGACACCACGGAGCGCTTCGGCATGGGCGGCCCGTCGGGCGTGAGGGCCTTCGCACCCGGCGAAGGCACGGCCGACACGGCCCATCTGATCACCACAGAACTGCGCTGGCTGCCTCCCGAGGCCCTGTTCGGCCGCATCAGCCGCGAGATGGTCTTCAGTGTCTTCTACGACGTCGGCTTCGCCAAGGTGCGCCACGACCTGGAGGGCGTGCCCTCGCAGACCGACAACACGCCCACACTGGGTGGCGCGGGCATCGGCTTCGTCTGGGACCGCCCGCAATCGTTCGCCATGCGGATCAGCGTGGCCTGGCCCACGCAAGGCGAGGCCGTGAACGACAAGAAAGAGCGCACACCACGTGTGTACGCCGTGTTCACCAAGAGCCTTTGATCTGCACAGCCCCCTGCTGACGCCAAGCCGTCCCGCCCTGACATCCTGAGAATCCGCCATGAACCGTCGTGCCCGTCAACTGACTTCGTCCCCGCGTCGCTGGGCACTGCGCCCCCTGCCCGCGGCGCTCATGGCCGCGATGATGCCCATGGCCAGCTGGGCGTTCAACATCGGGCAGGTGGTGCAAGGGCAGGTGTCGTCGAGCACCAGCGGCAACTCGACCAACGTGACGGTGCACAGCAACACCGCCATCGTGAACACCAAGGACTCGTCCATCCGCGCCAACGAGTCCGTCACCATCGACATGCTGAGCGGCCGCTCCAGCCTGCTCGTGCGCGACACCAGCTACGACCCGACCTACCTGCTGGGCAGCCTGCAGACCAATGGGCGCGTGTTCTTCCTGAACCCCAACGGCATCGTCTTCGGCAGCGGTTTCCGGGCCGATGTGGGCTCGCTCGTCGCGTCCACGCTGAACATGTCCGATGGCGACTTCATGAAGGGCCAGTACAAGTTCAGCAGCGTGCCCGGTGGCGCCGGCGCCATCACCCAAGCAGCCGGCAGCCTGATCCAGGCGCGTGACACCGTGGCCTTTGTCGCCCCGCAGGTGACGCAGGCCGGCACCATCGAGGCCCCGCGCGTGGGCCTGGCGGCCGGCACCGAGGCACTGCTCGACCTGGATGGCGATGGCCTGATCTTCCTGCAGGTGGGCAATGCGCAGGAAGCCGCCACGCGCCTGTCGCAACTGGGCACCATCGTCGCCGATGGCGGCACGGTGGATATCCAGGCCCGCGCACGCGAGACGCTGGCCGACACGGTGCTGAACGTCGACGGCATCATCCGGGCACGCAGCCTGGGCACACGCGAAGGCCGCGTGGTGATCGATGGCGGCAGCTCCGGCGTCACCGCGGTCAACGGCGTGGTCGATGTCACCGGTGATGACGCCGGTGAGCGCGGCGGCCAGATCAGCGTGCTGGGTGACAAGGTCGGCCTGTTCGGCTCGGCCAGCCTGGATGCCTCCGGCCAGGCCGGCGGCGGCACAGTGCTGGTGGGCGGCAACTACCAGGGCTCGGGCGATGAGCGCCGCGCCAGCCGTACCTACATCGGCCAGGATGCCACCATCAAGGCCAATGCGATCACCGGCGGCGATGGCGGCAAGGTCATCGTGTGGTCCGACGAGGTCACGCGTTTCTTCGGCACCATCGAGTCGCAAGGCGGCCAGCAAGGCGGCAACGGCGGCTTCGTGGAGGTGTCGGGCAAGCAGTCGCTGGCCTTCGATGGCCTGGTGAAGCTCGATGCGCCTCTGGGGCTGGGTGGCGTGCTGCTGATCGACCCCCAGGACATCCGCCTGGTCGCCAGCGGTGGCACCACCCTCACGAACCAGACTGACGGCACACCCGACGTCGCTTTCGCTGACCCAGGCGCAAGCGTGTCGATCAACGTGGACAGCACCGTCACGGGCGCCTCCGAACTGCGCCTGCAGGCGTCTCAGGACATCCTCCTCGAGACCAACCTGACGATGGGCAACAACAACAAGGTGGTGTTCTCCGCCGGTCGGCACATCTCGCTGGGCGCCAACCTGCTGCGCGTGCAGGGCACCGGCACGATCACCCTGACGGCCAATGCGGCAGATGGTTCAGGCTCCGAGGTAGACGGCATCGGCGGCATCACCACGACCGGCGCGGGCAAGATCCAGGCTGGCGCAGGCCAGGTCACCCTCAGTGCGGGCAGCACGGGCATCGACGTCGACCTGGAGGTCAGCAACCTCTCCGTGACCACCACCAACGCGGGCAACGCCACGCTGCGCAACACCGGCGGCGGCCTGACCTTCGCCGGCACCAACTCCAGCGTCGCAGGCAATCTGAGCGTCACGGTGGCCGGTGGCAGCATCACCAACTCTGCCGCCCTGGCCGTTACCGGCACATCCGCCTTCTCCACCACGACGGCGCCCAACGGCATCACGCTCACCAACGTCACGCTGGGCGGCGCGGCCTCCTTCAACACGGTCAGTGCAACCAGCCTGGCCGATGTCAGTGTGACCAGCACCAGTGCCATCACCCTGGGCACCAGCAGCGTCCGTGGGGACCTGAGCGTCAGATCCGGCGGCCACATCACCCAGACCGGCGCGCTCACGGTGAGCGGCGACACCAGCCTGCGCGTGGATTCGGCCAGCTCCGACATCCTGCTCGGCAGCCAGGCCAACTCCCTGGCGGGCACGGTGGCGGTTACCGGCACATTGGCCAACGTGCGCGACCTGGCCATCCGCAACACCCACGACAACGCAGGACTGCCCACCGGCCTTGCCAGCATGACCGGCCTGCGTGACCTGACGCTGATCTACACCGGCGACGTCAATGTCCTCAACCTGCCGGCCCTGTCACTGCGCAACATCACGATCGAAAGCGGGCGCACCACCAGCACCACCATCACCGGGGGCGACCGCGCCATCACGGACGCGGGCACGATCACAGCCACCGGCAATGCCAGCTTCACCGCCACGGGCGCGGCACGCGACATCGTGGTCGATCAGCTCGACGTCGCGGGCACCATCTCGGTCAACACCAACGGCACCAACGCCGACGTGGTCGTCGTGAACGCCCAGGATGTCGAGTTGGGCACATCGTCCGTCGGCGGCAGCCTGTCCGTCACCTCGGGCACCCACATCACCCAGGCCAGTGGCGCAACGCTCACCGTGGGCGGCACCACCACGCTGGAGGTGGGCGCCAGCAACTCCGACATCCTGCTGGGCAATGCCGGCAACAGCATGGCCGGCGCCATCACCCTGAACCAGAAGGCCCGCATCCGCGACCTGGCGCTCACCAACATCCATGCAGCGGCTGCGCTGCCCTCGCTCGCAGGTACGACCAACCTGCGTAACCTGACGCTTGACTTCACGACGGCGAACGTCACGCTCGTCGCGGCCGACATCGACATCACCGGCAACCTGAGCGTCACCAGCGGCGGCGCCACCGGCATCACCATCAGTGGCGCAGCCGCCGCCCGCGTGAAGGTGGATGGCACAGCATCATTCACCACCACCGCCAACAACGCCGACATCGTCGCCGACAAGCTGGCGGTGACAGGCGCCATCGCGGTCAACACCACAGGCCCCACCGGCAATGCCACGGTCGTCAATGACACCGGCATCAACCTGGCAGCCTCCAATGTGGGCGGCAACCTCACGGTCACCGCCACCACCGGCAATATCTCGGATGCGGCCACCGTCGGCCCCGATACGGTCAGCGTCGGCGGCAACGCCAGCTATACGGCGACAGCCGCCAACGGCACCATCACGCTCAACAGGCAGGCCGTCACCGGCTCGTTCGCCGTGAACACCAATGGCGCTAACGGTGACGTCACCATCGTCAACACCACCGGTGTGGACCTGGCAGGCTCCACAGTGGGCGGCGACCTGACGGTCACGGCCACCAACGGCAACATCACCGACAGCGGCACCGTCAATGTGGACGGCAATGCCAGCTACACGGCCTCGACCGCCGGCACCACCATCGTGGTCAACACCCAGGCGGTCGATGGCACGATCGCCGTGAACACACAGGGTGCAGCTGGCCATGCCACCATCGTCAACGCCACGGCACTGACCCTGGCCACGTCGAGCGTGGGCGGCAACCTCACGGCCACCGCCACGCTGGGCAACCTGACGGACGATGGCGCCATCACGGTGGGCGGCAACGCCAGCTTCACCACCTCGGAGAGCAACGCCGACATTCTCGCCAACCAACTAGCAGTCACGGGCAGCCTGGCAGCCAACACCACGGGCACCACCGGCAACGCCACCCTGGTCAATACCACGGCCGTAGACCTGGCGGCGTCCAATGTGGGCGGCAACCTCACGGTCACCGCCTCCACCGGCGGCATCTCCGACAGCGGCACGGTGGCCGTGGGCGGCAATGCCAGCTACACCAACACCATCGCCGGCAACACCATCACGCTCGACCAGCAGGATGTGGACGGCTCGTTCACGCTCAGCGCCCTGGGCAGTGGCGCCAACGTCACCCTCGTCAACGCCAACGGCGTGGCCCTGGCCACGTCCGGCATCGGCGGCAACCTGGATGTCACCGCGACCGACGGCAACATCACCGACACCGGCACCATCACAGTGGGCGGCACGGCCCGCTACATCGCCTCGGCGGCTGATCGCACGATCACGCTGGCCACCCAGGCGGTCACCGGCGCCTTCACGGTCGGCACGAACGGTGCCGATGGCGATGTCGCGATCACCAACAACACGGGCGTGGCGCTGGCCGCGTCCAGCATCGGTGGGGACCTGACCGTCACAGCCAGCAACGGCAACATCACCGATACCGGCACCATCGTGGTCGGGGGCAACGCCAGCTACACAGCCACGACCGCCAACACCGGCATCACGCTCGACACCCAAAACGTCACGGGCACCTTCGCACTTAACACGAATGGTGCAACGGGCCATGCGCTCATCGACAACACGCAGGATGTGGTGCTGGCCACCTCCTCGGTGGGTGGCAACCTGGGCATCACCTCCGGCAGCAGCATCTCGCAAGCCACGGGGGCCACGCTCACGGTCGGTGGCACCACCACGCTGGCAGTCAGCAGCGCCGCCTCGGACATCAACCTGGGCAATACCGGCAACAGCCTGGGCAACATCATCTTCGCAGGCACGCTGACCAACATCCGTGACCTGGCCGTGGCCAACGGCTCGGCCTCGGCAGCCAGCCCCTCGCTGGCAGGCCTGAGCCTTCGCAATCTGACGCTCAACTTCAGTGCCGCCAACATTGACCTGTCAGGCCTGAGCATCAGCGGCAACCTGGCCGTGACCAGCGGCGGCGCCGACGGCATCACCGACAGCGGCACCAGCACGGTGGGCGGCAATGCCAGCTTCACCACCACCGCCAGCAATGCGGACATCAACCTGGATCAACTGGCTGTCACAGGTGCCGTGTCGGCCAACACCTCGGGCAGCACGGGCCACGCCACCCTGGTCAACACCACCGGCGTGAACCTGGCGGCCTCCACGGTGGGTGGCAACCTCACCGTCACGGCCAGCAGCGGCAGCATCACCGACAGCGGCACCGTCACGGTCGGCGGCAATGCCAGCTACACCACCTCCACCGCCAACAACACCATCACGGTTGACAACCAGGCCGTGACCGGCTCGTTCACGGTCAACACCAACGGCGTGGGCGCCAACGCCACCATCGTCAACACCACCGGTGTGACGCTGGCCGCCTCCAGCGTGGCCGGCAACCTGAACGTCACCGCGACCGACGGCAACATCACCGACACCGGCACCATCACGGTGACCGGCACCGCGCGCTACATCGCCTCCACGGCCAACCGCACGATCACCCTGGACACCCAGGCCGTGACCGGTGCGTTCACGCTCGGCACCAGCGGTGCCAACGGCGATGTCGCCATCACCAACAGCACAGGCGTGGCACTGGCTGCGTCCACCATCGGTGGCGACCTGAGCGTCACGGCCGGCAGCGGCAACATCACGGACACGGGCACCATCAACGTGGGCGGTGGCGCGAGCTACACCACCACCGCCTCAGGCGCCACGATCACGGTCGACAACCAGAACGTCACGGGCACCATCGCGCTGTCCACCAACGGCCTGGGCGCCAACGTCGTTCTGAACAATGCGCAGGCCGTCGTGCTGGCCACCTCCAACATTGGCGGCTCCCTGGACGTGACATCCAGCAGCCACATCACACAGGCCAGCGGGGCCACGCTCACGACCGGCGGTGCCGTGACCGTGTCCGTGCTGAACCCCAATTCCGACATCGAACTGGGCAATGGCGGCAATGCCTTCGGCGGCGTCTTCACCATCAGCGGCAACAAAGACAACGTGCGTGATCTGGCCCTGGGTGGCTCCACGTTCACCTCCCTGTTCCCGCTGAACGACCTGATCAATCTGCGCAACCTGACGCTGAACTTCAGCACCGCAGACATCACGCTGCCTTCGCTCACCATCCTGGGCAACCTCAGCGTGACCAGCGGCGGTGCCACGGGCATCACCATCGGCGGTGCGCCCACCGACCGCGTGGTGGTGGGGGGCACGGCGTCGTTCACCACCACGACCAACAACGCCGACATCGTCGTCGACAAGCTGGCGGTGGCGGGCACCATTTCGGTCAACACCACCGGGGCCACCGGCAATGCAACGGTCGTCAATGACACGGCCATCAACCTGGCCGCCTCGAACGTGGGCGGCAGCCTGGATGTCACGGCCAACGCTGGCAACATCTCGGATGCCGCCACGGTCGGCCCCGACACCGTCAGCGTCGGCGGTAACGCCAGCTACACCACGCTGGGCACGGATGCGACCATCACCCTGAACGAGCAGGACATCGGCGGCACCGTCACCTTGAACACCACGGGCAGCAATGCCCATGTCCAGATCGTGAATGCGCGGGCGCTGGCCCTGAACGCCTCCACGATTGGCGGCAACCTGAACGTCACGGCCCTCACGGGCAACCTGGCCGATGGCGGACTGATCACAGTGGGCGGCAACGCCAGCTACACCACCTCGGGCAACAACGCGACCATCACGCTCGACACGCAGGACATCACCGGCACAGTCGCGCTGAACACCACCGGCGCCAACGGCGATGCCAGCCTGGCCAACGCCTCGGGCATCGACTTGGCCACGTCCAACGTGGGGGGCAACCTCACGGCCACGGCCGCCACCGGCAACATCGCGGATGTCGGCACCATCACCGTGGGCGGCCGGGCCAGCTACACCACCAGCGCCAGCAACGCCACCATCGTGGTGAACCAGCAGGCGGTCACCGGCGGCGTGTCGGTCAATACGTCGGGCGCGCTAGGCCACGCCACCATCGTCAACACGGCGGGCGTGTTGCTGGGCAGCTCCAATGTGGGCGGCAACCTGTCGGTGACGGCAGGCGGCGCCATCACGCAAAACGGCGCACTGGATGTCGATGGCACAACAGTGCTCTCGGCCAGCGGTCACGCCATCACCCTGACCAACACAGGCAATGATTTCACCGGCAGCGTCTCGGCCACGGGCGCGGCCGTCCAGATCACGGACACCAATGCTCTGAATGCGGCCATCACGGCTTCGGGCGCTGCCACGCTGATCGCTGGCGGCAACCTCGGCGTCTCCGGCTCCGCGGTCGGTCTGACGACGACCACCACCGCAGGCGGTACCACGGCCTTCGGCGCCACCAACGTCACCGGCAACCTGTCGACCACCAGCGCGGGCGCCGTCAGCCAGAGCGGCGCGCTCACCGTCACCGGCACCAGCAACGTGTCGGCCAGCGGCCAGACCATCACGCTGACCAACGCCGGCAACAACTTCACCGGTGATGTCACCGCCACCGGCTCGACCATCCAGATCACGGACACCAACGCCCTGAACGCCGCCATCACGGCCTCGGGCGCTGCCACGCTGATCGCTGGCGGCAACCTGGGTGTCTCCGGCTCGGCAGCCGGCCTGACGACCACCACCACCGCAAGCGGCACCACGGCCTTCGGCGCCACCAACGTCACCGGCAACCTGTCGACCACCAGCGCGGGCGCCGTCAGCCAGAGCGGCGCGCTCACCGTCACCGGCACCAGCAACGTGTCGGCCAGCGGCCAGACCATCACGCTGACCAACGCCGGCAACAACTTCACCGGTGATGTCACCGCCACCGGCTCGACCATCCAGATCACGGACACCAACGCCCTGAACGCCGCCATCACGGCCTCGGGCGCTGCCACGCTGATCGCTGGCGGCAACCTGGGTGTCTCCGGCTCGGCAGCCGGCCTGACGACCACCACCACCGCAAGCGGCACCACCACCTTCGGCGCCACCAGCGTCACTGGCAACCTGTCGACCACCAGCGCGGGCGCCGTCAGCCAGAACGGCGCGCTCACCGTCACCGGTACCAGCAACGTCTCGGCCAGCGGCCAGACCATCACGCTGACCAACGCCAGCAACAACTTCACCGGCGATGTCACTGCCACCGGCTCGACCATCCAGATCACGGACACCAATGCTCTGAATGCAGCCATCACGGCTTCGGGCGCTGCCACGCTGATCGCTGGCGGCAACCTGGGTGTCTCCGGCTCGGCAGCCGGCCTGACGACCACCACCACCGCAGGCGGCACGACGGCCTTCGGCGCCACCAACGTCACCGGCAACCTGTCGACCACCAGTGCGGGCGCCGTCAGCCAGAGCGGCGCGCTCACCGTCACCGGCACCAGCAACGTGTCGGCCAGCGGCCAGACCATCACGCTGACCAACGCCAGCAACAACTTCACCGGCGATGTCACCGCCACCGGCTCGACCATCCAGATCACGGACACCAACGCCCTGAACGCCGCCATCACGGCCTCGGGCGCCGCCACCCTGATCGCCGGCGGCAACCTCGGTGTCTCCGGCTCCGCGGCTGGCCTGACGACCACCACCACCGCAGGCGGCACCACCACCTTCGGCGCCACCACGGTCACAGGCAACCTGTCAGCCACCAGCGCCGGCAACCTGCAGGACACGGGCACCGTCACGGTGTCGGGCACCTCCAGTTTCACCACCACCGGCACCAACGCCACCATCACGATGGACCAGCTCGCGTCCACCGGCGCGGTGGATGTGCACACCACCGGGGTCAACGGCCACGCCACCATCGTCAACGCCTCGGCACTCACGCTGGATGCGGGCGATGTCCAGGGCAACCTGAGCGCCACGGCGCAGGGCTCGCTGGTGCTGACCGACGCCGTGGACGTCGACGGTGGCAACTTCATCCAGTTGCGCGCCATCGGTGCCAACAGCGATGTGACGCTGAACCAGGCTCTGAGCAGCGACACCGGCGAGATCAACATCCGCGCCGATCGCCACGTGGCCCTCAACAACCAGGTCGGCACCGGCGGCCGTGTGCTGGTCGAGGCCGGCGGCAACATCAACCAGGGTGCACAACCCATCTCCGGCTCGCAGATCGGTCTGATCGCTGGCGGCAGCGCCACGGGGCTGGACCTGGTGGCCGGCACGACCGCGCTGGTCAAGGCCGGCGGCAACATCACGGGCGAGATCAGCGCCAGCACAGCCGGCCTGGCCTCCACCTCTGGCCTGATCGATGTGGTCACCTCGGTAGACACCCTGTCCGCACAGGCCGGCTCGTCCATCAGCGTGGACAACGACCGCTCGCTGACCGTCGGCGCCAGCGCAGGCGGCAGCGTCTCGGTCATCGCCGATGGCGCCCTGACCGTGAGCCCGATCGGCGCCGTGACCCTGGCGGCCAGCGACGCAGGGGTGCCCACGGGCAAGGCCTTCGAATCGGCCCAGTCCACCGCAGCGCAGTCCGGCGTGCAGACGGGCAGCACCTCCACCAGCACGCTCACCCTCGCCAGCGGCGCGGGCAACCGGGACATCACGCTCAACGGCGCGGTCACGGCCAACGCTGGCGGCACCATCAACGCCTCGGGCAAGGTGCTGCTCAACAATGACCTGACCCTGAACAACGGCACGCTGAGCATCACAGCGGGCGCCAACCCCAACGCCACGCTGCGCTCCGGCATCTTCACCGCGCAAGGCGCCCAGATCCGCATCTTCGAAGGCGTCGTGACGCAAGGCGGCGGGCGCATCGTCACCGGCGCGACATCGACACTGGTGGTCAACGCCACCAACAACGGCTCCATCTACCTCACCGGCGACAACGACATCCGCGGCGGCATCTCCGCCGTGAGCGGCACGTCCGGAGAAGTGGGCGATGCACGCTTCCTGGGCACGGCGCCCATCTCGGTCAGCGAGATCAGCATCAAGTCGACCGAGGTCAATGTTGCGGGCAAACCCGATGGCACCATCCCCGGACCGGCCGGTTCGGCCAAGGGCCTGGAAGGCGACAGCATCACGCTGGAGACCAGCAAGATCACGACGCAGCAGTTCGACGGCACCATCCGCGGCCGCATGCCCTTCGACAAGACCCTGCAACTGGTGGCCGCCTCGCTGCCCTCGCTGGCCCTGAAGATCCCCACCTCGGCACTGGGCGGCGGCGGCAGCCCGCTGTACATCGGCGGCAGCACCGAAGCCGCCTGGATCCGGACCCGACTGGGCAGCGACGCCCTGGGCGGCATCGTCACGGTGATCCCCGGCGGCGTGGGGCAGGACAAGGCCATCGTCTTCCTGGGTGGGGGCGATCCGGCCCCGGTGTACCCAGGCAGCGGCAAGCCCACCGAGATTCGCGTGTTTTACAACGGTCTGGCCACGGCCACCCCTGAAGAAGAGGCCGCGCTGACCTCGGTGCTGTCCATCATCGAAGACCAGCGCAAGGCCCGCTTCGAGGAGACCGTGCGCACCGAAAACGTCTCGTCCCGCCTGCGCGCAGGCGTGATCGCGGAAGTGGGCGCCGGGCGTCCGGCCACCGAAGGCAGCGAATCGATCCAGATGCCGCCGTCATGTACACCAGCTGCCGGAGCGATGACCTGCCAATAAGTAGCTTACGCAAACGCGGCGTTTCAGGATAAAAATGCCGTTTTGTGTCCCGAACCATTGGCCGACGCCCGAGTCGGAGCCGGAGTGTCGATCAACGTGATCCTGTTGGCATGAAACCTTCCAAACCCGACGCCACCGATCCCACCCGGCGAGCCCTCCTCGGTCTGCCCCTGGTGGCAGGCCTGCCGCTGGCTGGCGTCACGGGTCTGGCCTGGGGCTACACCGACGATGGGTCCATGGGGCCGGCGCCTCGCACCACCGGGGCCACACCCGGTGCCGCACGCGGGCCCGCGCAGGCCAGCGGCCCGGCCCCCGTGCGCCTGGCCCTGCTGGTCGGCAACCGTGCCTACCCGCCGCCGTTCGACCTGCCCCCGGTCCACAAAAACGTGCGTGACCTGCAGGTCGTGCTCGAAAAGCGTGGCTTCAAAGTCACATCCGTGGTCGACCAGGACCCGGGCAACCTGCGCCGAGTCATCAACCAGTTCGCCCAGCAATGCCAGGGCGCCCCGGCCGATGCCTCGGTGCTGTTCTATTACACGGGCCACGGCATGCAGGTCGAGGCCGAGAACCTGCTGCTGGGCTCCGGCGTGAACCCCAGCGCCAACGAGCCCGTGCTGCTCGACGGCAGCCTGCACTTCAAGCGCGACGTGATCGACGTGCTGCCCAAGCGTCCCGCGGGCCTGACGATGACCGTGATCGATGCCTGCCGCACCAACCTGCGCGCCGCGCTCAAGGCCGGCGACGGCTTCAACCAGGTCGAAGCCCCTTCGGGCTGCCTGATCGTCTTCTCCACCGGCGCCGGCAAGCCCGCCATCTCGCCCTCGGTCGAGACGGCCAACACCTTCTACACGGCCTCGCTGGTGAAGGTGCTCAGCACGGCATCGGATGACATCACGTTTTCGGACATGTTCCGCCTCGTCAAGACAGACGTGCAGAACACGATGCTGAACCACCCCATCGCCGGCATCCGCGCCATGGCGCAGTTCCCCTTCATCGCCGAGAACGTGCGCATCAAGACGCGCCTGTCGCTGATCGCGGGGGCGCAGGGCGCGCCCGTCAAGTTCAACAGCCAGGATGAGTCGGCCCTGTGGGCCGAGATCGAAGCCGCCGGCTGGCCGGCCGACATCATGCGGC
This sequence comes from Pseudomonadota bacterium, assembly GCA_049322875.1. Taxonomy (GTDB): domain Bacteria; phylum Pseudomonadota; class Gammaproteobacteria; order Burkholderiales; family Burkholderiaceae_C; genus Aquabacterium. The sequence goes on from JBMOQM010000001.1 coordinate 132,747, forward strand.
TCTCGGACGACTACCTCAAGCGCTTTCCCAGCAGCACGCTGGCAGGCAGCGCCCAGGTGGCCCGCGAAGGCGCTGACGACGCCTCCAAGGCCATGCGCCGCAACGATGTGCGCCTGTTCAAGAGCGCCTTCTTTCCCAAGGCCGAGACCGGCAACCCCGTATGGGCGGAAATCCGCAAGGCCGCCCGTGGCGACAAGGATGCCGCCGCGCGGATCGCGCGTGTCTACCTGCGTGGCGATGGCGTCGACCGCGATGCCAACCGCTACGAAGGCTGGATGCAGTACGCCGCCGCCCTGGGCAACGGTATCGCCTCGTACGAACTGGCCGTGTACTACCGCAACCTCGACCAGCCCGTGATGGCCGCCCAGTTCGAGACCCGTGCCCGCGAACTGGCCTACACACCGCCACCCACGCTGGACCACAACCGCAAGTGACGCGCACCCACCCATGACCTGGAACAACAAAGTCATCTGGACGGAGGGCATGTTCCTCCAGCCTCAGCACTTCCAGCAGCACGACCGGCACGTCGAGCAGCAACTGCGCGACCGCCTGCAGGCCGGCTGGGCCTACGGCTGGGGCTTCTCCGCCATCACGCTAGACGATGCCGCCCTGAACCTGGGCAAGCTGGCCATCACCGCCGGCCAGGGCCTGCTGCCCGATGGCACCGCCTTCTCGCTGCCCAACAACGACGCCGCCCCGGCCGCTTTCGATGTGCCGGCCGATGTGCGCAACGAACTCGTCGTGCTGGCGCTCACGCTGCAGCGCCCGGGCGTGATCGAGTCCGATGCCGAAGAGGCCGGCGGCTCGCTGGGCACGCGCTACAAGGTCACCGAGGTCGATGTCGGCGACAACAACACCAACGCCGACCGTGACGCCGCCCTGCAGATCGGCCGCCTGAACCTGCGCCTGATGCTGGCGCGCGATGCCGTCGAGGGCTATGCCACGCTGGGCGTGGCCCGCGTGATCGAGCGCCGTGCCGACAACAAGGTGGTGCTTGACCCGCACTACGTGCCGCCCATGCTGCACTCGCGCGGCCATGTGATCCTTGACGGCTACGTGCGCGAGCTCTACGGCCTGCTGCACCAGCGCGGCGAGGCCCTGGCCAGCCGCCTGGCCCAGCCCGGCCGCAGCGGCTCCGGCGAAATCGCCGACTTCCTGTTGCTGGAAACCGTGAACCGCAACGAGCCGCTGTTCGCCCACCTGCAGAACGTGTCGGTGCTGCACCCGGAGCGCCTGTACAGCGCCTGCCTGACGCTGGCCGGCGATCTGTCCACCTTCCGCGAACGCCGCCGCCCCACGGTCTACCCCGAGTACGACCACGACGACCTGGCACGCACCTTCCGCCCCGTCATCGATGACCTGCGCCAGTCGCTGTCGATGGTGATGGAGCAGACCGCGATCCCCATCGAGCTGCAGGACCGCAAGTACGGCGTGCGCGTGGCCCTCATCCCCGACGTCGAGCTGCAACGCAACGCCCAGTTCGTGCTGGCCGTGGCCGCACAGATGCCGGGCGAGGCCCTGCGCGGGCGCTTCCCGACGCAGGTCAAGATCGGCCCGGTCGAGCGCATCCGCGATCTGGTCAACCTGCAGTTGCCCGGTGTCACCCTGCGCCCTCTGCCGGTGGCCCCGCGCCAGATCCCCTACCACGCAGGCTTCAACTACTTCGAGCTCGAGACCCGCAACAACGAGCTGTGGAAGCAGCTCGAAAGCTCCGGCGGCATGGCCATGCACATCGCCGGCGAGTTCCCGGGCCTGGAGCTGGAGTTCTGGGCCATCCGCGCCTGACGCCACACAGGTGCCACAGGGCCATGCCAAGCTTGTCGACCCCCTCCTGTACAGCGGCCCACCGGGCCGCTTTGCGCGAACGCCCCCGTGACCACACGGGTGCTCAGAAAGTATCGTCATGAGCGATCAAGATCCCTTCGCCGCGTTCGAGTCCGAACGCACGGTCATCAAGCCCAGTGCCGGGCGCACGCGCCAAGGCGGTCAGGCCGGCGGCGCCGGTGGTACCGGTGGTACCGGTGGCGGGGGCTTTGGCGGCGGCCCGGGCGGCGGAGGCGGAGGGGGTTTTGGCGGTGGCCCAGGCGGCCCGGGTGGCCCGGGTGGTCCTGGCGGCATGGGCGGCGCACCTGGCGGTGGCAAGGATGCCCCGCTGGCCATGGACGCCCTGATGACGGCCAGCCTGAACCCGCTGGTCTCTGCCGCGATGCCGCTGCTGACCACGGCCCCGCGCATCCGCCACATGGTGCAGCACCCCAACCCGGCCGGGTTGAAGGACGCGCTCTCCGAAGGCATCCGCAAGTTCGAAGGCCAGGCCCGTGCCGACGGCCTGCCCAACGAGCAGATCGTCGCCGCGCGCTACATCCTGTGCACCCTGCTCGATGAATCCGCCGCCAGCACGCCCTGGGGCGGCTCCGGCGTGTGGTCGGCGCAGAGCCTGCTGGTGCAGTTCCACAACGAGACGTGGGGCGGCGAGAAGGTGTTCCAGCTGATGTCCAAGCTGGCCGAGAACATCCCCAACAACCGCAACCTGCTCGAGCTGCTCTACGTGTGCCTGGCCTTCGGTTTCGAAGGCCGCTACCGCGTGCTCGACAACGGCCGTGCGCAGCTCGACAGCGTGCGCCAGCGCCTGGCCCAGTTGCTGCGCCAGGGCCGCCCCGAGCCCGACAAGGCCCTGTCCATCCGCTGGAAGGGCGAGGAGGCCAAGGCCGCGCGCCTGGGCGACGGCATCCCGCTGTGGGTGATCGCCGCCTTCACCGGCCTGATCCTGCTGGGCATCTACATCGGCTTCCGCTTCAGCATCAACGGCTCGTCCGACCCGGTGTTCAGCACGCTGCAGGCCATGGACGCCAAGGCCGGCAGCACGCCCGCCGCCACGCCTCCCCCGGCCGACAAGCCGCGCCTGGCCGGCCTGCTCAAGCCCGAGATCGACGCCGGCCTGGTCAACGTGCAGGATCTGGCCGACCGCTCCATCATCACCATCAAGGGCGACGGCTTCTTCGAGCCGGGCAGCGCCGAGATCGCCGACAAGGTGCGCCCGCTGCTGGTGCGCATCCAGGATGCACTGCAGGCCTTCCCCGGTGCGGTGCTGATCACCGGCCACACCGACAACCAGCCGATCCGCTCGCTGCGCTACCCCTCCAACTGGCACCTCTCGCAGGACCGCGCCAACGCCGTCAAGAGCATGCTCGGCGGCCTCAAGGCAGATCGCCTGCGCGCCGAGGGCCGTGCCGACACCGAGGCCGTGGCCGACAACGCCACGCCCGAGGGCCGCTCCAAGAACCGCCGTGTCGAAGTGACCCTGTTCGTGGCCAATGCCGGCGGACAGGCCGCCTCCCTCACGGGTGCACCACCCGCCGCCGAGCAAGCGCCGCAGCAACCTCAAGCGGGCCAGTGAACGATCATGAAAAAATTCCTGTCCTTCCTCGTGCATCCCGTGCTGCTGGCCGTGCTGGGCGTGCTGGCCCTGTCCGCCCTGGTGTGGTGGGTCGGCCCGCTGATCGGCTTCGGCGAGAGCAAACCCTTCGAGCCCACCTGGGTGCGCCTGACCATCATCGGCGTCTTCTTCGGCATCCTGATCCTGAGCCTGGTGCTCAAGGCCATCCGCCGCAAGCGCGCCAACGCGGCCCTGCTCGAAGGCATGGCCAAGGGCCCCAGCGCCTCCGACAAGGAAGCCGCCACCCTGGGCGACCGCTTCAACCAGGCCGTCAAGGTGCTGCAGGAATCGGGCGGCGGCAAGCGCTCGGTGTTCCAGCGCGGCCAGTTCCTGTATGAGCTGCCCTGGTACATCTTCATCGGCGCGCCCGGCTCGGGCAAGACCACGGCCCTGCTCAACGCGGGCCTCACCTTCCCGCTGGCCGAGAAGCTGGGCCAGGCCAGCGTGCGTGGCGTGGGCGGCACCCGCAACTGCGACTGGTGGTTCACGGATGAAGCCGTGATGATCGACACGGCCGGCCGCTACACGCTGCAAGAGTCCGACAGCAGCGTCGACGCCTCCGCCTGGGACACCTTCCTCACCCTGCTCAAGAAGACGCGTCCGCGCCGCCCGCTCAATGGCGTGCTGCTCACCGTCAACGTGCAAGACCTGCTGCAGCAGACCCCGGCCGACCGCAAGGAACACGCCGCCAAGCTGCGCGCCCGCATCCAGGAGCTGCACACCAAGCTGGGCATCCGCCCGCCGGTGTACGTGCTGCTCACCAAGACCGACCTGATCGCCGGCTTCAACGAGAGCTTCGGCGCCATGGGCAAGGAAGAGCGCGACCAGGTCTGGGGCTTCACCTTCCCGTACGACGCCCGCGGCGAGGCCGACACCCTGCGCGAGTTCCAGTCCGAGTACGCCGCTTTGGAAAAGCGCATCCGCGAACGCCTGGTCGAACGCATGGAAGCCGAGAACGACGTGCTGCGCCGCGCCGCCATCTTCGCCTTCCCGCAGCAGTTCTCCGGCCTCAAGGGCCTGCTGGGCGGCTTCCTGGAACAAGTCTTCGGCGGCGGTGGCTCGCTCGAAGAAAAACCCATCCTGCGCGGCGTGTACTTCACCAGCGGCACGCAGGAAGGCACCCCCATCGACCGCGTGCTGGGCACCCTGGCCCGCACCTTCGGTGTCGAGCGCCGCCTGAACGCTCCGGCTGGCGCCCGCGGCAAGAGCTTCTTCCTGCACCGCCTGCTCAAGGAAGTCGTCTTCCAGGAGCAGGGCCTGGTCGGCGAGAACCGCGCCGTCGAGGTGCGCCGCCGCCGCATCAAGCTGGCGGGCGTCGCCGCGCTGGCCCTGCTCAGCGTGGTGCTGATCGCCGGCTGGAGTGTGAGCTACGTGCGCAACAAGGCCTACGTGGCCGAGGTCGAAGCCCGCCTGCCTGATCTGCAGAAGAAGGTCGATGGCCTGCCGCCCGCCACCAACAGCGATGTCACGCCCCTGCCCGACGTGCTGGGCGCCGTGCGCAACGCTGCCGTGCCGGCAGAGTTTGGCCTCGACAACGTGCCGCTGAGCTACGGCTTCGGCCTGTTCCAGGGCGACAAGCTCGACGCCGCCGCGCAGATCAGCCACAACCGCCTGCTGGACCACGCCATGATGCCGCGCGTGGCCCGCCGCCTGGAGGAGCGCCTGCGCGCCGTCAACCAGAGCAATCTGGAACTGGCCTACGAGGCGCTCAAGGGCTACCTGATGCTCTACACGCCCGAGAAGTTCGACCCGGTCGCCATCAAGGCCTGGATCACGCTCGACTGGGACGTGAACCTCGAACGCAGCCTCACGCCCGAGCAGCGGGCCGCCCTGGACAAGGATCTGGACGACATGCTCTCGCGCGGCGCGCCGCAGCCCAACGTGCCGCTGGACAAGAACCTGGTGGCCAATGTGCGCGAGATGCTGATCGCCTACCCGCTGGAGTACCGCGTGTTCAGCCGCCTGAAGCGCCAGCAACTGGGTGCCGATCTGGCCGAGTTCTCGGTGGCCTCGGCCGGCGGCCCCAACGCCTCGCAGGTGTTCACCCGCGCCAGCACGCAGCCGCTGACCAAGGGCATCCCGGGCCTGTTCACGCGCGACGGTTATCACAAGGCCTTCAAGGACGCCGTGGGCGACGTGGTCGACCAGCTCGCCAGCGAAGAAGACTGGGTGCTGGGCACCAAGTCCTCCGGCCTGGCCTCGCTGAAGGACAAGGCCCTGGGCGGCCAGCAGTCCAGCGAGATGGCCCAGCGCGTGCGCCGCCTGTACCTGGAGGAGTACATCAAGGTGTGGGACGCCTACCTGGCCGATGTGCAGCTGGTCAAGCTGGGCGGCCTGGACCGCAGCCTGCAGGTGGCCCGCGTGCTGTCGGCCCCGGATTCGCCGCTGGCCTCCTACCTGCGCGGCGTGGCCCGCGAGACCAAGCTGGTGCTGCCCAAGGCCGAGGCCAAGGAAAAAGCCGGCTCGGACACGGCCATGGGCAAGCTGGACCAGCGCACCGAGAAGGCCCGCCGCGAGATGGCGGCCCTGGGCATGGGCGAGCCCGCGCCCACCAGCGGCAGTGCCGCCCCGATCGAGCAGATCGTCGACGACCACTTCGCCTACATCCACCGCATGGTCGAGGGCACGCCGCCCCCGCTCGATGAAGTGCTCAAGATGTTCAACGAGGTCTATGTGCAACTGGCCGCCGTCGACGCGGCACAGAAGACCAAGACCCCGCCGCCCCCAGGCGGAGGTGCCGCCGCCAAGGCCGCCGCGGCCCAGCAGCCCGAGCCCATCAAGTCGATGCTGGAGCAGCTGGCCGATGCCGGCGCCTCGCAGAGCCGCGTGGCAGAGCGCCAGGGCCTCACGGCCGAGCTCAAGCCCATCACCGACTTCTGCCAGCGCGCCATCGCCGGCCGTTACCCCTTCTCTCCCGGCTCCAAGGCCGACGCGCTGCCGGATGATTTCTCGCAGATGTTCGGCGTGGGCGGCCTGATGGACGACTTCTACCAGCGCCGCCTGGTCACCGTGGTCGACACCGGCAGCAACCCCTGGAGCTTCAAGCCCCTGCCCGACGGCACCAAGCCGGCCGGTGGTGCCGCCCTGGCCGACTTCCAGCGCGCTGCCCGCATCCGCGACGTGTTCTTCCGTGCCGGCGGCAAGGTGCCCGCCTTCCGTGTGGACATCCGCGCGCTGGAGATGAGCCCTGACCTCAAGGAGCTCAACATCGACATCGACGGCCAGGTGATCAAGTTCGTGCCCGGCAACACCACCGTGGCCACAGTGAACTGGCCGCCGCAGCGCCTGGCCTCGCAGGTCAAGGTCAGCAGCGTGCCGGCCGGCACCCCGCAGGTGTTCGATGGCTCGTGGGCCCTGTTCCGCATGTTCGACCGCTTCGAGGTGCTGCCTTCGGCCCAGCCCGAGCGCTTCCAGGTCGTCATGAACCTGGACGGCAAGAAGGCCAAGCTGGAAGTGATCGCCAGCAGCGCCTTCAACCCCTTCCGGCTGCGCGAGATCCAGCAGTTCCGCTGCCCGGGGGCGCTGTGAACGGCCTGCCCGCCTTCGATGCCGACGGCCAAGTCGCCGAGCCCGGCAGCGCCCCTGGGGGCGTGCCGGGGTGCGTCCCTGGGTGGTATGGCAAGCTGCCCTCGCTGGGCGACTTCGCCTCGCGGCGCCTGTCGCACGAGCTGATCGAAGCCTGGGACGCCTGGCTGGCCGAAGAGATCGGCAGCCTGCGCCAGCAATGGCCCGACGACTGGCTGCAGGGCTACCTGCAAAGCCCCACCTGGCGCTTCGTGCTCAGCGCGGGCACCCTGGGCGCCGCTCAGCCCTGGCCCATGGCCGGCATCCTGATGCCCTCGGTGGACCGTGTGGGCCGTTATTTCCCCCTCACCATCATCGCGCCGTTGGGCAGCCTGCCGCACAGCCACGAACAGGCCGAAAGCCTGCTCAACTGGCTGCACGCCATGGACGACCTGGCCGCCGATGCGATGGAAGAAGACTGGCCCATCGAAGCCCTGGACCAGGCCCTGGCCCAGCACCCCGCCCCCGTCTGGGCCGATGACGCGCCCCCGCTGGCCCACGCTCTGGCCCGTCTGGCCAGTGGCGACTCCCGCCTGGTGGCATTGCCCCTGCCCGAGACGCGCAACGCCATGGCCGAAGGCCTGGGCCGCGCCCTGTGGCACTGGGGCCTGGACGGCCTGCTCGCCCGCAGCCTCTCGCCCGGCCTGGTCTGGTGGTGGGCCGAGCCCTCCGATCCGGCCCAACCCCGCCAGACCCTGCTCAGCCGCGGCCTTCCCAGCGGCACCGACTTCGAGGCCCTGATGGGGCCGCAGCGCCACACCAGTCCGTCTGTCGGGGGCTTCCCCCTGGCCGACCTGGGCGATACTGCACCACCCGATCACCAAGCCGTTTGATCCACGATGAGCAGCGACCCCTTCTCCAACCTGCCGCCGGGGGACTCTTCCGATGAAGACGACCGCACGGTGATCCGCCCGTCGGCCAGGCCGCCTGCATCACCGGCACAGGCCCCCGTACCAGCACCAGGCCCCGCCACGCTGCCGCAGGATGCCGCCGATGAGTGGCTGCCCCCCGTGGCGCCGGAACCCGCCCAGCCGAGCGTCACCGGCTCGCCCGCCAGCATCCCCATCCCGCCGCACACCGCCGGCATGGGCACGGCCGCCATCGGCGGCGTGCCGGGCGACCATGGCAACACCCTGCCCGTGGGCACCTACGTCGGCGAGTTCGAGGTCACCGACACCCTGGGCGAAGGCGGCTTCGGCATCGTCTACCTGGCCTGGGACCACTCGCTGGAACGCAAGGTCGCGCTCAAGGAATACATGCCCGCCGCGCTGGCCGCGCGTGGGCAGGGGCTGTCTGTCACCGTCAAATCCGCGCGCCACGCCGAGACCTTCGAGGCCGGCCTGCGCAGCTTCGTGAACGAAGCCAAGCTGCTGGCCCAGTTCGACCACCCGTCCATGGTCAAGGTGTACCGCTTCTGGGAAGCCAACGGCACCGCCTACATGGTGATGCCTTTCTACGAAGGCACCACCCTCAAGGACACCCTGAAGGAGATGGGCGGCACCCCGCCCGACGAAGCCTGGCTGACCGCGCTGCTCGCCCCAGTGAGCGAAGCGCTGGAAGTGCTGCACGGCCAGCAGTGCTACCACCGTGACATCGCCCCTGACAACATCATCCTGCTCAAGGGCACGGGCAAGCCGCTGCTGCTGGATTTCGGCGCCGCCCGCCGCGTGATCGGCGACATGACGCAGGCGCTCACCGTGATCCTGAAGTCCGGCTATGCCCCCGTGGAGCAGTACGCCGAAGTGCCCGGCATGAACCAGGGCCCGTGGACGGACGTCTACGCGCTGGCCGCCTCCGTCTACTACGCCATCAACGGCAAGACCCCGCCGCCCGCCGTGGGCCGCCTGGTCAACGACAGCTACACGCCGCTGGCCCAATCGGCCGCCGGCAAGTACAGCGACCGCTTCCTGCGCGCCATCGACCATGCCCTGGTCGTCAAGCCCGACGACCGCATCCAGAACATGGCGCAGCTGCGCGAAGAGCTGGGCCTGGGCGTGGGCTACGTGCCGCCCACCACCATGCCCTCGCCGACCGGCGGGCCCGCCAAGGGCACGGCCGGCGGCGCCTCCGCCACGCCCACCAAGGGCAAGGACAAGCCCGCCAAGGCGGACAAGGCCGAAGGCACCGACGGTGGTGGCAACAAGCGCGTGCCCGTGATCATCGGCGGTGTCGTGGCCGCCATGGCCCTGGCCGCTGGCCTGGGCTACACGCTGATGGGCGGCAAGAAGGACGCAGCCACGGCCGATGCCGCAGCCTCCGCCGCCAGTACCGTGGTGGCCCCCGCGCCGGCCCCGGCGCCCGCCCCCGCACCGGTTGAACAGGCGGCCCCCAGCGGCCCCTTCGACCCGATCAAGGAGTTCGACCGCATCGTCACCAACGCCTCGGCCGGCTTCACGGTCGAGGGCGCGCCCATCAAGCCGCGCCTGCAGATCGGCAAGGACCGCCTGGGCTTCTCCTTCACCTCGTCCAAATCGGGCTACGCCTACGTGCTGCTGGTCAGCACCGACGGCACCTTCATGAAGCTCTTCCCGAACCGGATCGCGCCCAGCAACCACATCGAGGCGGGCGAGCACATCCACCTGCCCGACAAGAGCTGGCCCATGGACGCCGCCGGCCCCGCCGGCACCGACCACTTCGTCGTCATCGTCTCCAGCCGCCCGCGTGATTTCACCGAGGCGGGCGGGCAGAGCGAAGGCGGCTTCACCGAGTTCCCGCGCGAGCAGGCCGAGACCGCCTGGCGCAACCACAGGGGGGCGGGCTCGGTGTTCGCCGGCAAGCCCATCTGTGATGCCGGCGCGCCCTGCTCGGACGACTACGGCGCCGCCCACTTCACGCTCGAAGAATTCGAATAAATCCATCCACCGTCTGAACCGCCGCGCTGTCACACACCTTCGCGCGGCACCGCAGGGAGCCACCCATGAGCACCGACTGGACACCCAACTTCGGTCAACTCGACCGCACCGCGCCCACCTGGGCGCCCAAGCGCCCCGTGCGCATCGCCCTGCTGGGTGATTTCAGCGCCGGCGCCGCCTCGGGCCGCCTGGACACTGGCAGCGACCTGGCCAGGCGCAAGCCCATCTCCGTCGAGTTCGACAACCTGGAAGACGCGCTCTCGCGCCTGGACGTCAAGCTCAACCTGCCGCTGGGCGAGCAAGGCACCATCGAGCTGGACATCACCGAGCTGGAGTCCTTCCACCCCGACGAGCTCTACCGCAACCTGGCGCTGTTCTCTCAGCTGTCCAGCCTGCGCAAGCAACTGAACAACACCGCCACCTTCGCCAAGGCCGCCGCCACCGTGCAGGGCTGGGCCGACGGCAAGGCCAAGAAGGCATCGCGCACCAGCCGCAAGTCCAAGGCCCGTGGCGCCGCGCCTGCCGCCGACGCCAAGCTGAGCGATTTCGCCCGTCTGGTGGGCATCTCCAGCGTGCCTGAAGACGCGCCCGCCGCCAGCGGCGGTGCCGACGCGCTGATCCGCAGCATCGTCGCGCCCTTCATCGTGCCGGCCGCCAGCCCCAACAAGGACGCGCTGGTGGCCTCGGTGGACAACGCCCTGTCCGACGCGCTGCGCGCCGTGCTGCACCACGCCGACTTCCAGACGCTGGAATCACTCTGGCGCGGCACCGACTTCCTGCTGCGCCGCCTGGAGACCGGCCCCGGCCTGCAGGTGCACCTGATCGACCTGAGCGCCGAAGAGTTCGCCGCCGACCTCAGCAGCACCGACGACCTGTCCGAGACCGCGCTGTACAAGCTGCTGGTCGAGAACCCCTCGCAGGACAAGACCGGCGGCTACACCCTGCTGTGCGGCCTGTACCAGTTCGAGGCCACGCCGCCGCATGCCGAACTGCTGGGCCGCATCGCCCAGATCGCGCAGCAGGCCAATGCGCCCTTCGTGACCAGCTTCAGCATCGACGGCCTGACCGACCGCAAGAAGCCGCCGCACGCCCTGGTGCAGGACGCCCTGCGCGCCCTGCAGGGCCTGCCTTCGGCCAGCCACCTGAGCCTGATGGCGCCGCGCTTCATGCTGCGCCACCCCTACGGCAAACGCAGCGACCCGATCAGCAGCTTCGATTTCGAAGAGTTCACCGCGAGCGAAGGCCTGCGCGGCATGCTGTGGGGCCACCCTGCCCTGCTGGCCGCCTGCGCCGTGGCCGGCAACGATGGCCTGACCATCGGCGACCTGCCCTTCTACCATTTCAAGGACAAGGACGGTGACACCATCGCCCTGCCCACCACCGAGCGCCTGCTGAACACCGACGCCGCCACCACCCTGCGCGACTGGGGCATCAGCCCGCTGCTGGCCCACAAGGGCGCGCCCGAGCTGCGCCTGGCCGGCCTGGACGCCGTCAACGGCGCCGCGTTGGGCAAGGCCGCCACGGTGTCCAGCAAGCCCCGCGTGGGCGTGGAAACCAAGGTCGGCATCGGTGCCGGCCTGACCGTCACGGCCACCACCCGCAAGCCGCCCGCCAGCAAGCCCGCCAGCAGCGATGACGACGACCTGCTGTCCAGCAGCAGCGGCGGTGACGACGACCTCGACGCCCTGCTCGCCGGCCTGGACGACGACTCGTCCTCGTCGTCCAGCGACAGCAGCAGCGGTGGCGACGACGACCTGGACGCGCTGCTCGCCAGCCTGGGCGGTGACGACGACAGCAGCTCGTCCAGCGACGACAGCGCCTCGTCCGGCGGCGGTGACGACGAGATGGACCCGGAACTGGCCGCCCTGCTGGCCTCTCTAGAGTAAATCGCGCGGGCGCCGGCCCAAACCACGGCATTGCGGACAGCAGACCCGTCCTTTTGGACGGAACCCTACTGTTCCGGTGGTGGGCAGGCGCGCGCAAAGCTTTCTACAGTCGGGCCTGCCTCCCTGGTCCCGCAGCACGAGGGCGTCATCACCGGCGCCCAGGATCGATGACCAACACCATGACATCCATGCGACACCTGATCACCCGTTTCGCCGCGCCCCTGCTGCTGGCCGGCGCTGCCCTGATGGGCCCTGCCGTGGCCCAGACCGCCGCCCCGGCAGCGGCCCCAGCCGCCAGCAGCGCGCTCGACAAACCCCGCACGCCCGGCGTGATGCGCGTGGCCGTCAAACCGGCCAAGCCCTTCGCCTACGAAGAAAACGGCCAGTGGAAGGGCTACAGCGTCGACCTGTGGAACGCCATCGCCCAGCAGGAGGGCTGGCGCTTCGAGTGGGTGCCGATGGAGACCGTGCCGGAGACGCTCGACGCCCTGCAGAAGAACCAGATCGACGTGGGCGTGGGCGCGCTCAGCATCACCGAAGAACGCGAAAAGGTGCTCGACTTCTCGCACCCCTTCTTCGAATCGGGCCTGCAGATCATGTCGCCCGTGGCCTCGGCCGGCTCGATCTGGGTCGCACTGGAAGGCCTGGCCTCGGCCCCGGTGCTGGGCGGCTTCGGCGCCCTGGTGCTGGCGCTGCTGCTGGTGTCCTGGCTGCTGTGGTGGCTCGAGCACAAGGACAACGAAGAGAGCTTCCCCGCCCCCGCCTGGGCCGGCTTCAAAGAATCGCTCTGGTGGGCCACCAACATCCTGATCGCCGGCGGCTGTGAGAACAAAGCGCCCAACGGCACCCCCGGCCGCCTGCTGGCCGTGGTCTGGATGCTGGGCGGCATCGCCTTCACCTCGTACATCACCGCCGTGTTCACCTCCACGCTGACGGTCACGCGCCTGAACACCCAGGTGCGCGGCATCGCCGATCTGCAGGGCCAGATCGTGGGCACCGTCGAGGGCAGCTCCAGCGACGCCTACCTGAACAAGCTCGGCGGCATCCCGGTCGAGGGCCACGACACGGTGGATTCGGCCATGGCCGCCCTGCTCAAGAAGGACGTCAAGGCCGTGGTCTACGACGCCCCGATGCTGCGCTACTGGATGTCCACCCACCCTGCGGAAAATGAAAAAGTCGCACTGGCCGGTGACACCTTCGCGCGCCAGCATTACGGCTTCGCTCTGCCTGTAGGCAGCGCCCGCCGCAAAGAAATCAATGAAACTTTGTTGCAGTTGCGCGGGTCCGGATTCCTGGAAGATCTGGAAAAGCGCTGGTTCGGATCGATCCAGGCCCCGCAAGGCCTGTGACCTGATCAGGGGGAGGGGCCATCCCTAAGCTCAGGGACCTGGCCCCTACCCCGCCCGCACCGTTGAGTCTATGATTGCCGAATTACCGTAAGGAGCACCTGCCATGAACCGCCCCCAAACCTCTGAATCGCACGCTGCGCGTCGCCTGCTGGCCGCCTGCCTGCTGACGGCGGCCCTGGGCGCCTCGCCCGCCTGGGCCCAGGACGCCGCATCCGCCCCCGCCGACACCGGCGCGGCTGCCGGCCCCGTCGATGTCGGCACCACCGTGCCCGATGCCGCCTCCGTCAAGGAAGGCCTTTTCCCTGAAGACGCCTGCAAGGAACTCGAAGCCAACGGCTTCAAGTGCATGGGCTTCAAGCCCGCCATCAAGTACTCGCTGCCCGCCTCGTCGTTCGCGCTGGGCTCGGCCGTGCTGCCCGAACTGCTCAAGCGCCAGCTCGACGTGTTCGCCGAAGTGCTGCGCGGCAAGCGTGGTTCGGCTGGCCGTCAGGTCAAGATCGTGGGCCACGCCGACGCCTCCGGCTCGCAGGCCGGCAACCTGGCGCTGTCGCAGCGCCGTGCCGAATCCGTACGCGGCTACCTGGTGCAAAAGGGTGCCGACGGCAGCATGCTCGAAGCCGTGGGCCTGGGCTCGTCCGACCCCAAGAACAAGTCTGATCCCTACTCCAGCGAAAACCGCCGCGTGGAGATCGGTCGCGCCAAGTAAGGCACGCACAGAGCTTCAAAGGCCGCTGACTCAGCGGCCTTTTTTGTGCCCGGATCCTTTTCCGCCCCAGCCATCGACAGGCATAGCCAACATGACCACGATCGCACGCCGCGCCACTGGCCGAGTCCTCGTTCGGGGGCACGTGTCAGGCAAGCGCCCGCTGGCGACTGATCAGGCCATGCGGCTGAGGCAACGCATGGCGCAGGCGAGGGAGGCGCAGGCCGCCGGGCTGGCCATGGCGGTCGATACCACGCCCGCATCCACGTCGACCAGCACAGCGGCCGCCACCACCCCAGCCGCAGCGGGGCACGTCACACTGCCGGCCAGCAAGCGCAAGACACCATCTGAAGTGACGCCCAAGACCGTCCAGCGCTTTGACGACCTGGACGAGTTCAACCGCGCCGCCAATGACGCACAGCCAAACACCATCTACAAGTTTGGCAGCTACGCCTGGGAAACCGACGATGATGGCCGCGTCTCGCACGTCGAAGGGCGGATCACGCTCAGGAAACATGGCCGCAAAACCACCGATGGCGTCACCACCGTGAGCATCGGTCAGTCAGGGGATGCTGAAGAGGGTGATGTGGGCTTTCACCTCATCGGCGACCAGTTTGACGGCCCCATCAACCTGCTCAACGTGGTGCCTGGCAACGGAGTGTCATTCAAGGAGCTGAAATCCCTGAACCTCAGCGGCTACAAGAAGTGGGAATACACCATCGCCGAACTGGCCCGCAGCCGCCAGGTGAGCGTGAAGATCAAGCTGGTCTACAGTGCGAAGGGCAGGCGGCCGGACAGCATCACGGCCTCCTACCTCGATGAGGATGGGAACTGGGTGAAAAAGACGTTCGAGAACAAGGCAGGAGGCTGACATGGACATGATCAAACTGCAGGAACAGTTCATTGAGGAACTGCTCGAGTCCACCCCTGAGGACTGGGAGCGCATCGAAGTCCACTATGAGCGCTACGCCTGGGGCGGCGAGACCTCCGAGATCTACATCGCCAACAGCTTCGTGGGCAGCGAAAAGACGGACCTGGACCTGACCATCGAGGCCCTCGAAGGCCTGCAAGCCTTGCAGGACCACCCGCCTCAGGGGCAGGCCGAGCCCTGGACCTGGCTTAAGTTCGTGCTGGACGACAGTGGTCGCTACCACTTCGACTACCAGTACGGCGTGCCGCCGCTGGTCGCGCGCGAGATGGCGGCCCAGAAGGGCTGAGCGCCCCTGCTCAGCACGACATCAGGGAATATGCTCGGTCACCTGACCGGGGAAGCTCACCTGGATCAGCCCGCCCCACATGCACATCAGCTTGCTGGTATTGTCCAGCGCAGGCATGTTGCCGAGCATCACCGTGGGAGCCCCTGGCATCCATGGTGCCGTGGTCGCCGGCACGCAGGGCATCGGCGTGAGAACCCCCAGCGCAGCGGCCGTGGCCGCCGCCACCGTCGGATTGGCAGGGCACGTGCACATCCCGAACGGCCGGATGTTCACGATCGGGATGTGGTCCATGATGTTGGCGGCCGGCTGGTTGCTCGTCATCATGCGGTTCAAGGGCAGCACGCCCATCGCGCTGGGCGCCATGCCGAACGAGCACATCAGAACGGCGTTGTTGCAGACGTGGCTGATGGCCCCGCTGCCCGACGATGAAGCCCCGCCCGCACCACCCGCTGGCGCAGGGGCCTTGATGTTTTTCACCGCAGAAATATTGTGGGTGGGCCACATGGCCCCCTCGTACCCGGAAGGGTTGAGCCCCCCGACCTCCAGCGCCTTCCATGTGAAATCGATGCAACTGTTCGTCAGGCCGTTGTAGCGCATCGAGAACCCGCCGGAGGTGGGATCCTCTCCAAACTTCTGCATCGCATCGTACTGAGCCTGGGAGATCTCGATCTCTCGCGAGTAAGCCTTGGTCTTGTACTCGCTGCTGTCGGTGCGATAACGCTGGCCAGGGGCGAAGGGGCTGCCGTGGTGCTCTTCGTCCGGCGCAAATCCATAGCTCGAGGTATTACCTTGGTCATCGGTGAGCTCGTACCACATGTGCCCGGTCGATGACGTTCCCCCGGAGGTCAGTTCGGTACCCCTGTCGGCAATGTTGACTGTGACCTTTGGCATGGCGGATCTCCTTACTTGCCCATGTAGGCCCGGACGATGGAAAAGTCGACCCGCGCTTCGTGGTATTTCGGCGCGTCGTGCTGATTGACCAACCTGACCTTGAAGCGCCCTGGCCCGAGCTTCACGGCGGCCAGCCTGCTGACCAGCTTGTCGGCCGTGGCCGACGACTCCCGGGGCCGCTTGACATCGCTTTCATGGATGCTCCGCGCCGCTACCCCATCCGCGGCCAGCGCCTGCACCGACAAGTGCAACTCCAGTTCGGCGCCAGCCGCATCCCACCGGCCAGTCGAAGGGTTCTGGATCGGGGCACCGACCAGCCGAACAGCCCTGGCACGATCCTCCTTGTCCCCCTCCTTGAAGGGATAGGCAAGGTTGAACGCATAGAAGGCTTCTTCCTTCACCTCGAACTCTGTCTCGACCACCACCTGCGCGCGCGACACGTCCACGGCCATGGAGATCGGAGGTTGCGGCAGGCTTGCCCCGTTCACGCACGCGCTGCTTGCACTGCCAATGCACATGGCCGCCAGCAGGCGACGCCATGCCCCCGCCTTCGGCTCAGGCGAACGATGATCGCTCATGGCTCGACTCTCAGCTTCTCGATGCGCGTGGCTCTGCCATGCTCGAAGAACACCCGGAACACCCAGGTCGGCTCACCGGGGAACTGCGTGTTGTTGACGAAGGTCATGACGATCTCGCTGTTGTCGGGTTCGATCGATTGCCGCCACATCACATCCAGGGGGTTCGAATGGGGCGGCCACTTCGCAGGATCAGCCGTGACCTTGTAGGAGAAAGCGCCTGCGGCCAGCCGTGCCTCGAAAGGCGCCATGCCTGGCAACACCATCCCTTGCAGGATCGCAGGCCGATGGCTCTCGGGAAACGCGGCCGGCTCCTCAGCAAACATCCTCTGGGCATAGGCCTTCCGCTCGGCGGGGGTCATGTTCATCGCAGCACTCCTTGCCGTCTTGTCGTCACGCGGGATCATCCAGCGCCCACACCGTGAGGGCGCTGAAGTTGTCATGGCTGGGCTTGTGGGCGGCGTTGCGCAGCACCAGGGCTTCCAGGGTGCTCAGCCACTCGCGCGGATCGCGCGCCTGCTGCAGGGTCTGCTGCAGCACGGCTTCGTCCACGTACTCCCAGAGGCCGTCGGTGCACAGCAGGAAGACATCGCCCGGCGCCAGCAGCCAGGGGTCGGGGCTCACGCCGATGTGCAGGTCTTCCTCCTGCGAGCCCAACGCGCACAGCAGTTCGCTGCGCTGGGCATGGTTGCGCATCTGCTCGGGCTTGATCAGGCCGCCGTCGACCAGGGACTGCACCAGGCTGTGGTCTCGCGTCTGGTAGCGCAGCTGCCCCCGGCGGAAAACGTACAGGCGTGAATCGCCCACGTGGCCCCACAGCGCGGTCTGCGTGTCCAGTTCGATGAACAGCGCCACCACCGTGCTGTGCATGTGCTCGCGCACGCCGCCCTGCTGGCGATGCTGGTGGATGGTGCGGTTGGTGTCCAGGATCAGCTCGTGCACCGAGGCGCCGTTGTTGACCGGCAGTTGCGCATTGCGCTCGATGATGTGGCGCACCGCCAGCTTGGAGGCGATGTCGCCACCGCCATGCCCGCCCGCCCCGTCGGCCACCACGCAGCACAGGTGGTGGTCAGAGTGCCAGTGGCCGCAGGCATCCTCGTTGTAGTTGCGCCCACCCTGGCGCGAAATGATGGCCAGATCCAGCTGGATGTGACCGGGTGCCCCATACACGGTGTCAGAGAAGTTCGACATGGTTGTTGCTTTCGGTGTCGTCTCGTCGGTCCCGCGTGCTCACGCGTCGCGCTGCAGTTCGTCGATGTGGGCCTCGTAGGCCCGCAGGAATTCCTTGCCGAACAGCTCGTGGAAATCGTCGCTGGCCTCGGCGGAGATCTGGCTGTAGAGCTCGGTGAACACATCCCACATGCGCGCCTTGCGGGCACCGGGCAGCACGGACGCGAGCACGGATTTCTGCGTGAGCTTGCCTTCGAGCACCTCGGGGTCGAAGCGCTTGAGCACGCCTTCGAGCGCGGCGCGCATGCCGGCCACGAAGGCGAACTGGTGGGCGCGCAGGTCGTCGTAGGCATCGCGCATGGCCGGGGCTGGCGGCATGAAGCCACGGGCTGGTGGGCTGAGCAGGTGGTTCAGCGCCACGTCGACCGAGGGCGAGAACTTCAGCGGGTTGTTCTCCTTGGCCACGATCATGGTGACCTCGGCGCGGATCTCGCGCTTGAGCGCGGCACGCGCCACCAGCAGCTCGACCGTGCCCTTGGTCGATTCATGCACCAACTGGCCCAGCAGCTTCATGAACTCCGGCGTGAGCGACTGGATGGGCAAGGTTGACATGCCCAGGCCTTCGCGCAGGGCGGCGATCAGCGCAGCCTGGTCGGCCGGCGTGCCGGGGGCTACCGAAGCGGGCGCCACCGAGACCGGTGCCACAGCCGCTACGGGCTGGGCAACCGGCGTGGCCACGGCAGGCGCTGCGATGGGTGGGGCCACGGGTGCGGCAACCGGCGCGGGTGCCTGTACGGGTGCCGGTGCAGCACCACCCAGCAGATCGTTCAGCGGAGACGCGGCAGACCCACCACCACCCATGCCCAGGTCGGAGAAATCCAGCGGATCGAGCACGCCGCCCCCCGAAGGCGTCGGCGCGGCGCCACCACCGCCCAGCAGGGCCAGGGGGTCCAGCCCGGCGCTGGCCGGGGCTGCCATCGGGGCCTGGGTGGGCGCGGCAGGACGCGCGGGGGCAGGTGCAGCAGGTTTCGTCCCACCCATGGTGCCGAAGCTGTCGAAATCACCCAGCTTCGACTTGGAACGGATCACCGTGCGGCCTTCCTGGGCACCATCGTCCCAGGACATCACGGCCGAGCCGGCGCCACCCGCCGCTGGCGGGACCGGGGGCACGGGCACCGCAGGCGCAGCCTTGGGCGCATTCACCTTCAGGGGTGGCTCCATGAAGGGCTGATTCAGTGCCGACACGTTGTCAGGCGCCACCGTGGCCGACGCCACGCTCACCGTGTTCAGCGACTTCATCGGGTCAAGGTGGTTGGCCATGTTGGGCTGGGCCGAGGCCTGGGCCAGCACCGAGTTGGCCAGCGGATCGCCGCCTCCGCCGCCCAGGCCGAACATCGCGTCGATCGACGACGAGGTGTTGGCCTTGCCGCCGCCCAGATCGCCCATGCCGGGGATCAAGGGTGCGTTGGCGCCACCGCCCAGTTCCAGCCCCAGGCTGTTGCCCTGGCCCAGCGAACGGGCCAGGTCCTGCGGCTTGGGTGCCGACACCGGATCGGGGGCAAAGGGATCCCAGTCATCCGGGATGCCACCAGCCGCAGGCGCCGCGGAGGCCGGTGCTGGCGCGGCCGGCGCACCGAAGCCGCCGCCAAAACCGAAGGCCGCCATCGGGTCGGTGCTGGCACTGCCCGCGCCACCTGCCGGAGGCCGCCCGCCACCCGCAGGTGCCCCGCCGAAACCGCCCGCCGCAGGCCTGGGCGCGCTCGGCGCCGGGGCGGCGAACGCCATGCCGCCCAGATCGCCGAAGGGATCGCCCGCGCCACCGCCCGCATGCGCCCCGGCCGAGGCACCGCCGGCCAGCACATCCACACGGATGGCGTAACCACCGATCTGCAACTGATCTCCGGCCGACAGGGGCGATTCCACGCCATTGCCCAGCGAGCGTCCGTTGACCAGCACCGGGTTGCTGCCCCGGTCGACCAGCGCATAGGCGCCATTGCGGAACACCACCTGGGCATGCACGCGCGAGATCGAACGCTCAGGATCGGGCAGCACCAGCTGGTTGGTGTCGGCACGGCCGATGCTGCCGCCCAACTCGTCGAACTGGGCCGACAGGGGCTGGGGCAGCGGCGTGCCGTTGTAGGTCTGGACAGTGAGCTTGATCACGGTATGCGGTTCCTGGGTTCGTGGCGTGCGCAAAGTGTCAGCGCAGGATGTAAAGCTTGCCTTCGACATGGGCCAGGCGCAAGGGCCAGGCCGACCAGGTGGCGGCCTCGTCGCCCATCGGGGCGGTCCGGAGCACGGGGCCACCATCCGGCGCCAGGCACTCCACCAGCCTGCCGCCAGCCACGAGGCGCAGCAGCAGGCCATCAGGCTCAGGTGGCTTGATGGTGAGGGCCCGCGCCTCGAAGAGCTTCTGAATGCTGTCACGGATGTCCTGCGCCCAGGCTGTCGGCGCACGCTGGTAGGCCAGGGCCACCTCCTCGGTGCGCAGGCGTGCAGCGGCCAGCAGGCTGTCGGGATCGCCGCGCTGCAGGTCCAGCGCCAGGCCTTGCAGCATTTCCAGCACCTGGCGCTGCAAGGCCGGGCCCGGCGTGATCAAGGGAGCGTCCAGCCAACGCCAGCGCGGGAAGCTCACTGGCAATTCCACGTCCTGGCCGAAGCTGAAGGGCCAGTCGTGGGTTTCGTTCAGGCCGGGCGTCCAGGACAGCTGCGACAGCACGCGGGCATTGGGGTCCTGCGGCGACTGCCCCTGGTGGCACAGCGCCAGCACCACGCGCACGCCAACGCTGCCATCACCCACCTTGGGCTGGGCCGGCGGTGCCTCCCCCACCAGGGGCTGCGGCCCAGCGGTGAAGCTCAGGCGATTGCGACCGGCTGCGGCGTACTCGTGCACAGGCAGGGTCACACTGCCGCCCTCTGCACCCAGGCGGGCCAGCGGCAGGCCATTGAGCTGCACCTCGGCGGCGCAACCCCTGGCCTGCAGGCGAATCATCATCAGGCGTTCCATCAGCCGGCGCTCCAGTCCACCAGCGTGATTGCCGGCCACAAGGTGCGGGTGGCGCTCTGCTCGCCACGCACCGGATCCCAGACCTTGAGCGACAGCGTGCAGGGCTGCAGCGCCAGCTTGAAGAACCACTGCCAGCCCTGGCCATCCGGCCGCGGCCGCAGGCCCGCCTCGCCCACCAGCGCGCCAGGCTTGCTACCGGCCACCACCTCGGACACCGTGGACAGGCCGGCGTGGCTCATGGCGTCCAGCTCCACGGAGAAGGGGTGGGACCAGGTGGCCTTGACTGCCATCAGGCGCTCGGCCAGCGCCGGCTCGGGCTGCTCGCGCAACACATCGGCCTCCAGCAGCGCTCGCCCGGTGGATTGCAGGCGCACGCGGCAATGGGTGCCCGCATGGCGCAGCTCGCCGGCCACGGTCACTTCGGTGGCGCAGGCCACCAGGCGGGCGATCAACTGGGCACGCAGGAAGCCACGGCTGCCTTCCGCAGTGACCGCCTCCCGTGCCCCCCAGGTGACGGTCGCCAGGCCATGCAGCAATTGCGGCACGGCCTCGATGCGCGGCCCCAGCAACACCTCGTCACGCAGGAGCTGCTGGTGCCAGCCGTCCATGCCATTGACAAAGGCTTCGCCCAGGCGCGTGAAGCCCTGTTGCCAGGCATCGACCGGCAAAGGCTGCCCATCGCGCTCGAGCCTCACAAGCGGCGGCGGCGCGGCCTCGCGCAGCCCCTGGTGCGGCCACTGCCAGGTGGGCTGCGGCAAGGGCCTGAACTCAGCCAGCCACTGCTCGGCCGGCAGGATGCTGAGCACCGCCTCCTGTGTCCCCAGCGGTGCTCCAGCGCGGCGCAGGCCACAGGTGCAGGCACTGATCTGTACATAACGCGGCGGGTGCTCCCGGCACAAGGCGCCCTCGGTCACCGGCGTGGCCACGGGCGCACCGGGCTTGCCTTGGGGGCTTGACGGGGCCTGCCCCGCCGAGGCTGTGGGCGCCTTGGGCGCATTGAACTCTTCGGCCGCGTACAGTGGCACCTTGATCAGCCGGGCGGACATGCCTGCGAAAACCTGCCCCCCCACATCGCTCTTGAACGCCACGCGCGGATGCACCTGCGCATCGCAGACCGTATCGACAGCGCAGCGCAAGTGCAGCCAGGCCTTGTGTCCGCGAGATGCCGGGTAGGCCAGCGCCGCGATCTGGCGTGCGGCCACCTCCGCGCCAGGCAGTGGCGCCGTATCGGTGCGGTAGCGCTGCGGTTCAACCGTGACCGGTGTGCGGTTGATCAACACACCGCCTCCGGAAAGCGCCAGGCGGTATTCCTGGCGCCAGCCCTGCTCACCCAGGGCGATGTCGAACGCGGTCATGTCGCAGACCTGGCGTGGCTGGGGCAAGTCTGGCGGCGCCTCGATCCAGGGGGCGGTACCTGGACCGACAGCCACAGCCTCCAGTGCGGCATCAGCCTCGTCGAATTGCTCTGGCTTCACGCCCGTGGCCGAGCGCTGGCCCAGCTCATCACGGGAGCGCAGCACCAGTTGCTGCACCTTCACGCCCGGTGGACGGTGCTCATCGCGCAGGATGTCGGCGGCCCACTCGAAGCCTGGCTTGTCATCGAAAGCCGGGCCCCAGACGCACCACAGATTGACATAGCGGGCAGCTTGCGCCGGCGCCGCCAACCCACGGCGCGCCGCCTGCAGCAGGGCCGCATCGATAAAGGCGGTGACGCGGTCGCCAAGTTTGGCAGCCAGGGCTGGCCACCGCACCTTGAGCACCCGCGCCAGCGCCAGCGCCAGGCGATCGCGCTGCTGGGCCTGCAGCCAGTCGTGTTGTTCGGCGGACAGTCGGAGCATGACGGGCCGTCCTTCAAGCCGCCGCGGCCGGCGTGCATTCGCGCGGTGTCACGATCAGTTGACCCGTGCTGAGCGTGAACCACTGCCACACCGAGGGGCGAACCACCACCCAATCGGTCAGCGGGCCATAGGCGGCGTCCAGCTGGAGCGCATCGAGCTTGGGCAGCAAGGAGGACCACAGCACCGGATCGTGCCAGGTCCAGCGGTGGCGCTGGCCATCGGGCAACAGCACATCGAGCAGGCTGCGGCCATGTTCCCGCATCGCCATCAGGCCGACCGGCCCCAGGCCGATCACGCCCCAATCGGGGTGGATCTGTCCGGCCTCCTGCAACAGCCAGTCGGTGAAGCTACCATGCGGATCCAGTTCGATCAGGTAGGGCGCCTGGGCAGCCTTGTCGGGCGGCAGCGCCCCGCGCCACAGGCAATCCCAGCCGTGCACGTCGGACTTGCCCAGCAGGTCACGAAGGCCCGGGATCACACTGCCGCTGACAACGGCATACGCCTTCGTGGTCGGCGAAGCCCAGAGCATGGTTTTGAGATGACTGTACGGCTGCTGCATCTTGCTTTGCGCTTCATTCAATCCTGGCCAGCCAGGTGCCGCCCCGCACCGGCTTCAGCGCTCCGAGGCATGTGCATAGGAACGGGCTGGCCAGGCAGGCCTCACAGCGGTGTCTTGTGAAAGGCCACCCGGAACAGGCAATCCGGCCGGCGCTCCTGGAAGGCAAAGCTCAGGTGCCCCCACGGCTTGGGAATGCCCCAGACGCGGGTCTCGTCCAGCGAGCGGCCACGGGGCGCCTGCACCAGGGTCAGGTCACCGAAGCGCTCACGCACCTGCGCCAGCGCGATGCAGGTGCCATCCAGCTCCAGCGAAAGGCCACTGTTGTCCTCGAACTGCAGCGAAGGCCGCAGCATCAGGCTGGAACGGGACACGGCCACGCCATCGGCCAGAGACCAGCCGTTGGATTCAAGCACGACATAGGCCGGCATTTCCCTGCTGATCGAGAACTTGCCTCCCGTCACGGCCTCCACTTTGGAGATCGTCAGCGGCATCTGTTTCTCAAGGCCGGCAATCAGTTCCCACAACGTCATTGGATGCTCCTTCACGAGATTTGCTTGCTTGGCTGGCTTCACGCCATGGACATCGGCGCAACCCAGCAGCGCCAGCGCGATCAACCCCAGCAGAAAACGCCTGGCCTGATGCTTCATGGTGTCCATCACTTCTTGGGGGGGTTGGCCGCGTCGTAGGCACTGCCGTAGTAGTCCGCGTAAGACTGGCCCGTGGTCGACGTCTTCTCGCCATTGCCGAAAATCGTGCCGACGGCATCGCGGGCCTTCGCCGCATTGCCATCCTTGGCGAACTGATCATAAGCCTTCTCATACGCCGCGTGATTGGCCGAGTTGCCGGCAATGCCGATGTTGGGGCCACCGTTGGCGATGATCTCACGCTGCACCTTGATGTTGTTCATCGTGGCCGCGCCTTCATCCGCCAAGGTGCCCTTCACGTAGGCAGCCTTCGAACTCAGGTCGGCCTTGTACGGGTAGGTGGCATGCCCCACCTCGTGCGCCAGCGTCTGGGTGGCCGCCTTGGGGTCCGTCTTCAGATTGCTGTCGATCACGATCTTGTGCGGGAAGCTGTCGCGATCGGCATAGGAGCCGCCGCCCGCGGGACCGTATTCGGTCACCCAGCCTTCGTCCTGCAGCTTCTTCACGTCCTTCTGCAAGCTGGGAGATTTGGCCGCGATCTTGTCGACGTCACCACCCAGCCCTGTCTTGACGCTGGTGGCGGCCGGAGGCTTCGGTGCGGCCGCCGCGCCCGACGAGGCCTTGGGCGGCGGCGACGGCGGTGGCTTGGGCGGCGGCGACGGCGGTGGCTTGGGCGCGGCCGGTCCGGGGCCGGCAGGCGTCGATGACGCGGCTGACGCCGGCGCAGCGCCGCCAGACGCCGCGGGGGCCGAGCCACCCTGGGGCATCAAGGGATCCTTGTCGGGCTTGGGCTTGACGGCATCCTGCGGTGCCGCGACGGGCGGCGGGCTCGCCGGACTGGCCGACCCACCGCTGCCGCCGCAGTTGATGTTGACCATCGGCGCATCGATGCTGATGGTGGCCGGGCCGATCACGATGCTGCCCGCGCCGGCCTTGAGCGTGAGCGTCATGCCTGCCTCGATGGTGACGTTCATGTCGCCCTTGAGGTGCACGTTCATCGCCGCGGCCTTCATGTCCTGCGTGGCCTTGATGTCGATGCCCTGCATGGCATTGACGCCCACATTGGCCTTGGTATCGACCACGAAGTCGCCATCAGAGTGCAGGTTGATCACGCCCTTGGTGCTCTGCAGCCAGTCACCGGCCACCGAGTTGTGGAAGTCGGCCATGAAGGTGGTCTTGACGTTGCCGTAGACCACCTGCTGAACATCCTTCTCGACCACTTCCTGGCGCTTGCCCTTGAGGGTGATGAACTGGTCGGCCTTGACGGTGTCGTAGTCGTTGTTCTCGACCTCGCGGTGGAAATCCTTCTGCGCCTGCAGCCAGATGTACTCGCTGCCGGCCTTGTCCTCGAAGCGCAGCTCGTTGGATTTGGCCTTGTCGGTCTCGGCCATTGAGCGGCTCAGGAAGGTGCTCACGCTGGCGTTGGCCGGCAGCGCGTGCGGCGGCATGTACTCGGCGTTGTAGACGCGGCCGGTGATCAACGGCTGGTCGGGGTCACCTTCCAGGAAGCTCACGACCACCTCGTCGCCCACGCGCGGCAGGCTGATGTGGCCGAAGTTCTTGCCGGCCGAGGGATGCGACACACGGATCCAGCACGAGCTCTTGTCGTCCTTCTTGCCCAGGCGGTCCCAGTGGAACTGCACCTTGACGCGGCCGTACTTGTCGGTATGCACGTCGTGCGGCTTCACGGCCGAGGGGCCGACCACCATCGCGGTCTGCGGCCCGTACACCATGGGCTTGGGGGTCAGGCGCGGCGCACGGTACTTGTCGGCCGTCGGCATGACCTGGAAATCGCAGGAGTACTGCCCTTCGCTGCCCTCCTCGCCACCGATCTCCACACCTTCCTCGATGTAGATGTTGGTCGACAGCACCAGGTACTCGCCGTCCAGTAGCTTGTTGGGCAGGCCTTCGACCTTGAAGGTGGCGCCGCAGGTCAGGCCACGCGCATCGGACTGCCCGCTGGCCACCTGGTAGCCGGCTTGCTGCTCCTGCGCGCGCGCCTTGGCATAGGCCACGCCGTCGCCGTCCTTGGTGTATTCGCCTGGGTAGTCGAAAACCTCGTAGGTGTTCAGGTCGTGCTGCCGCGTGACCGCACTGTCTTTGCGCAACGCCACGGTGGGCCGCTCGAAATCGTAATCGGCCAGCACCACCTTGGTGGGCAGCACCTGCATGCCCACGCTCCAGCTCTGGATGGTCTCAGCCTGGTCGCCATGAGCCTCCGACCAGTTGGCCTTGTAGGGCACCTTCTCGTACAGCGGCACCGACTGGTGCGCCGAAGCGCTGTCGCACAGCACGAGCTCATGGCCACTGGCGGTGTGCTCGAAGTAATAGTAGATGCCCTCCTGCTCCAGCAGTCGGGTCACGAAGTTCATGTCGCTCTCGCGGTACTGCACGCAGTAATCCCAGGGGGTGTAGGTGCCCGTGAGCTTCTTGCTGACCTTGGCGATGCCGGAGTGGTCTGCGAACACCTCCTCGACGATCTGCACCACCGTCTTTTCCTGGAAGATCTTGCAGTCCTGCGTGCGCGACAGGAACCACAGCCAGGGGCGCAACGTGGCCTGGTAGTGGAAGAACTGCTTGGTACGCCGACCGGAATGGGCAAAACGCGCCACCAGTCCATTGAAATGCCGTTTTCCCTCCGGCAGTTCCAGCGCAATGGTCATGCTTTTGCCCAGGAACTTGGCCAAATCCAGATCGGCCTTGTCGCTCAGGATGTCCACCTGGTACTCGAAAGGCCGTGACAAGCCCTCCGATGCCGACAGCGACATCAGCTGCATCTTGCCCTTGCCGGCCACATCGCAGATCAGTTCAGCGAGCAGTGCCATGATGATCCTTTCAAATTCCTCGGTTCGCGCATGCCGCCCCTGGGGGCACCGCATTGTCGTCAGGCGCCGGCCTTCTCCGCCCCCCTAGTTCGATGGGGCCGTGGGCCGATTTTTCCGGTGTATGCAACAGCGCCAGCCCTCCGGCACAAGCCGGCCGGGCAGTCAGCCCGGCGCATCGACCTGGCCGGCCTGCTCGCGGTCTGGCCGAGCATCCACCAACGCCATGCTCGCCGGCTTTGGGCCGTCCGCCAAGCCACGAAAAGGAAGGGCCACCCCGTTTTGTGGGGCGCCCGTCACCTTGTTGGCGTGGTTCGGCAACGGGCGGCGTCGATCAGCCGAACTCGTAGGTGAAGTCGCCGTCGGCGGCCCCCAGCGTCACGCTGCCCAGCGACTCGCCACGGCTGGTGCGGCCCAGGTACTCGATCGAGATCTTGGGCAGCACCGTGTTGGTGAGGATGGAGTCGATGATGCGCCCGCCCGCTTCCGGGTTGTCGCAGCGCTTGACGATGAGCTTGACCGCGTCGTCCGAGTAGTTGAACGGGATGCGGTGGTTCTCTTCGACGCGGCGCTTGATGCGGTTGAGCTGCAGGCGCACGATCTTGCCCATCATCTCTTCCGACAGCGGGTAGTACGGGATCGTGACGATGCGGCCCAGCAGCGCGGGCGGGAACACCTTCATCAGAGGTTCCTGCAGCGCGGTGGCCAGCGAATCCGGATCGGGCGACAGCTCCGGGTCCTTGCACATGTTCATGATCAGCTCTGAGCCCACGTTCGAGGTCAGCAGGATGATCGTGTTCTTGAAGTCGATGAAGCGGCCTTCGCCGTCTTCCATCGAGCCCTTGTCGAACACCTGGAAGAACATCTCGTGCACGTCGGAGTGGGCCTTTTCGACCTCGTCGAGCAGCACGATGCTGTAGGGGCGGCGGCGCACGGCTTCGGTCAGGATGCCGCCCTCGCCATAGCCCACGTAGCCCGGAGGCGCGCCCTTCAGCGTCGACACCGTGTGAGCTTCCTGGAACTCGCTCATGTTGATGGTGATGACGTTCTGCTCGCCGCCGTACAGGGCCTCGGCCAGCGCCAGCGCGGTCTCGGTCTTGCCGACGCCGGAGGTGCCGCACAGCATGAACACGCCAATCGGCTTGTTCGGGTTGTCCAGGCGCGCACGCGAGGTCTGGATGCGCTTGGCGATCATGTCCAGGCCGTGCTGCTGGCCGATCACGCGCTTGCCCAGGGCTTCGCCCAGCTTCAGCACGGTCTCCAGCTCGTTCTTGACCATGCGGCCCACGGGGATGCCGGTCCAGTCGGCCACCACGGCGCCGACGGCATGTGCATCCACCGACGGCATGATCAGCGGCGTGTCGCCTTGCAGCTCGACCAGCTTGGCCTGCTCGGCCTTCAGCTCGGCCAGCAAGGTGGCGCGCTGGGCGTCGTCCAGCGTGGCGGCCTCGGAAGGCTGTCCATCGACAGGCTTGTCGCCGCCGCGCAGCTGCGCGCGCAGGGCAAGGATCTTGTCGACCAGGGCTTTTTCGTCCTTCCAGCGGGCATCCAGGCCGGCCAGGCGGGTCTTCTCGTTGTCCAGCGCGGTGGTGGCGTCGGTACGGCGGCTGCCCACGTCCACGCCCACGGCGGCTTCACGGTCGATGATCGCGATCTCGATCTCCAGCGCCTCGATGCGGCGGGTGGCGTCTTCCACCTCGGCAGGGATCGCGTGCTGGCTCACGGCCACACGGGCACAGGCGGTGTCCAGCAGGCTCACGGCCTTGTCGGGCAGCTGGCGCGCCGGGATGTAGCGGTGCGACAGCTTCACGGCCGCCTCGATGGCCTCGTCGAGCAGCTGCACGCGGTGGTGTTTCTCGAGCACGGTGGCCACCCCACGCAGCATCAGGATGGCCTTGGCCTCGTCGGGCTCGGGCACCTGCACGACCTGGAAGCGGCGGGTCAGGGCCGGGTCCTTCTCGATGTATTTCTTGTACTCGGCCCAGGTGGTGGCGCCCACGGTGCGCAGGTTGCCGCGCGCCAGGGCGGGCTTGAGCAGGTTGGCCGCATCGCCGGTGCCAGCGGCACCGCCCGCGCCCACCAGCGTGTGCACTTCATCGATGAACAGGATGATGGGCTTGGGCGAGGCCTGCACCTCGTCGATCACCTGGCGCAGGCGCTGCTCGAACTCGCCCTTCATGCTGGCGCCGGCCTGCAGCAGGCCGATGTCCAGGCTCAGCAGGGACACGTCCTTGAGCTGGGGCGGCACGTCGCCGCGGGCCAGGCGCTGGGCGAAGCCCTCGACCACGGCCGTCTTGCCCACGCCAGCCTCGCCGGTCAGGATGGGGTTGTTCTGGCGGCGGCGCATCAGGATGTCGACGATCTGGCGGATCTCGTCGTCGCGGCCGGTCACCGGGTCCATCTCGCCCTGGCGGGCCTTCTCGGTCAGGTCGACCGTGAACTTCTTGAGGGCTTCCTGCTTGCCCATGGCGGCCGGGGCGATCGCGCCCTGGTCGGAGCCGGGCTGGCTGCTGCCCAGGCCGGTGCCGTCCTGCGCGCCCATCCTGCTTTCGGGCGTGCCGCCGCAGACCTTGTCGAAGTTCTCGGCCAGGTCATCGACCTTGATCTTCTCGAACTGACGCGAGATGGCCAGCAGCGCGTTGCGCAGCGTGGGCGTGCGCAGCATGCCCAGCACCAGGTAGCCGGTGCGGACCTGGCTGTCGCCGTACTTGAGCGTGCCGTAGACCCAGCCGCGTTCGATGGCGGCCTCGATCTGCTCGGAGAAATCCGAGATGGCGGTCGAGCCGCGCGGCAGGCGATCGAGCGCCGTGGTCACGTCCTTGGCCAGCACGGCCGAGTCAAGCGCGTAGTGGCGCACGATGGCGTCCACATCGGACTCGTTGTTCTGCAGCAGCTGCGTGATCCAGTGGATCAATTCCACGTATGGATTGCCGCGCAGTTTGCAAAAGACAGTCGCCCCCTCGATGGCCTTGTAGCCCAGGGGATTGAGCTTTCCAAACAGGGCCACCCGGCTGATTTCACTCATGGCTTGCTCCTAGAAGATTTACGCAAGAGAAAGATGTTCTACGTTCATGATCAGATCGGCCGCATCACGCCGGCGCTGCTTCTGGTTCATCCAGCTGCTGCGGCCCAGCGCGCCGGCCACGGGCGATTTGCCCAGGGACCATGCCGGCACATCATCGCGGTGCAGGATCAGCTGCACGTCCCACTCGAACTCGAAGCCTACGTACTGACGCACCAGCGATTTCAGCGATGCCAGGCCCTTCGCGCCCGGCAGGAACTCGCGGTATTGCGCCAGGCGCAAGGGCCCGATGACGACGCGGAACTTGTGCTGCACGTCCCACACCTGGCGGCCCAGCACGGCGCCGCGCCCCAGGCCCTGCTGGCCGTGGCGCGTCAGGCGCGAGCGCTCCTCATCGGCCAGTGGCATCCAGTGACCGGCGAACTGATCCACCCGCACCGGCACGTCGTACTGCACCTGGATCCAGGCGCGCAGGCCGTCGGCATCGCGCACCCCGCGAGACAGACGGCCGGCATAGAACAGCTTGGCGTGGTCAGGCAGGTCATCACGGCCACGGAAGGCCGCACCGCCGAATCCGAACAAGGCGCCCAGCCAGCGCTCGACACTGGCGTCGTCGGCACGGTCCAGCAGCACGGCGGGCTGCGTGCGTGTCCAGGCCCGGTAGAACAGCAGGCCGAAACGGTGCAGCAGCATGTCCAGGAAACGCTGCAGGGTGATGTCCCCGTGGTGCATGGCGCGTTCGCGCGCGTACTCGGTCAGGTGGATGGGCAATGCGCCATTGGGCCCCAGGAAGCCGAACACGCGCTGCACCAGCCGCATGGTGCCAGCCGGGCCGGCCTGGGTCGTGGTGATGGGCGCAGGTGCAAAGTTGAGCGCAGCCTCCTGGGCGAAGCGCACGGGCTCGTCCTGCGGGCGCGAGGCCGTGCCCAGACGTGGCAGGTGCGGGTAGGCCCCTTCGATGCGGCGCATCGCCTGGAACAGGTCGAAATCATAGGGGCGCTCCTGCAGGCGCGCCCACAGGGCCTGGGCCAACGCCTGGCTGGCGGCGCGCAGGCCCGCCTCGCTGAGGGTGTCGTGGGACACGCTCACAGCACGGGCCTCGCACCCAGGCCGGGCTGCCAACGCATCAGCTCACCACGCGCCAGCGACTGCAGCGAGGTCTGCACAAAGCTGTTCATCGACACATGCCGCGCCAGGTACTGGTGCAGCACCGAGCCGAACAGGAAGGCGCTGCCCCCCTCGAAGGACAGTTCATCGACCGTCAGCTGCACCTCCACCCCACGCCCGAAAGCGATCGGGCCAGCCACCGGGTGGCGGCGCACCACGGGCTTGGTGCGGACCTGGCGCAAGCCCTCGATCTGACGGCGGGTGGCCGGATCGCAGGCCATGGTGAACAGCTGCAGCAGCTCCCGCAAGGCCTGGGCGCCCTGCTCGGCATCCGTGTCGATCAGCGAGAGGTGGTTCACGGACAGCAGGTTCAGCAGTTGCCAGGCGGCGGCGTTCTCGCGCAACGAACTCAGCGGACGCGACGGCCCGGCCAGCACCTGGATGCCCTGCAAGGGCGCGGCGGTCTCGAGCGTCATGCCCGCACCACCGCCCACCGGCATGAACACAGGCAGGTCGCGGTTGGTACACAGCGCCTGCAGCGACAGCTGGCGCAAGGTCTGCGGGAAGGGCGACTCCCGGGCATCGACCAGGGAGATGAAGACCTCGGAGCCGATATAGCCTGAACGAGCGCCTTCACGGCGCACCTTGTCCGATGGCAGGCGCGGCTCACGCACCGTGCTCCAGTAGGCCTGGTGCCCGGACGGGGCACTGTGCGGAGTGGCGAACAAGGGGTAGAAGGCCACCTGCTCATTGGTCTGGGTCACCCCCTCGACCGTTTGCAGCGAATACACCTCGTAGTCGGTCGGGGCCGAGCGCTCAGGCACCACGTGGAACTCGAAGCTGCTGTCGTTGACCTGCACGCGGTCGGCCCGGTGTGGGAACAGGTTGATGGCCGGGGCACAGTGCAGCGCGAAATTGCCGGCATCGACCACGCCCTCCAGCCCCTCGCCCTGGCGCGAGAACAGCAGCACCAGCTCGCACTCGTTGCCCGGGCAGGCCGCGAAACCCGCCGCCAGCTTGCGCACGTCGAAGAACATGAAGCGCTGGGGAAAGGCAAAGTACTCCTGCATCAGCCGCGTGCCCGACAGGCCGCGCTGCGTGACGGGCAACAGCGCCTCGTCATCCCCGAAGCCCACGGGCTGCACCGCCTCACGATCCAGCCACACGCGCGTGCCCTCGCCGGCTCGCCCTGGCAGGCCCAGCATGGCGCCTGTGCAAGCCCCCAGCACCAGCTCCTGCAGTCGGAAGGCCACATCCTGCAAGCCCCCCAGGTAGAAGCGCAGCTGGTCCAGCGTCAACTGGGTGAACTGCAGCCCATCGGGCAGCCCCAGACGGATGCGCACACCACTGCGGGGACGGTCCTTGAGCGGCAGACTGGACAGGGACAGGTCCGCCGCGTTGATGAAGTATTCGGCCGAACGCACCGTGATCGGTGTGAGCGTGACGTCGTGCCCCGTACGGAACTCGCAACGCGTGGCGCTCACCGAGGTGCTTGGCCCCATGAGGGCAGAGCCTCGCGGCAAGCCATAACCGCCCAGCAGACCCGGATCCGGCTTGGGCTGGAACTCCACCACCATCATCGAGGGGATCGGGGCCGACAGGTTCGGGCAGACCATGTCCAGCAGGCGCTGGGACAGTTGCGGAAACTCGGCATCGAGCTTCAGGTGCACGCGCGCGGCCAGGAAGGCCGAACCTTCCAACAGCCGCTCGACATAGGGATCGGCCACCTCCAGGCCCTCGATGCCCAGGCGCGAGGCGATCTTGGGGAACTCGCGCGCGAACTCGGCGCCCATCTCACGGAGATAGCGCAGTTCCTGGTTGTAGTAGCGAAGGAGTCGGGGATCCATGGTCGGGCGGTGTGGCTGGTGTTGGCGTGATCTCAGGTCTTCAGAGCATCGATGACACGCATCACCTCATATCACGAACACTGGCCTGCCCGGTCTCCACATCCATCGACGCGCTGAGCAACAGCTCCAGGGGCACAGGCTGGTTCCACATGTGTCCGCGGATCACCAGCTTGAGCTGGTTGTGATGGCTGTAGAGCGTACCGTCGATCTGAGCCTCCACCTCCAGGGTGTCCGGATCGATGCGGGGTTCGAAATCCAGGATGGCCTGCTTCACGTCATTGCCGATGGCACGCAGGTCCATCCGGCCCACCGCCTCGCCAGAGAAGGAGGGCACGCCGTAGTTCAGCACCGAATGCTGCGCAAACGGCGCCTGCTTCCAGCGCGCGACCTCTTCGTCGATGTAGGCTGGCCGGTGCTGCTTGGCGTTGGTGCGCCGCGAGGGCTCGGCCCGGTTGGCATTGAACAGCCACGACAGATCCCGCAGAACGGCCGCACGCAATTGCTGGCGCGACAGGACGCGGGCATCAAGCGATTCGCTCTTGTTGCCCGGGTCCGCATCGGTGAGCCGGTCCAGCAAGGAGGGCTGGAGCCGTTCCTGCGAGGTCAGCTCAGCCATGGCCGCCCTCGTTGGCGTCACCGCCATCGCCACCCTCGTCGCCTTCGTCAGGCGGCGGCTGCAGCTCGATCAGGTGCACAGCCAGCAGGTCGTGATCACCCAGGTTGGAACTGAACACGCGTTGGCCCAGGCCTGCCCAGCGGTCGGTGCCGATCTCGCGCCATTCGGTCTTGCGCGACAGCAGCAGCTGCGCATCACCGCTGTCGTGCGTGGCGGGATAGCGCGAGGGGATCACCGCCACCACCTCACCGCCATTGGCAAAGGTGAGGTAGGCCGGGGTCCAGACCATGTCGCGCAGATCCTGCGGCTGCTCGAAAGAGATGCGGCTCAGACGCGAAAACGGAATCCAGTAGTACTTGCCGTTGACGAAGGCCTCGAGCACCGGGCCCAGGCGCGAATCGGCATCGGCGATCCATTCGAAGGCCTCGCCGTCAATGGCTCCGGGCACGGCCGGGGCTTCATCGAAAGCCTTGGCGGCCAGCTCGTCGGCCAGCGCGGCATTGCCCTGCCCCGCTTGCAGCAGGGATTCGATCAGCTTGGCCAGCCAGGGATCCGGATGGCCGAAGACCATGGGCGCGCGCTTGCCGGCGAACACCTCGGCACGCAGCAGCTCGCAGCGCAGGGCATGGCCGACCATCTCCCGCATCGGGCCGGCCGAAGGCAGGAGATCGGCCACCACATTGAGCTGGGTATGCGCGCGTGACCACTGCCCCAGCACGCACAGCAGCTGGGCCATGAAGATGCGCAGGCGTGCATCGGCCGGTTTGGCCTTGACCGCCGCGGTCAGGTGCTGCAGGGCGCCTTGAGGATCGCCAGCGCGCAGGGTGGCTTCGGCTTGGGCCAGGGGTTCGGACATCGGTCAGCTCTCTGGTTGATCGGGTGTAGGGGAAGACTCAGAAACCGTGGCCGCAATCGGTGCAGAAGCGCGAGGCCCGGGGCATCACACTGCCACAACCTGGGCAGCTCTTGTGCGTGCTGGCCATGTCGAAGCCGCATTCATGGCAGAAACGCCCACCGCCGGAGGGCGTCTGGCAGTTCGGGCAGGCCAGGGCGCCGCCGCCACCTTGCCCTTCATCGTAAGCGCCGCCATAGCCCGCGGAGGCCGAACCCGGTCGCACCTGCTTGTTGATGCAGGTCTTGCACAGGCCGCGCTCCTCGTTCCAGCATTCTTCACAGGCCTGGTTGCGGCACTCCGAACACTGGGTGAAATAGCGCTGTGCCTGGGCCTGCGCCGCCTCGAAAGCCTCCTCATGGGCCGCCCGCCCACCCGCCATCGACATGGCGCTGGTGGCCTTGCCCGCCTTGTTGAGGTCGGTCATCAGGAAGGTCAGCCGCGTGAGCCATCCCGTGAGCTGCCCCATGCGATGAGGCTTGAACGGGCTGCGCCAGTTGAAGTCGCAGCACTGGCAGTAGAACTCGAACTGGAAACCCGCGCCGACGTCGCTCGCCGTGCTGCTCAAGTCTCGGTAATTCTTCATCCGGATCATGGTCGGGCCCTGGTGTGGTGGCTGAGGGTGGCTTACTTCTTCTGTGGGTGCTTCTTCAGGTACTCTTCGATGATGTCGATGATGTCCTGCTTGGTGAAGCGGGGCTCATCATCTCCTGGGCTGCCGCTGTCCACGGAACTCAGGCGCGCAGGCTCGGATTGCTCGATGCCTGGCGGCGTGATCAGCGAAAAGACCTTCTGCCCCTTGTTGCCGTGGTCGCTCTTGTAAAGCACCTCGATCTTGTCGTAGGTCAGGGTCCAGTCCTCGTCCAGCACGACCTCCATGTCGTCGGTCTTGACATTGAGCTTGCAGGACATCAGACGCACGCTGGTCAGGGCGAGCTTGAGCTCGACTTCCCTCTGCATGCGCTGACGGATGGTGAGCGTGGCCCTGGCACTGGTCTGCCCGCTCTTGAGCAGGTTCATCATTGGCACACTGGCGCTGTCCACCGCCTTGGATATCTCCAGCATCTTGCCTTCGGCTTGGCGATCCTCATTCTTGCCGGTGGGCGACTGATCGGCCAGTTCCATGCCCCAGGCCCAGTCGAACAGCTCGATCTCGCCCTTGTGGCCTTCGGCCTGAGAGTCGCCGGTCACCCCCGTCAGCGCCAGGTAAACCTCTGCGTATTCCATCGTTTGCCTCCGTCACCTCATTGATCAGACCATCCACACCGGATCAGGCGAGCGTCTGGCTTTGCACATCGCACTGGAAGGTGCTGCACTTGGGTGTGTAGCGGCCATTCACGTCGACCTCGAACACCTTGATGTTGAGCTTGGAGTAGCGGATGGTCAGCTCTTCCTGCAAGACCATGGCCTTGCCGTCGCTGACCAGATCCAGGTCGATCTCTTCAATGTAGCCGTCAAGCAGCTCCAGGATGAAGGCATTCCTCAAGCCCCCATCGGCCTTGCCCGAGGCAAAGCCGTGCGCCACTGTGATGGCCGCCGACTTGACGCGTTTGCGCTCCCGCATGGCGGTCATCAGGGTGACGGACGCCGCATCGAAGCGTTTGGTGACGGACACCGTTTCACTGTTGACACGCCGGGTCACCGTGCGTGAAGCCCCCGTGCCCTTGATCACGTCATGGCCCTTCATCGACCAATCGAAGTCAGCCAGGATGATCTGCCCTTCGTAACCGGCCACCTCGCTCTCGCCGATACCATCGGTACCCAGGCCGTCAATCGAGATCTTCAGGAATATCTGGCTCCAGCCCATGATGCACCACCGGGGAGGCTAAATGGCCAACGGCAAGCCGTCGGCACAATGAACAAATCCGGGAGCCCCTCGGCAAGAGGAAGCCCCCGGACCACATCGGCAAGACCGTGCTTACTTGATGATCTTGTTGGCGGCGATGTCCCACTCGAACGGCATGTCGCCGCCGAGCTTGCCCTTATTGTCCTGGGGCTTGTAGTTGATCTCGATGGACTTGGACACCATTTCGACGTCCTGGCTCACGGCACCGTCTTCACCGCCCTTGGTCGAGACCTTGGTGGTGAAGGCATCCTTCATCTTGATCTGGAAGAACTGCTTGGGCAGGCCGTCTGCATCGCCGACCTGCTTGCACATCACGATCTCGACGGTGGTGAAGTGCACGCCCTTCACGATGTTGCGCATGATCGTGGGCGAGGACTTGTCGAAGTAGTGCGAGAAGCTGAACACGCCGGGCGTGGCCTTGCCGACCGCCGCGCCGCCGCCCTTCAGGAAGCTCGATTCGGCTTCGATGTCCCAGCTCCAGTCGCCGATTTCGATCCAGCCCTGGTCGCCGTGGAAGTTTTCCTGGAAGGACTCGCCCTTGTCGACGCCCGCGAATTTGATGAATGCATTACCCGGCATGATTGACTCCTAAGTGAATGAACAGTGTTGACGAACGATGGCTTGATCAGGCCTTCTTCTCAGAAGGCAGTTTGGAGACAAGCCGCAGAGAAACCGTGAGGCCCTCAAGTTGGTAGTGAGGTTTGAGGAAGAACTTCGACGAATAGTAGCCCGGAGCGCCTTCCACCTCTTCCACCACCACCTCTGCCGCGGCCAGGGGGCGTTCGGCTTTGGTGACTTCGGTCGAGTTGGTCGGATCCCCGTCCACGTAGTTCAAGATCCAGTCGTTCAGCCATGAGGCCATGGCATCGCGCGACTTGAACGAACCCACCTTGTCCCGCACGATGCACTTGAGGTAGTGAGCAAAGCGGCAGGTGGCAAAGAGGTAGGGCAGACGCGCCGCGAGTGCCGCGTTGGACGTGGCATCGGGATCGTCGTATTCAGCAGGCTTTTGTAGCGACTGGCCGCCGATGAACGCCGCGAAATCGGAGTTCTTGCGGTGAATCATCGCCAGGAAGCCGTTCTTGGAGAGCTCAGCCTCGCGACGGTCGGAGATCGAGATCTCGGTGGGGCACTTCATGTCCACGCCGCCGTCGTCGGACGGGAAGGTGTGCGTGGGCAGGTTCTGCACCGCACCGCCGGACTCGACACCGCGGATGCGCGAGCACCAGCCGAACTCCTTGAAGGAGCGGTTGATGTTGGTGGCCATGGCGTAGGCCGCATTGGCCCAGCCGTACTTGCTGTGGTCGCCGCCGTTGGTTTCTTCTTCGAAGTCGAACTCTTCGACGGGGCTGGTCTTGGCACCATAGGGCAGGCGCGCCAGGAAACGCGGCATGCACAGGCCCAGGTAGCGTGCGTCGTCGGATTCGCGCAACGAGCGCCAGGCAGCGTACTCGGGCGTCTGGAAGATCTTGGTCAGGTCGCGCGGGTTGGCCAGCTCCTGCCACGATTCCATCTGCATCACGGCCGGGCTGGTACCCGACAGGAAGGGGCAGTGGGCGGCCGCAGCGATCTTGGCCATCTCGCCCAGCAACTCGACATCGGGCGGGGTGTGATCGAAGTAGTAGTCACCGACCAGGCAGCCGAAAGGCTCGCCGCCGAACTGGCCGTATTCTTCCTCGTACAGCTTCTTGAACAGGGGCGACTGATCCCAGGCCGTGCCCTTGTAGCGCTTGAGCGTTTTGGCCAGATCCTGCTTGCTGACGTTCATCACGCGGATCTTGAGCTGCTCGTCGGTCTCGGTGTTGCTCACCATGTAGTGCAGACCGCGCCACGCCGACTCCAGCTTCTGGAAATCTTCGTGGTGGATGATGCGGTTGACCTGCTCGGAGAGCTTCTTGTCGATCGCGGCGATCATCGCTTCGATGGACTTGACCGCATCGGCGCTGATGATGTTGGTGTGCGCCAGGGCCTGTGCGGCCAGTGTCTGCACGGCCTGCTCGACGGCGCCCTTGGCTTCGTCGGTCTTGGGCTTGAATTCCTTCTGCAGCAGCGAGGTGAACTCGTTGCCTTCGAGGGTGACGCCTGCCAGCGCCGAGCTTTGTTGCTGTTCAGCCATGTCGTTTCACTCCTGGGCGCTTATTGCTCGTCGGCGGGTTTGGCGGCGGCCGTCAGCGACTGCAGCAGCGACGGGTCGTTCAGGACCTTGTTGATCAGCTCTTCGGCACCGGTCTTGCCGTCCATGTAGGTGATCAGGTTGGACAGCTGGGTGCGGGCTTCGAGCAGCTTGTTGAGGCCCTCGACCTTGCGCGCCACGGCGGCGGGCGTGAAGTCGTCCATGTTCTCGAAGGTGATGTCCACGGGCAGGTTGCCTTCACCGGTGAGGGTGTTGGGCACCTGGAAGGCCACGCGGGGCTTCATGGACTTCATGCGGGCGTCGAAGTTGTCGACGTCGATCTCCAGGAACTTGCGATCGGCCACGGCGGGCAGGGGATCTTCGGGCTTGCCCGACAGGTCGGACATGACGCCCATCACGAAGGGCAATTGCACCTTCTTTTCGGCGCCGTACAACTCGACGTCGTATTCGATCTGCACGCGGGGCGCGCGATTGCGCGATACAAACTTTTGTCCGCTCATGGAATGACTCCGTTTCAATGACCGTTAAGCTCAACGAACCACATTACAACACCGGCGCGAGGCCGTGAGACCCCTCTAAAGGGGTCCCTAAATCTTAGGGGGCCCCAAGGGCTCAATAACCACCGCCGCCTCCGGCCACGGTATCGGGGTCCACCCCCATGATCCTGGCCACCTCGCCCAGCGCATCGGGCGCCAGCTCCTTGACGAGCTCCAGGAAGTTCTTGTCGATCAGGCGCTGGGCGCGGCGCAGCAGCAACTGGGCCGGGCTGGTGGGCTCGGTGCGCTCCAGGTACTGGCACACCAGGTCGATGGCCTTGATCGCATCCTCGCGGGAATCGATCGAGTCCCCCAGGCCGCCGCCACGGCTGCCCCGACGTGGTGCACTGCTGGACTCGTCAGCACCGCTGTCGCCACCACCCAGGTCGCCCAGCAGGCTGTCGAGGTCCAGGTCGTCGCCGCTCTCCGCGCCGCCCTCCTGGGGTGTGACACGCACCAACCCGGCCACCATGTCCTTGAGCGTGTCGCACGACGGTGCACGGCCGTAGCCGACGCGGTCCTGCAGCAGGCTGATCAGGGCGTCGAGCTCGCTGGTCGTGCGCTGGCCCAGGTCCTTGAGGGTGTCGTCCTCGGCGATGGCCGCGCCCAGCATCTGCTCGACCGAACTCGCGCTCATGGGCGATTCGTCCTCGCGTGCCGGGATCTTCTCCAGCGCCACTTCGATGTCGCGCACGGTGAGCTGGCCCACGGCGCGGCTGCGGAACACCAGCGACTGGCGGACATCGCCCAGCAGGCCAGCACTGTCTTCAAGTTGCGACAGCACGTTCAGGCGGGCGTAGGGATCGCCATCATCCGGATCGGGCTTGGGATGCACGTCATCCCAGTAGCGCTCCAGCAGCTCGCGCAGCAGCCGCAGGGTGTGCGGCAGGGACGACAGCCCCTCGCGGTGCAGCAGGGCACGCCCCCACAGGATGGCCACGCGGATGTCGCGGGTGCGGTTGAAGAGCTCTTCAGCCTTGTCCTTGACACCACCCCAGTCGGGCGGCTCGGCAGACGAGAACTGGGTTTCGGGCTTGCCTTCGGCAGCCTTGTTCAGCTCGAGGAAATCGTTGTCGTATTCCAGGTCTTCGCCACAGGAGGGATCTCCCAGTGGCTCCAGCCAGGCATCGACTTGGGCAGCGCTGTCACTCATGGTTGGCCGTGCTTGATGGTTGGATGGCAAAAATGCGTTGGGAACCGCTGGACTGTAGCGCTGCGTTGTGAAGATGCCGTGGTGGCATGGTTCGCATGGTGTGGTCAGCCCGGCAGAGGGTCAATCCTACGGTTTAGGAGACGAGCCCCCACGGACGCGACTGGGCAGGAAACAACAGCCTGAAAAAAGCACCCGCAGCACCCGTCCTTATCCGGCGATCTGGCCGGCGTACGGCTTCTACAGTGGCGCTTTCCGACCCACGTCAAACGCCAAGGAGCACGCCATGCCCTCGTTGAACCCTCTTATGCGCTGCGCCCCGCTGCTGCTGTCCACCGCCTTGCTGTCTGGCGGCCTGATGACCTCGGCCCAGGCTGGCGAAGCGTATGGCGCCGTGGGTTTTCCCGGGGTGATGGGCGGCTACGCCCAGACCGTCAACGAGCACCTGGTGTTGCGGGCTGACTACGCCACCCTGGGCCGCCACAACAAGGACGGTGAGCGCGAAGGCATCAACTACCGGGGCAAGCTCAAGCTGGCCCGCGTGGGGCTGTTCGCAGACTACTTCCCGGTGCGTGGCGGCGGTTTTCGCCTTACCGGCGGCCTGACTGTCAACGACATGTCGCTCAAGCTGCGCTCGAACATGCCCGCCGGCAGCACCATCAACGTGGGCGGCGTCAACTACATCGCCACCGGCAACGAGTACCTGAACGCCGACGTGAAGATCCCCAAGGTCACCCCCTACATCGGCATCGGCTGGGGCCACCACCGGCGCGAGCCCGGCTGGGGCCTGATCGCCGACCTGGGCGTCTCCATCGGCAAGGCCAAGCTGGACGTGGACACGAACCTGGCCTCCTACGGCGTGCAGCAGGCCGACATCGATCGCGAGGTGCGTGACCTGCGCGACGACGTGGCCAAGGTGCGCGTGGTGCCCCAGCTCAGCCTGGGCGCCAGCTACCGCTTCTGAACGATCGCAAAGCCACCGCCCTTCGGGGCATGGATCCCGTGCCGGGCAACCTCCCAGCCCGGCCGGCCACCTGGGCCTTGCCATCGGTCACCGTTGGGGGGCAGACACACCAGGTTTTTCCTTGCGCAGACGGGTCGGCGGATCATTCCACCGGCCCGTTTTGCCTTGAATGGCACACGCGGCACGCATCACCCCCGGGATTCCCCGGATCAAGAGGTTTCACGTGTCGTCGACATAGTGCTCATGGCAGTAATAAATACATCCAAGAAGCACCTGACCGTGGTGGGGGCGTCGGAGGCGATCCACGGTGTCTCCACAGAAGCTCCAGGCGGCCTTTCGCCGCAGGGCGCGGCTCCTGCCGTGGCGCCACCGCCCAGCCAGGCGCCACACCCCGAATCACTGCGCCCCGCAGGCCCCCTGACGCGCCTGATCCTGGGCCACGACTGGAAGCAGCGCCTGCGCACACGCCGCTCATTGCGCGGCGCCCTGAACTACGCCGTCTTCGCCGTGCTGATCAACCTGGCCGCGCAGCAAGGCTGGCTGCCCCAGGGGCCCGTGCTGCAGGTCACCGCGGTGACGATGGCCATGACGGTGGTGTTCTACGCCCTGCTGCGCAGCGGGCTGAACCGCCAGTTCGCAGATCCCGCCCTGACCATGCCACAGATGCTGCTGCCGGCCACCGTCACGGCCTGGATGTACACCTTCGGAGGGCCGCTGCGCGATGTGGTGCTGGTGCTGCTGGCCCCGGTGCTGCTGTTCGGCTTCCGACACCTGCGGCCGGCCAAGGTACGGCTGCTCAGTGGCTACGTGCTGGCCCTGATGGGCTGCGTGATGATCTGGCTGGTGCACCATGACCCGAAGGCCCACGACATGGGCAACGAGCTGCTGCGCTTCATGCTGGTGGCCGTGGTGGTGGTCACCTTGTGGCAGTACACGGCCAGCGACACCGAGGAAAGCTCCGGCGTGCTGCACGCGCTGGGGGTGATGCTGTTCACCCACGACACCAAGCAGCGCCTGCGCATCCAGCGCTACATGATGGCGGCAGCCAACTTCGTGATCTGCACCATCGTGCTGGCCTATGCGGTGAGCACCGGCGCCGTGAGCGAGGCCTCCGGCTGGTGGCTGGGCTGCTTCATGATGGCCAACGTGGGGGTGTTCTACGCCCTGCTGCGCAGTGGCCTGAACCTGCATTTCGCGGATCCGTCGCTCACGCTGCCGCAGATCATGGTGGCGCTCGTCTGCGTGGTCTGGTCCTACGCGATCCTGGGCGAATCACGTGGCGCCGCGCTGATCCTGCTGGCCCTGATCCTGATGTTCGGCATGTTCAACCTGACGGCCAAGCAGACACGGATGGCGGCGTTCTTCGCACTGTGCGCCCAGGGGCTGACGATGCTGTTCATGGCCACCCTGGCGCCCGAGCGCTTTCCGGCGCGCCAGGAGATGGTGAACTTCCTGTTCGCCTGCACCTCGCTGCCAACCATTTCGGTGCTGTCAGGCCAGTTGAGCACACTGCGCCACCGCCTGCAATCGCGCAAGGAAGAACTGGCCGAGGCGCTCTCACGCATCCAGACACTGGCCACGCGTGACGAGCTCACGGGGCTGTTCAACCGCCGCCACATGATGGAGACGCTGTCGTTGCAGAAGAAGTTCAGCGACCAGGGTGGCAGGATTTTCTGCATCGGCATCCTGGACATCGACCACTTCAAGCACGTGAACGACACACACGGCCACGGCGTGGGCGACGAGGTGCTGCGGCACTTCGCGCAGCAGGCACAGTCGGTGATGCGCGATTCGGATGTGATCGCGCGCTGGGGCGGAGAGGAGTTCCTGCTGATGCTCACGGACTGCAGGCTCGACCAGGCCGAAGCCGGCCTGGAGCGCCTGCGCGAGGTGATCAACGCCGCGCCCATGTCGGACACGGTGGCGGGGCTGCGCGTGACCTTCTCGTCCGGGTTGACCGAGCAGCGCTACGAGGAAACGCTGGACCAGACCATCGAGCGCGCCGACCAGGCGCTCTACCGCGCCAAGCGGGGCGGGCGCAACCGGACGATGGCGAGCTGAGAGGCGAGCCGCTGGCGGCCCCTGCCCTGCCGCTCAGGTGGCCTCGGGCGCCAGTGCCTTGAGCAACCAGTCGTTGAGGTCAGCGACCTCTTCCGGGCAGACCGAATGCGGCATGGCGTAGTCGTGCCATTCGACCTTGTAGCCCAGGCCGGTCAGCGCCTCGCGGGCCTGCTGGCCACGGGCGATGTTGACGATGTCGTCGTGGCGGCCATGGGCCATGAACACGGGCACGTCGGCATTGGCCGTGCTGCGCTCCGCGGCCAGCGTGTCGGCCAGCGGCAGGTAACCCGACAGGGCGACGATGCCGGCCAGCCGGTGGCCATGGCGCAGGCCCGCCAGCAGGGACATGGCGCAGCCTTGCGAGAAGCCCATCAGCACCGTGCGTGAGGCCGGAACACCGCGCGCCTGTTCACGCGCGAGCAACGCCTCGATGTCAACCACGGACTGGCGCAGGCCGGTTTCGTCTTCGGGGCCACGGCCGCCCATGGCCAGGATGTCGTACCAGGCGCGCATGGGGTAGCCGCCGTTGATGGTGACGGGGCGCACGGGCGCGTTGGGGAACACGAAGCGGATCGGCCCGATGCTGGAGAGGTCCAGCTCGTCGCAGATGGGCACGAAATCATGGCCATCGGCGCCCAGGCCGTGCAGCACGATGATGGTGGCGGCGGGCGGAACGCCGGGGTCGATGTCGAGGGTCTCGAGTGGCATGGTGCGGGTCTGTTGGCTGGCGGCAACGGCCGCCGATGGCCTACATGCTAACGGGCTCTTCCACTGGTCTTCTCGTGCCCCTGTTCAGCCGCAAGCACCTCACATGCTCGTCAACGAAAAAACACCTCATAAGGCCGCAGCACACGAGCCAGCGTA
Source organism: Pseudomonadota bacterium (assembly GCA_049322875.1). Taxonomy (GTDB): domain Bacteria; phylum Pseudomonadota; class Gammaproteobacteria; order Burkholderiales; family Burkholderiaceae_C; genus Aquabacterium. The sequence continues at coordinate 176,299 of JBMOQM010000001.1, forward strand.
GCCGCAGGCAAGGCACAACCCGTCTGGCTGGACGGATCCGGGCGGGTCTGGGTGGCGAAGGCCCGGGCGGCCAGGCGCTTGCGCTGCTCCAGATCGGGTGACAGCGGCAGGCGGCACGCACGGGCCCAGGGCAGACGCGGATCACCGGGGCGTGCCCAGTGCCAGGCGCTGATAGGCATCTCCAGCAAGGTGGCGCCCACCTGGGCGCAAGCGGCGGCGCAGGCGCGGCCCGTGGCCTCGTGATCCGGGTGCCCGTCATGGCGCCAGGTGGTGATCACCACATCGCTGGGTCGCAACTGGGGCACCAGCGCCCAGGTCATGGGCGCTTCCAGATCGGCAAGGTGGCCATCCGGCAGGCCCAGGCGGTGCAACTGGATGCGCGACAGCCCCAGCAGCGCCAGCGCCCGCACGGTTTCCATCGGGCGCTCCTGCGCCAGGCGCTCCGGCGTCCAGCGGCGTGAGCCAGGGTGGCTGGCCGCACCATCGGTGACCGGCACCACCAGCACCTCGCGGCCCTGGCGGGCCAGCAGGGCCATCAGCCCGCCTGCGCCCAGCACCTCGTCATCCGGGTGAGGCGAGACAATCACAGCGCGTCGCCCCAGGGGCACCAGCGTTTCGACCGTGACGGGCGGCAAGGCGCCCAGGTGGTTGCATTGCCGCCAGGCCGCTTCAGGCGTGCCGCGGCCCTCCAGGCGCACCGGCGCAGGCATCTGCACGGGCCGGGCGGCCGCCGCAGATTCGAATCTTTCCAACACGACAGCCATGCGCCTCTCCCGATGCAGCCAGGGTTACCGAACCCGGCTGATCTTCGCGGGCGCATGTCATCTTGCCCATCAGCCGATGGTGCATCTGCGTGTCGGGCATGTCCTACACACCCCTACACGCATGCGCCGTCTGGGTCACAGCGTGGCACGCAGGAAGCGTTCGAACTCGTCGGCGGGCATGGGCTTGGCGAACAGATAACCCTGCCCGTGGTCGCAGCCGACGCTGGCCAGCAGGGCGCATTGCTCGGCGGTCTCCACCCCTTCGGCGATCACCGTCATGCCCAGGTCATGGGCCATGGCCACGATGGCGCGGCACAGCACCATCGCCGTCGAGCCGGGCTTGAGATCGCGCACGAAGGCCTGGTCGATCTTCAGGAAGTCGATCGGGAAGTGCTGCAGGTAGGACAGCGAGGAGTAGCCGGTGCCGAAATCATCCAGCGACAGCGCCATGCCCGCGTCACGCAGGGATTGCAACTGGCGTGACAGCTCGTCACTGGGGTCCAGCAACAAGCCCTCGGTGATCTCCACCGACAAGGCATTGCCCGGCAGCCCGATGGCATGCAGGTGATCCGCCCAGTCCAGCCGCGGCGCGTCGCTGTCACGGAACTGCAGAGGCGACTTGTTCACGCTGACCTGGAAGTCCGCATGAAAGAGCGAGCGCCAGCGCAGCACCTGGCCCGCCGCCTGGCGAAAGGCCCAATCGCCGATCTCATCGATCTGGCCGCTGGATTCGGCGATGGGGATGAACACCGCCGGGCCGACCGGGCCCAGCACCGGATGGCGCCAGCGCAGCAGGGCTTCGGCCTTGTGCACCTCGCCCGTGGCCAGCGTGACGATGGGCTGGTAGTGCACGCTGAGCTGGCCATCGCCGAGCGCGGTGCGCAGGTCGGTGGCCACGCGCATGTGCAGGCGGGCCGCGGCCTCCATCTCGGCCGTGAAGTGGCAGAAGCGGCGGCGCCCCGCGTCCTTGGCGGCGTACAGGGCCTGGTCGGCCTGCTTGAGCAGGGCTTCGATGTCGGTGCCGTCCTGCGGGGCCTGGGTGATGCCGATGCTGGCCGATACATAGGCACGCTCGCCCCGCAAGCGGAAAGGCTGCACCAGCAGGTCGATGATCTGGCGGGCCACGTGGTCGACACGCTCCATGTCGCACACGCGCGGGATCACCACGGTGAACTCGTCACCGCCCAGGCGCGCCACGGTGTCCGAGTCGCCCACGCACTGGCGGATGCGGCGCGCCGCTTCGGTCAGCAGCAGGTCGCCCAGATCATGCCCCAGTGTGTCGTTGACTTCCTTGAAGTGGTCCAGGTCGATGAACATCAGCGCCACGACATGGCCATCGGCCGCGCTGGCGGCCAGGGCCTGCTCCAGGCGCTGGCGCAAGAGCTGCCGGTTGGGCAGGCCGGTCAGGCTGTCGTAGTGCGCCTGCTGCCAGATCAAGGCCTCGGCCTTCTTGCGCTGGCCGATGTCGCGCGCAACCCAGGCGGCGTGGCGGGCTTCGCCCTGCTCGTCCAGGATGGGGGTGATGTCCTGCTCCAGCCAGAAGGCGCCGCCGGCGCGGTCGTGCACCACCAGTTCGATGCGGATGGGCTCGCCGGCGCGCACGGCCTGGTCGATGCGCTGGCGGTCCTCGGCCGCGGTGTCCGGCCCGTAGAGCAAGGCATGGGGCTGGCCCAGCACCTGTTCCCGCGCGTGGCCGGTACGACGCAGGAAGGCCTCGTTGGCAAAGACGATGCGCGAACCCGCCGGGCTGTCCGGCTCACGCAGGGTGATCATCACCAGGTCGTTGATGCGCGCTGCGGCCGCGCTGGTCAGGTGCAGCTCCTGGTTGGCCAGGCTCAGCGAGTCGGCGATCTGCCGGTGCCGTGTCAGGCTGCGGTCCAGCCCGGCCAGCAGCGCCGCGCACGACAGCGTGATCATCGCGCCCACGAAGGCGAAGTTGACCGTGACCACCGTCCACTTGACCAGGGGCTGATCATCGAAGCCCGGCGTCGGAAAGCGCGCATCGACCATCCAGCCCAGCACCAGCAGCGTGAGCGCGCTCACCACCAGCGCCAGCAGCGCGGGCCGCATGCCCAGCAACAGGGCCGCCATGGCCGGGAAAGCCAGCAGGTAGATCTGGCTGACTGGCCCCACCGTGAGCATCAGCCACAGGCCGACCGCGTACATCAGGCCCAGCAGGCTCCAGGCGCGCAGGCGGTAATCCAGCGTGCGGCGGCGCCACACGAAAGCCACCCAGGCCAGCGCCAGCACATCCATCACTGCCACGGAGGGGTGCCCCTGGTGAAAGGCCAGGATCGCACTGGGCACCGCGGCCACCGAGCCCAGCACCAGCACCACCGCCAGAATGGTCGACAGCAGACGCTCGCGCCAATGGCGCATGTCCATGGGCGTCTGGGGCTCGGCCCTCAAGGTCTGGTGGATCGATCGGAACACGCTCAACGACAGCCTCTTTTCGTGCGTGCGTGGCGCCGCTCGGGGGTGGACGCGTGGCATCGGGCACGTGCAACCCGGGTGCCAAAGCGGCGCCTACGTCGTTATCGGCGCCCTGTGCGGGCCATTAACCCCACGCTCTACTCTGGCTTGCAAGCAGCGCCATCGTTTTAAGACGACTGGTCATATAGTTTGCCCATGCCCCGCACCGCCGACCCCACCGACATCCCGCGCCGACTGGCCGAGGCCGGCTATGCCCTGTTCCAGCAGAACGGCTACAACGCGACCGGCATCCAGCAGATCACCGACCAGGCCGGCGTGCCCAAGGGCTCGTTCTACAACCACTACGAGAGCAAAGAGGCCTTCGCCGCCCAGGTGCTGCGCAACTACGGCAAGTGGATGGCCGCCGCCTGGAACGCCAGCCTGAAAGATGCGCCTGCCTCGCCGCTGGGCACCCTGCACCACGTGTTCGAACAGTTCACCGCCCACCACGAAGGCCAGGGCTGCCAGGGCTGTCTGGTGGGCAACTTCGCCGCCGAGGTGGCCGAGGCCAGCGAGCCCTGCCGCATCGAGCTGGCCACGGTGCTCGATGACTGGCGCGAACGCATGGCCGGCCTGATCGAGCAGGCCCAGCAGGCCGGCGAACTGCGCCGCGATGTCGATGCCCGGACCCTGGCCAACTTCTTCTGGGACGCCTGGGAGGGTGCCGTGCTGCGCAGCAAGATCGTGCGCAACGTGCAGCCCCTGCGCGATGTGATCCGCCTGCTGCTCGACGACTTCTTCCTGCCGTGAGCCCAGGGCCACGACACCACCAGTTCGCTCCCACCACCCCGATCCAAGAAATACCCAGGCGGCTTCTCCCGAGGAGGCCGCCCGGCTTCCTGCCGCCTTGTCGACCCCGATCAAAGCGGCTTTCACCACCCGTCCGATTTACGACCTCAGTCACACCGGAGTTTTCGAATGGTCAACCAAGAGCAAACCCAAGAGCCGCTGTTCCAGCCCTTCAAGCTGGGCAACATCACGCTGTCCAACCGCATGGCCATGGCCCCGCTGACGCGCAACCGCGCCGAGGCCGGCAACGTGCCCGGCCCCATGACCATCGAGTACTACGCCCAGCGCGCCTCGGTCGGCCTGATCATCGCCGAGGCCACCCAGGTGTCGGCCCAGGCCCAGGGCTATGTCGCCACGCCCGGCGTGCACTCGCCCGAGCAGATCGCCGCCTGGCGCAAGGTGACCGATGAAGTACACGCCCGCGGCGGCCACATCTACCTGCAGATGTGGCACACCGGCCGCATGTCGCACACGGCCTTCCAGCCGGGCGAGCAAGCCCCCGTCGCACCCTCGGCCATCCGCGCCCAGGCCAAGACCTTCATCCCCGGCCAGGGCTATGTGGACACCTCCACGCCCCGCGCGCTAGAGACCAGCGAGATCGCCGGCATCGTCGCTGACTTCCGCAGCGCCGCCCGCCAGGCCATCGAGGCCGGCTTCGACGGCATCGAGATCCACGGCGCACACGGCTACCTGCTGGACGCCTTCCTGCGCGACGGCTCCAACAAGCGCACCGACCAATATGGCGGCTCCATCGAGAACCGCGCGCGCTTCCTGCTGGAAGTGATGGCCGCCGTGATCGCCGAGATCGGCGCCGACAAGGTGGGCGTGCGCCTGTCGCCCGTGTCGCCCGTGAACGATTCGAACGAGAGCAACCCGCAGCCCCTGTTCGAACACGTGGTGCGCGAGCTGGAGAAGTTGAAGCCCGTGTACATCCACGTGGTCGAAGGCCACACCGGCGGCCCGCGTGACAACGCCCCGTTCGACTACGAAGCCATCCGCAAGCTCTACAGCGGTGTCTGGATGGTGAACAACGGCTACGACAAGGCCATGGCCAACGAGGCGATCGCCAGCGGCAAGGCCGATCTGGTGTCCTTCGGACGCCTGATGATCACCAACCCCGACCTGCCCCGCCGCTTCAAGGAAAACGCGCCGCTCAACGAGCTGTTCAAGGACGCGCCCCTGTACGGTGGCGTGGGCCCGCACGGCTACACGGACTATCCGGCCCTGGCCTGAGCCCGTGAACAGATGATCCGCTGACGCGCGGCACCGGTGGCGCTCAAGCCACCAGCCGCGCCAGCAAGGGCGTCAGCAGCACCAACACGATGCCCGAGAAGATCATCACCAGGCTGGAGATGGCGCCCTGCTGAGGGCCCATCTGCCAGGCCTTGGCGGTGCCCACCCCATGGGCCCCCGCACCGAAGGCCGCGCCTTCGGACACCGGGTGGCGGATGCCCGCCCACCACAGCCAGCCCTGCCCCACCAGCATGCCGAACACGCCGGTCACCAGCACGGCCAGCACCGCCAGTTCGGGCTGACCACCCAGGGCCTGGGCCGCCGGCATCGCAAACGGTGACGACACGGAGCGCGGCAACAAGGTCAGCATCACCTCACGCGGCAGATCCAGCCACAGCGACAACAGCCAGGAACTGCCCACGCCCACCACCACGCCCGTGGCCACGCCCGCCGCCAAAGTCAGCGGGTAACGCGCGATCACATGGCGCTGCTGGTAGATCGGCAGCGCGAAGGCCACCGTGGCCGGCCCCAGCAGCCAGGTCAGCCAGCGCGATTGCGACCAGTAGGCCTCGTACGTGGTGCCCGTGGCCAGCACCAGCGCCAGCAGCACGATGGGCGTCACCAGGATCGGTGACAGCCAGATGCGCGGGCGGCGCAGGAACAGGCGCTTGGCGCCGACATAGAGCGCCACCGTGGTCAGCAGCCAGGCCAGGCCGATCCACAGCGGCGTCGCAACGGCCAACGCGGGGTGGCTCATCGCTGGGCCTCCGGCAACTCAGGCAACCCCTTCGCGCCCCGCCCGCCTTCCCAGCGGATCGCGCGCTCGACCACGGCCGCCACGGCCAGCATCACGCCCAGCGTGCCCAGCACGATGATCGCGGCCAGCTTCAGGCCAGTCCAGCCCAGCAGCTCAGGGTGGTTCAGCACGGCCATCAGCGGCGGGGTGAAGAAGAGCAGCATCTCGCCCAGCAGCAGCTTGGCGCCGGCATCGATGCGGCCCTGAGGCAACCAGCCGGCCAGCATCAACGCCGTGACCACGATCAGCCCCACCACACCACCGGGCAATGGCAGGTGCAGCAGCCGCACCACCGCATCGCAAGCCCACCACACGGCAATGAAAAAGCCCGCCTGGATCAGGGCGGGCATGGCGGTCGACGGCTTGAACATGGGCAGGCAGGTACTACGGACGAGGTGCAATTCTAAGTGTTTACCCCATGCCCGAGCCCTCGCCTGGGCCATGTCCTCAAAGCCCAGATGTGGGTGCAGCACCCCCTCGCCAAGGGCTCGCTGGGTCCGTAGACTTTGCTGCATTGCAACAAGCATGGATGCGGGGAAGGCCAGGATGGGATTGCTGGGCATCGTGATGGGGCTGGGCCTGCTGGCCTGGCTGTCGTACCGCGGCTGGAGCGTGCTGGTGCTGGCGCCTGCCGGGGCCCTGGTGGCCGCAGCCTTCTCGGGCGAGCCACTGTTGGCGCACTGGACGCTCACCTTCATGACCGCCGCCGCAGGCTTCATGGCGCAGTTCTTCCCGCTGTTCCTGCTGGGCGCCATCTTCGGCAAGCTGATGGACGACAGCGGCGCGGTGCAGGGCATCGCCCGCTGGATGACCGAGACGCTGGGCACCGAGCGCGCCATGCTGGCCGTGGTGCTGGCCGGCGCGCTGGTCACCTATGGCGGCGTGAGCCTGTTCGTGGCCTTCTTCGTGCTGGCGCCCATGGCCCAGGCCGTGTTCCGCGCAGCGGATCTGCCACAGCGCCTGATGCCGGCCGCCATCGCCCTGGGCACCTCCACCTTCACGATGACGGCCCTGCCCGGCACGCCAGCCATCCAGAACGCCATCCCCATGCCCTTCTTCGGCACCACGGGTTTTGCAGCGCCCGGCCTGGGCCTGATCGCCGCCGCCGTGATGTTGAGCACCGGTATGTGGTGGCTGGCCCGCGCGCAGAAGATCGCGCGGCTGGCCGGTGAAGGCTACCGCCCGGGCTCCCGACCACAGGCCACGGCCGACGACCCGCTGGTGCGCGAGCGCGGCAGCACCGCCACGCACTTCGACCCGGCCGAGGCCGCGCCGCGCGGCGCCTCACGCCCTGCCCCGCCCGCCAACAATGAGCTGCCCGGCATCGTGGTGTCGATGGCGCCACTGGTGGTCGTGGTGCTGGTCAACCTGCTGTGCAGCCTGTGGCTGCTGCCGCGCCTGGACACCAGCTACCTGGCCGAGGCGCGCTTTGGCAGCATCTCGCTGATCCACATGGGCGGTGTGTGGTCCGTGCTGCTGGCCCTGGCCGCCGGCATCCTCACCCTGCTGGCCCTGCAGCGCCCACGCCTGGCCAGCCCCAAGGCCAGCATCGACGCGGGTGCCAACGCCGCTGTGCTGCCCGTGCTGTCGGTGGCCAGCCTGGTGGGCTTCGGCGCGGTGGTCGCGGCCCTGCCCGCCTTCGCGTCCGTACGTGACTGGGTGCTGGGCCTGGGCGGCGGGCCGCTCGTGTCGCTGGCCCTGTCCACCAACATCCTGGCGGCGCTCACCGGCTCGGCCTCGGGCGGGTTGACGATTGCCCTCGACGCCCTGGGCGCCACCTACCTGCAACTGGCCCAGCAGACCGGGCTGGACCCGGCCCTGCTGCACCGCGTGGCCGTGATCGGCGCCGGCACGCTCGACAGCCTGCCGCACAACGGCGCGGTGGTCTCGCTGCTGGCTGTGTGCGGCTGCACGCACCGCGACAGCTACCTCGACATCGTGATGGTGGGCGTGATCGGCCCGATCATCGCGCTGGTGGCGGTGATCGCGCTGGGTTCGCACTTCGGCAGCTTCTAGCCTGGGCCAAGGCCCTCGGGTTTCCACTTAAACCCGCATGACCCCGCCTGATCGGCCCGCGCCGGGGCGGTCTTAGTTGACACAACCGAGCGATCCCCCGGGTGTCAAACACCTGTTGGCTGTGTGAGGATTTGGCCTGAGCCGGATGTCCGGCAACAGCAGTACCCACTTCCCCCTTGATGCTCGGCGGTCGCCTCACCTCGTTCTCACAACCCCTGCACGGCCTGGCGGTCAGCGACAAGCACCGCCGCCGGGTCAAGGCCTTGCTGCTGTTCGGCAGCACCATGTGCATCCTGCTGGGCCTGGGCTGGGGCGGCTATTACCTGCTCAAGGCCAAGTGGCTGCTGATGTCGATGGACCTGGCCCTGGCCACCATCGGCGCCATCGCCCTGGGCTGCACGCTGACCGAACGCACCCGCCTGGCCGCGCTGCTGTCGGTGCACACGCTGCTCATCGTGGTGTGCATCATCTGCCTGTTCGACACGCCCATCGCCGGGGTGGCGCGCTCGGCGCACATGCACCTGCTCACGGTGGCCGCGGCCTCCTACCTGCTGTTCCGGGGCGAGAACGCCTACCTGCGCCTGGGCCTGCCCGTGGCCTGCTTCGTGGCATGCCTCATCTTTGCGGGCAGCGATATCGGCATCACCAACCCGGCCTACCAGCCGCCCATCGAGACACGCGCCATCACCGTGTGGATCAACAACGCCACCTGCTTCATCGGCATCGCCATGGTGCTGGCGATCATGCAGTCGGACGTGGCCGCCCGCAACGCCATCGAAGACGACCTGCGCACCGCGCTGGCCCAGGGCCACTTCAGCCTGCACTACCAGCCCCAGGTGCGCGAAGACGGCCGCGTGATCGGCGCCGAAGCCCTGCTGCGCTGGGAACACCCGCAGCGCGGCATGATCCTGCCGGGCAAGTTCATTTCGCTGGCCGAAGAGACCGGCCTGATCGTGCCCATCGGCGACTGGGTGCTGCGCAAGGCCTGCGCGCAACTGCTGAACTGGGCGCAGGATCCGCGCACGGCGGGGCTCTCGCTGTCGGTCAACGTGAGTGCCTCGCAGTTCCGCCAGCCGGATTTTGTTTCGCAGGTGCTGGAGATCGTGCACCGCAGCGGCATCGAGCCCTCCCGCCTCAAGCTGGAACTCACCGAGAGCCTGCTGGTCAAGGACGTGGACGAGGTGGTCAGCAAGATGGCCGAGCTCAAGTCGCATGGCGTGGCCCTGTCGCTGGACGATTTCGGCACTGGCTACTCCTCGCTGAACTACCTCAAGCGCCTGCCGCTGGACCAGCTCAAGATCGACCAGAGCTTCGTGCGCGACCTGCTGAACGACCCCAACGACATGGCCATCGTGCGCACGCTGGTCTCGCTCAGCCGCAGCCTGAACCTGATGGTGATCGCCGAAGGCGTCGAGACCCGTGAACAGCTCGACTGGCTGCGCGATAACGACTGCCTGGCCTACCAGGGCTACCTGTTCAGCAAGCCCCTGCCCATCGACCAGTTCGAGGCCTTTGTGCGCGCCCCCCGCGTGCCAGACCCTGCGCCAGCAAGCCCCACCACGGCCGTGCCGGCGGAGCTGACCTGAGCCACACCTAGGGAAAGCCCGAGGCGCACAAACCTTCCGTGCGTTGAAAAACCCGTAACACTGCTGCATTAAACGAGGGGCCAAGCCAACGGGCTCCAGTGCCCTCGCACCGGCGGTGTCTCATGCGCGTTTCTCCCACCCACTTGAAGATCCTGGCGTCCGCGCTCGACGTGGAAGGCTTCGACGCCCGCCTGATCGCACAACGCTGCGCCATCGACTCGATCGATGCCCTGGAACAGGCGGGCACCTGGGTCGCGCTGGACGTGTTCGACCAGGCCATGGCCGCCGCCATCGAGGCCAGCGGCGATGCGAGCTTCGGCCTGGTGGTGGGCAAGAGCATCGCGATGATGCAGTTCCGGCTGTTCACGCCGCTGGCGTTGTCAGCCCCCAGCCTGCGCCAGGTGTTGGCGGATCTGCTGTACTTCAGCCCCCTGGCTCTGGAGCGCTGCGAGATCGAACTGGTGGAGACCCCGGGCGCCGCACGCCTCGAGATCGAGCCCCTGGTGCAGCACGGCCACAGCGGGCGCTTTCGCACCGAGCAGGTCGTCAGCAGCACGATGCAAATGCTGCGGCTGGCCGGGGCCGAGCCGCGCGACATCCTTCAGATCCAGTTTCCCTACGCCTGCCCCGATGGCCTGCAAGGGCGCTACGCAGCCGCCTTCGGGCGCCATCTCAGCTTCGGGCAGGCCGCGTGCACCATCGAATTCAACCCGGCCTTGCTCGACGCACCCCAGCCCTCTCACGACCCGCTCGCCTACACCGCCGCGCGCACCCGCGCCGAGCTGGCCCTGGCCGCCAAGGGCCATGGCAGCGACCTGGCCGAGCAGGTCCGGCAGCACGTGCTGCAGGCCTTCCCGCACCAGGCCTCGGTGCAGGAAACCGCCGCCCACCTGGGCATCAGTGAGCGGCGACTGAGGCGGCAGCTGCAGATGCTGGGCTTGTCGCACTCCGACCTGGTCCAGCAGTGCCAGCGCCTGGCCGCCGAGCGCCTGCTGGCCGATGCCGCACTGCCGCTCAAGCAGGTGGCCGATGCCCTGGGCTTCTCGTCGGTGAGCACCTTCCACCGGGCGTTCCGGCGCTGGGCCGGCGTCACGCCGTCGGCCTGGCGCGAAGGCCGCATGGCCTGACATAGCTGCGGACAAACCCGACCTCCCCCCGGATGCGCGCCGGGAAAACACCGCACGCCTCGGCAAATAGATTGGTCAGTACGGCTATTGGATCGCGGGGCCAGCCCTTCTAGCATCAGGCTCACAACAGAACCACGCTCCCAATGCGTTATCGAGGAGACACCGCATGTTCACGTCCACCTTCCCGGTTACCCGCTCGACCCGCCAGTTCGCGCTGCGCAGCACCATCGCTGCGGCCCTGATCGCGCTGTCTGCCGGCACCGCCGCTACCGCTCAGACCACCACGCTGGGCACGCGCGGCAGCACCGCCAGCGACACCACCGCCATCACGAGCAATGCGGGCAGCACCTGGAAGGAGTACAAGCGCGCCGCCGAATACGCCGACGCCGTGAGCCTGCCGCTGCAGTTCATCACCATGGCCGACGGCAAGAAGCTGGCCGTGCGCGTGACCGTGCCGGCCGATGCCAAGGGCAAGCCCGTGGCCGGCACCTTCCCCGCCATCCTCACGCAGACCGCCTACCGCATCGACCTGGGCCAGTTGCTGGGCTATGTGGTGCAGACCGGCAACTCTCTGCTCGTGGGCGGCCAGGACAAGTTCATGGTGCAGCGCGGCTATGTGTCCGTCGCGGTGGACGTGGTCGGCACCGGCATGTCCAGCGGTGAAGGCGCCCTGCTGGGCACCGCAGAGCAAGAGGGCTACGCTGCCGCGGTGGACTGGGTCACGCAGCAACCTTGGTTCAACGGCAAGCTGGGCCTGGCCGGCACCTCCTACCTGGGCATCACCAGCCTGCAGACCGCCAAGCAGCAGCACCCCGCCGTGAAGGCCGTGTTCGCGCAGGTGCCCATGGGCGATGCCTACCGCGGCACCGTTGGCATCGGCGGCCTGCTCAACGCCAAGTTCATCAGCCTGTGGCTGCCGCTCACGCACACCCTGAGCGTGCAGAACGACATCGCCAAGCTCAACTTCCCGAGCTGGTCCGCGCAGATCGAGCAGGCCAACCAGGAGCACATCGCCTCCATCGACAGCTGGTACCTGCCCACCGTGGACGGCGCCATGACCGGCGTCACCGGCTATGCCACCGACGACGGCGACTTCTGGGCCGTGCGCTCGCCCATCGAAGGCGCCTCGCGCATCAAGGTGCCCACCTTCATCGTGGGCTCGTCCAACGACATCTTCCAGCGCGATGAACCGCTGCTCTATGAGCAACTCAAGAAGAACGTCAATGCCAAGCTGCTGATCGTCAAGGGCTCGCACGTGGAGGCCGTGCTGGCCGCCGCCAGCGGCGCCAACAACCTGCTGGGCAACGGCGCACCGGGCTCGGCCTCGCTGATGCTGCAGTGGTTCGACCAGTACGTGCGCGGCATCAACACCGGCGCGGCCTCGCTGCCCAACGTCACGCAGTTCGTCGAGGGCTACGGCGTGCTGGGCACCACCCGCTACAGCAAGTCCACCGACTGGCCGCACCCGCAGATGACGCCGACGCGCCTGTACCTGCGCGGCAACCAGACGCTGACCGCCGCCAAGCCCGGTAGCGGCGAGACCGCCCGCTTCGTCAAGGAGCCCAAGGCCGCCGTGGTGACCTACGCCAAGAACGATTCGGGCAAGACCGTGAGCGCCGGTGTCGAGATCAACGACGGCAGCGACTGCTCCAGCAGCATGGTGCAGTGGTCGCTGGGCATCTCGGGCCTGCTGCCCAAGGCCTGCTACACCAACAGCAACACGGTCGAGAAATCGCAGGGCGCCGCCATCTACGAAACGCCCTTCCAGACCAGCGACATGTACATCAACGGCCCCATCCAGGCCGACCTGTGGGTGGCGACCACCAAGACCGAAGCGGCCATCTCGGTGCGCGTCGATGCAGTCGACATCCTGGGCAAGGCCACGCCGCTGTCCACCGGCCTGCTGGCCGTCAGCCACCGCGCCATCGACACCACCCGCTCGCGCTACGTCAAGGGCGTGATGATCCAGCCGTGGCACCCCTTCACCGAAGCCGCCCGCCTGCCGGTGATCCCTGGTCAGGCCATGCAGGTGTCCGTCGAGGTGTTCCCGGCCGCCGCCCTGATCCGCAAGGGCCAGAAGCTGCGCATCGCCATCAGCGCCAGCAACCAGGCCATGGGCGTGTGGCCCAAGCCCCAGGAGGCCCAGGCCGCCGGCGGCGTGACCACCATCTTCAGCGATGCCAACCGCCCCTCCAGCGTGGTGCTGCCGGTGGTGCCGGCCAGTGCGCTGAACTGAACCCGGCCTCCTCTCGCAAAGCCCCCGACGGTGCGAGCCGTCGGGGGCTTTTTCATGCCGACACCAACATGAGTCCGGTCGCTGCGCGCCTGGAAACAGGCTTGTTTTGCGAGCGCTTTTGCACCTTATGGAATGCATGGACCTGACATGCAATCAGTTGTGACTTGAAATGCGGCGTCGCCGCATTTGCACGCAACTGCTTTAACCCCAGGTGTTTATGCTCAGAAACAACAGCCCTCTCTTGTCACTGATGCGGGAGGCCCTGATCAAGGGGTTCCTGATCCTTCCCGCCCTCGCGGCCCTTCCCCTGGCAGCCCATGCCGATGCTCCCCAGATCTCGCCCAGCCTGAAGTAGCTGCTCGGCGGCCTGCCCATCGCGGGCCTCAAGGACGATGTCCAGAGCCTGGTGGGATCGCTCAAGCAGACCAGTTGCGGCGGTGGACTGACCGGCTGTTACGCCACCCAGGCAGGTCCGCTGCAACTGTACTTCTTCAGCAGCAAACAGGCCCAGCAGACCTTCCTGCTGGTCATCGATCAGAAGATGACCATGCCGCCCCTGCTCAAGGACAACGTGCAGAAGGTGTTTGGGGGCACCCAGCTGGCTTCGCCCATCATCTCCATCTCGACCACCGAGTACGACCTGGACGTCACCAAGATGCCCGCGCCCCTGCAGAAGGTGGTGCGCGACAGCTACTTCAACGTCAGCTCACTGTCTTTCGCCAACGGGGTGCAACTGGCCGCTCGGGCCAACCTGGGCGGCGGCATCCGCCGCGTCATGGAGGGCATGGGCGTACGCGCTGACCAGGTCACCCTGCGCGCCGCCGTGGTGATGCCCATCCCGACCGACATCGCGGGTGGCGCCGGCACGGGCGTGGGCCTGGCCGATGCGATCGCCAATGGCGAGACCATGAAGAACGCGAGCCTCGATTCGCTCAAGCCCGAGGCCTTCGTGGAGATCCAGTTCGCGCCCAACGCGAAACTGCCGATGAACCTGACGGATGCGACCTTCTTCGTCAACAACAGCCTGACCTTCGGCTACAAGGGCAACGCTGCCTTCAAGGGCGTGGGCGACAAGAAGTTCCTGATCCAGTTCCAGACGCCGCTGACACCCGCAGGCGCCATGGATTTCGTGGACTTCCAGTTCCGCCTGGCTTCACCGGCGAACTTCACCATGGAAGATGCCATGAACGTGATGGTGGCCATGGCCACGCCGGATGGACGCCTGGCCAAGTACGGCGGCGGCTTCATCCGCAACATCGGCAGCTACCGCAAGGCACTGGAAGCGTCCGCCAAGCCCCTGTCGGTGTTCCAGCTGAAGAACAAGTACCCGGTGGAGTACCGCTTCGCCGACAGCACCAAGCCCTGGCCGGATGATCCCAAGCACTTCAACATCGTGATCGCCGGCCCCTTGGCCGATGATGCGCACCGCTGGCGAAGTGCGGGTGCTGGGCCAGCAGATGGGCTACATCGACAACACCACGGGCCGCTCGGGCATGCACAACCTGCTGGGTGCAGTCGATCACGCTCAAGCTCGGCCCGCTTGGCAAGACGCGGATCAAGTTCGAATCGCGCACCGACATCGACGTGAACCGCCAGGAGATCGGCATGCGCGGCAACTTCATGGGCCAGGCTGTCAGCGTGGTCATGGGGCCCACCGACCTGGCGATCGATGTCTCGGCCAGCTGCGTCAACCCGTTCGAGATCAAGGCCAAGGCCGCCATCCACCCGACCCTGGACATCGCTCAGGTGTTCGACGTGCAGCCCGGCGTCAACGTCGACCCCTCCAAGATCGGCGGCTGCATCGGCACGGAGCTCGAGGCCGCGCTCAACAAGATCGCCGGCGAGTACAGCTCGCTCAGCGGCTACTCGGCCCGCGAGGCCAACAAGGCCCTCAAGCAGATGACGGGCTTTGGCAGCAAGACCTATGAGCAGGCCAAGGACGGCGCCCGTGATGTAGCCAACAAGGCCACGCACTCTTCGGCCAAGGCCTTCAACGACGCAGGCAATGCCTTCAAGAAGCTGGGCAAGAAAAAGAAGCACAAGAAGGGCCCGGATCCCAAGTTCGCCGCCTCGGTGTTCGACTGGGATTACTACTACGACAACAACCCCGATGTGGTCGATGCCAAGGTGGACCTGTCCACACACTGGCGTGACAACGGCTTCAACGAAGGCCGCCAGGGCAGCCCCGAGTTCAGTGCCATTTACTACTGGAACCGCTACACGGATGTCCAGGCCAAGTGCCCGAACCGCAACTTGCAGTGTGCCCTTCAGCACTGGCTGGACTTCGGCTTCGACGACGGCCGCCAGGGCAGCGCCACCTTCAGCATCGAGAGCTACCTGAACCGCTACCCCGATCTGCAGAGGGCCTTCGGCAAGTACAACTACGACGACGCCTTCGACCACTGGTTCAACAACGGCGAAGGTGAAGGCCGCGATGGCAGCCCGGCCTCCTCGTTCAACGGTCCGGTGTCCGGCCCGATGCGCGCCGGTGGTGGCGGCGGCAGTGAGTGGAGCGACGCGGACTTCTGCGCCGGCCAGTACGTCACCGGGTTCCGCATCAACAACGGCAAGAAGACGGTCGACCGCCTGCAGTTCAAGTACCCACAGGGTTGGGCGCCCTCACGCGGTGGCAGCAAGGGCTTCAACGCCGAGGTGAACCTGGCCCCTGGCGAGTACTTCGTGCGTGCCGAGACGCGCAGCGGTGACCGGGTCGACAGCGTGACCTTCTGGTCCAACCTGGGCAAGGTCTACGGGCCCTTTGGAGGCGGCGGTGCGGGCATCAGCACCTACACCGTCACGCCTGGCGAGAAGCTGGGCTGCATGGCCGGCCGCAACGGCAAGTCCATCGACCAGCTCATCTTCTCATCCACCGGACCCCGCTGACCATGAGCCACCACCCACAAACCTTCCGCCTCGGCCGCATGGCCGCGGCCCTGGCGGTGGCGTTCTGCGCCTTGTCGCCGGCCCGGGCCGATGACACCAGGTCCTTCGCCGACGTGGTAAAGGACCTGCCCACGGCCCCCGCCGGTGCGCAGGATTCCGAGATGCTGGCCAAGGCCGCGGCCGCCGTCGGCTTCATCCGCAAGATGGAGCTGCCCCAGGCCCACCTGGCCATCAACGAAGCCCTGCAACTCGATGCGCGCAACTCCTACCTGCATTTCCTCAATGGATTCGTCTACCACCTGCAGGCCAAGCAGGGCGACACGCAGAAGGCCGAGATCGCCCTCGAGGGCTACCAGCAGGCCTTGCGCATCGACCCCAGCAACTGGATCGCGCAAGAGTTCCTGGGGCTGGCCTACATGGACCTCAAGCAGTTCGACCGGGCCAAGGCGCAGTTCTCGGGTGCGCTGCTGCTGACGCCGGAGAGCACCGTCTCGCTGCAAGGCCTGATGGTGGCCTCTTACCTCACGGGCGATGCCGCCACGGCCTGCGCCATGGCCGACCAGTTCCTCAAGGCGACCAGCAAGCCTCACCTCGGCTTCGTGCGCTCCAGCATCCCGGTGTACGCCTCTTGTGGCAACTTCGAGCAGGCAGGCCGGATGCGCACGGTGCTGGGCGAGGCCGGTGCGGACGCGGCCGAGGCCAACCGCATCGACCGGCGGCTGGCCCAATGGAAATCCTTCTACGACCGCCAAGCCCGGCAAGGCGCCCAGCTGGTCAAGGCCAGCCTGAAAACCGATGCGGCCGAGGTGCTGCCTCCTCAGCAGTTCGCGCAGGCTTTCAGCCTGCCGGATCTGAGCAAACGCCAGCCTGCCAGGCCCATCGCCGACGCACCAGATGCGAGCGAGCCCTTGGCCACGGAGACCTCCACGCCTGATGCCGCACAGCCCCCTGCCGTGGCAACCGCGCCGCCCACGCCGACGGCCGCACCACGTGCCGATGCACAGGACGGCCCGCGCATGGTCCTGATCGACGTGGTGCTGCTGTCCACCCAGGAGATCATCTCGACCTCCAAGGGCGTCAACCTGCTGAGCGCTCTCACACTGCAGCTCGGTGGCGCCAATGGGGTGCCGGGCTACTCATGGACAAAGACCGCCACCGGCACCGACACCACGCCCCTCACGTCGAGCACGACCATCACGCGGGCCGTGACCATCCCTTCGCTGTCCTACTCGCTGAACATCGCCAACGCGAGCAACTCCGTGAACGAGGTGCTCGCACGGCCCACGCTGGCGGCGATCGAGGGTCTGCCCTCGGAGTTCTTCTCGGGAACGAACCTGAGCGCAGGCGTGGTGTCCACCAGCACCCAGGGCGGCACCACCATCGTCCCGCTGGACAAGCGCTTCGGCATCAAGCTGGCCGTGCCCCCCGTGTTCCTGCCACAAGGCCAGGTACAGCTCAAGGTCGAGGCCCAGCGCACCTCGCTCAACGCCAGCGCCGAAAACCCACGCGTGGCCTACCAGATCGAGATCGGCGAGACCACGGCCAACGCCAACGTCGTGATGAACCTGGGCGACACCCTGGTGCTGAGCGGGCTGAGCGAGAAGACCTCGACCAACACCCGCGACGGGGTGCCCGGCCTGCAGGACGTGCCTGGCCTGCAGTACCTGTTCTCCCAGAAGAAGACCAACGATATCCAGCGCTCCGTGCTGATCCTGGTCACCCCGAGGCCTCCCGCGCAGGTGGCCGAGGCGGACAAGGCCAGGCTCACCAGCCGGGCCGAAGACATGAAGGCCCTGCGCGAGCGGTTCGGGCTGCCCACCAGCGTCCCGAGCAATGTCGAAGCCGCCATGAACCAGATGAAGCCCAACGACTTCTTCCGGGAGTTCCGCCAGGGCGACGTCTCCATGGAGCGCTGGGACAGGATGCGCACCACTGGCGATCGCCTGCGGGAAGCCCTGAGCTTCCTCTACTACTGACGACAAGCCCCCAGCTTCGCTGGCATACGCTCTCTCACGTGTGCCGCGAAGCTCAGGCCGCCAGCGGACGCGCCATCGGCGCTTCGCTGCCCATGATCAGATCGGCTGCCTTCTCCGCGATGGCCACCACCGGTGCCTGCGTGTTGCCGCCCACCAGCGTGGGCATGACCGAGGCATCCACCACGCGCAGGCCCTCGATGCCATGCACGCGCAGCTGCGCATCGACCACGGCCATCTGGTCGGGCCCCATGCGGCAGGTGCCCACCGGGTGGTAGACCGAATCGGTGCGGGCCCGCAGCACGTCGCGGATCTGCTCGTCGGTCTCGATGCCGGCGGTGAACAGCTCGGCATGGCGGCGCGAGGCCAGGGCCGGCGCATCCATCAGGCCCTTGGTGACCCGATAGCCCTTGACCATGTCCTCCAGATCCTGGGGATGGGCGAAGAAGGCCGGGTCGATGTCCGGCGCCTCCATGGGGTTGGGGTTGCGCAGGGTGACGCGGCCCCGGCTGCGAGGGCGCAGCAGGCAGACATGGCAGGAGTAGCCATGCGCCGCATGAAGGCGCCGCGCGTGGTCCTCGGCGATGCTGACCACGAAGTGCAGCTGCAGGTCGGGCGCGGGCAGGGCCGGATCGGTCTTGAGAAAACCGCCCGCCTCTGCGTAGTTGCTGCTGATGGCCCCGGTGCGGTGGCGCACGTAGCGGCCGATCTCGCGCGCGGTGCGCCACAGGCCGGCTGGCGAGAAGCCCATCAGGTCCAGGCTGCGGGCCCGGTAGGCGAAGATGAAATCCGGATGGTCCTGCAGGTTCTCGCCCACGCCCGGCAGGTGCTGGCGCACCTCGATGCCCATGCGCTGCAGTTGATCGCCCGGGCCGATGCCCGACAGCATCAGCAGGTGCGGCGACAGGAACACGCCGGCGCTCAGCACCACCTCACGGCGGGCCCGCAGGCGTATCGGCCGGCCCTGCTGCAGCCCTTCGACGCCCACCACGCGCCGCCCCTCGAACAACAGCCCTGTCACCTGCACGCCGGTGCGCACATCCAGGTTGGGCCGCTGGCCGATGTGCGGGTGCAGGAAGGCCCTGGCCGCGCTCCAGCGCTCGCCATCGCGCTGCATCACCTGGTAGGCACCCAGGCCCTCCTGCGTGGCGCCGTTGAAGTCATGGTTGATTGGATGCCCGGCCTGGCGAGCGGCTTCCAGAAAGTGCTCATGAAAAGGGTTGCCCGTGCGCAGGGCGCTCACCGGCAGGGGGCCGCCGCGCCCGTGGAACTCGTCCTCGAAGTGCTCGTTGTCCTCGCTGCGCCGGAAGTAAGGCAGCAGGTCCGCGTAGGACCAGCCCGGGTTGCCCAGGGCCGCCCAGTGGTCGTAGTCGCTGGCGTGGCCGCGGATGTAGACCATCGCGTTCATGCCCGAGCACCCGCCCAGCATGCGGCCGCGCGGCTGGTAGCCTCGCCGCCCGCCCAGTCCGGGCTGCGGCACCGTCTCGAAGGCGTAGTTGTTCAGCCGGGTCGGCAGCATGGCCACGGCGGCCGCAGGGGCCCGCACCACCCAACTGTCGCCGCGCCCACCTGCTTCCAGCACGGCCACGCGCAGGCCGGGGTCGGCGCTCAGACGCCCACCGAGCACGCTGCCGGCTGTACCGCCGCCCACCACGATCACATCGAAAGTGTCCTCGGGCTTGATGGATGAGAAAGGCTGATTCACGGCAGTCAGGGCATCGTGGGTAAGAACATGGCCGGGATGCTCCGCTGCACGCCACCACGCGGCCATCGTCGTATTCGACGGTTCAGGCGGCAAACCCTCGGCCCGGCCCGCCTGGAGAGACCGCCCGAAAATCGTCCCTCCTGACGAGAGGCCCCCGGCCGGCGCAGGCCTAGTGTGCTCGGGCCGCGGGGCTGCGCCTTGCCCACGGCACAGCCCGTTCCAAGGCGCCGCATCCAGGAGATCCCCGCCATGATGCTTCGCCATACCAAGGGTCTGGCCGGCATGGCCGCGTTCGCGTTGCACACCACCGCGCCGGCCCAGCCCTCGCTGCCACTGCTCGACCAGCCGGACATCCGCGCCCCCTTCGCGGCCGCCTGCGCCAATCAACCCGACACGACACCGCTGCCGGTGGACCCGCGCACCCTGGTCGTCCCCGGCGTCAACCGCCCTGGCGCGGCCCTCCAGTTCAACGCGTTCTACCTCGACCTGCACAGCCCGCCGCAGCCCTACCTGAGCAAGCTGCCGGGCCGCCCGCAGACCTGCGGCCAGTTCCGCGCCGCCGCCTACCGGGGCTACAAGCTGGTCACCGGCCGGCAGTATTCCCAGCCCTTCATGCTGGCCCTGGGTTATGCCAACCTGTGGCGCGTCTGGGGGCTCAGCAGCCGCCCGGCGGATTTCGACGAGCAGGTGATCAAGCGCTACGGCGCCGCCAAGGCCGACTACCGCAACCCCTATCCCCTGCCGGGCGAAGACCCCAACAAGACCAACGGCGGCAGCGGCCAGTTGCCCCTGGGCTTCATGCAGGACAAGACCAAGGACGGCCGGTGGAACGGCCTGATCGGCTCGACCTGCTCGTCCTGCCACGACTCGCGCGTAGGCTCGCCCGACGAGCGCCCCTTCACCTGGGGCCGCTCCAACGACGCCAACGATGCGGGCCTGACCGTGTCCGACAGCCTGCGCGTAGGTGTCGTCACCAACGTGCTGCACGTGGCGCCCATCCCGTGGAGCACGGGTCGCGGCACCACCGATGCCATCGGCATCATCGACGCCCTGCCCGCCATCTGGGACATGGATTCGCTGCTGCTGTCCCCCAGCCTGCTGGAGTGGTTCCCCTCGCACGCGGCCGGCATGTCCAAGGCGCCGCACTGGTACCACCGCGCCTGGAAGACCCGCCAGTTCTGGGACGGCGCCCTCACCTCCGACAACGTGCGCTCGGAAATGGCCTTCGCCGTGGCCAACGTGATGCGCAGCGCTGCCGAGCGCCGCAACATCTACTACGAGTTCGAGGACATCAACGTCTGGCTGCTCTCGCTGTCACCGCCCAAGTGGGACCAGGATCCCATCGACATCCCCCTGGCAGAAAAGGGCGCCGTGATCTTCCACGAGCGCGACCTGTGGGCCGACGGCGCCAACGCCGGCATCCCCAAGCAGCCCGGCAACGGCTCCTGCGCCAGCTGCCACGGCGTGTACTCGCCCCGCCATGCGGCGGATCCTGCCTTCCTGCCTGATCCACGTCTCAAGGGCGTGGCCGGCGTGATCACGCCAACGGCCACCATCCAGACCGACGACCGGCGCGTGACGCTGATGGAAGACGAGCGCAAGCGCCGCGCCTGGCAGACCTCCTGGTTCGCCTACAACGAGCTCAACCCGAAGTGGAAGGGCTGGAACGACAACCAGATCATCAGCCAGTTGCGCCGCATTCCCCGTGCCACCTACGACCGTGGCTACGGCGCCCCACCAGCCAACTCACCCACCGGCCCCAACGAATGGCTCAAGCCCTTCGGCTACGTGGCCCCGCCGCTGTACGGCGCCTGGTACGGCGCGCCCTACTTCCACAACGGCAGCGTGCCCACGCTATGGGATGTGCTCAAGCCGTCTGATCGCCCCAAGATCTGGCAACGCCAGTACACGGCCCCGGGCATCGGCGGCAAGAACCAGGGCTACGACGCCAGCCTGGCGGCCTACGATTTCAAGAAGCTGGGCTGGAAGGTGAGCGCGCTGCCCTGCAACAACAGCCAGGCCACGGCCTCGCCCTTCCTGCCCTGCAGCAACGGCATGGCCACGATCGATCAGCTCTTCGCCGGCATCGCCAACGCGGTGGGCAGCTACAACTCGCTGGCCTACCAGTCGCCCCCGCCGATCAGCGACAAGCAGATCCGCTCGCGCATGGTGTTCAACAGCCACCTGTACGGCAACGGCAATGGCGGTCACGACTTCACCCAGTCATTGAGCGACGAGGAGCGCTGGGCCCTTCTGGAGTACCTGAAGACCCTGTAAAGCGCCACGCAAGGCCGGACAGCGGCCGATGTCTTTCCCCCGGGTCTCGTCGCATCGGACGAGGCCCACCCTGGGAAGCCGGTCACAACCAGCCCAGGCCCTGTCCGGAAAATCGTCGCTCCTGACGAGGGGCCCAGGCCGGCCCTGCCCCTAGTGTGCTCAGGCCGCGAGGGAAGCGCCTTGCCCGCGACGCAGTCAGCCCCAAGGCGTTTGATCCAGGAGACCCCACCCATGAAGTTCTGCCACCGCCACGGCCTGGCCGGCATGGCCGCGCTCGCCGTCAGCATGCCCACGCTGGCCGCCCTGCCCCTGCTCGACCAGCCGGCCCAGCGCGCGCCCTGGAGCGCCGCCTGCGAAGGCCAGCCCGACGCGACACCGCTGCCCCTCGATCCGCGCACCCTGGTCGTGCCCGGCGTGAACCGGCCCGGGGCCGCCGTGCAGTTCAACGCCTGGTTCGTCGACCTGCGCAACCCGCCCGAGCCCTACCTCAACAAGCTGCCCGCCAGGCCGCGCACCTGCGGCGAGTTCCGCGCGGCATCGACCCGCGGCTACAGGCTGATCACCGGCAAGCAGTACTTCCAGGCCTTCGGCACCATCGCCAACTTCAACCAGATCTGGAAGGTCTGGGGCCTCAAGAGCCGCCCGGCCGATTTCGACGACCAGGTGATGAAGCGCTACGGCTCTGCCCCCGCGCCCTGGCACAACCCTTACCCGCTGCCCGGCGAGGATTCGAACAAGACCAACGGCGGCAGCGGCCAGTTGCCCATCGGCCTGCTGCAGGGCCGTGACGACAACGGGCGCTGGAACGGCCAGTTGGGCTCCACCTGCTCCGGCTGCCACGACTCGCGCCTGGGCAACCCTGACGAGCGCCCCTTCAGTTTCGGCCGCTCCAACGACGCGGGCGATGCGGGCCTGGGCCAATCCGACACCTTCCGCGCCAACGGGCCGACCGTGATCCTGCAACTGGCGCCGATCCCCTGGAGCGTGGGACGCGGCACCAGCGATGCCATTGGCATCCTCGACGCCCTGCCCGCCATCTGGGACATGGACTCGCTGCTGCTCTCGCCCAGCGTGCTGGAGTGGTTCCCCTCGCACGCGGCCGGCATGTCCAAGGCCCCGCACTGGTACCACCGCGCCTGGAAGACACGCCAGTTCTGGGACGGCGCCCTCACCTCCGACAACGTGCGCTCGGAGATGGCCTTCGCCGTGGCCAATCTCACACGCAGCGCGGCCCAGCGCCGCGACATCTACTACGAGTTCGAGGACATCAACGTCTGGCTGCTGTCGCTGTCGCCGCCCGCCTGGGACCAGGGCGCCGTCGACGTCCCCCTGGCCGAAAAGGGCGCCACGCTCTTCCACGAACGTGACCTGTGGGCCAATGGCGCCAACGCCGACATCCCCAAGCAGCCCGGCAATGGCTCGTGCGCCAGCTGCCACGGCGTGTACTCGCCCCGCCACGCGGCCGACCCCGCCTTCCTGCCCGATCCGCGCCTCAAGGGCGTGGCCGGCGTCATCACCCCGACCGAGACCATCCAGACCGACAACAAGCGCGTGGGCCTGATGCAGGACGACCGCAAGCGCCGCGCCTGGCAGACCTCCTGGTGGGCCTACAACGAGCTCAACCCCAAGTGGAAGGGCTGGAACGACAACCTCTTGATCAGCCAGCTGCGCCGCATCCCGCGCCGCACCTATGACCTGGGCTACGGCGCGCCGCCCACCTACTCGCCCACGGGCCCCAACGAATGGCTCAAGCCCTTCGGCTACGTGGCCCCGCCGCTGTACGGTGCATGGCAGGGCGCGCCCTACTTCCACAACGGCAGCGTGCCCACGCTGTGGGACGTGCTCAAGCCCTCGGACCGCCCCAAGATCTGGCAGCGCCGCTACACGCCGGCCGGCATCGGTGGCAAGAACCAGGGCTACGACAGCAGCCTGTCGGCCTATGACTTCAAGAAGCTGGGCTGGAAGGTGACCGAGCTGCCTTGCAACAACAGCCAGAACACGGCCTCGCCCTTCCTGCCCTGCAGCAACGGCATGAGCACCATCGACCAGGTCTTCGCCGGCATCGCCAATGCCGTGGCGGCCAACAACTCGCTGGCCTACCAGTCGCCGCCGCCCGTCACGGACAAGCAGATCCAGTCACGCATGATCTTCAACAGCCACCTGTACGGCAACGGCAGCGGCGGGCACACCTTCACCCAGTCGCTGACCGACGAGGAACGCTGGGCGATCCTGGAGTACCTTAAGACCTTGTAGACGACAGAGCGCGCATTCGTCAGTTTCGACGATTGGGCCCGGGGCGCGAAGCTGGAACACTTCGCGCCACCGATGCCCTGGAGCGATTCCCGATGGTCCTGACCGATGCCGACAAGGCCTTCCGCGACGATGTGCGCGCCTTCCTGCAAGAGTTCCTGAGCGAGGAGCTGCGCCGCGACGGCCGCCGCTGCTCGGGCATCTTCGCCGACTACCCCGAGGGCATCGCCTGGCACCGCATCCTGGCCAAAAAGGGCTGGAGCGCCCCGCGCTGGCCCGTGGAACACGGCGGCACCGGCTGGTCGCCGCGCCAGCTCTATCTGTTCAACCGCGAGCTCTGCGAGGCCGACGCCCCGCCGCTGGCGCCCATGGGTACCGGCATGGTCGGGCCCGTGATCATCGCCTTCGGCACACCCGAGCAGCAGCAGCGCTGGCTGCCCGGCATCCTCTCCGGCGAAGACTACTGGGCCCAGGGCTACTCGGAGCCGCAATCGGGCTCGGACCTGGCTTCGCTGCAGTGCAAGGCCGTCCGTGACGGCGACCACTACGTCATCAACGGCACCAAGATCTGGACCACGCACGCGCAGTACGCCAAGCGCATGTTCTGCCTGGTGCGCACGGCCAGCGGCGGCAAGCCGCAGCAGGGCATCAGCTTCCTGTGCTTCGACCTGGACACGCCGGGCATCACCATCCGCCCCATCATCAGCATCTCGGGCGATCACGAGCTCAACCAGGTCTTCTTCGACGACGTGCGCGTGCCGGCCAATGGCCTGATCGGTGGCGAAAACCAGGGCTGGGCCATCGCCAAGTACCTGCTGCAGCACGAGCGCGGCAACGCCTGGGCGCCCCAGTTGCGCTCGCGCCTGCGCCGCCTGCACGAAGCCCTGGCCGAAGCCTTCCCGGGCACCGGCCCCCAAGATGATGCCGAGCACGCCCGCCTGCGCCATGCGCTGGCCGATGCCCATTGCCGCATCGATGCGGTGGAGGCGCTGGAGATGCAGGCCCTGCAGGCGCACGAGCGCGGTGAGCCGCCCGGCATCCGCCCCTCGATGACCAAGCTGCTGGGCACCGAGCTGCGCCAGCACATCACGGAGCTGGGCGTGGCCATTGCCGGCCACCCCAGCCACCTGCGCGTGCCCATGCCCGAGTGCGATGCACTGGGCATCCCGGAAGAAGCGGCCTTCGCGATGTCGGCCTACCTCAACGACCGGGCCGCCTCCATCTACGCCGGCACCAACGAGATCCAGCGCAACCTCATCGCCGCCGACATCCTGTCGCGCTGAGCAGCCGCACGCCTCACACGCGCCCTCCCGTTTCGGCCCTGTCCGCCCAGCACGACCTTCAGGCACAACCTTTCATGAGCACGCCCTTCGACCTCGACGACACCCAGCGCATGCTGCAAGACAGCCTGTCGCGCTTCCTGGCAGACCAGCACGGCCTGGAGCAACGCCTGCACCAGCTGGACCAGGCCCACGACACACCGCCCTTGTGGCGCACCTTGGCCGAAGACCTGGGCATCCTGGGCGCCGGTTTTGGCGAAGACCAGGGCGGCCTGGGCGGTGGCCTGGCCGAGCACCTGCTGATCATGGAGGCCTTCGGCGAAGCGCTGTACGTGGGGCCGTACGTTTCGACGGCGGTGATCGCCGGCAGCCTGCTGCAGGGCAGCCCCGAGCCAGCCTGGCAAACACTGCTAGGCCGCATCCTGGAAGGGCGCGCCATCGCAGCGTTCGCTCACACCGAGCCCGCCGCGCGGCATGGCTGGCAAGGCCTGCGCACCCGCGTGAGCGCGCATCCGTCTGGCGATGGCCTGCTGCTGAGCGGCCACAAGACGGTGGTGCACGGCGCGCGTTGGGCGACCGACTTCCTGGTGACGGCGCTTGATCCGCGGGCCGGCCAGGGCGACCAGGGTGTGTCGCTGCTGTGCGTGCCGGCACAGGCCCCCGGCATCCGGCGCACCGATGTGCGCACCATCGACGGCGGCCATGCCAGCGAGCTGTTCTTCGACAACGTGCCCGTGCAGGCCACCCAGTGCGTGAGCCCCCGCGGCCAGGCGCGCCCTCTGGTGGAGCAGGCGCTGGACGAAGCCACGCTGGCCACCTGCGCCGAGGCCCTGGGCGTGCTGCAGCGCCTGATGCGCGACACCCTCGACTACGTGCGCCAGCGCCGCCAGTTCGGCGCCCCCATCGCCAGCTTCCAGGCCCTGCAGCACCGGCTGGCCGACATGCACCTGGCGCTGGAGCAGGCCCGCGCGCTGACCGCCGCCACCCTCCCGCTGCTGCAGGATGCGAGCGCCGAGCAACGCGCCACGGCTGTCTCATCGGCCAAGGTCAGCGTCAACCGCGCCTGCCGCCTGGTGGGGCAAGGCGCCGTGCAGCTGCATGGCGGCATGGGCATGACGGAGGAGCTGGCCATCGGCCACTACTTCCGCCGCGCCACGATGATCGAGCAGCAGTTCGGCCCGAGCGACTGGCACATCGACCGCATCGCGCAGGCACACCAGACGCAGCAGGCACCGCGCTGATCAGGGGATCACGGCCAGGCGCCTCGCCATGGCCACCGCCTGCATGCGGTTGTGCGCGTTGAGCTTGGCGTTGATGTTGCGCAGGTGCGTGCGCACCGTGCTGTCCGACACATTGAGCCGCACGGCCAGCGCGCCGTTGGAATGCCCTTCGGCCAGCAGTTGCAGGATGCGCACCTCCTGCGGCGTGATGGCACTGGCGCCGGTCGAACCCGGCGTGCTGGCCTCGGCCTGACCCAGCCCCACCGCCCCCGGCAAGGCTTCCAGGGCCGCCGCCAGGTTCTGCAGGTATTCCACCCACACCGGGTCGGCCTGCTGCGCGCCCAGATCCTCCTGACGCGCCTGCACGCGCTGCACCAGCGCCAGCATCGCACCGCCCTCGTCCAGGATCAGGCGCATGAAGCCTTCCTGGCAGGCCTGGCGCAAGGCCAGCTCCATGGTGGCCGCACTGGCCGCGATGTCCGCGCAGCGATGCTGGGCCAGCGCCAGCAGCAGGCGCAGCTTCATGGCCCGGCGATGGCGCCCACCGGCCTCGGCCGCCGCCAGTTCCGCCTCGACCAGGGGCTTGGCTGCACGCGCATCGCCAAACGCCAGTTCCCAGCGCAGTCGGCCCAGGGCCAGGTACTCCAGGTCGTGCGAGGGCAGGCGCTGGATCAGCGGGTCGTCCCACACGCCGGCCACCTCGGCACTGGCCAGGGCATCGCGCGCCACGCGGGACTGCCCCTGCAACACATGGATGCGGGCGCGCTCCAGGGCAGCCGCAGCGACGGCGCGCGGCAGGCGCCGCTGGTGCCCCAGGTACTGCAGATCGGCCAGCGCCTCCAGCGCCAGCGCCACATCCCCACGGGCCAGCGCGATGCGGGCACGGATCGCGTGGCCCATGATCATGTGGTCCGGCAGGCCACCGGCACTGGCCTGCTGCAGGTACACGTTCAAGCGGCGCTGGGCATCGTCCAGCCGGTTGACCTCGTACAGCGCGCTGGCGTAGAGCACGCCGCCCCAGGTGTTGCCGTGGGAGCTGTGCCCCGGCATGCCGCTGTCGCCCAGGGCCATGCGCAGGCGCGCCATGGCCTGGTGCAGGCGGGCCTCGTGCAGGTCGAGCATGCCCTCCACCGACTCCGTGTAGGAGTGCGTGAAGGCATTGCTGCTGGGCGTGCGGCGGGCTCTGTCCAGCAACTGGTGCGAGGTGGACGGATCACCCAGCACCCACGCCACATGAGCCAGGATGTTCATCAGCCCGATGTCGGAAAACGAGCAGCCCGTGGGCATCTGCGCCAGGGCCTTGCGGCCGGCGTCCATGGCCTCGGTGTACTGGTCCGTCATGGCCAGCAGCAGCGGGCGCAGTGCGCGCAGCTTGACCTGCACCTCTGCATCGTTCGAGGCATTGCACGGTGCCGCCTGCAATTGCACACAGGCCTGGGAGGGCCCCAGCACGAAGCAGGTCGCCCACACGGCGATCACCTCCAGCCGGGGGTAACCCGCCAGCGCGGCCGAAGGGATCAGCCCGAACCAGCGGTGCAGCAGGCGCATGCGCCCCTGCTCCAGGAAACGCTGCGCATGCTGTGCCAGCAGCACCAGGGCATGGGGGATGTCCCCGCCCTCGATGGCGTGGTCGATGGCGGGCACCGGGCGGCCATGCGCCTCGTACCAGGATGAGGCGGCCAGGTGCAGGCGCGCGAACTCATGGGGCTGTTCGCGGGCCAGGTGCCCCCGCAGGAAGTCGGCGAACAGGCTGTGATAGCGCCAGCCCTGCTGGGCGCTGGAGCCCGGCACAGGCTGCACGGGCCGAATGAACAGGTCGGCCGCTTCCATGTCCTGCAGCATGCGTTCGCAATCGGCCAGGGTCTGGCCTTCGGCGCGGGGCGCCAGCGCGTGGCACAGCGAAGCATCGAGCTGGTGCAGCACGCTGGTGCGCAACAGGAACTGGCGTACATCGCGCGGCTGGCGTGCCAGCACGGCATCGGCCAGGTACTGCGCCACCGCCACGTTCGAGCCGGAGAACTGCGCGATGAAGTCGCTGTCCAGGCCGCGCTTGTCCAACGCCACCGATGCCAGCCACAGAGGCGCGATCCAGCCCTCGGTCTTGCTGTGCAGCTGGCGCAGGGCCTCGGCCGGCAGGTGGCCGTTGCCGCGCAGCTCGAAGAAGCGGCAGGTCTCCTCGACCGAGAAGCGCAGGTCCTCCGCATCCACTTCCAGCAGTTGCCCGTGGGCACGCAGGCGCCCCAGGCCCAGCTCGGGCACGTTGCGTGAACCCACCACCACCTGGGCCCCATGGGGCAGGTGCTCGATCAGCTCACGCATCATGCCCAGCACCGACGGCTCATGGATGCACTCGACATCGTCGAGGAAGAGCACGAAAGGCTGCTCGCAGGCCGACAACTGATCCACCAGGCCCAGCAGCCCGCGCGCGCGTCCACCTTCCACCAGGTGCGTCACCGCGGCCGCCAGGCATTGCAGAAAGCGCGGCAGGTCGTTGTCGGCGCGGTCCACCGTGAGCCAGGCCGTCTTCACGCCAGCGGCTTCGAGGCGTTCACGCAGTTGCGCCATGGTCGTCGTCTTGCCGAAACCGGCAGGCGCCCGCACCAACACCAGCCGGGCATGCGCGCCGCCATCAGCGCGTTCAACGATGGCCATTCGATGCACGTGATTGGCCCGTGCGGCCGGTGGGCTGGTCTTGGCGGCAATCACCGCGGCACCGGGCGATACGGGCGGCTGAAGCACGGTGGACGAAGCGGGCGATGACATGGACAGACTCACTCATGAACCCCGAAAACGCGGTCATCTTGAGTGAATCGCGCCCCTCAAGGCAGAGGGTTTACGCGCAGCCCGCACAGCCCCGCCCAAATCGTCCGAAGTGACGATGTTGCGCGCAGACACGTCTTCATACAGTGCCCTGGCGATTCCATCCAAGCAACGTAGGAGACCCACATGGGAGTCTTGATGAATGGGGATACTTTCCGCCTGAAGCCACTGCATGTCATGGCCTGCATGGCCTGGGGCTGCGCTGTCACGGCACACGCGGGCACCATCGAATTCGGCAACGGCGCCGAAGCCATCTGGTCGCTCAACGCCTCGGTGAGCGCCGGCTGGCGCGCCAAGGGCATCGACAAGGAACTGCTCGGCGCGGGCGATGGCGGCTCGGGCTCGGCCTACACCGCCTCGGCCAACAAGAACTTCGAGCGTGGCGAGAACTTCAGCACGCTCGTGCGGGTGATCGGCGACGTCAACCTGCGCAAGGACGACTACGGCCTGATGCTGCGCGCCAAGCTGTGGGACAACCTGCGCCTGAGCGGCAGCAGCGTGCCCTTCGGCGCGCCCAGCAACGACTACCGGCCTGATTCGCGCCTGGACGACTCCCAGTTCGACACCAACCTGTCGAAGTTCCGCGGCGCTGAACTGCTCGATGCCTATGTGTACGGCAGCTTCGACCTGACGGACACCGCGCAGCTCAAGGTGCGCCTGGGCCAGCACGTGGTGAACTTCGGCGAGAGCCTGTTCGTGCCCGGCATCAACCAGTACCAGGTGCTCGACGTGAACGCACTGCGCCAGTCGGGCACGCTGCTCAAGGAAGCCATCCTGCCCGTGCCGCAGCTGTCGGCCAACCTGGGCCTGGGTGATGGCGCCTCGCTGGAAGCCTTCTACCAGTTCAAGTGGAAGCGCACCAGCATCGACGGTTGCGGCACCTACTGGTCGCCCGCCACGGCGCTGAACTGCACACGCGGCTCCACCCTGGTGGCCAACGATGGCGTCTTCGGCGTGCAGAGCTCGCGTGACCACTGGATGGGCGGCATGGGCGGTGCGCTGCCCAACTTCCGCTTCTCGCTGCTCGACGACAAGGACGGCGAGGACCAGAACCAGTTCGGTCTGGCCTTCAAGAAGATGGTCGATTCCATCGACACGGAGCTCGGCGCCTACTACGTGAGCTACACCACGCACGTACCCAACCTGTCGGGCGTGCGTGACACAACCACGGTGCCCGGCTCGGCCTACTACCTGGGCGGCCCGCTCGGTTCGGTCTTCTGGGACTACTCGGCCGACAAGATCAAGGTGCTCGGCCTCTCGGCTTCCACCGTGGTCAAGGGCTGGTCGGTCTCCGGCGAAGTCAGCTTCACGCAGGACTACCCCGTGCAGATCAGCTCGGTCGACGGCTTCTTCGCCATGGCCGCGCCCGGCCCGGGCGGCACCGTCGGTGTCGGTCCCATGGCCTCACGCTGGGGCTCGACCGCATCGCCCCTGGGCTCGAACACCTACAACCGCGGCTACGACCTCAAGGACAAGACGCAGATCCAGGTCTCGACCTTGAAGCTGCTGTCCAACGTGCTGGGCGCATCCTCGGGCACGGTGCTGGGCGAAGTGGCCTTCCAGCACTGGAACGGCATCGGCGATCCGTACAGCGGCGTGCGCTACGGCCGCGGCTTCGAGTTCGGCGCCGGCCCGCATGCCGCCTATGGTGGCGCCTGCCCCGCTGCGGCCACCAACCAGGCCAACTGCACGCAGGACGGCTACTTCACCTCCACCGCCTGGGGTGTGCGTGCCCTGCTCGAGCTGGAGTACCCCGGCGCCATCCCCGGCGTCGTGATCAAGCCTCGCGTGTTCATCTCCAAGGATGTCAAGGGCTGGTCGGCCGACGGCGTCTTCAGCCAGGGCCGCCACGTGATCGCCCCGGGCGTGAAGTTCGACTACGGCAAGCGCTACACCCTGGACGTGAGCTACACCGCCTTCAACGACAAGGCTCGCTTCGACAGCTTCCACGACCGCGACTTCTTCGCGCTGGTGCTGGGCGCGAGCTTCTGACCCACAGAACACTGGAGACCCCGATCCATGACACGCAGCATTCATCACCACGCCCGAACGGCCCTGGCCGCGCTGTGCGTGCTCGGCCTCACGGCCGCCCATGCCAAGCTCACGACCGCCGAGATCGAACGCCTGGGCAAGGACCTCACCCCCGTCGGCGCCGAGCGCGCCGGCAACAAGGAAGGCAGCATCCCCAAGTGGGAAGGCGGCCTGACCAAGGCGCCCGCAGGCTTCGACGCCAAGAAGGGCTGGGCCGATCCCTACGCGGCCGACAAGCCGCTCTACACCATCACCGCGGCCAACGCCGAGCAGCACAAGGACAAGCTGGCCCCGGGCCAGTTGGCCCTGCTCAAGCGCTACCCCAGCTACAAGATGGAGGTGTATCCCACCCGCCGCTCGGCCGCCTTCCCGGAATCGGCCTACGAGATCATCAAGAACGAGGCCGGCAAGATCGAGTCCGCCAACGAGGGCAACTCGGTGCTCAACCAGGTGGCCAGCACCACGCCCTTCCCGATCCCCAAGACCGGGGCCGAGGCGATCTGGAACCACGCCTTCCGATACCGCGGCGACACGCTGATCCGCGACCAGACCGAGTTCCCGGTGCAGACCAATGGTTCGTTCACGCCCGTCAAGCGCCACGAAGAGACCATCTTCAGCAACGGCCTGAAGAACGGCTCGAACGTGCTGTTCTACTTCCGCACCACGTACAAGGCACCGTCGAGCATCGCCGGTGACGCGCTGCTGGCACACGACTTCATCGACCAGGTCAAGCAACCGCGCGCCGCCTGGGTCTACAACCCCGGCACGCGCCGTGTTCTGCGTGCGCCCGAGGTGTCCTACGACACGCCGCGCAACGGTGTCGATGGCCTGTCGACCGTGGACGACTACGACGGCTTCAATGGCTCGCCCGATCGCTTCGACTGGAAGCTGGTGGGCAAGAAGGAGATGATCATCCCCTACAACAACTTCAAGCTCACCGACAAGAGCCTGAAGTACGCGGACATCATCAAGGCCGGCACCTACAACCAGGACCTGGTGCGCTATGAGCTGCACCGCGTGTGGGTGGTCGAGGCCACGCTCAAGCCGGGCAAGAGCCATGTGTACCGCAAGCGCGTGTACTTCCTGGACGAAGACTCCTGGCAGATCGCCCACGGCGACCTGTACGACGGCCGCGGCGAGCTGTGGCGCGTGCTGGAGATCTTCGGCGTGCAGTACTACAACGCCCCCGCCTTCTTCATCGGCGGCTCGGCCCAGTACGACCTGCAGGCACGCCGCTACGTGTCCAGCGGCCTGACCAACGAGGAAAAGCCCATCCAGTTCAACGTGCCGCTCAAGCCGTCGGACTTCACGCCGGACGCGCTGCGCCGCATCGGGAACTGAACGCATGAGCAGTCCCCTGTTGCAACCCGTGCCGGCCCTGCGGGCGCGGCAGGGGCGCCGCCTGCTTCAAGGCGCCCTCGTGCTGTCGCTGTGCGCGGCGGTGGTGGCCAGCGAGCCCCCCCGCAGCACCGGCCAGGCCAAGCCCATCGACCTGCTGACCCAACCCGCGCCAGCCACCGTGCACGGCGCGCGCAAGCTGCTCACCGACATTGCCCAGGCCGGCAACCGGCTGGTGGCGGTGGGTGAAGCCGGCCTGGCCCTGTTCTCGGACGACGAGGGCAAGACCTGGCGCCAGGCGCCCACGCCCACCTCGGTGATGCTGACCTCGGTGAGTTTCGCCACCGACAAGGCCGGCTGGGCCGTGGGGCACGACGGCGTGATCCTGGCCACACGCGATGGCGGCAACACCTGGCAGCGCCAGCTCGACGGCCGCCAGGCTGATCCGCTGATCCTGACCGCCGTCAAGGCCCAGCTCGACAAGCTGCCGCCCGGCAACGCCGAAGACCCCTCCCCCCAGCGCCTGCAGGCCGAAGACGCCGTGGCCGCCGCCGAAGCGGCCATCGCCGCCGGGCCTTCACGCCCGCTGCTGGCCGTGCGCTTCTTCGACGCCGACCGGGGCCTGGCGGCCGGGGCCTTCGGCCAGCTCTTCCAGACCACCGACGGCGGCAAACAGTGGGCCTACATCGGCGACCGGCTGGACAACCCCGAAGGCCTGCACCTCAACGGCCTGACGCTCACCCGCGACGGCCAGATCCTGATCGCCGCCGAGAACGGCACCGTGTTCGCCTCGCCCGATCAGGGCCGCACCTGGACCCGCTCGGCCACGGGCTACAACGGTTACCTCTACGGCGTGCTGGCCCTGCCCGGCTCGGGCCTCACGGCCTATGGCTTCAACGGCCACGTGTTCCGCTCCGTCGATGGCGGCGCGAACTGGAAGCCCGTCAACAGCCACAGCGCCCGTTCCATCGTGGCCGCCGAGGCCATCCCCGGCGGCGCCCTCTTGCTCAATGAGGAAGGCCAGGTCCTGGTCAGCCGCGATGAAGGCGCCACCTTCAAGCCCCTGGGCCAGCGCCTGCCCGTCAAGCGCCTGAGCAGCGTCGCCCTGCTCAAGCACAACGCCCTCGTCACCGTGGGCCTGGGCGGTGCCGCCGTGCACAGCCTTGACAAGGTCGATTTGAGAAGGACCGCACCATGATTTCCCCTACCGGCGGGGCCGGCCGGCTGCAACGCGCGGCCGAGCACGCCCTGTTCTCGCGCCGCCCCTTGTGGCTGCTGTTCTTCGCGATCACCTCGGTGGTGCTGTTGTGGCAGGCCAGCCTGCTGCGCCCGGATGCCAGCTTCCAGAAGATGGTGCCCTCCACGCACCCCTTCATCGTCAACAGCCTGCGCTTCGTCAACGAGCTGCGCCCGCTGGGCAACACCGTGCGCATCGCGGTAGAGGCCACCAACGGCGACATCTACGACCGCGAATACCTCGAGGTGGTCCGCAAGGTCACCGATGAGGTCTTCTACATCCCCGGCATCGACCGGGGCAACCTGCGTTCACTGTGGACGCCCAACACGCTGTGGTTCGAGGCCACCGAGGACGGCCTGCGCTCCGGCAAGGTCGTGCCGGCGGACTTCGGCAGCCTGGGCATCCGGCGCGACGTGGCCGTGGTTCGCGAGAACGTCGCCAAGGCCGGCTTGGTGGGCAGCCTGGTCGCCAACGACCACAAGTCCAGCGTGATCGTAGCCCCGCTGCTGGAGAACGATCCGGACACCGGCGAGCACCTGGACTACGCCGTGTTCTCCGACCGGCTGGAGAAGCAGCTGCGCGAACGCTACGAGCGCCCCGGCATCCGCATCCACATCGTCGGCTTCGCCAAGCTGGTGGGTGACCTGATCCACGGCGCCGCGGCCATCGGCCTGTTCTTCGCGCTCACGGTGGCCTTGACGACGATCCTGCTGTGGATCTACTCGCGCTGCTGGCGCAGCACCCTGGTCACCATCGGCTGCTGCCTGTTGGCGGTGGTCTGGCACCTGGGGATCATGCATGCCCTGGGCTTCGGGCTGGATCCGTACTCGATCCTCGTGCCCTTCCTGACCTTTGCCATCGGTGTGTCGCACGCGGTGCAGAACATCAACACCTTTGCCAGCGAAAGCCACAAGGGCGCCAGCAAGCTGACAGCGGCCAAGGCCACCTTTTCCCTGCTGTTCGTGCCCGGCACGGTGGCGCTGCTGTGCGATGTGGTGGGCTTCTCCACCCTGCTCATCATCGACATCGGCGTGATCCGTGAACTGGCGATCAGTGCTTCGGTGGGCGTGGCGGTGATCATCTTCACCAAGATGTTCCTGCTGCCGATCGCGATGTCCTACACGGGCATCTCGAAGGCCGGGCTGCGGGCGGCGCAGCGCCGCGCGACAGGCCCGCACCGCCTGGCTTCGGCCATCGCCTCGCTGGCCTCGGGCAGACGCGCCTGGGGCGTGGTGGCCGTGGCCGCCGTGGTGGGCGTGGCCGGCTTCGTGGTCAGCCGCGACCTGCAGATCGGGGATCTGGATCCGGGCGCGCCGGAGCTGCGGCCCAACTCGGTCTACAACCAGGACGTGGCCTTCTTCACCAGCCACTACGCCACCAGCGCCGACGCCTTCGTGGTGATGGTCAAGACACCGCCGGGTGAATGCGGCGCCTACGCTGCGGCCAGCACCGTGACGCAGCTGCAGTGGGCGCTGGAGGAAACCCCCGGCGTGCAGGGCACGATGTCCCTCTTCGACTGGATGAAGCAGGTGATCTCGGGCAGCTACGGCGGCAACCTCAAGTGGGCCACCGTCTCGCGCAACCGTTACATCTCCAACTCGGCGCACAAGGCCATCCCGCAGGCCTTCTACAACGACGACTGCTCGATGATCCCCGTGATCGCCTACCTGGCCGACCACAAGGCGGCCACGCTCAAGGGCGTGATCAAGACGGTCGAGACCTTCACGGCAGCCCACGGCGGCCCGCACGCCGAGATCCTGATGGCCGCAGGCAACGCCGGC
Source organism: Pseudomonadota bacterium (assembly GCA_049322875.1). Taxonomy (GTDB): domain Bacteria; phylum Pseudomonadota; class Gammaproteobacteria; order Burkholderiales; family Burkholderiaceae_C; genus Aquabacterium. The sequence continues at coordinate 212,113 of JBMOQM010000001.1, forward strand.
ATCGAGGCCGCCACCAACGAGGTGGTCGAGAAGGCCTGGCGCCCGATGCTGCTGCTGGTCTACGGCATCGTCGCAGTCCTGTTGATGCTGGAGTTCCGCTCGATCCGCGTCACGCTGTGCCTGCTGATCCCGCTGATCATCACCTCGCTGCTGTGCGAGGCCGTGATGACTGTGATGGGGCTGGGCGTGAAAGTGGCCACCCTGCCGGTGATCGCCCTGGGCGTGGGCATCGGCGTGGACTACGGCATCTACCTCTACAACCGGCTGGAGACCTTCCTGCGCAAGGGCCTGCCCCTGCAGGAGGCCTACCTGGAGACGATGAAGACGACCGGCCTGGCCGTGGCCTTCACCGGCATCTCGCTGGCGGCCGGCGTGCTGACCTGGGTGCTGTCGGACATCAAGTTCCAGGCCGACATGGGGCTGCTGCTGACCTTCATGTTCCTGTGGAACATGATCGGTGCGGTGCTGCTGATCCCGGCACTGGCCGGGGTGATGGGGCTGGGGCGGCGCCCCGCCGGCGAGCCGGCGCCGGCTCAGCCAGCCCAGCCTGGCCAACAGCCCGCACAGGGCGGGCTGGCGTATCAGTCGCGTTGAGCCGTGACGGGGGTGGCCACACCGGCCACACCGGGCACATCGTCATCCAGTGCATGCAAGGCCCCGGGCGATCCGTCCGGGGCCTTGCCATTGGCGGCCTGGCCTGCGCGGCGGTGCGCGAAGGCCGGGCCCAGTTCTTCGATGCGGTAGCAGTGGCCGGGGTAGGTGCGGTTCACGCCGTGGGCCAACAGGGTGGGATAGCGCTCATAGGGCACGAAGCGCTTGAACACGGCGCGGGCCTTGAGTACGCCATGCGTGAGGGCGCTCAACCAGCCTGGCGGATCCGTCAGGCCCACGGCGGGGCGCAGGCGATCGGGCACCAGCGCGGACACGGCCGGCTTGACCGCGAAGCGCAGCGGCTTGGGCAGCCAGGCGGCCATGATGTCGATGGTGGCCTGGGCCACGCGCTCGTTGGCCACCGAGTACTTGAGCTTGCGTGATTCGTACTCGGCCACGAAGTCATCGAACTCGCCCCAGGTGGCGGGGATGTCCGTGAGGTTCATGCGCCGGCCGATCTCGATCCAGTAGTGGAACCAGGCTTCGCATTCGTGCGCGGTCATGGCGCGCCAGCCGTAGTCCTGCAGCCAGCGCTTGGGGAAGTCCAGGAAGGTCCACAGCACGAAGAGGAAGTCCTCGTTCTCGATGCGGTAGAAGGAGTGGATGTGGTTCATCTGCTCGATGGAGCGACGGCCCTTGTCAGTCTCCCAGCCGCTTTCGATGTACTGCGCGATCAGCAGGCGTGTGTCGTCGTAGCGCTTCTGGCCGTGCTTGCTGAACTGCTTGGTGCGGTCGAGCAGGGCCGAGACGGTCTGGCTGCCGTAGGTGTGGAACAGGGCCAGTTCGGTCGAGCGCTGCATGTCGGCGGGGAACTCGTAGGCCGTGAGCAGGTAGACGATGCGCTGGCAGTCACGTTTGGCGTCGAGGGATTCGATCTCCTGCTGGACGGCGGGGTTGCGCCACAGGCCGAAGCTGCGGCGGTGTTCGGGGCCGGCGGCGCGGTCGGGCGCGGCGGCGGAGAAGGGGCACCCTGGGGCGCCGGTGGAAGGGGTCTCGCTCATGTCTCTGGTGCTCCGTGTGTATGCAGGTCGTGAGCCGCCCGGTGCACGGACCGGGGGTGTGGCAGCACGCTAGAGACGGGGGGATGCAGCAGCCATCGTCGTTTCCGACGATTCAGGTTGGGGCTTTCAGGGTTCTTTCCGTGATGTCTTGCATGCGTCAAGTTGAGCGTTTTGTCGGGGCAGCGCGGGGCGGGGTCTGAGGGGGTAACTGGCGGGGCTTCAATGTTGGCGGTCACGCCTGCCGGCGTGACTGCTCTCCGCGTGCTCGTACGGGACAGGTGGCTGCGCAACTCGCCCTTTCAGGGCTCAAACATGCTCGCCATCCCCTGGCCAAAGGCCAGGGGCAGACCTGCCCCTCCCTGCGCGCCTCCGACGCCAACAAGGCGCCCCGCCAGTTACCCCCTCAGCCCTTGATGCCCCGCTCTCCGCATGCGCAGGCCCTTGTCCTTTGACTTCGCACCGGCTCACAAGAACATGGGGCCTCGCGCGCAAACCGCCGCACCGCGCAGCATGCTGCGCACGCCACCAGCGGGGCGAAACAGGGATGTGGGGGCGGCCGGCGGGGCGCCTTGTTGTCGCCGAGCAGCGCAACGGCGAGGTGGGCATGCGCGTAGCGCATGCTTCGTGAACTGCCTGGCCGCAGCTGTTTGAGCGCAGCGGCCGCAGGCCGCGTAGCGAGTTCTGCGGCCCCACCTTGCCGCGAGCAGCACAGGGCAGTCACGCCGCAGGCGTGACCGACAACATTGAAGCCCAGTCGGCCGCCCCCACATCCCGCGCCCCGCGCTGCCCCGGAAAGACGCTCAGCAACATGCACGCAGCCCCCCCGCAGAAACACACAACAGAGATTTGTCCAAAGCGACGATGGCCGCAGAAGCGCCCTCTTCCTAGGATGCGGCCCAGTAGTCATCCATCCGACCAGGGAGCCCCCACCATGGAGATCCGCGCCGCCGTCACCCGCCAAGCCGGCCAGTTCAGCATCGAACCCGTCGAGCTGGACGACCCGCAGGGTGACGAAGTGCTCGTGCGCCTCGTGGCCACCGGCATGTGTCACACCGACCTCGTCGCGCTGGACCAGCACATGCCCTACCCCCTGCCCGCCATCCTCGGCCACGAAGGCGTGGGCGTGATCGAACGTGCCGGCCCCCAAGCCAAGCACCTGCGCGCCGGCGACCACGTCGTGCTCAGCTTCGCCGCCTGCGGCCACTGCGGCCCCTGCCAGTCCGGCCGCCCCGCCTACTGCCAGGTCGCGCGCCAGCTCAACCTGGCCATCCGCCGCCCCGACGGCCGTTGCGCCCACCACGCCGCCGGTCAACCCGTGGCCGCGGGCTTCTTCGGCCAGTCATCGTTTGCATCGCACGCGCTGGTGCGTGAACGCGATGCCGTGCGCGTGCGCAAGGACGTGTCCCTGTCCGCGCTGGCCCCCCTGGGCTGCAGCGTGCAGACCGGCGCGGGCGGCGTGCTCAACGTGCTCAAGCCCGCCGCCGGCAGCAGCATCGCCGTGTTCGGCCTGGGCGCCGTGGGCCTGTCGGCCGTGATGGCCGCGCGCCTGGCCGGCTGCGCCCGCATCATCGCCATCGACCTGCACCCCTCGCGCCTGGACATGGCCACCGAGTTCGGCGCCACCGACCTGATCCAGGTGGACGACACATCCAGCGCCGCGTGCGTACAGACCCTGGTGGCCGGCGGCGTGGACTTCGCCGTCGAGGCCACCGGCATTCCCGCCGTGATGGCCGAGGCCGTGGCCGCCACACACCGCACCGGCACCAGCCTGATGCTGGGCCTGCCGCCCCCCACCGTGAAGGTCCCGCTGGACGCCGGCCTGCTGCTGGGCGGGCGCACCATCCGCGCCTCCATCGAAGGCGACAGCGTGCCCGGCCTGTTCATCCCGCAACTGGTGGAGCTGCAGCGCACCGGCCAGTTGCCTTTCGAGCGCATGTGCCGCACCTACCCGCTGGACGCCATCAACGACGCCGTGCGCGACTGCCGCAACGGCGTCACCGTCAAGCCCATCATCACGATGGACGCGGCATGAGCCAGGGCGGCGACAGCAGCACCGGCCAAGGCAGCAACACCGTGCTGGACGCGCAGGCCACCGGCCGCCTGCAGGCCTGGCTGGAACGCCAGGTGCCGGGTTGCCAAGGCCCGATGCGGCTGGAGCGCATCCACGGCGGCCAGTCCAACCCCACCTTCTTCGTCTACGTGGGCGACCAGGCCCTGGTGCTGCGCAAGCAGCCGCCGGGCGAGTTGCTGCCCTCGGCCCACGCGGTGGACCGCGAGTTCCGCGTCCAGCAGGCCCTGGCCGACACCGGCGTGCCGGTGCCGCGCATGCGCGCCTTCTGCGACGACCGCGCCGTCATCGGCACGCCCTTCTACGTGATGGACAAGCTCGACGGCCGCGTGCTGTCCAGTCAGGCCATCCCTGAGCTGCCGCCCGCGCAGCGCCGCGCCTGCTGGCTGGCCATGGCCGAGACCCTCGCCCGCCTGCATGCGGTGGACTGGGCCGCGCTGGGCCTGGCTGATTACGGCAAACCCGGCAACTTCTTCGCGCGCCAGATCGGCCGCTGGACCCGGCAGTGGCAGGCCAGCCGCACGCGCGAGGACGCCAACATCGAGCGCCTGATCACCTGGCTGCCCGCGCACATCCCGCCGGGCGACGAGACCACCATCGTCCACGGCGACTTCCGTCTGGGCAACCTGATGTTCCACCCCACCGAGCCGCGCGTGATCGCCGTGCTCGACTGGGAACTCTCCACCCTGGGCCACCCCCTGGCCGACGCCGCCTACAGCGCCATGGGCTTTCACACCGCCCCCAGCGCCTTCGACGGCCTCAAGGGCCTGGACCTGACCGCGCTTGGCCTGCCCACCCAGGCCGAGTACCTGGCCCACTACCAAGCCAGCAGCGGCCGCACGGAAGCCGTCTCCAACTTCCACCTGGCCTTCTCCCTCTTCCGCTTCGCCGTGATCCTCGAAGGCATCAGCGCCCGCGCCCAGAGCGGCAACGCCGCCGCCGAAGACGCCGTGGCCGTGGGCCGCCAATCAGCAGCCTTCGCCCAGGCCGCGGTCGAGTTGATCTGACCCACGCCCGGCCATTCACAGGCCCAGCTCACATCCAGACGCAGCCGGTTCGCGCTACTCGTCGAAGGCCAAGAACCGCCGCACGCCACCAGCGGGGCGGGAAAAGGGCTGAGGGGCCCTCTGGGCGGGCGCCTTGTTGGCGTCGGAGGCGCGCAGGGAGGGGCAGGTCTGCCCCTGGCCTGTGGCCAGGGGATGGCGAGCATGTTTGAGCCCTGAAAGGG
>JBMOQM010000002.1:0-4551 GCA_049322875.1 Pseudomonadota bacterium
CTTCAGCGCCGCGTTGTACGTCTTCCAGTTCGTCGTGCGGTACTTGCTCCGCTGCCTGTTCTTTGCTTCTGTCACGCTGTCAGTCTACGGGCGCCGCTCAGGCGGGGCGATTTGTGCAACAAAGCCCCCCCAACCGCTTACTTCAACGTGAAACGCGCTGTTCCAAGCGACTTGCCATTGTCGGTTACCACGGCCACAACCTTGGTGCCGGCGCCCACCTTGAACTGCCCGGTGGCTTCCAGCTTGCCCCCGGCAGGCTTGAGGTCAACCTGCTGCTTGTCAGTGCCTGACAGCAAAGTGATCTTGGCAGAGGCCTTGGACAGGTCCTTCTTCTTGCCATGATCGGACACATAAAGCTGCAAGGACTCTGGTTTGGCGACCAACTCGAAGTCAGCATTTTTTCCGGGCGAGACAATGCCCCCATGCTGTGCTGCATGGTCGTCTGATGCGGAGGTGACGCCAGCGAAGCCGGCCAGTGTGCTGGCCAGGAGGGCCGCGATGATGTGTTGCTTCATGTGGTTCCTTTTTGAATTGATCAATGAGTGAAAAAGGGTGAGCATGCGTGCGCATACTTATTGGGAGAATGCAGTCAGGGCGTATTTACGCTTGGGCTCATCAAGGCCCATATGCATGAGGTGCATAGATCGCCTTGGATGCGAGCAGCATGAATATCCTGAACATCGCACACTCAAGGTTTGACGCGACAAGCGGCGTGATTCGATGAGAACGACGAAGTCAGAAGAAAACTTGGGCTGCTGCGTAAACTCGCAATCAGGCGAGTTTCCACTTGGGCCGTTCGTGTCGGTCCGGCCCTCGGCTTGGCAAGGCGGCCGTGAACAGAACAGTCGGATAGCTGCCGTTGAGCGTTGCAAACTGCGTGGCAAGCAGCACAACAGGCCCTGCGGCTGGCCCATCGCAGTAGTTGCAAACATGCTCGCCTAGACAATCGCAGGCAGTAGTGTTCCGTGCATGTTGGGCATTGTGTTCTTGGTCCGGCACAGCGCCATGCTCATCGTAGGTGCCGTGCCGTTCAGACGCCCCTGCGTTCATGAGGTCGGGATGACCATAGGGCAGCACCGCGCTCCAGGCAAACTGGAGCGGCAGCAAGATCAGCAGAAAGCTCGATAGCCAGCGGCGCATCTGAAGGATTGTAGAGAATTCGGGACAGGCGGGGTATCAGCGAACCGGCGCACTTCGTAGCAAGCGAAGTCCATTGAAAACGACCAGCATGCTCGCCCCCATGTCGGCCAACACCGCCATCCACATGGACGCATCCCCGAACACGGCCAGCGCGAAGAAAACAGCCTTGATGCCCAAGGCCAAGGTGATGTTCTGCAGGAGCACCGCGTGGGTCCTCCGAGACAGGCGAATCGTCTCGGGCACCTTGCGCAAGTCGTCGTTCATGATCAGCACATCAGCGGCTTCCTTGGCCGTGTCCGTGCCGGCCCCCCCCATGGAGAAGCCAATGGCCGCCGCCGCCAGGCTGGGGGAGTCATTCACCCCATCGCCGACCATGCCCACGGCCTGGTCCGTGCTCCACTGAGCGATCAGGCGCTGCTTGTCCTGTGGCAGCAGCCCTGCCTGCACCTCTTGTATGCCCACCTGGGCCGCGATGGCCTTGCCGGTGGCCTCGTTGTCGCCTGTCAGCATCACGGGCTTGATGCCCAGGGCCTTGAGTTCCTCCACGGCCTGACGGCTCGTGTCCTTCGTGGTGTCGGCGACGGCGAACAAGGCCAGCACCTCCTGTCCGTTGGCCAACACGGACAAGGTTCGCCCCTGCTTTTCGTGCTCGTGCATGGTGGTTTCGAGCGCCTCGGAGCACAGGCCACGCTCGTGGATCCACCGATGGTTGCCCAGGATGAGTTGCTGCCCATCGACCACGCCATGGACGCCACGCCCCAACTCTGCGCCGAATCCCTCGACTTCCATTGTGTTGGCCGTCAACCCAGCCGCCACGGCCTTGGAGACAGGGTGATCGGATCGGTCCGCCAGGCTCCGGGCGTAGGCCCAGACCTGCTCAGGCGCCAGCGTCTGGCTGAGCATCTGGCTTGCCACCAGCTTGGGCTTGCCTTCGGTCAGCGTGCCTGTCTTGTCAAGCGCCACCACCTTGAGCTTGCGTGCCTCTTCGAGGTAGACGCCGCCCTTGATCAGGATGCCGCGCCGTGCGGCGGCCGCCAGCCCGCTGACGACGGTCACGGGGGTCGAAATCACCAGTGCGCACGGGCAGGCGATGACCAGCAGCACCAGCGCCTTGTAGATGGCGGTGAGCCAGGGCCAGCCAAACAGCAGAGGCATGCCGATGGCGATGGCCAGGGCCACCACGAAGACACCAGGCGTGTACACCGCAGCGAAGCGATCGACGATGCGTTGCGTGGGCGCGCGCTGGCTCTGTGCATCTTCCACAGCGTGGATGATGCGGGCCAGCACGGTGTCGGATGCCGGCTTCGTGACCTCGAAGGTCAGCGAGCCCGACTGGTTGATGGTGCCGGCGAAGACCTCATCGCCAGGTTCCTTGTCCACCGGGATGCTCTCGCCCGTCACGGGTGATTGATCCACCGCGCCTTGTCCGCTGGTGACTCGGCCATCGAGCGCGAAACGCTCACCTGGCTTGACGCGCACAGTGGCGCCCACCGTCACCGCATTGGCGTCTTGCATGAGCCACGTGCCATCGGCCTGCTTGACCTCCGCCTGCGGGGGAGACAGCCTCAGCAAGCTGGCGATGGCATTTCGGGCCCGCTCGACAGAGCGCGCTTCGATCAGCTCGGCCAGCGAGTACAGCGCCATTACCATGGCCGCCTCGGGCCACTGCCCGATCACGAAGGCGCCGATGATGGCCACACTCATCAAGGCATTGATGTTCAGATCGCCGCGGAACAAGGCCGACATGCCCTTGCGGAACACCGACAGCCCCGACAGGGCGATGGCGGCCGCCGCGACCAGCAGGCCGATGCCCCTCCAGGCCATGGTGTCAGGCGCGAAGAAATGCACCATCTCCGCAGCGGTCGCGACCGCCAGCGCCGCGACCAGGCGAATCAGTTCCCGGCGCTGTGCACCGGCCGTTTCCTCCTGGCTGGGCGGCGCCGAGATCACCTCGACCTTGAAGCCTCTCTTGGAGATCAGGCTCACCACCTGATCCCAGTTGTCCTGTGGTGCATCCACCCCCAAGGTGCGGCCGGCAAGATCGAAGTTCAGTCGACGCACTGACGAGACGCCCTCCAGGGCCTGCCGGATCTGGGCTTCCTCAATCGCACAATCCATCGCGGGGATGCGGAGCAACAGACCGCCGGCCGAGGCAGCATTGATCGGATTGCTCGGCGTGATCACATCGGGCGCGCAACAAGACGATCCTCCGTGCGTGCTCTCTGGCGCAAGCGCGGCACCACATGCGGCCTGGCTTTGACTGGGGCCACAGCACGCCTCGGAGGCATCGTCAACGCACGTGGAATCGGGTGAAGGGATCTGCTCCACACTCAACCCGGTACCTTTGATGGCCTCGATGACGTCAGGCCAGGCGGCAGGAGGGGTGACGACACTGACCGTACGCGCTGGCAGGTCGATGCTGATGTCCTCTATGGAGGGCACTGTCTCCAAGGCCTGGCGAATGGCCCGCTCTTCACCACGACAGCACATGGACGGCACGAGCAGCCGCAAGGCCTGGACATTACTCGGAGCGCCGAGCACGGCTGGAGATGACTGATGGGACATGGGGCACTTCCTTTTCCCAATCATTAAAATGCCTGTAGTAGGTACAGAGTCAAGTCCCTACAATGGTTGCGGCTTATGGCTGGAGGCGTGTATGAAGATTGGTGATCTGGCTGTGGCTTCCGACACGGGTATCGAGACGATCCGCTTCTATGAGCGGGAAGCTTTGCTTCCTGCGCCAGGTCGCACGCAAGGTAATTTCCGCATTTATGAGCAAGCACACTTGGAACGCCTGCGGTTCATACGCCGGTGCCGGAGCCTCGACATGTCACTGGACGACGTTCGGGTACTGCTGCGCTTCAAGGACGAACCTGGCGCAGCGTGCCAGGATGCCCCTCTACCCGGGCCGGGTAGTGAGGGTCGAAGTATTCGCCCACCATGGTTTGATTCCATTGAGGTCGACAGCTACGGGCTTGGCACTTCCACCCGCCAACGTCGATTGTTGACCATACCCAGAATTGTAGAATATATTCCGTGGACTAAAGGTCTCTGGCCGGCCATTCTGCCGGTCAATGAGGCGAGACTTCGATCATGTGCGCCAGGCTTTGGCGCACAACGTCAGAACACTGCGAAACGAGCGTGGCTTGTCGCAGGAGGCTCTTGCGCTCAGTGCTGATGTTGATCGAACCTATGTGAGCCAGATTGAACGCGCGATAGGTAACCCATCTCTCCTTGTCCTTCACAAGTTGGCGTCAATCCTTAATGTTGACGCCGTCGACTTGTTAGGGCGTGTCATCAATCGATCCCCCTTGAGGGTTGATGGTCAGCCGCCGAGCCCCATGTTGACAGGAATGACCAAGAGATACGCCCTCAGCAATGCCCAATGGACACAGATTGAGAATCTGCTGC
>JBMOQM010000003.1:0-39713 GCA_049322875.1 Pseudomonadota bacterium
GGCTTCCTTTGGCGACCGATGCGCCCGGTGTGGAAGCTACCGGCTTGACGCCATCAAAGCATGCGCTAGGCGGCACCTCAATGCAAGCGCAAAAAGTGCCGTTATCCCGCCATTACCCCTGATCGCCGATGACTTTGTCTGCACGCCCTTGGGGTTGACAAGTCTTCGCGATACCTCTCTCTCCGAAACCGGTTTGGACAAGCGAAATGCGCCCGATTGCAGGCTGACCGCAATCAGACCATCTATGCGCTTGACCCCGCCGTGGATGAGCGTGGTCCGTGCGCATTGGGGGCTGAGCCGGACTGGGTTCGAGGCCATTGATCCGGCTGATGTCGAAATCCGCCCCATTCAACGCCCATTGCCGGTGGCTGGCTGACCCGTATTTGCGCACCCTCATGAGCATCTGTTCTTCTTTGGGGACTTTCATGAGCATCGTGCGCGCTATTGATGTTGGATACGGCATCACCAAGTACACCCGCCGAGTTGACTGCGACTGCATCGAATGCGGCAGCTTTCTATCGATGGCTGAGTTCTGCTCGAGCGACACCACCATGCAAGGGTTGGGTGGTCGGCGCGACACCGTCGCGGTGCCCATGGGCCCTCACTTCTACGAGGTTGGGCCAGACATTGAATTGGCCCTTGAGCCATGGCGGTCAACGTTGAAGGGCGAGGATTTCATCACCACGCCTGAGTACCTGGCCTTGATGCGCGGCGCGCTGTATTACATGAACGTCGAGGTCATCGACCTGCTCGTGGTGGGCCTGCCGGTGGCCTATTTCGCGGACAAGAAAGACAGCCTGGTCAAGCTGGCCGAAGGCGAGCACGCGGTTGGGCGGGGCCGCAAGGTTCTGGTCAAAAGGGCGCTTGCCGTGGCGCAGCCGCAAGGGGCACTGGTCACCTACGCAGCACAGCAAGGCGTGCTCGATCAAATTCAACATCAGGACAGCCTGATCATTGATGTGGGCACCCGCACCTTTGACTGGGTGTCCACACGCGGCATGAGGCTGTTGATCCGCAAGAGCCATTCGGTTGATCGGGGCGTCAACAACATGCTGCGCATCATCGCGCGCGAGATATCGCGTGACATCGGTGCGGACTACCAGCATCTGGATGCCATCGACTTGGCGCTCCGCAAGGAACGTCCACTGACCTTGTATGGCAAGCCCTATTCCATCGAGAAGTTCAAGCCTTTGGCCATGACCGTGGCTCATCAAGCTGTGGGCGCGATGCTCAGTCAAATCGGAGATACCCAACGGTTTGACAACGTCGTGCTGACAGGCGGGGGCGCCCAGATATTCAAGAAGTACATCAAGGAAGCGCTCCCCCGGCACAGCTTGCTGGAGTTGGCCGAGCCCCTTTATGCGAACGTGCGCGGCTTTCAGCTTGCGGGACAGGGGCGGGTTGAGGCCGAGGCAGGACTTGATGCCGTGGCCCAGGTGGAGCAGCGGCGGTGACGCGCCGTGCCGATGAATCCGAGCTGGTGATCTACGTGGCGATTGACCGGGACAGTGCGCCGCTGCTGCACGCCGACCTGGTTCGCTTTCGCAAGGGCCCCAAACGCGTCCAGCGGCTGCGCATGCTGGCGCTGCAAGGGCTCATCTTTGAAACTGGCGCACAGCCCAAGCCTCCGCGCCCGCAAGGGGGCACCTCCGCCGCCGGTGGCGTCTTCAGCGAGCCAACCGACGACTGATGTGTGCCCGGCATCGCTGCTGTTTTTGGGCAATAAAGTCTGCGACAAGCTAGCCCGGTGCACCTCTCGGGCGTTTCGCAGCGAACGGGTGCGACGGTGGCCGTGGGTAAGCATACCGAAGACCGAGCCAGGACAATAAAGTGCGCGACATCAAGGGCCGGCGCGTGACCGCTTCAGGCTGATCTCGGACGTCGACCGACCGAGCATCCACCGCCTCGGCTATCGTTTCAGCAGGAGGTCTGGTCAGATATGCGACAGCTCCCTATGCGACCAACTCAATGTCCATTCAATTGAATTGGGCGAAGGTTTCCTTGTGCTCAGCGGCCGAGGAACTCCCCGAACACCTCTCGCAGTTGCTTGTTGAGGTTGTTCTCATTGACCAGCTTCTGCACGGGACGTCGGAAGGACGGGGCCACTTCGTAGCGCACCTGACCTCTGGACTTGTCCTCTTCGAGGACGCTCGCAGCCATGAGCTTTGCAATGAACTCCTCGGTGAGGCCCGGCTTGGCGAACTTGTAAGTTTCGCCTGGCGACTTGGCCACAAAACCTCCTCCCACGAAGAAGTAGCGGAAGAACTTCTTGATCTCTTCAATCGTCAGCAACGAGTCACCACGCGAGCCGTTTCCGGCAAGCGATGTAGCCATCTCGCCTAGATCGCAGCTGGAAAAATCGAAGATGTCGAGATTCATCGTGGGTGAGCGGTTGTCATCATGAATCGCAACGAACGACGAGTAGTAGAACTTCGTGTTGCTGAAACGGCATTTGATGAACGAGTCGTAGCCGACGAACCTGCAGTTCCAGAACTCTCGGTCAACGAACTGCAGCATCGGGAAGTCGCCCGAGATGAACAGCCCCTTGGTCAACGTTCGCCCCCCTTCGACTTCATCGCCAACGATGGAGAAGATGGCGGAGCTGAAGCCATTGCGATTGAGCCCTTTGCCGGCCGTTGCCGCGAAGAGCTGCAGAAGGCTGCTACAGGCAGACCTAGCCGACTCGGCTACATCCGGCTCAGTTTTGTCGCTCAGCGCACTGGTCTTGAAGGTGGCGTAGATGCTAGTGAGAAGCTCTTGCACCTCCTTCTTAGGCTTGGCTGCGTAGAATCGACTGAGGTCTTCAAAGACCGCGCCCTGGCCGGTGGCCAATCGGGCAAAGTGCTTCATGAAATTCGGAGATGCAGTGCTACGTCGCTCCAGTTTCTCGATGAGCCAAAGTGCCAAGAAATAGGATTGAAGGAAGTCGTAGCGGTACTTGACGACATCGTCCGAAATCTGGAGCAAGGGGTTCTTGCAGAAGATCTCGGTCACGGAGGAATTGGTCGCAGTCGCAGCCAAATACGTCTCCACAACATTGGTGAACAGGCTGACCTTAGCAGTGCCGAAGTGAGTGCTGGAGAACTCCTTCATTACATCGACCAGGTCAGAGACAGACGGCTTCCAGACCTGCCGCTCCCGTTCGCGATCGATGATCGCAAAGACGAGGAGATCAACTGCGCGAACGTTGTGGGGGTAACCTGCCTCGGCCATTCGTTCCTTGACTGCGCCCTCGACTTTGAGTCGAATGTCATTGCAGCCGACATCCTCTTCCAGCTCACACAAAGCATCGACGAAGAACGGAAGCACAGTGTCGTCATCCGTTGCAGTGGACACTGCCTTGAGCGTCTCCTGAACGCGGTTGACGATGGCCTTCCGCTCGTCGTGGGACCGCTTGAAGAAGCGCTTTCGGACGTACTGTTCAACCTCAGAGGAGGTGAATCCCTTGAGGTTGTAGATTGGTACGCCGTGCTTGCGCAGCGATGACACCGTCGTGCCGACCGTGTCCTCTCGCCCTGCCAGGAATACACGCGTCTGACCGAGCTCTGCGTTGAGTGCCTTGACGGACTCAACGAAGGGGACCAGCTCAAAGCTGGACGACATCATGCTGAGCAACTCGTCGATGCCGTCGATGAGGATCAGTAGGCTTCCGCTGATAAGGAGCAGATCGAAGACGCTTTTGTTCGCTGGAATGCGCATCGGTGGCGCGCCGGCCGTTGCCAGGGCCATGGCGTGCAACTCGCACAGTTCAAATAGCGATGAAACATGCGATCGACGAAGCTGATCCTTAGACAACTTCTTGAGTGCATCTGCTTCGATGAGCATAACTCGAGAGTGCTCGGACTCATTGATATCCGCGGACAGGCTTCGCAGCAGGGTCGTCTTCCCCGCGCCACCTGAGGCAACCAGTAGCGACAGTGGCGGGCTGTTCTCGCTGGTGACGGTCTTTTTGAGGTGAGCCAGCGCGGGCCCTAATTTCTCCGTGTCGTTTCTATCGACGCGGTACAGCGTTTGATCGATGAAGAACGGTTCCGTGAACGTGTTCGAGAACTGCAGAGAGTCCGAATCGACGCAATATTTAGCAAGGTATTCCTTGAACGTCAACTCGGTAACGCGAACGTCGTGACCTCCCTCCTCAAGAAGCACGGCGATGTAGTCTGCCTTCCCTGGGGACGGGCGCAGGACCGTCAGTTCGCGGAATCCCTGCATCTCTTTCGGGAGGTCGCGAATCTTGGATAGGAAGTCTTCGACGATCTGGCGAATGGTGACGTTTTGCATCAACACCAAGAGAAGCTGCGGATGAGGCGTTTCAACTCGCCATAGCTCGTACTTGATGCGACGCTGCCCCGAGAAGTCTTGACCAACCCACAGCGGAGAGCGCCTCTTGTAGCAACCAGCAAGCAGGTCGTCTGTTCTCGTGAAGGAGTAGCTACCACTCTCGTTCGAAGCACTCTCCTCCGAGGTGGCCTTGGTGGCTGACGCTTGCTCGGTGGAATGGCCGACGATCGCCTCAAGCTCTCGTTTGAGGTTCCCAAATGCCTCGCTATACGTATTGCTGGAACTGAAATCGAAGTACAGCGAAGCTTTCAGGTAGTGAGGCACATCCGCATTTGCTTCGCGCTTGATCGCCAGGATGGGGGTTCGAGACTTAGTAGTGACCTCAGAAAAGTGGCGCTCCGCAGCCATTGCGGTTTCCCGGCCCACGCCACCCTGACGAGCATTGGCCTTTTCGGTGTATTTCTGGGTGATGATGGCCAGCACAGCATCGCTCTCGTAGATGCCCGCTTCCATGTACTGGTTACGGTCGACGCGATGATCCATCCCGCGTTGGTCGTACTCGACGTCCAAATCCGCGACCTGTTCCTGCAAGTCATCAGCTAGTCGCTGGACCCACTGCTTGTGATCTTCAGAATCCCAGCTGTAAGAAATAAAGATTCGCATACGCCCTCCTTGACACCTATTGTTACCTCGGAGAATACATTACTCATCCTCGATGAGGTCGGAGCGCCGAGCGTGCGATTGACAGCGATCGTCCATTCATGGTGGTTGCCACGCAGGCAAGGGCCGCAATCCGCCCCAGACCTCGAGTTGACTCTGGCGCAGAGTCTGGCAGCAACCGCTGCAGAACAGCCGCTCACCAAGCAAGGGCTGCTCAAGGCTGAAGGACTAAACCGCTGCTAAGAAGTAGGCTCAGACGGCTGCGCCGTACGTGACCGGCGAGGGCCTGCCGTGCGGCCAGAAGACTCCCCTTACTGCATCACCCGCACCTGGTCACCATCTACGACAACCCGATCGCGTTCTGCCAACTGGGCTATGGCCAGCATCGCGCGCGCTTCCGAATCAGCAAGCACGCGGTTCATCCCCAGCATCTTGCACGTCGTACGGGCAAGTTCCTGGCGGCTCGTGCTGCCAGCCTGGTTGAGGATGTGCCGCATCACAGCACCAACCTCCTCAAGTGCAACCTCGTCGATGTGGCGCCGTGAAGACTCGTCACCGTTCGACACCCGGAAGTCCATCCATTCGGCTGGATTGGCGCCGACTGGCCAGAAGAACGTCTTGTCGCCATCGACCGTCTTGACGAAGCGCTGATGCGCCAGGCTCTTCAGCCTGTCAACGATGCGCGAGCCGGTTCGCTCTAGCCCCCAGGCGCGGGCCACACGCTTGTAGAGCACGCCTTCCAGGATCGGCCCCTCGAGATTCACGATCTGTGCGATGTGGTTGTGGAGCTCGCTGTTGGAGCTTGGTTCGTAGAATGTGTCGGGCGCTCCCAACGGCAAAACCGCCATCGAATAGTGCTTCAACGGGTGTTCGTTCGACGCAAGTTCGGCGCCTGGCTCGGTGACCGGCAACTCAGTCTCAACGGTTGTCACCAAGGCTTCCTCTTCGACTTCAGGTTCTTCAGCAAACTCGTCGGGGTCCTGGCTTACCAGTTCCTCCAGCTTTGCCACGAGTTTCTCCAACTCGCGTTGTGGGTCCAGCCACCAGTCCGTCGACCAGATGCGATGGATGCGCCATCCAAGCCCTTCAAGAACGTGCTGCCGCAGGCGGTCCCGGTCGCGCGCCGTCGCTGCCGAGTGATATGTCGCTCCGTCGCACTCGACACCGAGCAAGTAGCGGCCTGGCGCCCGCGGGTCCACAACCCCGATGTCGACCCGGTAGCCCGAACAGCCAACCTGCGGATGGACCACCCATCCCTTGTCGCGCAACAGCCCAATGACCGCCGTCTCAAACGGGCTGTCCGGTGCTTGCCCTGTCGGTACAGCTTGTTCAACCAGTGCTCGCGGGCCTCGCTTAGCGAACTCAAGGTAGTGCTTCAGGTCGCGTACACCGGCAGCGCGGACTCTGGTGAGGTCAATCTGCTCTGGCTTTAGCGTGCTGTAGATAATCACGCCGTGTCGCGCTCGCGAGATTGCGACATTCAGGCGGCGGTGCCCGCCCTCGCTGTTGAGCGGGCCGAAGTTCATCGTCACCTTTCCAGCAGCATCCGGTCCGTAGGTGATAGAGAACAGGATGATGTCCCGCTCGTCGCCCTGGACGTTCTCCAGGTTCTTGATGAACAGCTCTTCAGGCACCTTTTGCGCAAGCACCTTGTCGAGCTGCGCGTTCGAGCGTCGGCGTGCTTCAAGCAGAGTCGCGATGAGGTTCTGTTGCGTCTGGTTGAAGGTCACCACGCCCATGGTCAGGCCGGCGCTGCCTTCCTTCAGGTAGTGCTTCTCGATGGCATCCACGATGGCGTCCGCCTCGGCGCGGTTCGTGCGCGAGCCACCGCGGTCGTACACGCCGGAGACAGGCTGGAGTCTGACTGCCACATCCGACGTCACAGGGGATGGAAACGTGATCAGCTCGGACTCGTAGTAGTTGACGTTGCTGAAGGCGATGAGGCTTTCATGGCGGCTGCGGTAGTGCCATTTCAACGTCAGCCTGTTCATGCCTGCACCCAGGCACTCGTCAAGGATGCTTTCCAGGTCCTCGACCTGCTGGCCATCGCCGCCGTCGTCGCCATCAGTCGAGGATCGTCCAAAGAAGTTTGTCGGCGGCAACTGCTTGGGATCCCCGACGACGACCAATTGCTTGCCGCGCGCGATGACCCCAACCGCATCCCAAACAGCAATCTGAGACGCCTCGTCAAACACCACCACATCGAATTGCGAATGGCCAGCGGCCAGGTACTGAGCCACCGACAGCGGGGACATCAGCAGGCACGGCTTCAACTTGGGCAGGAGCGTTGGTAGTCCCTGCATCAGCTTGCGCACCGGCATATGCCCACGCTGCCTGGCCAACTCGCGGCGCAATTTGCCCATCTCGCTCTCGGCGCCGACAACCGCAGCGCTCGCGGCGGGCACCTTTCCGGACAACGTCGCAGCGATGTAGGCCTGGGTAAGCTTCTGGAACTTGGTGTCAGCGTCGCGGAACTCGCGAATTTTGCGCTCGTGGTCTGCGCTCGAGAAGGTGCGCAGCACGGGCTCGTTGTCGACCGCGCGTTTGAGCCACCAACTGCGGTAGCTGTACTCGAAGTGCGCAGCGACATCGGCAAGCGGGATGCGACCAAGTTCAACCGACTCGACAACACCCTGCAGGCCCTGCGCCACGGCCTGAGCTCTGACACCGCGCCACAGGCACCACGGCTGGATGGAGCGGCGCCCTTGCTGCCAGCCCGCCAGGTGTGATTGCACTCGCTCGAGCGCGCCGTCGGCGTGTACATCACCTGTGAGCGAAGCCGTGGACTTGGCAACCTCGGTGACCGCGCCCAGTGCGGATTGGAACTCCCGATATGCATCCCGAAACTCGAGCAGCTTGCGACCCACTGTGCCGCCAGATGCCAGCGCAGCCCGCTGCTCACCAACCAACGGGTTTACTGCCCTCTGGATTGCTTCTGACCGTGCGGGGTCACCGCCAGCAAGGCGCGCGACCACGTCCGCAAAGGTGCTCGCCCAGTGCGCATGGCTTTCGACGGCGCCCCAGTCAGTTTGGACACCGGTGTAGGCGTCCTCAAGCAGGCTGCCGGCGTCAGCATGGAGACCTCGCAGAAACTGGTCCTCGTCGTTGACGTCGACGAGGGGCCTCAGCGCATTGTTCAGTGCCTCCGCAGTTGGAGGCTGCGAGTCCGCCCGAACGGCAGCTAACTTCGCAAGGACGCCTCGTTTGCCGAACCACGACTTGGGCCACCAAGTGTTCTGCGCGGCCGCCCATTCACCTTGAAGTTCTGTGCCGTTCAGCTTCGCGAAGTTGGCGCCCCACCCGGAGCCCATCGACGCCCAGTGCCTTTGCCGAGCTCGTCCGTGCTTCAGGAGCGTCAGAACTCGAGCGCGTGCCCCTGAGTCGTGTGCCTGCTTGGCGAGCGACGCTGGCACCTTTGGTGCTGCCAACAGAACGTCGGCGAGTTGGTCCAGCGCCGCGAGAGCGTCGAGGCTCTGACCTGACGGCGCCTCACTGATCAGAGTCGAGATGGCCCCCGTCTTCTCCTTCAACGTGCTTGCGGCCACTCCAACCTTAGCGACCGCGGCTTCGAACTCCTCCTGCCACAACGGGGACCAATCACTCTGGCCAACGAGCGCGAGCGGGTGGTTGTGCAGCGAGGTCAGCGCTTGGCCAAGTGCGGCGACGCGCCTTGTCGTCTCGCGGAGCTTGTCCAACTCGGCGCGACTATGGATGTTTGGATCGGCCCAGGTCATCGCCGACGGCGGCGTACCCGCATTGGCGATGCAGGTCCCAATGGCTGAGAAGACATCCAACCCGTTCGGGTGTTCGCGATGCAAGGCGTCTACCAGCCCGTTGAGCTCCATGCGCAATGCCGCCAGCCGGTCGGCCTCGCGCTCCCACTCGCTTGCTGTCTTGGTCCCGCTGACCTCGAGGGCCTTGCCTAGCTGTGCGAGAACGTCCGTCTTCTTGGTCTTCGACGAGTGAAGCTCAAGGCAGAACGGAGCCAGCCCAACCTCGGTCAGTCGGCGATGCACTACTTCCAGGGCCGCCACCTTCTCTGCAACGAACAGGACGGTTTTTCCCTTCGCCAGCGTGTTGGCAATGATGTTGGTGATGGTCTGGGACTTGCCTGTGCCGGGTGGCCCCTCCAGCACGAGGTCGCGACCTGAATCTACAGCGCAGATCGCCCCGAACTGCGACGAGTCCGAAAGCATCGGCGCTCGGATGTCCTGAGGGCGATAGGCCTCGTCGAGACGCAACCGCTCTGCCGACTCCTTGCGCTCCACGGCGAAGGCTTCACCGGGATGCTCGATGAGGTGCTTGACGACTCGATTGGCCTTCAGTTGCTCCGACCGATCCTGCAAGTCCTTCCACATCAGGTACTTGGTGAAACTGAAAATGCCTAGGTGGGCCTCTTCGCGGACCTCCCACTTCGGCAGCTCGCGTGTGGCCAAGCGAAACGCTTGCAGGATGCGTTTGACGTCGACGCCACTTTCGTCGGTGTGCAAGACATCCAGACCCGCGGTGTTGAGCTCGAAGGCGCTCTTTAGAAGTTGCAGCAGCGTCGGGTTGATGATGGTCTCATCGTCGTGTCGGGTGAGCCGGTAACCGCTGCGGACGGACTGACGGCTCAGCGTCACTGGAACGAGCAGGATCGGCGCCAGGTGGGCTGCGTCGGCCTTTTCTGCTTCGGTCCATCGGAGGAGGCCCAAGGCAAGGTAGAGAGTGTTCGCGCCACCTTCCTCCATGCCTGTCTTGGCGGCAGTCAGCAGGGTGAGCAGGTTGCCATCGAGGCTGTCTGTGCTGACCTTGGCAATGACCTCCTTGCTTGGCAAGGCCTCGCGGGCCATGTCGTCAAGCGGCGACTTGCCTGTCCGCATCGCGTGTACCTGGGCTGAGCGCGGATCGCGGCCTTCCATCAACGCAGGCAAGGGCTTGATGCGGAATTCAGCACCGTCGGACAGGCTGTCCTCTAGTGCCGCGAGGTCAGGCGCGACCAGCTGAAGCGTGGACTTCGTCGTCTTGAAGTTGAGCAGCTTGTTGCGCAGCGTCAGGTCGAGCAGCTTCGCTTTCCACTTCGCCAGCCGGCCCTCGGGTGTGTCATCTGAGGCAATTTCGATGGGGGCCAGGAACGTTGGGTCTAGCGGCGGAAGGTCAGGCGTTTGCTCGATGTCCTCCGGCGCGCTTGCTTCGTCGGGCTCTGGTGCCTTGGCTATCACACCCCGGCTTGGCAACGGCTTGATTTGGACGCCTCGGGCCATGAAGACGTCGACACCGAAGAGGAATTCGTCTTCGTCCTGTAGATGCTCCAGCCCGCGCTCAAGCGCGATTCGCAGAGAAGGGCGGTGGCTGTGATGCAGCGCTACGCCGGTCGTCTCGAAGGCCAGGAACTCGCCGCTCGAGATTCGCTTGCGAATCTCCTGGGCGTCTTCGACGAGCGGCTGGCTGAATGAGGCCTGGTGCAACCATACGCCCACCCAAGCGTGTCCCTTCTTGATGAGCACTACCGGCCGGAGCCCGGCCTGCTCAAGGCAGGATGCAAAGAGCATCGCGAGGTCAAGGCAGGTCGCGACCTTCGACTCAAGGATGCGGTCGGCAGTGCGAATCTTCTGCCCGTCGCTCCCAAATGAGGCGGGAGGCTCTGCGTACTGAAGGTTGTCTGCCGCCAGCGTGCTGTACAGGGCCGATACCTGCTTCCAGACCACGTCGCGGCTCTTGGATTGATAGCCGTCCATCGACAGCTCCGAATGGGACTTTCGCAGCAGCTTCGATGCCTTGCCGACGAGGATGTCCACCGCCGGGTTGTTTGGCATCGAGAACGCTGCGAGCAGCTCGGGGAGTGCGCGCGTACCTGCCCATTGGTCGTAGGCCAACACCTGGATGGGCTGCGTGTGCTGAGCGAGTTCCTCCGTGCCGCGCACGACGGAAGCCGTGATGGAGGCAATCATGCCCTCCTGGAGGTCGGAGAGAAAGCTGTGGTCAGGATGCAGGTCGAGCGGCGAAATGAGGCGGGACTCACCGGGGGCGAGCGACTCAAATCGGAGCTTCGTCCCGCGAGCGAATGACGGGTTGCAAGCAACCACGACCTCCAGCCCTTCGAGCCGATCCGCAGTACCGTTAGTCAACCTCAGCGAACGCACCACGGGGACGGCATTCTGAATCGACGCATATCCGACCGTTGGATCGGCCTGAACTGCAATACAGAGCGTCTCGATTGCGGGTTCCGGCGCATGCACTTCTGGCAGCGTCTCTTCCATCTTCTCTCTCCCTAGCTTTACGGCCATCAAGATGATGCAGCCTAGCATTGTAGGGAAGGGGGAAACCCGAAGAGCTGCGATGGCCGCCAGAAAGCTTGGCGCGAGCAGAACGGGCCGTCTTCCTGTCCTCTATTTAAGTGAGGCGGAAGTGCGTCAACCATGCGGGCGGACAGACCGGCCACCTCTCGCGGCTCAACTTCGACGTTTAGCGGCTGCTATCGGCCGACTAGCTCGCCGACCTAAGAGACCGCACTCGCTGCAGAGCTGCGATCTACCCTGCAAGGACAGCTAAGGCTGATTGCGGAAGTTCACCAATGCCCGCTTGGAGGCATCCCGGTGCTGGGGAGCGAGTCCAATAGGTTGTGCATGACGCCGCCACCGACCTTTAGTACATGTGTGTAAGTCATGGTGGTTACCACATCGGCGTGGCCCAGGGCATCTAGCTACCGTTCGGTTCTGGCCAATCGCTCGGAAATCGTTGGCCTAGGAAGGCGCGGGCAAATCCTATCTGCAAAAGGGTGTGCGGCCGAGAAGTTGTGGCTGCAACCATTGACGGAGAAGTTAGGATGGGCAGAACGATTCCAGGGAGCGAGACGATATGAAGATCACATTCAGCCTTCATGCTGGCGGATGGCAGGGTGCTGCTGCAGCGCCGCACCTGGGCGAACCTGTCCTAAGTCCTCCAGCCTTTCTCGGGCTGCTGGAAGTTCAGCTTGGCCTTGCTGGCCCGCCGACGGTCGCGGCTAGACGCACGGCTGCCTTTCTTGTGGCCTTGAGGGCGGTCGACGCACCGGAGAGGTTTTTTCACAGCAGCTTGCAGGCCGATGAAATGGGTACCGCCGCGGCTCTGTTGGCTTGGCGAGATGAATGGCATCTTGCAGGGTGGGACGGCAAAGCTCGCGAGGGGTGGCCAAGCAGGCTCGGCGACATGGCTGCCGTTGAGGCTGCCGCCGCTGGCCGGATCGCGTGCGGCGAAGGTGAACGCCTAGCGCTGGTGGCCGAACGCATCGCCAAGCGTCGCATCCCGATCGAAAAGGTTCTGGTGCTGGAGCCGCTTGCTGCATTCCCTTTGCGTTGGCGGTCTGTCTTGGAGCAACTGCCAGTCGAAGTCATGCCTCCGAGGCAACCACAGGCCGCAGGGGACCTCGGTGCTGTCCAGCAGCGATGCTTGGCAGCGGCAGTCGAAGGCACCCTTGCCCCGGTGGATGCGTTTGCGGCAGATGGATCTATCGCGGTCATGCGTCCGCTGTCTGTCGAGGCCGCAGAGCATTGGCTGTCCAACCAATATCACACAGCCCCAGATGCGGCACGCCTGATCGTTTGCGATGAACCAGCTTTGGGCTCATCGCTGGACGAGACGCTCAGAGCCACCGGCGCCCCAATATGCGGGTACAGCGAGTCAAGTTCGCTACGCCCGACGGCACAGGCTCTTCCGTTGGCACTGGAGACGCTGTGGGACCCCGTGGAGCCGGCTCGGCTGCTGGACTTTCTCATGCATCCTGTAGGACCGCTCCCCGTCGTTGTCCGGCGACGGCTCGGTAGGGCTTTCGCGGCCGAGCCGGGTATTGGTGGACAGGCCTGGACTGCTGTCCGCGATGAACTTCGCGCAGAGCTTGCACCCGAAGCAGACCGTAAGGTGACGGAGTGGCTGGAGGGAGGGCGATACGACCGGCTTGCTGGTGCACCACTTGATCTCGTTGTGACCCGTGTTGGGTTGCTGCGTTCAGCATTGCAGGCTAGGTTGCTGAAGGTCATCGAGGAGCGGGGTGTTGGAGAAGGTGATTTGCGCTCCGCCGTTTCCCAGTGCTCCGCAGTGATGGATGCGCTCTCAGACCTCCGGACTTCCGATGCTGACCTGGTGAAGCCTAGGCTACTTGAGCAGTTGGTCGCCCAGACGACCTCCGATGCAGCAAACACCCTGGCCGTGGCTGAAGTTGGTTGTGTGGCAAGCGCTGCGTTGGTCGCTGCTTGCGCCGTCGAGTCCGCGGATGAGGTGGTCTGGTGGATGCCTGGCAGCCCGAAGCTGCCGGCCGCGCACCCCTGGCTGCAAGTTGAGCTCGACGCCTTGAAAGCCGCAGGCGTGGATATGCTCGATCCCGGCGCCGAGATGGCCGCCATGATGAGCCTTTGGATTCGTCCCATTCTTGCAGCCCGCAAGCGCCTGGTCCTGGTGCTACCACCCGAGGGGGCTGAGTTGCACCCAGCTTGGCAGCTTGTGAGCGTTGTCGCTCCGCAATTGCTCATCACCGTACTTGAGCACGATGACCTGGGCAAGGCTGCTGTCGCCCCTCAAGATCTCCCGCCGGCAAGAGGGGC
Source organism: Pseudomonadota bacterium (assembly GCA_049322875.1). Lineage (GTDB taxonomy): Bacteria > Pseudomonadota > Gammaproteobacteria > Burkholderiales > Burkholderiaceae_C > Aquabacterium. Next base: position 13,494 of record JBMOQM010000003.1, read on the forward strand.
TTGGAAGTTTGACCCCGGAGCCAAATGGCGCGGGACGTTCCAGGCTCCAACGCGCAGGGAGGCGCAATCGTTCTCGTCACTGGAGATCGCCTTCAACAACCCGGCGCTGGCGGTGCTGCAGGATGCGGCGCACCTGCGAGCCGGCAACATGCATGCGCCTGAGCAAGACACCCGGCTCCTGGGAACTCTGGCGCATCGCTTGGTACAGATGCTTCTGGGCGATCCTGAAGCGCTTGGGTGGAGTCCGAAGCAGGTGGAAGATTGGTTCGGTCCTGCGGTCGACAGTTTGCTGAAGACTGAAGGGATGCCATTGCTGGCGCCTGGCAGCTCTATGCAGTTGACTCAGTTCAAGGCCGCGGCTCTCAGCGGCACCATCTCCCTGCTCGCCTATCTGAATGCCACTGGCGTGAAGCGTGTGGAAGCTGAGCGGCCGTTGAAGGGAACGCTTGGAGCCCTCGCGCTGCGGGGTGACACAGACCTGCTCCTTCATCTCGATAAGGGCGCAACCGCGGCTCTGGATCTGAAATGGTCGCGTGCGGCGCGATATCGCGACAAGTTGGCCGGTGGCGACTTCCTCCAACTGGCGCTCTACGCACACATGGTGGAGCAGGAGACTGGTGTCCCGCCCGTTGCGGTTGGGTACTTCACCTTCCTCGATGGCAGCCTCTCAACCCTTAGCGCTGGGGTTTTCGGCGACAGGGCGCGAGTCATCTCGCCCAAAGAAGGCCAGACGACGGGATCGCTGGTCAAAGGGGCCGCGGCCTCGTGGGAGTGGCGTGTGCAGCAATGGCAGGCTGGGGAGGTGGATGTCATCGGAGATGGGCTGTTGCCCGTGCCTACGGTGCCGCCGGACGGTTGCCTACCACGCGGAAAGCTTGGGCCTTGGCACCTCGATTTCGTTCGCATTTTCGGTCAAGCGGAGGGTGAAGCATGAGCGGCGACAACAAGATGAACATCGAGTTCGTGCGCGCTGGCGCCGGCAGCGGAAAGACGTACCACCTGACGCACCTGCTGGCGAGCCGCCTTGAAGACAAGTCGGCCAGGGCTCCTGCAGTCATCGCGACCACCTTCACTGTCAAGGCTGCAACTGAACTGCGCGAACGAGCGCGATCCACACTTCTCAAGAAGGGGCGGCTCGATCTGGCTGCTGCTGTCGGGCAGGCCCGCATCGGCACTATCAATAGCGTGTGTGGGCAGCTCATCCAGCGGTTCTGCTTTGAGCTGGGTGTCTCACCGGATCAGCAGATCCTTGACGAACAGCAAGCGTCCCGAATTGCCCGGATTGCTCTGGAAAGTGTTCAGACGCCCGATGAGGTGCGTCGCCTTGTTGATGTCGCTCATCGGCTGGATATCGGCCAAGCCAAGTACAGCACGGATAGTCGAGAGCAAAAGCGCGAAGCAGCCATAGCCGACACGCTGCGCAAGATCATGGGCGCGGCCCGCGAAAACAATCTGTCGTCGGCCCAGGTGGAGGCGATGGGCGCTGTGAACGCTGACGCCATGCTCGCGTCCTGGCCGGTGCCGGTCAGCGGTGTGCCGGCGGACCTGGCCAAGGCGCTCGATATCGCAATTGTCGAGCTGCAGGCGGCCTGGAACAAGAATAAACAGACTGACGTTTTCAGGAAAGGCATCGACAAGTGTCTCGATGCCAGAGAGCAGTTGGAGCGCGGGCGCTTGCCATGGAGCGCATGGGTTGGGCTGGCAAAGGTCACCGCAGGGGCGCCTCAGAAAGACATTGTTGCCCCACTACAAGCAGCAGCGAGCCGTCACGGAGCGAGTGCTGAGTTCCATCAGGACGTGCGTGAGTACCTGAGCCTTGTGTTCGGCATCGGAAGCCGTGGGCTGCAGGCCTTCGCGGATGCAAAGCGTGAGATGGGCGTGGTCGACTTTACCGACCAAGAGGTGTTGCTCCTGCGTGGGCTGCAGACCAGCGAGATCGTCCAACAAGCACTGCGCGAGGAGCTTGACCTTGTGCTGGTCGATGAGTTCCAGGACACCAACCCCTTGCAACTAGCCATCTTCATCGAACTCGCAAAACTCGCGAAATCATCCGTCTGGGTGGGTGACCGTAAACAAGCCATCTATGGCTTCAGAGGTACGGACTCTGCGCTCATCCAGCAGCTTCTGGATTCGATGGCTGCTTGGGGTGGCAAGGTGGGAGCGGCGCTTACTGACTCCTACCGGTCGACTCCGGCGCTTGTGAAGCTCACGAACGAGGCATTCGTGGCGACGTTCGCGCCGACACCCGCGGCGGAGATCGCGCTTGCGCCTACGCGACCGGCTATCGCTGGCACCGTTGACCTCCAGAACTGGACCTTCGCGATCCCGCCGAAAAAGAGGAACCTTGATGTGACCGGTTTGGGGCCTGCGCTGACTCAGTTGCTGCAGAGCAAGGCGCAGATCTACGACAAGGACGCCAAGTTGATGCGGGAGGTGCAGCCGGCAGACATCGCCGTCCTGTGCCGCACGAATACCGTGATGAAGGACGTTGTCCGCGCATTGAGCCGTTGGAGCATTCCCGTCGCCGCCGAAAGGCCGGGCCTGATGTCAACACCGGAGGCTCAGCTGGTCGTCGCATGCTTGCGTCGCCTGCATGATCGATCTGACACCGTGGCGTCCGCCGTCATTGTCGGGCTTACGGGTGCCCTTGAGCCGGAGCAATGGCTGGACGACCGCCTGCAGTTTCTGGCCGAGGCGAAGCTGAATGCAGAGGGTTTGTGGGAACCGCCGCTGAGTTCGTGGAAGGTCACGGGGCCGGGTGCACATCCGCTTCTGGCTCGGATTGACTCCCTGCGGGATAGGCTGCTTTCCCTGACGCCGTTCGAAGCGTTGCGCCTGGCCAAGGCAGAGTCAGGAGTCGCCAACTTCTGCCATAGCTGGTCGGCAAACAGGCGCTCAGCGCAAGTTCGGCTCGCCAATGTGGAACAGCTTCTCAGCTTGGGGCGTCAGTACGAGGAGGATTGCCTCGGTTCGGGCCAGCCGGCCACGCTCAACGGACTCCTGTTGTGGATGCAGAAGCTAGACGTTGAGGGCAGGGATGGCCGAGCGGCCGCCGGCCATGGCGCGGTTGAAGCGATGACGTTTCATGGCGCTAAAGGCTTGGAGTGGCCTGTTGTGGTCGTCGTTGGCCTCGACCATCCGAGCCGGACCGACTTGTGGGAGGTTCGGGCGCGGACGGACGGCGCGTTTGATGCCGCAGCTCCGCTAGCCAACCGATTTATCCATTTCTGGCCTTATCCCTTCGGTGCGGCGGAGGGCGTTGGCGAGGCTGAAGATGCAGAGGCCACGCCGACTGGGAAGGCCGCAGCACAGTCCTCAGTGGAGGAAAACCAGCGGCTGCTTTACGTCACGCTGACCCGCGCGCGCGATCAGATCGTGCTAATTTCGAAGCCCGGGTCTGCAGCTGAGCCGCCTCCACTGCACTGGCTGTGGGAAGCCAAAGCGGCTGGTACGTTCTGGCCAGGAACAGTCAAGCGAGCCATCGACGGTGTCGACATCAACTGTGTCGCCACCGACTGGCCGTTGGATAAGACCCAGGAAGAGCCTCCCGTTAAGGTCAAAGAGGCGCTGCAGTTCTACCCGCCCCGAGCGCCGAAGGTCTATGCGCCGCTCTGGGTGCGCCCGAGTGCCGCCGAAGTCGCCGGCTTCAAGTTGGATGTCGTGGAGACCGTCGGCAAGCGCATCGTTGTCCAGGCACACGCAGACATCACGCTGCTGGGCTCCGCGCTTCATAACTGCATTGCCTACGCCGCGGCCGATCCGGCGCAAGGAGTCTGCCTTGATGAAGTCAAGCAGATTCTTGCCCGCTGGGGGGTGAAGGATGCCGTCGAGCCGCAGGCGGCGCTCGACCAGGTAAACGCCTTCACGAACTGGTGGCGAGGCCGGTGGCCGGATGGCGAGGCGCTTGCTGAAGTGCCCTTTGAAGCCAGACGCGCGGACGGCGCGATTGCACGTGGCCAGATTGACTTCCTGCTCAAGGTTGCCGGTGGACGCATCCTGTTCGACCACAAGGCGAACCCGAAAGGTGCGGGAGCTGACGACAGGCTGGCACTAGAACACGGTGGTCAGCTGGCGGAGTACGCGCAGGCCGTTCAAACCGCTACCGATGAAGCAGTTCTTGAGCGATGGCTGTTCCTGCCTGTGGCCGCGCAGGCAGTCCGCATCGTGGAGAGGTGACTTGCATGGCGGCCGTCGGGCTTGGCCGTAGGCGCGTTGGCAGTCGACCGCGCTAGAAAGATTTCCACGATGCGGAGCTCGGCGGCAGATAAGACGCTCACGCACGCCCAAGCGCGGCAAACACGTGCTTGGCCGCGCTGTCCTCGGTTCGAGCATGCTGCCCGTCCTCCAGCAACTCGCGGGTTCGGATAGCCCTGTCCATGAAGTTTGTGGCCTGGCCACCACCGACGCCGCTGGCCACGTTGCCGCCCGTCCGAGCGAGATCGGGAACAGCCATACCAAAGAGCCCGCTGATGGTGATACCAAGCCTTTCCTTACCAATCTGCAGGAAGTCGCTGCGGAACCGCACGACGAAGTCGAAAAATTCCAGGATGCAATCAAGCAGGGTCTTTCTGGGTGCAGCGGTGAGCGCTGTGACTGCGATGGTCTCAATGACGAAAGAGCGCACTTGGGCCGTTGATGGCAGCGACTTGTTCCATGCCTTCAATAGTTTTATAGCCGGTACGGCCCAGCCATCACATAGCTGATTGGCCTTCGTTAGCTTTGCGTGGTGCAGCTTGGGCGAGGACTTGATCCAGGCATCGTCCTTCCGGTCGCCGACCCAGATGTGGTCGCTCCCCGGTATCTCGATGGCCGGAACGCAGTCAATATCTATGTGCGACAGCTCCAACCTGATCGAGCGGCGCTGCGTAAAGGCCGAGGATTTGTCGTAGCGGTAGCGGACCGCGTCCGCGAATGAGCGAAGGACAACGCTCGGTTTGGGTCGCATTGACAAGAACCCCGTTGCCCACTTGGACTCCTCTATCAAGAAGATGATGTCCACGTCGTCCAGCGGTTTAACAGCCGTGCCTCTGGCATAGCTGCCGCTCAAATAGCTACTGAGGATCCGGTTGCCGATGCCGCCCGTGTCCATGAGGCCGCGTAAATACTGGTGACTGGCACTTGCGGCCTTCTTTTGACTCGCCGTCGGCTCAATATTCCGAGCCATGCCTCTCAGCAATCTCTCAATATTTCTCAAGATAAACACCGGATAAGTCGCGTCACTAGATCGGTCATGCCTGCTGATCGGTCACGGCTGCAGCACTAGCTGCCGGCTGCCATAGTGAGCGATGGAACGTAGCCGCCGCCACGCTCGCCGTCGAAGTCGAACTCATACAACGTGACCGGCTTCAAGACCTTGATATGCCGCCCTAGGAAGAACGCAAAGCTGTATGGCGCCGCCATGAACAGATGCAATGCAGGTCGAGCTGCTATGCCCGTTCCTGACCTTACATCCTTCAAGTGGTTGGCTAGCCGGTCCGCCAGTTGATCAGCGTGGGCACCATTCAGCACGGTGGCCTGCGATGCGCCACCCGCGAGGCTTGCAACCACTAAGTGGCCAACGCTTGGCTGCCCCTGAAGGTAGGCTCGAACCTGCTGTTCTGTGGTCCGGGTGATGGATACCGCTACGGCCACCTCGGCCCCACCGGTTCCCAGGTCAATCTCACTGAACGTCCAGCCTTGCCAAGTAGGATCTAAAGCCACGTCATCGACAGCCCAGATGGCCGAACCGCCTCGAGTGCGCTGCTCAAGCTCCACAATTTTTCCAGACTTGGTATCCAACACGGTTCCCGCAGCGAACGCCAGCGTCAGGTGTGTGTCCATCGCAAGACGAAGACGCTGTTGTTGCTGTCCAGCTGAGCGAATGAATGCGTTCAGCTTGGGCAGAAGGTCTTTCTCCCACGTGAACTCGGGGCGGAGGTAGCGGTCGGAGAACTCCGGCAAAAGACAGAGGACCTCATCGCAACGCGCCTCCAAGCGGTCGAAGCCGTGCTCGAACGACTTGACGCCGAAGACCTTCGCCGGTGATAGCGCCTTGTCAGCGAAAAGCTTTTCGTCTCCGCATGCCTCGCGAAACGACTTGGAGTCGAACTCGTTTCGGCCTTGTCCCAGCCAATCGTATGGCAGTTGGTCGTACCTCGTCGAGCTGGTTCCCGGCTCGCTAGGCTTGAGGCCATAGCAGTGCAGCGCCTCATCCATGCGCTGGCGGAAATCATCCAACGACTCGGACACTGAGGTCAGCGCGAGCCGTTCGCAGAACGCGCGTAGCTCTGCCTCATCCACATTGAGGTGCTGCTTCCAGGTTTCGCGTGCCGACCAATACTTACTCTGTCTGGTTGTGCCCTGGAAGAACTCATCGAGCTTCAAAGTGTGGTGCTGCTGCTCAACCAGTTTGTGCAGAACATCGTCTAGGTGAACGCGGTGGTTGGTCATGAGCCGGATGCGCGAAGCAAAGCCATTGGCCTGGTCCGACCGATAGGCATCTCGAGCACGCTGCAGCAGCGACGTTGTCGTGGCACCGGAGTACTTGGGATCCGTCAGGTCCATGTGGGTGAAAGTGCCGTTACCTACATGCCATTTGCACTGGAATCGCTCCACCTGCAGCCGCCGGCCAAACTGATCAAGCGGCCCGCGACTCGAGTCGTACTCGACCCAGACGTCATCAAAGCCGCGTGGCCCCGATTCGAACCCGACCCGACGGACGGCTGTGGCGGAGCTCAATAGTCTGGCCGCGTAGGTCCAGAAAATACGCGCCTGGAAGGCGTTGCCGTATCGTGGTGTGTTGACTGCCTGCGTCATCTGTCTTTGTGCACTTGATTGAGTAAGGCTTAGCTGAGCGGGAACATCGGGCCGAACAGGTCTCGCCAAGCACGCAGCGCCTCACCGTTCTTGCCTTGTCGGACGAGGTGGATGGCATGGTCGGCTCCCCTTGCTGCGGCCGTGAGCAGTTCCTTGGCCCGCTCGACGCGCGCAGCATCCATCGACCCACTGATGGGCGGACCAAGCTTCGCGGGGTCATCCCACGTCTCGCCAATGCGGTCTGCAAGGGTGGCAAAGAAGGACTGAATCTCCCGGTCAAACTGCCCTCCCCAGCCGCCGTGCAGGCACCCGAGCGCCATCACCTCAATGAGGAACGACGGCTTCACTGGCTTCTCACCATGCTTTGGGTTGTTGTTCCAGTACTTCACCATCCGCACAAGCCCCTTCCATTCACTGGAGTAGGCCTGGTGGGCGTCTACGGCCTTCTGTGCGTGAATCTTAGGATTTGTCTTAATCCACTTGCCTGTATCGCCATCGGGGATCTCGTAGTTGTCGCCGCAGGCAAATGCTGGCACGACATCGATGCTCAACACCTTATAGTCAGTCTTGTCTTCGTCCTTGATCTCAACGCCGAAATCAACGTTGATAGATCGGCTCTGCCTGCGGACAGCCTTCTCGCCGTACTTCTCGACCAGCGCCGCCTTGTAGTCATCGAGCACAACACCAGCAGCCTTGTCACGGTAATGCCGCTCGGACTGCTTCATCGGAAAGAAGATGTCGATGTCCTTGAGCGGCTTGGTCTTCGTGTGCCTCTTGTACGAGCCGGTCAAGAAGTCGCCTTCAATGGAGAACTTGGTGTGCAGGTAGTCTCGCACTTCAGTGTGCTTTGCCGACGCGTTGTCCTGCTCCTTTTGGTTCAACTCCAGACGGCTTTTAAACTTGCGGAATGCTTCATTCACGGTGAGAGTCATTTCGTCCTCCAGTAGCTCGCGTTTGCGCTCAGGCCGTTGTGCTCAACACCAGTACCGATGCTCTGACGCACCATTCCGTCGGTGGACCTGAACTCGGTAGCGGACCACCCTTCGACGTTGGATCGGCCCGCCTTGTTCTTCACCACTACGCGATAGAGCGCTTCCGAAGGAAGAAGGCCCTGTTTTTTGATGGCATACCGCAGCGCCTCGGTATCCACCCAGAAGTTGCCAGCGTCGGATGACCACGAGTACGCCACCGTGATGTCCCATCGCGTGATCAACGCCTCAGTCTTCGGGTGATAGATCTCCAAGGTCACAAACTCGAGGTGCTCGGTCTCGATCCACCGCTTGATGCCCGCATGTAGAACCTTGTGGTCACCAGCCAGCTTCTGAGGGTCCAGTCCGCTCTGGACAAGCACGTCCTTGAAGCTCTTCAGGATGTTATCGGTGACGTAGCTCACCGAGTGCGCGTAGGAATAGACGGCAACGGCGCTCATGATTTCAGGAACTCGTTGGTGTCAAAGGAGAAGTCGGCGGCGGCCTTCTTGGATTCATCGTCGGACTCGGAGCCGAGCTTGGACGTCATGTCACGGGCGGTGATGCGCGTGCTCTTTGCCTTCAATGCGCGCTCAACCCAGGCCAGGTCGTCTTTGGGACACGGCAGCGAGATGAACCACTCGCCCTTCAAGGGGTCGAAACCTAACGCGTCCTCCTTGGCGTCGCTGCCGTCAATGGCGTCTTCGTCGTAGAGACAATAGATGCGCGTTCGGGGGCCTTCGCACTCCACGACAATGGCGGCGTCCTTCGCCGCCATGTCCGTAAGGAGGGAACTGGCCACGCCGGAGACGGAATGTAGCTCGTCCCGCTTGGCACCGGACTTCCCCTGGGTCAACAAGTCGACGATGAAGTCCCAAGTCTCAACGGAATCTCTGTGCGGTGATCCGCGGACGACGCGCTTTGCGACAGTTGCGTTAGTCATTGCGTGCCTTTCTGGCGCGCGGCCTGGGCGAGAGCTACAGCCGATTGAACATCGGCCAGAGTCAGCTTTGCGGGGGCGACCGCAACTTCCCTGCGCGAAGCGAGCGCGCTGGCCACAACCTTGCGAATCGTTCGGCCATCCAGGCCAACCGTTTCCGCGACCAAGCGCTTGAAACCGGCTTCGTGAGGCAGCTTTTCGATGCCCTTGAATGTCTCGCCGAGTTCCGTCAGGCACTCGGTCAGGATCTGCTCACAGGCATCACGGTTGGGCAGCGGAACCTCCAGCACCAGGTCGCAGCGCGACGTGAACGCGGCATCAACCGCCTGAGGGAAGTTGCTGGTCGCGATGAAGAGGATGTTGTTGAACTGCTCTGCCAGGGCGTCCAACTGCACGAGGACCGCGTCAGTAGCTCGTATGACATCGACCGGATTGGCGTCCATGCTCAGTTTGGAGCGGTCGACCGCCAGCGTTTCGACTTCGTCCAGCAGGACGATGGTCGGGCCACGCATTGCGGCCTCCGCGACCGTCTGAGAGAACAGCTCAGAAACAGCCTTCTGAGTCTTCCCCATCATGGCGCTACCGAGCGCGTGGGGGTCAACCTCTAACAGCGTGAAGCCCGCCTTTGACATCAGCGTGGCTACCTCGTTCGCCAAGCCCCGAGCCAATGAGGTCTTGCCGGTGCCGGGCGGCCCTACGAGGAGAATGGCGCCGTGCAGAGGCAACACGGTCCGCTTCACCTTAGGGCGGACGGTGAAGTTCACGATTGCCTGGGAGACGAGGCGCGACTTGATGTCCTCGTCGACAACGATCGATTTCCACAAATCTGCCAGGCCCTTCTCAGGCAGCTTGACGATGCGGTGGATGCCCTTGGGAGCTTCGGAATGGTTCGACATCAGGTATTTCGCAGTTTAAGGAGGCGTTCCGCGTGCGGGGCCGTTTACGCGTTCAGGAAGCGGTCAAGCTGCTTCCCTTTGAGCGAGAGGAAGAAGCCCAGAACGCCCAAGGCGATGAGAAAAAAGAATGAGACCGGATGTTCAGGAACCCACCACGTGGCTAAGTTGGGCAACATCTCGGCCAGCATCTGCGCCCGGCGGCGCTGCAGTGCGGCGGGTACGGTGGTGATGAAATGCCCGACGGCACCAAACAGGCACCAGTACGCCGCCACGTTGGTCAAAAATTGGCCCGCGCCTCGTAACCGCCCGCGCTGATAGAAGTAATCAACAATCTGTTCAAGCACTGCCGTCTTTCCTATAAATCCGCCTTGTTATCATCACCGTGATGCCAATCAGCGTTATTTGTTACCACTGTACATGATCATTTTGATCGTATCAAGGGGTTTTTGAGATGAGGTTAAAGCGGTGCGCGGGTATCATTCGTGGATGGAACCCCAGACCAGCCTAAACACGGCCCTATCCTTGGAAGCCTTGACCCGCGTTCAACGAGAAAGGCTGTCGCACATCGACTTCACCTTGTTCTTTCTTGGTGAGCTCAGACGAGCGGATGTCATTTCCAAGTTCGAGACCGCACCGGCTGGAGCCACCCGAGACATCGCGATGTATAGAGGCCTAGCTCCCGACAACCTTGATTTCGACAGCGCGGGCAAGCTCTACCGGCCGAGCTCGAAGTTCAAGCCGCTGTTTGACCACCCACCTCTACGCGTTCTGGCGACGCTTTCCCAGGGATTCGGCCTAGTCGAGGACGTCATGAGCTCGCCAGTCATCCCATGCGAGTTCCCTTCCACCCTTAGCATTCCGTCGGTCGAGGTCCTTGCTCCCATCACCCGCGCAATTCACCGAGGCAAAGCCGTCTCACTGACGTACTACTCGGTAAGCAGCGGCAAGACCCGTCGAGAGCTCGTGCCTCTAGCGCTGGTCGACAACGGAGTTCGCTGGCATATCCGCGCCTTTGACCGCCTGAAGAAGCACTTCACAGACTTCGTTCCGACGCGGATGGAAGACATAAAGGTTCTCGAAACCAGCCCAGTTGGCCGGGAAGAACGCGCAGACCAGGATGTCCAGTGGAGCCGCATCATTGAACTGAAGCTAGTGCCTCACCCAAACCATCCGCGTCCAGAAATCATTCTCATGGACTATCCGATGCAAGACGGAGTTCTTACGGTCAGAGTGCGTTCGGCCAACGCTGGCTACATGCTCAGACGATGGAACGTAGACTGCTCTCCCGACCATCACCTCCAAGGTCTTGAGTACGCGCTTTGGCTGCAAGACCCGTTGTCTCTTTACGGATCTCCCAACGCGACAATTGCGCCGGGTTACGAGTCTCCAAAGATCCAACCGGTGGAGCGAAAGACTGAAGCGCGGACAACTGGGATACCCTAGCTGGAGGTCAAACAACAAGCGTCTTGGCGACATATCCATGGACTGCTTTGAGATCAGGTTCAATGAGTGATGTTGCCGATCAAATCGGGCAGCCCTACGGCATTTTCGTGAATCCCAGCACAGACTCCCAGGGGGCGCCCCTACAACCCGGCATGCCAGAAAGTTTGACATGCTACGGATCAAGGACGAGTACCGAGTGGGCCTTGTAGTCGTCTGGGATTGCTATAAGCGAATCGGCGAGCATGCCGGCCCGGTCTCTGGCCACCCTAACCAGCGAATCCAGCGGCATTGCCGTCGTCGAGTTCACTGACGTTCAGTGCGATCTGCCGTGCCGGTGCGCCGAGTGAGTTGCTGAAGTTGCCGCCCCTTGAAGTTAAAGTCGGGCATGACGGCTCCGGCGGCCGCGAATGACAAGCCCCCGCGCCGTTGAATCGCGTGAGACTGAATCGAGCTTGTGTCGACGCGCAGTTGAACGGCGGCTTTTAGGCTACGAGTTTGACGATGTGAGACAGCAATCGCTGCAAAGGGATCATCGCCGACCGGTTGCCCTCCTCGCGGCGAGGACCGCGCAGGAGGGCAGCCGTTGGACGACTGTCGCAGGCTCTATTGCGCGTGAACAGCTGCTCACCGGGGTTGACTCGCCAAGCTTGCGTGTGACCGTGGTCGGGTCAATGCAAGGAGGCCCGACATGCGCAAGTTTTGGTACATCACCGGCGAGCTGGCCGAGGTGCAGCGGTACATCAATGTGCCGATGCGATGGTGCGAGCAATACCCTGCCCGCGAACGGCGCGAGTTCTGGATCGCCGCCGATGACGGCCGGGACATCAAGCTCGTTGTTCACAGCCGGGTGATGCCTGTGCGTCGTGGGCACCAGATCAATGTGCTGCTGCTGGGTGATTGGGTGATCGGGCTGGCCAACCTGACGACGGGGCGGCAGGTGAACTTCGTGTCTGAAGATCCGCCACTGTTGCTGCACAAATGCGATGCACTAGCGGTGCTGGGCATCCTGACTGGCGGCTTGGCCACAGCCGTTGCCTGGGACGTTCGGAGCCTGGTGCTCACCGTGCCCGTTGCGCTGATGTACTTGCCGTTGCGCGTTTTGGGCCGTTGGCTGGCGACGTGCCGACTGAGGTGTCAGGTGAGCCATTGGCTGGCATCCAGCGCCCGGGAGCCGCGCAGCAGGGAAGTGGCCCTCTTGGCATCGCCGTCTCCCAGGATTCAGAACGTCTACAAGTTCTGTCAGAAACATCGGCGTCCGAAAGACTGAGTCGAAGTTACAGGGCGATCCGCCATAAGGATTTTTACGTCCATTCTTATGTGGGTATCGTGGTTGGAGGAGCTCACGGGCTAACCGCGCATACCGTGCCGCTTGCCAATGTGGCTTTGGCTGGTCATGTCGTCTCGGTTCAAGCGGATGCGCCGAGAGGGGGCGTTATTCCTTCTAGGATCAATCAGGACCCTTTTGCATATTCCAGCGAAAAGCGCCAGTCATTCTGATTCAAAACCGCCAGTGGTTCCGATCTAAGCCCGCCACTCATTCCGTTCCAAACAAGACCACTCGCTCCAGTTCAAAGAAGGCCAGCTCGCGAGTTCCTGAGGTTCTAAACCTAACCAGGCCCCTGCCAGGCCGCCGGAGGCGCCCCCGGTTGGGCCATGTATGCATCGTTCAACCCTCTGATGCTTCGCTGCCCTGATCGCGATTTGCTGGACGACTATTCCACTTGGACTCTTGTCGGCATGCTTCCAGGTTTTGCACCAAGTGTTTCAATAAATGAATCATATAATTCATAATCGCGGAAACGACCGACTTGTGTAGGCGCGACCAAGCGCTGAGCACCCTCTTTGAGCTTCTGTAATGTGGACACTTCTGCTGCTGACACTTCCTACCCAGCCTGCGGCCGTGCGACTGCGCGTGTGGCGTAACCTCAAGGCGCTTGGGAGCGAACCTTTACGCGACGGCGCCTACCTTCTGCCTTCCGCGCACGATGGCGCTTTCACAAAAATAGCCGAGGAAGTCATTGAGCACGGAGGCACTGCCTTCATTGCGGAGATGAAACCCCGACTGAAAGCCCAAGACGACGAGCTCAACGCGCTCTTCGATCGCACCGCCCAGTACACCCAGTGGTTCGAGTCACTGCAGACCTTGCGCGCTGACATCAAGGCCATGACCGAGGTCGATGCACGCAGGAGATACCGCACAGCAGCCGATTCGCTTCTGGCCATTGAGCGCATTGACTATCTGCCAGGTGAAGCACGCGTGCAGGCAAACACCGAACTGGCGTCCTTGAAACGCGATATCGACACCATGTTTTCCGCAGGAGAACCAAATCCGCATCAAGGTGAGATCCCGGTGCGCTCGTTGGCCAAATTCCAGGGCAAGCGTTGGGCTACTCGTGCCAGGCCTTGGGTCGACCGGATGGCCTGCGCTTGGTTGATCAGCCGATTCGTTGATCAAAGTGCGACCTTTGTCTGGCTGACCGACATTGCCAAGGTGCCGCGCGGCGCGGTCGGTTACGACTTCGATGGCGCGCAGTTCACCCACATCGGATCCCTAGTGTCCTTCGAGGTCATTGTCCACAGCTTCGGGCTGCAAGAGGATCCCAAGCTCAAGCGCATCGCAGCGATCGTTCACTACCTCGACGTGGGCGGCATCCCTGTGCCTGAGGCTGCTGGCCTGGAATGGGTTCTCGCTGGTCTGCGCGATCTCCATGGCGACGACGAAACCTTGATCGCCGCGTCCAACGGGGTGTTCGACGCCTTGTACGCCACCCATGTTCAAGACTCATCCTCCGGGACGATTTGAGCAATCGCAACAGACCTACATCCATCCTTATGTCTTCAGTCGCCTTGCCCTCGTCCGCGCCCAGCTACACGCTGTGGCAAATGGTGCGCTACATGCTCAAGCTGGGAGCCATCGGTTTCGGCGGTCCAGTTGCGCTAGTCGGCTACATGCACCGTGATCTGGTGGAGCAAAGACGTTGGATCACCGAATCGGACTACAAGGAAGGCATCGCCTTGGCACAGCTTGCGCCAGGCCCGATGGCCGCGCAAACAGCGATCTACCTTGGCTACGTCCACTACCGCATCCTCGGAGCGACCTTGGTCGGCCTTGCATTCGTCATCCCCTCGTTCTTGATGGTGGTTGCGCTTGGCTGGGCTTACATCCGCTTTGGCGGCCTGTCCTGGATGCAGGCGGTGTTCTACGGTGTGGGCGCCGCCGTGATCGGCATCATCGCCATCAGCGCCCACAAGCTGACCACCAAAAGCGTGGGCAGGGACAAGCTGCTTTGGGCCATTTTCTTGATCAACGCCGTGGTGACCGTCCTCACTGAATCCGAGGTCGCCTGGCTGATCTTGGCGGCGGGCATCGTGGTGTGGCTTTGGCGCGCACCGCCCAAAAATTGGGGGCGTGGCGGTGGCTTGACCGCGATGGCGCCCGTGGGCCTGCCGGAAGCCTCCGGCTGGCTGGCATCGCAAGACTGGACCGTTCTGATGCAGATCGGTGTGTTTTTCGCCAAGGCCGGGGCTTTCGTCTTTGGATCAGGCCTGGCCATCGTGCCATTCCTGTATGGCGGCGTGGTCACGGAGCACCACTGGCTCAACGAAAAGCAGTTCGTGGACGCGGTGGCCGTGGCCATGATCACACCCGGTCCCGTGGTCATCACGGTGGGCTTCATCGGCTACTTGGTCGCAGGTTTTCCTGGTGCGTGCGTGGCGGCCTTGGCGACCTTCCTGCCCTGCTACCTGTTCACCGTGCTTCCGGCGCCTTATTTCAAGAAATACGGCAAGCTGCCCGGCATCGTCGCCTTCGTGGACGGTGTGACGGCCGCCGCCATCGGGGCCATCGCGGGCTCGGTCATCGTGATCGCCAAGCGCTCCATCGTCGACATTCCCACGGCTTTGATGGCGCTCGCCACGGCGGCGCTGCTTTGGAAGTTCAAGAAGCTGCAGGAACCCTACATCGTGATAGGCGCCGCGCTCATCGGCATGGCGATCTATCCCTTGTTGCATCACTGAAGTACCTCAACTCAAGGAGCACAAGCCAATGACTGATCACACCGACCCCCAACGCCGAACCATGCTGCGCAACACCGTGGCCGCAGCCGCCGTGCTGGGCAGCGCCCATGCAGCTGGTGCCGCCACCGCGCCGCCTGCTTTGGATAAGCCCTTGAAGCCAACCCTGACCGCCTTCGAGAGCCAGGCTGGTCCCAAGCCCCTGGCCTTCGACCCGGCCAAGCTGAACGGCCTTTCTGAAAAAATCATCCGCTCCCATTGGGAGAATAACTACGGCGGCTCCGTCAAGGCGCTGGCAGTGATCAAGAAGCGGCTGTCCGAGGCCTTGGCCGACAAGGACTTGCCGCCCTATGTCTACAACGACCTCAAGCGCGAACACCTGCTGCGCACAGGCTCCGTGGTGCTCCACGAGCATTACTTCGACAACCTGGGTGGCAACGGCCAGGCCGGTGCACCTGAGCGCAAGGTGATTGCCGATGCGTTCGGCAGCTTCGACACCTGGGAGACCGAGTTCCGCCGCATCGCCGCGGGCTTAGGCGGCGGATCCGGCTGGGTGGTGCTGGGCTACAACACCTACACGCGGCAGTTGGAGAACTATTGGCTGGCCGACCATGCACACGGGCCTGCGGCCACTTTGCCACTGCTTGTCCTGGACATGTACGAGCACTCCTACCAAATGGACTTCGGCGCGGCGGCAGCCAAGTACATCGACGCCTTCTTCAAGAACATCCAGTGGGAGGCAGTCGCCTCCCGGCTCGCCTCGCTATCGAGGGCCTGAAGTGCCTCGTCAATAGGCCGTGAGGGGCTCTTCAGCAACTGATCATGTCGCACGCTGAACAAGGCAAGGCCTAAGACGATGCACTCTCCCATTCCCGTCCTGCTTGCCGCGCGTGCGATGCGTGGCTTCGCCGATGGCTATGTCGCCCTTCTTTTGCCAGCCTATCTGCTGGCTCTGGGCTTCGGCACATGGGAGGTGGGCGTGCTGACCACGACCACTTTGCTGGGATCGGCGCTGATGACGCTGGCGGTCGGAGCGATGGGCCATCGCTTTCACCACCGCGCCCTGTTGACTGGCTCAGCGTTGCTGATGGCCAGCACAGGCTTTGCCTTTGCGCTCTATGGCGGTGTAGCCGGCACGCTCTTTTGGCCCCTGCTGCTCATCGCTTTCATTGGCACGCTCAACCCCAGTTCTGGCGATGTGAGTGTGTTCCTGCCTTTAGAACACGCGCGGCTGGCTGAAGCCAGCGATGCATCGTCCCGCACGGCATTGTTTGCGCGCTACAGCTTGGTGGGCGCCATGTTCGCGGCCCTGGGTGCATTGGCGACTTCGCTGCCTGCGCACCTGAGCACGGCCATGGGCACCACCCAGCTAGGCGGGGTAAAGGCCATGTTCGCCCTGTACGGATTGATCGGCTGCATCGTCTTCCTGCTTTACAGGACACTGCCACCGCCAGCGGCGGGCGAAGCCATCGTGCCGCCAGCACCTCTGGGGCCATCACGGGCGGTCGTGGTCCGCTTGGCCACCCTGTTCAGCGTGGATTCATTCGCAGGCGGCCTGGTCGTGAACTCGCTCCTTGCGCTCTGGCTGTTCGAGCGTTTCGGGCTCTCCTTGGCGGAGACGGGCCACTTTTTCTGGTGGTCCGGCCTGGCTGGGGCGACGTCGCAATTGGCAGCGCCTGTGCTCGCCAGGCGCATTGGGTTGGTCAACACCATGGTCTTCACCCACATCCCGGCCAGTCTTTGCCTCATCGGCGCGGCCTGTTCGCCGCGATTGGATCTGGCGCTGGGCCTGCTCTTAATGAGATCGCTGATGTCCCAGATGGACGTTCCGGCCCGCAGCGCGCTGGTCATGACGCTGGTGACGCCTGGCGAGAGAGCCGCTGCTGCAAGCTTCACCGCCGTGCCCAGAAGCCTCGCCGCAGCCCTTAGCCCTGCCTTAGGCGGCGCCCTGTTCGCGGCCGGATGGCTGGCCACTCCATTGGTGCTGTGCGGCGCTCTCAAGATTGGGTATGACCTGATCCTGTGGCGCAGTTTCAGGCGACAACCGCTTCGCGCCGAACATTGAGGACAATGTGCCGGAGCCCGGACCTCCGGCTTTCTTGCACAGACCGAAAAATTGTTAACTGCTCAAGGGGAGCCGGGCTTGAGCGCCGTATACATACGTAGAGCAGCAGCAAAGGAGCTTCACCGTGGCAGACGTAGACAAATGGCTGGCCGACGCCGCCAAGACCACGACGGACGTCGGGCATGAGATCGACAGCAATCAAATCATGCGTCGGCTGACGGTGGAAGCCGGGCCTGCTTTGTCACTGGCCCGGCAGGATACGCGGCTGGTCATGCTGTGCGCAGCCATGGCCGCCGCCGCAGCCATGTTGCTCATTGCCGGCAGTGAAAAATTCGGCTGGAAAGCATCGGGGGAAAGGCCTGAGGCCTTGTGGCTCTCAACCCCGCCGGCTGCCTCGCCGTTCGGGCTGCTGGTGGGGGCGTGATGACACCCCGCACACGGCGCCTGCTGATCGCTAACGTGGTGGGCACGTTGACCGGCGTGGTCATCGCGGCCGCCGTTCTGGCCATTCGGCACAGCTTGAACCACCCGCCCAGCGACCTGCACGAACTGCTGCACGAGGCTGTGCCGCTCGAGGCCAATGAGAAAAAAATCCTGGAGGCCAAGGAGCTGGAGTTCGGCGACCGCAGGCGCGAGATCGAGAAGCGATTGCGGGTCGCCAACGGCCAGCTCGCGCAAGCCATCGCCAGAAACCCCTCCTGGTCTCCAGAAGTCGAGGCCGCCATCCAGCAAGTCGAGCGGGCGGCAGGCGATTTGCAACGCGCCACCCTGGTCCATGCATTCGAGATGCGCGCGGGCTTGAAGCCTGAACACCGCGCAGCCTATGACGCTGTTCTTGTCGACGCCCTCCAGCGTGGATCGCAGTGATATCTGTGGAGCCAGACAACGTTCTGGCCCTGCGCTCCGCTGAAGGCGACGACAGGGCATTCAAGGTGCTGGTCAAGCGACATGCTGGGGGCCTGGCACAAGCCGCTCGGAGCTTCGGTCTTCCGGAAACGGACATTGACGATGTGGTGCAAGAGACCTTCGTCGCAGCTTGGCGCGCCTTGGATGACTACGACCAGTCCCGTCCCTTCCGGGCATGGCTGTTCAGCGTTGGCCTCAACAAGATGCGCGATTTGTACCGCTTCCGGAAGGTGAGGCATTTCCTTTTCGGCGCGCTGGATTTCGACCATTCCGGCTTGCCGCCCATCGAAGATGAGCGTCCAGGCCCTGAGCGCGAGGTTGCCGCGCGCCGCGAGTTGGCGCTGGTGACGCGGACCCTGGATCGTCTGCCGCGTGATCAGAGGGAAGCGATTGTCCTCACGGCGATCGTGGGGTTGTCGCAGCCGGAGGCCGCCCAAGCGCTCGGAGTGACGACGAAAGCGTTGGAGGGAAGAATTTCACGTGCGCGTGAAAGGCTTGCGCAACTGATCCCCGAGCGCTGACGCAGAAGAAATCAAAAAGTCAGAAAACGACGAGGGGGGCGAAGCCGCAGCGCCGTATAGAAGAGGAGCCGTACTGACCAGCAACTTGATTACCCAAAAGGAGGCTGCCATTCATTCCGCACGCCGACATGCCAGCGCTTACCTTGTTGCGCTTTCCATCTTTTCCGGCGCATCTCTTTGCCAAGCCGCCGATGCGCCCCCCTATGCCGCCTTGCTGTCGCAGGCATTGACACAAGCCCCTGAACTGCTGGAGCGAAGGGCCGATGTCAGTGCAGCGGCCGCCGATGCCGCGCAGGCCGGGGCATGGCTCAATCCCCGCCTGGATGCCGTGGTGGAAAACCTTGGCGCACCTGCGAGCGGGGGGCAAAGCCAACGGCAAAACACCTATACCTTGACTCAGCCGCTGGAGCTCATGGGCAAGCGCGGCGCGCGCATCGAAGCTGGTGAGCGCAACATCCTGGTCGCCCAAAGCCGACAGCGGCAAGCACAGGTTGCGTTCGCGTACGAATTGGCCTTGGCCTACGCCACGGTGGAAGCGGCGCAGGCACGGGCCGGCCTGGCGAAGGAGGACCTGTCCAGAGCCACGGACGATGTGAATGCCGCGAAAGCGCAAGTAAAGGCTGGCAAGGAGGCCGGCCTCCGGTTGGCCCAAGCGCAGGCGAGCGCATCGGCCACCCAGGCGGCGCGACAGGCGGCCGAGGCCGATGTCGTTCAGGCACTGGCACGCCTGTCCGCGCTCGTCGGGAGTTCGGAGCCATATACCGGCATCAGCGAGTCTTTGCTGACCAAAGCACAAGCCCCGGCTGCCGCCTTGGCCGGCGAGACACCGGCGGTCGCCACGGCGCGTGCCGAGCGCGAGGCGCTGGAGGCGCAAGCACGCGTCGAGCAGAAGAGATGGTTGCCAGAAGTCGGTCTGAGTGCCGGTCTTCGCCGCTATGGCTGGACCAGCGAAAGCGGCTATGTGATCGGGATTTCCACCTCCATCCCGATCTTCGACCGCAACAGCAGCGCCGTCGTGGCTGCCAATGAGCGCATCGCTGCCGCAGAGGCCCGGCTCGCCGCCGCCAGCTTCGCGGCCGAGGCCACACGCCGTTCCGCCCAAGCCCAGTCCTCAGCCGCCGAACAGCGGCTGATCGCAGCCACTGAAGGCGAGCGCGCGGCGTCCGAGGCTTACCGCCTGGGACGCATCGGCTACGACAGTGGCAAGACCTCTCTGATGGAGCTGCTCGCGATACGCCGCACCCTCTCGGATGCGAAGGGTTTGACCATCGAAGCGCGGTTGGCCCGCGTGCGCGCACTCGCAGCCCTGGCACAAGCCGACGGGCGACTGGCATTTGGAGATTGAAGAAAATGACTGACAACCGTTCATCCATGAACTGGCCCGTGATTGCGGGCGTGGCCGGCGTGGCCGCCCTGATCGGCTTCGGTGCTGCAAAAATGGCGCCCTCCAACGCGCCGTCTGCTCCCAGCGCGGCACCTGCCGCCGTCACGCAGCCAGTTGCGGCAGAGGCAGCCGGCGAAGTGAAGATCCCTGCTGAGTACCTCAAGGCGGCTGGCATCACGGTTGAAGGCGTCACCAGCGGAGACGTCAGCAGCGAGATCCTGGCGCCGGCCACCGTGGCGGCCGCTCCGGGGGGTGAGGCTGTGCTGGTGGCGAGAGCCAATGGCACCGTGCAGCGCGTCAACAAGCGGGTGGGCGACACCGTCCGCGCTGGCGAGGTGCTGGCGGTGTTGGATAGCCTGGATGCGGCGAGCATGGCTGCGGAGCGCCGCACGGCGCAGGCCAAGCTGGAGCTGGCTCGCCAGACCTTTGCGCGGGAATCGAGCCTGTTTCAACAAGGCGTGACGCCCCGGCAGGACATGGAGAACGCCAAGGCCAATCTGGACGTGGCCGACGCCGAAGCGCGCCGCGCGGCTGCCGTGGCCCGGGCCGCGCATGTGTCCGACAAGGGCGATGGCATGGCGGTCGTGAGCCCGATCTCCGGCAAGATTGCCGCCCAGAACGCCACGCTTGGCGCCTACGTGTCGCCGAATGACGAGCTGTTCCGGGTGAACGCCCCCGGGGCCGTCCAGGTCGAAGCGTCCGTCACCTCCACGGAGGCCGGGCGCATCCAGGTTGGTGACGAGGCGACCATCGTCCTGTCGACCGGAGCCCTGGTACCTGCCACCGTGCGTTCGGTGGCGCCGACGGTCAGCGGCAACTCGCGCGCTGGCACCGTGGTCCTGGCTCCCAAGGGCCTCGCCGCCACGCTCGTGATCGGCGAAGGCGTGCAGGTGCGTCTGCATGCATCCGGCAGCAAGGCCGCAGCCGGGCTCCTCATTCCTGAAGAGGCCGTCCAGACCATCGACGGCCGCGATGTGCTGTTCGTGCGAACGGACCAGGGCTTCCGTGCGCAGCCCGTACTCGTGGGCACGCGCAGCGGCGGCGTCGCGCAGATCGTGTCCGGCGTGAAGGCCGGTGACCGCGTCGCTACCCGCAACGCCTTCCTCGTCAAGGCGGAAGCCAAGAAAGGTGGAGACGAGTAATGATCAACGCCATTCTTCAAGGCGCGGTGCGGCTGCGTTGGCTGGTCCTGTTCCTGACCGCCGTGGTGGCGGCCTATGGCGCATGGCAACTCAACCTGCTGCCCATCGATGTCACCCCGGACATCACGAACAAGCAGGTGCAGATCAACACCGTCGTGCCCACGCTGAGCCCGGTCGAGATCGAGAAGCGCGTGACCTATCCGATCGAGACGGCGTTGGCCGGCTTGAACGGCGTGGAGCGCACGCGCTCGTTCTCCCGCAACGGCTTCAGCCAGGTGACCGCCATCTTCAAGGAGGATGCCGATCTCTACTTCATGCGCCAGCAGGTTACCGAGCGGCTGGCCCAGGCGCGGCCCAATTTGCCCGAGGGCGCTGAGCCGCAGATGGGGCCCGTTTCAACCGGGCTGGGCGAAGTGTTTCATTACAGCGTCGAGTTCGAGCATCCGGGCGGCAAAGGCGCCAAGGTCAAGGATGGCGAGCCTGGTTGGCAAAGCGACGGCAGCTTCCTGACCGACAGCGGCGAGAAGGTACTCGGGCGGGTCTCGCAACTGGCCTATCTGCGAACGGTGCAGGACTGGATCGTGCGCCCGCAATTGCGCACCACACCCGGCGTGGCCGACGTGGATTCGCTGGGCGGCTACATCAAGGAATTCGTGGTGGCGCCCGATGCGGCCAAACTGGCGGCCTATGGCATTTCCTACGCTGACCTGAGCCGGGCGCTTGAAGATGCCAACCTCTCAGTCGGCGCGAACTTCATCCAGCGCTCCGGCGAGTCGTACCTGGTGCGCGCGGACGCCCGCATCCGCACCATCGACGAGATCTCGCGTGCTGTGGTCGCGCAGCGCCAAGGCGTGCCCGTGACGGTCGCGCAGGTCGCCACGGTCAACGTCGGCGGCGAACTGCGATCAGGAGCGGCGAGCCGCAATGGCAACGAGACCGTGGTCGGCAGCGCGCTCATGCTGGTGGGCGCGAACAGCCGCACTGTGGCGCAAGCCGTGGGCGACAAGCTGAAGGACATCTCAAAGACCATGCCACCCGGCATCATCATCGTGCCCACGCTTGACCGCTCACAACTGGTCGTGGCGACCATCACCACGGTCGCGCGCAACTTGGCGGAAGGCGCCCTGTTGGTCGTGGCCATCCTCTTCGCTTTGCTGGGCAACTGGCGCGCTGCGGTGATCGCGGCCCTGGTGATTCCGCTGTCGTTGCTCTTCAGTGCCATCGGCATGAACTCGCTCCACATCTCGGGCAACCTGATGAGCCTAGGCGCGCTGGACTTCGGGCTCATCATCGATGGCGCTGTCATCATCGTCGAGAACACCTTGCGCAGGCTCGCCCACCGGCAGCATCAGCAAGGGCGCCTCCTGACACTCGCTGAGCGCTTGGAAGAAGTGGTCGAGTCTTCCCGCGAAATGGTCAAACCCACGGTGTACGGCCAACTGGTGATCTTCCTGGTCTTCCTGCCGTGCCTGACCTTCGAGGGCGTCGAGGGCAAGATGTTCTCGCCCATGGTCATCACGCTGATGCTCGCCCTGGCATCGGCCTTCGTGCTGTCGCTGACGTTCGTGCCGGCCATGATCGCCGTGCTGCTGAACAAGGAGATCTCGGAGCGGGAGGTGAAGGTCATTGCCGCCACCAAGACGCGCTACAGGCCCTGGCTGGCCCATGCGGTGAACCGGCCGCTGCCCTACGTCGGTGCTGGCCTGGCTGTGCTGGCTGTGGCCGTGGTGGCGTTCACCTTCGTCGGGCGGGAGTTCATGCCGACATTGGACGAGCAAAACCTCAACCTTTCATCGGTCCGCATCCCTTCGACCTCCATCGAGCAGTCAGCCGCCATCGACCTGCCGCTGGAGCGCGCGGTGCTGACCTTGCCCGAGGTCAAGACCGTCTACTCCAAGGCGGGCACGGCCAGCCTGGCGGCCGACCCGATGCCGCCCAATGCGTCCGACAACTACATCATCCTCAAGCCCAAGGACCAATGGCCCGAGGGTGTGACGACCAAGGAACAGGTCATCGAGCGCATCCGCGAGAAGACCGCGCCCTTGGTGGGCAACAACTACGACGTCACGCAGCCGATTGAAATGCGCTTCAACGAGTTGATCGGCGGGGTGCGAAGCGACGTGGCGGTCAAGGTCTACGGCGATGACCTCGACCAACTGGCCGCCAGTGCCGAGAAGATCGCGGGGGTGCTGCGCAAGACGCCTGGGTCGTCCGACGTGCGCGTGGCCCAGACGGGGGGCTTTCCCACCTTCGACATCAGTTTCGACCGCGCAGCCATCGCCCGCTACGGCCTGACCGTCCGTGAAGTGGCCGACACGGTGTCGACGGCGCTGGCGGGCAAACCGGCCGGCCAGGTGTTCGAGGGCGACCGCCGCTTCGACATCGTGGTGAGGCTGGCGGGTGAGCAGCGCAGCAACCTCGACGTCCTGGGCGCTTTGCCGGTCATGCTGCCCGAAGTGGATGGCAAGCCACGCGCCTCGGTGCCGCTGCGCCAACTGGCCCAGTTCCGTTTCACGGAAGGCCTGAACGAAGTGAGCCGAGACAACGGCAAGCGGCGCATCTACGTTGAGGCCAATGTCGTGGGACGAGACCTCGGCGGTTTTGTCGATGATGCGGCGGCCCGCATCGCTTCCGACCTCAAGCTGCCCTCGGGCTCGTGGATCGAGTGGGGCGGCCAGTTCCAGAACCTGCAGGCGGCCACCAAGCGCCTGGCGATCATCGTGCCGGTGTGTCTGCTGCTGATCACCGCGACGCTTTACATGGCGATCGGGAACGTGGCGTTGACGGCCACGGTCTTGACCGCGGTGCCGCTGGCGCTGGCCGGTGGGATCTTCGCGCTTGCATTGCGGGGGATGCCGTTCTCGATCTCGGCGGCGGTCGGCTTCATCGCCGTTTCTGGTGTGGCTGTGCTCAACGGGCTGGTGCTGATCTCCGCGATTCGCAAGCGCATGGAAGATGGACTCGATGCCAATGCGGCAGTCATCGAAGGGGCGATGGAGCGTGTACGTCCGGTGCTGATGACGGCGCTGGTGGCCTCCCTGGGCTTCCTGCCGATGGCCATCGGTACAGGCACCGGCGCCGAAGTCCAGAAACCACTGGCCACCGTGGTCATCGGCGGTTTGGTGACGGCCACCGTGCTGACGCTGTTCGTCCTCCCCGCCGTGTGCGGCATGGTGCTGCGACGCCGGAAGGCGAGCAGCGTGACGAGCGAGGAAAAATTGAACATGGCCTGAAGTCGTTCAGTCCACACAACACCGCAAGTCCGCGCCACACGCCCCGTCGCGCGGGACCTCGACTCCAATTCCGAAGGCAATCACTCATGTCAAAACGCTTCATTTATTGGCTGTTCGCGGCGGGCCTGCTCCTGTCGAGCTTGAGCGCAGGAGCTCACGGCATCTCAGACGCCGACAAGCAGCGCATGCTCGATGGTGGCTATCTGCAATACGTGGGGCTGGGTGTCAGCCACATGCTGTCGGGCTATGACCATTTGCTGTTCCTGTTTGGCGTGGTCTTCTTCCTGCACAAGTTTTCCGATGTGGCGAAGTTCGTCACGGCGTTCACGCTGGGACACTGCATCACGCTGGTCTTTGCCACCTTCCTGCAGATCACATGGAACTACTACCTGGTCGATGCCTTGATCGCCATCAGCGTGATGTACAAGGCCTTCGATAACAACGGCGGTTTTCAAAAGCACCTGGGTTGCGAATCACCCAACCTGCTGGCCGTCGTTTTCGGGTTTGGCCTGCTCCATGGGTTCGGCTTGTCTACGCGGCTTCAGCAGCTTCCATTGGGTGACGACCCGACTGCCATGCTGATCAGGATCCTGAGCTTCAATGTCGGCGTGGAAATCGGCCAGATTGCCGCCCTGACCGTGATGGTATGGGGGCTGGCGATGTGGCGCAGGCGGGCGTCTTTCCCACGCCTGAGTACCGTCGCCAACAACATCCTGATGTTCGCGGGCGCACTCCTGCTCTTGATGCAACTGCATGGCTACCAGCACGACAGCGACCCGGACAGCTTCCGCTTTCCTTCCAAGGAGCACATGCACGAGCACGAGGACCTCGATATCCAGCGAAGTACCCAGACGGGCCGCGACACCTTGTGAGGTCGCGCCAGTTGTTTCACCCAACCCACCAGAAGGAAACCTTCATGAAAAAGTTCATCTCCCTCATCGCTTTCGCCGCAGCCTCCGTCCTGGCCGCACCGGCCTTCGCCAGCGGCGCCTCGGATTGCCACTTCCACGGTGCCACGGCCGCATCCCCTGAAACTGTCTCCGCCTGCTCCATCAAGCGCCAGGCTCAAATGGTCGAAAGCGGCAAACTCGACAAGAGCTGGTTGAGCGTGAAACCGGGTACGCCTGAGCAGGTGGACGGCAAGCGCGGCAAGGAATGGAAGGTCGTCTTCAAGGATTCAGCGGCTTCCGACAAGTCTAAAGACACGCTGTTCATGTTCTTCACGCTGCAGGGCAACTTCATTGCCGCGAACTTCAGCGGGAAGTGAGGTCTTCCGGACGACCTCCGGGCTTGTAATGCGTTCAGGTCAAGACCAGGCAGTGCCAACGCACTGGCACTGCCAATTATTTTTGCCTTGGAGCCACCATGCTGGACGTTCTCGCCAACCGCACTTACCGTCATCTCTTTCTTGCACAAGTCATTGCGCTGGTGGGCACGGGCCTGGCCACCGTGGCCTTGGGCCTGCTCGCCTATGACATTGCTGGTGCCAACGCGGGCAGCGTACTGGGCACTGCGCTGGCTATCAAGATGGTGGCCTATGTTGGCGTCGCGCCTGTGGTGGGGGCCTTTGCCAATCGCTTGCCCAGGCGGGCCTTCCTCGTCGCCATGGATCTGATCCGGGCGGCCGTGGCCGTGTCGCTGCCTTTTGTCAACGAGATCTGGCAGGTCTACATCCTGATTTTCGTTCTTCAATCGGCCTCGG
The DNA here is from genome assembly GCA_049322875.1 of Pseudomonadota bacterium. Taxonomy (GTDB): domain Bacteria; phylum Pseudomonadota; class Gammaproteobacteria; order Burkholderiales; family Burkholderiaceae_C; genus Aquabacterium. The sequence continues at coordinate 39,503 of JBMOQM010000003.1, forward strand.
CCGCTTTCACGCCTACTTTCCAGGCCACGATTCCTGACGTCCTTCCCGAGGAGAAGGACTACACGCGGGCGCTGTCCCTGTCTCGGCCCCCGGCGGCCACCCAAACTCCCCCACTTATGGCCACCTCAAACTCCCCCACCTGAGTTGATCGGGGTCAGGGGGTAAACGCTGGCGTAGCTGGCACCTGTGGCAGGACATTGAAGTCCGGTCT
>JBMOQM010000004.1:0-36386 GCA_049322875.1 Pseudomonadota bacterium
CTCGCGGCGAAGTGGGGCCGCATAACTCACTCCGCGACCTGAGGTCGCTGCGTTCAAACAGATGCGGCCAGTCAGATGACGAAGCATGCGCTCCGCGCATGCCCACCTCGCCACTGCGCTGCTCGGCGCCAACAAGGCGCCCCGCCAGCCACCCCCACATCCCTGTTTCGCCCCGCTGGTGGCAGACGCAGACCCGCTTGCGGCATGCGAGGTTCGATGCGTGGGGGCTCCGCTTTCGCTTCCGATACTCAGTGCTCAGTGCTCAGTGCGCGGCTGTTTGCGCATGACGCACAGAGCATCGCAGGTCACGGGTGGAGCCTCAGGCTCGGAGGCCGTGCCGCTGCAGTGCGGATGCCGAGCCCTGAGGTGGATGCGCGGAGTTCACGGCTTCGAGCGTGCCGTTCCGATGCTCATGCGCCGAGCTATTTGCTCGGCGCGCAAAGCAAAAAGCCTTGCGCGCGAAGCGATTGGCTTTGGCCGCAAGGCTAAAAGGTTCGTGCGCAAGGTTCTGGTGCTTTGCGTGCAAGGCTCCGAACTCGGCGCGCAAGGCTTTTTCAGCGATCTCATGCACAAAAAAGGCTTGCACGCAAGGCGCCAAGCTCGGTCAACCAAGCCTTGAGCTTTGCGCGCAAGGCCCTGCATGCTTGAGCGCCGAGCAAAACGGGCGAACGGCCGAGCAAAACGCCTTGCGTGCAAAGCCGGGCAAAGCAAAGTTCGCATTCCGAACCTGATGCGCGGAGCCCGTCGGCCCGACGGCGCACCTCACGGCCTGGCGCGTCGCCCTTCGCACGCCACGAGCGGCGCGGAAAAGGGCTGAGCCGGCCTCTGGCCGGGCGCCTTGAGGGTGCCGAGAAGCGCAGCGGCGAGGTGGGCGCGCGCAGCGCGCTTCGTGAACTGACTGGCCGCAGTTGTTTGAGCGCAGCGCCCACGGGGCGCGTAGCGAGTTCTGCGGCCCCACCTCGTCGCGAGCATCGCAGGGAAGTCCTGCCGAAGGCGGGACCATCCGAATGAAGCCCGGACGGAGGTTGGCTCAGCCCTTTTCCGCGCCGCGCTGTCACGTCAAAACGCTCAACCCGCAATCCGCAAACCTCAACCCCAGGCCGGCAAAAGCGACAACAGATCCAGCGGTTTCTGGCTGATCACATCCGCCCCCCAATCCTCGATGCCCACGGCCTCACCCAGGTACCCCCAGGCCGCCGCCACACTCGGCATCCCCGCAGCCCGAGCCGCCTGGATGTCCCGCAGGTCATCCCCCACGTACATCGCCTCCTGCGGCTCGATCCCGATCCGCTCGCACGCCACCAGCAAGGGCAGCGGATGCGGCTTCGGATGCTCGGTGGTATCGCCACTGATGATCACCGCCGCACGCTGCGTCAGCCCCAGCCCGTCCATCACGGGAACAGTGAAGCGATGGACCTTGTTGGTGATCACGCCCCACAGCAGCCCACGGCCTTCCAGAGCAGCCAGCAACTCCGGCATGCCGTCGAACAGCCGCGTCGTGTTCGCCAGCCCCGCGGCATAGGCCTCCAGAAACGCCACCCGCAGCGGCTCGTACTCTTCAGAGCCCGGATGGATGTCCAGCCCGGCACCGATCAGTCCACGGGCACCCGCGGAGGCATGCGGACGCAGCTGTTCGACAGGCAGCGGCGCCAGCCCGCGCTGAACGCGCAAGGTGTTGAGCGCACCGGCCAGATCGCCAGCCGTGTCAGCCAAAGTGCCGTCCAGATCGAACAGCACGGCGCGGGGCAGTTTCGCCCAGTTGATGGAAGCAGTCATGTCGTCGGGATTCAGGCCGGCTTGCGGCAGGCCACCAGGTAGTTCACGCTGGTGTCGCCCGACAGCCAGTAGCGCTGGGTGATCGGGTTGTACTCCATGCCCTTCATCTGCTGGCTGGACAGACCCGCCTCGCGGGCCCAGCGCGCCAGTTCGGCCGGCTGGATGAAGCGGGCGAATTCATGCGTGCCCTTGGGCAGCAGCTTGAGGATGTACTCCGCACCCACGATGGCGAACAGGAAGCTCTTGGGGTTGCGGTTGATGGTCGAGAAAAACACCCAGCCGCCGGGTTTCACCATCTGCGTGCAGGCCCGCACGATGGACGAGGGATCGGGCACGTGCTCCAGCATCTCCATGCAGGTGACCACGTCGAACTGGCCGGGCTGCTCGGCGGCCAGCGCCTCGGCGGCCACGGAGCGGTAGGCCAGGTTGGCCACGCCGCCTTCCATGGCGTGCAACTGGGCCACCTTGAGGGGCTTGTCGGCCAGGTCGATGCCCAGCACGTCGGCGCCCTTGCGGGCCATGGATTCGGCCAGGATGCCGCCGCCGCAGCCCACGTCCACCACGCGCTTGCCCTTGATGTTGGCGAGCTGGTCGATCCAGTCCAGGCGCAGGGGGTTGATCTGGTGCAGGGGGCGGAATTCGCTCTCGGGGTCCCACCAGCGATGGGCCAATTCGCTGAATTTGGCCAGTTCCTGGGGGTCGACGTTGGTGGCGGTGGTGCTCATGGGGTGCAATGCTACCGCGCCCCGGGCGGCCCACAGCCCCTTGGGGGCGGATACCTCCTTGCTCTGGCGAGGTCAAGCCGCCTCGCCGCCCTTGATCTGCTTGAGGCGGCGGTACAGGGTGTTGCGGCTGATGCCCAGGCGGCGCGCCGCATCCGACATGTTGCCGCCCGCCGCGCGGATGGCCTGTTCGATGGCGCGGCTGGACAGTCGCTTGAGGTTGGTCTCGCCATCCTGCGGGGCTGGGTCGACCGGGGCGGCCTCGGCGCCGTAGCCGCTGAGCACGGTGACCAGCTCGGGCTCTTCGCGGTAGGCCTTGGAGAACACGTCGTCCCACAGGTCTTCGCTGAAGTGTTCCCAGTCGAGCTCTTCATCGTGCGGGCCGAGCAGGGCGCAGGCGGTGCGCAGGGCGGCGTGCAACTGGCGCAGGTTGCCGGGCCAGGGGTGCTGGCTCAGGGCCTGCACCACCTCGTCGGCCATGCTGGGGGCCTGGGCGCGTTTCATGTCGTGGGCCAGGCCGTGCAGCATGTCGTCGATCAGCTCGACCAGGTCGCCGCGCTCGCGCAGTGGGGGCAGCTGCACCGTCAGGCCGTTGATGCGCCAGTACAGGTCCTCACGGAACTCGTGGCGGGCCACGGCCTCGCGCAACTGGTGGTGCGTGGCGCACACCAGCACGAAGTCCACCGGCACGGGCGTGGTGCCGCCCACGGGCACGACCTCGCGGTCCTGCAGCACGCGCAGCAGGCGGGCCTGCAGCGCCATGGGCATGTCGCCGATCTCGTCGAGGAAGAGGGTGCCGCCATCGGCCTGGCGGATGCGGCCCGGGGCGCCTTCGCGGCGTGCGCCGGTGAAGGCGCCGCCCACGTAGCCGAACAGCTCGGCCTCGATCAGGGCTTCGGGCAAGGCGGCGCAGTTCACGGCCACGAAGGGGCCGTTGGAGCGGTCGCCATCGGCATGCAGGGTGCGCGCGAACACCTCCTTGCCGGTGCCTGATTCGCCCTGCAGCAGCACGGCGATGCCCTGGGCCTGCACCTTCAGCGAGCGCTGCATGGCCAGCAGGATGCGGGGGTCGTCATGCGTGCCGCGGGGGCGGGGCGCGCGGGGCGCCAGGGGCGCTTGCGCTGCGGTCGGCGCCGGGCGGGCCTTGGTCGGGTTGGCCGTGGCCCACACGCGGCGGCGGCGCTCGGGCTCGTCGCGCACGAACAGGCTCTGGCCCTGCATGGTCACCACGCGGGTGGGGATGCCTGTGGCCGGCAGGCTCTGCAGGCGCAGGGCGTGGGGCCCGAGCACGCGGTCCAGGGTGGTGGCGCCGATCTGCGAGGCGGTCAGGCCCAGCCACTGCTGGGCGATGGCGTTGGCGCCCATGATCCAGCCGTCTTCGCTCAGGGCGACCAGGCCTTCGCCGACGAAGCCCAGGCCTTCGGCGCGGGTGTGCAGGCGCAGCAGCAGATCCTGCGGGTGGCGGGCGTGGAACAGGCGGTCCTCGATCATGCGGGCGGCCGAGCGCACCAGCGCGAAGGTGTGCGGGTGGTGGTTGCGCTGGTCACCGGAGATGTCGAGCACACCGCGCAGGCGGCCATCGGGGTCCAGCACGGGTGCGGCGGCGCAGGTCAGGAAGCTGTTGCGCTCCAGGTAGTGCTCGGCGCCTTGCACGACCACCGGCTTGCCTTCGGCCAGGGTGGTGCCGATGGCGTTGGTGCCGCGCTGTTCTTCCAGCCACATGGCGCCGGGGCGCAGGGCGACGCGGTCGGCGCGCTCCAGAAAGTCGGCATCGCCCAGGCTGTGCAGCAGCAGGCCGCGCGTGTCGGCCAGCACGACCATGCTGCCCGAATCGCGCATCTGGTCGAACACGAACTCCATCACCGGGCGGGCGTGCGCCAGGAAATCGCTTTCCACGCTTTGCGCCTGGCGCAATTGGCTGGCGTTGCTGACGGGCGAGGCGGCCAGCGCATCCGTGGGCGAGAGCCCCGCCTGGTGGCTGCGCAGCCAGGAGCGCGCCAGGTCGTCACGCAGCAGCCCGGGGGGGACCTCGCCGCTTTCCAGCAGGTGGCGGCGGGCTTCGATCAGGCGGTCAGCGGACGCTTGGGTCGTCAGTTGCATGGAGGTGCCTCAGCAAATCGGACGCCAGTATGCGTCCGCCTCAGGGGTGTCACACCCGGGTTGCCCCTGTGTCAGAACGGTACAGCGTCATTATTTGACGCAGCGCAGGCACAGCAGGGTGAAAGACCCCGGTACCCGCTGTGTCCTCTGGGAGATTCCAGGAAAACAGGACGCAAGCCGGGACAAACCCCAGATGGCACGCGCAGTGCGCTACAGGGCAGGCAGGCCCGGCATGTCGCCGGTGTCTCAACCCTCACGGTTCACCCAACAGGAGACCTCACATGCGTTACGCCAACCCCGGATCCGACGGTTCGTTGATCACGTTCAAGAAGCAGTACGACAACTTCATCAACGGCCAGTGGGTGAAGCCTGTCAAAGGGCAGTACTTCGACAACGTCACGCCGGTGACGGGCCAGGTGTTCTGCCAGGTGGCCCGCTCGACGGAAGAAGACATCAACCTGGCGCTGGACGCCGCCCACGCCGCCGCCGATGGCTGGGGTGCCACCCCGGTGGCCCAGCGCGCCGCCCTGCTCAACAAGATCGCCGACCGCATGGAGGCCAACCTGGAAAAGCTGGCCGTGGCCGAGACCTGGGACAACGGCAAGCCCGTGCGCGAGACGCTGGCCGCCGACATCCCGCTGGCCATCGACCACTTCCGCTACTTCGCGGCCTGCGTGCGCTCGCAGGAGGGCTCGCTCGGCGAGATCGACGGCGACACCGTGGCCTACCACTTCCACGAGCCGCTGGGCGTGGTCGGCCAGATCATCCCGTGGAACTTCCCGATCCTGATGGCCGCCTGGAAGCTGGCGCCCGCGCTGGCCGCCGGCAACTGCGTGGTGCTCAAGCCCGCCGAGCAGACGCCGGTGGGCATGCTGGTGGTGGCCGAGCTGATCGCCGACATCCTGCCGCCGGGCGTGCTCAACATCGTCAACGGTTTCGGGCTGGAGGCGGGCAAGCCGCTGGCGTCCAGCAAGCGCATCGCCAAGATCGCCTTCACGGGCGAGACGACGACCGGCCGGCTGATCATGCAGTACGCCAGCCAGAACCTGATCCCGGTGACGCTGGAGCTGGGCGGCAAGAGCCCCAACATCTTCTTCGACGACGTGGCCGCGCAGGACGATGAGTTCTTCGACAAGGCGCTGGAAGGCTTCGCGCTGTTCGCGCTGAACCAGGGCGAGGTGTGCACCTGCCCGAGCCGCGCGCTGGTGCAGGAATCGATCGCCGACAAGTTCATGGAGCGCGTGGTCAAGCGCGTGCAGGCCATCAAGCAGGGCCACCCGCTGGACACCGACACCATGATCGGCGCGCAGGCCTCCAGCGAGCAGGTCGAGAAGATCCTGTCCTACCTGGACATCGGCAAGCAGGAAGGCGCCATCTGCCTGACGGGCGGCGGCCGCGCCAGCCTGCCGGGCGAGCTGGGCGATGGCTACTACATCCAGCCGACGATCTTCCAGGGCCACAACCGCATGCGCATCTTCCAGGAGGAGATCTTCGGGCCCGTGGTGTCCATGACCACGTTCAAGGACGAGGCCGAGGCGCTGCACATGGCCAACGACACGCTGTACGGCCTGGGCGCCGGCGTGTGGAGCCGTGACGGCAACCGCGCCTTCCGCATGGGCCGGGGCATCAAGGCGGGCCGTGTGTGGACCAACTGCTACCACCTGTACCCCTCGCACGCGGCCTTCGGAGGCTACAAGCAATCGGGCATCGGGCGCGAGACGCACAAGATGATGCTCGACCACTACCAGCAGACCAAGAACCTGCTGGTGAGCTACAGCCCCAAGGCGCTGGGCTTCTTCTGACGGAGGGCGTGGCCATGAACGTCGTGCCTCAGGTGATGCCGCGGGTGGAGCGGGTGGTGGCCACGCCGGCCGCCCTGGCCCTGATCCAGCGGCTGCGCGAGCAGCATGGCCCGCTGATGTTCCACCAGTCGGGGGGCTGCTGCGACGGCAGCGCCCCGATGTGCTTCGCGCGCGGCGACATGATCGTTGGCGCGTCGGACGTGCGGCTGGGGGCCATCGGCGGCGAGCCGTTCTACATCAGCAAGCCGCAGTTCGAGTACTGGCAGCACACGCAGCTGATCATCGACGTGGTGAGCGGGCGGGGCGGCATGTTCTCGCTGGAAGGACCGCACGGGCTGCGTTTCCTGACGCGCTCGCGCCTGTTCGAGGACAGCGAGGGTGATCGCCTGATGCCCATTTCATCGGGGGATGGATCGCCGGTCTGATCTCTGCAGGCTCGGTGGTGGCCGGGGCCAAGAGCCCGGGCCACTGCGCAGCGCGGCGCTGCCGGTTACCATCGGCCGCGCCGATTGTCTTTGCACGCCCGCTTCTGTGTGCCTTCTTCTGCCTGTATCCCATGACTGCTTCCGACCTGATCCTCTACGGCATCCCCAACTGCGACACCGTCAAGAAGGCCCGCACCTGGCTGGCCGGGCAGGGCGCCAACGTCACCTTCCACGACTACAAGAAGCAGGGCGTGCCGGCCGAGCGGCTGGACGACTGGATCAAACAGGTGGGCTGGGAGAAGCTGGTGAACCGCCAGGGCACGACCTGGCGCAAGCTGGATGAGGCCGTCAAGGCCGGTGTGGTGGATGCCGCCAGCGCCAAGGCGCTGATGCTGGAACAGGCCAGCGTGATCAAGCGCCCCGTGATCGAACGTGGTGGCAAGGTGCTGCTGGTGGGCTTCAACGAGGCGGATGCCGCCAAGGCGCTGGGCTGATCGGCTTCTGCGGCCTCCATCAGGCCGTCAGCTTGAAGCTGGCCTGGGCCACGATCTGCCCGTTGATGCGCAGGTCGATCTGGTGCTCGCCGGGGTGATAGCGCCGTGTGGTCACGGGGCGCATCGAATGCGACTTGGCCAGTGACAGCGCTTCGCCCGGCGCCAGGCTCACGCGCCAGCCCTTGAAGGTCTTGGCCGATGCGCCCCCTTGCGCGCGGGCGTGGTGCACGGTGTAGTCGATCTCCAGCGTCTGTGTGCTGGCGCTGGTCGAGGCGAGCGTCAGGCTCAAGCCCACCGACTCACCGATGGCGATGCGCTTGGGCGAGACCTGCCAGTGCACATTCCCGTCGAAGGCCGAGCCCAGCCCCCAGAGCGTGAGCGTGCGGCCATGGCCCTGCTTGATCAAGGTGCGGCTGGCGTGGCGCAGCAGGCGTTGCCTCGTCATGGGGGCATCGGGCAGGTGGCGCTCCAGCCAGTCGGCCAGGCGCTCGGGGTGGTCCTTGGCGATGTCGTTGAGGTGGTTGGCCACGCTGCGGCGCACGTACTCGCTCACGTCGTCCTGCAGGGCTTCGAGCAGGGGCAGGGTGGGCGTCGGGTCCGCCACCAGGGCCTTCAGGCGCAGGCCCCAGGGCAGGCGCGGTCGGCTGCCTTCGCTGACCAGTCGGCGCACATGGGCGCTGGGATCGGTGGTCCAGGTGTTGAGCGTGCGCAGTGACAGCTCGGGGTGCGCCACGATGATGGGGCGGATGGCGAACTCGGCGGTGAAGCGCTGCGTGAGGGCGTGCAGCGCCTGCAAGGCACGTTCGGGGTGGTCCAGGCCGCGCTGTGCGACGAACTCGCCCACCGGCCACAGCACCCAGCCGGCCAGGCCGGTGTCGTCGGTGCGCAGCAGGCCCAGCTCCTTGTCCGGGTCTTCCACGTGCGTCACCGACTTGAAGCTGGCTTCCAGCACCTCGGCGGCATGGTGGAAATCATCGGGCATGGTGGCCTGCAGGGCCTGGCCCAGGTGCTGGGCGCGGGCCTTGAATTCCAGATCCTCCAGCCCGGACAGGGCCAGGCGCTCGAAGCGCTTGCGATCGAAGGCGGGCCACACGCGGCGCAGGTGCTGGCCGGCCTGGCGCACCACATCGGCATTGATCAGGTTCTTGAACGGCTCTGCCACGGTGGTCCTTCAATGGATGGCGAATTGCACGCGCGCGCCGGAGGCTTTGTCGTCTTCCGGCAGGCCATTGCGGCCCAGCTTGGAGGCTGTCAGCAGCACACGCTCGGGCGGTAGCTTGTCGGCCAGGTAGGCCTTGACGCGGTCGCCGCGCCGGTCGGCCAGCACCTTGAGCGCGGTGTCGTCGGCCGGGGCGCTGGCCTTGAGCAGGGCTTCCATCTCGGCGGGCGGCAGGGTCTTGGCCAGGCCGACCAGGTTGCGCGGCTTCTTGATGTCGGCGGCCTTGTAGGCGGCGGTGAGCCACTGTGTGCGTTCGTCGTCGCCGATGCGCACCTCGGGCAGGGGCTGGCCGGTGGCCTTGGCCTTGGCGGCGCGCATCAGGCTGCGCACATAGCGATCGCGCAGGCCGTCGGCGTCCACGGCGGGGTCGGCGCGGCCGGTGGCCTCGAGCTTGAGCGAGGGTTTGTCCTTGAGCCTGGTCACCAGGGTGTCCAGGCCTTCGCGCGCCTTGTCGCCCAGCTCGGCGCTGCCGGGCTCGAAGGCCACGGTGCCCAGCTCGTTCGAATCGCCGCCCATCAGCAGCGAGAAGGGCGCGGTGATGGCCTTGGTCAGCAGGTTGACGATCACCTTCCAGATGATGCCGCCCACCGAGAACTGAGGGTCGTCCAGCGAACCGGACACGGGCAGGCTGATGTCGATCTCGCCGCGGCTGTTCTTGAGCAGCGAGATGGCCAACTGCACGGGCAGCTTGGTGGCATCGGGGCTGTCGACCTTGTCGCCGAAGGTGAGCTGGTCCAGGAAGATCTGGTTCTGCGCTTCGAGCTTGCCGTTGTCCACCTTGTAGTGCACGGTCAGCGACAGCGTGCCCTTCTCGATGGCGTAGCCGGCGTAGCGGCCCGCGTAGGGGCTCAGGCGCGTGAGTTCGATGCCTTTGGCGCTGCCCTGGATGTCGGTGTACAGGCGCGGGCCCAGCGGGTGCAGCTGGCCGGTGATCTCCAGCGGTGCGCCATCGTCCACGGCGCCTGAGATCTTGACCTGCGCAGGCTCGGGCTTGCTGGAGGCCACGGCGGAGATGTCGCCGTCCACCCGTGTCAGGCGCGCCGAGTAGTTGGGCTTGACGAAGTTGTCGGTGAAGTCGACACGGCCCTTGGCCAGGGTGATGTGCTGCCAGCGCAGGTTGGGAGGCGGGCCGGCAGGGGCAGATGCCGAAGAAGCTGGCGCGGATGCGGATACCGTTGACTCCGCCTTGGGCGCGATCGGTGCGGTCGTGGTGCCGCTCAGCGGCTCGACGGTCTTGGGCGTGGCGCCGGAGGTGTCCTGCGGCGTGGTCAGCGACTTGGCCTCCTGGCCGGCGCTGCGGTCGGCGATGTCGGCCAGGTTCAGGCGGCCGTTGGGGTTGATGATGATGCGGCCGTAGAAATCCTGCAGGGCGATGCGGCCCAGGTCGGCATTGAGCGCCTGGTTCTTCCAGCCGATGTCCAGGCCCTTGGCGGACAGCAGCTTCCAGCGCAGGAAATCGGCGTCGTTGACACTGTCCTGCACGCGCACATCGCCCAGGCTGGCCTGGCCCTGGTAGCGCGCGTCCAGCTTGCCGACGTCGTTGTCCAGCGGCAGGTTGACGTTGAAGCTGCCGTCCACACTGGCGTAGGCGCCGGCCAGCGCGATGTTGACGTGCGGTTCGATGTAGGGCTGCACGGCGCGCAGGTCCAGCTGCGTGATGCCCAGCTTGCCGCGCAGCGACAGGGGCTGCGGGCGCACCTCGCCGCTCAGGCGGATCTGGCCCTTGCCCTGCGCGCGGGCGTTCAGCGCGAAGGTCATGAACTTGCCCAGGTCGGTGGAGGCCTGGCGCACGGTGAGGTCGGTCTGGCTGAGCGTGACCTGGGATGGGGGCTGCACGCCCTGGTCGGTCACGGCGATGGCGCACTGGGTGCAGCGCAGTTCCGCCACGGCCACCTGGGGCAGGGCGGCGGCGGGGCTGTTTGTTGCGGCGGGTTTGCTTGGGGCGCTGGTGTCCTGGGCCGGGGGCATCAGCAACCAGTGGCCCTGGGCGTCGCGTGTGGCCCTGGCGTCGAGCTTGTCCAGGGTCACGGTGCTCAGGGCCAGGGCGTCCAGGCCGGCGGGCTGGTCCGTGGTCGGCAGGCGCAGGCGGGCCTGCAGGCCCTGGGCGTCCAGCGAGGCCAGCGAGATGCCATCCTTGATGCCCTTGGGTGCGTTGGCGGCCTGCACCTTCAGGCCTTTCAGGCCCAGTTGGCCCTGGCTCAGCACGATGGCCTGGGCGTCGGCCTCCAGCCGGGCCTGGGCAGACAGCTCGCCCTGCGTGAGTTGCACAGGCAGGGTCACCAGCTTGCCCAGGGCCTTGAGCCAGGGCGCGGGCTGCAGCCCGTCGAGCTTGAGGTCCAGCGTGGCGCGGGGCGGCTGGGCCTGCACGCCGCCGTCGATGGCCAGGGCCATGCCATGTGGATCGGCCGCGTCCAGGTGAAGCTTGGCCGGCGCGGCATCGGCGCGGGAGTTCAGGCCATTGAGCGCGATGTGGACCGGGCCCAGCGTGGGCAAGGGCTCGGCGCCGGGCGGCTGGATGTCGATGGTTTGGGCGTTGACCTGGAGGTGGTCGAGCTGCCAGCGCCAGGCAGTGGGCGCGGCGGGAGCCTTGGCTGTGGTAGCGCCGGATGCGGTGGAGGCTGGTGAGGCGGCCTGGCCTGCCTTGGGCGGGTTGGCTTGTGCGGCAGCCGGGGCTGCGGCCTTGCCTGTGCGCACAGCCGGAACCGGCTGCACGCCCACGTGCAGGCCGTCCAGCGTGATGCTGCCCAGGCGGGCCTGGCGCTCCAGCGGCAGGCTGTCGATGCCGACCACTTTCAGCGCCGTCCACTTGGTCTGCACGCCGACGGCCGGCACGGTCAGTTGCAGGTCGTTCACGTCCACGCCGCCGGTGATGGCCACGCGTGGCACGACCGGAGCCTTGCGCTCCTCGAACACGATCTTGAGCGAGGCGGCCAGCCGGCCCGAGGCCACATCGGCCTGGGCTTCGGGTGGCAGCAGCGGGCGCACGGCGGCGGCCCACTTGGGCAGGTCCACGTCGCGCCACTGCACGTCGATCTCGGAGTGCAGGCCTTCCTTGAAGGGCAGGGTGCGGCCGTCCACGCGCAGGGGGCTGCCGTCCACGCGCGCTTCGAGCAGGGGGTGCACGTCCACGTCTTCATCGGCCGGCAGGCTGGAGATGAAGGGCACGCCGATGTTGATGGCTTCGATGCGGTGGGTCTGGTCCAGCACCTTGTCGCCGTAGCGCACCAGGCCGTCCGTCAGGCGGATGTTGTAGATGGCGAAGCGCGCGGGCTCTGCATCAGCCGGTTCAGGCTTGGCCTGTTTGGCCAGGTGCTCCAGGATGGGCGTGAAGTTGAAGCGCTCGGCCTGCTGGCGCTCCACCCACACCTCGGGCTTGGTGAGGGTGACGCGGCGCAGCACGGGCGCGAAGCGCCACACCGAGCCCAGCGACAGCTGTGCCTGGGCCTGCTGCAGCTTCAGGATCTCGCTGCCCTGGGTGCCGATGGCGATGTCATCGGCTGTCACGTTCAATGTCCAGGGTTGCACGGCCAATTGGCCGATGCGCACCGGCGTGCCCAGCGCCTCCGTGGCGGCGGCCTCCACTTTGGGTCGTACCCAGCCGGGCAGCCACCAGCCCAGCACGCCTGTCCACAGCAGGGCCAGCAGCACCACCCCGGCCAGCACCTTCAGCCAGGTGCGTCGGTGCGCCGGGGAGGATACCGACGTGTGAGCTTGGGAAATCGGATCGCCTTGGTCTTGGGCGTTGGCTGAATCTGGCATGGCATGCAGTGGTGTCGGTGCCTTTCGGACAGGCCGGCTTTTGCAGGCACCATGCAAAAGCCCCGCCGGGGCGGGGCTTCATTGTGCAATGGCCCGGGGGCCAAAGCGCCCGGCCTGAACGGATTCAGGCCGCCAGCAACTGCCGCAGCACGAAGGGCAGGATGCCGCCGTGCTGGTAGTAGTCCACCTCGATCGGGGTGTCGATGCGCAGTTTGACGATCACCGTGTCCACCTCACCGGAGGCGCGCTGGATGATCAGTTTGGCATCGGCCTGCGGCACGATGGCATCGCCCAGCTCGATGCTGATCACTTCGCTGCCCGTGAGGTGCAGCGACTGCCAGCTGTCGTCACCCTTGAACTGCAGCGGCAGCACGCCCATGCCCACCAGGTTGGAGCGGTGGATGCGCTCGAAGCTGCGCGCCACCACGGCCTTGATGCCCAGCAGCTGCGTGCCCTTGGCCGCCCAGTCGCGGCTGGAGCCGGTGCCGTACTCCTCGCCGCCGAAGATCACCGTGGGCACGCCCGCGTCGATGTACTTCATCGCGGCGTCGTAGATGAACTGCTTCTCGCCCTTGTGCTCGCCATCCAGTTGGAACAGCGTCAGGCCGCCTTCCTCGCGGGATCCATCCTCGCGCGGCGGGATCATCAGGTTCTTGATGCGCACGTTGGCGAAGGTGCCGCGCATCATCACCTCGTGGTTGCCGCGGCGCGAGCCGTAGGAGTTGAAGTCGGCCTTGAGCACGCCGTGCTCCAGCAGGTACTTGCCGGCGGGCGAGGTTTCCTTGATCGAGCCGGCGGGCGAGATGTGGTCGGTGGTGATCGAATCGCCGAACAGCGCCATGATCTTGGCATTGCGCACGCCCAGCGCCGAGGCCTTGGGCTTGATCTCGAAGCCCTCGAAGAAGGGCGGGCGCGCGATGTAAGTGCTCTTGGGCCAGTCGTAGACCTGGCCCTTCACGCCCTTGATCTGCTCCCACAGCTTGCCCGGCTTCTTGGCGACCTTGTCGTAGTTCTCCTTGAACACCTTGGCGTCCATGGCGTACTTCATCAGCTTGTAGATCTCGTCCGAGGTCGGCCAGATGTCGCCCAGGTACACGGCCTTGCCCTTTTTGGGGCCCTTGGTCGAGTAGCCCACCGGCTCGGTCATCAGGTCACGCGTCACGTTGCCGGCGATGGCGTAGGCCACCACCAGCGGCGGCGAGGCCAGGAAGTTGGCCTTGATGTTCGGGTGGATGCGCGCCTCGAAGTTGCGGTTGCCCGACAGCACGGCGGCGCAGACCAGGTCTTGCCGGGTGATCACGTCGTTGATCTCGGGCGTCAGGTCACCGGCATTGCCGATGCAGGTGGTGCAGCCGTAGGCCGCCACGTTGAAGCCCAGCTTTTCCAGGTAGGGCAGCAGGCCGGCCTTTTCCAGGTACTCGGTGACGATGCGAGAGCCGGGCGCCAGCGAGGTCTTGATGTGCGGCTGCACGCTCAAGCCTGCCTCCACCGCCTTCTTGGCCAGCAGGCCGGCGGCCAGCAGCACGCCCGGGTTGGAGGTGTTGGTGCACGACGTGATCGCGGCGATCAGCACATCGCCATTGCCGATGGTGACACCCGCTGCAGCCGTGGCCGACACCGTGGGCGGCGTGGCGGCGGAGTGGGCGGCTTCCAGCGTGGGTTTGTTGCCTTCCATCTCGGCCAGTTGGCGCGGGGCGCCGGCCGGTGTCGGCGGTGTATCGGGCGGGGCATCGCAACCGAACAGTGAGAAGCGTTGTGTCAGCTTCTCGGCCGGCTGGTTGAAGCCGTTCTCGGCCGCGGGCTTGCTGTACAGGCTGATGAACTGGTTCTTGACGTTGCCGATCTCGATGCGGTCCTGCGGGCGCTTGGGGCCTGACAGGCTGGGTGTCACGGTGCCCAGGTCCAGCTTGACGACCTGGCTGTAGTCGATCTCACCCGTCTTGGGCACGCCGAACAGCTTCTGGGCCTTGAAGTAGCCCTCGAAGGCGGCGATCTCGGCCTTGGTGCGGCCGGTGCCCTTGAAGTAGTCGATGGTCTTCTCGTCGACCGGGAAGAAGCCCATGGTGGCGCCGTACTCGGGTGCCATGTTGCCAATGGTGGCGCGGTCGGGCAGGGCCAGGCTGGCCGTGCCTTCGCCGAAGAACTCCACGAACTTGCCCACCACCTTGTGCTGGCGCAGGATCTCGGTGACGGTCAGCACCAGGTCGGTGGCGGTCACGCCCTCGCGCAGGCGGCCCGTGAGCTCGAAGCCCACCACGTCGGGCGTCAGGAAGTACACCGGCTGGCCCAGCATGCCGGCCTCGGCCTCGATGCCGCCCACGCCCCAGCCCACCACGCCGATGCCGTTGATCATCGTGGTGTGGCTGTCGGTGCCGACCAGGGTGTCGGGGTAGGCCACGCCGGCCTTGGTCTGGTGCACGCCGCGCGCCAGGTACTCCAGGTTCACCTGGTGCACGATGCCGAAGCCCGGGGGCACCACGCCGAAGGTGTCGAAGGCCTGCATGCCCCACTTCATGAACTGGTAGCGCTCGTTGTTGCGCTGGAACTCCAGCTTCATGTTCAGGTCGAGCGACTTGTTGGTGCCGTAGTGGTCGATCATCACCGAGTGGTCCACCACCAGGTCCACGGGCACCAGGGGCTCGATGGTCTTGGGGTTCTTGCCCAGGGTGTCGGCCACGTTGCGCATGGCGGCCAGGTCGGCCAGCAGCGGCACGCCGGTGAAGTCCTGCAGCACCACGCGGGCCACCACGAAGGGGATCTCTTCGGTGCGGACGGCCTTGGGCTGCCAGTTGGCCAGTTGGGCCACGTGCTCAGGCGTCACCTTCTGGCCGTCGCAGTTGCGCAGCACCGATTCCAGCACGATGCGGATCGATACCGGCAGGCGGTTAATGCTGGGGTAGGTCTTGGCCAGCTCGGGCAGCGAGTAGTACTTGAGCGAGCCGCCTGAACCGGTCTTGAAGGATTTGAGCGTGCCGGCGAAGGCATGGCCTGGGGCCTTGGTGGGCTTGTCCGCTTTTGCGGAGGGCTTGGTGGATGGTTTGGCGGACGACTTCTTGGCGGGTGCCTTGGCTGCGGTCTTCTTCGGGCTCGGGGACGCTTTGGTGGCTGAGGCCATCGGGTTCACTCCATGGGATGGGGACGGTGCGATCAAGAGATCAGCGCCGGACACCGCGCCCGGCAGGGCTTAATCTTCTACCCTTGCAGGCCACTCGACAAGCACCCCTTTGGAAGACCCCAGCCTAGAACCAATGAATGCCGCCGAACCGCCCGCTCACCAGCTGGCCGAGTACCACCCGCCGGCTGATCTCGGCCTGAGCCTGCTGTACGCGGATGCGCATCTGCTGGCGGTGGACAAGCCGTCGGGCCTGCTCAGTGTGCCGGGGCGCGGCGAGCGCATGGCCGATTGCCTGATCAGCCGGGTTCAGTTGCGCCACCCCGAGGCGCTGGTGGTGCACCGGCTGGACATGGACACCTCGGGCATCGTGCTGATGGGGCGTGGGCCGGATGCCCAGCGCAGTCTCAGCCAGCTGTTCATGGGCCGCCAGGTGGACAAGCGCTACGAGGCCCTGGTGCACGGTGTGTTGCGGGCCGACGACGGAGAGATCGATCTGCCGCTGATCACGGACTGGCCCAGGCGGCCCCGGCAGAAGGTCGATGCGGTGCAGGGCAAGCCATCGCTGACACGGTTCAGGGTGATGGAGCGCTTGGCACACACCACCCGTGTCTCGCTGGAGCCGGTGACCGGGCGCTCGCACCAGTTGCGGGTGCACCTGATGGCTCTGGGCCACCCCATCGTGGGCGATGACCTCTATGGCCCGGCCGGCGATCGGGCCGTGGCAGGCCGCCTGATGCTGCATGCCTGCCACATCAGCCTGTCGCACCCGGACACCGGGGCGGTGCTCAGTGTGTCCTGCCCGACACCCTTTTGAGGCTGTCCTCCCGGGTGAGGGCACGGGCAGCAGCCACCCATTTGCCGATGGCCTGGTACATCTGATCGATGTCCAACGGCTTGGTGATGTGGTCGTTCATGCCGCTGCTCAGGGCATGCTCGCGGTCGCTGTCCAGCGCACTGGCGGTCATCGCGATGATGGGCAGGTGCTGCCATTGCGGCTGCTGGCGGATCTTGCGGGTGGCGGTGTAGCCGTCCATCACGGGCATCTGGCAGTCCATCAGCACGCAGTCGAAAGGCTTGTTGCGCGCGAGGGCCGTGAGGGCCAGGGCTCCGTTCTCGGCGCACACCACGGTGGCGCCGGCCAGTTGCAGCAGTTCGCGGGCGATTTCCTGGTTGAGGGGCTGGTCCTCCACCAGCAGGATGTGGGTGTCGGCCAGGGGCTTGCTATGCTGCGGTGAGCTGGTGGGCGCCGGCTCGGGGGCGGCTTCTGCCGGGCGCGCCAGAGAGCGCACGGTCACGGTCTTGCGCAGGCAGTCGGCCAACGAGGTCGGGGTGATGGGCTTGGTCAGAACCCCGGCGAGCGGTACCTGCTTTGAGGCATCCAGCGCGTCGTCGCGGTTGAAGGCGGTGACCAGCAGGATGCAGGGCTGCGTGCCCGGAAAGCGCTGCTGCAACTGCGACTGCGCTTCCTGCGCGCACTGGATGCCGTCCAGGCCCGGCATCTTCCAGTCCAGCATGATCCAGTCGTAGGGGCGGCTGCTGCGGGCCAGCAGGGCCAGGGCTTCGGTGCCGTTGGTGGCCGTGTCCACCAGCAGCCCCATGCCGGCCAGCATCTTGCCCAGCACCTCGCGGGCATCGGGGTTGTCGTCGGCCAGCAGCACGCGCTTGCCCTCCCAGTTGTCCTGCACCTGGATCGTGTGGGCTGGCCCTGAAGGCAGGCTGATTTTGAACGTGAAATGGAAGGTGCAGCCCTGGCCGAGCGCGCCTTCCACCCACAGGCGCCCGGCCATGCGTTCGAGCAGTTCGTGGCAGATGGTCAGGCCCAGGCCGGCGCCGCCCACGGGGGAGGGGGGCTCGTCAAGCATCGGGTCGAAGGATTGCATCAGCCGGGCCTGCTGCTCGGCCGTCATGCCTTCACCGGTGTCGCGCACCCAGCCGTGAAGCTCCACCTCGTAGCCGTGGCGGCTGCGCACCTCCAGGCCCAGCGTGACGCTGCCCTGCGTGGTGTGCTTGATGGCGTTGGCGCCCAGGTGCAGCAGGATCTGGCGCACCCTTGTCGGGTCACCCAGCAGGTGGGTGGGCAGGTCCATGGGAGCGGTGAACAGCAGCTCGATGCCTTTTTGCTCCGCCTGCAGCCCCAGCACATTGCTGAGCTGGTCGATCAGGCCCTGCACCGGGAACTCGATGCACTCCAGCTCCAGCTGTCCCGCCTCGATGCGGGACAGGTCCATGATGTCGTTGATGATCTGCAGCATGCTCTTGGCGGCCTGGTGCGCCTTGGCCACGTAGCTGCGGTGCTTCTCAGGCTGGGTGTCTTCCAGGGCCAGGTGGGTCATGCCCATGATGGTGTTCATGGGGGTGCGGATCTCGTGGCTCATGTTGGCCAGGAAGGCGGTCTTGGCGCGGTCGGTCGATTGAGCGGCTTCCTGCGCCTTGCGCAAGGCCTCCTCGGTCTGGCGCTGTGCAGTGATGTCCTGGTAGATGCCCATGACCAGGCCGGGCATCTCGTGGTCCAGCGACACGACCACCGCCGACACCTGGAAGCGTGAGCCGTCCAGCCGGGTGTGGTGCCATTCGGTGAGGAAGGGCTGAGGGCCCTGGTCGTGCACCTTGTCGAAGATGGCCTGGGCCTCGTTCTCGCTGTGCTTGTTGGCGCTTTGCTGCGGCGGGGTCAGCGGGGGTTTCCAGGGCAGGCGTCCGCGCAGTTGCTCGAAGGAGCTGGCGCCGAACACGCGCAGCATGGCCGCGTTGCAGCGCAGGATGCCCTGCTCGCGGTGGCACAGCATCACCGGCAGAGGGGCATGCTCGAACAGGGATTCGAAGCGCAGCTCCGTGGCACGCAGCGGTGTCCGGTCGATCCAGTAGCCTTCGTAGATCTGTTCGCCTCGGGCGGCGGGGCGTGCCGTGCTGCCCAGGGTGATCCAGCGGCGATGGCCGGGGCCCGGCAGCACGAGCTCGACAGGCTGCGTGGGCGGCAGCGTCTGCCCGGTGGCCACGCGTGACCACAGCCATTGCGGATCCTGCAGCAGCGCTTCAGGCGTGATGCCCAGCGATTCCTTGACGCCTGGCCCCAGGTAGGAGAAGCGGCCCTGGCCATCGCGGTCGACACGGTAGCGGAACACGGTGAGCGGCAGGCCTTCGGTGGATTCCAGCGCATCCTGGTGGGCCAGCTCGACGATGCCTTCGCGCTCCAGCCGGCGCCACATCATCCACAGCAGCAGGTAGCCGGCCAGCAGGGTGGCCAGGCCCCCCGCGATACTGGAGCCGTGGAGGGAGCCCGTGCGGCTCAGGGGCGTGAGCACCCAGGCCATGTAGGGGTACTGGTCCAGCGGCTGCGACAGGGCGGCCACGTTCTGTCCGTTGATGTGCAGCAGCCGCCAGGGCCGTTCGTCGATGGTCACCGTGTCCATGGCCCAATCCAGCCGTTGCGGGATCTGCCGGTACAGCGCGGTGAACTCGGCTTCACGGCCATTCGGGTAGGGCTGCATCGGGACCTGATGCAGGTGGTGCTCGGTCACGTTGCCGGCCACCACCACGCCATTGCTGTCGGTCAGCATCACTTCACGGCCAGTGGCGTCCGCGAAGACACCTGCCAGCGCATTCGCATCCAGTTTCAGAACGAGCACGCCCAGTGGCGTGTCACCATCGGCCACGCGTGTGGCGAAATTGAACCCCGCTTGGTGGCTGACACTGCCCATCACGAACTGGAAGCCCCGCCCCTTGTCCAGGGCGTCCAGCAGGTACTGGCGCTCATGGAAGTTGGCGCCGATGGTGGTGCGTTCCTTGTTGGCATGGCCGCTGTCGGCCAGCACATGGCCATGCTGATCGATCAGGAACGCCTGGCGCAGCCGGAAATCCTTGACCAACGTGGCCAGGGACTCGCTCATGCGCTGCACATCCGGCCGGGACAGCAGGCGTTCACGCAGGCCATCCTGCGGGGCTTGGGACGTTTGGGACGCGGGCTGCTCCGCTTGTTGTGCGGGTGTCGGTGCAGGCAGGGCATTGGCCCGCAGAAAGTCAGGGAACGCCGACTGGTCGGCCAGCACCTGGCCCAGGGCGGCCGTCTGCTGGAAGCTGTTCTCGACGCCATCGTGGGCCATGCCGGCGCGCTGTTCGGCATCGCTGACGACCTGGGCAAGGTACTGGTCGATGCGTTGCCTGTCTACCAGCCAGGTGCTGCCCAGCACCACCAATGTCCAGCATGCGGCCAGCGTCAGCACCAGGCGTTGACGCCTGGACAGCGACGGGGCGATCGACTGCGTGTCTTTATGCATCGCATGGCACGTCCGCCCGGACGTGGGTTGTCGCATGGCATGCCGGCCATGCACGGCACTCAACCTGATTTGGGGAACTGTCGGCTGTCAGCATCGCCTGACACCGGGATCAGCAAGGTCTGTCCCTGGGCATCAAACCGGGCTGACAGTCTCCAGTCCTGAACATTCTTACATTGGAATCACCCAAAGGGGTTGTGCAGACAAACGCCAGGAATGGGCCTGACAACAAGCGCACAACCCGATCTTGACATCGACTGGAGCTCAGTATGAAGCGATCTAGCCTCTTGATTACCCCGCTGTTTGTGTCTCTGACGGCCCTGGCAGGTGGTTCCATGGTCCTGATGACGGGCTGTGCAAGCACTTCCAAGCAAGCCAGTTTCGGCGAAACGGTGGACGACAGCGTCATCACCACCAAGGTGAAGGCGGCGTTCGTCGAGGACAAGACCGTGAGCGCGCTGAACATCTCGGTTGAAACGTTCAAGGGCACCGTGCAGCTCAGCGGCTTTGCCAACACCGCTGACGAAGCTGCCAAGGCCGTGAACCTGGCCCGCAACGTCAAGGGCGTGAAGGCCGTCAAGAACGACATCCGGCTCAAGGCCAACAACAGCTGATCGGCCCTCAACGCCGATCCCGCCGGACCCCGCAACCTACGCACAGGAGAAGCACCATGAGCAAATCCCCTCAGATCGCCGCCAAGGAACTCGACAAGATCCTCGTGGAGGCCCGCACCCTGCTCAACTCGGCCGGTGACGATGCCGCCGACCACGCTGGCGCCGTGACCGCCCGCCTGCGTCACGCCCTGGGCCAGGCCCAGGATCGCCTCAACGCCTTCGGCACCGATGTGGGCGACCGCGCCCGCAAGACCGCCAAGGCCACGGACGAGTACGTGCACGCCAACCCCTGGCAAGCCATCGGTGTCGGCGCCGCCGTCGGTATCGTGATTGGCGCCCTGGCCGCCCGCCGCTGATCCGCGGTACCTGGCCAGCCCTTCAACCCCGGATGACAGGAGACCCATCATGCTGCACTACGCCGCTGTCTTCCTGGTGATCGCCCTGATCGCCGCGGTCTTCGGTTTCGGTGGCATTGCCGCCGGCGCCGCCTCGATCGCCAAGGTACTGTTCTTCATCTTCCTGATTGGATTCGTGGTGTCGCTGGTGCTGGGCTTGTTCCGACGAGCCTGATGCACCGCCAGACTACCCAACAGGGTTGTTCGGTGCCCTTGTCTCCCCCTGCGGGGGCACCTTTGGCCGATGGCATTCATTGCCGTCGGCCTTTTTGCATGCCGCGGCAAGTTGGGCACAATCGGGGCAGTAGCTTCCAGCGCCGGTCTCGGCCGGTGAAGGTCTCTGTCGCTTGCAAGGGAGCATTGTTTGTCTTCTTCTCCATCGAACGCCCCTGCCGGGGAGCACGCCGTGGCCTGGTACGAGGCCGTGCCGCCCCGCGTGCTGCTGGCATTGGTGCTCACGGCGGTGGTGTCTGTGCTGGTCTTTGCGGTCTCGGAGCTCGCGTATTCCGACATTTCCGACAACCGCATCGAAGGCCGGCGCGCGGTTCAGGCCCAGGCCTATGTATTGCGGGTACGCGAACAGGTGCTGGCGGCCGAGTCGAGCCAGCGCGGCTACCTGATTACCCAGGAAGACCGCTACCTGGCCCCTTATGACAAGGCGGTGAGTTCGGCCCGCTCGGCGCAGTCGAGCCTGTTGTCGACCCTGGGGGATCAGTCTCCGCTTCGCAAGGACGCGGTGCAGCTGGGTGCACTGCTCGAGCAGAAGCTCGATGAGCTCAATGTCACGTTGCACATGGCGCGTGACCGGCAGCCCGGCATGGCGCTGGCCACCCTGCACACGGATGTGGGGCTCAACCTGATGGAACAGATCGCGGTGACCAGCCGCAAGCTCGACGACGAACTGGGTCAGCAGTTCAAGGTCCGCTCCGAAACCTTGACCCGCCTATTCCAGCAGCAGCGCTGGGGAGTGGGCCTGGTGGTGTTCCTGAACATGGCCTTCCTGGCCATTTTGGGCACGATCATGGTCCGCAACTTCCATGAGCGTGAGCAGAGCCGCCGGCGCCTGAAGGAGCATGCCGAGCAACTTGAGACCGCGGTGGCTGAGCGCACCGAGGAGCTGTCGGCCCTGTCCACCTACCTGCAGAGCAATGCGGAGCGTGAGCGCAGTTCCCTGGCGCGTGATCTGCACGACGAGTTCGGTGCCATCCTGACGTCGGCCAAGTTGGATGTGGCCTGGCTGCAGGGCAATGCCTCGATGTCGCCGGAGCCGGTGCAGGAGCGGCTGGTGCAGTTGTCCGGCGCGCTGGACGAAGCCGTGAACCTCAAGCGCCGCGTGATCGAAAACCTGCGCCCCTCGCTGTTGGACCACCTGGGTCTGGCGGCCGCCATCCAGTGGCATGTGCAGGAGGCCTGTGACCGCGCCGACATCGCCTGTGACGTGGTGATCCCCGACGAGAGCCTGCAGGTACCGCCCCACATCGCCATCGACCTGTTCCGCCTGGTGCAGGAGGCCTTGAACAACACCGTGAAGTACGCGCAGGCGCGCATCTTCGAGGTGAGCCTTGAGCAGCGGGGGGGCGACTATGTGCTGCGCATGAAGGACGACGGCATCGGCATCGCCCAGTTCCAGCCGGATCACCTCACGCATGGCCTGGCGGGTATGCAGCACCGGGTGAGGGCGCTGCAGGGCCACTTCACGGTAGAGACCGCGCCCGGGCAGGGCACGTGCATCGAAGCGGTGATTCCGGTGGCTTCTCCCGTCACGCCGGGCGCTGACATGCCCTCGACGTCAGGTCAGGCGGCCACCGCCTTTTGATCCAGGGGAGGGCTGGCGGCAGGCACCATCTGGCCCGCCCCAGCAGGTCAGCCTTGACTCAAGGGAAGAAGGCCTGGTTGAGCAAGGCCGACAGGCGCGGCAGTTCGCGGCTCTTGTCCAGGAAGTGATCTGCGCCGGCCTTCAGGCAGGCGGCTTCCAGGACGGGCATGGTGTGGTTGGTCACCACAATGACCAGGGGGCCGACCGGCGAAGCGCCATACAGCTTGCGCACCGCATGGATCAGGCCCAGGCCCGAGCCCTGGCGCAGGTTGAGATCGACCACCAGGGCATCAGGCGGTTGGGCCTGGCTGCGCTGGAAGGCTTCCTGCTCGGTATCGTCGATGCCCGTGACCTCGAACCGGCCTGGCTGTTCGACCAACTGGCGCAGCAGTTGCTGCACGCGGGGCAGGTCTTCGACGATCTGAACCTGAACTGGCCGCCCGACCACCCGGCGAGCCTGGGTGCTGGCGCCAGATTGCATGCCGGCGGTGGACGTCTTGGCCGCAGCGGGGTAATCGACCGTGTGGGCCTGGCTGCCAAGATGCTCGGCGTGCAGATCCAGGGCCTGCTGCAGCGAAGGCATCAGACCACCCACCAGCGCGGAGCGCCGTGCCTGGCTTGTGTCGGATAAGGGAAGCGCGGGCTTCATGACAGCAGACTCAGGTGATCAGGTTGTTCTTGACGGCGTACTGGGTCAGGTCGGCGTTCGTCTTGAAGCCCATTTTCTCCAGCAGCCGGCTGCGGTAGGTGCTCACGGTCTTGGAGCTCAGGCACAGATCGTCGGCGATCTCCGTCACGCTGCGACCCACCACCAGCTTGGAGAAGATCTGGAACTCACGCTCGGAGAGGCGCAGGTGGGGCGGCTGCTCGATGTCCTGCGTCAGGCCCAGTGCCAGCATTTCGCTGAGGCGGGGGCTGATATAGCGGCGGCCGGCGGCCACGGTGCGCACGGCGGACACGAGCTGTTCGGCTGCCAGTTCCTTGCTCAGGAAGCCACTGGCGCCAGCCTTGAGCACGTTGAGGCCATACTGGTCTTCGGAGTAGGCGCTGAGGATCAGGATGGCCAGCTCCGGCTTGATGGCCTTGGCCTGCTTGAGCACGTCCATGCCCGACAGATCCGGCATGGACAGGTCGATCACGGCCACATGCAGGTCTTGCCCGCGCACCGCAGACAACGCTTCTCGGCCGGTCTTGCCCTCGGCCTTGATCTCGATGTCGCTGTGCTGGCTCAGGATGTAGCGGAAGCCGGCTCGCACGATGTCGTGATCGTCAAACAAGCCCAGATTAATCAGCACCAGATTCTCCTCAAAGGGGTGTCGTTCGCGCATTCATTGATTGCGCTGTAACGATACCTTAAGGGGTTGGACGATGACAGTCGGTCATCTTTCGACGGGAAGACTGTGGGGTCCTCCTGATCCCTTTGTAGGCATCGGCCTACATCCGCAATTTAATCCAAAAACGCCGCCAAAACCCCGGATCGGAAGGGCCTGACGGCGGCATCAGGGAATGCCTACAAAACGAGCCGGGGCGCGCCGACATGCAGGCTGTACGGCTATTTTCACAATCCAGTCCATATCAACAAGCGATCGACCAAAGCGATCCACAGAAAGGACTTTGCATGAAGCCCCATCATCTTTCCTGGCTGTCCGCCGCTGCGGCCCTGTGTGTGAGCGCATCCGTCCATGCGCAGGCCACGCCGCCCGCCCAGCCGCTGAAGGTGGACCGCGCCGGTTCCGGCCCGGTGCCCTATGTGCTGGACTCCCAGGATGAGATCACGCGCAACAACTTCGGGCAATGCTGGCGTACCGGCTACTGGACGGTCGAACTGGCCGCCCAGACCAAGGTTGTCGGCAGCGAGTTTCCGGCAGGTTGCGCCTGTGATGGTGATTTGATGCCTGCGGGCACCTGCACGCCCAAGGCCGCGCCCGTGGTGCAGCCGCCGGCCCCCGTGCCGCCGCCCCCGCCTCCGGTGCCTACTTCCGAGAAGGTGAGCATCCCGACCGACACGCTGTTCGCTTTCGACAAGTCGCAGCTGACGGCCGAAGGCCGCGACAAGCTCAAGACCTACGCCGATCAGCTCAAGGCGCTGAACCTGGAAGCCGTGGTGGCCGTGGGTCACACCGACCGCATCGGCACCGAGGCCTACAACAAGACGCTGTCTGAAAAGCGTGCTGCTTCGGTCAAGTCCTACCTGATCGAACAAGGTGTGCCGGCCGAGCGCATCTTCACTGAAGGCCGCGGCGAGAGCCAGCCCACCACCGGCACCCAGTGTGATGCCAAGGGCAAGGAAGGACCGCGCAACAAGGGCCTGATCGAGTGCCTGGCACCCGATCGCCGTGTGGACATCGAGGCCGTGGGTACCCGCCGCTAAGTTGTCTTGTTTCATCCCACTACCCCCGAGGAGATCACCATGAACGCAATCCATGCTCTGAAGATCGCCGGTGTGGTCGCGCTGATCGCCAGCACGGCCGCCTGTTCCAACATGTCTGCCCGTGACCGCAACACGGCTGCAGGCGCCGCCATCGGCGGTGCGGCTGGTGCCGTGCTGACCGGCGGCAGTGCCGCAGGCACCGTCGGCGGCGCTGCCGTGGGCGGCGTGATCGGCAATCAGATCAAGAAGTAAAGCGAAACGAGGGAAATCCAAGAAAAGGGAGTGGGGGCCGCCACGGCGGCCCCTTCACGAGGTATAACCAGAATCAGAAAATTACCCGGCGCGATGCGCCTTTCCAGGCCGGCTGAGGACGCAGTCGGCCTTTTTTTATTTTCAGAGCGCAAATTGACGATTTCGGACATTGAGGGGTTGGTTCAGGCGAAGCACGGCCGGAGGATTTAACATATCGCCCTGCATTCAGACGCGCCTGCCGCCCTGGCGGGTGCGTGCTGCTTCCCCATCAACCGATCAAACCGGCAGGCGTCCGGGATGTCCGGCAGGCGTTGCGCTGATCTTCGGCCAGACCCTGCGGGGCGTGAGCGCCAGCCAGGAATTGCCATGATCCCAGTCGTCATCAGCGGCACCGGCCTGTTCCGGCCAGAGCACACCATCACCAACGCCGAACTCGTGGCGTCGTTCAACACCTACGTCGAGCAGTACAACGCGCAGCACGCCGCGCAGATCGCCGCCGGTGAGGTGCAGGCCCTGGCGCCGTCCAGCGAAGAGTTCATCGAAAAGGCCTCGGGCATCAAGCAGCGCTATGTGCTCGAGAAGGAAGGCATCCTCGATCCCTCGCGCATGTACCCGCGCCTGCAGGAACGCCCGGACGACCAGCTCTCGCTGATGGCGGAAATCGCCGCCGATGCAGGCCGCAAGGCCCTGGCCGCTGCTGGCAAGCAGCCCTCTGATGTGGACGCCGTGATCTGCTCGTCGGCCAACATGCAGCGCGCCTACCCGGCCATGGCCATCGAGATCCAGCAGGCGCTGGGTGCCGGCGGCTTCGGCTTCGACATGAACGTGGCGTGCTCGTCGGCCACCTTCGGCATCGAGCAGGCCGTGAACGCGGTGCGCTCGGGCACCGCCCGCTGCGTGTTGATGGTCAACCCCGAGATCACATCCGCCCACCAGGAATGGCGTGACCGTGACTGCCACTTCATCTTCGGTGACGTGTGCACGGCGGTGGTGATCGAACGCGCGGACACCGCGACGTCGGACGACCAGTGGGAAGTGCTGGGCACCAAGCTGGCCACGCAGTTCTCCAACAACATCCGCAACAACTTCGGTTTCATGAACCGCAGCGAGGACAGCGACCCGGACGCCCGCGACAAGACCTTCCGCCAGGAAGGCCGCAAGGTGTTCAAGGAAGTGGTGCCCATCGCCGCGGCCCACATCGAGGATCACCTCAAGACGCTGGGCCTGGAGAGCACGCAGGTCAGCCGCTACTGGCTGCACCAGGCCAACCAGGGCATGAACCAGTTCGTGATCAAGAAGCTGGTGGGTGCGGATGCGGGCGCTGACATCGCCCCGCTGATCCTGAACGAATACGCCAACACGGCTTCTGCCGGTTCGGTGATCGCCTTCCACGAGTACCACGGCGACCTGAAGTCGGGTGACTACGGCGTGATCTGCTCCTTCGGTGCTGGCTACTCCGTGGGCAGCGTGGTGGTGCGCAAGCGCTGATTCACGGCGCGTTGTGAACGCCGCCCCGGCCTTCTCAGCGAGGCGGGGGGCGCTTGCGGGGTGGGGCTGCTGCAGTCTCCACTACCGCGCATGCCAGGGTGTCGGCCGGCTTGCCGGTTTTGGCCATCGATTTGGTAGCTGGTTTGGTTACCGGCTTGGCTGATGACGCTGGCAACTTGGCCAGCGCGTCCAGCCAGGGATCGCGGTCCAGCTTGCCGCCAAAGCACGACACCAGGAAATCCAGAAACACGCGCGTGCGGGCCGGGAGGTACTGCCGCGACGGGTAAGCCGCGTGGATCACGTAGTTGCGCTGCACCGGGATGTCGGCCAACAGCCGAACCAGGGTGCCGGCGCGCAGCGCATCACCCAGCATGTAGCTGGGCAGGGCCACCACGCCCATGCCGGCCAGGGCCGCGGCCTTGAGCGTTTCCACATGGTTGGAGGTGAGCGCCACGCGCATGGGCAGGGGCGTGTTTTCGCCACTGGCCGCATTGCGCACGAACCATTCGCGCGGCGAGATGGGCGACACGGCCACCAGGCAATCGTGCTGCGACAGTTCGGCCGCGTTGCCCGGCTGGCCATGCTGGGCGATGTAGGCGGGCGAGGCACAGATGACCACGTCCGTGCGGGCCAGCGGCCGGGCCACGAAGCCGCCTTCGAGCTGTTCTGTGTGCATCGTCATCAGCACGGACACGTCGCAGCCTTCATCCAGCCCGCCGGCCGATGCCGGTGAGATCCAGTCCAGCGTGATGCCAGGATAGGCCTTGCGGAAGGCGCCTAGCTGCCCGGCCAGCCAGACCGAGATGCTGGGCGGAATGTAGACACGCAGGTGCCCGGCAGGCTCTGCGGCCTGCGAGGCCGCGAGCGATTCGGCCTCGTCGACCTCGGTGAGGATGGTGCGCACGCGCTGCAGGTAGGCCTGGCCGATCTCGGTGAGGGCCAGGCGGCGCGTGGTGCGGTTGAGCAGCCGGGCGCCCAGGTGCGATTCCAGCTCGGCCACCAAGCGTGTGACCACGGCGGGGGCCAGATCCAGCGCCCGGGCGGCAGCGGCGAAGCTGCCTTCATCGATGACGCGGGCGAAGACGCGCATGCTGCGGAGCTGGTCCATGGTGGATTATTTAAGAATCAGCAATGAATCATTCTATGCGCGGTGATTTATTTGTGGGTGCCGCATCAATACAGTGAAGTCATCGATCACCTGAAGACCGACACACCTGAAAGGAACCCGCCATGAACACCCGTCTGACCCTCTCCGTTCTGCTTGCTTCTTCCCTGCTGGCTGGTGGCGCTTTCGCCGCCGACACCGGCAAGGCCCTGACCCGCGCTGAAGTGCAGGCCGAACTGGCCCAGGCCCGCGCCCAGGGCCCACTGCCCAACGATCTGCCGGCCGGCTTCCAGCCCGCTGACGTGCAGCCTGCCAAGGCCGCCCAGTCGGTGAAGACCGCTGCGCCGGCGGCCAAGGACACGACTGTGAGCGCTGCCGCCAACGTGCGTCGCGCCCAGTAAGCGCCCCCTAAGCGCTCAGCAAGCTGTCACCCCCAGCGACACCGTTCGATGGTGCCGCTTCCGGCAAGGCCACCCGGCCTGAGCCGTCCGGCCCGGTTGATCCCGCCCACAAGGTTGGTTCACCGGGCCGGTTTCTTTGGTGCGGGCTCAGCTCGGTTGTGCGCGGCGCATGGCTTCCAGCTCGGGCTTGAGCGCGGTGAGGTGGATGTCCACCCCGCCGTCCATCTCCGGCGTCGGGATGATCATCAGCATGCGGAACACCACGCGCGTGGCGTCGTGCCAGCTGGGACGGCCCGTGCCGAAGTCGATTTCGTACATCGGGTAGTGGCTGCAGTTGTTGAGCACCAGCCCGCCATCGAGCGTGCGGCCCACCGAGCGCATCATCAGGCTGAGGATGCCCTTGGTCTGGCGGGCACGCTCCATCAGGCCCAGGTAGCCCAGCAGATCCTCGTTGGTGAGGCTCTCGGCGGGCATGCGGCTTTTGAGCGCGATGGCGGCCAGCGATTGACCGTCCAGTTCGTCGGCGGAGTACATCACCTCGCCATGGCCCAGCGCATTGCCGAAGAAGTGGCGTGGCACGCGCAGGCGGCGCTTGTAGCGCAGGTCGATCACATGGCCCAGGCAGCGGTCGCGGCGGTGCTGCCACAGCGGGTTCAGCGTCTTCAGGCAGTGGGCCGTCACCAGCTCGGCGGTGGTCACGCCATCGGCATCCGGGAACTCGGCGCGTGCCTGCTGCTTCCATTGCTCGATGGTCGCGGCCGGGATGCGGAACACGTCCTTGTCGATGCTGACCAGGTGCTGCCAGCCCAGGCCGGCGTACATGCGGATGCGGTCGCGCCAGCCCATCTCGTAGACGTAGCCGCGCGTGTAGGGCGCTTCCAGGTTGGCCTGGCCCAGTTCGATCAGTTGCTCGCGCTCCATCGAGCGGGTGGGCACCTCTTCGCCACGGGCGCAGGCGGCCCAGTCGACCATGAAGTTCCAGTAGGCCGTGCCGTCCATCACCGAGTGGGCGGCGGTGTTGCTGAGGATGGCGCCGCCATCGGCGAACTGGTAGACATCGACCTCGAACAGCGGCTGGCTGTCCTTGAAGATGTTCCACGGGTAGATCGGTGTGTGAAAGCCCTTGAGCAGCGGGTGCAGGTGGTTGCTGGGCCCGTAGGCGGGCAGGGGGCCGTCGCACTGGTGCACTTTGAAGCGCACGCCGGCGTCGTTGCCCTCGATGCAGGGCAGGCCCTGGGCGTCCTTGCGCATGCGGCCGCCCAGCAGCGGGTACTTGCCCAGCATGGTGGTGAGCGAGCGCTGCAGGTTGGCGACATCCAGCCCCTTCGGGTAGACCTGCACGATGGGGATGCCCATGTGTGAGGTGAAGATGTCGATGCCCGAGACGCGCTGGGTGGCGCAGCGCACACCGCCCTTGAGCGTGGTGGTCGAGACGGTGCGAGAAGAGATCTTGGTGCTCATTGAAACAGCTGCGGCGGCGGGCCTGACCCAGGTCGAGCGGCCAATGTAGCGGCCTGGCAGCCGATTGCGCCCCCGTGTTTGCCCAATGAATCCGCGCGTTTCCTGCAAACAGGGGGCCTGGCGGCCGATGGCGTGTCCGGTCTCGGGTATCGTGCGGGGCATGAGCGATTTCACCTTTTTCTGGCACGACTACGAGACCTTCGGCATCGTGCCCCGCCGCGACCGCCCCTCGCAGTTCGCAGGCATCCGCACCGACGCCGATCTGAACGAGATCGGCGAGCCGGTGATGGAGTACTGCCGCCCGGCGCCCGATTACCTGCCTGAGCCCGAATCCTGCCTGCTGACCGGCATCCTGCCGCAGACCTGCCTGGAAAAAGGCCTGCCCGAGCACAGCTTCGCCGACCTGATCGAGCGCGAACTGGCGCGCGACAACACCGTCGGCCTGGGCTACAACACCATCCGCTTCGACGACGAGGTCACGCGCCACCTGTTCTGGCGCAACCTGATGGACCCGTACGCGCGCGAGTGGCAGAACGGCTGCGGCCGCTGGGATTTGCTCGACGTGGTGCGCTGTACCTGGGCGCTGCGCCCCGAGGGCATCGAGTGGCCGCGCCATGAAGACGGTCGCCCATCGTTCAAGCTGGAGCATCTGACCAAGGCCAACGGCCTGGTGCACGAGGCGGCGCACGATGCGCTCTCCGACGTGCGCGCCACCATCGCGCTGGCCCGCCTGATCAAGCTCAAGCAGCCGCGCCTGTGGGACTTCTGCCTGCGCCTGCGCAAGAAGGATGCGGTCGTGGCCGAGATGGGCGTGGGCAAGCCCTTCCTGCACATCTCCGGCATGTACGGCGTGGACAAGGGCTGCATCGGCGTGGTGTGGCCGCTGGCGCCGCACCCCACCAACAAGAACGAGGTGATCGTGTGGGACCTGTCCCAGGACCCGACCGAGCTGTTCTCGCTGGACGCGGCCACCATCCGCCAGCGCATGTACACCAAGGCCGAGGACCTGCCCGAGGGCGTGACCCGCCTGCCGATCAAGAGCGTGCACATCAACAAGTCGCCCATCGTGATTGGCAACCTGAAGATGCTGAGCCCCGAGGTGGCCCAGCGCTGGTCGATCGACCTGGACCAGGCCCTGCGCCACGCCGAGATCGCCGCGCTCAAGGGCGCCTCGATGGCCGGCATCTGGCCCGAGGTGTTCCAGCGCCCGAAGTCCGAGCAACCGCCCGATGTCGATGAAGACCTGTATGGCGGCTTCATCGGGCAGGACGATCGCCGCCTGCTGCAGCGCATCCGCGGCATGACGCCGGAGCAACTGGCCGAGCGCCTGCAAGACCGCCAGCCCGCCTTCGCCGACGAGCGGCTGGAAGAACTGCTGTTCCGCTGGCGCGCGCGCAACTTCCCGCACACGCTGAGCGAGCTTGAGCAGCAGCGCTGGGCGCAGCATTGCCAGGCCCGCCTGATCGAAGGGCAGGGCGGTGCGCTCACGCTGGCTGGCTTCTTCGAGCGCATCGACAAGCTCAGCGAACAGCTTTCGGACGAAGACGAGCGAGGCCAAGAGATCCTGGGCGCCCTGTACGACTACGCCGAGCAGATCGCGCCCTGAGCAGTCCCTGAGTCACATCATGAGCAATGCCTCCCCGCTGAAGTACCTGGCGGGCTACCCCGAGCACCTGCTGATGCAGGTGCGTCAGTTGATCGACCAGGGCAAGCTGGCCGAGACCATCGCGCGCCGCTACCCCGAGCCGCACGAGGTGCGCACCGACAAGGCCCTGTACGACTACGTGATCGCGCTGAAGGACCGCCACCTGCGCAAGGCTGATCCGCTCAGCAAGGTGGCCTACGACAGCAAGCTCAAGGTGATCCAGCATGCGCTGGGCACGCACACGGCCGTGTCGCGCGTGCAGGGCGGCAAGCTCAAGGCCAAGCGCGAGATCCGCGTGGCCAGCCTGTTCCGCGAGGCGCCGGCTGATTTCCTCAAGATGATCGTGGTGCATGAGCTGGCGCACCTGAAGGAGCGTGAGCACGACAAGGCCTTCTACGCCCTGTGTACGCACATGCAGCCTGATTACCACCAAGTGGAGTTCGACCTGCGGCTGTACCTGACCGCCAAGGATCTGCCCGAAGGGTGACGCTGGCCTGGTGGCTCAGCCCTCGCCGATGGCCTCTTCGTCATCCTGGGCGGCTGGCCTGACACCTTCACGCTGCCGCCGCGCCTGGGCCGCATCCATGGCATCACGGGCCATGCGGTTCACCCAGGTCTCCAGCCCCTGCCAAGCATAGAGGTTGTACTCCAGCACCTCATCGACGGGCTCCTTGAAGCCATTGCGGGCCCACACGGTACCGACCTGGATGGCCATGCCCAGCAGCCCCCACATCAGCATCTCCAGGTTGAAGCCGCGCTTGAGCCGCGGGTAGAGCGAGCGGGCGATGCCGGCGATCAGGGTGGCGTACTGCTCCAGGCTGCGCTGAACCTTCTCGGCACTCTGGCGGTTCGCGCTGAAGGCGTCGATCAGCAGCACCTGGGCGCGGCGCGGATCTTCCTTGATGAAACTGTAGAAGGCGTGCAGCCCGGCGCGGGCGATGGATTCCACCCCGCGTGGCGAGTCCTTCATGGCTTGCGCCACCCGCTGCAGCAGCAGTTCGCGCTGCCAGCGGTGCACGGCGTCGAAGGCGTCCTCGGTGTTGCGGAAAGATTCGTAGAAGTAGCGGTCGGTCAGGCGCGCCTGTGCGCAGATGTCGCGCATGGTGGTGCGCGCGATGCCCAGGGCGGCGAAGGCCTCGAAGGCGCCTTCCAGCAGCTTTTCATGCCGTTGCTGGCGCCGCGCCTCGGCGGATTCGCCCCGGTAGGCACGGGATGGGGGAGCGTCTGAACCGGGCGTTGACTTCATGAAGTATGGGGTGGAAGGGGATGTGCCAGCCCCCTGGCATGTGGCCGTCTGGACGCTGGGCAGGCAGCCTGAATGGATTTCATTTGATCATAAATGGACAACAAATGTTGTCTGCTCAAAGCCGGGTTTCCCTGGGAGCAGGGGGATAGGCCGGATCCCCCGCATTCGTGGGTTTCGGATCGTGGCGTCTGGCCGTGAGGCGGAAAACCCTTTGCGAAAGTGACGTGTCAGTTCGTCAGAATTCGAGTGACGATTTATCGATCGTCGGTAATCGGCAATCGTTATTGATTGCCGTGCCTCACTCAGCCTGGAGAGACAACATGATTGCATCCTACGCGCGCAGGGCCCTTCGGACCCTGCCCATGGCCGGCCTGGCCATGGCGGTCAGCCTGGCCTACGCCGCACCGACTCAGGGGCCCACGGGCATCGCCTTCTACAACGCACCGGCCAGCATCCCTGCCGGCAGCAATGGCGACCTGATTTCCTACCGTTCGACCACGGTCAACCTGGGTGACAACGCACCTGGCGTCAAGGCGTGGAAGGTGATGTACCGCTCCACCGACTCGCTCGGCGCGGCCAACATCGTCACCGGCACGGTGCTGGTGCCCACCAAGATGTGGAGCAACATCTTCCAGGCTCGCCCGATCGTGTCCTACGCAGTCGGCACGCATGGCCTGGCGCAGGGCTGCGCACCGTCGCAGCAACTGGAGGCTGGCACCGACTACGAAACCTCCAACATCAACGCCGCGCTCACCGCCGGCTACGCCGTGCTGGTGTCCGACTACCAGGGCTACACCAACGGTGCCACGCCCACTTACCTGGCCGGTGCCTCGCAGGGCAACGCTGTGCTGGACATCGTGCGCGCGGCCAGCCAGATCCCGTCCGGTGGCGTGAGCGCCAATGCCAAGACGGCCATCTGGGGTTACTCGCAAGGTGGCCAGAGCGCCGCCTGGGCCGCGCAGCGCCATGCCACTTACGCACCCAGCGTGAACCTGGTCGGCGTGGCCGCCGGCGGCGTGCCTGGTGACTTCCTGACCACCGCCAGCTACCTGGATGGCGGCAACGGCTCCAGCTTCCTGTTCGGCGGCATCATCGGCTTGTCGACGCAGTACCCCACCGCGATCCCCCTGAACGATCTGACCAACGCCGCCGGCAAGGCCGCCATCACGCGGGGCAAGCAGCAGTGCGTGTTCGAGTCGCTGTTCGACCTGATGAACAAGAACGTCGCGGAGTTCACGGTGGGCAACCAGTCGCTGAACCAGATCCTCGACACGCTGCCGGCTGCCAAGCAGGCCGTGCTGGCGCAGGACCTGGGCGCCGACAAGGTGTCCGTGCCGCTGTACCAGTACCACGGTCAGGCCGACGAGTTCATCCCGCTGGGCCAGGCTGTCTCGCTCAAGAAGAAGTACTGCGCCAAGTTCAGCAACGTGACCTTCGACCTGTTCCCCAGCGAGCACATCGTCACGCAGTTCCAGGCCGCGCCGCAGGTCCTGACCTGGCTGGGTGAGCGCATCGCCGGCAAGAGCACGACGGGCAGCTGTTCGTACGCCGGAGCCGATCCGCAATCCACCGCCAATCCCGTGAACGGCAACTTCGTGGTCTCGCTCAAGGAATGGCTGCTGAATGCCACGGTGGGACTCAAGACCCTGGGCCAGACGGTGAAGATGCCGGCCGATTCGAGCTTCACGGCCGATGCCGACATCACCGCCAAACGCCTGACGGGCAACCTGAACGTGCCCGACTTCAAGCAGACGCTGAGCATCATCGGCCTGCCCATCTCGGTGGGCCTGTCGGTCAAGCCCAATGGCCAGACCACGGGCACCGTCGCGCTGGACAACAACGGCCGCCTCAAGATCACCGGCACGGCCTACGCCGACATCACGGTGACCTCGGTGCTGGGCATTCCCTTTGGTGAGTGCAAGACCAGCAAGCCGGTGGAGTTCCCCATCAACTTCGAAGGCCCCGTCTCGTCGCTGGGCAATGGCAACCTGACCTTCTCGGGCACGACCAGCTTCCCGGCAATCAAGGGCTGCTTCATCTCGGCGATCCTGTCGACGCTGATGTCGGGCAACGGCCAGACCTACAGCTTCACGGTCACGCCGAAGGGCCCGGTGCGCTACTGAGCGCCCCCAGGGCAGGGCTGCGCCCAGCCCGCCCCCCGCGGGGGGGCAAGGAAACTTGGGGCGGCCCGGCGTTTCCTTGAGAGCGCCTGAAGTACCCCCGGGGCAACGATGCCCCGGGTCTGTCACAGGGCCATGCCGGCCCGACGCGCGCGACACTGCTCACAAGGCAGGTCGCGCGCCCAGTGGACAAGGATGACGAGATGGCACAAGTTCTGATGAGCCCCCCCGTGGGCCGCAAGTGGATCATGGCGCTGGGCGCTGTGGCTGTCGCCGCGATGGCGGCGGCATGGTGGACGCATTCATCGCCGCCTGAGGCCACCTGGCAGGAGAAGCCGGACACGGCAGCCGGGCAGGCTGCGTCCGCACGGGCCGCGGCCGAGCCGCCCCAAGGCCTGCAACTGACGGAGGTGATGGCCGGGCAATCCGACGCCGCCAAGGCGCTGGCCGGTCAGCCCGCCGTCAAACCCATCGACGGGCCGGTCACGGAGCGTCCCGCCTTCGTGTCCCCGATGGAGTGGATGGTGCTCAGGGGCTCGGTGTCGCAGCACCCGCAGCCGGAGCGCGAACTCACGCGCATGGTCAACTTCCTGCGCTTCACCAAGCAGATGGAACTGCTTGAGACGCTGACCCGTACCGCGGAGGCACAACGACGGCGCCAGGCCCTGGCCAACGAATTGCTGGCCGACCTGCCCCAGCGCCTGCTCAACGACGAGATGCCGATGAAGGATCTGCGCGAGACCCAGACCCTGCTGCTGCAGGATGCCGAAACCGATCCCGAGCGGCGCCAGGCCCGCGCACAGGTCGAGGCACGTCGCCTGGAGCAGGCGTTGGCCACCCTGCAGGCCAAGGGCCCACGACCTTGAGCACCTTCCCTCAGGCGCTCCACAGCGCAGGCTTGTTGACCATCAGGTAGTACACCGCCAGCATGGCCAGGAAGGCTGGATAGCCCAGCGCTTCCCACCAGCGGGCTTGGCGCCAGTACGCCGTGGGCAGCGGCGGCCTGCCTCATGTGCCTGTCGCGCCATGGTGGCCATGCGGTACTGCAGCCACACCACCGGCAGCCAGCAGGCGCCGGCCAGGACGTACAGGGCCATCGACACCAGCAGCCAGGGGGACGCCATCGGCCAGCCCGCCATGTGGGCCAGGGCGATGCCGGTGAGCGGCTGCAGGATCACCGTGGGTGTGGTGAACCACCAGTCCGCACGCACCACCAGCCTGCTCACCACGGCCTGCGCCGCCACCGAGCCGCTGCGGTTGGCGAAGAACATGAAGAAGGCCGAGCCGAAGCCGGTGCTGACCATCAGCACGCTCGACAGGATGTGCAGCCACTTCAGGACCAGGTAGGTGTTCATGAGGGATCGTCCTGGATCAGCACCCACAGCACGGCGGCGACGGGCAGGTTCTTGAGCAGGGGGCCGAGCGGGTGCAGCCACAGGACCGGTGCGAGCACGGTGGCCACCAGCGTCATTGCGCCCATGGCCAGCAGGGCCGCGATCCAGGTGGCGCGCCGAGGGCACCAGCACATGGCCAGGCCCAGCACCGTGTCGAGCGCGATGCCGCCCCAGATGCCGAGGGCCTGCCAGCGTGGATGGTGCACACCGGCGTCCCGCATGAGTTGCAGAGACTGGCCGTGCGCCTCCACCGCGCTGACCGCCGCGGTGCCTAGGGCGTGTCATCAATCGATCCCCCTTGAGGGTTGATGGTCAGCCGCCGAGCCCCATGTTGACAGGAATGACCAAGAGATACGCCCTCAGCAATGCCCAATGGACACAGATTGAGAATCTGCTGC
>JBMOQM010000005.1:0-36371 GCA_049322875.1 Pseudomonadota bacterium
CAGGCCTCCTGCGCCAACAGGCCATCAGTAGCGCATCCTTGACCAGGCTGGTCTGCATGTGCGGCTGCATGCTCCAGCCCACCACCTGGCGGCTGTGCAGGTCAAGCACCGCAGCCAGGTACAGCCAACCCTCATCGGTGGGAATGTAGGTGATGTCGCCGCTCCACAGCAGATTGGGTGCCTCGGAGTTGAAGCGCCGCTGCACGAGATCCGGCGCCACCGGCAGGTGGTGCTTGCTGTCGGTGGTCACGACGAACTTCCTCTTCGTGCGGGCTTTGATCCCGTGGCGCTGCATCAGCACGCGCACACGCTCTTTACCCACCCGGATGCCCCTGGCCAGCAGCTCCTTGTGCATGCGGGGCCAACCGTACTCGCCTTTGATCTCCGCGTGAATGGCCCGCATGTGCGCCAGCAAGGCTTCGTCGCTCTGAAACCGGCTGGGGCCATGGCCAGGTGCATCCTGACCACGCTTCCAGTTGAAGTACCCGCTGGTGCTGACCTCCAGCACCTCGCACATCAGGCTCACAGGCCATGCCTTGCCGCTCATTTGCCGGACCCAAGCGTACTTTGCAGTACATCCTGCGCAAAGTACGCCGCGGCTTTTTTTGCGATGTCGCGCTCCATCTTCAGGCGAGCCACCTCGGCCCGCAAACGCGCAAGCTCCATCTGTTCGGCTGTGACCACCTGGGCCTTCTGGCTCGGCACAACGCCGCCCAGTTGCC
The DNA here is from genome assembly GCA_049322875.1 of Pseudomonadota bacterium. Lineage (GTDB taxonomy): Bacteria > Pseudomonadota > Gammaproteobacteria > Burkholderiales > Burkholderiaceae_C > Aquabacterium. The sequence continues at coordinate 723 of JBMOQM010000005.1, forward strand.
CCTTGGCCTCCAGGCGAACCCAGTTAGACACATTTGATGACGGGATGCCCAACACCTTGGCCACCACCGCCCCAGACTGCCCGGCCTTGACCTGCCTGACAGCCTCCAGTTTGTACTCCAGGGTGTACTTGCCCCGTACCTGCTTGTCGACCATTTCTTCGCTCCTTTCCAGCATTGTGGTCATGAGCTAAGAACTCCACTTTTCGGGGGCAACCTCAGTGGCAGCCTCAGCGCTGACACAACGGCCTGGTGGCAAGCCAAAGGGCAAGTGACCTCACCGTTGCCCGTTTGACCCTGAGCCCGCTTCGTGCGGGCTCATTCATTGGTCTATGCACCGTCAGATCACTAATCATGCGATGGCCTCTTCGTTGAGCTTCTGGACTTCTGGCAAACGCAGTTGGCCGGAGATCAGGCGGGGGAGGAGGGTGTCGCGGAGGGTGGCCAACGTGCGAGCCCTTTTCCGATTAATCGTCTTGGCAGCATCAATTGGCGCTAAGGCTGCGTTGAATATTTGGCGAATGACATCTGAAGGCGGCACCACAAGCTTCAAGTCAGATAGCGTGCCCAGACTCAAATTTGCCTGCACAGCCTGAACAACACGTTCGCCCATGAGTTGCTTCGACTCGGCCCTGTTGAGAAACCGAACAATGAGCCCACTCGGTAGCAGTTCATCTCTAGGTCGAATAATCGCCACGGCTTGATTGGTGTTCGCTGGCAAGAAGTCTTCAGTCATGACGGCTGTTCGCCCGATGGTGCCAGCAATCGAGATCAATACATCACCCTCCTTCAGTTGAGACCTCTGAAGCAGCTTATGAGTCTCAGCATCAATGAACGCAAACTTTGCAGGGATAAAGTCGCCGTCATCCGTCATGGATTCCGCTTTGACAAAATTAATTCCGAACTCTACAAAGGGGCGCTTCAGCGTTGTTGGCGTCGTGCCCTTGGTTACTCGCTCAACAATGTCGCCCAGTCGATGAACACCCCACCCCTTCGGCACCAGGCCAAGAGCCGACTCTTCGAAGGCATCAGGGAAGAGCACAGCAGTGGCCTCGTCCATGCCTTCGGGCGCGAGACCAGCCAGCTTGGCGCGCACGGGATCGAAATCGACGAACCAGGACTTGAACAGGGCTTGGGCGATGGCTTCGAGGGTGGCGTTGGTTTCGCGCAGGAGGGTGATGCGGTCGTCGAGTGCTTTTAGCGCTCCCGCGGCCTCCTGCTGAACATCGACCGGCGGCAACTTGATAGGGACCTTTCGCAGCTCGCTTTGCTTGATGCCCAGCACGGTGGTACCAGTTGCACGAGACCGTAGTTGATCTTGAAGCTCTTCCGACTGAAGGAGGTACAGCAGATACGTGCTGTCCAAAAGCCCCTTCTTACCTCGCAGGGTGACGACCCGCTGAGCAAGAGCCACCTTCTCTTTTCCAAGCTGAGCTACCTCCCCAAGTGGGGCCTCGACCGTGAGCACTACATCGCCAGCCCGAGGTATGCCACGCCTCATCCATGCGTCGTAGTTATCGACAGCGATGAACTCCGTAGGGGTCTCAATTCGCCCCGCCTTGATGATCTTTGCGGTAATGAGGGGAATGCCCGAGTCGGTCTTATCAGGCGTCTTTCCGCGATAGTCAATGAGGGCGTCTAAGCATTCCTCAAGTGGTAGGACTGGCCACTCAGAACTCATACCCCAGCCCCCCCAGCTTCTGCCGAATCAGCGCATCCAGCTCCGCGCCCTTGGCCATCTGCTCGCCCAGCTTTTCGGTGAGCTTTTGCATCTTGTCGGCAAAGGCTTCGTCGTCGTCTTCCACTTCTTCGGCGCCCACATAGCGCCCTGGCGTCAGCACATGGCCGTGCTGCGCAATCTCGGCCAACGGCACGCTGCGGCAATAGCCGGGCACGTCTTCATACGCGGCGGCATCGGCCTCGCCGCGCCAAGCAGCCACCGTGCCTGCGATGCGCTCGATCACCTCATCAGTGAACTCGCACTGCACACGGCTGATCATGCGGGCCAGCTTGCGGGCGTCGATGAACAGCACTTCGCCCTTGCGCTGCTTGCGCTTGGCCAGGAACCACAAGCAAGCCGGGATCTGGGTGTTGAAGAACAACTGTCCAGGCAAAGAAATCATCACCTCGACCACGTCGGCATCGACCATGGCCGCTCGGATCTGGCCTTCGTTGTTCTGGCTGGATGACATTGAGCCATTGGCCAACACGATGCCCGCGCGCCCGGTGGGCTTGAGGTGGTGCAGCATGTGCTGCAACCAGGCGTAGTTGGCGTTGCCTTGCGGTGGGTCGCCATAGTGCCAGCGAGGGTCGCCTTCCAGGCTGCCATGCCACCAGTCACTGATGTTGAAAGGAGGGTTGGCCAGGATGAAGTCAGCCCTCAAATCAGGATGCTGGTTCTTGGTGAAGGTGTCGCCAGGTTCGCGGCCCAGGTTGAAGTCGATGCCGCGAATGGCCAGGTTCATGGCCGCCAAGCGCCAGGTGGTTGGGTTGGCCTCTTGCCCGTAGATGGACACATCGCCCAGGTGGCCTCCATGCGCCTCAATGAACCTCTCGGATTGCACGAACATCCCGCCTGAACCGCAGCACGGGTCATACACCTGCCCATGGTGTGGGGCCAGCACAGCCACCAAGGTCTTGACGATGCTGGCGGGCGTGTAGAACTGCCCGCCCCGCTTGCCTTCGGCGCTGGCGAACATGCCCAGGAAGTATTCGTACACCTGGCCCAGCACGTCGCGGGCGGTGCTGGCATCGGTGCCAAAGCCGATGGTGGAGATCAAGTCAACCAGCTCACCCAGCTTGCCATCGGGCAACTGGGCGCGGGCATAGCGTTTGTCGAGGATGCCTTTAAGCTTGGGGTTCTCTGCTTCGATCAGGCTCAGGGCGTCGTCAATGCGTTTGCCGATGTCAGGCTGCTTGGCTGCGGCTCGGATGGCCTCCCACCGCGCAGGCTCGGGCACCCAGAACACGTTGACCTCGCGGTAGTAGTCGCGGTCTTCGAGTTCCGCATCGATGTCTTCCTGGCTGGCATCGCCATAGAAGTATTCGTCGTTGGGGTCACGCAGGCGGGTGCTCAGCTCAGCGCGGCGGGCGGCAAAAGTGTCCGAGATGTACTTCACGAAAATCAGGCCGAGCACAAGATGCTTGTATTCGGCGGCGTCCATGTTGGCGCGCAGCTTGTCGGCGGTGGCCCAGAGTGTCTTTTTGATGTCGTCAATCATGGGGGTGATCTTATCGGGCGTTCAATCCTCTGATTTCCGGCTTTTCAGACAGAGGCTGTAGACGTTGTGAGCCGTACGCGATGGCAGGGCCAAGGCGGCATTGTCTCTAGCGCACGGCGCCCAGGCCATGGATGCCAGCCAATGGCTCACCTGCCAACGCAGTCGGCACGTCGTCAGCCAACGGCCCAAAACACGCAACGGCAGGTACATCAGCACCACCGGCACGGTGAGCACCAGGCTCCGAACGTCCCAGGCAACCGCTGCGGCCAGGCCGCCAGCCAGGATGACCAGCACCGCCAGCGCATCGCACTTGCGCAGCAACATTGGCGGATCCTCTGACACGAAATTCACCTGCCGCCCCGTCGTCAGGTTGGCCAGCCCGACCACCCAATTGCCCAGCAGCAACACATTGACCCGGTGCCCCCGGCGCGCGGGCATCACCCTGCTGTGAACAACGAGCTTGATGTCACGACCATCATCGGCGGCAATCCAGAACTCGCGCCGTTCGCGGGCAGGGTATTGCTCGCACCATCGCATCGGCACATTGATGTACCGCTGCACCTCGGCCAGCTCGCCAGTGATGTACCAAAACTTGCGCATGTCGGGTCTCCTTGCATTGACCCGACCACGGTCACACGCAAGCTTAGGGAGTCAACCCCGGTGAGCAGCTGTTCACGCGCAATAGAGTGCGCGACAGCGCAACAAAGCCTGCGACAGTCGTCCAACGGCGGCCCTCCTGCGCGGTCCTCGCCCCGAGGAGGGCGACCGGTCGGCGATGACCCCTTTGCAGCGGTTGCGGACCTCGTGCGCGGAGAAACGATGGGCCGCTTGCGTCAGCAACAGCGGTCACTCGACGGTTTTGCGTGAAAAGCTCCTCCACGCAATCACGGTTGACGCATGAAGCTACAGCCCTCTGGGCATACATAGTCAAGAGAGTTCCCTTGAGTCGCTTTAACCAGCAATCAACTAAATCACCAGGAGCACCACAATGTTTTTGTCTACCTTCATCTTTGCCAAGAACCAGTTTGATGATGAGTTTCATCGGCTGGACCAAGCTATCGCTGAAGCAGCGCGCGACATCCCCGGCTACTTAGGCGAGGAGACTTGGGAGAACAACTCCACGGGTCTTGTGTCCAACGTCTACTATTGGGAATCCCTTGAAGCCTTAAAGGCCCTCATGAAGCATCCAACGCATTTGGAAGCCAAGGCAAAGCAGGGACAGTGGCTGAATGGCTATCAAGTGGTAATAGCAGAGGTCCTTAGGGTATACGGGGATTCAAAATTGAAGGGCCTCCTGCCGGTGTCAAACCCATACAGCTCGGATCGATGGGAAGCTGGGTCCTAAACCTTGCCCCACCTTGGCATTTTGACCGACTTGCAAATTTGCAGCCACAGGAGGGAACAATCAAGCGCCCTTCCATGCCAGCAAACCTGGCTACCCGGTGAACATCTCAGCGACCTGAAGCAAACGCATGTCGTCGGCACGGCGGCCCACAAACATGATGCCCGATGGCAGACCATCAGGCCGGAAGCCGTTCGGAACGGAGACGGCGGGGATGCTCAGGAACGGCGCGAAATTTGTGTAGGCACCGAGACTGCTCGAGCCATAGGCCGGGTCTTTCCTGACCACCTCCCGGGTATGTATCGTGGGTGCTGTTGGAAGACACAGTACGTCCACCCTCGACCACACATCAAGTTCGATTGTTCTTTCAAGTTCCTTGATGCGATGCATCATCTCAAAAGCATCGATTGCCGAAAACTTGACGGCATTGGCAATTGCGTCTCTCACGACGGGTGTGTAGCTGGCCTCAGGATGGCTAGCGATGAAGTCACCAAGCACGGCAGTCCGCTCTGCCATGGACGGCCCGAAGTACGTCATATCCGAGATTTCCTTGAACGGCGCGTAGTCGATAAGTTCGACTCGGTAGCCAAGCGCCCTCAGTCGCGCTACGCCCCGCTCATAGGCCGAGCGGGCGTGAGCGTCACCAAGGAAAAACTCGTCTCGGGATTCGATAACGCCAAAGGAAGGTGCCGTGAATGCATCTGAGCGGCTTGGCAGTTCAACCGAGAAAGGGTCCTCAACATCAAAACCAACGGCCACCTCCAGAACGCGTCGGACGTCGTCAGCACAGTTCCCAAACACCGAAATCGTGTCAAGTGATTTGGCGCAAGGAACAACACCTGATGCACTGAGAAGGCCTCCCGATGGGCGAAAGCCCAAGATGTTGTTGAAACCTGCAGGAATGCGCCCCGAACCCGCAGTGTCCGTCCCAAGGGAAAACTGGACAATGCCGCAAGACACCGCCACAGCCGAGCCGGAGCTTGAACCACCAGAAATGTGGTCAGGGCTGTAGGGATTGATAGGACTGCCATAAACCGAACGCATGCCTGTCAACCCCGTTGCGAACTGGTCCAAATTGCATTTTCCGACCAGCATGCCGCCGGCGGCGAGTAGGCGCTCAACCACAAAAGCATTTTTCTCGGGGGTGTAGGCGTACTGGGGGCAACCGGCAGTCGTGGGCATGCCTGCCACGTCAATATTGTCTTTCACGGCAAACGGCACACCATAAAGCGGCAAGCGCGCTCGCTCTACTTCCGTCAGGGCGGCAAGCTCATTGGCTCGCTGGCGCAGGGCTTGCGGGGTTACCGTGAATATGAAGATGGGATTCTCGCGCTGGCTCTCCAGCCGATGAAGCACCTCGTCGACGATGGTCAAGGGGTGCAACTCGCCGGTCACCGTCTTTTGAATCAGCCCGCGAATGTGTGGCTCTATGCTGATGTGCATGTGTACTCTCTGTGGTTAAAGACGAGTTGACTCGCACCGGGTGTTTCACCGGTGTGAACTGAATTGATGAAAACCGCTGCGCTATGCGTATGGCGGTATGCGGGCTTGTAGAAATCCGACCGCCGCGCCTAACGACAGCCAAAGCACTGCCGTCATGGCAAATGAGGCGAGCACAAACGGTGTGGTCAGGTAAGCCAGCTCGGGCAGGGGCCCCGTGCCAGGAAGCCAAAACCGCAGGATGTGAGGCAGAGCTATCAGGGCAAGCGATGTCGTCAAGAGCGCCACTTTGCGACGTCTGACGCCTTGGATGGCCGAGAAGGAGGCCCCCAATGTGCCGAATGCTGTCAGAAGCCACCACAACTGCCTCATGTGCACGTCATAGGATGGCATCCCAGGCGGTTGTGGAGGTATTCCTAGCCCAGGGGCCAATTGAAAAGAAAGGAATCCAATCGCGCCAAGGGTCAAGCCAGCCCGCCACCCCTGTTTGCGGCACAGTGCAAGTACGCCACTGAGCATCAGTCCATAGCCCATGGCGGTGCAGATCACGGCTACAGCGGTCGATATCTTTCGCACGATGGGGTCGCCGGGCGGCTCTTCGTCTGATCCGTGCGTGTGTTCATGTTCCCCGTGGTCATGGTCAGAGACGGCCTCGCGCTCCGGCTGTGCAGCTTCTGCGGCCTCTGCCAACACAATCATGGGTTGAAGGACTGTGCCTTGCACCAACGATGCCGCTGAGCCGGCCATCGCGCCACCGAGGATTCCAATGAGGAGAATTCGAGTCAGCATGGCCGCCTCAATGACAGATGAGGCCAACTGAATGTCGGGCGTCGTGTGCACTGCCATGCAGGGTGCCGGGCGCAAAGCCGACGCCATACACAATCAACATCCCCAGAAGCACTGAGATGGCAGCGCTTACCCATCGAGAACGGACACTGCTGGCTTCGCCAGGTACCCCAGCTTCCGTGAACTCAACATGGTTGTTCATCACTCCCCTCCTTTGGCTTCGAAATGACTGGAGAGCACATCCATCAATGCATGGCTGTCGGCCACGGCGGCGATGTAGCCACCCTCCACTTGGAGAAGCTCCAATGCGATGTCATGCATGCGCTGCTCCGGTTCTGCACAGCAGTCGGCCAGGACCAGCACATGGAAGCCGCGGTCTGAGGCCTCACGTGCCGTTGTCGAGACGCACACGCCCGTGGTGACACCTACCAGAATCACCTGGTCGATGCCCTGCACGCGAAGACGGTGCTCAAGCTCGGTTGCGTAGAAGGCGCCCGTGCCAACTTTGTCAATCACCGTCTCACCCGGCCCTGGTGCTAGCTCAGCAATGATGTCCCAGCCCACCTCTCCTCGAATGAGCAGTCGTCCCAAGGCGCCCTTCGAGCCAATCTCCGCTCCCGCTCTTCGCGTCTTGGCACGCTTGCTTGCTGGTAGGTCACCAAGGTCGGGGTGGTGACCTTCCCGCGTGTAGATGACACGCATGCCTGCAGCCCGCGCCGCAGTTCGCAATGAGGCAATCCGAGGGACCAGCGCTTGGGCCGCACTGACATCCGAGCCGCGGCGTCCCATGTAGCCTTGGGGGTCACAAAAATCCCTCTGCATGTCAATCACCACGAGGACAGCAGTCTTCGGGTCAAAGTGCCTCTCTACCGGAAACATGTACGGCTGGGCGCTTACCTGTCTCATCGTGCTTGCTCCACAAAAATGGGTCGAGGCGTATCGCCAGGATGCTCGTCATGCCTGTGATGGTCATGACCGTGGTGGTCATGGTGGGTGTGGTGGTCATGCTGATGTTGCCGAGAAGCAAAGCGCTCTCTGATGGCGGCTTCTGCCTCCGCAAGCTTTGTGGGTGAGACGCCCCTGTCTCGCACAAGGTTGGTCAGCGACTCAATCCAACAGTCGTAGTAGGCCGCCTCGTCGCCAATACAGCCTCCCTCAGCCTCTTTGGCGCGGATCGAGGTAATCAGGGCCTGCTGAAATTCCCGCAGGTCGAACAGGCCAGATTGCGCTGCGGCATTGACCAGCGCAAATGCCCGGGCAGCCCATGGCGTGGGAAAGGTTGCTGGTGCCGTTTCGAGAGCAGCATTCATAGTGCCACCTTGGCCACGCCAATCATCGCGTCACGGCTCACCAACGAAGCTAGTTGTTCTTCCGTAAACGATTCAGTGCCAGCAGGTCTTTCGGGCAACACCAGGTAGCGAATCTCCGAGACGCTGTCCCAGACACGAACCTCGACTGCAGGGTCAAGCACGAGCCCCATCTCCGCAAGCAAGCGACGTGGCTCTCGCACCATGCGTGACCGGTACGCGCTGGACTTGTACCAGGCCGGGGGGACGCCGAGAATGGGCCACGGATAGCATGAGCACAAGGTGCAGACCACCGCGTTGTGAACTGTCGCCGAGTTCTCAACCACATGGAGCTTCTCGGTCTCAGGCCCGCCCAGGCCCAACTCGGCGCAGGCCGCCAGACCATCCGCCATGAGGCGCGCCTTGAAGTCAGGGTCCATCCAGGCCCGGGCCACAACCCGAGCGCCACCTTTTGGCCCGACCTTCTCCTCATAGTGGCGGACAAACTCATCGACTCGCGCCGAGTCAATCACGCCGAGCTCGACGAGCAGGCTTTCGACCGCCTCGGTCCTAACCGCTTGCCAAGGTTTTTCAGTGTTTGAGTGATTGTCCATGTCAGTTCAGGCTGGTTCAAGGTGGTCTTCGCTCAAGTCGATGAAGACGTTGGTGTTGGCTTCGGCTTGTGGCCCCCACAGCTCCGTTGCCGGAATGCGCACGCCGTAAACAGGCTGCGGGTGCTCGCCCCGGTAGTGGGCTCTGGTGTCCGGGAATATCCAGGCTTCGGCGTTGACCCGGTCGACCACGCCGACCTTTCCGCGCGCATAAGCTGTCACCCGGGTATGGCCCTCCGGATGGAGGTTGCGAACCCGGACGATTTGCCCAACGGAAAAGCGAGGTGTCACGGTCTCTTCATGGCGCCACGCGCCCCATCGAACCTTCCTGTCGTTCGACAAGGGCCAGGCTCTGGCTCCAGCCGCCGGTGGGGTGAGTCGCTCGGCCCCTTCACTGAGTTCGTCGACTCGCTGCTGGACCTCTTGCACACCCAAAATGTCCTTGCGGGCCAGCAAACGCTCCATCGCGAAAAGCCAGCGGCCGTAGTACCCAGCCGTCAGGTAGTCGGCGGTCGGCATGAGTTCGATTTCGTGGCGGTGCTCGTCCAGATTCCAGATTTGTTTTGTATCAAGAACCTGGGTCATGCAAAAGACCCTGCTTTCCCAACGAGAGTGAAACACCGGCTCATCTTTCTCGCGAGCCACCAAGCCAAAGCCGTGCAGGCCACCCATGTCGTGAATGCCGTTCATGATTGCTTTCAGTAGATGACTGATTCAATCCGCTGCTGCAACGCCAGAAACTCTGGCGAATAGCGGTCCTTCAAGGCTTCGGAACGAGTGTCTGCGTCAATCAAAACACGCGCTGGCCGGTCACCCAGCACGACGACCCGGTGGCCGACCTGCAGCGCCTCTTCGATGTTGTGAGTGACCATCACCATCGTCATACCGGTCTTTTCCCAGAGTTCCAGCATCAAAGCATGCATGCGTCGCCTCAAGCTGATGTCAAGTGCGCTAAAAGGTTCGTCGAGCAACAGGACATGAGGGTCCGACACGAGTGCCCTGGCGATGGCCGTGCGCTGACGCATTCCGCCCGAAAGCTCGTTTGGGTACCGACCGGCCGCCTCGTCCAAACCCACGGTCTTCAGCATCTCGTTGACCGCCTCCTCGCGAGCCTTGGTCTTTGGTTTGAACTTGAGACCAAACTCAACATTTCCGCGCACGGTCAGCCAAGGGAACAGGTTGTTCTCCTGAAAGATCATCACGATGTCAGGCGTCGGGCCATTGATGTAACGGCCCTCGAACAGCACGCCACCTGTGTCGCGCCCCACCACGAAGCCCCCCAAGGATTTCAGCAAAGTCGTCTTGCCGCAACCCGAGCGACCCAGAAGACAGGTGATTTCACCTTGGCGAATCGCGAGCGAAAAATCCTGGAGTGGTCCACCATCATTGCCGCCGAAGTCCACCGTTAGTTGCTCGACACGGAATGCATCTGTGGGTTCAGTTTTCTTAAGCATGCTCATACTCTCCACCACAGGATGCGCTGCCCAATGAACTGCAGCAGGCGGTCAACAATGAAGCCGGTCAGTCCGATGACCACCATGCCAAACATCACCAACTCGTTGTTAAAGAGATTGCGGCCCATCATGATGATGGCGCCAAGCCCGTCTCGTAGGCCCACCATCTCGGCAACCAGCACGGCCATCCAGGCAGCGATGAAGTTGGTGCGAAGCAGTACAAACACGCCTGGCAGGATTGCCGGAAGCGTCACCCATAGCCAGCGTTGAGCGGGCGATGCTCCTAGATTCCCCGCCACGATGCTGAATTCAGGCGGGATTCGTCGAATCTCGGCCAGAGTGGCCAGGGTCAAGATGAAATAGACCCCCATGAAGACGATGAATATCGCGGTCACGTCATTGATGCCGAAGACCACGATGGCTGTCGGAATCCACGCAATGGGGGCAATGGGGGCGAGCAGTTGCAGGATGGGCGACAGTGCCCAGGTCGCGATGCGCGACAAGCTCAGCAACGCGCCCGTCAGGATGGCCGCGACAAACGCGATGCCCATGCCGACGAAGACCCGTAGGAACGTTGCCATCAGCGATTGAGTTACGGTGGCAGCCTGTGAACCTAGACCAATTCGGAAGTCACTCGCAGCGATGCTGTGAAGGAACTGCGACGGTGGCGGCAACACGCTGGCAAGCGCCCCTCCTTTGAGACCGGCCAGCTCCCAAGCACCGAGCAATGCCCCGACTGACAAAGCACCAACGAGTGGCGGCGCGGCTGACTTGAAAGAGCGCTTGCCCATCACGCTACCTCTGCGCTCTGTGCTGGTTCATCCCACACCAGATAGCGGACCGGGGTTGGGTTGTAGCCGTTGGCGGGGTTATTCAACTGCGGGCAATTGGAAATGAGAATCAGAATGTCCATCTCCGCCCGCATCTCGACATACTTGCCAGGACCTGAGATGCCATCCTCAAACGTCAAGCGTCCTTCCGGCGTCATCGGGACGTTCATGAAGAAATTGATGTTCGACACGACATCACGCTTGTCAAGCCCCGATGGATGCTCCGCAATACCCAGCATGTAGTTATCTCGACAGCTGTGCATGAAGCGCTTCTCAAGCGCATACCTCACTGTGTTGCTTTCAGACGAGCAGGCACCACCACCCACCGTGTCATGTCTTCCACACGTGTCGGCCACGATGGTGAGCATCGGCCGGTTCTCACTGGACATGATTTGTGTGCCGACGCCGAGATAGAGGTTCTGCTGCGCCAGAATCGTGTGGACCAAGCTGTATCGCTCAGAAGTATCTCGGGCATTGTAGAAAAGCGTGTCGACGGCTTGGTTCCCCTCGAGGTCGACAATGCGGTAAATCTGGCCCTTCTTGATTTCATGCATCCACGACGTTCCCGCCGGATGGTCAACTTGGAAGACGGCGTGCGCCGGGTCAAGCTTGCTTTCAACAATGCGTATGTTCATGACAGACCTTTGCCTTATAGGTAGTAGCGTTCGGTGTTGATGAAGCCACGCCCGTTTTCCGGCATGGATAAGCGGCAAGCATCGTCTTTGCCAGCCGTGCCGGAGCGCCAACAAACCAGTTCGACGGCCGTAGGCTCGTAGATTGGGTTCGGGTCCAGCCGGTGCTGGCAGGTGGAAAGCACGACGATGGTGTTCATCTCAAAACGCAGGTCAACAAAGTCACCCTCTACACAGTGGTCTGGGGCAAACAGCATGTTGCCGCCGTCGTCTACTTCCACCTTGCTGAAGAAGTTCGCGTTTGGCACGAGGTCTCGCTTGCCAAGGCCCCATTTCCCAAGTTGCGTCAGGAAGCCGTCGCGTGCGTTGCGGTGCATCGCATTACGATGCTCCTGGTAGGTTTTGACGCCATACCTTTCTGCCGCGATTGATGCGTCAGTCATTCCACCGATGGTGTCGTGCCAGTCAATGCTGGAGTCGGCGACGGAGCAAAGCACTCTCCCCATGTCCGAGTAGCAGACCAGCCCCTTGCGCAGGCAGGCGGTGCTTTGCGATTTCAACGTGTCAGGCATGTTGTAGCGCTCACCACGGTCTTCGAAGTTGTAGAAGAGCGCCGCAACATTGGCACGTGGACCCAGGGTCTTGATGCGAAGGCTGTTCCCACGGCGCACAAGCCCTGACCAGTGAAAGCCCCCTGGCATGCGCTCTCGCCAAAGCGTCAAGTCGGATGAGTAGACCGTTGAGTGATCTGGTACCGCAGCACGGGCCAGCGGGGGAAGGTCATCGAATGCGAGGACGCTGCTAGCGCCGGTGTCTCGGCTGCTCATTGCTTCTCCAGTGCTTTGATGGTGTCTAAGCGGAAAATGTCTTTCGTGCCGGTAGTGCCTTTGACATACCCCATCTGCGTCAGCTCATCAACAACGGTTTGAATGGTGTTGACGTCAGGGACGAAGCTGACCGGGGCCGGCGCAGCCTTGAACGAGGCCAAGAGCACTTTGGGTGGGACGCGGAAGTAATTGCCCTTGGTCAGGTACTCCACAGCCTTCTCCGGTTGCTTGTTGATGATGGCTGCAGCGCAAATCAGGCCTTTTAAATAGGCTGAGATGACCTGGGGGCGTTCCTTCAGAGTCTTGTCAAGGACGCTGACCACCGTGTTAGGCGTGGTGGTCGAATAGGTCTTGGCTGACGTTGTCAGAACAGCAGCCCCTCTGCTGACGACCATGTCGGTCGTGTAGGGCTTGATGTGGCTCAACAGGTCAACCTGGCCGGCGCGGAAAGATTCGACCATGGCAAGGAGGTCGTTGAAGTACACCAACTCAACGTCCTTCTCGGAGATGGACAGGCGGCTGAAATCGCGCTTGAGAATCAACTCCAAGGTGTCACCTTGCAGAGTCGCGATTTTGAGTTTGGGCTTGCCCGCTTTGATGTAGCCCTTGAGGTCGTCCATCGACTTGAAGCCAAACTTGCCTTGCGAGACCACCTCCATAACGCCCCAGCCGCCTGCCGCTGCAATCACGCGAATGGGCACGCCACTGTTGGCGGCGAAGAATGGCAGCGTGAAGGGGTTCGTGCTGAAGTCGATGGCGCCGCCAGCAAGTGCAGCGTTGTTGTCACCGGGGTTCGCGAAGAACACAGTCTCGACATCAAGCCCCTGTTGGGTGAAGCATCCACTTTCTTTGGCGATGAACAATGGGGCCATGTCGATGGCAACCAGGTGACCGGCCTTGATTTTGGTGAGGGTCTTGTCGGCGGCGAAAACGTTGCCACCAGTGCTCAATGCGGCTGAGCATGCCAGCGCCAACACGAATCGTTTCATGGGGAGTCCTTCTACGAGACGCTCGACACGATTGCATCGAGACACGTCATGGAGGTAACTCTATCTACTGAGACTGACCAGATAAATATCGGCCAATCGAAGTAACTCACATGCCCATCGAACTTCTCTGGAAGTGCACCGACTCGGTGCTGACATCCTGCACCTTCGCGGCGCGCAAGCATCCCAGAAATGCATGAAGTGCTGGCGGAGGACGCATCTGGTCTTCGCGTATTGCTATCGAAAATTGCGTGTCGCGGAATAGCTGATGGGGCAGCAACTCGACAAGTTCACCACTATCTATCCATGTCTTTGCATAGTGCCTGGGCAGGAACCCGATGCAGTCTCCAGTGAGGATCATCAGGGCCGCTGCCTCAATATGACTGATGCTGGAAATCATGGTCTCTCCACCAGGACTGGCAAATGGAAACTCGTGCGTTCCCAGGAATGAGCGCAGCACTTTGTGACTCAACGGGAGTGCTGCGGCAAGGTCTCCTTCGTCTGAGATCCTAGCCAGCGAGTGGTCACGGTGGCAGACCAGCACATCACGCTGGAGGTACAGAGCCTCGTAGTTAAGGCGTGGCAGTCGGCTGTAGAAGATGCCAACAGCCACGTCAATGCGATGCTCTTGTAAGCCGCGTTCGAGCTCCTGAGGCGACAGCACCTCGAGCAGTAGCCGAGCCTGGTTGTGAGGCTGCCGTCGGAACCGCTCTACCGCTGTTCGAAACGGGGAGTTGGGGTCGCTGACGATATTGTCAATGAAGCCAATGCGAAGTTGGCCAGTCATGCCCCCTCGCAACTCCCCAGCCTGCATCTCGAAGTTGTGCACGGATTGAAAAAACTCAATCACTAGGCGGTATAGAGATTCGCCCTTGTCAGTGAGCTTGAAACCGCCCCTGCCACGATGACAGACGACGTAGCCAAGCCGGGTTTCCAACTGGGACATTTGAGCACTGATAGTGGAGGAACCAACATTGAGGATGGACTGGGCATTGGCAAAGCCGCCTGCTTCCACCACCGCTCGAAAGACTCTCAACAAGCGAACGTCTATGTCACTGATTACCACTGCAAACTCCAGATGCCATCTGCACAGAAATAGCAAGCGTGGTGCCATTCATCGGCACCAAATTAGTGCGGCGCCATGAATCCGTGCATTCTTCTGATGACTTCTGGTCCGACTTCCTAAAGAGGCTGAACATCCCACTGCGACGGCGAGGGCGCGAGAACTAAAAGCAGATACGGGATGCTGTCAGCGTTCAACCGGGGTCGCGCTGTGTCTGTGGCTGCTCGAAGAAGGGCGCCGCGCGCCCGCAGTGACAAGTTCTGGGACGCGGTCGTCGGTTACGGCCAGTGCCTTGCAAGGACCGGTGTTCGTAGGTGCAGTCGTTCAGGCGATGGTCCGCGAATGACTCTGACCAGCCTTTAACTGTCCTTGCACGGCAGGCGGCAGCCCTGCAGCGGTTGCTGCCGGTGGCCGCCGGCGAGCGCAATTTCACTGCTTGATACCCAAGCGGTCATCGGCCTCGGTGGAATTCGAACCGCGACCCCGCCAAGACCTGCATCTCGCCGTCTTCCAGAATTGCTGTCTCGATAAACCAGAGCAGTTCAGTGACAGGTCTGTCAGTTCGACTTCTTGAGCGAACCTAGTCGTCTCGCATCATTTTTTCGAAGACATGTGCGTGGTAGCCGCAAACGCCACCGTTGTCCTGGTCACCTTGCCCTAGCGCTTCTTCACAGACTGAGCATTCCTTGTAGTCGAGTTCAGCTCCGCACCATAGGCAATGCTGCTCCTGGATGAGAAAGGTTGAGCGATCACAACCATTGCAGTCCTCGACACCGGGCTCGCCTCCATCGCGTGGGTCATAGTCGTAGGCGTCGTTGAGTGCCTTGATCATCAGCGGAGCAATCACGTCCGAGTGGCCGCAGGCTACACAGCCGTATTTGAACGACTTATCCTGGCGCTCAACGCTGGCCCCGTCCTCGATGTCGTCTTGGCTGGGACGGAGCAGGGAAGAGCCGCATTCCTCACACTGGCACTGACCTAGCCACGGCCGCATCAACTCAGGGACACCAGCGTCGTCCCACGCAGCCGCACATGACGCCATGGTGTTGGTGAAGAATTCGTGATGCGCGAGCATGACGGGCCATGCAGTGGCTAGCAACTCGGCGGGCTGCTCGTTCAGTTGCGTCTGAATGAACTCGCCCAGAACAGGGAACAGGTCGGCAACGAAGCCCGCCACCTCGCCCAGCGTATTGGCAGGGTGCAAGTGCTCCAGGTGATTGCGGCACTCCTGCATCTTTTCGATGGCCTGCCAGTCGACTTCAATATTGAACCCCTCGAAGCGCTTCTTGATGGTCGCGACATCGATGGTGGTCTTTCTGAACTTCCCAACGGGCTTCCACTCGACGCCACCATTGCCGTCAGCTTGCGGCATGACTTCTGGAGGGTTGAAGATCAAGGCAGGCGCATCGTCAGGATCATCGACCGAAACCGCGATCTTGTACTTGAACAGAAGCAGGATGCCTGCGAACAGGTTCCGAACGGCTGAAAGGGCACGGGCCGGATCGCCTCCCTGTTCCTTCGTCTGCTTGGTGCGCTGGAAATCCTCAATGCCAAGGCGAATCGATGTTAGCGCGTTCTCCTTTAGCTTCTCTGCGTCTAGTTCTGCCATTGTTGTTCGTTGAGGTTGAAAGTTATGTTCGTGCCATGGCTGCTGGACCACATAAGATCGAGCAGTTTGGTTCCGCAACCAAGGCATGGATCACATGAGGGTCCGACAGTTCATTTCTAGCCACGGCTATCTGAGTATTCCACGCCGACGCTCTGCTACGCCCGCTTGTCGAGGCCGCTGGCAGCCAAAGGCCGTTTTTTGTGGTTGCTGCCGTTCAGGCCTCGGACCGCCAATGACTCCGAGCAGTCTGAAGCGGTCACGCGCCGGCCCTTGATGTCGCGCACTTTATTGCCCTGGCTCGGTCTTCGGTGTGCTTACCCACGGCCACCGTCGCACCCGTTCGCTGCGAAACGCCCGAGGGGTGCACCGGGCTAGCTTGTCGCAGACTCTATTGCCCAAGAACAGCAGCGATGCCGGACACACATCAGTCGTCGGTTGGCTCGCTGAAGACACCTCCAGCGGCGGAGGTGCCACCTTGCGGGCGCGGCGGCTTGGGCTGTGCGCCAGTTTCAAAGATCAAGCCTTGCAGCGCCAGCATACGCAGCCGCTGGACCCGCTTGGGGCCCTTGCGAAAGCGAACCAGGTCGGCGTGCAGCAGCGGCGCACTGTCCTGGTCAATCGCCACGTAGATCACCAGCTCGGATTCATCGGCACGGCGCGTCACCGCCGCTGCTCCACCTGGGCCACTGCATCAAGTCCTGCCTCGGCCTCAACCCGCCCCTGTCCCGCAAGCTGGAAGCCGCGCACATTCGCATAAACGGGCTCGGCCAACTCCAGCAAGCTGTGCCGGGGGAGCGCTTCCTTGATGTACTTCTTGAATATCTGGGCGCCCCCGCCTGTCAGCACGACGTTGTCAAACCGTTGTGTATCGCCGATTTGACTGAGCATCGCGCCCACGGCTTGGTGAGCCACGGTCATGGCCAAAGGCTTGAACTTCTCGATGGAATAGGGCTTGCCATACAAGGTCAGTGGACGTTCCTTGCGGAGCGCCAAGTCGATGGCATCCAGATGCAGGTAGATCGCACCGATGTCACGCGATATCTCGCGCGCGATGATGCGCAGCATGTTGTTGACGCCCCGATCAACCGAATGGCTCTTGCGGATCAACAGCCTCATGCCGCGTGTGGACACCCAGTCAAAGGTGCGGGTACCCACGTCAATGATCAGGCTGTCCTGGTGCTGAATTTGATCGAGCACGCCTTGCTGTGCTGCGTAGGTGACCAGTGCCCCTTGCGGCTGCGCCACGGCAAGCGCCCTTTTGACCAGAACCTTGCGGCCCCGCCCAACCGAGTGCTCGCCTTCGGCCAGCTTGACGAGGCTGTCTTTCTTGTCCGCGAAATAGGCCACCGGCAGGCCCACCACGAGCAGGTCGATGACCTCGACGTTCATGTAGTACAGCGCGCCGCGCATCAAGGCCAGGTACTCAGGCGTGGTGATGAAATCCTCGCCCTTCAACGTTGACCGCCACGGCTCAAGGGCCAATTCAATGTCTGGCCCAACCTCGTAGAAGTGAGGGCCCATTGGCACCGCGACGGTGTCACGCCGACCACCCAACCCTTGCATGGTGGTGTCGCTCGAACAGAACTCAGCCATCGATAGAAAGCTGCCGCATTCGATGCAGTCGCCGTCAACTCGGCGGATGTACTTGGTGATGCCGTATCCAACATCAATAGCGCGCACGATGCTCATGAAAATCCCCAAAGAAGAACAGATGCTCATGAGGGTGCGCAAAGGCGGGTCAGCCAGCCACCGGCAATGGGCGCTGAATGGGGTGGATTTCGGCATCAGCCTGATCAATGGCATCGGACCCAGTCCGGCTCTGCTCCCAATGCGCACGGACCACGCTCATCCACGGCGGGGTCAAGCGCATGGATAGTCTGATTGCGGTCAGCCTGCAATCGGGCGCATTTCGCTTGGCCAGACCGGTTTCGGAGAGAGAGGTATCGCGAAGACTTGTCAACCCCAAGGGCACGCAGACCAGGTCATTGGCGATCAGGGGTAATGGCGGGATAACGGCACTTTTTGCGCTTGCATTGAGGTGCCGCCTAGCGCATGCTTTGATGGCGTCAAGCCGGTAGCTTCCACACCGGGCGCATCGGTCGCCAAAGGAAGCCCTGGAGTCGTGACGCCATGTCACGCTGGACCTTGAGTCGGAAGTGTCCCCGCTGGCCATCGCAAGATGGTGGTCAGCTTGTTTGCGGCACGCATGCCTGCGTGTCAATGTGGATCCATGTCGGTCTTGAACCGACGATGCTTGCCTTGCGCCCTTGGAGGCCTTGGCAAACGGCGCGCGCTCTCGCGACGCCCGTGATCCCCTTCGCCCCGCCTCACGCTTTGCTTCGAGCATCCCCTGTCATGTCGGCCCGACCGACAGCTTGCGGATTGGCGTGAACAGACCCTGCACCGCGTTGGCTTCGGTGTCATCAGATGGTCTGGCGGCGGCGTTCGATTTGGGTGCCTTGATTGGCATCCCGTACGGGTGACGCCCGTGCAACTTTGCTGCGCAGCCTTCCGGCCAGACCGGTCGATCTGCGGTTCGCCCCGAGCGAGCAGCCACGTGTGCCTGACACCGTGTGCACGGCGTTCACTTTTACGACTGGCCTGGCTGCGGCTTTGTTCGCAACCGAATGCTGACCTTGCGCGCGATGGGATGCACGCGCCTCTCTCAACCCCTACAACCCTTGACTGGACGAAATGGATTGATCATGACCAAGACTCAAACCCAGCCTGTTGAACTGGACAGGCTACCCCTTCAGCCACAGCGCTGGAAATACGTTCTGGCGCTGATCCTGGAGCGCCACAACTGGCGCCACTCCACGAAAAGCAAAGGCGTGTCGCACGCCACGATGGAGGAGCGCAGGCAGTTTTGCTTCCGCATCTTTTCGTTCCTTCGAGACAACCCAGTCAAATGCTTCAAGCTTGATCCGCGCTCGTTCAGCGGGCGGCATGTTGATCTGTTGATGGCCGATTGGCGCCAGCGGGCTGAGCGTGGCGAGCTGGGCGCGGCAACGCTGCAGAAGAATCACAGCTTCCTCACGACCTTTGCGGGATGGATCGGCAAGCCCAAGCTGGTCAAACCACTGAGCGCCTATTTCGACGACCCGGCGCTGATCACGCGCAGCTACATTGCGACCATGCCAAAGGGCTGGCGACAGCGCGGCGTGGATGTCGATCAGGTGCTGGCGCAGGTCGAACGCCATGACCTGCATGCAGCGGCCTCACTGCGGCTGATGCAGGCATTTGGATTGCGGTTCAAGGAAGCCTGCATGCTGCGCCCGCATGCGGACGTACTGACTGCCGTGCAGGCAGGCCAAGTAGGTGGCAACACCGCGCTGTACCTCTTTACGCATAGGGGGACGAAGGGCGGGCGCAAACGCTACGTGCCAATCGATACCGACGCACGCCTGCAGGCCATCAAGCTGGCGCAGGACTTGGTCATTGGGGAAAACGACAGCATCAGTGATCCACAACTGACGTTGGTTCAGGCCATCAGGCATTTGCGGTATGTGATGGAGCGCTTCGGCGTGACCAAGAAGGCCTTGGGCGTAGTGCCGCATGGCCTGCGGCACCAGTACGCGGCGGATGAATACCAGCAAGCGACGGGATCGCCCGCACCGGTCAATGGCGGCGAGATATTGGACCGCGCTGTGGACGTGGCCGCAAGGCGAGACATTGCGGAGAGGCTGGGCCATGGGAGACCTCAGATCGTCAATGCCTACCTCGGTGGTAGGCACGTCGCAGATCGCCAAGCCGTCCCCGAACTTCCGGTCACTGCATCCGACAACACATCACGCATGGTCGATGATCGACAGGTTTATCTCGATGGCACTGCGCCTATCGCTTGATCCATCTCGGTCAGAATCTGCTGCAAGGCAGCGACGACATAGCCCAACGCTACGGCGATCAAATCCGCTGGCTGTTCGATCGAACCAGGATTGCGCCAATCAGCGCATACGGATTTCAATGTGTCGCTAAAGGCTTCGGACATGTCGGCCTGCTGCTCCAACACTTGCAGCACTCGCATGGCGTCGGCGACATAGGCTGCGAGCTTCAAGTTAGCCATGAGTTCCTGCTGCCGCAGGAAAAGGCCTTTGAGCTTTTGCATGAGTTGATCGCAATGCAGGGACTCCGGCACGGTACTTGAGGAATTGTCCATGTCAGCTTCCCTTCGATGGATGATCGGCCCTCAGCACATTCATCTGAACAGATGCGCTGTTGCACTGGTGCACGACAAGTGCAAGAAGAATGAGGCGTGGCGCCTCGACATTCGAGTCCGTGAAGATGGTGAATCGCCGCATGGCTCCTTCTCCTCTTGTTGACAGGAGTTCAGGTTCCCACGCAATTGATCGACTTCAACTGCTGCCATTCACACGACAGCATGGCACCTCGTCACGTCGACCGATCAGCCGGGGATCCTTGAACCGTCGCGGCCACGCCATCCAACCAATCAGCCCAGGCTTGCATCATCTGCCGCCGTTCCGGCAAATAGTCGGCATGGTTGTAGGCGGCCTTCACGCGGTTGCGTTCGGTGTGCGCCAATTGCAGCTCGATGATTTCGGATCGATAGCCCATCTCGTGCAAGCGCGTCGAGGCAGTGGCCCGGAAGTCGTGGCCCGAGACTTCGCCAACAGCAAAGCCCATGATGGAAAGGGCACGGTTGATCGTGGTGCCGCTCATCACGTCATGCGGGCGTCGGGTATTCGGGAACAGGCAACGTCCATCACCAGTGACGGCCTTCAATTCACGCAATGCCTCAACGGTCTGCCGTGCCAGAGGCACGATGTGCATGCGGCGCATCTTCATCCTCTCGGCAGGAATGCGCCACTCGGCTTCCTCCAGATGGAAGTCAGCCCATTCGGCATGCCTTACTTCAGTGGTGCGGACAAAGGTCAGCAGCAAGAGTCGCACGGCAATGATGGTGGTGCGGTGCCCGCCGTACACAGCGAGTCGATTTTGCAGGTCTGCGATGTCTTCTCGTGACAGCGGCTTGCTGTGCTCAACGGGTGGCCGAATGACGGCACCACGCAAAGGCGCCGCAGGGTCAAGGTCCGCGCGCAGCGTTGCGACGGCATAGCGAAACACAGCCGAACACCACTGGCGCAAATTGAGCGCCACGGTTTCCGCGCCGCGCTTCGACGCGCGGTCCAGGATGGCCAGGACGTCTGCCGATGTCACTGCGCGGATGGGCAGTCGCCCAATGCGCGGGTAGATGTCCGTCTTCATGCCGCGCTCGATTTGCAGCAGGTAGTAGGGCGTCCACCCACCACGCTTCTTCTCGATCCATTCCTGCGCGATGGCCTTGAAGGTGTCGCGGTTGCTCGCGATGGTCTGGCGGCGCCCGTTCTGTCGATCATGCGCGGGGTGCTGCCCCTTTTTGATCAGTTCGCGTGCGTCGTCGCGGACCTTGCGCGCCTCGGACAAGGTGATGGTCGGGTAGTCGCCAAGCGCAAACAGGTTCTCTTTGCCATCGATGCGATACCGGTAGCGCCAGAGCTTCGAGCCGTTGGGCTTGACCTCCAGGTACAGGCCATTGCCATCAGAGAGCTTCAGCGGCCTTTCGCTGGCCTTGGCCTGACGGATCTTGATGTCGGTGAGTGGCATGGCTGCTCCGCTGAATTCCCCGGCGCGCACGGGCGAGCCGACCTGAATTCATCTTTGCAGCCATGCCTGGCGCGTCAAGGTCAGTGGGTGCAATGCTGCTTACAAGGCACCGTCAGACGGGTGCTTTGACCATGGCAACGGCCTAAAACCGATACCCGCTTTGATACCCGCTTTTTTCCGGGATGAGAGGGGCTTTGGTGAGACGTCAAGAGCCAAGCTCCCCAGGAGAACGCTGGATTTTGGGCCAGCATGGGACGCCAGAAAACGACCTTGGGGCTGGTCGATCATGAGCAGCATGGGAACGATCCTGTGCGTGGATTCTGTTCAGGGTCAGGTGCGTGGCACGGCCCTCGATGATTCCCCCCTCGGTGGTGAGCCCTCTGTGTGTGTCGCGCCATCGGGGATGTGGCGCGCAGGGGCGTGCAGTGTCTGGCTGGCGTTACCGCCACCAGCCGAAGAACAGGCGAGTGTTGAAGCCCGAGGGGTGCTGCATGAGGCTCATTCTACATGGGCGGGCCCGGCCCCGTGGGGCCCCCGTTATCGGGGGGCGTCCCACAGCCTGAAAACACGCCCGCCGTGACATGATCCACGGCAACGATGAGCCCTCCGACCTCCAGCACCACGGCCGCCGCGCCCAAGACCTTGCTCGGCCTGGAGCTGATGCGCTTTGCCTGCGCGCTGTCGGTGCTGGTGTGGCACTACCAGCACTTCTATTACGTGGGTGGCCAGCCCGTGGGCTTCAGCCGCGAGGCCCAGCCCTGGTTCCAGTGGCTGCAGCCGCTCTACCACCACGGCTTCCTGGGGGTGCAGGCCTTCTGGTGCCTGTCGGGCTTCATCTTCTTCTGGAAGTACGCGCAGCCGGTGTCGCAAGGGCGGGTGGGCGGCTGGCGCTTCGCGGTGCTGCGCTTTTCGCGCCTGTACCCGCTGCACCTGATCACCCTGCTGGCGGTGGCCGGGCTGCTGGTGCTCTACCGGCAGCGAGTTGGTGCGGGCGCCGATTTCGTCTACGGCAACAACGACGCGCTGCACTTCGTGCTGCAGCTGTTCATGGTGAGCGACTGGGCCTCGGGCTTCGAATGGTCCTTCAACGGGCCGATCTGGAGCATCTCGATCGAGATCCTGGTCTATGCGATCTTCTTCGGGCTGTGTCGCCTGGGCCTGACGCGCTGGTGGCACGCTGTGGCGGTGATCGGCGTGTCCGGCATCATCTATGCACTGAAGCTGACGATGCACCCGGTGGTGCTGTGCCTGTTCTTCTTCTACCTGGGTGGGTTGACGCAGCTGGTGCACCAGGCACTGGCCAGCCGGCCGGCCGCGCAGCAGCGGGCTGTGCTGGGGGCGACGACGCTGGCGCTCATGGCAGGCTCTGCGATGGCGCTGGCCGACATGCTGCGCCCCATGGTCTATGTGGCGCTGGCCACCCCGGCTGCCGTGCTGGTGCTGCTGGCCTGGGTGCAGCCGCGATCTGCAGGCACCGCCGGCTGGATCACCCTGCTGGGCAACACCACCTACGCCAGCTACCTGATCCACTTCCCGCTGCAATTGCTGCTGGCCGCCACGCTGGGGCCGCACCTGGCCGAACGCCTGCCGCTGGACAGCCCCCTGTGGCTGCTGGGCTATCTGGTGATCGTGTTCGGGCTGTCAGTGCTGGTGTACCGCTGGATCGAACTGCCCGCCCAGGACAGGCTGCGCACCCGCCTGATGCCCGTGGCTACCCGCTGATCGGGCACCCAGTTCAGCGCGGTTTCTGCAGCCACTCGGTGGCCACGGCCACCTCCAGCGGCTTGGCAAAGAAGTAGCCCTGCAGCACATTGCAGCCGGCAGCCAGGGCCGCGGTGGCATGCTCAGTGGTCTCGACGCCTTCGGCCACCACCTCCAGGTTCAGCACGCCAGCCAGGTCGCAGATGGACTTGACCACGGCCGCAGCATCCGGTGCGGGCATCGGGTCGATCAGGCTGCGGTCGATCTTGACGGTGGACAGCGGCAGGCCACGCAGCATGTTCAATGACGAGAAGCCCGTGCCGAAGTCGTCCAGCGCCACCTCGACGCCCTGCTGGCGCAGCTGGCCGATCTGGTCGCGCGCCTGGGCCATGTGGGTCACGGCGGCGCTTTCCGTGATCTCCAGCGTCAGCAGCGACGGCGGCACGCCGAACTCGGCCAGCGTGCGCATCACCGCGGCCGGGAAGCCGGCGTCCAGCAACTGCAGCGGCGACACGTTCACGGCCACCGGCACGGCCTGCCCGCCCTCGGCCTGCCATTGCGCCAGTTGCCGGCAGGCCTGCGTGAGGATCAGCGCGCCCAGCGGCACGATCAGGCCCGTGCGTTCGGCAGCGGGGATGAAATCCAGCGGGCTGATGCGGCCCTGGCCGGGGCGGTCCCAGCGCACCAGGGCCTCGAAGCCCACCAGGCGGTGGTCGCGCGCATCCACCTTGGGTTGGTAGAGCAGCGTGAACTCTTCATTGCGCAGGCCGGCACGCAGGGCCTGTTCGGCCGTGAGCAGCGCGCCCATGCCACGCTGGGCCTGCTCCTGCGCGAACTGCACCGAGGTGCCGGGCAGGCGCTTGGCCTCGTGCATGGCCGCGTTGGCGGCCTGCAACAGGCCTTCGGGGCCTTGCGCCTGCGAGGGGTGCACGGCCACGCCCATGGACACATCCAGGAAGAACTGGTGCTCGGGCAGCTGCAGCGGCTGGGCCAGCATCTCGCGCACGGTGCCGGTCAGGCGCTCGGCCGTGGCGGGGCCGTCGCTGGCCAGGGCCAGCAGCGCAAACTCGTCCTCGCCCAGGCGCATCACCTCGGCGTGCTCATGCAGATGCTGGCTGAGCGACTGGGCCAGGGCCTGCAGCACCTGGTCGCCCACACGGTGGCCATGGGCATCGTTGAACAGCTTGAAGCGATCCACATCGAGCGACACCAGCACGAAGCCGGCGATCTCGCCATCGGAGAACAGCTCGCGCAGGCGCTGCAGCAGGGCGCTGCGGTTGGGCAGGCCGGTGAGCTCATCACGGGTGGCGCGGCGCAGCAGGGCCCGCATCGCGTCGTGGCGCTCGGTGTCGTCCGTCACCACCATCTGCATGGCGGTCTGGCCGTCCCAGTCCACCTGCCAGGCGGAGAAGCGCAGCTGCAGGCGGCGGCCGTCCATGGACACGCGCTCGCCCTCCCAGCTCTCCTGCGCCACCTGCCCCGCCATGATGCGGCGCGTGCGCTCGACCACGGCGGCGCGGTCGGCCTCGGGCACGGTGGCGTCCAGCCAGGGCTTGAGCAGGGCCTGGCGCGCCTGTTCCGGATCGCTCAGGCCATAGATGCGCAGGAAGGCCGGGTTGGCATAGACCACCTTGCCGTTGCGCATCACGGTCACGCCCTGGTGGGAGCGGCTCACCAGTTCCTCGAAGCGTTGGTGCAGGCTGCGGATCTGCTTGGTCGAGCGCTCGAAGGCCGCGTAGATCAGGCTCAGGCAGAGCATCACGCGCAGCACCGTGGCCACGGCCGTCTGAGGCTCGACCCCGGCATCACCCAGCACCACGAAGGTGAACTGGTCCAGGCCGCACAGGGTGATGAACACACCGCTGAGCAGTTCGGCACGGCCCAGCCGGCGCAGCCACCAGATCAGCATCAGCCCGACCAGGGTGTTGCAGGTGGCCAGCGCCATCTGCCCATGGGCAGAACTGATCGTCAGGGCGACCATGGTATAGAACAGACCGAAGCCCGCCACCAGGCCCCAGCAGGTGCGCTGCGAGATCCGGCGGTGCGACAGGTGCGCGCCCCCCATGATCAGCATCACGATGTAGGCGGTGCCCAGGCCGATCATCACCAACTGCCCCACCATGTGCAGCAGCGGGTGGGGGCTCTTCCAGGCCAGGTAGGCCAGCGGGTTGGCGGCCAGCGCCACGTGCGACAGGCCCAGCAGGCGCGTGAAGGCCTGGGAACGGTCATTGCGCCAGACCAGCAGGAGGGCCACACCTGTGACGAAAGTCACCGCCGTGTAGACCGCGAGGGTGTAGATCACGATTGAGGCCGCTGCACTGCTGGAAATGGGTCGGAAGGGGTGATCCTGACTTTATCGGTCATTCAGGGATGACCCGAACCCATGGCTTACCCTGATATGGCAAGACGGACACATGCAAGATGTCCGCCAGGGCGCATCCATGCAGGCTTACAGGCCCTGCTCCACCAGCTCGGCCGCGCGGATCACGGCGCGGGCCTTGGCCTCTGTTTCCTTCCATTCCAGCTCGGGCACCGAATCGGCCACCACGCCGGCACCGGCCTGCACGTACAGGGTCTGGTCTTTGATGACGCCGGTGCGGATGGCAATGGCCACGTCCATGTCGCCCGCGAAGCTGAGGTAGCCCACGGCACCACCGTAGACACCGCGCTGCACGGGTTCGAGCTCGTCGATGATCTCCATCGCCCGGATCTTGGGCGCGCCGCTGAGCGTGCCGGCCGGGAAGCTGGCGCGCAGCACATCCAGGCCCGACAGGCCCTCCTTCAGGCGCCCCTCGACGTTGCTGACGATGTGCATGACGTGCGAATAACGCTCGATGCCGAACGCCTCCGTCACCTTCACAGAGCCGGTCTGGGCGATGCGGCCGATGTCGTTGCGGGCCAGGTCGATCAGCATGACGTGCTCGGCGCGCTCCTTGGGATCGGCCAGCAGTTCGGCCTCGTTGGCACGGTCGGCCTCGGGCGTGGCGCCGCGCGGGCGCGTGCCGGCGATCGGGCGGATCGTGACGTTCTGGCCACCCTCGACATGCTCCTGGCGCACCAGGATCTCGGGCGATGAGCCAACGATGTGGTGGTCCCCCATGTCGTAGTAGTACATGTAGGGGCTGGGATTGAGCGAACGCAGCGCGCGGTACAGGCTCAGGGGCGACGCGGTGTAGCGCTTCTGCAGGCGCTGGCCGATCACGACCTGCATGCAGTCGCCGGCCGCGATGTACTCCTTGCACTGGAGCACCGCCGCCTCGAAATCGGCCTTGGCGAAGTGCCGCTCGACCGGGTAGGCGGGGCCGGCGCCGATGGGCGGCACGGCCACCGTCTCGTTCAGACGGGCCTGCAACTCGGTCAGGCGCGCACGGGCCTGGCCGTAGGCGCCGGGCACGGACGGGTCGGCGTAGACGATCAGGTAGAGCCGGTCGGCCAGGTTGTCGATGACGGCAAGCTCTTCACACTGCAGCAGCAGGATGTCGGGCGTGCCGATGCCCTGGGGCTTGGTGACACCGGCCAGGCGCGGCTCGATGAAGCGCACCGTCTCGTAGCCGAAATAGCCCGCCAGGCCGCCGATGAAGCGCGGCAGGCCCTCGGGCACCGCCACGTTAAAGCGCCCCTGGTACTGGGCGATGAAATCCAGCGGGTTGCCATCAAATGTCTCGACCACCTGGCCATCCGTCAGGACCTCGACGTGCGGGCCGGTGGCGCGCAGCAGCGTGCGGGCGGGCAGCCCCACGAAGGAGTAGCGCCCGAAGCGCTCGCCGCCCACCACGGATTCGAGCAGGAAGCTGTGGTCCCGCTGGCCGTGGGTGAGCTTGAGGTAGAGCGACAGCGGGGTGTCGAGGTCGGCCAGGGCCTGGGCCACCAGCGGGATGCGGTTGTGGCCCTTCGCGGCCAGGGCGTCGAAATCGTCTTGGGAGATCATGGGTGTTCAGCTCGTATACGCGGTGCGCGGAGGTGTCGTCGCGGCCCGTACCGGCGGCGCGAGGCGCGCAGGGCTTACCGGGTGCGGGCGGTGGGGGTGACCAGAGCGCCGCCACGCCAGGGCCAGGCTCCCCGGTCATGGGGACCTTCGCTCGCTTCTTTGATCCAACGGCGCGGCATGAACATGCGGATCAGTGTAGCAGGCAGGCCATGCCCCGGGGCAGACCCTGAACCCCTCCCCCCGACACCCGGGAGTAACATCAGCGCATTGCCGACACGAGCCATCGCATGAACTGTTCGACCGCACGCCAGGGACGACGCGCGCTGAGCGCCGCGGCCGCCCGCTGGGCCCGCCATACCACCCGACTCGGCACGGGCATGGCGCTGGCCCTGGCCGTCCTCTGTGCCTCCACCTCCCCCGCCTGGGCCGTCAACACCGAGATCGCCGGCGTACGCTACGAGCCCACCATCAAGGTCGAGGGCCAGACCCTGCAGCTCAACGGCTCGGGCCTGAGCTACAAGGCCTTGCAGAAGGTCTACACGGTGGGGCTGTACGTCACCACCAAGAATTCCAACGCCGACGCCTTGCTCAAGGCCCCCGGCCCCAAGCAGCTGCGCTTCGTGATGCTGGTGCCCATGCGCGTGGACGAGCTGGGCAAGCTGATCGCCCGCGGCATCGAGGCCAACAGCTCACGCGAGGAGTTTCGCGAGCTGATCCCCGCCACGGTGGAGATGGGCCGCATCTTCTCGCACATGAAGCGCATGGTGCCCGGCGACACCATCGCCATCGAGTACGTGCCTCAGCGGGGCACCGTCTTCTTCGTGAATGGCCAGCCCTCGGGCCTGCCCATCCAGATGACCGCGTTCTTCAACGCGGTGCTGCGCGTGTGGATCGGCAAGGCACCGACCACGCAGGATCTGAAGAACGCGCTGCTCGACTACCAGGCGCCCCCGCTGCTCGACGCCTTGAACTGAGTGCTCCTGGTTGGGGCACCCTTGGGGGCTGTCAGCCCCTGCGCGCAGCCTCGATCGTCGCGATGTCGATCTTGCCCATCTGCATCATGGCGTCGAAGGCCCGCTTGGCCGCTGCGCGATCCGGATCGGCGATGGCTTCGGTGAGCGCGCGCGGCGTGATCTGCCACGACAGGCCCCACTTGTCCTTGCACCAGCCACAGGCGCTTTCCTGCCCGCCATTGCCCACGATGGCGTTCCACAGGCGATCCGTCTCGGCCTGATCATCGGTCGCGACCTGGAAAGAGAAGGCCTCGTCCGGCTTGAACACCGGGCCGCCGTTCAGGCCCAGGCAGGGGATGCCCATCACGGTGAATTCCACCGTCAAGACGTCGCCTTCCTTGCCAGAGGGGTAGTCGCCCGGTGCACGGTGGATGGCGCCGACTGAACTGTCAGGAAAGGTCGCGGCATAGAAGCGCGCGGCCTCTTCGGCGGTGCCGTCGTACCAAAGGCAGACTGTGTTCTTGCTGGGCATCGTCTCTCGCTCCTGTGCAGGTCAATCGGTCGATGGCCAGGGTTGGCCCGTTCGACGGATTGTGCGTGCAGTGCGCGAACCGATGCTGCCGGTAGGGTCAGGCGCCGCTGTCGGCCGCCTGGCTCAGGGCCGGCCAATCCAGCGCCTCCAGGCTGTCCACATGGACCAGGGCCGGCACCTCCTCGATCGGATGGCCATGGTTGTAGCCATAGCGCACCAACGCCACTGGGCAGCCGGCCGCGCGTGCGGCCTGCGCGTCGTTGCTGGAATCGCCCACCATCAGCGTGCGAGCCGGGTCCATGCCCAACGCCTCGCAGGTCTTGAGCAGGGGCAGCGGATCGGGCTTCTTGCGCTCGAAGGCATCGCCGCCGAACACATGCCGGAAGTAGCCGCGCAGGCCCTTGAGCGTGAGCAACTGCTCGGCGAAGGCGGTGGGCTTGTTGGTCAGGCAGGCCAGGGGCACACCCAGCTCGCTCAGGCGGGCCAGGCCGGTGGCCACGCCGGGGTACACCTGGGCGTTCTGGCCATTGAGCCGCTCATAGTGGTGCTTGTAGCGAGCCAGGGCCTGGGGCAACTGGGCCAGCACCTCGGCATCGTCATCGAGCAGGCCCCAGGCGTGGGCCAGGGTCTTGCGCAGCAGGTCCTCGGTGCCCTTGCCCACCGTCTGCTCGATGAACGCGCGGCTGACACGGGCCACCTCCACCGGGTGGCAGTTCAGATCGGCCAGGGTGTGGTGCAGCACGACGACGAAATCACCGAGGGTGTCGACCATGGTGCCGTCGAGGTCGATGATGGCGGCTTGGAGAGGCATGTGGTGCGACTTAATAGAGTTTAAAAATTGGAAATAGAGTTCAAAAATTTAGCTCGCGTGATCACCGTTTCTGAGAAATAGAGTTTAAAAATTCTCAAAGAATGATTCGAGGGCAACCACGAAGTGCTGAGGCAATCCGCTGGGCATGAGCACCTACGCCACGGATGACCTACCGTAGGCCAAATTCACCGATGAGGTCGGGCCGCATTGCCAGCAACAGTTCGAGATGGCTCTCGGGCCACATTTCGAAGCGTAGGCCGGTGTCGGATTGGTTGTGCTTTTCGATGGCGGACACTGCGTCTGGGCTGAACCTGCCGCTGGACGCGACCACGCAGATGTCAACCCGAGGCGGCTCCCACAACTTGACCTGCTCCTTTAGCAGTGCGAAGTCAGCCACATTGAAGCTCCTCTTCTGCCAGTGCTTGCACTGGATGATGGCGCGCAGCCGAAAAGTTCCCGCCAGCGGGTCGGCGAACACTCGCTCTGCAGACAAATCGCGACCTCGATCGGGCGCGTTCGTATGCATCAGCCACTGGGCGTTCTCGTAGCCACTAGTTGACGCGATCAGGGAGAAGATCAGCCGCTCAAAGCCTTCGTCGTCCAACGCGGTCCAGTTCAGCCCCGTGGCGACACGGCCAGTCGGCCGGGCTTTCACCAGGTCCGCAAGATCCTGAACGTCAACGGGTAGGGATTCGTTCTCGGCATAGGTAACCTTGCGCAGCCCGGCGCTGACAGCCGGCCAATCGTGTTTCACGATGTCCTGCAAGTCGCCCTGTTGCCCAAAAGCCAGATGCCGTGTCAGGTCAGACCACCGCGGGGGCTTCGGGATACTGCTGCCCAGCAGCATTCCCAGTTCGGCAACATCATCCTTCAAGCTCAGAAAGTCGGGCAGTTCAATCTTAGCAGCCGTGTACTCCTCCGGCTCAGACACGGCAGCCAGCGCCCGCACCCGTTGGTCAGCGCGGTCGACCACCTCACTGATGGCGTCCCGCACCAAAGCTCGCCGCATCTTGTTGAAGCGGTAGCGGTACTCACCCAGCTGCCTTGGTGCCTCCTGGATTCGGCTTTCGGTAGAGATGGTGACATCAATGTCGTCCAGCTCACTCGCATCCAAGCGCGCCTGCGCAATCTCGTCCAATGGCATGGCATAGGCCTCGCACTTGTAGCCGTCCAGGGAGGGCAGGGCGGCCACGATGTCGTGGAACTCCCGCCAGGTTTGGTCGTACTCCGCGGTCGAACCGAACACGATGCCCTGGGGGATTCGTGCCATCAGTTGCTCTAGGAGCCGGTCGGCCTTGCCGAGATTGGCGTCCACGGCTTCGAACTGGCGCAGGGCGTTGTTCAGGGAACTTTCAGTCATGTGCGAGAGGGGAGCGGAAGTTGTTGGCGGTCAGCTTTGGCCCGGCTAAGAAATCGGCCGACAGATGATGACCCAAAATTACCCCCCTCATCGTATTCAGTGCAGCCGTCGCTGCATCCGCCATGATCGGCGCGGCAGCGTCTCAACGCACGTGCGCCGACCTATCATGGCTACCAAGGGGCGCACCGCGCCCACCGGCATACCTCTACGTGGACAACAGTGCATACGAGCTCCTTGGTACGGCCTTGTCGAGCACCCGTCGAGTGGAAGAGCATTCGAATCGGTACCATCTATAGCTACATTCCAAGAACAAGGGCCTTCAACAAGCGTGGGATCCCCCCACCAACAGGCACACGAAGGATAACCATATGGCAACGGACTACTTGGCATTGGCTGCTCAGATCAAGAAGCTGCAATCGCAGGCGGAAACAGCAAAGAACAGAGAGCGCCCCGGCGTCATTCGCCGTATTAAGGCGGCAATCGCGGTGTACGGATTGACCGCAGAGGATCTTGGTCTTACGGCCCCTCGCGACAAGCGAAACGGCCCCAAGGTCAAGCACACGGCGAATACGTCAACGGTAGGTCAAGTGAAATTTCGCGATGATGCAGGAAACACCTGGTCCGGCAGAGGACCGCGTCCATCGTGGGTAAAAGCAGCCATCGAAGCCGGTACTGAGCTTCAAAGCCTACCGGTCAAGAGTTCAGCGAAGAAGGTTAAAACAGCCAAGCTGCCACAGAAGACACCCGTAACAGTCAAGTATCGCGATCACGCGGGCAATTCATGGTCAGGAAAAGGCCCTCGCCCTGCTTGGCTGAAGGCCGCAATTGCCAACGGAGCTACGCTTGAAGGCTTCGCGACAAAGAAGCGCAAATTGTCGGAAATCGCCGGTTCGTTGAAGCCCGCACCTGGGACGCACGTGAGCATTGAAGAAATGCGCCTCTGACCCAGCTTGTCTAAGCTTATAGAAGTTCATGGTGTAAGGGCGGGTTAGCGGCCAAAGGCGCCAAGCACCCGTGCTAACAAACTCATCTCTGCGTTTCTGACTCTCCCACACAGCGGCCGCAGTAACTCAAATCGGTTCAGCAACTCCAACACGGTGAGCAACATGCGCCATGCCGGAAGGCCGAGATATCTGCTTCTGACCAGAGAGCAGACATAAAGTTTGCCATTGCGATGGCCGTTCCAGGCTGAAAGCGGAAGCTCCATCGAGCTCCTTCGAATGACTGTTGACAGTCATCGGCGGACACTCAATGCCCTGCAGGAAGCGAGCGTCATCGCCCCCACTCTTCGGAGGCCAGCGGGAGTTCATTGAGTTCTTGCCGAGCTTCGCGCCACTGCGGCCAATGCGCAGACAGGATCGCCACGAAGCGATCGTTGTGGCTCGCCTCCAGCAGGTGAACCATCTCGTGAACGACCACGTACTCCAGCAAGTCCTTTGGCTTCTTTACCAGTTCGGTGTTGAGCCGGATGTGCCCCGCCGCAGGGTTGCAACTGCCCCACTTGGTCCTCATCTTCTGCAGGAAGTAGCGCTCGACCTTGACGCCCAGCCGCTCTTCCCAGGTGCGCAGCAGCGGTGGCACGGCCTGGTGCAGCAGTGACTTGTGCCACTCGTGCATCACCGCGGCGCGCTGACTCTCCTGGTTGCCCGGGCGAACGGTCAAACGAATGCGCTTGTGGTCCAGCGTCACGGAGGGCTTGGCGTCTTGAAAGTCGACGCTCAGCAGGTACCGGCGCCCCCACAGGTAGTGGCTCTCGCGCCCAACGAAGCGCCGAGGGGCTTCCCGAGCCTGCGCCTTGAGTGTCGACTGCTGGGCCCGTATCCAGCCCAGCTTCGAGATCGCATAGGCCCGGGCCACTTCGAGCCGTGTGGCGACGGGTGCCGTGAGCGTCACCCGCCCATTCGGCGGATGCACCGTCAGGTGGACGTTCTTGACGTCCTTGCGGGTCACCCGGATTGACACATCGCCCAGGCGGATGGTCTCGGTCATTGGTAGCCCGGCTGGTTCTTGACGATCTCGAAGACCGCCTCGGTGGCCGTGCGGTCGCGCTCCAGGATGGGGAACAGCGCGTTCACCACCTGCGCCTCGCGGGCATCGTCGCCATACCAACCCGCCGGGGCGTTCTCGCGCACGGTCAGGTCGATCCGGAGCGCCAATGCCGCCTTGTCGTCATCGGCCGACGGGTACTTGAAGGTGGCCGATGGCAGCGAGCCCAGGTTGTTGTAGATCACCGCCGCCTCATGCCGACCGTGCAAGGCCGCCGGCACGCCGTCTTCCCCGCGTTTCGCGCCCAGCTGCCGCACCAAGGCCTCGGCCTTGCGCAGGAACTCTTCGTAAGCGGCCGCATCGGCCCGGCTCTGCCGGATCAGATCGTCCAGCAGCTTCGACATCTGCTCGTAGAAGCGCGGGTCGGTCAGTTGGTCGCGGATGATCGTCTTGCGGACGTTGTTGATGATGCCTTCGGCGATCGCGTTCTTCGACAGCTTGCCCTTCGCGTTGAGCTTTCTCGCAATCGCATCGTGGATGCCCGTCTCGATGATCAGCTCGGTGAGCGACATCTCGCCCAGTTCACCCAGGTCTTCGGCCGCATCGGCCTGGATGTAGGTGTTGATGAGGTGGCGCATGTCTGCCTCGTAGGGCTTGATGTCCAGCTCTTCGCCGGAGTGGCGTTTGATGCTCGCCCGCGTGAAGGTGTAGAAGTCCAGCTCGCGCTGCAGCGTGGCCGCTTCGTCTTCCGAGTAACCCGCTTCGCCCAGGTGCTGCGCCAGCGCGGCAAAGGCACGCACGAAGATCGCCACCGCCTTGTAGAACGAGATGCGCAGCGCCTCGGTCTTGAGCAAGGCATCGGGCTCGGCCGCATCGCCGCAGAAATAGTGCAGGAACTGCTCCACCTCGCGCGGCAGCGGCACGGGCTCGCACAGGTAGTGCAGCGCCTCGCGGGCTTGGTCGAGCTCGTGCCGCCCTTCGACGAGCCAGTCTTTCAGGTGCACGTTGTTCTCGCCGCCGCTGCCCTCGTCGATGTCCAGTTCGTCGGAGCTGTAGACCGCGATGGCCTGCTGCACGTCGCCGAACAGCTCCTTGAAATCGACGATGTGGCCGTAGTCCTTGTCATCGCCATCCAGCCGGTTGGTGCGGCAGATGGCCTGGAACAGGTTGTGATCGCGCAGCTCGTTGTCGAGGTAGATGTAGCTGCAACTCGGTGCGTCGAAGCCGGTGAGCAGCTTGCTCACCACGATCAGCAGCTTCAGGTTGGCCGGCTCTTCCTTGAAGCGGCGCTTCACCTCGTCTTCGTACTGTTTCGTGGTCTGGCCCTTGCCGAGCACGTGCTTGGTGTAGGTGTCGAACTTGTAGCGCTCGTCGCCGTGACAAAACTCGCGCACTCAAGCAAGCCATGATGCAAGAGCTGCTCACCGGCCAAATTCGACTGATCTGAACGAGCCATGCGCTGAACAACAATCCAGGGAGAAGCGTGATGCCCACCGTGCCGCCTCAATCGCCGCGTTCCGAACGCCGCACGCAGAACCGCGTGGTTGCGTTGTTCACTGATCCGGCGCGGCCAGACGGTCTCGGCTACCGCCACCTCGGCGACTGGAGCAAGCGCCCCGACGCGACCACGCGCAACCGCCCCATCGAAACGGCGCTGCTGCGGGACAATCTCACGGCTCGCGGCTACTCACCGGCCCACATCGCCGCGGCCCTGCAGAAGCTCGAAACCGCCGCCGACAGCACCGGCATCACGCTCTACCAAGCCAACCTGCGCACCTACCAGCTGCTGCGCTACGGCGTGCCGGTGCAGATGGCGCCCGGCAAGCCGAACGAGACGGTGCACCTGATCGATTGGGCGCACCCCGAGCGCAACGACTTCGCGCTGGCCGAGGAGGTGACGCTGAAGGGCGGCCACGAAAGGCGGCCCGACATCGTGCTCTACCTCAACGGCCTGGCCGTCGTGGTGATCGAGCTGAAACGCAGCTCGGTGGAGGTGGCCGACGGTGTGCGCCAGCTCATCACCAACCAGGAAGAGATCTTCAACAAGGGCTTCTTCAGCACCGTGCAACTGGTACTGGCCGGCAGCGACTCGCAAGGGCTGCGCTACGGCACCACTGGCACGCCCGAGCAGTTCTTCGTGGGGTGGAAAGACGAGGCACCCGTCGAAGCAAGTGCCACGGCGGCCGAAGGCGCCTTGCTCGACCAGCCATTGGCGCAGCTGTGCCACAAGGCCCGGCTGCTCGACCTGATGCGTCACTTCGTGATCTTCGATGGCGGGCAGAAGAAGGTGCCACGCCAGCACCAGTATTTCGGCGTGAAGGCCGCCCAGGCGCGCATCGCACAGCAGGAAGGCGGCGTGATCTGGCACACCCAGGGCAGCGGCAAGAGCATCCTGATGGTGCTGCTCGCCAAGTGGCTGCTGGAGCACGATGCGCAGGCGCGCATCCTCGTCGTCACCGACCGCGATGAGCTGGACAAGCAGATCGAAGGCGTGATGAAGAACGCCGGGGTGATCGGCACTGACGCGCCCTCGCCCCGCATCACCTCGCGCGCCGACTTTGTGCAGAAGCTAGGGCGTGTTAACACATGCGAAGCCCGTCGGCGACGAGAACGAAGCTGATGAATCCGAGAAACATGAGGTCGAGCTTCTCGAAGCGAGAGAAGACGCGGCGGTAGCCCTTGAGTCGGCGGAA
>JBMOQM010000006.1:0-34683 GCA_049322875.1 Pseudomonadota bacterium
CAGGGCACCCGAGCCCGCCGAGATGCGCTGGCGGCGCCCACATAGGCGGCTGGCCGTGGCCCACTGAAGCCTCATGGGGGTTGGCATTGCTTGCGTGCCCCTCACCATCACGTTGTGCAGACCTTCCTTAACTGACTGGCATTGCCCTCGGGGTGCCTTTTTTATTTCAACCCAGTGGCCAGATTGCAGGGCGCTGTATCCCCCGGCATCGGGGGTTGCATTCCCGCGTCATTCACAAGCGGATTGGTTGAGTGCTTCCCCCCGATATGTAAAAAAACTACGTGATTTTTTTCAGGATATAGCTACATTGTGTGCATGGAGGGGTGGTCCTGATGTCCGGAAAGCCGCACACTGAGATGTGCGCGATCTGGTGAAGTCTTGGGATCGACCGGTTCAATTCGATACCCTTAAGAGGTTCACCATGCCAGTCAATGACATCCTGAAAATGATGTTGGTGTTCGTGCATTTCTTTGCCAGCGCAGTCGCCGTGGCAACGATTCTGCGAACCGATTTCCTCATTCTTTCGTACTACACGAGTCCATTGACGCGCAAGGCGGTAGATCGCATCCACGCTGCCAAGTCGGTGGTGAGTGCGTCGCTGATCGTGCTGTGGGTGTCGGGCCTGGCGATCTGCCTGCAGGGCTATCTGAGCGATCCAGCCTACCTGCTCAACCAGAAGCTGTGGCTCAAGGTGATGGTGGTGCTCACGCTCACGCTCAATGGCTGGTTCCTGCATCGGTTTGCCTTTGGTGCCATCCAGCGTGGCGCACGTTTGTGCGAGGCGATGCCGCATCAGCGTGCGGTGTTGGTACTCATGGCCACCATCAGTTCCAGCAGCTGGATCTTTGCCTGCTTCCTGGGCATTGCCCGGGCGCTCAACAACAAGCACAACTTCACGGGGCTGGTCAGCCTCTATCTGTTGATGCTGGGTGTTTCGCTGGTGAGTGCCCTGGTGCTGACCCATCTGCTGACGCGCATGGCGGGCAGCAGGTCGCGTGATGCGCAGCGCTGGCAGGCTCGGGTCAAGGCCTTCAAGCATCGGCTGGATGCCGGGCAGGAGAGCGAGTTGCAGGTGTGAGTGGGAGGGGCAAGGGCGCTGATGGTGCCCCGGGCCGGGATCGAACCGGCACGCCCCTTTACAGGAAGCGGCGGATTTTAAGTCCGCAGTGTCTACCAATTTCACCACCGGGGCATGACCGGCGCAGTCAGCACAGTGTAGCGGTGAACATCAAAAATTTTTGCTGCGGCTTGCGAATCGAGCTGAAATCGATGTATAGTCTAGGTCTTCGCTGATCACTGCTTGCAGCAAGGCAAGTTGCAAAGAGCTTATGCTCTTAAAACGGTGGTGATCGCTGATGTTGATATCAGCGAAGACATGCGGGATTAGCTCAGTTGGTAGAGCGATACCTTGCCAAGGTATAGGTCGAGAGTTCGAGCCTCTTATCCCGCTCCAAACGCTTAAAAGCCCTGTGCACACGCACAGGGCTTTTTTCATGTGCTTATTGCCCTCATGTGTGGGGCAGGGCTGTGGTTTTGTCGTCCCTTGCGACCAACCAGCATCCTTGCGCCAAGGTGGGATGTCGAAATCTGGGCGATAATCCGGCCTGCCTGAGGCGCGGTAGCAAAGCGGTTATGCACCGGATTGCAAATCCGTGTAGGTCGGTTCGACTCCGGCCCGCGCCTCCATCTTTCAAGGAAGCAACCGTAAGGAATGGGAAAGGCACTGATGGTTATGACACCGCGAACTTCGACCACCCCCTTCACCTCGACCGAGGTCTAGTCGGCTGGCCGCTGCTTTCGCACTCTTTCATCTCCATCCCATCAGAAAGCGCGGCGCCCACCGCGCTTTTTTGTTGTCTGCGCGCTCTGCCAACCCCCATCCAAGAGCTTGAACACCATGATTTCGATCCAACTGCCTGACGGCTCCAAACGTGAATTCCCGGGCCCCGTGACTGTGGCCGATGTGGCCGCCTCCATCGGTGCGGGCCTGGCCAAGAACACCGTGGCCGGCAAGGTGGATGGCCGCCTCGTCGACGCCAGCGATGTCATCGACCACGATGCCAAGCTTCAGATCATCACGCCCAGGGACCAGGAAGGCGTGGAGATCATCCGCCACTCCTGCGCTCACTTGGTGGGGCATGCCGTCAAGCAGCTCTATCCGACCGCCAAGATGGTGATCGGCCCGGTGATCGAGGATGGCTTCTACTACGACATCTCCTACGAGCGACCCTTCACGCCGGAAGACGTGGCCGCCATCGAGCAGCGCATGCGCGAGCTGATCGCCAAGGACTACAACGTCATCAAGAAGATGACACCGCGCGACCAGGTGATCGAGGTGTTCCAGTCGCGTGGCGAGGACTACAAGCTGCGCCTGGTGGCGGACATGCCCGATGAGAAAGCCATGGGCTTGTACTACCACGAGGAATACGTGGACATGTGCCGTGGCCCGCACGTGCCCAACACCCGCTTCCTGAAGGTCTTCAAGCTGACCAAGCTGGCGGGTGCCTACTGGCGCGGTGATGCCAAGAACGAGCAATTGCAGCGCATCTACGGCACGGCCTGGGCCGACAAGAAGGACCTGGAGGCCTACATCACGCGCATCGAGGAGGCCGAGAAGCGTGACCACCGCCGCCTGGGCCGCGAGCTGGACCTGTTCCACATCGACGAGCATGCGCCCGGCGTGGTGTTCTGGCACCCCAAGGGCTGGACGGTGTGGCAGGCGGTCGAGCAGTACATGCGCGCGGTGTACCGCGACAACGGCTACCAGGAGGTCAAGGGCCCGCAGATCATCGACAAGACGCTGTGGGAGAAGACTGGCCACTGGGACAAGTACCGCGAGAACATGTTCACGACGGAATCGGAGAAGCGTGACTACGCGCTCAAGCCGATGAACTGCCCTGGCCACATCCTGATTTTCAACCAGGGCATCAAGAGCTACCGCGACCTGCCCATCCGCTACGGCGAGTTCGGCCAGTGCCACCGCAACGAGCCCACCGGCGGCCTGCACGGCATCATGCGCGTGCGCGGCTTCACGCAGGACGACGGCCACGTCTTTTGCACGGAGGACCAGATCCTGCAGGAGTGCGTGGACTTCACGGCGCTGCTGCAGAAGGTCTATGCCGACTTCGGCTTCACCGACATCATCTACAAGGTGGCCACGCGCCCCGAGAAGCGCATCGGCTCCGACGAGGTGTGGGACAAGGCCGAGCAGGCCCTGATGGAAAGCCTGCGTGCCACCAACAGCGAGTTCACGATCGCCCCGGGCGATGGCGCCTTCTACGGCCCCAAGATCGAGTACACGCTGAGGGATGCGCTGGGTCGCCACTGGCAGTGCGGCACCATCCAGGTCGATTTCTCGATGCCGGAGCGCCTGGGGGCCGAGTACGTGACCGAGACCAGTGACCGCAAGCACCCCGTGATGCTGCACCGCGCCATCCTGGGCAGCCTGGAGCGTTTCATCGGCATCCTGATCGAGCAGCATGCCGGTGCCTTGCCGGTTTGGCTGGCGCCGGTGCAGGTGGTGGTGCTCAATATCACCGAGGCGCAGGATGACTACGCACAAGATATTGTCAAATCACTGCAGAAACAAGGACTTAGAGTCCAGCTGGATTTGCGAAACGAGAAAATTAACTATAAAATCCGCGAGCATTCGTTGCAGAAGGTGCCGTACTTCATCGTTGTCGGTGACAAGGAGAAGGCTGACGGCACCGTCGCCGTGCGCGCCCGGGGTAACCAGAACCTCGGTGTGATGTCACTGGATGACTTCTCCCAGAAGATCTCTCAAGACATCGCCAGCAAGGCCTGAGGCGGGAGCGTGCTTTGCCCGTGCCGTTAGGGCATGAGTACGCTGCCAGCCGGCGTTGCCTGGGTGCGTGAACATTGTTAACTGGTGCGGTTGCCTCCGGGGAGCCGTGGCCTGAAGGAATTTGACATCGCTAACTTCTTTGACCGCCGTACGCGCAATGATGAGCGCAAGCATCGGCTGAACCGTGAGATCACTGCGCCTGAAGTCCGCCTGAACGGCGTGGAGAACGAGCCCCTTGGCATCGTCAGCACCCAGGATGCCCTGCGCATGGCGGGTGAGGCTGACGTGGACCTGGTCGAGATCGCTGCCACGGCGGATCCTCCTGTCTGCCGCCTGATGGACTACGGCAAGTTCAAGTACCAGGAGCAGAAGAAGGCGCACGACGCCAAGCAGAAGCAGAAGGTCATCGAAGTCAAGGAAGTCAAATTCCGTCCCGGCACGGACGAAGGCGACTACCAGATCAAGCTGCGCAACCTGCGCCGCTTCCTGGAAGATGGCGACAAAGGCAAGGTCACGCTGCGTTTCCGTGGCCGTGAAATCACCCACCAGGAGCTGGGCATGCGCCTGCTCGAGCGTGTGCGTGATGACCTGACCGATGTCTCCGTCGTCGAGAACATGCCCAAGCTGGAAGGGCGCCAGATGATCATGGTGCTCGGCCCGAAGAAGAAAAAGTGATGCACAGACGGCCTCGGCCGTCGTAGAATGCGAGCTTCGCCCGGATTTTGTCTGGGTGAAGAAGCAGCCGGGCAGGTGGTTTGGTCACCGCTTGCCACGGGACAAGTGCTGAAGAGTACTTGATAAGTTTCTGGGGGCCATCAAGACGCGAAGCAGTTTCGCGGCGCCTGGCAGGAACAACGTAAAAGGAGCAGAACATGCCCAAAATGAAGACCAAGAGCAGCGCGAAGAAGCGTTTTCGCGTGCGTCCGGGTGGTACCGTCAAGCGCGGTCACGCCTTCAAGCGCCACATCCTGACCAAGAAGTCCACGAAGACCAAGCGCCAACTGCGCGGCGTCGCCAACGTGCACGAGACCAACCTGGGCCACGTCGCCCAGATGCTGCCTTTCGCCGGCCTGTAATCGGCTGCCGCGAATCGCAACATCCGTCTCGAATTTCTGGTTTTAGGTATCAACGCCGAAGGAGTCACTCATGCCTCGCGTCAAACGTGGTGTAACAGCCCGCGCTCGTCACAAGAAAGTTCTCGCCCTGGCCAAGGGTTTCCGTGGTCGCCGCAAGAACGTCTATCGCATCGCCAAACAGGCGGTCATGAAGGCTGGGCAATATGCCTACCGTGACCGCCGTGCCAAGAAGCGCGAATTCCGCCGCCTGTGGATCGCTCGTATCAACGCCGGTAGCCGTGCACTGGGCCTGACTTACAGCAAGCTCATCGCCGGTATCAAGAAGGCGTCGATCGAGATCGACCGCAAGGTGCTGGCTGACCTCGCCGTCAACGACCCCGCTGCTTTCGCCAGCATCGTTGAAAAGGCCAAGGCTCAACTGGCTGCTTGATTTTTTCAAGCGGGCAGCAAAAGATGCTGCTCCGGCCCACGCCGGCCGAGGCTCACCCCTCGGACGGCCAGGCCGGTGACTCAAAGGCCAACGGTTCGTTGGCCTTTTTTTTCGACACAAGACCATGAACGACCAGCCAAGCGACCTGCAGGCCCTGGTGCAATCGGCCCAGGAAGCGTTTGCCGCCGCCCTCACGCCCGCCGACCTTGAAAACGCCAAGGCGCGCTTTCTGGGCAAATCCGGCAGCGTGACCGATCTGCTCAAGGGCATGGGTGCCCTGAGCCCCGAAGAGAAGAAGACCCGGGGCGCGGCCATCAACCAGGCCAAGCAGCAGGTGGAAACTGCGCTGAATGCCCGCCGCCAGGGTTTGGCCGATGCCGAACTGGCGCAGCAACTGCAGGCCGAACAGCTGGACGTCACCCTGCCCGGCCGCCGCCGTGGTGAGGGCGGCCTGCACCCGGTGTCGCTCAGCATCGAGCGCATCGAGGGCATCTTCGGCTCCATGGGCTTCGATGTGGCCGATGGCCCCGAGATCGAGGCCGACTGGTTCAACTTCACCGCACTGAACACGCCGGAAGACCATCCCGCGCGTTCGATGCACGACACCTTCTACGTCGAGGGTGGCCACCTGCTGCGCACGCACACCAGCCCGATGCAGGTGCGCTAC
Organism: Pseudomonadota bacterium; assembly: GCA_049322875.1. Lineage (GTDB taxonomy): Bacteria > Pseudomonadota > Gammaproteobacteria > Burkholderiales > Burkholderiaceae_C > Aquabacterium. The sequence continues at coordinate 5,979 of JBMOQM010000006.1, forward strand.
GCGGTGCAGCACGTGAAGGCCCATGCCGACCTGATCGCCAAGGGCGAGCGCATGCCCGAGATCCGCGTGATCGCGCCGGGCCGCACCTACCGCGTCGACAGCGATGCCACACACTCGCCGATGTTCCACCAGTGCGAAGGCCTGTGGATCGGCGAATCGGTGAGCTTCGCCGACCTCAAGGCCGTGCTGGGCGATTTCTTCAGCACCTTCTTCGAGACGGACGATCTTGATATTCGCTTCCGCCCCTCGTTCTTCCCATTCACCGAGCCTTCGGCCGAGGTGGACATCGCTTTCGCGAGCGGCCCGCTGAAAGGCCGCTGGCTGGAAGTGGGCGGGGCAGGGCAGGTGCACCCGAACGTGGTGCGCAACTTCGGGCTGGACCCGGAGCAGTACATCGGCTTCGCCTTCGGCCTGGGGCCGGATCGCCTCACCATGCTGCGGTATGGCGTGAACGATCTGCGCCTGTTCTATGAAGGTGACCTGCGCTTCCTGCAGCAGTTTCAGTGAGTGAGTTCCGATCGCCATACCCCAGCGATCGGCCCAGCAGTCTGACCAGAGAACAAGCCATGAGCACCACCAACATCCGCGCCTGGGCCGCCCAGGAAGCCGCCAAGCCCCTGGTGAACTTCGAGTACGACCCGGGCCCGCTGGGCGTCGAAGAGGTCGAGATCCGTGTCGAGCACAGCGGGCTGTGCCATTCCGATCTTTCCGTGATCGACAACGAATGGGGCTCGTCCCGTTATCCCACCGTGGGTGGCCACGAGGTGGTGGGCACGGTGGTGGCGCTGGGCCCCAATGCGCGTGGCCTGAAGCTGGGCCAGCGCGTGGGCCTGGGCTGGATGTCCGAGTCGTGCATGACCTGCCGTGCCTGCCTCAATGGCGAGCCGCAACTGTGCCGTGTCAGCCGCCCGACGATCATCGGCCACCACGGCGGTTTCGCCGAGCGCGTGCGTGCGCACTGGCTGTGGGTGTGCCCGATCCCTGAAGGGCTCGACCCCGCCAAGGCCGGCCCGTTGCTGTGCGGCGGCATCACGGTGTTCTCGCCGTTTTTGAATTTCAACATCAAGCCGACGCACCGCGTGGGCGTGGTCGGCATCGGCGGCCTGGGCCACCTGGCGCTGAAGTTCGCGCGGGCCTGGGGCTGCGAGGTCACGGCCTTCACGTCCAGCGAGTCCAAGCGCGACGAAGCGCTTCAGTTGGGCGCACACCAGGTGGTGTCCAGCGTGGACCCGAAGGCCATGAAGCAACTGGCTGGCCGGCTGGACATGGTGCTGGTCACCGTGAACGTGATGCTCAACTGGCGTGCGCTGATGAGCACGCTGGCACCCAATGGCCGCCTGCACCTGGTGGGCGTGTTGCCGCAGCCGATGGAGGTCGATGCCTTCCCGCTGATCGGTGGGCAACGCAGCGTGTCGGGCTCGCCCACGGGCTCGCGCCAGGACATCGACACCATGCTGGAGTTCGCTGCGCGCCACGGCATCGAGCCGCAGACCGAGCACTTCCCGATGAGCCGCATCAACGACGCGCTGGAACACCTGCGCGCGGGCAAGGCCCGCTACCGCGTGGTGCTGGATGCCGATTTCGCGTCGGCCGCCTGACGGCGCCTGTAGAACCGTTTTAAAGAGATTCCCGAGGATCCCATGCAATTCCCCGAGTCCTGGCTGCGCAGCTTCTGCAACCCCGACCTCGACACCCAGCAGCTGGCCAACCTGCTGACCATGGCCGGCCTGGAGGTGGAGGAGCTGGAGCCCGTGGCGCCGCCCTTCACCGGCGTGGTCGTGGCGCAGGTGCTGGAGGTAGCCCGCCACCCCGATGCCGACCGCCTGAACGTCTGCAAGGTGGACGCGGGCACCGGTACGGTGCTGCAGATCGTGTGCGGCGCGCCCAATGTGCGCCCCGGCATCAAGGTGCCTTGCGCCACCGTGGGCGCCGAGCTGCCCCCGGGCGCCGATGGCAAGCCCTTCAAGATCAAGCTGGGCAAGCTGCGCGGCGTCGAGAGCCAGGGCATGCTGTGCTCGGCGCGCGAGCTGGGTGTCTCGGAAGAATCCAACGGCCTGCACATCCTGGCCGATGACGCGCCCGTGGGCGAGAGCATCCGCACGCACCTCAAGCTGGACGACACGCTGTTCACACTCAAGCTCACGCCCAACCTGGCGCACTGCCTGAGCGTGGCCGGCATCGCCCGCGAAGTGTCGGCGCTGACCGGCGCGCCGCTGGTGCTGCCGACCATCGCACCCGTCAAGCCCTCGATCGACGATGGCCTGAAGGTGTCGGTGCAGGCGCAGGATCTGTGCGGCCGTTTCGGTGGTCGCGTGATTCGTGGCGTGAACCCTCAAGCCGCCACGCCCGACTGGATGGCCGAGCGTCTGGCACGCTGCGGTCAGCGTTCGGTGTCGGCCCTGGTCGATATCTCCAACTACGTGATGTTCGAGCTGGGCCAGCCTTCGCACGTGTTCGACCTGGACAAGATCCACGGCGGCCTGACGGTGCGCTGGGGCCGCGCGGGCGAAACGCTCAAGCTGCTCAATGGTCAGACCATCACGCTGGACGAGCAGGTCGGTGTGATCGCCGATGACTCACAGGTCGAATCGCTGGCCGGCATCATGGGTGGCGACGCCACCTCGGTGGGCGACGACACGCGCAATATCTACCTGGAAGCCGCCTTCTGGTGGCCCAAGGCGATTGCCGGCCGCGCACGCCGCTACAACTTCTCGACCGATGCCTCGCACCGCTACGAGCGCGGCGTGGACCCGGCGCCCACGGCCCAGTACCTCGAGCGCATCACGCAACTGATCCTGGACATCTGCGGCGGACAGGCTGGCCCGCTGGATGACCAGCACCTGCAACTGCCCGAGCGCAAGCCCGTGACGATGCGCCTGTCGCGCGCCCAGCGCGTGATCGGCATGGACGTGTCGCTGGTCGACTGCCAGACCGTGTTCCACCATCTGGGCCTGCACTACACCACGCAGGCGCTCAAGCACGACACGAACCTGATCGTGAACCCGCCGAGCTGGCGCTTCGACATCCAGATCGAAGAAGACCTGATCGAGGAAGTGGTGCGCGTCATTGGCTTCGACAAGCTGCCCAAGCGTGCGCCCAAGGCCCCGGTGACCAGCCGTGTGCGCCCCGAGCGCCAGCGCGGCCTGTACGCCGTGCGCCGTGCCGTGGCTGCGCGCGGCTACCAAGAGGCGATCACCTTCAGCTTCGTCGAAGAGCGTTGGGAGCGCGAGCTGGCCGGCAATGCCGATCCGATCCGCGTGCTCAACCCCATCGCCAGCCCCTTGGCCGTGATGCGCTCCAGCCTGATCGGCAGCCTGGTCGAGGTGCTGCGCCTGAACCTGTCGCGCAAGGCCGACCGCGTGCGTGTGTTCGAGATCGGCCGCGTGTTCAAGCGCGATGCTTCCGTGCAGGATGGTGATCAGACAGTCGCTGGCTTCGACCAGCCCGTGCGCGTGAGCGGCTTGGCCTATGGCCCGGCCGATGCGGCGCAATGGGGCACGGCTTCGCGTGCGGTCGATTTCTTCGATGTGAAGGGCGATGTCGAGGCCTTGCTGGCACCGCGTCAGCCGCGTTTCGTGGCGGCCGAGCATCCCGCCTTCCATCCCGGCCGTTGTGCCTGCGTGGAGCTGGACGGTCAGGCGGTCGGCTTCATCGGCGAACTGCATCCCAAGTGGCGCCAGGCCTATGACCTGCCGCAGACCCCCGTGCTGTTCGAGCTGGATGCGCAGGCCCTGGCCACCCGCGTGGTGCCCGCCTTCACCAGCGTACCCAAGATGCAGTCGGTCTACCGCGACCTGGCCCTGGTGGTGAACGACGCCACCACGCACGAATCGCTGATCGGTGCCATCGTGCAGGCCAAGACGGACGGCCTGGTACGCGGCGCGCGCCTGTTCGACATCTACAAGCCCAAGACGCCGGTGGCCGGCATCGCCGACAATGAACGCAGCCTCGCCGTGCGCGTGGAGCTGCGCGATGATGAGCAGACGCTGACCGACGAACGCATTGAAGCGGCCATGGCCGCGGTGATCGATGCCTTGTCGCAAAGCGTGGGCGCACGCGTGCGTGCCTGACGGCCGGGGGAGGGCCAGGAGACATGAACGACAAGATCCGCGACCTGACGGTACTGCTGCCAGCCACGCTGGAGACGCCCACGCTGACCAAGGCCGAGCTCTCGGACATGCTGTTCGAGCGCCTGGGCCTGAACAAGCGCGAGTCCAAGGACATGGTGGAGGCCTTCTTCGAGCTGCTCCATGAGTCCCTGGTGGACGGCAAGGATGTGAAGCTGTCCGGATTCGGCAACTTCCAGATTCGCCAGAAGGCCCCGCGGCCGGGCCGCAACCCCCGTACCGGCGAGGCCATCCCCATCAAGGCCCGCCAGGTGGTGACCTTCCATGCCAGCCAGAAGCTCAAGGGCATGGTGCAGGGAGATGTTCCCAGCGACGACGACTTGGAGTAAAGTTTGAATCCCCTGGTCCATCGCGTTGATTCAGCGTATGGTGGCCCAGGGATTTTTTACCCTCCTCCAAGCCATGGAACGCACAGAGCAAGAATCATCGCCGCGTTCGGAATCGCCCGTGTCCACGACACCTGGGGCTGCGCAGCCGCGTGGCGCCACGTCACGCGCGCTGGCCCGCACGGAGGCCAAGGGAGCGTCTCGCACAGAGGGGCGCGCGGAAGGCCGTGCAGAAGGTCGTTCCGAGGGCAGGGCCGAGGCGCGCACTGAAGTGCGTGTGCCCACCGGCGCCGTGGCGCCCGTGAGCAGCCTGCCGCCCATTCCCGCCAAGCGCTACTTCACCATCGGTGAGGTCAGCGAGCTCTGTGGCGTGAAGCCTTATGTGCTGCGCTACTGGGAGCAGGAGTTCACGCAACTGCGCCCCATGAAGCGGCGCGGCAACCGCCGCTATTACCAGCACCATGAGGTGCTGCTGATCCGCCGCATCCGCGAACTGCTCTACGAGCAGGGCTTCACCATCAGTGGTGCGCGCAACCAACTGCACGATCATGCGCCGGCAGCCACTCAGGCGGCAGCTGATGTCGATGCCCAGGAGGCATCCGGCAAGGTGGCCTTGGCGCCTGATGTGGCCTGGACAGGCCCTGACCTGATGGCCCTGGCGCACAGCCACCCACAGGCCGCCGCCGAGTTGCGTGAGGCCTTGTTGTCCATCCGCGACTTGCTGAGCTGACACATCTGCCGCGTCGGCCACCTCTGCCTATTGCAGTGTGTGCAGCGTGTGTCGCAAAAAAATGGCACGGCTTCAAAAGCCCCCTCAAACCGTGCTATAGTCTAAGTCTTCGTCGGGGCGTAGCGCAGCCTGGTAGCGCACTTGCATGGGGTGCAAGGGGTCGCGAGTTCGAATCCCGCCGCCCCGACCAAGAGAATCACGAGGGTCAGCAGAGAAATCTGCTGACCCTTTCGTGTTTCTGGGCTCAGGCTGCTTGTGCCTCGTAGCCTTCTTCGCTGATGGCCTTGCTCACGGCATCAAGTGCCAGCACCGTGTTCACACTGACGCGGCCCTGTGCCAGATCGACCTGCACCGTGGCCTGTGGATCCAGTGCCTGTACGGCGTTGGTCACGGATTTGACGCAATGCTGGCAGCTCATGCCCTTCACGCTCAACTGCAGCGTTTGCGGGGTGGTGGTGCTCATGATGGTTCCTTTCCTTGAAGCGCCCTGATCAGGGTCATGCCACGAAGTATTGACCTTGACATCATGGCAAGGTCAATACTGACGCCATGGCCATCACGGGATGGTCCATAAGGATCGAGAACATGAGTGACGCAGCAGCAGGCGTGCTCCACGCACCTGTAGAACCCTTGCAACTCGCGGTGCGCGGCATGACCTGCGCGGCCTGCGTCAACCGTGTGGAGCGTGCGCTGCGCAAGGTGCCGGGCGTGGCCTCGGCCAACGTGAACTTCGCGACCGAGACCGCCTCCGTGCAGTGGGCCGCCGGAGCTGATCACCCGGCTGACAGCGCCCTGGTCGAGGCCGTGGCGCACGCAGGCTACGAGGCTCATGTGCAGGCGGCCGATGCGCCCCTGGCCGATGAATCGCAGAGCTGGTGGGATGTCTGGGGCGCTGTGACCCTGGGGCTGGTGGCCAGCGTGCCCCTGGTGCTGCCGATGCTGTGGGGCAATCACCACTTCTGGCCCGCCTGGGTGCAGTTTGCGCTGGCCACGCCGGTGCAGTTCATCCTGGGGGCGCGCTTCTACCGTGCAGGTTGGGCGGCCTTGAAGGACCGCAGCGGCAACATGGATCAGTTGGTGGCACTGGGCACCACGGCGGCTTGGGCCTTGTCATGTTGGCTGTGGTGGACGCATGAGCGCACTGCAGAGCAGGGGCATGGGCAGCACGCCGGCATGCCGGATCTTTATTTCGAATCCGCGGCCGTGGTGATCACGCTGGTCCTGCTCGGCAAGGCGCTGGAGGCGCGCGCCAAGCGCCAGACCACGGCAGCGATCCGGGCCCTGCAATCGCTGCGGCCGGACACGGTGCTGCGCCTGGGGCCGCAAGGCGAGGTGAGCGTGCCGTTGCGCCAGGTGGTGGTCGGCGACATCCTGGTGGTGCGCCCCGGTGAGCGGGTGCCCAGCGACGGTGTCGTCACCGAAGGCCACAGCCATGTCGATGAATCCATGCTCACCGGCGAACCTCTGCCCATCGCCAAAGGGGAGGGCGAGCGCCTGACCGGCGGCGCCATCAATGGCGATGGGCGCCTGCTGATGCGGGTGTTGGCGGTGGGTGGGCAGACGGTGCTGTCGGGCATCATCCGCAGCGTTGTCGAGGCCCAGGCGGGCAAGGCGCCCATCCAGCGTGTGGTCGACAAGGTGTCGGCCATCTTCGTGCCGACGGTCTTGCTGCTGGCGGTGCTCACCGGGCTGGGCTGGTGGGCCTGGGGCCTGGGGCTGGAGCAATCACTGGTGCGGGCGGTGGCGGTGCTGGTCATCGCGTGTCCTTGCGCCTTGGGGTTGGCTACGCCCGCGGCCCTGATGGCCGGCACGGGGGCGGCGGCGCGCCACGGCATCCTCATCAAGGATCCGGAGGCTCTGGAAGCGGCTCACAAGATCGCGGTCGTGGCCTTCGACAAGACAGGCACGCTTACCGTTGGCCAGCCGCGCCTGACGCACTGGCAGGTGGCTGATGGCCTGGACCTGGCGCCGGATCAGGCGCTGCAGGTGGCGGCGGCCATGCAATCTGGCAGCGAGCACCCCTTGGCCAGGGCGGTGGTGGCGGCCTGCACGCAGGGCATGGCCGGTGTGCAGGCCACGGCGGTGCAGGCAGTGCCTGGACGTGGCCTGCAGGCCGTGGTGGCGGGCGATGCCTTGCCCTTGGCATGGTCGGGGCGGGCGTGGCGGCTGGGCAGCACGCGCTGGATGGAATCGCTGGTGCCGGCGTCGGCGCGGCCGGCTGATCTGGCGGCCAAGGCATCATCTCTGGCGGCTGGCGGCTCATCTGTCTCTTGGCTGATGGCTGGGCCTGTGCATGGCGCGGCAGCCCCCCTGGATGGCGAAGGCGCCCCATGGCAGGTGGTCGCCCTGTTGGGATTTGGCGACGAGCTCAAGCCGCAATCAGCACAGGCCGTGGCGCAGCTCCATGCGCTGGGCATCGAGACGGTGATGATCTCCGGCGACAACCGTGGCGCGGCCGAGGCCGTGGGCCGGGCGCTGGGCATCGGCCAGGTGGTGGCCGAGGTGCTGCCTGCCGACAAGGCCGAGCAGGTGCGCGCGTTGAAGTCCGGCCGCGATGGTCACCCGCGCGTGGTCGCCATGGTGGGTGATGGCATCAACGATGCGCCGGCGCTGGCCGCGGCGGACGTGGGCATGGCCATGGCCAACCCGCATGGCGCCACCGATGTCGCCCTGCACGCGGCCGGTGTCACGCTGATGCGGGGCGATCCTGCCCTGGTGCCCGCGGCCATCGACATCTCCCGCCGCACCTCGGCCAAGATCCGGCAGAACCTGTTCTGGGCCTTCGGCTACAACGTGATCGGCATCCCGCTGGCCATGGCCGGTGGCCTCAGCCCCATGCTGGCGGGCGCGGCGATGGCCTTCAGTTCAGTGAGTGTGGTGGGCAATGCCCTGTTGTTGTCGCGATGGCATGCGAAGGGTTCGCGCCCCGAGGCAGTGCAAAGCCATTAAACTCGCCCGATCACTGCCAGTAGCTCAGTTGGATAGAGCACCTGCCTTCTAAGCAGGCGGTCGGGGGTTCGACTCCCTCCTGGCAGGCCATCGTGCACGCCGGGCAATCAGGCGTGCGATCAGAACGAGGTCCGTGGATGATGTTGGACGCACTCAAGCGATTGATCGGCGCCGGCCAGTCTCCGGCAAAAGGTGCTGACCAGCAGCAGGTGCTGGCCACCTGGGCCAAGGCCGAAGGCCACAAGCTCAAGACCGTGTCCGGGCAGTCCGGCGGCGTCGTCGTGGACACGACTGCGGGCTGGCGCATCGAATGGGGGCCGGCGCAACGCCCTTATTTCACGGGGTACGAGTTGCGTTTTCGCTTCGATGCCGGCGTGCCGGCTGATGTGCAGATCCTGTTCCTGACCAAGGTGCTGGCGCACTCGCTTGAGACAGACGTATTCCAGCGTTTCACCGATGCCATGCAGACCCGGGTGGACAACACGCTGCCTGAAGAGATGCGCTGGCTGGCCATGCATGCCAAGGTGCCGCTGTCCGAGCACCCGGTGCTGCACCGGCGCTTCCTGATGCTGTCCAACGCCGAGGGCATCGCCAAGCTGTGGCTGGACCCAGAGTTCGCCGCAGCGCTGGAATCCGCAGCCGCCGCCTGGTGGACGGATGCCCTGGTGGCCGTGATGACGGTCAACCGCGGCATCCTGACCATCCGCATGTCGGGTGACGACATCGAGGTCAACCAGCTGCGCCTGGTGTCCGCCCTGTTCGATCTGGCGGCGCGCAAGCTGGTCGACGCCGTCTGATCAGCCCTTCTTGCGCTGCAGGAAGCGGGCGATGGCCTCGCCGGCCTCGGGGCGCATCAGGTTCACCAGGAAGTGGCGCTTCTCGGCGGCCAGGTGCTCGCTGAGCGGGGCTTGCGGCGCATCGTTGACCAGCTCCTTGAGGCTGGCCAGCACATTGGCCGGGGTCTTGGCCAGCGTGTCGGCCAGTGTCAGTGCGGCGTTCAGCGCCGTGCCGGCCGGTTCGATCTGGTGCACCAGCCCCCACTGCTGCATCTGCTGGGCGGTGGCGTCGCCGCCGGTCCACAGCCATTGCAGCGCCACGCCGCGGGGCAGCTGCCGCGCCAGGTGCCAGCTGGCGCCTCCATCCGTCGACAGCCCCACCTTGCTGTAGGCGCTCACGAAGCGCGCGTTGTCGGCCGCGACGATCAGGTCGCAGGCCAGCGTCACCGACAGCCCGCCGCCGGCCGCGACGCCTTCCACCGCTGCGATCACGGGCTTGGGAAAGGCGCGCAGGGCCTCGATCCACTGGTGAAACGCGTCGATGTTGACCGCCTGCTGGCTCGGATCCTGCTGGCGGTTATGCGACAAACGTTGTAAATCCCCCCCACCGCAGAAATGGCCGCCGGCGCCTGTCACGATCACGGCGGCCACGCTCGGGTCGGATTCGGCCATGTTCAGGGATTCGATACCGGCCGCATACACCTGTGGCGACAGGGTGTTACGCGTGGCGGGGCCGGACAAGGTCATGACCAGGACGGCGTCCCGGCGTTCGGTCAGTAATTCAGTTGTCATGGCTGGATCTGGTTGTTACTGTTTCTCGATGTGAATGGGGGCTTATGATCAGAAAGACGGGTAACTTGACGTGCTAGAGTGAAAACTTGGCAGAAAACCGCACCGATATGATGAAATTCAAAGGAGTATCGGCGGCCATTGTCGTAGGTCTCTCGGTGGTGAGCTTGTGCGAATCAGCGTTCTCGCTGGGATTCGGGCGGCCCACCAGTCGGGCAGTACTGGGGGAGACACTCAGCCTGACCGTTCCGCTCCATCTGGAGGCGGGCGAAGTCATCGCTGATGAGTGCGTGGCAGCCGACGTTTATTTTGGGGATGACAAGCAGACTTCACTGTCGGTGAAGGCTACCGTGCTGCCTGGCGAAGGCTCGCAGCGCGCTGTGCGCGTGGTGACCACGTCGCTGATCAACGAACCGGTGGTGACCGTTTACCTGGGCGCAGGTTGCAAGGCCAAGATCACCCGCAAGTTCGTGGCCTTTGCAGACCCACCCGGTCTGGCCATTGGCGCTGACAGTGCAGTGGCGGACAACGCGCGTGGGGTGTCGTCTCCTGTGGTGGGTGATGGTGCGCCGCTGGCCGCCGCTGTGCCTTCGGGTGCCGTGGGCGAGCGTGCGGCTTCGTCGACGCGTTCGGCGCGCACAGGTGGCACAACACCCCGGCCCACAAAGGCTCCGGTGGCCCGCAAACCCCGCGATGCTGCCAACGATGGCGTGATCACGGAAGGCCCCGCAGCCAACCTGGCCAGTGCCACTGCACCGGTCAAGGTGAGCCCTGATCGGCGCTCCAGCACACCCGCCAAGGCGGCTGTGGGCGAAGCGCCCAAGCGCGAGACCTCGCGCCTGGTGCTCGACCCGGCCGAGGCCGATGCCCTGGTCATTCCCAACCTGATGATGACCTCCGCCATGAGCGGGATCGCTGCGGACATCGATGCGCCGGAAGTCAAGGCGCGTCGGGCAGCGGCTGCCGCGCTGTGGGCCGCGATGAACTCATCGCCGGAGCAACTGGCGCGTGACCGCCAGCGCATGCAGGAGCTGGAGCAGCGCCTGGCGCACCTGCAGCAGGAATCCAACGGCGCCCAGAGCCGGGTGGCCGCCATGGAAGCCCGCGTGCGGGAGGCCGAAGACCAGCGCCTGCGTCACCCCCTGGTGTATGCACTGGTGGCTCTGGTGGTGTTGCTGGCCGCTGCGGTGGCCTGGTTGGCCATGCGCCGGCGCAGCCAGCCAGCTGAGGCCGCGCAATCCTGGTGGCAGGGTGAGCCCGGTGATGGTGGCGCGCCCCCAGGTGGCGATGCCGCAGCCGCAGAGCCGGCGCCGTCGATGGCCGAGCCCGCGATCGCCCGCACGGCGGCCGAGTTCATGCCAGTGCGCCCAACGGCCACACCGCCCAGTGCGCCGCTGGCCGACACCGCCGCGCCTGTGGCAGTCGCTGCAGCCTCTGTGGCTGTCCCCGCCACGGCAAACGAGTCGACCACCAGCAGCCGTGCCATGCTGATCAAGCCGGCCGCGCAAGAGGCCCGCGAGATCACGGTCGAGGAACTGATCGACCTGGAGCAGCAGGCCGAGTTCTTCGTGGTGCTGGGGCAGGACGATGCCGCGATCGAGTTGCTAGAAGGCCATGTGCAGAGCACGGCCGGCGCCAGCCCCTTGCCACACCTGAAGCTGCTGGAGATCTACCAGCGCCTGGACCGCCGCGACGACTACGAGCGCGTGCGCGAAGCCTTCAACGGCCGCTTCAACGCCTATGCCCCGTCATGGGAATCCGATCTGCAGCACGGCCACGCGCTGGAAGATTACCCCGGTGTGATCGACCGCCTGCAGAACCTGTGGTCCGTACCCGCCAAGGCCATGGATGTGCTGGAGGTGTCGCTCACCCGTGCCGATGGCAGTGCCGAGACCTTCGATCTGCCGGCCTACCGTGAACTGCTGTTCCTCTACGGCGTGGCCCGGGATCTGTCCGAGCGTGAAGCCCAAGATCGCACTCCCGTAGACCTGCTGCTGCCGGTTCAAGGTGGCGGGGACGATGATGCCGATGACATCAGCCCGCCCACCATGCTGCAGCCCCTGATGGCCACGCGGCCGGTCAAGGCCCTGCCAGAGGTGACGCCCAGCCTGAGTCTGGACTTGTCGCTGGATGATCCCGCGCCGGTCGATGACGATGGTGGTGCCCGGGTGGACATGGGTGATGCCGACAAGGACAAGGCTCAGGGTGGTGCCGGCAACAGCATCGACTTCGAGCACGTGGACCTGCCCCAGAACAAGGGCTGATCCTCCACCACCTCGCGCTGAGTCTGTCAGGCCCTCTCCGGAGGGCCTGATTCGTTTGGCGAGCCTTGGAGGGTTAAAGGGCCTGATCGCTGTCGGTGGTCTGCGCACCCGGCCCGGTGGTGCTGTTGCCCGCGCTTTGCAGCGCCTGCAGGATCAGCTGCTTGTTGAGCCGTTCGGACAGCAGTTCGGTGAAGGTCAGCACGAACTGCCGCAGGTAGCTGCCCCGCTTGAAGGCGATGCGGGCCACGTTGCTGCCGAACAGGTGGCCCACAGGCCGCCAGGTCAGCTCGCCCCCCGGGCCGAACAAGGGGTCATCCTTGACCACCATGTCGGCCACCAGGCCGATGCCCAGGCCCAGGCGTGTGTAGGTCTTGATGATGTCGGCGTCGATGGCTTCCAGCACCACATGGGGTGTCAGGCCTCGTTGCGCGAAGGCCTTGTCGATGCGCGAGCGGCCAGCGAACGAAGGGTGGTAGCTGATCAGCGGCTCGGCCGCCAATTGTTCCAGCGTCAGGCGGGGTGCCTCGGCCAGGGGGTGGTCGTGGCGCATCAGGGCCACGTGCTGCCATTCATACAGCGGCAGCGTCACCAGCTCGTCGTAGTTGGCCAGTGATTCGGTGGCCAGGCCCACGTCGGCCACGTCGTCCAGCACCATGCGGGCCACCTGCTCCGGGTTGCCCTGGTGCAGGCTCACGGACACCTTGGGAAAGCGCTTGCGCAGCGCAGCCACGGGCTCGGGCAGGGCATAGCGTGCCTGCGTGTGCGTGGTGGCGATGGAAAACGTGCCGGCGTCCTGCAGTGCGTACTCGGCGCCGATGCGCTTGAGGTTGCTCACCTCGCGCAGGATCACGTCGATGGACTGGAGCACCTTTTCGCCAGGCTCGGTGATGCGCTTGAGGCGCTTGCCGTGCCGCACGAAGATGTCCACGCCCAACTCTTCCTCCAGCTCCAGGATGGCCTTGGAGATGCCGGGCTGCGAGGTGTGCAGGGCCTTGGCGGTTTCCGTGAGGTTCAGGTTGCGCCGGGCGGCCTCCCAGACGAAGCGGAACTGGTGCAGGTTCATGCGGCGTCTCCGTCGGGCGGTTGTGCTGGGGCAGCGTCCAGGCCGGCTTGCGCCAGTTGCCAGGCCGCGTCGGCCAGGGCGTTGACCACCGTGCGCGTCTCGCCGACGGCCGGCGCCAGGTGCCAGGTGATGTGCGGATGCTGCTGCTGCATCTGCGCCATCAGCACCGGCAGGTCCTTGCGCACGTGGCCGCCCGCGCCCAGGAACAGAGGCACCACGGTGATGCGCTTGCAGCCTTGCGCGGCCAGTTGATCGCCGGCCTCCTGCAGCGTCGGGCTCATGAACTCCAGGAAGGCCAGGGCCACGGGCACGTTGCTGCCGTGTTGGATCTGCAACTGCTCACGGGCTTGGTTGAAGGGCAGGGCCCAGGCCGCATCCCGGGCGCCATGGGCGAAGAGCAACAGGCCGTGGGTCATGGGGCAGGCCTTTCGGGTGTCAACGGTTGCGCACCAGCCAGATGAAGGCCGACAGCGACAGCAGCAGGTAGGCCAGGCTGGGCGCAGAGGCGGCCAGCCAGGGGCGCCATTCATGCAGCAGGCCCAGGTGGCTGGTGATGTGGTTGACCAGCACGAAGCTGATGCCCAGCATCACCCCGCCGAACACCTTCAGGTTCATGCCGCCGCTGCGCGATTGCAGGTAGGCGAAGGGCAGGGCCAGCGCGACCATCACCAGGCAGGTCAGCGGCGAGAAGGCCTTTTTCCAGAACTGCAGCTCGTACTTCTGCGCGGCCTGGGCGTTGCGGGCCAGGTGGTGCGTGTAGCGCCACAGGGCCACGGTGGACATGGTGTCGATGGGCAGTACCGAGGCGGCCACCACCTGCGGTGTCATCTGGCTGATCCAGTCGAGCTTGTCCAGACGCTGCTCGGTCACCAGGGACTGGCCTGTGGTTTCCTGCTCGGGCGTGACCTTGGCGGCCGAAGCCCAGTGCGTGTCGGTCACGCCGCGCAAGGTCCACAGCGAGGCGCCGCCGGAGCCCTGGGCCGCGTGCGAGATGTCAGCCTCTTGCGCGATGATGCGGCGCACCATGCGGCCTTGGCCATCAAACTCGAAGATGCGCACGTTCTTGAAGCTGGATTCGCCGGTGGCTGAGCCTACGTTGACGGTGAGCTGGTGCCCCTCGGGCGTCTCGGGCCCGCTGCTCTCGCGCAGCCAGGCGCCACCGCGGCCCAGGGTCAGCGCCTGGCCCTTGCGGAAATCAGAGGAGTTCAAGGAGGTGAGCTGCTGCGTCCACGGGGTGACGAAATCGCCGATCGCGAACAGCATCAGCGCGCTGCCCACACCCAGGGCGGCCAGCAGCGTGAGCGCGCGCGCCGGGCCCAGGCCGCTGGTGCGCAGGATCGTGTACTCCGAGCTCTGCGCCAGTTGCGACAGGGCCATGATGGTGCCGATCAGCAGGGTGATCGGGAAAACGTCGTAGACGTGGCCGGGCAGGGCGAGGATGCAGGTCCACAGCGCGTCGGTCAGGGTGTAGCCATTGCGCCCGATGTCCTGCAATTCATCGACCAGGTCGATGAAGAAGAACAGCGCCAGGAAGGCCAGCGTGACGAACAGCACCGACGACAGGATCTGTCGGTAGAGCAGGCGGCGGACGGTCTTCATGCGCCGGCTCCTTGTGCGGCCGACGAGGCAGGCGGTGAGGGCTCGTCCGCATCGCCATCGCCGGGCTTGCGCCAGGCGCCATCACGCCACCACAGCGTGGCCAGCGCGCCCAGGGTGATCACGCCATGGATGCCGAACAGGCCGGCGGCGCTGCTGAGCTTGCCCGATGTGACCCAGGCCTGAGTGAGCGTGAGCACGTTGTAGTAGGCCACGAACACCAACAGGGCCCAGACCATGCTCCAGGCATTGCCGCGCCGCACCTGGGTGTTGACGGAGGCCAGCGCGATCAGCACCAGGTTGGCAGCCGACCACAGCGTGCCCAGGCGCCAGACCAGTTCTGCCTGCATCTTGCGGTTGGTGGCGTTGAACAGCTCCAGCGTAGGCGTGCCGCGGGCACCCAACTCGCTGGCATTGCCCACGGGGGCGTCGCCCACCAGGATCTGGGCCTGCTCGAAGCGCGAGCGGGTTTTCTCGCCGGTGGACAGCTTGGTCTCGACACGCTCGCCCTGGCGCAGATTGAGGTAGCGCTGGGCGCCGATGGTTTCGATCTGGCCCTCGCGGGCGCTCACCACGGCTTCAATATCGCCTTCGCTGAGCACGATGAACACATTCTTGCCCGTGCGCTCGCCGTCACTGTGGCTGTCGATGAAGAACACGCGCTTGCCATCGGCCGAACTCTGGAACTGGCCGGGCGCCACGCGGGCGATGTCGGAGCGGCGCTCGAAGCGGTCCTTGAGCACCTGGGTCTGTTGCTGCCCCCAGGGGCGCGCCACCAGCAGCAGCACGCCCAGCGCCACCAGCACGGGCCAGGCCATCTGCCAGATCGGCTTGAGCAGGCGCGACAGGCGCACGCCGCTGGCCTGCCAGACCACCATCTCGCTGTCGCGGTGCAGGCGGGCCAGCAGGGCCACCACGGCCACGAACAGCGCCAGGGTGATCAGGGTGGGCACCTGGGCGATCATGGTGTAGCCCAGCAGCAGGCTGACGTCGGCCAGCGCCACGCTGCCCTTGGCCGCTTGGCCCAGCACGCGGATCAGCACCATGGTCAGCACCACGGTCAGCAGCACCACCAGCGTCCCGACAAAGCCACGCCAGAGTTCTCGGCGGAGAGAGGAATCGAATAACATCAGTCAAATCAAACTCAATCCGTCCATTATGGACGTGGCAAGCATGGACTATCGCAACGTGGTGGGCTCGGGCCCGGAACTCGCAGGTTTTTCGGCCGACGTGCTGCTGGTGGTGTTGACCCCTGAGCATTCACGCACGGGCAGCGCCCCGCTGGACGCGCTGGTGAGCGAGGCCCTGTCCGCCGGTGATCTGGAGCTGAAAGACGGCCAGACCCTGTACGTGCACCGCCCTGCAGGCGTGAAGGCCCCCCGCCTGGCCGTGGCCGTGGCCGGCGGGGACACCCCCCGCCAGTTCAAGGCCGCCATCGCGCGCCTGGCTGGCCACGCCAAGGGCGCCCGTTTGACGCATGCCGCCGTGGCCACCGCCCAGGGTCTGGCCGTGACGGCCGCCCACGCCGAGGTGCTGGCCACCGCGTTCGGCGATGCCACCTACGTGTACAGCCTGAGCAAGCCCTCGGCGCCCAAGCCGGCCGCCCTCAAGAAGGTGTCGCTGATCACCACGGCCGCCGAGGTCACCGCCGCCCGCGAAGGCCTGGCGCGTGGGCAGGCCCTGGCCGCCGGCAGCACGCTGGCCCGTGAACTGGGCAACCGCCCCGGCAACTACTGCACGCCCACCGGCCTGGCCAATGAGGCGCGTCAGATGGGCAAGGTCTTCAAGCACATCAAGGTCGAAGTGTTCGACCGCGCCGCCATCGAGAAGATCGGCATGGGCTCCTTCCTGTCTGTTACCAACGGCTCGGCCCAGCCGCCGCGCTTCATCGTGCTGCGCTACGAAGGCGCGGGCAAGGGCCAGGCGCCCGTGGTGCTGGTGGGCAAGGGTATCACCTTCGACACCGGCGGCATCTCCATCAAGCCGGCCGGCGAGATGGACGAGATGAAGTTCGACATGGGCGGTGCGGCCAGCGTGCTGGGCACCTTCCGTGCCGTGGCGGAACTCAAGCCCAAGGTCAACCTGATCGGCCTGGTGCCCTCCTGCGAGAACATGCCCAGCGGCACGGCCACCAAGCCGGGCGATGTGGTCACCAGCCTGTCGGGCCAGACCATCGAGGTGCTCAACACCGATGCCGAAGGCCGTTTGATCCTGTGTGATGCGCTGACCTATGCCGAGCGCTTCAAGCCCGCGGTGGTGGTGGACATCGCCACGCTGACGGGCGCCTGCGTGATCGCGCTGGGCCACATCCACAGCGGACTGTTCTCGGCCGACGACGAGCTTGCGCAAAGCCTGGAGCAAGCGGGCAAGACCGCTGGCGACACCGCCTGGCGCATGCCCATCGACGACGAATACGGCGACGCCCTCAAGAGCAACTTTGCTGATCTGGGCAATGTGGGCGGCCGCGCGGGTGGCGCCATCACGGCGGCTGTGTTCCTGAGCAAGTTCACCAAGGCCTACCGCTGGGCCCACCTGGACATCGCCGGCACGGCCTGGAAGTCCGGTGCGGCCAAGGGCGGCACCGGCCGGCCCGTACCGCTGTTGACGCACTTCGTGCTGTCGCAGCAAGGCAAGGGCGCGCTGGTGCCCAAGCCGACCAAGCCCGCCAAGGCCACCGACAAGAAGGCCGCAGGCAAGGGCACGGTTGCTGCCAAGGTGGCCAAGCCCGCGCGCAAGGCCCCCGTCCGCCGTGCGGCCAAGGCCTGATCAGCGTAGCCTCAGGATGAGCAAGGCACGATGAAGCAGGTGGAGTTCCATCACGGCATGGGCGACAAGCTCGCCTACGCCTGCCGGCTGTTGCGCAAGGCCTATCGCAGCGGTGCGCGCCTGGTCGTCACCGCCGACATGGGCACGCTGCGCCAGCTGGACCGCCAGTTGTGGGTGTTCGACGACCAGGAGTTCCTGCCGCATGTGTGCACCGGGGCCGGCCAGGCCTGGCCACCCCGCTGGAAGGACACGCCCGTGTGGCTCACCGATGCGCCCGAGCAGGCGCCGGAAGGCCGCCAGGTGCTGATCAACCTGGGACAGTCCATCCCTTCTGGCATTGAGCGCTTCGAGCGGTTTTTCGATGTCGTGTCCACCGAGCCGGACGACCGCCAACTGGGCCGCCAGCGCTGGCGTGAGTACGAGGCCAAGGGCTGGACAGTCAAGGCGCATCTGGCGCAGGAGTAAGCCTCGATGAGCCAGCCCCCACGCCCCGCGCCGTCGCATGTTCCGACCCTCACCGAGGTGATCGAGATCCCCGAGGTTTTGCCGACGCCGGTGCAGCCGACGACGGGTGTCGTCGAGGCCTTGGCGGCTGAGCCCGCATCGACATGGATGGCGCCGGCAGTAGCCGACAGCGTTCAGCCAGCAGAGGCGATGGACACCCCTGCGCCACTGGCGCCCGTTGCCGTACCGGCCCCGGTGCCATTGGCGATGCCGCCGGTGATGCCTGTCGTGTCGGCGCCGGTGGCATCACCCTCGGTGCTTGCGTCTGTCCCTGAGCCCTTGCCCATACCGGCTTCACTGTTGAAGCCCGCGCTGGCACCCGTGACGCCTTTGTCATCGCCTGGGCCGACGCCTGTGCCTGCGCCGCTGACACCGGCACGCAGCACTTCCGGCGTGGACGAGGCCGCCATGGCGCAGCGTGTGTTCAGCGAGGTGCAGCGCCAGATCGACGGCATGCTGGAGTACCGCCTGCGCGAGGCGCTTACTCCGATCCTGGCGCGCACCTCCGAAGCCCTGGTGCGCGAATTGCGACAGGAACTCTCCAAGACCATGCGCGACGTGGTGTCGCGCGCCGTGGCCCAGGAAGTGGCGCGCCAGCGCAGCCGCTCCTGAGCCGTCATACCCTTTCACCCACACAAGCAAGAGGCAGACAGACATGAAAGCGAACTTCCCGAACGTGGCGCCCCTGGCGCTGGCCCTGGTTGCCGCTGCGGCGACCATGCCCGTGCAGGCCCAGCAGGTCGTTCGCATTGGCCATGTGGGGCCGGTGTCGGGCCCGCAGGCCCACTACGGCCGTGACAACGAGAACGGCGCGCGCATGGCCGTGGACGAGCTCAATGCCCAGGGTGTGACCATCGCCGGCAAGAAGCTGAAGTTCGAGCTGGTGGCCGAAGACGATGCCGCTGACCCCAAGCAGGGCACGGCCGCTGCGCAGAAGCTGTGCGATGCCAAGGTCAACGGCGTGGTCGGCCACCTCAACTCCGGCACCACGCTGCCGGCTTCCAAGGTCTACGCCGGTTGCGGTCTGCCGATGATTTCACCTTCGGCCACCAACCCGCAACTGACCGCGCTGGGCTACAAGAACGTGTTCCGCCTGCTGGCCAATGACAACTCGCTGGGCGCGGGTCTGGCCGAGCATGCGTTCAAGGTGCTCAAGCTCAAGAAGGTGGCCGTGATCGACGACCGCACGGCCTATGGCCAGGGCGTGGCCGAGGTGTTCAAGAACACCGCACGCAAGCTGGGCATGGAGGTGGTGAGCGAGCAGTACACCAACGACCGCGCGGTGGACTTCACCGCCATCCTCACGGCCATCAAGAGCAAGAAGCCTGATGGCATCTTCTTCGGTGGCATGGACCCGCAGGCCGGCCCCATGCTGCGCCAGATGCAGCAGTTGGGCCTGACCAAGGCCTACCTGTTCGGCGGTGACGGCATTTGCACCGAGAAGCTGGCGGATCTGGCCAGTGGTGCGCGCACCCTGGGCAACGTGGTGTGCGCCATTGGCGGCCTGCCGGTCGACAAGCTGCCCGGCGGCCAGGATTGGCGCAAGCGCTACGACGCCAAGTTCCCCAAGCAGTTCCAGGTCTACTCGCCCTACACCTATGACGCCACCATGGTGCTGGTGGACGCGATGAAGCGCGCCAATTCCACCGACCCCAAGGTGTACGGCCCCAAGATCGTGGAAGCCAACTACAAGGGCGTGACGGCCCAGGTGCAGTTCGAACCCAATGGTGAGCTGAAGAATCCGGCGATGTCGCTGTACACCTACAAGGATGGCAAACGCATCAACGCGAATTGATGCGATAAGCCTGCTACAATGGCGGGCTTCCGGAGAGGTGGATGAGCGGTTTAAGTCGCACGCCTGGAAAGCGTGTGTGGGTTAATAGCCCACCGCGGGTTCGAATCCCGCCCTCTCCGCCAGAACTAGGTTTCATGGCGTCTCACTGAGACTCAAAAACCACGCGAAAGCCCCGTCGATACGGGGCTTTTTGCGTTTTGGCGTCCCATGCGGTTTCTTGACAGCCCAAATCCTTGGGGGTACGTTTAGGGGTACGGATTCCTGGAGGTTTCCATGCCCAAGAAACTCATTGATGCCCTGAGCGATGTTGGCGTGCGAGGCGCCAAGTCCGCATTGCGTGATGGCGAGCCTGTTGACCGGAAGTTGCACGATGGCCGGGGCTTGTACCTGCTGGTGCGGGCCAACGGTGCCAGGCACTGGCGCTTGAAGTTCTACCTGGCAGGGCGCGAACGCTTGCTGGCGCTGGGCGAGTACCCCGATGTGACGCTGGCCCGTGCGCGGCAAAAGGCAGGCGAGGCCCGCAACCTGATCCGCGAGGGCGTCGATCCCATCCAAAATGGCCGCGAGCAGAAGGCCTTGCGCGTGAACGCGGCGCAGCAGACCTTTGCCGTGATCGCTGAAGAGTGGCTGGGCAAGAAGGCCAAAAAATGGACCGAAGGCCACCTCGAACAAAACCTTCAAAGCCTGCGCGACTACGTGTTGCCCAAGATCGGCACGCGCGCCGTAGCCAGCTTGACCGCGCAAGACATCATGCGTGTGCTGGAGCCATTGGAGGCCGCAGGCAAGCTGGAGACATTGCGGCGGGTGCGCCAGCGCATCGGCTCGGTGTTGACATATGCGGTGCAAACAGGCCGACGCACGGATAACCCGATCCGTGACACGCAGGGCGCCTTCCAGGCCCCCACACGCGAACACTTTGCCAGCATTGGCCCGAAGGGCTTGCCTGCCTTTTTGGACGCGCTGGAGGCCTACGCAGGCCACCCCAACACCCTTGGCATCATCCGCATGATTCTCTGGACCGGCAGCCGCACGGGCGAGGTTCGTGGCGCCACGCCGGATGAATTTGATTTGGATGCCGGGGTGTGGCGCATTCCTGCCGAGCGAATGAAGAAACGCCGGGTACACGTTGTGCCATTGCCCCGCCAGGCCGTGCTCCTGTTGCGCGAACTGCTGACGCTGAACGCTGATTCGCGCTACATGTTCCCGTCGCCCATGCACCAGTCGATGGCCAGTGAAAACATCGTCTTGCAGGCCATCAAGAGGATGGGCTACGGGGGGCAACTCACCGGCCATGGTTTGCGCGCTGCGGTCTCGACCGGGCTTGAAGAGATGGGCTATCCCGTTGAGATCATCAAGACGCAGCTGTCGCACGCCAAAGACAACCTGACCGATGCGGCCTACCTGCGCGGCGTCCACCTTGAACGACGCGCCGAGATGATGCAAGCCTGGGCTGACAAGCTGGATGTGATGCTCGTGGGTGCCAAGGTGCTGCCGCTTAAGGCTGCAAGCACGGCATAGCAGATTCCAGCTCACTACGACCACGCGTCGAGCCCGGCGATCAACGCATCCAGATGGCGGGACCACCGAAGCGGTTATCCGCTCTGTCGAAAGTGGGCGTCGAGATCACTCGCAGTGTTGCGCCAAATAGCAGGGTGTCGATAGCATTCGAATTACGGGGCTAGTCCTCTGAAAATCGCATCTTCACAGAGGAAACACTCTGGGTCATAGTTTGGGCATCGCAACGAAAACGGATAGACGAAATGCCCAAGACAGCTATCAGCTTCAACGTGCCCCCCGTGCTCTGGGAGGCGTTCAAAGCACAGGCAGACGGCCTTTTCCTGTCGCGGGCACCGTTCCTCGACTACATGATTGCCAATGAGCTCCCGCACCTTCGGAATGAACTGGATGGACTCAAGCTCTCACTGCGGGCCAAGCGCCATATCGCTGGTGCCATGAAGAGACAGGGGCCGACTTCAGTGAACATTGATGTACGGCCAGAAACCGCTGCGGCACTTCGCGAGGCGATGCAGGTACACAACCTCGTGCGAGACGCGTTCATGACCCGGTTGCTCATCTTCCTTCGCAGTACAGACGCGTTCTTAAAGTATCTGGATGTACCCCGCATCGCTTCCAGTCGAGGAACGGATGCGTACCTCGAAGAGATGCCAGCCAGCCCGCTAAGCGCCATGGAGGCGGTTCGTGACGACCCGCTCTTTTACGTGCGCTTCCACGTGGAGGCCGTCCATGAGGTGGGCATATACAGGGTGCCGCTGCCTCGCCAATTGGACTGGGCTGCTTGCTATCTCGCGGACGAGGACATCCCAGGCACTGCTGCCTACCGCCGTCAGCAAAAGCTGGGCAATGAACTGCTGGCCATGCTGGAAGACATCCCTGCAAAGAGCCCGAGCAAGGCTCGGAGGACAAAGAAATGAACCATACCTCTATCCACACCTCGAACCCACATCAAGCCGACCGTATATGGCTTCTACTTGGAGGCCGCATTGAGCCTGTGCGAGGCACAGGCGAGAAGCGTTACCTTCACGAGCAGTTCGCGCATCCCTTGCGTACAAACGGAAGGCGTAACGACGTGCCGGCAAAGCTGCTTAGTCGGCTGAACCAGCTATTGAAGATGCGGGCGGCGAATGACCCGATTTGGTGAGCGGTAGCAACGCTCAACGTCCTATGTAGACCGCCGTGATCTGTTCTCGTTCGTGCCCCAGCTCACGTGAGACGGTCAGCCTAGCCTGCCTGTCGATGGCCTTTTGTTCGGGGCCCAATTGCTTCGATGTGGGCCCGCCAGCAGCCGGTGCCTTCCAGCCGGTCAACTCAGCGTATCGCGCCTGTGCATACGCATGGCGGAAGCCGTGTACCCGGTCGATTCCGGCGAAGGCAGTCTGAGCCTTGAAACGGTTGAGCTGGTCTATGTAGGACATCTCGACCGGGATCAAGCTGCCCTTGTCAGCCAGCGCCTTGGCCTGGTTCAGTAGCTCCCGCTGCGTCTCCTTGATGATCGGAATTTCCCGCTCCTTGCCGCCCTTGGTCCATGTGGACTTGAGCACGAGCATGTCGCCACGGTCGGCCCAGCCTGGCTGGAACTTGATGCTTTCTTCACGGCGCAGGCCAAAGGCCTCTTGAAGCCGCAATGACATGGCCGTGTATGGATCGGAGACCTTGTCTAGCTTGCCCTGGTCCAGCTCTTTCGCTTTGGACTCATTCGTTACGAAACGCCGGTCGGCGATGCCATAGGCCGCGTTGTCGCGGGCCACGATGTTTTCCTTGCCGATCTTCTCGGCCATCCAGCGCAGTGCCGACATGCGGTTCTTCATCGTGCCGGTACTTGCGCCTTCGGCTTGCCAGCGGTTCACCAGGTGCTCGATGTGCTTGGTGCGGATGCCCTGAGCCCGCAGGTTCTTGAAGCCATCTTCGTGAAGCTGGTTCGCCGCCATGGTCAGCAGCCGTTCGCGGTCATGCTGGGTAGCGAAAGAACCATCGCGATTGCGTTGGCACATGAGCTTGAAATCGCGGTTGAGGGTGCGCATGGGCGAGGCCTTTCAAAGACTGTTCATCGATCCGCTTGCCGTGCCGGAGGCACGGACTTGTGTGTGGTGTGAAGAGGTCAGGTAAGTGTTTCTGTCCGCCCCTCACGCCGCAGCGCGATGGGGACTGCAAGGGACGCGGGACACCACTCCCGGTTTGTGCAAGGTTGTTGACTGCTTGCCTGCGTTGCACGTCGCTGTGGCACTGCGCTGGCTTGCCTGTTGGCATAGCGCGATGCGCAGAGACCATTGACCCAGGGTCCAAGGGGTGTGCGTCTCACACACGTCCGGGGTGGCCATCTGACGGGTGGCCTGACGGTGCCTTGCGGTCGGGCCGCAAAGGCACGGCACAGTTGAATGTCAATGGGCTTGCAGCCCAGTGGATTCATGCCGTCAGTACGAATAGGCTCAAGGCCCATTGCATGCAGCAACTGACACTAGGCTTGCAGCCCAATGTCGGCATGCTGTGCCTGATGAATGGGCTCGGGGCCCATCGGATCACTGAAGGTGGTCTGGCCACCCATCGATCCACTTTGATCAACGCCTTGACGTTGGTCGTTTTGCTGGCATCACTGCGCAGCGTCACTGGCGCACGTCACAGTGGTTGACAAGGCGCTCGGTCGTGCTACTGGCGTCGTCACTGTCAGCAAGCTGCCAGTAACGACGCACGGCGTTTGAATGCCGCTCTCGTGATGGCTCGGCCCCATGCGCGCAGGCATAGGCTCGGCTTCGAAATGATCGAGGTTGGCGTCGGGCGCCAGCACGCGATCTGCTCAGGTGGGGACAACGATGGAGGCGGGTAACGACCGCAACGCCTTTTCTCCGCGATGGAGGGGACAAGGAGCCCGCGATTTGTCCTCTCAGTTGACACCCATGGGCAACATGGGTCAACCGCCTATCGAGCTGTGCCCACGCAATGCCCCGGCATCCGCCACCATTGCCGATGGCGCTTGACTGGCATCAACCTCATGGGAGCCTGATTGCTCACAACCGGAGAGCAACCATGTGGCGATTCAGCACCTATACCGGCACCGTCATCGAGGTGCAGCGGTACATCAACAAACCAATGCGCTGGCATGAGCGCCCCGTCTGCCATGAACGCCGTGAGTTGTGGGTCAGCAACGGCAGTGGCGACCAACGCAAATGGGTCATCCACAGCAAGCTGATGCCCGCAAGACGAGATCACCAGGTGACCTTGCTGTTGGTCGGGCCGTGGGTCATCGGGCTGTTCAATGCCACGGCGCACACCAGCGCCAACTACGTACGCGAAGACCCGCCGTTTCTGCTGCTTGACGTGGATGCGCTGGTGGCCTTGGCCTTGATGGTGACTGCTTGCGTGCTGCTCGGCTGGCTGGGCTTGGTCCTGGCACTACCTGGGGCCTCGGCATACCTGGTTGGCATTGCCATGTTTCGCGCCGTGCATCGCTGGCGGATGGCACGGGTTGTCGACGAAGCCTTGAACGAGTTGGAGCTGATGTTGGTGGTGCGGCCCATGCGACATGCGGGTCGTCAGTAGCCAAGTGCCACTAAACCGAAGCAAGCCAGAATCTATTGGGACGCATCCCAAGGATTCAGGAAGGGTACCTTTGCGTGCTGGAACTCCGATACATCACGCGTGACAACCGTCAGCCCGTACTGGGCAGCGGTTGCCGCAATGATGAGATCAGGCTGAGAGAACGTGTGCCCAGCTTTGCGGCCCTCTTCCACAAGAAGACGCCATGTGAGCATCACATCTTCTGAAATAGGCAACACGCGATGCTCGAACATAGGCCGCACCTTGTGCGTCAACCAAGTAGCTAGTTCCGCGCGACGGCTGGCATCGGCGACCAGCTCAATGCCGAAGCGAATTTCCGCCAGCGTCACCGTGCTGATGTGGAGCGTCTCCAACGGCTGTGCCGCGACGAAAGCGACTACGCGCTGATCGGGTCGAGGCCTTCGCAGCTCAGAGATGACGTTGGTGTCCAGCAGGTAGCCGATCACAGCAACACATCCCTCACGGGCATGGGCGCACGCGATACCTCAAGCTCCATGTCCCGATACGGGGAAGCCTGGATGGCATCAATCAGGTCGCGCCCCGTCCGGTCGCCTTGAAGGCGGCGGAAGTCTTCGGCGGCGATGACGACCACTTCATCCCGGCCATGCACGGTGACATGCTGCGGCCCTTCGCTGTGCACGCGGCGCACCAGCTCACTGAACCGCGCTTTCGCGTCCTGTAGCACCCAGTAGCCAGGTAGCGCAGACGTCTCTGATCTTGTCTTGTCCATAGGGCACCTCAAATTTCTAGTCAGCCTGACCAGAATAACAGGAAGTGGCTTTGACTTCAATAATCAGCAAAGAGCAGGCCTGCCAATCAATGCCTCCAGGACCACAAAAGTTCACTGGCAGTGAAATTTTGTTTGATTCCGGGCTGAAATGTGCTCTAATGCATTCACGGCGGAGCGGACCGCTCCGGTTGTTCTTTAAGAGTGTTGTGGTTTCCTGTCTCACTTGGTCGGGCTCAGTGATTGGCTTCGCATTGCGAAGTCGCTCTGTTGGCACCTTAGACAGAGCTGGTTTTTACGCACAGGCGGCTTCGTTACGGAGCATCCTGCGCCCCGAGCGAAGCTTCCGGCAGCGGACGGCTTCGACGAATGGCTTCGGTAACGAAACTGTTTCGGTAACGATTCAGTCTCGGATCCGAACGACTTCGGGGGGGCTAGAAATGCGCGCAGAACTGGTGATGGGCTTGGGGTATCGGTTGGCTCCTTTTTCGACCTTGCCTTGTGGGGGCTAGAGCAATGTTGCTCGAAACAGGAGTCTTTATGACATCGCACTCTCTTGAGAACAGTATCCACACCTTGAAAAAGGTGCGTGATGCGTACAGCAGCCAACTCGATACCAGTATTTTGAAAGAGCTGAACGAGGTTATTACTGATCTTGAAAAGCTTGAAAACGAGAAGGAACAAAAAAACGGCGGTGAGCGCCGCTTTCGAGCCCTTCAAGTTCTTGGGATTGTCATTCGCATCGTTAGCGATATCGATAAGTGGATGAAATGAACAAGGCCAAGATACACCAAGCTCATTCATTGTTTAGGCAGGTAGTATGAACATAGGAAATGCAATACAGTTGTGCAGAGTGAAGCGAAAGATGACCCAGGGTCAACTCGCAAAACTTGCGCAATGCTCAACCTCATACCTCTCCATGTTGGAAAATTCGGAGCGGGTAGATCCAAAGCTATCCACGGTAAAAAACATATCGGAGGCTTTGGGTGTGCCAGTTGAAATACTATTTTTTCTAGCATCCACACCTGGCGAAATTTCCGGCATAGATAAAGAGCTTGCCGGACAGTTAGCAATTGCAGCACTGGGCTTACTAAATGAACCAGAAGCTCCTAAAACCAGCCTATCAATGTAAACCCATTGGTTCAGTCGCCAGCTTGGCGAAGGCGCTCGGACTACCTCTGCCTCACATTGTTGAACTGGCCAATCGGGCAAGCCTCCTTTATCGCGAGGCCAAGCCAATTGTGAAGCCAGACGGTTCGATAAGACAGCCTCTGGATGCCAAAGGCCCGCTAAAAGAGCTTCATCGCCGTTTGAAAGAACGAGTTTTTTCAAAGGTTGATTACCCACGCTACCTTACAGGAAGCATTCGTGATCGTGACTATGTTGTAAATGCGGAGCTTCATGTAGGCAGTTCGATTATCATTTGCGAGGACATCACAAATTTCTTCCCGACAGTGTCTTCGGTCGCGATATACGATATCTGGCATTACTTCTTTTGCTTCCCCCACGAAGTAGCTGAAATTCTCACATCACTTACAACCAAAGACGGCTGCTTACCCCAAGGCGCCATCCCTAGTTCGTATCTGGCAAATTTGGCTCTTTGGCGCAAGGAGCCTCAGATTCAACAAAAATTTGAGGCTCAAGGAATTGTTTACTCTCGATACGTAGACGATATTGCAATATCTTCCAAATCATATTTGGACAAAGAAACTCAAACAGCAATTGTTTCCGAAGTATACGGAATGCTTTCCAGCGAAGGCCTAAAAGCAAAGCGCAAAAAGCATGAAACACACACCCCATCTCGTCGAATGTTGACTACGAAATTGGTGGTCAACAAAAAGGTATCCCTTCCAGACGAGAAGCGCTCCAATCTACGTGCAGCCGTCTTTCAAGTCGAAGAACTTTCAAGAGATGGATTGCTCGGGCCCGAATCACTAAAATTGCTATCCAGTGTCTCGTCAAAAATAGGGCAGATGAAACGACTTCATCCGACGCAAGGCGCGAGCTTGCAAAAGCGGCTACGCGCAGTGAGAGAGCAACAAGAAAAATTCAGACTTGCTGCACCTCAGCCCAGCATCCTGCAAAAGGAAGCCCAAGAGAACTCAAATGCAATGGCATCAGCAGCACCTTGGTAATAAGCATTGCAATGCACCGTCCTTAGAACACCCGAACAACTTGTCGGTTCAAGCGAATAGATCGATCGGCAGTTTTTGGTGTTCAAGTTACGTTGAGAAGACTGGCGGGTAACTTTGCGGGTAACGCTCAACCCGCAAATCGCTAAACCCAGCATCCATGCCCTTTCCAGCCACAGTTCAAGTGGCCGCGGCTCTAGGTGGTAAGACCTTGGCCACCTTAGCTTGTAGGTCAAACTGTCGGATGTGAGTGGCTTGCCTGCTTGGCAGGCAATCGCGACGTCATAGGATTCGAATTCAGACGCCAGGATGACGGTTGGCCTGACGCTCGCCGTGCTTCAACTCGTCCCACGACATCCGGATCGGTTGGGGGCGCGTATGGGGGTACGAATTCACCGAATCGCCCGCCAAGCCTTATGCAGCAAGGAGGTTCGTATGACGCCCTCGCCAGAACATAGAGTCCCCCTATGAGGTCCTGCCTCTAGGGGGATTTTCTTTTGGCGCTATGAACTTGGCCATAAACCTGAAGGTCGCTGGATCAGCGCTGCGTGCGCCTTACTTCGGAGACAGCACTTTCAGGCCCGCAATGCCGGCCACGATGAGCGCAAAGCAGAGGATTCGCAGAACGCTTCGGTCTTCGCCGAGTACCAGGATTCCGAAAATGGCGGTGCCGACCGCCCCTATGCCTACCCACACCGCATAGGCTGTCCCCACCGGGATGGTGCGAGTGGCCAGGGACAGCAGGTACATGCTGAGCCCGATGAACGCGGCGCAGAAGAGGCTGGGCCATAGCCGTGTGAAGCCATCCGTGCGCGGCATCACCGCTGCATAGAAGATCTCACAGATGCCCGCACACACCAGATACACCCAGCCCAATGATGATCTCCAAGGTTCGCGTCTGCATTGCCTGAGAGGCAACACCGCCCTTGGATTCTCCCTCGGAAAAAGACGCTGATCGGGTCTCAGGCCCCGATGGCCACTTCAAATTCCCCCACCTGTGGCCACCCCAAATTCCCCCAGGCAAGACGGCTGGATTATGCGGGGTCAGGCGTGATGGCCAGGCGGGCGGCAGCCTCCTTGAGCCGATAGCT
>JBMOQM010000007.1:0-34614 GCA_049322875.1 Pseudomonadota bacterium
CCCCAAGGACGAAAAACAAGCCTCAGGCACTACACTTATCCACAGCCAGCCTTCACAGGTTGGCCAGCAGCCCTGGCTCAAAATTCAATCGGCACGGTGGCTCAATTTTGAATCGGCGCCAACAGCCTATGCCTATTCAGCTTTCCGCGACGCCATCGAGCGTGCCGGCATCACGCTTCAAGAAGGGCAGCTCACGCACGTCCTGCGCCACACCTTCGCATCGCATTTCATGATAAACGGCAGCAACATCCTTGTGCTGCAACGTAGCCTGGGCCACGCGAACCTGACAATGACGATGCGCTATGCACACTTGGCGCCTGATCACCTGCAAGAGGTGGTGAAGCTCAATCCGTTGACTGCGTTGACAGTCCGTTGACACTTGGCGGATTACTTGGCGCCCAAATCGGCGCTAAGTAATTGATTTTGTTGGTAGGCCGTGTTGGACTTGAACCAACGACCAAAGGATTATGAGTCCTCTGCTCTAACCAACTGAGCTAACGGCCCCCTGAATGCAGCCTGCCATTCTAAGGCGAGCCAGCGTCACTCAAGCCCCCGCCAGCACCCCGCCCGCCACCCAGTCCTCGCACACACGCAACACCTCCGCCAACGTGCCCTCGGCCCGCCCCGGATGCGCCAGCCCCACCCGCCGCTTCGCGGCCTGCAGCTCCGGCACATCCGCCCGCACCACCACGTCATCCCGCCTTCGCGCCATGTGCAGCGGCGCGATCGTCACGCCCACACCGGCGGCCACGAGGCCCAGCGCCCATTCCTCGCTGCGCACGCGGGCGCGCACATCGGGCACCACCTGCAGCGCGCCCATGCCCGCGTGCCAGCTGGCCGCCAGCTCGCAGTGCGTGCGCTCCACGAAGGCCACGCCATGCAGATCCTGCAAGGCCACCGCCTCTCGGATGGCCAACGGGTGGTCGGGCGGCACCACCAGGACGTACTGCTCTTCCCACAGCGGCACGAAGGCATGGCCCGTGGGCACGCAGGTGTCGGCCACCAGTTCGGCGTCCACGGACTGGCCCAGCGTTACGGCATCACCCACATCGTCACTGTGCACGGACACCTCCAGGTGCGTCAGCTCGCGCCGCAGGTGGCGCAGCAGGCGCACCACGTGCTCGAGGTTCATCGACGGGTGCACGCGCAGGCTCAGGCGCGGGTGGCTGGCCGCATCCTGGAAGGTTTCCACCAGTGCCTCGGCATCGGCCAGCAGCTTGCCGCCCAGGCGGTACAGGCGCTGCGCTGCCGCGGTGGGCAGCAGGCCGCGTTGCTGGCGGGTGAACAACTGCGTGCCCAGTTCTTCTTCCAGCTGGGCGATGGCGTTCGAGATCACCGGCTGCGTGACATGGCACTGCCGCGCGGCGCCCACGGTAGTGCGCACCTCGTAGGCGGCGCAGAAGTAACGCAGGTTGCGCAGGTTCATTGTTTGGTCAGCCTCTCAGCTCAGGGAAATGCGGCAGCGTCTGGAGCACGTTCTCGTCGTGCGCGGGCACCACGGTGATCTGCGGGTGGCGCTGCATCAACTGGTGGATGTGCACGATGGCAGCCTGGTTGGCGGCCGGGTCGTGGTCCAGCGGCAGGATGCGGCGCAGCAGCCAGGATCGGTCGGCCGGTTTGCGGAAGCCTTCGATCGCCCAGGTCACGTCGCCCGTGAACAGGTAGCGCTGGCCCGAGGGCAGGCTCAGCAGCATGCCCACCTGCCCCGCCGTGTGGCCACCCAGCGGCAGCAGCAGCACGCTGCCATCGCCGAACACATCGTGGCTGTGCGCGAAGCCCAGCACGGGCGGGCCGTCGAAGCGCAGTTCGTGCCAGTGCTTCACGCCGTCGAACTGGCTGTGCAGGAAGGCAGGCGCGTGGGCGTGGTCGGCCTCTTCGCGCTCGGCGGGTGTGGCCCACACTTCTGCATCCGGAAAGTCCGGCAGGCCGCTGACGTGGTCCCAGTGCATGTGCGAGGGCACGATCATCTTGATGTCCTTGAGTGGCCAACCCTGGCGCTGCAACTGGTCGGCCACCGGCAGCCTGTCGCCGCGCTCGTAGGCAAACACCTGGCGGTGGAACAGGTTGTTGACGGCGAACTGCGCGTCCACCTGGCGGCCCAGGCCAGTGTCGAACAGCAGCTGGCCCTTGGGGTGGCGCACCAGCACGGCCACCTGCACGGGCCGGCGGTGCGCCCACCAGCGGCCGCCGCCCACGATCAAGGCCTCGGCCGCGCCCTTGGATTGCGAGGTCTGCAAGGTGGTGAAGGCCAGGCCCTGCGGCGGCTGCGCGGCGGGCAAGGTGGCCAGGCCGGCGGGCTCGGGGCCGATGGGCAGGGTGTGGTCGCCTGCGCTGATCAGCGCGCAGCCCAGTGCCAGCAGCAGCGCCAGGCCCAGCACGCTCTGGCCGAGTCGCTTGGGCCAGGGGGATGGAGTCGTCTTGGTCATCGATGTGCCTTGTGGTTGTGGGTCAGCAGCCTCACGATAGGCAAGCGGCATCGATAAGTAAAATCGTATTTTCTTGTCGAATTTCAAAGAAATACCTATACCAAGTGCAAGACTCGGTCAGCGCTAAGAGCCCCAAGCGGCCCCGTGAAGGCGTTTACTTCTGGCTGAGCACGTTGCTGACCAGTCGGGACGTGATGTCCACGATCTCGATCATGCGGTCGTAGGCCATGCGGGTGGGGCCGATCACGCCCAGCGTGCCGACCACCTGGCCGTTGATCTGGTACGGCGCCGACACGACGGACAGCTCTTCGAACGGCACCACCTGGCTCTCACCGCCGATGTAGATCTGCACGCCCTCGGCGCGGCTGGAGCCGTCGAGCAGGCGCATCAGCTGGGTCTTCTGCTCGAACAGGTCGAACAGGCGGCGCAGCGATCCCAGGTCGTTGCTGAAATCCTGCACCTGCAGCAGGTTGCGCTCACCGGACACCACCACTTGGTCGGTGTTCTCTTCCATGGCCTCGCTGCCGGCCTGCACGGCCGCGCTCATCAGCGAGGCGATGTCGGCGCGCAGGGCATCCACCTCCTGCCGCAGGCGCTCGCGCATCTGCTCGATGGTCAGCCCCGAATAGTGGGTGTTGAGGATGTTGCTGGCCTCGACCAGCTGGCTCTGCGTCACGTCCTGCGCGGTGAAGATCACGCGGTTCTGTACGTCGCCATCGGGCGAGACCAGGATGACCAGCACGCGCCGATCACCCAGGCGCAGGAACTCGACATGGCGAAAAGCGCTGGCCTTGCGCGGCGCCGTGACCACGCCCACGAACTGCGACAGGCTGGACAGCATCTGCGCGGCGTTGGTGATCACGCGCTGGGGCTGATCGGGCTGAAGCTGCTGGTGGTGCGCGCCGCCGGCCAAGTCGTCGAAACCACGGCCACGCGTGAGCATGGTGTCCACGAACATGCGGTAGCCGCGCGGGGTGGGCACGCGGCCGGCCGAGGTGTGCGGGCTGACGATCAGACCCAGCTCTTCCAGATCGGCCATCACGTTGCGGATGGTGGCGGCGGACAGGTCCAGGCCCGAGGCGCGCGAGAGCGTGCGCGAACCCACGGGCTGCCCGTCGGCGATGTAGCGCTCGACCAGGGTTTTCAGGAGGAGTTTGGCGCGGTCTTCCAGCATGTCGTTTCATTCTAGAGCGTCGCCGTGCCGTCATGCCCCTGTGGTGTAATTCCAGACATGCCCCAATTGCCCTGCCGCTTCCGTCACGCCGCCCTGGTGGGCAAGTACCACGCGCGTGGTATCCGGCCTGTTCTGGAGGATGTCGCCCACCTGCTGGCGCGCGCTGGTCTGGACGTGTCACTGGAGCTTGAAACCGCGCAGAACACCGGCATGACGGACTACCCCGCCCTGTCGGTGCAGGACATCGGCAAGCAGTGCGACGTGGCCGTGGTGCTGGGCGGCGACGGCACCATGCTGGCCATCGCGCGCGAGCTGGCCCCTTTCGACATCCCGCTGATCGGCATCAACCAGGGCCGCCTGGGCTTCATCACCGACATCCAGCACAAGGAAATGGCCACCGCCCTGCCCCTGATGCTGAGCGGCCAGTACGAAGAAGAAAAGCGCGCCATGCTGGCCGGCGCCGTGCTGCGCCCCAACCGCGACGGCGGCGTTGACACCATCTACGAAGGCTTCGCGATCAATGAAGTGGTCGTGAGCCGTGGCGCCACCGCCAGCATGGTCGAGCTGCGTGCCGAGGTCGATGGTCAGTTCGTGGCCAACTACCGGGCTGACGGCCTGATCGTGGCCTCGCCCACCGGATCGACCGCGTATTCGCTGTCGGCCGGCGGCCCCATCATCCACCCTGGCCTGGGTGGCTGGGTGGTGGTACCCATTGCCTCGCACACGCTGTCCAACCGGCCGATCGTGGTGCCGGATTCCGGCACCATCACCATCGAGATCGTGGCGGCCAAGGACGCGAGCATGAACTTCGACATGCAGAGCCTGGCCAGCCTGCTGCCCGGTGACCGGGTCACCGTGCGCCGATCGGCCCACCGGGTGCGCTTCCTGCACCCCAAGGGCTGGAACTATTACGCCACCTTGCGCCGCAAGCTGCGCTGGAACGAAGGAGTGAGCTGATGCTGCGCCGCCTGACCCTGCGGGATTTCGTGATCGTCACGGCCCTGGAAGTGGATCTGGGCGCCGGCTTCACGGCCCTGACCGGCGAAACCGGCGCGGGCAAGTCCATCCTGATCGACGCGCTGCAACTGGCCCTGGGCAGCCGCAGCGACGCAGGCGTGGTGCGCGAAGGCGCGGCGCGTGCCGACATCACCGCCGAGTTCGAGCCCTCCGCACCCTTGATCGCGCGCTTGGCGCCCTGGCTGGAAGAAGCCGGCTTCGACGCCATCGATGAAGAGCAGCCCGCCCTGCTGCTGCGCCGCGTGGTCGATGCGCAGGGTAAGAGCCGCGCATGGATCAACGGCAGCACCGCCACCGTGGCCCAACTGCGCGAGTTGGGCGAGCACTTGGTCGACATCCACGGCCAGCACGCCTGGCAGAGCCTGACGCGTGCCGATTCCGTGCGCGCCCTGGTGGATGCACAGGCCGGCGTGGACACCACCGCGCTGCAAGCCGCCTGGACCACCCGCCGCGAGGCCCAGCGCCGCTTGGACGAAGCCAAGGCCCGCCAGGCCAGCCTGGACAGCGAGCGCGAGCGCCTGCAATGGCAGATCACCGAGCTGGACAAACTCAACCCCGGCGCCGCCGAATGGCCCGAGCTGAACGCCGAGCACCAGCGGCTGGCGCATGGCCAGGCCATTCTGGATGCGGCGCAACTGGCCTTGAATGCCGTCTCCGACGCGGATGACAGCGCCGACAGCCTCACATCCCGCGCCATCCACGCACTGGAAGACGTGGCCGGCGTGGAGCCCAACCTGGGCAACGCGCTGGAAGTGCTGCACAGCGCCCAGGCGCAACTGCAGGATGCCGCGCACAGCCTGAACGCCGCGCTGCGCCACACCGAGCTGGATCCGGATCGCCTAGGCGAGCTGGATGCGCGCCTTTCGACCTGGATGGGCCTGGCGCGGCGCTTCCGCAAGACGGCCGATGAACTGCCCGCCACGCTGCAGGCCTGGAAGGCCGAACTGGCCGAGCTGGATGCTGCCGCCGACCTGGAGGGCCTGGCCAGCGAAGCCGAGAAAGCCCACGCCGCCTGGCTGAAGGTGGCGCAGACCGTGTCGCGCCAACGTGCCAAGGCCGCGCCGCAACTGGCCGCCAGCGTCACGCAAGCGATGCAATCGCTGGGCATGGCCGGTGGCCGCTTCGACGTGGCCTTGACCGCGCAGCCCGAGCCGCAGGCCTATGGCCTGGAATCGGCCGAGTTCCTGGTGGCCGGCCACGCGGGCAGCACGCCGCGCCCGTTGGGCAAGGTCGCATCCGGTGGTGAGCTGTCGCGCCTGGCGCTGGCCATTGCCGTGACCACCTCACAGCAGGCAGGCAGGGATGAGCAGGTCGACACGCTGATCTTCGACGAGATCGATTCCGGCGTGGGCGGCCAGGTGGCCGACACCGTGGGCCGCCTGATGCAGCAACTGGGCGAAGGCCGCCAGGTGCTGGCCGTGACCCACCTGGCCCAGGTGGCCGCCAGCGCCCACCACCACCTGGTGGTGAGCAAGGCGCTGCAAGGCGGCACAACCACCAGCGACATCCGCCCCGTGGACGGCGATGCCCGTGTGCACGAAGTAGCCCGCATGCTGGGCGGCAGCATCACCGACACCAGCCGCGCGCATGCGCAGGCCATGCTCAAACAGGCGCATGAGGCTGCCGTGAGCGATCAGGCTGCCGCCGGCACTTCACGCGCTGGCAAGGCCGGTGGCAAACGCCGGGAAGCGGCATGAGCCCTGCCCTCCGACACCACACAGTCCCACTGATCCGTATCATCACTACCGCAAAGGCACGGAAGTACCCATGAGCGCCGCGCTTGACATCGTCGTGCTGACCGGCATGTCCGGCTCAGGAAAATCCGTCGCGCTCAATGCGCTGGAAGACGCCGGCTACTACTGCGTGGACAACCTGCCGCCCGAGCTGCTCACGCAACTGCTCACACTGGAGCGCCAGCGCGCCAGCGAAGACCCCAGCCGCACGCGCCTGCTGGCTGTGGCGGTGGACGCGCGCAGCGCCAAATCGCTGCCCCACCTGCTGCCCGTGCTGGACAACCTTCGCACCGAAGGCGCCGTGTTGCGCCCGCTGTTCCTGGATGCGAGCAACGAAGCCCTGCTGCGGCGCTTCTCGGAAACGCGGCGCCCGCACCCCTTGTCGCCACAGGCCTCTCAGCGAGGCAGCGCCGATGGCGACACTGCCTCCATGCCGCTGGACGACGATTCGGCCCAGGCCCTGCTGGACACCATCGAGCGCGAGCGGGAGTTGCTGGAGCCTCTGCGCGAGCGCTCGGCCGTGATCGACACCACCCTGCTGCGGCCGGCCCAACTGCGCACCTGGGTGCGCCACACTGTGCAGGCCCTGCCCTCGCGGCTGACGCTGGTGTTCCAGTCCTTCGCGTACAAGCACGGCGTGCCGCTGGATGCGGACTTCGTGTTCGATTCGCGCATGCTGCCCAACCCGCACTACATCAAGGAGCTCAAGCCCTTGACCGGTCGGGATCAGCCGGTGATCGATTACCTGCGGGAGCAGCCCGAAGCGGGCGAGCTGATCGCCCAGATCGAGGCCTTCCTGTTGCGCTGGCTGCCGGCACTGGAAAGCGACCAGCGCAGCTACGTGACCGTGGCCATCGGCTGCACCGGCGGGCAGCACCGCTCGGTGTACTGCGTGGAGCAATTGGTGCAGCGCTTCGCGGGCCGCAACGTCGTGCTGGCCCGCCACCGTGAGCAGGACGGGCGCTGAGCCCGCCCCTGCCGAAGCTCAGCGAGCCTGAGCTGCCGCGTCGCGCAGCGCCTTCTTGAGCTGCTCGCCGATCTCCGGCTTGCCCACGAAGGGATCGGTCGGGTTGCGCACCTGCACCACATCCTCCAGGCGCGTCTGCACCATGGCCAGGGCCTGCGGATGGGTATACAGATAGAACTGCCCCTTCTCCACGCCGTCGAACACCAGGTTGGCCACGTCGGTGGCCGTGAGGCGGCCGGAGGTGACGGCCTTGCTGCTCATCACCTGAGCGATCATCTGGCTGGCCGTGGGCTTGGCATCGCTGCGCAGCTCCTCGGGGCGGTTGCGGTGCGACTGGTGGATGCCGGTGGGCACGAAGTACGGGCACAGCACCGAGGCGCTGACCTGATCCGTCACCAGGGCCAGATCCTGATACAGCGTTTCGCTCAGGCTGACCACGGCATGCTTGCTCACGTTGTAGGCGCCCATGTTGGGCGCGTTGAGCAGGCCTGCCATCGAGGCCACGTTGACGATATGGCCCGTCCACGACGGGTCCTTGCGGGCTGCTTCGAGCATCAGCGGCGTGAAGATGCGCACGCCGTGGATCACGCCGAACAGGTTCACGCCCAGCACCCATTCCCAGTCGCGCTGGGTGTGTTCCCAGATCAGGCCACCATGGGCCACGCCGGCGTTGTTGACCACCAGGTGCGGCACGCCGAAGCGCTCCAGGCACAGGTCGGCCAGGGCCTGCACATCTTCCGCGCGCGAGACATCACCGCGCAGCGAAACGACCTTGGCGCCCGTTTTGCTGAGTTCGGCCACGGCGGCTTCCAGCGCGTCGGCCTGCACATCGGTCAGGACCAGGTTCATGCCGCGCGAAGCGCCCAGACGGGCCAGTTCAAGCCCGAAGCCGCTGCCGGCACCAGTGATCACGGCCGTGCGGCCAGCTTTGAGTTCCAGTGTGGACATGGGTGAATGCCTTTCTTGAAAGGGATCAGCTCAGCTTGACGAGCTGCTTGCCGAAGTTCTTGCCCTTGAGCAGGCCCAGGAAGGCCTCGGGCGCGCTGGCGATGCCATCGGCCACGGATTCGCGGAACTTCATCTTGCCGGTGGCGACCATGCCGCCCAGCTCCTTGGTGGCATCGGGCCACACCTCGGGGTGCTCGCTCACGATGAAGCCTTCGATCTTCAGGCGCGAGATCAGGATCAGCGAAGGGTTGGCCAGGGGCAGCGGCTGGCCGTCGTAGCCGGCGATCATCCCGCACATGGCGATGCGGCCGAAGGCGTTCATGCGCAGCATCACGGCATCCAGGATCATGCCGCCCACGTTCTCGAAGTAGCCGTCGATGCCGTTGGGCGTCGCGGCCTTGAGCGCGGCGTAGAAGGCCTTGGAATCCTTGTGCTCCTTGTAGTCGATGCAGGCGTCGAAGCCCAGTTCATCGACCACGTAGCGGCACTTGTCGGCACCGCCGGCCACGCCCACCACGCGGCAGCCACGGGCCTTGGCCAGCTGGCCCACCACGCTGCCCACCGCACCGCTGGCGGCGCTGACGACGACCGTCTCGCCTTCCTTCGGGTTGATGATCTTGACCAGGCCGTACCAGCCCGTCACGCCCGGCATGCCCACCGAACCCAGATAGGCCGACAGCGGGATGTGCGTGGTGTCGACCTTGTGGATGGCGCCGCGCACATTGGCGTCGACCACCGAATACTCCTGCCAGCCGCCCATGCCCAGCACCTTGTCGCCCACGGCGAACTTGGGGTGCTTGCTGGCGACCACCTCGCCCACGGTGCCGCCGATCATCACGTCGTTCAGGGGCTGGGGCTGCGCGTAGCTCTTGCTCTCGTTCATGCGGCCACGCATGTAGGGGTCGAGCGACAGAAAGTGATGGCGCACCACCACTTGCCCATCGGCCAGCTCGGCCTGTGAGGGCACGGGCAGCTCGACCAGCTTGAAGTTGTCGGTGGTGGCTTCGCCCTGGGGGCGCGAGGCCAGCTGGATCTGGCGGTTGATCTGGCTCATGGGGTGTCTCCTACGCGGTGTGTTGCGGGGTTGGTCTGTGAGTGACCCTGGTCGGGTGCTCAGTCGGATCCGGGGCCTTGCAGGATCGGCTTGGCCGCGGGGCGCGCCTCCCGGCCCGAAATGGGCAAGGCACGCAGGAACTTGAAGGTGGCAGTGGCGTGAGCGCACAGCTCTCCATCACCACCGAGGACTCGGCCTTCGCAGAAGGCCAGCTTGGGCGTGCTGTGCAGGATGCTGCCGTGGGCGGTGAGCAGGCCCAGACCAGGGCGCATGAAGCTGGTCTTCATCTCCAGCGTGACCAGGCCCGGCCCGCCATCGGGCAGGTGGCGGTGGATGCTGCGTGCGGCATGCGCCATGACCACGTCAAGCAGGGTCATCAGCACGCCGCCGTGGGCCACGCCGAAGGAGTTGGTGTGTGCGTCCTCGCGCAGTTGCAGGGTCAGCTCGGCCTGGCCACCTTCGTAGCGCTGCAGCTCGGCGCCCAGCACGTTCACGAAGGGGATGTTGACGGCAAAAGGAATGGCCATGGTGGCTCGCCCTGCCTCAACCGCCCGTGCAGGCGCTCACGCCGCCATCGACCGCCAGGATCTGGCCAGTGATGTGCTTGCCGGCATCCGATGC
The DNA here is from genome assembly GCA_049322875.1 of Pseudomonadota bacterium. GTDB lineage: Bacteria > Pseudomonadota > Gammaproteobacteria > Burkholderiales > Burkholderiaceae_C > Aquabacterium. Next base: position 9,941 of record JBMOQM010000007.1, read on the forward strand.
GAGCAGCACGGTGGCGCCCTTCAGGTCCTCATCATCACCCACGCGCAGCAGCGGTGCGTGCTTGGCGATGTTGTCTTCGCCGACAGCGCCCAGCAGGCCGGCGGTCATCTTGCTCGGGAAGAAGCCCGGCGCGATGGCGTTGACGTTGATGCCCAGGGCGCCCCACTCGCAGGCCAGTGCGCGCGTGAAGTTCACGACGGCGCCCTTGCTGGTGTTGTAGGCGATGGTCTGCATGAAGGGCGGGTTGCCGCCCAGGCCGGCGATCGAGGCCACGTTGATGATGCGGCCCTTCTTGCGGGCGATCATGCTGCGCTTGGCAATCGCCTGCGACAGCAGGAAGTAGCCGCGCACGTTGAGGTTCATCACCTTGTCCCAGGCGTCGAGCGGGTGATCCTGCGCGGGGGCGCCCCAGGTGGCACCGGCGTTGTTGACGAGGATGTCGACATCGCCCACGCGCTCCAGCGTTTCGCCGACCAGGCGCTCGATGTCATCGGGGTTGCCGGCGTCCGCCGCCACCCAGCGGGCATCGATACCGGCGTCCTGCAGCGCGGCCACAGCCTGCTCAAGATCAGCTGCCTTGCGCGAGCTGATCACAACCTTGGCGCCAGCCTCGCCCAGCGCGTGGGCCATCTGCAGGCCCAGGCCGCGCGAGCCACCGGTGACCAGGGCCGTGCGGCCGGTCAGGTCGAAGAGTTGCTGAACCTTGCGGGGGGTGTTGCTCATCATTGATTCCTTGGTGTACTGCGTGGGGCGGTCAGACGTTGTAGTCCAGCACGTGGCGGGCCGAGGCCATCTCGCGGATCTGCTTGACCACCTCCTGGTGGTGCGGGTGCGGCTGGTAGGCGTCGAGCGCGTCGGCATTGGCAAAGGTGGACACCAGCACCACGTCGCAGTTGGCGTCCAGCCCATCGGTCTTGATGCCGACGTCGAACTCATGGATGCCAGGCACCAAAGCCTTGCAGCTGTCCAGCAGAGCCTTGACCTTGGGGGCATCCTCGGGGCGCTTGAGGGTGAACATCACGATGTGTCGGAGCATGTCGGAATCCTTGAGAAGGTGTTCAGAACCAGTCGGCCTGCGCCTTGGCGCAGGTCAGGTCGCGGCGCGAGACCACGCCCAGCCAGGCGTCGATCTTGGGCAGTTCGTAGGCGAAGAAGTAGTCTGCAGCGGCCAGCTTGCCCTGCAGGAAGCCGGGGCCTTCGGGACGCTGGTCCCACTGGCCTTCAGCTTGAGCGGCCTTGGCGGCCAGCGCCAGCTCCAGCCAGATCCAGGCCAGCACCGTGTGGCCGAAGGCCTGCAGGTAGGGCGTGGCGTTGGCCAGGGCTTCTTCAGGCACGCCGGTGGCCCAGGCGGCCTTGGTGGACGCGCCCACCTTCTGCAGCGCCTGCGCCAGCGCGGTGCCATGCTCGGCCAGGCCCGGCACATGGCCGGCCTTCTGGATGGTCTGACTGATGCGCTCGGCCAGCACGCTCAGGGCCTTGCCGCCGTTCATCACCACCTTGCGGCCCAGCAGGTCCAGGCCCTGGATGCCGTGCGTGCCTTCGTGGATCATGTTCAGGCGGTTGTCGCGCCAGTACTGCTCCACCGGGAAATCACGCGTGTAGCCGTAGCCGCCCAGGATCTGGATGGCCTGGCTGTTGGCCTCTTGCGCCCATTCGCTGGGCCAGCTCTTGGCGATCGGCGTGAGCAGTTCCAGCAGCAGGCGGGCGTTCTCGCCTTGCTCGGGCGTGCCGGTCATCTCGTCATCGACCAGCTGCGAGCACAGCAGGCCCAGGGCCAGGCCGCCTTCGACCACGGCCTTCTGCATCAGCAGCATGCGCTTGACATCGGTGTGCTGGATGATGGGGATCTGCGGGGCACTGTGGTCCTTCCCGCCAGCCCCCATATGGCGGCCTTGCGGGCGCTCAAGCGCGTAGTTGAGCGAGGCCTCGTAGCCGGCGTAGCCCAGCATGGTCGCGCCCAGGCCCACGCCGATGCGCGCCTCGTTCATCAGCGTGAACATGCACTTCAGGCCCTCGCCCTGCTTGCCGATCAGGTAGCCCACGGCACCGGCCTGGCCGTTCACCGGGAACTTGCCCTCGCCGAAGTTCAGCAGCGTGTTGACGGTGCCGCGGTAGCCGAGCTTGTGGTTCAGGCCGGCCAGGGCCACGTCATTGCGTTGTGTGGAAATGCTGCCATCGGCCTTGACCAGCTTGCGCGGCACGATGAAGAGCGAAATGCCCTTCACGCCAGGCACGGGCTTGCCGTCATCCCCCGGAATCTTGGCCAGCACCAGGTGCACGATGTTCTCGCCCATCTCGTGCTCGCCGCCCGAGATCCACATCTTGTTGCCCTTCAGGCGGTAGCGCTGGCCCAGCGGATCCTGTGTCCAGTCGGTGCCACTGCCGTCACCTTCCACATCGGGCACGGCCCGCGTGTTGATGTCCGACAGGCTGGAGCCGGCCTGCGGTTCGCTCAAGCACATGGTGCCGAAGGTGCGGCCTTCCAGGCCCGGTTTGGCGAAGGTCTCGATCTGCTTGGGCGTGCCGTGGGCCACGATGGTGTTGGCGTTGCCGCGCGTGAGCATCGGGTAGGCCGCCAGGCCCACGCTGGCCTTGTAGAAGAAGCTCATCGAGGCAATCTCGACGACGGTGGGCAGCTGCATGCCACCCAGTTCCGCATCCTTGCTGGCCCCCACCAGGCCCGCTTCGCCAAAGGCCTTGAGCGCCACGGGCGTTTCGGCCGGCAGGCTCACGGCCACGCCATCAAACTCGGGCTCGTGAATGTCGATCAGGCGGTTGAGGGGGGCGAACTGCTCGGCGGCGAGCTTCTCGCTCAGGTCGAGCACGGCCTCGAAGGTTTCGCGGCTGTGCTCGGCGTGGCGCTCGCGGTCGCACAAAGTGTCGGCATGGAGCCAGTCGTGCAGCAGGAAATCGACGGTGGCGCGGTGGGTCATGGTGAGGCGCATCGTGCGCCCGGCGCTGTTCCGTCGTGCGAAACAGCCTGGGCGGGTCGGAAAAAAGCCCAGCGCGCGCGGGTGGCTCGTGCTGGGCTGCTTGGGATCAGCGTGTGGATGTCAAACGCTCACGGGTGGAGGGCTTCAGTTGAAGGACTTGCCTTCAGCCGCCAGCTTCGCCAGCAGCGGTGCCGGCTCCCAGCCCTTGGCATCATCCAGCGGGTTCTGCTGGAACTTCTTCATGGTGTCGACCACGGTCTTCAGGCCCAGCGTATCGGCGTAGAACATCGGGCCGCCACGGAACACGGGGAAGCCGTAGCCCGTCAGGTAGACCATGTCGATGTCGGAGGCACGCGACGAGATGCCTTCTTCCAGGATGTAGGCGCCTTCGTTGGCCAGGGCCAGGATCAGGCGACCGACGATCTCTTCATCGCTGATCTGGCGGGGCGTGATGCCCTTCTCGGCACGGTGCTTGGCCAGCATCTCCTCGACCACCGGCGAGGGAATGGGCTCGCGCTTTCCGGCCTCGTAGTCGTACCAGCCGGCGCCGGTCTTCTGGCCGAAGCGGCCCAGCTCGCACAGCTTGTCAGCCGTGGCGCTGTAGCGCATGTCGGGCTTCTCGGTATAGCGGCGCTTGCGGATGGCCCAGCCGATGTCGTTGCCGGCCAGATCACCCATACGGAACGGGCCCATGGCCATGCCCCACTTCTCGACAGCCTTGTCGACCTGCTGGGGCGTGGCGCCTTCGTCCAGCAGGAAGCCGGCCTGGCGGCTGTACTGCTCGATCATGCGGTTGCCGATGAAGCCGTCGCACACGCCGGAGACCACGGCGACCTTCTTGATCTTCTTGGCCACGGCCATCACGGTGGCCATCACGTCCTTGGCGGTGTGCTTGCTGCGCACCACTTCGAGCAGGCGCATCACGTTGGCCGGGCTGAAGAAGTGCAGGCCCACCACGTCGGCCGGGCGCTTGGTCACTTCAGCGATCTTGTCCACGTCCAGCGTAGAGGTGTTGGAGGCCAGGATGGCGCCGGGCTTCATCACCTCGTCCAGCTTGGTGAACACCTGCGACTTGACGCCGAAATCCTCGAACACGGCCTCGATGACCATGTCGGCCTGGGCGATGTCGTCGTAGCTCAGGGTGGTGGTCAGCAGGCTCATGCGCTGCTCGTACTTGTCCTGGGCCAGCTTGCCCTTGGCCACCTGGGCTTCGTAGTTCTTGCGGATGATGCCGACGCCGCGGTCGATGGCTTCCTGCTTCATCTCGAGCAGCGTGACGGGCACGCCGGCGTTCAGGAAGTTCATCGTGATGCCGCCACCCATGGTGCCGGCGCCGATCACGGCGATCTTCTCGATCTTGCGCAGGGGCGTGGTGTCGGGCACATCGGGGATCTTGCTGGCGGCACGCTCACCGAAGAAGGCATGGCGCAGCGCGCGGGCCTGGTCGCTGGTGACCAGCTTCTCGAACACCTCGCGCTCGAACTTGATGCCGGCGTCCAGGTCCAGCTTCACGGAGGCTTCGACGCAATCGACGCAGCGCTGTGGCGCGTCCAGGCCGCGGCGGCTCTTGGCCAACTCGGCGCGGGCCTTGGCAAAGGCCTCGGCATCGGCCGGGGCGGCCACGCTCAGGTCACGCACGGAGGGCAGCGGGCGGGCATCGGCCACTTCCTTGGCGAAGGCGATGGCGCCTTGCAGCAGGTCACCATCCAGCAGGCGGTCGAACAGCTTCTGGCCAGGGGCCTTGGCCAGCTTCTCGCTGGGCACCGACGCGCCGGTGGTGATCATCTGCAGGGCGGCATCCACGCCCAGCACGCGCGGCAGGCGCTGCGTGCCGCCGGCGCCCGGCACGATGCCGATGTTCACTTCGGGCAGCGCGATCTGCGCGCCCGGGACCACCACACGGTAGTGGCAGCCCAGGGCCAGCTCCAGGCCACCGCCCATGGCCACGCCATGGATGGCCGCCACAACGGGCTTGGCGGACTTCTCGACCGACTCGATCACGACATGCAGGTTGGGCTCGGCACCGGCCTTGGGCGAGCCGAACTCCTTGATGTCGGCGCCGCCGCAGAACACCTTGCCCGAGCCGGTGATGACCACGGCCTTCACGGCGGCGTCGGCATTGGCCTTGGCGATGCCGTCGACGATGCCGGCGCGGGTGCTCTGGCCCAGGCCGTTGACGGGTGGGTTTTCCAGCGTGATGACGGCCACGCCGTCGGTGACGTTGTAGGAGGTGCTCATGGCGTTGTCGCTTGGATGTCTATGGGGTATCAGAGGAAGGGAAAATGGTATGCGCGAAGGGATCTCCCCACGAACCACTCTTCTTGAATCGAATCTGACAATGCTTCTTGTAAGAACGAACTTATTGTGACAGAGCTTCTGCAATGGTTGTAGAGGATCGAGGGCAAACCCCTAGCCAAAAAAACGCGGTTGTTTCAATCTGCAGGACAGCCCCACTTCATTCGCAGCCTATACCCCCCAAGAACGTGGGAGGCGCCTCCATTAAAATCTGGTTAAAGTCTCCCTGATCGCGCCGTTGTGGCGCGTTGCTGTCTGCAAGGGAGACTTTTGATGAAGGCAAGACATGTGCTGTCCGTGGCGTTGAGCGCTCTGGGCATGGGCTTTGGCGTGGCGCAGGCCGCCACTTATACGCTGGATTTCTCCGGCAACATCTGTGGCGCCTCGGGCGACCAAGCCTGCGGCAACAATTCGATCATCGGCCCCAGTTACGGCAGCCTCGATGGCACGCTGGATGTCAGCTACAAGTCGATCGTCGCCTCGACCCAACAGGTCGCGCTCGACGCCCTGTACTACTGGGAAGCCAGCTACTCCGACCTGACCGGCGTGGCCTGGGCCGGCAACAGCGCTGGCAGCCATTACGTCGAGATCACGTTCGCACCGCTCGCAGGGCAGAACGTCACGTTGCTGGGTTTCGACTTCGGCGACTACGCCAACCGCAACACAGGCTCCTCCGTGGCTATCCTGGATGCATCGACCCGCGAGGTGCTGTGGAACGGCGGCGGTTTCGACCCCGGCCCCACGGCCTCGAGCTTCAGCCTCAACGTGTCCAGCGCCAACGGCCTGATCCTGCAATGGGGCGCCGATGTCTACAACGTGGGCATCGACAACATCCGCTATTCGGTAACGGCCGTGCCCGAGCCCGAAAGCCTGGCCCTGGCCGCCGCTGGCCTGCTGGTGGCCGGTTTGGCCGCCCGCCGCCAGCGTCGCCAAGGCTGACACCAGCCTGCGGGGCGGCCACACGAGCCGCCCTGCCCGCACGCTCACACCTCCAGCCACTCGCGGCGGATGTAGTCGTCCGCGCGCAGGGCCTGCGGGGTGCCTTCGAACACCACGCTGCCGTGGCCCATCACGTAGCAGCGCTCTGAAATGTCGAGCGCGATGGTGAGCTTCTGCTCCACCAGCAACACGCCCAGGCCGCGGCGCTTGAGCTCCTTGAGGTACTCAGCCACCAGTTCGACGATCTTGGGCGCCAGGCCCTCGGTCGGCTCGTCGATCATGATCAGGTCCGGGTCACCCATCAGCGTGCGGCACAGCGTGAGCATCTGCTGCTCGCCGCCAGACATCACGCCTGCCTCGGTGTTGCGGCGCTCTTTCAGGCGCGGGAACATCTGGTACATGTCGTCAATGCTCCAGCGGCCCTTCTTCTTGCCGGCACCGGGCTTCTGGCCCAGCAGCAGGTTCTGCTCGACCGTGAGCTTGGGGAACACGTCGCGGCTCTCGGGCACGTAGCCCAGGCCCAGGCGGGCGATGTCGTAGGTCTTCTCGCCCAGCAGCTTGTGCTGGTTCCACTCGATCGAGCCATGGCCGTCGACCAGGCCCATGATGGTCTTGATGGTGGTCGAGCGGCCCGAGCCGTTGCGGCCCAGCAGGCTCACGATCTCGCCAGGCTTGACCTCCATGTTCACGCCATGGAGGATGTGGCTCTTGCCGTAGAAGGCGTGCAGGTCTTTGATGGCAAGCATGGGATCAGACTCCGGCTTCGGCGGCTTGCTGGTCGGCCAGCACCGAGCCCAGATAGGCTTCTTTGACGCGCTCATTGGCGCGCACGTTCTCAGGGGTGTCGAAGGCGATCACTTCGCCATACACCAGCACCGCGATGCGGTCGGCCAGGCCGAACACCACGCCCATGTCATGCTCCACGGTCAGCAGGGTCTTGCCCACGGTGACTTCGCGGATCAGGTTCACGAAGCGCGCGGTTTCAGACTTGCTCATGCCGGCGGTGGGCTCGTCGAGCAGCACCACATTGCCGCCACCGGAGATGGTCACCCCGATCTCCAGCGCGCGCTGCTCGGCATAGGTCAGCGAGGACACGGACGTATCGCGACGCTTGTCCAGCCGGATCATCTGCAGGATCTCTTCGGTGCGGTCGTTGACCTTCTTCATGTCGCCCAGGAAGCGCCAGAAGGAATAGCCCGCGCCCATGGACCACAGCACGCCGCAGCGGATGTTCTCGTACACCGACAGGCGCGGGAACAGGTTGGACACCTGGAAGCTGCGGGCCAGGCCACGGCGGTTGATCTCGTAGGGCTTCTGGCCGTCGATGCGCTGGCCGTGCAGCAGGATCTCGCCGCTGCTGATGGGCAGCCGCCCGCTGATCAGGTTGAACAGCGTGGACTTGCCCGCGCCATTGGGGCCGATCAGCGCAACGCGCTCGCCTTCTTTCACGGCCAGGTTGGCGCCACGGATGATGTCGGTCTTGCCGAAGGATTTGCGCACATCGCGCAACTCCAGGGCCAGGCCCTGAGGACTGGCTTGGGAGGATGAGGTCGGGGTGCTCATGAGACTGCGATCTTGTTCAATGGGACTTCATCAGAGCGCCGCCCGGCGGCGGATCTCGGCCTCGATGTCTTCCTGGATCTGACCCCACTGTTGCACGAAGGTGCGGCGGGACAGCTCGAACAGGCCCGCGCCCACGATCACCAGCAAGGCAGCGCCCAGCCAGGCATCCGTTCCACGGGTGTTGAGCTCGGCGCCCAGGAAGCTCATCTGCGGGCCCAGGGCCTCGTTGAGCTTGATGTGATAGACCATCTCGACCATGGCCGAGACGCCCAGCAGCGTGGTGGCCAGCGTGCCGGCCAGCGCCAGATAAGAGGTCCACAGCTTGCGCAGCATGCCGTAGGCGGCCACACGCACGTTCATCATGATCAGGCTGGCCACGCCGCCCGGCGCGTACATCACCATCACCAGGAAGATCACGCCCAGGTACAGCAGCCAGGCTTTGGTCAGCTCGGACAGCAGCACCGTGGCGAACACCATCAGCACCGCGCCGATGATCGGCCCGAAGTAGAACAGCGCGCCGCCCAGGAAGGTGAACAACAGGTAGGCCCCCGAGCGGTGCGCACTGACCACCTCGGCCGTCACGATCTCGAAGTTCAGCGTGTACAGGCCCCCGGCGATGCCGGCGAAGAAGCCCGCGATCATGAAGGAGAAGAAGCGCACGCGCTGCGTGTCGTAGCCGATGAACTCCACGCGCTCGGGGTTGTCGCGCACCGCGTTGAGCATGCGGCCCAGCGGTGTGCGCGTGAACGCGTACATCAGCACCGTGCAGATGAAGCAGTACAGCGCGATCAGGTAGTACACCTGGGTCTGCGGGCCGAAGGTGATGCCCATGAAGGGCTCGCCCACGACACGGTTGCCCGAGATGCCGCCTTCGCCGCCGAAGAACTCGGGCAGCATCAGCGACATGGCGTAGACCAGCTCACCCACGCCCAGCGTGATCATCGCGAAGATGGTGCCGGACTTCTTGGTGGTGACCGCGCCCAGGATGGCCGCGACGACCAGGCCGCCGATGCCCCCGATGATGGGGATCAGGCTGACCGGGATGTTCCAGGCACCCGAAGACACGTGGTTGAGCGCGTGGATGGCCGCGAAGGAGCCCAGGCCCGAGTACACGGCGTGCCCGAAGCTGAGCATGCCGCCCTGCCCCAGCAGCATGTTGTAGGACAGGCAGACGATGATGCCGATGCCCATCTGCGAGAGCATGGTCATGGCCAGGCTGCTGGTGAACAGCTTGGGCGCGATGATCAGCACCAGGGCGAACAGGGACCAGACGATCCAGCGGCCCAGGTTGATCGGCTTGAAGTGGTAAACAGCTTGTTGCGACATGGTTCGATCACTCCTCACGGGTGCCCAGCAGACCCTTGGGTCGCAGGATCAACATCAGGACGAGGAGCAGGTAAGGCAGGATGGGTGCCATCTGGGACACCGTGATCTTGAGAATCGGATAGGCCCAGTGTTCGTAGCTGAGGGTGTGGCCCATGGACTGCATGATCGTCACGGCGGAGACGTCGACGATCACGGCGAAGGTCTGCATCAGGCCGATCAGCAGCGAGGCGATGAAGGCACCGGCCAGCGAGCCCATGCCGCCGACCACCACCACCACGAAGATGATGGCGCCCACCGAGGCGGCCATGTTGGGCTCGGTCACGAAGGCATTGCCGCCGATCACGCCGGCCAGGCCGGCCAGGGCGCATCCGCCACCGAACACGCCCATCATCACGCGGGGCACGTTATGGCCCAGTGACTGCGTCATCTCGGGGTGGGTGAGCGCTGCCTGGATCACGAGGCCGATGCGTGTCTTGGTCAGCAGCAGCCACAACGAGCCCAGCATGAACAGCGCCACCAGGCCCATGAAGCCGCGGTACATCGGGAACTGCGTGCAGCTGTTGCCAGTGGCGGCCGCACACAGGGCCGGATCGCCCGTGCCCCACATCAGGCTCAAGCCCTGTGCATGGGCATTGACCACCGTGAACATCGGGCCGCTCAAGGCCTCGGGCACGCGGTAGTCGACGTTGGACGGGCCCCAGACCAGGCGCACCAACTCGAAGATCACGTAGGACAGGCCAAAGGTGATCAGCAACTCGGGCACGTGCCCGTAGGCGTGCACCTTGCGCAGGCTGTAGCGTTCGAAGGCGGCACCTAAAGCGCCGACCAGCAGCGGCGCGATCACCAGGGCTGCGGCAAAGCCGATCCAGCCGGTGAGTGCGTAGGCGAAGTAGGCACCCAGCATGTAGAAGCTGGCGTGCGCGAAGTTGAGCACACCCATCATGCTGAAGATCAGCGTGAGACCGGCGCTCAGCATGAACAACAACAGGCCGTAGCTCAGACCGTTGAGAAAGAAGACGACAAAGGTTTCCATGACCCGGGCTCGGCGCGGCGGAGGCCGCCTAATGAAAGCCCCGCTGCGGGGACCGCAGGCGGGGCGGATGCCCGAAACGCCAGTGCGTCAGGCATCGACTGCTTGAACATCAGGCGGGCTTGCGCGTGCAAGACCCGCCTTGGCACATCAGGAGGGGCGCTTCATCTGGCACGACGAAGGCGTGCTCGCCACGTACGCGTCGTAGGCCTTGACCAGACCGAAGGTCATGCCCGTGTTCTCGACGTCGTAGGTGTTCTTGGCGTCCACCGGTTGCCAGCGCGTGATGAACAGCGGCTGCTGGAGCTGGTGGTCGGTCTTGCGCATTTCGACGTCGCCGTTGAAGGTCTTGAACTTCAGACCCTCCAGGGCGGCAGCCACCTTGACCGGGTCGGTCGACTTGGCCTTGGCCATGGCTTCGGCCAGCGAGCCCAGCGACGAGTACACGGCCGACGAATAGAAGTCGTCGTTGAAGCGCTTCTTGAAGTCGCCCAGCAGCTGGCCGTACACGCCACCCATGTTGTAGTGGCTGTAGCCCACTTGGTACACGCGGCCGTTGGCGGCCTTGCCCAGGGCGGTGGGGGTGCCGCCGAAGTTGCCGTAGTAGGTGTAGAACTTGGCGGTCAGGCCGGCGTCGTTGGCGGCCTTGACCAGCAGGGCCAGGTCGGAGCCCCAGTTGCCGGTGATCACGGTGTCGGCGCCGGAGGCCTTGATCTTGGCCACGTAGGGCGCGAAGTCACGGACCTGGGCCAGGGGGTGCAGGTCATCGCCGACGACCTGGACATCCGGGCGCTTGCGGGCCAGGCCGGACTTGGCGTACTTGGCGACCTGGTGGCCGTGGGCGTAGTTCTGGTTGATCAGGTAGACCTTCTTGACGTCGGCCTGCTCCTTGATGAAGGTGGTCAGCGCCTCCATCTTCATCGACGTGTCAGCGTCGTAGCGGAAGTGCCAGTAGCTGCACTTGCTGTTGGTCAGGTCGGGGTCGACCGCGGCGTAGTTCAGGAACACGAGTTCCTTGCCGGGGTTACGTTCGTTGTGCTTGTTGATGCCATCGACCAGCGCCAGCGCGGCGCCGGAGCCCAGGCCCTGCACCACGTAGCGCACGCCCTGGTCGGCGGCGGACTTGAGGGCGTTGAGGGATTCGGCGGGGCTCAGCTTGTTGTCGATGCTGATGATTTCGAACTTCACGCCGGCAGGGTTGCTGGCGTTGAGCTTCTCGGCCACGAACTGGTAGCTCTTGAGCTGGTTCTGGCCAATGTTGGCCATCAGGCCTGAGAGCGGATCGATCCAGGCCACTTTGACCGTTTCGCCCTTCTGAGCATAAGCGGCAGCAGAAGCGAGCGAAGCGGCGATCAGAACGGCCAGGGGTCGGTGGGGAAAGCGCATCTATTTCTCCTCGTCAAAAATGATCCGTGACTCTGGAAATTTATCCCCCCGTTTCAAGGGGGTCACTGCGGGAAGACCCGCGCTTTCGGGTTTTCATTACATCAAAAATGCAACGATCCGCTGTGCAGTCACGGCGACGTCCGGGAAGCCTCCAAAACTGTCCGCAGAAATCATTGCCGGGAGACGCCGCCCAGGAGGCGCATCAACGAAAAAGGCGCTTCACAGCGCCTTTCTCGTGAGGGTGGATCAAGCCGTGGGCAGCTTGTGGTCCTTGAATTGCTCACGCAGCTTGAGCTTGTAGATCTTGCCCGTGGCAGTGTGCGGGATCTCGTCCACGAAGGCCACATCGTCCGGCAGTTGCCACTTGGGGATCTTGCCGTCGTAGAAGGCCAGGATCTCGGCCGCAGTGACCTCGGCGCCGGGCTTCTTGACCACGACCAGCAGCGGGCGCTCGTCCCACTTGGGGTGGAAGGCCGCAATGGCAGCAGCTTCGTGCACGGCCGGGTGGCCCATGGCGACGTTTTCCAGGTCGATGGAGCTGATCCATTCGCCGCCGGACTTGATCACGTCCTTGCTGCGGTCGGTGATCTGCATGTAGCCGTCAGCGTCGATGGTGGCCACGTCACCCGTGGGGAACCAGCCGTCGTGCAGGGGCGACTTGTCCATCTTGAAGTAGCTGTTGATCACCCAGTGGCCGCGCACTTCCAGGTCGCCGGAGGACTTGCCGTCCCAGGGCAGTTCCTTGCCGTCCTGGTCGACGATGCGCATGTCGACGCCGTAGATGCCCTTGCCCTGCTTGGCCAGGATGCCTTCCTTGGCGTCCTTGGGCAGGCCGGCGTGCTTGGCCTTGAGCCGGCTGAGCGTGCCCAACGGCGACATCTCGGTCATGCCCCAGGCATGGATCACCTCCACGCCGTAGTCATCCTGCAGCGTCTTGATCATGGCGGGCGGGCAGGCCGCGCCGCCGATCACGGTGCTCTTGAAGGTGCTGAACTTCAGGTTGTTGGCCTTGACGTGGTTGAGCAGGCCCAGCCAGATCGTGGGCACGCCGGCGCTGAAGGTGACCTTCTCTTTTTCGAACAGATCGTACAGCGAGGCGCCATCGAGGTGGTGGCCCGGCATCACCAGCTTGCAGCCGATCAGGGCGGCCGTGTAGGGCAGGCCCCAGGCGTTGACGTGGAACATGGGCACCACGGGCAGCACGGTGTCCTTGGAGGCCACGTTCATGGCGTCAGGCAGTGCAGCGGCGTAGGCGTGCAGCACGGTGGAGCGGTGCGAGTACACGGCGCCCTTGGGATTGCCCGTCGTGCCCGAGGTGTAGCAGATGCTGGCGGCGGTGTTCTCGTCGAAGCTGGGCCACTCGTAGTTGCCGTCTTCAGCGGCGAGCAGTTCTTCGTAGCACAGCAGGTTCGGGATCGACGATTCCTTGGGCATGTGCTCGCGCGCAGCCAGCACGACCACGTGCTTGACGGTGGGCAGCGAAGCGGCCAGCTTGTCGACCAGCGGGAAGATGTTCAGGTCGACGAGCAGGACCTTGTCCTCGGCGTCGTTGATGATCCAGGCCACCTGCTGCGGGAACAGGCGCGGGTTGATGGTGTGGCACACCAGGCCTGAGCCGGACACGCCGTAGTAGGTTTCGACATGGCGGTAACCGTTCCAAGCCAGGGTGCCGACACGGTCACCGGCCTGCAGCCCCAGGCGCGCCAGGGCCTGGGCCAGCTTGCGCGAGCGCACGTCCACCTCGGTCCAGGTGGTACGGTGCATGTCGCCTTCCACACGCTTGGAAACGATCTCGACATCACCGTTGTGACGCGCGGCGTGCGTCAACAGCGACGAGATCGTCAAGGGCATGTGCATCATTTGGCCCATCAGGCTCATGGAACTACCTCCGGAAACGGACAGCGAAGAAAAAGGGAATGGGGAATCGGACAATCGATGTAGTCGGAATGACTGTAGTCTGATTAATCAGATCTGACCGCTCCGGGTTTACCCGAGGAACTGCGTGAAGCTGGCGACGCTCTCTCGTTCGGTCAGCAAAGTATTCTCGATCGCATCGGGCTCGGCGTACCCCAGGGCCATCCCCACCACGACCATCTCGGTGGATTCATCCAGGCCCAGCACATCGGCGATCACTGCGTGGAACTGGTTCCAGGCAGCCTGCGGGCAGGTGTCCAGGCCACGGCCGCGCGCGGCGACCATGATGCTTTGCAGGAACATGCCGTAATCGAGCCAGCTGCCCTGCCCCATGATCTTGTCGATCGTGAAGATCAGGCCGACGGGCGCATCGAAAAAGGCGTAGTTGCGGCGGTGCTGGGCGTGCATGCCGGCCTTGTCGCCGCGCTCCAGGCCCAGCAGGCCATAGAGATCCCAGCCCACCTTGCGGCGGCGATCGATGTAGGGCGCCACCCATTGCGCCGGGTAGTAGGCGTACTGCTCCTTGTGGCGGCCGGCATTGCCCTCGGCCTCGTAGGCAGCGGTGACGCGGTCGACCAGGGTCTGGCGCGACTGGCCGGTGAGCACGTGCACCTTCCAGGGCTGGGTGTTCGTGCCCGAGGGCGCGCGGGCGGCCACACGCAGGATGTCCTCGATCACCTCACGCGGCACCTCGGTGGGCAGGAAGCGGCGGATGGACCGGCGCGAGGTGATGGCGTGGTCCACCGCGGCCGTGTGCTCGGCCGTGATCGGTGGATCCTGTCGGGGCTGGGAGGCACTGCTGCTCATGGAAGTGACCTTGGGTTGGGTTCAATGATGAAGCGGGCTGTGGCGCGAAGGCTTGGGCGCGAAAGCTCAGGCGGCGGGCGGTACATCGACACGCAGGCGCTGCAGCGCAGCGGCGAAATCCTCGGGCAGTTGGACCACGGGGCGGCGCGTCTCGCGGTCCACGTAGACATGCACGAAGTGGCCGGTGGCGGCGGCAAGCTCCTGCCCTGCCTCGAACAGGCCGATCTCGTAGCGCACGCTGCTGCGACCCACGTGGGCCACGCGGATGCCCGCCTGCACGTCCTTGGGGAAGGCCAGTGACGCGAAGTAGTTGCAGTGCGTCTCGATGACCAGGCCGATCACGCCGCCAGCGTGGATGTCCAGCACGCCGGCTTCGATCAGGTAGCGGTTCACCGCCGTGTCGAAGTAGCTGTAGTAGGTGACGTTGTTGACATGGCCGTAGATGTCGTTGTCCATCCAGCGGGTGGTGATGGTGCTGAGATGGGCGTAATCGGCGCGGGTGGTGGGCGTGGGCTTGCTCATGGTTGGCGATTATTGGGTATCTGACCCGGGCGGATGCTGCTTGACCTGCACGGCAGGACATGTCTACCATTACTGACTGACCAGTCATTAACCCAGCAGTTCCTTGCCCATGTCCAAGCCCCCGGCACCGCCGCCCGGCCACGCCGCGCCGCGCCCCGCCCCACCACCTGCCCGGCAGCGCCGCAAGGCTGAACGCCCGCAGGAGTTGCTGGACGCGGCGCTGGCCCAGTTCGTGAGCAAGGGGCTGGCCGCCACGCGCATGGACGATGTGGCCCGGCAGGCCGGCGTTTCCAAGGGCACGCTCTACCTGTACTACCCCAGCAAGGACGAGCTGTTCAAGGCTGTGGTGCGCAACGCCGTGGTCACGGTGCTCACGGAAGGCAGCGACATCGTGGGCCGCTTCGAAGGCCCCACCTCCGAGCTGTTGCACATCCTGATGCACACGTGGTGGAGCCGCATCGGCAGCTCCAAGGCCTCGGGCATCTTCAAGCTGGTGGTGGCCGACGTGGGCAACATGCCCGAGCTGGCGCAGTTCTACCTGGACGAGGTCGTCACGCCCACGCATCAGTTGCTCAGCCGCGCGGTGGAGCGCGGGGTGGCGCGCGGAGAGTTCCGCCCGATCAACGTGATGGCCGTGGTGCAGTCGATGATGGCCGCGGCCCAGTTCCTGATGCTCTACCCGTACTGCGCGGGCAGTGCCCCGAACAACCCTTTCCCGCTGGATGCGGACGCCTTCATGAAGACACAGATCGAGCTGCTGCTGCACGGGCTGGAAGTACGCAAGCCTGCTGACACACGCCCCACGAAAGGCCAGGCATGAAGCGCTGGCAACGGTGGGCCGTGGGCGGCGTGGCGGTGCTGGCCCTGGCCGGCGGCATCACACGGGCCATCCTGGCGCGGCAGGCCGAGCGCGCGCAGATCACGCAGACAGGGCATGCCAGCAGCCAGGGCACCTTGCGCCTGGGTGCGGGCGACCTGGTCGAAGTCAAGCGCCTGCCACTGTGGCGCACCATCGACATCTCCGGCAGCCTGCGCGCCGTGGACAGCGTGGTGATCAAGGCGCGCGTGAGCGGCGAGCTGCAGTCTCTGAGCGTGCGCGAGGGCGACAAGGTGACGCGTGGCCAGCTGATCGCCCGCATCGACACCGACGAATACGGCAACCGCCTGGAGCAGGCCCGCCAGCAGGCGGCCTCGGCCCAGGCGCAATGGCAGATCGCCAGGCAGACGCTGGACAACAACCAGGCGCTGGTGGCGCAGGGCTTCATCTCCAAGAACGCGCTGGACACCGCTGTGTCGAACGAGGCTGCGGCCAAGGCCACCTTGCAAGCTGCCCAGGCCGCCGCCAAGGTGGCTGCCAAAGCCGTGGCCGACACGCAACTGAGCAGCCCGATCAACGGCCTGGTGTCGCAGCAGTTCGCACAGGCGGGTGAACGCCTGTCACCGGATGCGCGCATCGTCGAGATCGTGGACCTGTCGCGCATCGAACTGGAAGCCGCGCTCAAGCCTGAGGACGTGGCCCAGGTGCGCGTGGGCACGCCGGGCTGGCTGGCCGTCGATGGCCTGTCGGACAAACTGGCCATGCGCGTGGCGCGCATCAACCCCAGCGCCACGGCCGGCACGCGGGCGGTGATGGTCTACCTGTCGGTGACACCGCACCCTGCCCTGCGCCAGGGCCTGTTCGCGCAAGGCCAGCTCGATCTGTCGCGGGAGGACGCCGTGGTGCTGCCCCGCGCCGCCGTGCGCGCCGGGGCCACGGGGCCCTTCGTGCAGGCACTGCGCGGCACACGCATCGAGCACCTGCCCGTGACGCTGGGCACGGGCGGTCGCATCGACGGCGATGCCGCGCCCATGATCGCCATCGCCAGCGGCGTGCAGCCCGGTGAGCGCGTACTGCGCGACACGATCGGCCTGCTGCGCCCCGGCACTGTGGTCGACACCGCAGCGCCGGCCCAAACCCCTGCCCACTGACCCGCCATGTGGTTCACCCGCCTGTCCATCGGCAACCCCGTGCTGGCCACCATGATGATGGCGGCGCTTGTGGTGCTGGGCCTGTTCTCGTACCAGCGCCTCAAGGTCGATCAGTTCCCCGACATCGAGTTCCCGACCATCGTGGTGCAGATGGACTACCCGGGCGCCTCGCCGGCCATCGTCGAAACAGAGGTGACGCGCAAGGTCGAAGAGGCCGTCAACACCATCGCCGGCATCAACCAGATCTACTCGCGCTCCTACGAGGGCACGGCCGTGGTGATCGTGCAGTTCAACCTCGACGTGGACAGCCGCCGCGCCGCCGACGATGTGCGCGAGAAGATCGCCATCCTGCGTCCTCTGTTGCGCGACGAAGTGGAAGAGCCGCGCGTGCAGCGCTTCGATCCGGCCAACCGGCCCATCCTGTCGCTGGCCTTAGTCTCACCCGATGGCAAGGTGCCCAACGTCACCTTGTCCAGCTATGCCGACCAGGTCCTGCGCAAGCGGCTGGAGAACGTGCCAGGCGTGGGCACTGTCAACCTGGTGGGCGCCACCAAGCGCGAGATCAACGTCTACCTGCGCCCGCAGGCCATGGAGGCCCTGGGCATCGGCCCCGACCAGGTGCTGAGCGCCGTCGCGCAGGAGAACCAGGATCAGCCCGCCGGCAGCGTGCGCACGCGCGACCAGGACCGCGTGGTGCAGATCGACGCCCGCCTGCGCCGTGTCGAGGATTTCGAGCGCCTGATCATCGCCACACGCGCCGGCCAGCCCATCCGCCTGGGTCAGGTCGCCGATGTGGTCGATGGCCCGCAGGAGCTCGACAGCCTGGCCCTGATCGACGGCCGCAGCGCCCTGGCCCTGGAGGTGATCAAGGCCCAGGGCGAGAACACCATCGAGGTGGTGCGCGGCATCCACAATGCCGTGGCCGACCTGCGCGGCGAGCTGCCGCAGGGTACCGAGCTGCGCATCGTGCGCGACAACAGCCGCCCCATCGAAGTCGCCGTGAGCACCGTGCGCCAGACGCTGATCGAAGGCGCGCTGCTCACGGTGGGCATCGTCTTTTTGTTCCTGAACTCGTGGCGCTCCACGGTGATCACGGGGCTGACCTTGCCGATCTCGATCATCGGCACCTTCTTTTTCATGTACGCCTTCGGCTTCTCGATCAACATGCTGACGCTGATGGCGTTGAGCCTGAGCGTGGGCCTCCTGATCGACGACGCCATCGTGGTGCGCGAGAACATCGTGCGGCACGTGCAGATGGGCAAGAACCCGAGGCTGGCCTCGCTGGAGGGCACACAGGAGATCGGCCTGGCGGTGCTGGCCACCACGCTGTCGATCATCGCGGTGTTCCTGCCCATTGGCTTCATGGGCGGCATCATCGGCAAGTTCTTCCACGAGTTCGGCCTGACCATCGTGGCCGCCGTGGGCATCTCGATGTTCGTGAGCTTCACGCTCGACCCGATGCTCTCCAGCGTGTGGCATGACCCAGCCCTGCACGGCGCACGGCAAGGCACGAAGACCTGGTACGACCGCAGCATCGGCCGCGTCACCGCGTGGTTCGACAGGCAGACCGAATCGCTCTCCAACGGCTACCAGGCACTGCTGGCCTGGTCGCTCGATCACCCCGCAGTCACGTTGCTGGTGGCCGGCGGCAGCCTGGTGCTCAGCGTGCTCCTGACCCCGCTGCTGGGCACCGAGTTCGTGCCACGCGCCGATTTCAGCGAGACCTACGTCAGCTTCTACACACCGCCGGGCACCGCCATCGAGGCCACCGAAGAACGCACGCGCCAGGTCGATCAAGTGATCCGCGCGATGCCGGAGGTGCGCTACACCCTGGCCACCATCAACACAGGCGTGGCGCTCGGCCGCAACCAGGTGTCGATCTACGTGCGGTTGAAAGACCGGCGGGAACGCACGCGCAACGTCGATCAGCTCTCCGTGCCGATGCGGCAGGCGCTGAGCCAGATCCCCGGCATCACGGTGACGCAGGTGGGCGTGCTCGATTCGGTTGGGGGGCTCAAGCCCATCCAGCTGTCCATCCAGGGCACCGACCTGGCCACGCTGGACCGCCTGAGCCAGGACGTGATGCAGCGCCTGCAGCAGATCCCCGGCCTGGTCGACCTGGACACCAGCCTCAAGCCCAGCAAGCCCACGCTGAACGTGGCGGTGGACCGCGATGCCGCGGCCGACCGGGGCCTCTCGGTGTCGTCCATCAGCCGCGCGCTGGACGTGATGGTCAGTGGCCGCGTGGCCGGCAGCTGGCGCGCCGATGACGATGAGAACTACGACATCCGCGTCTCGCTGATCCCCTCTGCGCGGCAGGACATCACCAGCATCGCCGACACGCGCCTGGTCATCAATCCGCAAGGCCAGGGCGGCAGTGGCGAGCCGCAAGTGCTTCGCCTGTCGCAGGTGGCGCGCATCACCGAGGGCGTGGGCCCCACGCAGATCAACCGGCGTGACCTGAACCGCGAGGTCGAGTTCACCGCCAACGTGACGGGCCGCTCCGTGGGTGAGGTGTCCGCCGATATCCAGCGCGTGCTGAACGACCATCCACTGCCACCGGGCTACCGCAGCCGTTTTGGCGGCTCGACCAAGGACATGGTCGAGGCCTTCAGCTATGCGCTGTCCGCGCTGGCCCTGGCCGTGATCTTCATCTACATGATCCTGGCCTCGCAGTTCCGCAGCTTCTCGCAGCCACTGGCACTGATGAGTTCACTGCCCCTCACCCTGATCGGCGTGGTGCTGGCCCTGCTGATGTTTGGTTCTTCGGTCAGCATGTTCTCGGTGATCGGCATCATCATGCTGATGGGCCTGGTCACCAAGAACGCCATCTTGCTGGTGGATTTCGCCAACCGGGCCCGCGAAGGCATGGTCGGCGAGGACGGCCAGCCCCAGGCCCCCCTGCCCCGCCGCGAGGCCCTGCTGCTGGCGGCCAAGGTGCGCCTGCGCCCCATCCTCATGACGACGCTGGCCATGATCTTCGGCATGGTGCCGCTGGCGTTTGCGCTCTCGGAAGGCTCCGAACAGCGGGCCCCCATGGGCCAGGCCGTGATCGGCGGCGTGATCGCCTCCTCGGTGTTGACCCTGGTGGTTGTCCCAGTGATTTACGGGTACACAGACCGTTTGTCGCAGTGGATCAAACGTCGATGGATTTCAGAAAGCGTGCCTAACCCCACAATTTCAGCCGATCGGGGCTCGCACCCTTCTTAAAATCGTGGTCTGGCCATTTTTTGCCGGCCGCCCGTCCCCAGACGATTTGACTCCTAGGATTTTGCGCATGAACGTCGAACAAGCCCGCTTCAACATGATCGAACAACAGATCCGTCCCTGGGACGTTCTGGACTCCTCGATTCTGTCCCTGCTGTCCGTCGTGCGCCGAGAGGATTTCGTGCCGGCGGCCCACCAATCCCTGGCCTTCATGGACCTGGAAGTGCCCCTGCCGGCCGGCCAGGCCATGCTCAACCCCAAGGTCGAAGCCCGCCTCGTGCAGGACCTGAACCTGAGCAAGCGCGACACCGTGCTGCAGATCGGTGCCGGCTCCGGTTACGTCACCGCCCTGCTGGCCCACAAGGCCCAGCGCGTGATCGCCCTGGAGAACAAGACCGAGCTGGTGTCGCTGGCCCGCAACAACCTGCGCAAGGCCCAGATCAGCAATGCCGAGGTCGTCGAGGCCGACGGCAGCCAGGGCTACGCCGCCCAAGGCCCCTACTCCGCCATCGTGCTCACGGGTTCGGTCACCGCCGTGCCCAAGGCCCTGTTCGACCAGCTCAAGCCCGGTGGCCGCCTGCTGGCCATCGAAGGCCGCGAGCCGGTGATGCAGGCCAAGCTCTATACCAAGAACGACCAGGGCCAGCTCTCGCATGAAGAGCTGTTCGACACCATCGCCCCCCCGCTGGATGGCATGGCCTCCAGCCGCCCCTTCACGTTCTGACCCCTGCTGTTTCAAGTCGCACCCCGAAGGACCCCTCCATGCCGATCCGCGCCCTCCGCCCCTCCCGCCCGAACGCCCTGCTGCGCTCCCGGGAAGCCCTTGCCCGCGCCCCGCTCGCGGTCGCCCTGATGCTGGCCGGCATGGCAGCGGGCGCCCAGGCGCAGAGCCTGGTGGACCTTTACCAGGCGGCACGGGGCTATGACGCCGCCTACCTGGCCGCCAAGGCCCAATCCGACGCCACCGAGTTCAAGGCCGCCCAGGCCCGCGGTCAGCGACTGCCGCAGGTGGGCCTGAAGGGCACGGTCTACCGCCAGCACTTCGACTCCGACCTGTCGTTGAGCGCCACCCAGCGCGCGGCCCTGCAAGCCTCGTCGGGCACCACGTCGAACAACTACTCGATCACCACCAAGAGCCTGGCCCTGCAGGCCCGCCAGTCGCTGTTCAACGCAGAGCTCTCGGCCATCATCAATCAGGCGGATCAATCCCTGATCGCGGCCGAGGCCGACCTCAAGACCGCCGAGGACGACCTGCTGGTGCGCCTGACCCAGGCCTACTTCGATGTGCTGGCTGCGCAGGATGTGCTGTCCACCGCCCAGACCAACAAGGCCGCCCTGGCCGAGCAACTGGCCTCGGCCAAGCGCAACTTCGAGGTCGGCAACGCCACCATCACCGATACGCGCGAAGCTCAGGCCCGTCATGACCTGGCCACCGCGCAGGAAATCGCCGCGCAGAACGATGTGCAGGTCAAGCGCGCCGCGCTCGACCAACTGGTGGGCCGCACCGATGTGCAACCCCAGCCCCTGCTGACGCCGGTGATGCTGCCCCCGCTGCAGCCCGCCACAGCCGAGGAGTGGGTGAGCCTGACCCCCAACTCCAGCACCATCCGCAAGGCGCAGGTGGGCCTGGACTACGCCAAGCTGGAAGCGACCCGCGCACGCGCCGGGCACCTGCCCACCGCAGATCTGGTGGCTTCCGTCAGCAAGACGGACGTCAGCGGCAACGGCCCGCTCACCGTCAAGGCCAGCGATGGCACCAACTCCAGCATTGGCGTGGAAGTGAACGTGCCCGTGTTCGCGGGCTTCGCCGTGCAGAACCGCATCCGTGAAACGCTGGCCCTGGAAGAAAAAAGCGAGCGCGATCTGGACAACGCCAAGCGCAGCGTGACCCTGGCCACCCGCCAGGCCTTCTTCGGCGTGCAGTCGGGCCAGGCGCAGGTCAAGGCCTTGGAAGCCGCTGAAAGCTCGGCCAAGCTGGCCCTGGAAGCCACCCAGCTGGGCTACCGCGTGGGCGTGCGCGTCAACAAGGACGTGCTCGATGCACAGACCGCCCTGGCCAGCACCCAGAAGGACCTCTACAAGGCGCGCTACGACGTGATCGTGGCCACGATGAAGCTGCGTCAGGCCAGCGGCTCGCTGCGCCCCGACGACCTGGACAGCCTCAACCGCCTGCTGCTGCCGCGCTGAGCGGCACCGGCCACACCGCGCCACCGCCCACGGCATAGACTTGGCGGCCCGGCGCGGAGCGCACGCCCCAGGTGCCAGTGAAGGCACCGAAGGCTGGCAGGATGGCCAGGCCCGCCTGCCTGTGTAGCCCGACCTGATCGGGTGAAGAATCAGCCAGCTCCACGCAGAAGCACGGCAGCCGCACGCGGTCGCGCGCCGGCCCGCTGAGCGTGATGGCTGGGTGCAGGTGCCCCGCCAACACGAAGCGCCCCGGCAAGCGTTGAGGGTGATGGCATGCCGTGAACGGCCCCAAGGGCCAGGGCTCATCCACCACCGTCACGCCCAGTTCTGCGGGCGGATCGCCAGCACGCAGGTCATGGTTGCCGCGCACCAGCAGCATCGCCGTGGCGGCATGGCGAGCACGCCACTGCGCCACCCGCATCAGCAAGGCGGGTGTCACGCCTTGCGGGGCGTGCATCAGATCGCCCAGGAACACCAGCCGCTTCACCGGGTACTGCGCCAGCAGCATGTCCAGCCTGGCCAGGTTCTCGTCCGTGGTGCCTGCGGGCACGGGCTGCCCCTGCACGCGGTAGGCCGCAGCCTTGCCCAGGTGCACATCCGCCACGAACAATGTCTGCGCAGCGGGCCACCACACGGCGCGCTCCGGGCAGAGCCACACGCGCTCGCCAGCCCATTGCAATGACAACGGTGTCGATGTCATGGCGAGGGCACGCCGCCCGCGGCGCGCTCCAGTTGCCCGACCATGCGCTCGATGCGCGCAGCCAGGGATTCGTTGGACAACTGCTCCCTGAAACGCTCAACCATCAGCGGAAAGGCAAACGGTGTCGGGCGCTTGAGCTCGCGCCACACCAGCGTCTGCGCCCGCATGCGCGACAGGCTGGCGGCCAGGTGCTCGATGTCCAGCTCCTGGCTGAGCAGTTCGTCCTCAGCCTGCCGCAGCAGCAAGTTGCTCGGGTCGTGCTGGCGAAAGACTTCATAGAACAGCGAGGCCGAGGCCTGCAGTTGCCGGTTGCTGCGCTGCTTATATGGATACCTCCCGTGTGGCAATGAGTTTTTGAAGTTTTTGGCTGGTGGCATCAACTGCGGTCTTATATCCGGCCTGTGTTGCAGAACGGACAGTGCCCGCCGCTGGCCTTGATGGTCATTCGCGAAGTCGGAGCTCATCTCGCGGATGGACTTGGCGCCATCGCCTGGTCCCAGCAGCGCATCAGCTTTTCCGACCCACGGTCTCACCGCTTCGCCATCACTTCATCGACTCACTGGCGCACTCTTGAAGACGTTTCAGGGGTTGATCAGGTCAGCCATGCAGGCCCGCTGTGTCTGAACTGACTGACCAGCGTTGGTCATAGTCGCACCCACGCGCCACGATGGCCCATGCCATGCGTGCCAGCTTGTTGGCAATGGCCACAGCGACGACATTGGGTGGGCGCCGCGCCTGCAGCTTGCCGATCCAGTCAGGTGGGTTTTTCAGGTGCGCCATCACGCACCGCGCTCCGCTAATCAAGATCGTGCGGATGTAAGGATCACCCCGTTTGCTGATGCCACCCATCTGCACCTTGCCGCCCGTGCCGGTGTGCTTGGGAACCAGCCCCAGACAACAAGCAAACTCTCGTGCATTGCGCCAAGCTCGGCCATCCTTGCCAAGCAGGGCCGCCAGCGCGGTGGCCCCCAGCAAGCCGATGCCGGGTACAGCCCGAAGCCGTTTGGCGGTCTCGGATTGCTTTTGAACCAGAGCCAATTCGGCCTCGACCGCCGATACCTGCCCGTCAAGGTCCCTCACGACCTGTATTTGCGCATCGATCAGGCGTAGTGCCGCAGCGGGAAGGTGCTCATCGAGGGCTGCCCGCTGCTCAGCCAAGGCCTTCAGACCACAGTTCTTGCCCTGCGGCAACAGCACGCCGAACTCATAAAGCATCGAGCGCAACAGGTTGACTGTCGCTGTGCGCATGCTGACCCAGTGAGCGCGCGTGCGATGGAGGAACTGCACGGCCTGCTGAGCCATGGTCTTGGCCGGCACTCGGCGGATGTCATGGTGCTGGGCAGCCATCCAGATGGCGCGTGCGTCGGCTGCATCATCCTTGTTGCCCCATACGAATGCACGCACCTGCTTGGCTGGAAGCAGCTCTACCGTATGTCCCATGGCTTCGAAGGTGCGTCCCCAGTGATGAGCTCCACCGCAGGCCTCCATGACGATGCGGGCTGGCTGGCGAGAGGCGAAGAATTCACAGAACTTGGCGCGCGAGAGCTTCTTACGGCCAATCTCACCGCTCAAGGGATCGACCCAGTGAACCTGGAAGACATTCTTGGCAATGTCGGCTGCATAAGTCGTAGCATTCATGGTGGGACCTCCGTCTAGCAGTGGTTGGATAAGCGCTTCCACTTTGGCACTTGATGCCGTCTGACGCGAGGTCCCACCCTTTTGTCAGCGTGGCTCAGTGGTGGCAGTGGGGTGGGAGGCGTCCATACCAATCTCGCGGCGAAGTGGGGCCGCATAACTCACTCCGCGACCTGAGGTCGCTGCGTTCAAACAGATGCGGCCAGTCAGATGACGAAGCATGCGCTCCGCGCATGCCCACCTCGCCACTGCGCTGCTCGGC
>JBMOQM010000008.1:0-3704 GCA_049322875.1 Pseudomonadota bacterium
GTAAAAGACATTCTTCAAGGGGTCGGCTATGCGTCAGAGCAATCTGAGCAGATTACCGAATCGATTCAATCAGCGAGAACAGTGAAGCGCGTACTCTCGCGCCTATGAAGCTGTTCCTGCCATGCAAGAGGGCAACTCTTCTGGTGCCCTCTGGAACAGCCAGAAATCCCAATCTCAAGCATCTGCACATCCTGCTGACTGACGCCTATGGCGAGGCACAGGAAAACCTGATCGTTGGTGTAACAACCGTCTACCCCAAGGTCCCGCACGATGACGCCTGCTACTTGTACCCAGGCGACCACGATTTCATCAAGCATCAGAGCTATGTGCTCTACAGCGAAGCGCAAACAGTCGCAGCATCCAAGCTGACCAAGGCCATTCACGAGGGGGTATTCGACTCAAAAGGAACCTTGTCGGAGGAGGCCTTCGCCCGTGTTTGCTATGGCGTTGAGAAGTCTCAATTCATAACGCCCAAGATGCTTCGGTTCTATCTCGCAGCAGTTGGGCAAATCTAGCGAAGCGGCTTCACGCGCTCGCCAATCCGAGACTTCACATAGTGCTCGGTCATGTCCCGGTTCTTGTGGGCCAGCAGCTTTTGCGAGTGCGCCAGGTCGCCGGTATCGGTTGCAGCCTTGGCTCTGATATCCCGAAACTGAAAATTCACCTTGGCCAGGGTCCGGGCCTTGTCAAAGCGTGAGCGCAGGGCGAACTGGCTGAGAGGCTGGCCGTTTGTTGATTCATTTCCAAACCTGAGCCATTTCTAACCGGATTCACGTCCAAATCTGAGCCACGTTATCCACCTATCCTGCTGATTTATTCAGCAGGGGTGTGCAGGAGTGATCAACGTGGGAACACTGAGTAAATTGCGCCGGCTGGTCCGCAGGGATGGCCTGTCGGTGCGCGAGGCGGCACGCCGTCTGGGCATTGCCCGCAACACAGCCACCAAGTGGCTGAGCCAGAAGGAGATGGTCGAGCCGCGCTACCCCAAGCGGGCGGACATGCCCAGCATCCTGGACCCGTACAAGGACCAGCTCACCATCTGGCTCAAGGCCGATGCCCACCGCGGCAAGCGCGAGCGCCGCGGCACCAAGGCTCTGTTCGAGGCCTTGCGAGCCCTGGGCTACAGCGGCAGCCGTGGCCCGGTCTACGAGTTCAGCAAACGCTGGCGAGAGGCGCAGGAGAACGCCCCGCGCCATGCAGGCTTCGTGCCCTTGAGCTTCGAGCTGGGCGAAGCCTTCCAGTTCGACTGGAGCTGCGAGTACGCCTTCATCGGCGGCCTGCGCCGCCGGTTGGAGGTGGCGCACACCAAGCTGGCGGCCAGCCGGGCGTTTGTGCTGGTGGCCTACTACGCACAAGCCCACGAGATGCTGTTTGACGCCCACACCCGGGCCTTTGCACTGCTGGGCGGTATCCCCAGGCGCGGCATCTACGACAACATGAAGACCGCCGTGGACAAGGTGGGCGCGGGCAAACAGCGCAGCGTCAATGCCCGCTTCGAGGCCATGACCGGGCACTACCTGTTCGAGGCCGAGTTCTGCAACCGGGCGGCCGGCTGGGAGAAGGGCATTGTGGAGAAGAACGTGCAGGACAGGCGTCGCGGCATTTGGCGCGAGGCCGGTGAGCGGCGCTGGGCCAGCCTGGCCGAACTCAACGACTGGCTCATCCAGGCCTGCCGGCAATCCTGGAGCGAGATGGCGCATCCCGAATGGTCGGAGCTGACCGTGGCGGACGTCTGGCAGGACGAGCAGGCGCGACTCATGCCTTGCCCTGCTCCATTCGATGGCTATGTGGAGCAGCCGGTGCGCGTCTCGGCCACCGCCTTGATCCACTACCAGCGCAACCGCTACAGTGTGCCCTGCGAATGGGTGAACTGTGTCGTCAGCCTGCGCGCCTACCCAGATCGGTTGCTGGTGGTTGGCCCTGAGGGCGAGTGCGTGACGCTCTCGCGCAGCTTCGAGCGTGAGCAGACGATCTATGACTGGACCCACTACATCAGCCTGATCGAACGCAAGCCAGGCGCCTTGCGCAACGGCGCGCCCTTCAAGACCATGCCCGAGCCGCTGCAACAGCTGCAGCGCCAGTTGCTCAAGCACCCGGGCGGCGACCGGGTCATGGCCCAGGTGCTCACAGCCGTCACCCTGCACGGGCTGGAGGCAGTGCTGGTGGCCGTGGAACTGGCCTTGCAGTCGGGGCGGGTGAGCGCCGAGCACGCGCTCAATGTTCTGTCGCGCCTGAAGGAGCAGCGCCACAGTGCCGAGGATGTGCAGACCGGGCTGACCCTGACCGAGCCGCCCCAGGCCGATGTGCACCGTTACGACCGGCTTCGCATGAACCCGGAGGACAGCCATGTCCAATGACATCGCCATCGCCCTCAAGGGCCTGAGCCTGCACGGCATGGCCAGCGCTTGGCCGGAGGTGCTGGGCACAGCCCGCCTGAAGACCCTGGACCATGAGACGGTGCTGCATCAGCTGATCAAGGCCGAGAGTGGCTACCGCGATGTGCGCTCCATGGCCTACCAGATGCGCGCAGCTCGCTTCCCTCACCATCGGGATCTGGCCGGCTTCGCCTTCGAGCAGGCCCAGGTAGACGAAGCCCTGATCCGCGAGTTGCACCAGATGAAGTTCCTGGAATCGGCGCACAACGTGGTGCTGGTCGGAGGCCCCGGTACGGGCAAGACGCATCTGGCCACGAGCCTGGGCATCGAGGCCATCCGGGTGCATGGCAAGCGGGTGCGGTTCTTCTCCACGGTGGAGCTGGTCAATGCGCTGGAACTGGAGAAGGTACAGGGCAAGGCCGGGCAGCTGGCCAACCGCCTGATGTATGCCGATCTGGTGATCCTAGACGAGATGGGCTATCTGCCCTTCACCCAGTCCGGAGGCGCCTTGCTGTTCCACCTGCTGTCCAAGCTGTACGAACGCACCAGCGTGGTGATCACTACCAACCTGAGCTTCTCGGAGTGGGCCAGCGTGTTTGGAGACGCCAAGATGACCACGGCCTTGCTGGATCGGCTGACCCACCACTGCCACATCGTGGAGACGGGCAACCAGAGCTGGCGCTTCAGGAATTCCAGCGCTCAAGGCAAGCCGGCTGCCCGATCAGGCCGGCAACGTTCAACGAAAGGAATTCAAGAAGCAGAGATGCCAGTAGACTTATCCACATCCGAGTAGCCAAATTCTTCAACAAACAGGTGGCTCAATATTGGACGTGCACGGTGGCTCAGTTTGCTTGATGAATCAACACGCCTGGATCAAACTTTATCGATTCACGACTTGCCGCGTGAGATTCGGTGGAACGAATTGGTTGTAATCATCAGCAATCGCAACTCATCGCTATCAACAAGAGCGTCAAATATTTTTCGATGTCACTGCATTCATGCCGCGATTTTTAGAACGACAACGTTGCCTGTGCCTCCCCAAAGCAGTTCAAGCCGCTGTCCGAGCATCCTCCACGCCTCCTGCATCTGTGCTTCGTAGGTGGCGCGTTGGTAGATGCGCTTCATTTTGTTCTCCTCGGCATGATTCAGGCACCGCTCGACTACGTCCGATAGAACGCCAAGCTCGGCCATCATGCTTGCCCCGGTTCTACGCAGATCGTGAGGGCGCCATTGGCCTCCGGGCAGCGTCAGCGTATCGACCAGCTTCGTGCGGCCGGACATGGGGTTCTTGCCTCGCTGCCTGTCGGCGACTTGCTTGGTGACTGTTTT
>JBMOQM010000009.1:0-190245 GCA_049322875.1 Pseudomonadota bacterium
ATATCTGCCTCTTCGTCTTCTTGTCTCGGCGGTGCATCCGCCTGATCTTGCCAATCATGTCCATGGTGATCACCCTCTTCAGTCCCTTGCTGCAAAAAGCAGCAGGGTAGGTAAAACACCTGGCTCAGTTTTGGGTCGGCATCAACCAAAAAAGTGGCTCAGTTTTCGGTCGGCGTCAACAGCTCAGTTCGTTCCAACGAGGCCAAAACCGACAGGGCCGTAGTCGATGGTTCCGCTGCATCGCTCCTTGATCAAACCGCTGACGCTTTGATCTTCTTGGGCGATGGCAAAGAGGTGGAAAAGCTCCGTAAGCTCCTTCCCCAGGTCGACACCTCGGTCGGGGAGGTCGCAGTTCGTGGCGTGGTCTACGAAGTCAGCAACTCCGACAAGACCGGTTCGGCCTTTGGCCTCCTTGCCTCCGTTCTCAACGGCAAACTGAACTTTGGGATTGGTTCGACAGCCAGCATTGGCAACTTCGTGCAGATCAAGCAGGCTTCCCTTGATGTGATTTATTCGGCCTTGTCGAACGACAACCGATTCAAGGTGCTGTCGTCTCCTTCGCTACGGATTCGTTCGGGCAGCAAAGGACGGTTCTCTGTTGGTCAGGATGTGCCCGTACTTGGCGCGGTGTCCTATCCGAATGGCGCTGGCCAAGCCGTCCAGTCGGTGGAATACCGCTCGTCCGGCGTGATCTTCGATGTGCAGCCGATGGTGCGTGATGGCGTCATCGAACTGAGCATCGACCAACAGCTCTCAAACTTCATCGTGACCACCACCGGGGTGAACAATTCACCGACGCTCACCAAGCGAGCATTGCAGACCTCTGTGGGCCTGCAAGATGGCGATGTGATCGTGCTGGGTGGATTGACCGAGAGTAGAGAGTCACAGACGCGTGATGGCCTTTCCTTCTTGCCTCGGTTGTTGGACACCAAGGGGGCCGAGAACTCACGGTCGGAGATCCTGTTGGTGTTGCAGGTGCAGCGGCTCTGACAGAGCATTTTCGCGGGCGCGAAAATTCATGCTCATCAAGCTGATCCGCCGTGGATTACGTAATTACGTTATCAAATTACTTTACGTTTTTACGAAATCCGAGTCATCGGTCAGCGGTGCTCGATGAAGGCGACGGTGATGCCTTCTGCCTCTATGCCAACCTGCACCAGACTGTAGAACGCTTGCCAGATGCTCACACCGGCATATGCGTCTCGGTCGTCTCGTTCCCGGTAGTCATGGAAGAACGCCAGCGTCGGCCAGCGGCTGACCGCCTCGTCCCACGAACAACCGAAGAACGCAAGGAATGCAGCCTGGTCGCACCTGGCCTGCAGCGTCATAAGCCCAGGCACCACATTGGATTCAACCATGTTGAAGTGCTTGACCATCGCCTGATGCGTTGGTCCAAAGCTGTTGGGGACAGCAGGGAACAGGTCCAGGCATAGCCGCGCCTTACCGCCTGCTACCGGACGTGCGTAGTCGATCAGAGCTTCATGACTGTTCATCGGTGTGCATTTTCGCCTCCGCGAAAATCTAGCGCCTGCGTTTCTACTGATGCCTGTGCATGCGGCTCGGCAACAGGCCGTAGGCCGCTTCCTGCTGCTGGCGGGGCCGTCCCCCGCCCTAGGTTCGTGGGTGAGGCCACAAATGGCCCAAGAGCATGTGAGAACATCGCGAGCTGGGCCGGCGCCAAGCCGGAGCGGTGGATCGCGCTCTCCACAGCTAAAGGCTGATGTACACACAGCACAACCAGTCTGGGTACAAGAGATTTTTCCGGGCTCGTCACGTGAACTTGACTCGCGCGGTGCCCCTTAGGTGAGTGGTTGAAGACCCTCCTACAAAGGTTGAGGCGTAGTGTCTAGCGATGCGATCACGCATGCTGTAGCGGAAGCAGTGCAAGTAGCATTGAAAAGTAACATTACTACTGAAGATTTGGGAATTTGTTCAGTGGTATCATGTGCAAAAATTAGGGGTTAGTTCGCCCACTTTGAGATATTAGCGTGGCAAATAGTAAAAATTTACCTGAAACTGCCAAATCCGGCGCGCGTGCTGGAGATGCTATTGCTGCTTCCCCGCCCTTGAATACAGCCACAAAGCTGCGATTTGGGTTGCTGCAATTTGATCGAACCAATCCTCGCTTAATGACTGGGGATGATTGGTCAGTTTCTGACGACGTTGCAATTATTAGCGCATATAGAGAAATTGCTGCGCTCGATGAGTTGGTGCTTTCTATTGCAACCAATGATTATTTGCCGCTCGAGCCACTAATCATACATGGCCCTGATGATGGCCCATTTACCGTGCTTGAGGGAAATCGCCGCCTTGCAGCGATGAAGCTTCTAAGTAACCCAGAACTTGCAAAGGCATGCAAGATTTCGGTACCGTCACCAGTTCCTCAGTCGGTCCTAGATTCTTTTGCTGAAGTTTTGGTGTATCGCGTTGCAGACCCAATAGATGCTGAGGCCTTTATTGGGTTTAAGCATATCAATGGTCCTCAGCGTTGGGATGCTTATGCAAAGGCGCGGTTTGTCGCTGAATGGTATAAGCGAAAGAAAGTATTAGGCGTTAGTATTGCTGATGTTGCAAAGCAAACTGGCGATACAAATGATACCGTTCGGTCATATATCGGCTCCATCTTGGTCTTGGATCAAGCGGAGGCTGCTGGTCAATTTGAAATAAAAGATCGATTTAATAAGGGGCGCTTCGCGTTTTCGCATCTTTATACGGCATTGGATCGACCTGAGTACAGAAGTTTTCTTGGCCTCGATTTGGGGTGGAATGACGCCCCTACTGATGCTCCTGTTGGTGAGGAAAACATTGGTAAATTGGGTGAGGTGCTAAAATACATATATGGTTCTAAGCGGGACAAAACGAAGCCGCATGTTCAAAGCCAAAATCCTCATCTAGGACAGCTAGGTAAAAGTCTTGTAAATGATCGGGCGCTGTTGCGTCTCCGTGCAGGTGAGTCCCTCTCCATTGCTTTTTCTGAAGTTGATGGTGGTGGAATGTTCAATCAGGCTCTTGGCGAGCTGATGGCCAAGGCAGACCGCGCTCTGAGCCTGTCTGCTAAATTCGATGGCAATGCGACACTTCTCGGCTTCGCTGAAGAAATCCAGTTGAAGGTTTCGATGATCACAAGCGCGATGAAGGTTAAAGTTGAGCTGAGCGCGTCAGAGAAAAAATAACAGCCATGATTCTCTCCAATGCGCCGATTTCGGAGGCGACGCATACGATCTGCGACTGGTTCGAGCTGGCAGTCTTAAGCAGTGAATACGGTGTATACGCTTTTGAGTCATTAGCTCGATTTTGGGATACCTTACGAAATTCAGAGGGTAAGGATCCAGAAGGTGCTGACGATACGGAAGAAGCGTTCATCACTACCGTTCGCTCCGAAATTGAGGCGCGTGCTGATCTCCTTGGTGACTGTTACCCGTTTCAGTTTTCAAGCTCTGGAGAGAGTCTGGAGTTCGTTGAAGCGAATGTCACTCAGGGTGGTTGGATCTACATTTTCTGCCTACTTATTTCGCATCCGTCTCAAGGGGCTATTTTCGATGGCAAGTATCAGCCCCCTATCACCAACGAAATTCGCAATTACTTTCAAGCTTGTGCCACATATGCTGCGGCAGGCGAGCTTGAAGGGCATTCTTATGCATTTGGCTTTCCAAGACCAGATAAAAGCGGTTTTTTAGAAAAACTTACCGCCATCTATGTGAATTTTGGGGAGGGGACACAGGTGGTAAATGAGGTGCCGAAAGGGGCGCCAGATCGCCAAAAGGATGCGCAGATTGATGTAATTGCATGGCGCCCTAGCGCGGATGCCGCAGCTGGCAAGCCATACCTGCTTGGGCAGGTGGCATCCGGTGCAAATTGGCAGGCAAAAACCATTAAAGGAGGTCCGATTGATTCATTCCATAATGTGTGGTTTGCTCGATCGCCGGCTTCAATCCCAACAGCTTCGATGTTTGTTCCTATTTGCTATGGAAGCATATGGGATGACACAATGAGGGATGCTGTAAATCATCATTCCTATGAATTCGGTCATATTTTTTATCGCTTTCGTATTCCGCCACTGGCCCAAAAGGGTATTAAGCTCGCAGCTGCAAACGCTAACATTACAATTGAGCGACTTGCCGATCTTGGGGCGTTGATCACTTGGCTACAAGTTCAAATTGAAGAAATGAGAAGGATTTCGCGTGAAGCCGCTTAGTAGTCCGCTGCGCTACCCAGGCAGCAAAGCGACATTGGTTGAATGGATGAGTCGATTCCTGCAGGCAAATGACCTGATCGGAAGCGAATTTGTGGAACTTTATGCTGGAAGCGCGGCACTTTCTCTGAATCTTCTTAAACGTGGCGATGTTAGCTCAGTCATGTTGTTTGAGCGAGATCCATTGTTGTTTGCGTTCTGGTATTGCGTTTTTAATCAAACTGAATCGTTAATTCAGTTGATCGAGCAATATGAGCCTGGTCTTGAGACCAGGGAAGTTCTTGGATCTTTACTTAAATTAGATGATGTGAGTGGAGATCTTCCACTTTTGGGCTATGCAGGATTGTTGTTCAATCGAACTAGTTTTTCTGGCGTTCTCCATGCGGGGCCAATCGGTGGCGCCGGACAACAGTCAAAATACAAAGTCGATTGCCGTTTCAACCGTGTAGAGATCACTCAAAGGATTCGGGAATGTTCGGAACTTGCTCCGAATGTATCTGTCTATTTTGGGGATGCGGTCAAGGCCCTGAAGGACGCCAACTCAGGCGTGAACGGCTCAAGGGTTTTTTATGTTGATCCGCCTTATTATGTTCAGGGGCCAAGGCTATATAGATATCACTACAAGTTTGCTGATCACGTTGCTCTAGCAGAAGCTTTGACTGACGCAACTTATCGTTGGATACTTAGCTATGACGACCATCCCGCGATTCGACACCTTTACAGAGAATTTCCTTTGGTTCAGCCGTCGTTGCGATACAGCAGTAAAGTTCCGAAAAAGGAGCTTGAGCTTCTTTTTACCAATATTGAAGAACCAAACTTTGGCTCAGACGCAAACGCGCGGGAAGCCAAGCCTCGGCTGCAATTGAGCCGTAAGGTCTCCTCCCTGAGTTCAATGCAATCAGGCACATTGGATGGCGAAGTACTCTGACAACGGAGTGTCAACAGCAATGCGGGATAATGCATGTCCATTGCAGCCATAACAAGTGCAACTTATTGATCTGCTGGGCTAAGCTGGTTCAATGCTGGGGTAACGATAGGACTCATAATCCTTTGGTCGTTGGTTCAAGTCCAACACGGCCTACCACCTCAGATGCTTCGGCCAGCCGCATTCCGCACGGCAGATCGCCTGTTGCGCCAGGCACGATGGCGCCTGAGCAAAGCTGCCATCGACGTGACCATCCACCGTTTTCGCCCAATTCAGTTTTGATCAGAATTGGCACTTCGTGAGGTCGATGCTAGATTCACCGTCTAAGCCGTGGTAGTTCCGATTTCTTGACATTCCGCGCCCGGCCAGAAAGGCGTTTCGATGGACCTGAGCCGGCAGGCGCGCATGTGGCTGGACGCCAGCCCCAGTGGTGTATGGATCGCGGATGCCCAGTCGGGCCGACCGCTTGTCGTCACCCAGGCCCTGTGCGATTTGCTGGGCGTCACCGAGGGTGATCTGCTGGCCTGGCCGCAGGCCGGA
Source organism: Pseudomonadota bacterium (assembly GCA_049322875.1). Lineage (GTDB taxonomy): Bacteria > Pseudomonadota > Gammaproteobacteria > Burkholderiales > Burkholderiaceae_C > Aquabacterium. The sequence continues at coordinate 5,658 of JBMOQM010000009.1, forward strand.
GATGCGGCCCAGGCGGGTAGCTCCAAGCGCCTGCTCGATCAGTTCAATGCCGCCTGTCGATCGGCCATGCAGGCCATGGTCTCCATTGAACTGGACACCACACACGACGACGGCCGCCCCCTGAGCCTGGACCTGCTGCCGCGCCAACTGGAGCTGGACACACTCCCCGTGGTGGCCGTGTGGTGCCAGGATGTCACCGCGTTGCGCTCGGCCCGCCGCGCTGCCGACCAGAACGAGCGCCTGCTGCATTCCATCATGGCGCACGCGCCCGTGGCCATCTACGCCAAGGATCCTGAGGGCCGCTACCTGCTGGCCAACCAGGCCTTCTACGACGTGGTCGGCACCACGGCAGAACGGGCGCTGGGCCACACCGATGCCGACCTGGTGCCGCCCGAGATCGCGCGCCAGTTCATAGACAACGACCGCCAGGTACTGCGCGACCGCACGGCCCAGCGCAGCGAGGAGGATCTGCCTCACCCCGATGGCGCACTGCACACCTACATCTCGTGCAAGTTCCCGGTGCTCGATGCCCAGGGCCAGCCCTTCGCGGTGGCCGGCGTGTCCTCGGACATCACGCCCATGGTGCGCGCACGCCAGGCAGCGGAGGAGGCCACACGGGCCAAATCCGAGTTCCTGGCCAACATGTCGCATGAGATCCGCACGCCGATGAACGCGATCATCGGCATGTCCTACCTGGCCTTGCAGACGCCGCTTTCGCCGCAGCAGCGCGATTACCTGGACAAGGTGCACCGCGCCGCGCGCAACCTGCTGGGCATCATCAACGACATCCTGGATTTCTCGAAGGTGGAGGCCGGAAAGCTCATGCTGGAGGCCGTGCCCTTCACGCTTGACCAGGTGCTGGCCGATGTGGCCGGTGTGTGCTGCGTCAAGGCCGAGGAGAAGGGCCTGGAGCTGCTGTTCGACCCCGCACCGGGCTTGCCCCAGGCCCTGCTGGGCGATCCGCTGCGCCTGTGCCAGGTCATCACCAACCTGGTCGGCAACGCTGTGAAGTTCACGCATGAAGGCGATGTGGTGGTGCGGGTGGCGCAGGTGGCCTGCAACGACGAGCAGGTGGAGCTGCACCTGAGCGTGCGCGATACCGGCATCGGCATGACGGCCGAGCAGCAGGCGCGCCTGTTCCACAGCTTCAGCCAGGCCGATGGCTCTACCGCGCGGCAGTACGGCGGCACGGGCCTGGGCCTGGCCATCTGCAGGCAGCTGATAGAGCTGATGCAGGGCCGCATCTGGGTGGAGAGCACACCGGGCCAGGGCTCGACCTTCCACTGCACGATGCGCCTGGGCCGGTGCAGCGAGGTGCCCGCGCCCGCGCCGCGAGCCCTGGTGCGCGCGCAAGGCCTGCGTGTGCTGGTGGTGGACGACAACGTGGCGGCCTGCGAGATCCTGCAGTCCATGGCGCAGCAGTTCAGCTTCGACGTGACGGTGGCCACCAACGGGCACGAGGCCCTGGCCCAGGTGACGGCGGCCGAGCGCGCGCTGCGCCCCTTCGAGGTGGTGCTGATGGACTGGAAGATGCCGGGCATGGACGGCATCGAGTGCGTGCGCCTGATGCAGACCACCGGCCTGCGCCGTCCACCGGCCGTGATCATGGTGACCGTGTCCGCGCGCGATGACGCACTGCAGCGTGCCCGCGAGCGCGAGGTGAGGCTGCAATCCGTGCTGACCAAGCCGGTGACGGCATCGACCATGCTGGAGGCCGTGGCCGAGGCGCTCGATGGCGTGGTGGTGCAGGGCGATGTGCCGGCCCCGGCGCCCTCCGATGTGGCCGCCGAACGCCTGGCCGGCACACGCGTGCTGCTGGTGGAGGACAACGAGGTCAACCAGTTGCTGATCGTGGAGCTGCTGCGCATGGTGGGCGTGCACGTGGAAGTGGCCAGCGATGGCCGCTCCGCGCTGGCATGCCTGGAGGCCAAGCCCGATTTTCACTGTGTGCTGATGGATGGCCAGATGCCGGTGATGGATGGCTATGCCACCACGCAGCTGATCCGCCAGCAGCCGCGTTTTGCCGATCTGCCCATCATCGCGCTGACGGCGAATGCCATGGCCAGCGATGTGGAACGCTCACTGGCCGCCGGCATGAACGACCATCTGGTCAAGCCGGTGGATGTGCAGGCCTTGCTGGGCAAGCTGATGGCGTGGGTGCGCCCGCAGGGGCTGGGCGCAAGAGGCTGACAGGGCTGATCAAGCCATCTGGCTGATCGTGCGGCGAAAGCGCCGCAACGCCACCCCGAAGAACAGCGCGCCGATCACCAGCAAGGCCAGCAACTGCGGCCACACCACGGCCAGGCCCGCGCCACGGAACAGGATGGCCTGCCCTGCGATCGTGAAGTGCGTGGTCGGGGCGGCCAGCATGATGTTCTGCACGATCACGGGCATGCTTTCGCGCGGCGTGCTGCCGCCCGAGAGCATCTGCAGCGGCAACAGGACGAGGATCATCAGCAGCGCGAACTGAGGCATGGAGCGCGTCATCGTGGCCATGAAGATGCCCATGGCCGTGGTGGCGAACAGGTGCAGCGCGGTGACCAGCAGGAACAGCGCTGCCGAGCCTTCCACCGGCACGCCGACCAGACCCTTGACCACGAACTGCAGCGACGCGGCCACGGCGATCAGCACCACCAGGCCCATCGACCACACCTTGGACAGCATGATTTCGGTGGGCGTGACCGGCATGGCCAGCAAGTGCTCGATGGTGCCGTGCTCGCGTTCGCGGATCAGCGCCGCGCCGCACAGCAGGATGGACACCATGGTGATGTTGTTGATCAGCTGGGTCATCGTGCCGAACCAGCCCTTGTCCAGCGTCTGGTTGAAGCGCGCGCGCACGTTGATCTCCACCGGCAGTTGCGTGCTGCCCTGGTAGCGCTGCGCGAAGCTGAGCACCTCGCCCTGCACGATCTGCTGGATGGCGCCGCTGCCGTTGAAGGCCTGGGTCATGCGCGTGGCATCCACGTTGAGCTGCAGATCCGGCGTGCGCCCGGCCAGCACGTCACGCTGGAAGTTGGGCGGGATCACCAGCACGAAGGTGTAGATGCCCGCATCCATGCCCGGGTCGACCTGCTCCAGCGAGATCATCGACGGCCCCACGAACTGCGGCGGGTAGAACGCTGCGGCGATGCGGTTCGACAGCGGCGAGGCGTCTTCGTCCGCGATGGCGATGGGCGCCTTGTGCAGGGTCTCCGGCATGGAGCGCCCGCCCGAGTAGACCGAAAAGCCGAACATGAAGACGATCAGCACCAGCATGGCCGGATCGCGCCACAGGCCCCACAGCTCCTTGATGCCCAGGCGCCAGATGTTGGACAGCGTGCGCTTCATCGTCACTGGTCCTGTTTCTTGAGCAGGGCCACGGCCAGCAGCACGATCACCGGCGCGGCGGCCGCCAGCGACCAGAAGGCGGTGGACAAATCGGCAAAGCCCAGGGCCTTGCTGAACACGCCTCGGCTGATATCGATGAAGTGGGTGGCCGGGTAGACCTGGCCGATCAGGCGGCCGACCGGATCCAGCGAGCTGACCGGATCGAGCATGCCCGAGTACTGAACGGCCGGGATCATGGTGCCGATCATGGCCAGGAACATGGCGGCCACCTGGCTGCGCGTGAAGCTCGACGCCAGCAGGCCGATGCCCGTGGCGCACACCGCGTACAGCAGGGCCGACGCGGCCAGCGTGGCGAAGCTGCCCGTCACCGGCACGCCGAAGACGGTGATGGCCAGCAGCACCATCAGCAGGAAGTTCAGGAAGGCCAGCACCACGTAGGGCAACTGCTTGCCCAGCAGGAACTCGGTGCGCGTGACCGGCGTGACGTAGAGGTTGATGATCGAGCCCAGCTCCTTCTCGCGCACAACGGCCAGCGCGCCCAGCATGGCGGGGATCATCATCAGCAGCATGGGGATGACGGCCGGCACCATGGCCGGCAGGCTCTGCACATCGGGGTTGTAGCGAAAGCGCGTCTCGATGGTGGCCGGGGAAGCCGCGGCCGCGTTGCCGGTGCGCGCCAGCGTCTGCTCGGCCAGCCAGCCCAGGTGCATGCCCTGCACGTAGCCGGACACGGTCTCCGCGCGCGAGGGCATGGCGCCGTCGATCCAGGCGCCGATCTGCACAGACTGGCCGCGTGCCACGTCCCGCGCGAAGCCGGGCGGAATCTCGATGGCCAGGGCCAGTTCACCCCGGCGCATGCGCCGGTCCAGATCAGCGGTGTCGGTCAAGGGCGCGTGCTCGATGAAGTAGCGCGAGCCTGACAGGTTGTCCGTGTACTCGCGGCTGGCGGCGGTCTGGTCGCGGTCGAGCACCGCGAAGCTGAGCTTGTCCACGTCCATGTTCATGCCGAAACCGATCACGAACATCAGGATGAGGGTGCCGGCCAGGGCCAGCACGCTGCGCACCGGATCGCGCTGCAGTTCCAGCGATTCACGCCAGCTGTAGCTCAGCAGGCGCTGCAGGCTGAAGCGGGGAGGGCGCGCGTGGGTGGCCGGTGGTGATGTGGTGCCGGCCTGGGCGGGCTCCTTGGCCGCCTCAGCCGTCGTCTCATCGGCGGGTGCCGTGCCGCCTCCGGCCTCGACCAGGTAGCCGATGAAGGCCTCTTCCAGCGTGGCGGCGCCGCGCTTCTTCACCAGCGCGGCGGGGCTGTCGCTGTCGAGCACGCGGCCCGCATGCATCATGGACATGCGGTCGCAGCGTTCGGCCTCGTTCATGAAGTGGGTCGAGATGAAGATGGTGACGCGGTCCTGGCGCGACAGGCTTACCAGCAGGCGCCAGAAGCTGTCGCGGGCCACCGGGTCCACGCCCGAGGTGGGCTCGTCCAGGATCAGCAGTTCGGGCTTGTGCACCATGGCCACCGCCAGTGACAGGCGCTGCCGGATGCCCAGCGGCAGGCTGTCGGGCAGGCTGTCGCGTACCTCGGCCAGGCCGAAGCGCCCGACCATCTCATCGATGCGCGCATCCATCTCGCCTGCGGGCACATGGAACAGGCGCGCATGCAGCACCAGGTTCTGCTGCACCGTCAGCTCGCCATACAGCGAGAACGCCTGCGACATGTAGCCCACGCGGCGGCGGGTCTCGATGTCGCGCGGATCCACTGGCTGGCCGAACAGCCAGGCCTGGCCTTCGCTGGCCTCCAGCAGGCCGGTGAGCATCTTCATGGTGGTGGACTTGCCGCAGCCGTTGGAGCCGAGGAAGCCGAAAATCTCGCCACGGCGGATGCGCATGCTGACGTGATCGACCGCGACAAAATCACCGAAGCGCATCGTCAGGTCCTTGGACTCGATCGCGATGTCGTCATCCGTGGCCTGCAGCGGCGGGATCTGCACCGGCTCGTGCCCGCGCCGTCGCTCCTCGGGCAGCAGGCGCACGAAGGCCGTCTCCAGCGAATCGCTGTCCGTGCGCGCCAGCAGTTCGGCTGGTGTGCCGGTGGCCAGCACGCGGCCGGCGTCCATGGTCACGATCCAGTCGAAGCGCTGGGCCTCGTCCATGTAGGCGGTGGCCACCAGCACGCTCATGCCGGGCTGGCCTTGCCGAATGTGGGTGATCAGTTCCCAGAACTGGGCGCGCGCCAATGGGTCCACGCCGGTGGTGGGTTCGTCCAGGATCAGCAGGTCAGGGTCGTGGATCAGCGCGCAGCACAGGCCCAGCTTCTGCTTCATGCCGCCCGAGAGCTTGCCAGCGGGCCTGTCCAGGAAGGAGGCCAGACCGGTGCGGCGCGTCAGATCGTCGATGCGGCGACGGCGCTCGGCCCGGCCGTGGCCGAACAGGCGGCCGAAGAACTGCAGGTTCTCTTCCACCGACAGGGTGGGGTAGAGGTTCTTGCCCAGGCCCTGCGGCATGTAGGCGATGCGCGGGCAGACGCTGTCACGGTGCCGGGCGGAGGCCATGTCGCCACCCAGCACCTCGATGCGGCCCTGCTGGATGGCGCGAGCCCCCGCGATCAGTGACAGCAGGCTGGATTTGCCGACCCCGTCCGGGCCGATCAGCCCCACCATGCAGCCGGCGGGCAGGTCCAGTGACACGCCGTCCAGCGCCACGGTCTTGCCGTACAGCAGCCGCAGGTCTTGCAGGCGCGCCACGGGGGCGCGGTCGAGCGCCACCGGCTTACTCCGGCACGTTCACCGCCAGCGATGCCGGCCATTCGCGCGCGGCATCGGTGCGCACCCAGGCCACGCCGGGCAGGCCGGTCTTGACCTGCTTGAGGTGCTTGAGCAGCAGCTCACGGTCGATCTGGCCGCGCACGCGGAACATCAGCTTCTGGCGCTCGCTGGCTGTTTCCACCGTCTTGGGTGTGAACTGCGCCGTGGCCGACACGAAGGACACCTTGGCCGGGATCACATACTGTGGCGCGGCGTCGAGCACGATGCGCACTTCGCTGCCGATGGCGATGCGACCGGCCACCGTCTCGGGCAGGAAGAAGGTCATGTAGATATCGGCCAGGTCGATCAGGTTGAGCACCTTGCCTCCGCCGCCGACCACCTCACCGACGTTGGCCACGCGGTACTGCACCCGGCCATCGCGCGGCGCCTTCAAGGTGCTGTCGGCGATGTCGGCCTCGATGCGGGTGATGGTGGCTTCACCGGCGGTGACGGCGGCCTCCGCGCCTGCAACCTGTGACTTGGCCGCATCGATGGCGGCCTGGGCTGCCTGGGCCTGTGCCTTGGCGGCGGTGGTGGCGGCCTGCGCGCCTTCCAGCCGCGAGCGGTCGTTGTCCAGCTCCTGCAGGGGCCACATGCCCTGGGCTGCCAGGGTCTTGGAACGGTTGAACTTGCTTTTGGCCGCGTTGAGCTCGCTTTCGCGCTGGGCGATGGCGGCCAGCGCGCTTTGCCGGTCGCTCTCGCGCGCGGCCACCTGCGCCTTGGCGGTGGCCACGCCAGTGCGTGCCTGGGCCAGCTGGGCACGGGCCTCGTCGCGTTGCGCGTTCAGCACATCGACCTGCAGGTGGGCCAGCACCTGGCCCTTCTGCACGAAATCACCTTCACTGACCAGCACATCCTGCAGGCGGCCGGCCTGCTTGGCGGACACGTCGATCTCGGTGGCCTCGATGCGGCCATTGCTGCCGATGAAGCCTTCGCCGGGCCCGTCAGGGTGAAGGCGTTGCCACGCGTAGTAGCCAGCGGCACCCAGGGCAAGGACCACAGCCGCTGGAACGAGGACACGTTTCCATTGGGCATTCATCGCTGCGCGTGCTCCATCGCTGCTCCCTTGCAGATGCCGGCGCACCTCTGGCCGGTTGAAACCATCTTAGCGTCGTTGCTGCAGGATGGAAGGGGTTTCCCGGGGGTGGGCGAGCAAGAGCCTTGATGAAGCTCAGTCTTCCAGACAGCGCAGGCGTTGCTTGAGGCGCAGCAGCTCTTCTTCCAGGTCAGCGACCAGCGCGGCCAGTTCGGGGACGGCGTCGAAATCACGCTCCAGGCAGGCCAGGCGGCGCACGCGGGTCAGCGTCAGGGTGTTGTAGCAGCGCGTGGCATCGGGCGCGTCCACGCAGGCCAGGATCAGGCCGCTGGCAAGCCGTTCTTCCAGCCAGCAGGCTTCGACCAGGCCCAGGCGGCACAGGTCGTCCAGATCGAACCACAACTCGTCCAGCGACGCATCGATCAAGGGGGTATCGGCGGTGTTCATCGCGCTTCCTCCTGCGGGCGCCAGTCGGCTTCGGAGGCAGCGACCTTGCGGGCATCGAACTCATCTTTCAAGGTGCTGGCCATCTGCTCGTAGAGCTGGCGCGCGCGTGGATCGTGCGCGCTGGGCAGCACCACGCGCAGCTTGAGTTCCAGATCGCCTGGGACGGGCGAGGGCAGGCCCTTGCCGCGTACCGTGAGGCTCTGGCCGCTCTGGGCACCGGCCGGCACGCGCACGTTCAGCCCAGGCCCGAGGGGCAGGGGCACGGGCACCACCGCGCCCAGGGCGGCCTCCCAGGGGGCCACGGGCAGTTCGGCCAGCAGGTTGGTGCCGTCCAGCTTGAAGGTGGGGTGGGGCTTGACCTGGACCTCCAGCAGCACGTCGCCTGCAGGGCCGCCGCCGGGCCCGGGCGCGCCCTGGCCGTTCAGCCGAATCGTCTGGCCTGGGCGCACGCCGGCCGGGATGCGCACCTGCAGCTTGCGCTCGCCCACGGAGGCATGGCCCTGTGCATCGAACTGCGCGCCCTTGAGGGTGATGGTGCGTGTGGCGCCGCGCCACACGTCGGCCAGGTCCAGGGCGATGGTGGCGTGCTGATCTTCACCACGCGCAGTGCTGGCCTGCTTGCCCTTGGCGCCCACGCCCATCCGGCTGAACAGGTCGCTGAAGAAATCGCTGAAACCACTGGTGTCGGCAGCGCCGGGGCCGGTGTTGCTGCTGGCGCTGGTGTGGGCGGCGGTGTCGGCATAGGCCTTGGCGGCTTCGGCAGGGCTCCTGGGCCGGGCGGCCTCCTTGCCAAAAGGGGGCTGGCGGGGCGCGCTGCCGCCGGCCTGGCGCTCGTCGATCAGCCGGTCATAGGCGGCACGCCTGTCCGGATCGGTGAGCACCACGTAGGCCTCGTTGATCTCGCGCATGCGCTGCTCGGCATCGGGCTCCTTGCTGATGTCGGGGTGGAAGCGGCGCGCCTGGCCGCGGAAGGCCTTCTTGATCTCGTCGAGCGTAGCCTGGCGCGACACGCCCAGCCTGGCGTAGTAATCGTGAAACTCCATGGGCGAGCGCTCCTCCCGAGGCGTTCGGGCATGGACCATGGTAGCGAGGGGCCAAGTCCCGCCTGCCGACCCAGGAATGTGGTGTATCGGTGGACCCGCGTGTCTGGCGGGCATGGGCGGGCGTGGCGGGGCACAATGAGGGCCCATAGGGCATGCATGCCTTGCTCACCAGTTCCCCCGCCGCAAGATGGACGCCTCACAAGATTTCTTCGACATCTACTCCCATGGCTTCGCCCGCGTGGCGGTGGCGGTGCCGGCCATCCGCGTGGCCGATCCGGCCTGGAACGCGGCGCGAACGGTCGAGCTGATGCAGGAGTCAGCCCAGCGCGGCGCGGCCCTGGTGGCCTTCCCGGAACTGGGCCTGTCGGGCTACACCTGCGATGACCTGTTCCATCAGCATGCCTTGCTGGATGCTTGCGAGGCAGCGTTGGGCCAGGTGGTCGAGGCGTCGAAGGGTGTGCCGATCGTGGCCGTGGTCGGCCTGCCCCTGCGCGTGGACGACCGCCTGTTCAACTGCGCGGTGGTGGTGCAGGGCGGCCAGGTGCTGGGCGTGGTGCCCAAGACCTTCCTGCCCAACTACGCCGAGTTCTACGAGGCCCGCCAGTTCAACGCCGCGCCCACCGCCCTGCGCGACACGGTGAATCTGCTGGGCCACAGCGTGCCTTTCGGCAGCCTGCTGTTCGAGTGCGCCGACGTGGCGCGCCTGACTTTCCACATCGAGATCTGCGAAGACCTGTGGGTGCCGATCCCGCCCTCGTCGTTCGCGGCGCTGGCCGGGGCCACGGTGCTGGTCAACCTGTCGGCGTCCAACATCACGGTGGGCAAGGCCGATTACCGCCACAAGCTGGTCAGCATGCAGTCGGCGCGCTGCCTGGCGGCCTACCTGTACTCATCCGCCGGCGCGGGCGAATCGACCACCGATCTGGCCTGGGACGGCCAGTCGCTGGTCTGCGAGAACGGTGAGCTGCTGGCCGAATCGGAACGCTTCGCTGCCGGCTCGCACCTGATCACGGCCGATGTGGACCTGGAGCGCCTGGCCCACGAGCGCATGCGCCAGACCAGCTTCGGCCAATCGGCCGCCTTGCACCGTACCCAGGTCGAGGCCTTCCGCCGCGTGCCCTTCACGCTGGGCCTGCCCCAGGCGCGCCGCCCTTTGGAGCGCCATGTGGAGCGCTTCCCCTACGTGCCCGCCGACCCGCGTCGCCGCGACGAGCGCTGCCACGAGGTCTACAGCATCCAGGTGCAGGCCCTGGTGCAGCGCCTGAGCGTGGCGGGCCAGGGCAAGTTGGTGATCGGCGTGTCCGGCGGGCTGGATTCGACCCACGCACTGCTGGTGTGCGCCAAGGCGGTTGATTTGCTGGGCCGCCCGCGCAGCGACATCCTAGGCATCACGATGCCGGGCTTCGCCACCAGCACGCGCACGCTGGACCAGGCCCATCGCCTGATGCAGGCCATCGGCTGCACGGTGCAGCAGATCGACATCCGCCCCAGCTGCGAGCAGATGCTCAAAGACATCGGCCACCCGCACACGCCCGATAACCCCGTCTACGACGTGACCTTCGAGAACGTGCAGGCCGGCGAGCGCACCAGCCACCTGTTCCGCCTGGCCAACCTGCACCATGGCATCGTGGTGGGCACGGGCGACCTGAGCGAGCTGGCGCTGGGGTGGTGCACCTACGGCGTGGGCGACCACATGTCGCACTACAACGTGAACGCCAGCGTGCCCAAGACGCTGATCAAGCACCTGGTGCGCTGGGTGGCCGATACGCAGCAACTGGGCGACCGAGGCAGCGAGGTGCTGCACGCCATCGTCGATACCGAGATCAGCCCTGAACTGGTGCCGGGCGACAAGGACGCCGACCAGCCCGGCCAGAGCACCGAGAGCTTCATCGGCCCGTACGAGCTGCAGGATTTCCACCTGTTCCAGCTGGTGCGTTATGGCTTCTCGCCGTCGAAGGTGGCCTTCCTGGCCTACAGCGCCTGGCACGACCGCGAACAGGGCCGCTGGCCGCAGGGGCCGGGCGTGCCGCACAACCAGTACACGCTGGCCGAGATCAAGAAGCACCTGGGCGTGTTCCTCAAGCGCTTCTTCACCAACCAGTTCAAGCGCTCGTGCGTGCCCAACTCGCCCAAGGTGGGCTCGGGCGGATCGCTCTCACCGCGTGGGGATTGGCGTGCGCCCAGCGATGCGCCGGCCACCACCTGGCTGGATGAACTGGCGCGGGTGCCCGATCAGGGCTGACGGCGCCGATCAGAACTTGAAGATCGTGAAGCCCGCGCCCAGGCTGGTCTGCCTGAAGTTGTAGTCCAGCAAAGTCTCACCGTAGCCGTGGAAAGCCTGCACATACCACCGCAGGCCATCCGGCCGTTCGGCGTTGACGGGGTAGGACCAGTTCAGTTCCACCGAGCCTAGGCCGCTCAGTGAGGGGCGCCACGTGAGTGATGCGATGGAGCGCCCTGGCGACCAGTTGACCTGCGCCTGCACATGGCCCAGGTAGTGCTCGATGTCCGGGTTGTCGTCGTACTTGTCGTTGCTCTTGGCCAGCGGCGCTTCCACGCGCAGGTTGGCGTTGAGCCCGCCACGCTCCACGCCGAAGGAAGCGTAGGCACGGTTCCAACTGCGCGAGAGCTTGTCGGACTGGCCATTGGACTGGTGGACCAGGCCCAAGCTGGTCAGGCGCCACTTCCATCCGAAAGGCAGGTTCTGCATCTCCGAGGGCATGGGCACCATGTAGATCAGCTCGGGCTGATAGTCGGTGTTGCGAAAGGGCGAGGACTCTTCGTGGTTCCAGGTCTGCCACGTCGATTGCTGGGTGTAGGCCACCCACAGGTCGGCATTGGGCAGCAGCAGGTCTTCGAACACCTTGGTGCGCAGCGAGATCTGCAGTTTGGTCTCCAGGTGCTGGAAGTTGGGCAGGCTGTTGGCCACGCCGCGCGAGGGGCTGCTGGGGTGCTGGTTGACCTTGCGCATGCCACGCAGGGGCAGGAAGAAGTTGGGGCGGTAGGCGGTGTAGTTGAAGGTGCCGCGCTTGTCCGCCGGCGACAGCTCCCAGAACCGCGACAGGAAGCCTTCATCGGTCGGCGTGTCACCGGTAGGGGGCGTGCCCCCGGGGGGGGCCACCACCACCTGCGCGGGGGCGCCGGGCTGGGCCGTCTCGGCCTGGGCGGCGACGGGCGAGGCGGGCAAGGTCAGCATCGCCTGTCCGTTCATCTGCCGGTCGTAGCAGGCCAGTCGCTCGGTGTTGTCGCTCACCTTCATGCAGGCCTGCAGCTCTGCCGAGATGGCGGCGGGCGCTGGCGGGGCCGCCTGCTGTGCTGCTACGGGCAGGGCACTCAAGGCCATGGCGGCGGATGCCCAGGTGCGTGCCAAAGGGGCTGCGGGCCGTGCTCGAAGATGGTTGCGGGGCATGAAGGGCTCTGGGTGAGGTTCTTCGGCGCACCAGGGCATGCAAGCCCTGGCGCAGCATCGCCCCGCAGCATAGAGGCTTGTGAGAATTTGTGAAGCCGGGCGATGGCTCGGCGCCGCGTAGGGGGGCGCTGACGTCAGTGACGCGCGGGCTGTTTTGCGGAAGGCGCCAGGTAATCCCGCACGGCCTTTTCCACATGCAGCTTGATCTCCGCGCGTGTGGGCAGGGCGGCGCCGGGCTCGTCGAAGGTGGCGGCGTATTCGTACAAGGGCACGAACAGGCTGTCCTTGTCTGGCGCGCCTTTCAGGCGCAAGGGTTCGGGTCTTGCGATCAGGCGGTCCCACTGCCGGCGCACCTCGGACCATACCGGCTCGGTGGCCTGCAGGTAGCGGTCACCAGGGCTCCAGTCGTAGCCTTCGATGCGTTCGTAGCGGTTGAAGCCCAGCTCGCGCGTCACCACCGCATCCTTGGGCAGCAGGCGGCCGGCGGCATCGAGCTTGACCTTGAGGTTGGCCTGCTCATGCACCCAGCCCGTGGGCGTGATGATGTGGCGGTTGTTGCCGATCAGCACCTGGTAGTCGTTGCGCACGCTGAACTCACGTCGCGGCAAGGGGCGCCAGCCATCAGCGTCGCTCCAGGCGGAGTAGTTGCCCAGATGCTGCCAGGCGGCCACGCCCGAATAGCGCGGCGAATCATCGACCTGGTAGACCGTCTGGCGCCACTGGCCCTTGCGCTGTGCCGCCGGCACGGCCACGCGCTGCCAGGTGTTGTGGCCGCGGTAGACCAGTTGGTCCTTGGGTTCGTAGTGCCAGTCCTGCCGCCAGTGCTTGACCACGAAGGGCGCTTCGGTCTTGCCATCCTCGCCCACCATGGTCATCACCAGCAGGTGCTGCAGCACGATGGAGGTGCCCTTGTCCTCGAGCACGTAGACCTTCTCGGTGCCCCAGCTCTGGTAGGGCTTGTCGGGCTGGAAGGCGGCGGTGAAGCCGGCCACCTCGATGAAGTCGAAGCTGGCGCGGTAGGCGCCGGCCATGGCCAGGATGGCGCGGCGGTCACGTTCGAAGGCGCTCAGCCCCGGGACCTGCAGGGCCTGCCATTCGGCGGTGGGCTGGCTCACGGGCTGCACGGCGGAGCCGGTGGTGGTGCCGCCACGCGGGGCCAGCGAGGATTCGTCCAGGAACTTCCAGGAGAAGGTGTACTGGCGAAGACGCGGCTCCGTGGCCGCTGCTGGCGCTGTGATGGCGGGGAGCGTGGCGCCGGATGCCGCGGCGCTGGCTGGGGATGCCTGGGCCGCTGGGGCCTTGGCACCGTACGCAACGGCGCTGCCGTGCACGGTGATGGCGGCGAAAGCCAGGGTGCTCAGGCTGAGCATGCGGGCCAGGCGGGATGAAGGCTGGATCATGGTCGTCAGGCGAAGTGATGGTCCAGCCCGCGATCATGCATGAAAGTGGTGCGCCCGCACCGATGGCCTCAAACGCGAAAAGGGCCTGAGGTCATGCGGGGGGCGCATATGAGGCCTGGCGAGCCCGGCGCTGCGGCCGGGGCTCTGGCCTGTGGCCTTCTGAGAGCAGCGATGCTCAGGCGCGGCGACGCTGGCGGGCGATCAGGCCGACGATGCCCAGGCCGGCCAGGGCGTAGGCCAGGCTGCCGGCTTCGGGCACGGGCGAGGTCAGCACGAAGGACAGGTTGTCGGCATAGCCGTCGTTGTCGCCGCCGCCCAGGCGCTCCATGGACAGCGAGAACTGCAACTGCGCCACGCCCACGGGCAGCACGCCGCTGGCTTCGCGGAAGAACAGGCCGGTCTGGTTGCCACGGTCACCGGGGGTGACGGGGCCGATGGCCGCGAAGCCGATCTCATGGCCGGTGATGTCCAGGAAGGACACGTACAGCAGGGCGTTGTCGCCCTGGGACTGCCAGCCGCCCAGCCAGCCGGTGAGCGAGTACTCGATGGGCGCGCCTGAGGCCGTCAGGCTGCTCACATCGATGGTCTGGAAGCCCGCGCTCTGGCCGCCGACGCCGGTGAACATCTTGCTGCCACGGTCCACGGGGCCGGGCTGCGTGGGCAGGACCCAGTTGCTGCCGTAGCTCACGGACTGGAACAGGTCGTAGCCGTCGAAGGCCGTCCAGCCGCTGACGCCGTTTTCGGCGTTGCCGTTGCTGATCAGGTTCTGCTCGTAGCTGGCGGCCTGGGCGGCCAGGCTGAGGGTGGCGGCCGCGAGGGCCAGGCAATGCTTGAACTTCATGGTGATGCTTTCTTGAAAATCAAAAGGGACAGAGGCGGGTGTGATCAGACCTGGTACTGGTCCAGCTGAGCCGTGCCCTGCATGGCCGGATCGCTGATGGAGGCTTCGCCCGTTTCCAGGTGGCCCGCGAAGCGGCGGCTCCAGCCGGCCAGGTTCTTCACGCGCACGCCCTGGTCGTACCAGTGGTGGCTGTCGGCCAGCGGCAGGCGCAGGGTCTGCGAACTGCGGGCGGGCACGGCGATTTCACGGGCGGGGCTGCTGTCGTACTTCAGGGCCTGCAGCACGAAGGTGCAGGCGGTGTTGCCCTCGTTGATCAGTTGCACGCTCAGTTCACCATTGGCGCGGTCGCTGCTGAGGCGGATGTCCGGGCGGGCGGCGGTGCTGCCAGCCACCGGCGTGTTGCCCGTGACGTGGCGGTGCAGGCCGTTGGGGCCCAGTACCCACAGGTCGTAGGCGCTGCCGGCGGTGGTGGCCCACACGCCGTCCAGGTGCTTGCCGGCTTCCACGGTGTAGCGGCGCGGTGCTTCGGCCAGTGCGCGGCGGTTGTAGACGTGGAACACGGCGGCGGCTTCGCCATCGTTCTGCAGGCGCAGGGTCACGCTGGTGGGCTGCACGGTGGCGTGCACATGCAGGTCATAGGGCAGGGCACGCGCTGGGCGCACACCGGCCGCCTGCATCGGGGCCACCAGCGAGCTGGGCGTGGCCGGCGTCTTGGTGGCCGGCAATGCGCGGGCCAGCAGGCGGCGGGCCTCGGTGGCGGGCAGGTTCTGCACGAAGGCGCTGTCCTCCGGTGTGGCGAAGTCGAAGCAGCCGCTCAGGTCGCTGCTGACGGCGCGGCGCCACGGCGTGATCAGCGGCTCCTGCACGCCGAAGCGCGTTTCCAGGAAGCGGATCACCGAGGTGTGGTCGGACACCTGCGAGTTCACCCAGCCGCCCTTGCTCCACGGCGAGATCACGTACATGGGCACGCGCGGGCCCATGCCGTAGGGGCGGTGGTGGTAGGCCGGGTTCGAGCCGTTGAGGTTGTGGTGGTATTCACCGGTGGTGTCCACGGTCGATGCGCCGGCGAACTGTGCCTGGGCCGGGTTGGCCGCGTAGCTCAGGTAGTCGGGCACGGCGGGGGGCGGCATGTGGTCGAAGAAGCCGTCGTTCTCGTCGAAGTTGATGAAGAGGACGGTCTTGCTCCAGACCTCGGGGTTGGCCGTGAGGGCATCGAGCACGCGGGCCGTGTAGTCGGCGCCCTGGGCCGGGCTGGAGGGGCCGGGGTGCTCGGAGCCTTCGGCCGTGGCGACGATCCAGCTGACCTGGGGCAGCTTGCCCGCCAGCACGTCTTCCTTGAGCTTGTCGAGGTCGCGCGTGGACACGCCTCGGTCACGCAGGGCCTGCGAATAACCGGGGCGCTGGTACCAGGCGTTGCGGAAGCTGCGGAAGCCCGCCAGCGGGTTGTCGGTGAAGTTGTCCGACATGTTCTGGTAGACCTGCCAGCTGATGCCGGCGTCCTGCAGGCGCTCGGCGTAGGTCGTCCAGGTGTAGTCGGTGGCGGGGTTCTCGTTGAACCAGTCGTGGCTGTTGTCGGTGGAGGGGCCACCGGCCACGGCCAGCGGGTCGTTGCCGCCGCTCCACAGGAACAGGCGGTTGGTGTTGGTGCCGGTCTGCGTGGCGCAGTGGTAGTGGTCGCACAGCGTGAAGGCACGGGCCAGGGCGAACTGGAAGGGAATGTCCGCCTCCTTGTAGTAGCCCAGCGAATGGTTCTGCTTGGCCTTGGGCCAGTTGTTCATGCGGCCCAGGTCCCAGGCGGCCTGTGCGTCGTTCCACGAGTGCGGCGTGCCGGACACGCGCATCACGCCGAAATCCTGCTGCGTGTTGAGGTGGAAGGGTGCGATGCCGCGCTGGGCGCTGCCCCAGTCAGGGCGGCCGGGCACCGGGGCGCCGCCGCCGGTGGGCTGCACGAATACGGTCTTGCGCGTGAAGGTGCCGGTGCGGTCCAGCACGGGGATGGGGAAGGGATCGGCGAAGCCACGCACGCCGGGCAGGGTGCCGAAGTAGTGGTCGAAGGAGCGGTTCTCCTGCGTGAGGATCACGATGTGCTCGACATCGTGGATGGTGCCGGTGCGCTGGGCGGCCGGGATGGCCAGGGCGCGCTGGATGGCGGGCGGGAAGGTGGCCAGCGCGGCGCTGGCGCCCACGGCGCTGCCCATGTTGCGCAGGAAACTGCGGCGATCGTGTCGGGTCATGGAGTTGTCTCGGGTGATGAGCGGGGGACTCATCCGCCCCGACCCGGACAACGGTCGTCATGGCCTTGGGTTGGACTGTGCCCAGGCCATGGGCGACGGGTGCCCAGGCGTCCGTGGGGCGGACGTGCAGGGCACTCTAGGGAGCGACTTTGAAAGGCGCGTGATCGGTACGGTGCCGATCAGATCACGCTATGAAACGTCATGTTGCATCCTGAACGGATCTGTTCAGGGAAGCAGCACCAGTTCGTTGAAGGCGACCGTCTTGACGCGCTCGTCGATGTGCTGATCCTTCAGGTAGCCGTTGATGGCCTGCTGGATGGCCTGGCCATAGCGCTGAACCCCTTCACGGCCTTTGATGTCGGTGCGTGTCATGGTGGTGCCGACCTGTTCGATCATGGCCTTGAGCGCGGGCTCATGGCCTTCGAGCACATCCGGATCGTCGCGGTTGCGCAGCCGCAGGTTCACCTTGACGGAGAGCATGCGGCCATCGGCCAACTGGGATTGCACTTCGGGCACGTCAAGCCATACGGCACCGTTGCGCGGCTTTTCCATGGCGGACCATTGGGTGTAGATCCAGGTCGCGAAGGCCACCAGGATCGCGCCCAGGGCAATGCCGATGGCCAGCGTCCAATCGCTGCTCTTGTCCTTGCGGGTCATGCGGATCGAGGCGCTGCCACTCATGTGTTCCAGGCTCCTGTTGCTCGTTGCCAGGAACTGTAAGAGCGACGGTGCCATACCCCGCGAATGCGGGGGTATCGATCTGCGGCATATGCACGCAGATCGGCCTATCCGAACCCGGGGTGTTCCAGGTCCTGTTGCATGAGCTCTATTTGCTGGCGCAACTGGTCGGCCTGCTGCTGCCAGTACATGGGCTGGCCGAACCACGGGAAAGCGGACGGAAAGGCCGGATCGTGCCAGCGGCGGGCCAGCCAGGCACTGTGGTGTACCAGGCGCAGGGTGCGCAGGGCCTCGACCAGGGTCCACTCGCGCCAGTCGAACTCGGTGATGCTTTCGTAGCCGTCCATCAGGGCGTACAGCGCGGGCTGGCGTTCGCGGCGGTGGCCACCCAGCAGCATCCACAGGTCCTGCACGGCGGGGCCGTTGCAGGCGTCGTCCAGGTCGACGAAGTGGGGGCCCTGCTCGGGTGTCCACAGCACGTTGCCCAGGTGGCAATCGCCATGGACGCGGCCCATGCGCAGGTCAGGGACGCGGTCGAACACGGCCTGGGCCATGTCCAGCGCCTGCTCGGCAGCGGCCAGCCAGACGGCGCGCTGGGGTTCGGGCAGGTCGCCATGCTCGCGCAGCCAGCGCCAGGCACTGCGGCCCAGTTGCTCCACGCTCAAGGTGGGGCGATGCTCGAAGGGATGGCGGCGGCCCACGGCATGCAGCCGGGCCATGAGGCGGCCCAGCCATTGCAGCACTTCGGGGTCGTCCAGCTCGGGCGCGCGCCCGCCGCGGCGCGGGCTCACGCTGTAGCGGTGGCGGGCAGGAGTCTCGGTGGCCGCATCGATGTCGGTGGCTTGCCAGACGGCCAGCGTGGCGGGCTCGCCCAGCAGTTCGGCGCGCGGGCCATGTGCTGGCGCATGCAGGGTCAGGGGGGCGACGGCGGGCACATCGGCGTCGGCAAGGTCCAGCGCGAAGCGGTGCTCCTCCAGGATCTGCGCATCGCTCCAGCGGCCGGGGCGGTAGAACTTGGCGACGGCCATGTCGCTATCGGCCAAGCCCACCTGGAAGACGCGGTTCTCGTAAGAGTTCAGGGGCTGCAGGCGGCCATCCGGGTCCAGGCCTGCGGCGACCAGCGCATCGATGACGGCATCGGGTGTCAGGCCGGCATAGGGCGTCGGGTCAGAGGGGCTGGCGTGGTCGGGCGCGGAAGGCTGGCTCATGCCCGATGGTAGCGCGGTGGGCTGATCGTTCTTCAGCCGCTTGCCGTGATGGCGGCAAGCGCTTCAGGTGGCAGCCGGCCGGGCCATGCCCCACTGGACCAGTGCATCGTTGATGACGTGCATGCTCAGACCGCAGAGCGACAGTTGCAGGGCCAGCAGCAAAGCCGAGGGCTCCGGCTCGCCGGGTGCCCCGGAGGGCATGATGGACAGCGCCACCAGAGCGCCCACCAGCGGCAGGCAACCGGCCACGCTACCCGCCAGCAGGGTTCGGCAGCTCAGGTGGTGCCGACGCCCGAAGGCGCGCAGGATGCCCATGCGCCAGGCGGTGAGGAAATAGTTGCCTGTCAGGACCAGGGCCAGGATGGTCACGCCGAACAGGGGGCGGATATCGTCCATGTCAGAAAGAGGGAACTGCTGCGTGGGGGGAGGCTCTGTCGGAATCACAGATCCACGATGGTCTGAAGCTTAGCGTTGTAACGCGCAATATGTAAGGGTTATCCCTTGATGCGAGGGGTGTCGTGCTGAACAGAAAACACGGTCGTTTGCATGGTGGAAAACGGGTCTCTGCATGGGGGGCGCCGAAAGCAGCGGCTGTGCTGCTGAGCCTGGGCTGGGCTTTGTCTGCCTGTGGAGGCTCCGGTGGGGCGGCCCAGTCGCCCGTTGGGAGTGGCACTGTCAAGTTCACGGTGGACACCGTGGCCAGTGGCCTGGCCACCCCCTGGGGCCTGGCCTTCATGCCCGATGGGCGCATGCTGGTGACCGAACGCGGTGGCCAGTTGCGCATCGTGACGGCCGCAGGCGCGGTGAGTGCACCCTTGCCGGGCTTGCCGACCAACATCGCCGTGGGTGGGCAGGGTGGTCTGCTGGATGTGGCGCTGGATCCGAACTTCGCGGTCAACCGCCGCGTGTATTTGAGCTTTTCGGAAGCGGGCATGGGGGCCGAGAGCGGCACCAACGGCACCTCGGTGTGGCGGGCCGAACTCAACCCCAGCGGCACCGCGCTGGTCAATGGCACGGTGATCTTCCGGCAGCGGCCCAAGGTGAACAGCGCGCAGCACTTCGGCAGCCGGCTAGTGTTCGCCAGGGACGGCACGTTGTTCGTCACGCTGGGTGACCGGGGCAGCCGTTCCGCCGATGCGCAGGACACCAGCAACCATCTGGGCAAGGTGGTGCGCATCCGCACCGATGGCACGGTGCCGCCTGACAACCCGCTGGTGAGCACGGCAGGGGCTGCGCCTGAAATCTGGAGCTGGGGCCATCGCAATGTGCAGGGCGCGGCGCTCCACCCGGGCACCGGCGTGCTGTGGACCAACGAGCATGGCCCGCAAGGCGGCGACGAACTCAACATCGACTTGGCCGGGCGCAACTACGGCTGGCCGGTGATCACCTACGGGTGTACTTATGGCCTGTGCGGCAAGATCGGCGAAGGCACGGCCAAGGCGGGCATGGAGCAGCCGGTGAGTTGGTGGCCCAAGCCTTCCACGGCGCCGTCAGGCCTGATGTTCTACACGGGTGAGGGTTTTGCGCCCTGGAAGGGCAACGCCTTCATCGGCGGGCTGGCGGGCCAGGTGCTGTGGCGCCTGACCTTGTCTGGCGACAAGGTGGCTTCGCGCGAGACCCTGCTGGGCGACCGGGGCGAGCGCTACCGCGCGGTCGTGCAAGGCCCCGATGGCTGGATTTACTTGCTGACCGACGACAGCAACGGCAAGGTGCTGCGGCTGCGCGCACCCTGAGCTCAGGCTTGGGGCTCAAACGCCCCTGTTCAGTCGAGCTGAGAGGCGGCCGCAATGGCCTTGAGCAGGGCGTTGTTGATGTCCTGCTGGGCCATCAGCAGGCCTTCGCTGGCTTCGCGGATCTCATCGAGGGTGGTGCCCTCGATGGCCTTGATCATGCGGAAGTAGGGCTCGTAGGGGCCTGTGCCGTCAACCAGGGCCTGGAACACGCGCTCGGGCACCGGGATGGTCTTGAGCAGTTCCGAGAAGGGCTGGTTGAACATGCGGTCGAGCAGCGAGAACACGCCGCAGATGAACAGTTCGCTGCGCATCTCGTCGCTGCTGCCGCGTGAGATCTCTTCCATCAGCAGGCCACGGCGCACGGCGGCGAACATCACCGGGCGCATGTTCGGGTCCTTGCTGGCGGTGGCCAGCAACAGGGCCAGCCAGCGCTTGAGGCGCTGGTAGCCCAGCACCATGATGGCGTGGCGGAAGGACGAGATCTCGACCGACAGGCCGAAGGCCGGCGAGTTGATGTAGCGCAGCAGCTTGTAGGCCAGGGCCGGATCGCGCTTGAGCGTGGCTTCCAGATCCTCGATGTCGGCCTCTTTGTGCACCTGGTCGATCAGCAGCACGATGGCCTGCAGCGAGGGCTGCTCGGCCTTGCGCGCACCGGTCTGGATGGCGTCATCGATGGGCCAGCCCAGCACGGCCGCGGCGCCACGGCGGAAGGCGGCCTCCATGTCGGCCACATTGGTGACGCCGTTCTGCACATGGCTCACGGTGCGTGCCACGCCGGACGAGCTGGCCACGGTCTCGTCCACCCGGCGGTCATCGGCCAGATCGACGATGGAGTACTTGAAGCAGGGCAGCACTTCGCGGGGCAACTCCTGCAGCGGGCGCCCCTTGAGCAGCAGGGTGTTGCCGTTGGCGTGCAGCGTGGTGATGGCGTCGGTGTGGGCACGGTCACCCGCCATGAAGGCCGGGATCTCGATGAACACGTGCGTGGCCGGCTGGGCCTGCAGCAGGCCTTCGAGCAGGTTCTCGCTCAGGGCATTGAGCCAGACCTGGCCGGCACCGCCCGTGGGCCAGACCTCCGCGATCGCTTCCAGCAGGGCGCCGGCATCGAGCTGGCTGCCTTGCTGAAGCGGAAACACTGTCAGCCGGGTGGCGATGACGGCGCGGTTGCGGTCGATCACCGGGCTGTAGGCCAGGGCAATCTGTCCGAGGATCGGATGTTCACTCATGAGCGGGGCGGCGTGGGCTGCGGTGTGGATCAGCCGTTCACATATTGGAACAGCGAGAGCTTCTGCACCATCGAATAGCTCTTCAAGGCTGCATCGTAGCCGGTTTGCTTGCTCTGGAACGCTGAAATCGCCTCCACCATGTCGAGATCTTCCGCGCTGGAGCGATCCGTCTGTGCCGTGAGCTTGAGCGTGGCGATCCGGCCCTCGATGCCGTCCAGGCGCTTGAGTGTTTCGCCAGCGGCGGATTCGGCCGACATCATGTTGCCCAGCACGCTGTCCAGGTTGCTCAGGCCACCGTTGACCGCCTGCTGGATCTGGCCATTGTTCAGGCTGGTCGTGTTGAGTTCGGCGATCACCTTGTCGAGGGTGTCGAATACGCTCAGCGAATTGGTGGACTGGCCGATGGTGAAGGTGTCGCCGGTGGCCGGGGTGCCTGCCACGTTGACGGTCATGCCACGTCCCGGGATCAGGATGCCGGCGCCCGTGGTGTAGGGCACGCCGCTGCTCAGGGTGTTGCCATCCTCGAGCACGGAATAGGTGGTCACACCGCCGGTCACGTCGAACTGGATGGTGTAGGCGGGAGCGGTGGCGCCTGTGGCGGCCGGGTAGGGCACGTCGTTGGGCGAGCTCACGGTGCCCGGGCTGATCCACGACGAGCCTGTGTTGGTGGTGGCCGCGGCCGTGGTGAACACGCCGTTGCCTGTCTTGGCCTTGAGCCAGACCAGGTCGCCGTCGACCGTGAGGTTCACGTTTTCGCTGGACGTGCCCTGCGCCTGGCCGCCCTGGCCCACGAACTGGACGCCACCGGGCGCGTCGATGAAGGGTGGGCTGGACGAGCCCTGGCCGCCGAACACGAAGCCGCCGCTGCCGTCGGAACGGTTGGCGACCGACAGCAGCTGGTTGCGGATCTCCTTGAGCTGCACGGCCAGGCTCTGGCGCTCGGCGTCGGAGTAGCTGCCGTTACCCGCCTTGACCAGGGATTCGCGCGCCTGCTGCAGCAGCTCGACCGAATCGCGCAGCACGCCGGAGCCCAGCGTCATGGCGTTGCGGCTGGCCTCCAGGCCACGCTGGTTGGCATCGCTGCGCGACATGGTGGCCAGCGCGCGTTCGGCGCGTGCAGCGGCCACGGGATCGTCGCTGGCATTGTTGACGCGTTTGCCCGTGGTCAACTGCATCTGCGATTCGGTCAGGTCGTTCTGGCGTTTTTGCAGGTTGGCAATCGCCGAGTCGAAGCTGTAGGCAGTACTGATGCGCATCGTGAGGCTCCTCAGCGGGCGGTTTCAAGCAGGGTGTCGAAGATGGTCTGCGCGATTTGCAGGATCTTCGCGGCGGCCTGGTAGCTCTGCTGGAACTGGATCAGGCGGGCGGCTTCCTCATCGAGGTTGACGCCCGTCTTGTTGGTCAGGATTTCCTGGGCGTTGGAGGCCAGGGTGGCCGAGATCTCGGCGGATGTCTTGGCGCCTTGCACCTGCACGCCGATCGCGCCGATCATCTGCGAGTACGCATTGGTGATCGTGGCGCCCGGGGCGGTGCTGCCACCGCCGTTGTCACGGCGCCCGACGATGTCCTCATCACGCAGGGCCAGCAGGGACAGGGCATTGCCGTTGTTGCCGGCGGGGTAGGTGGTGTTCTCGACCTTGATGACGTCGCCATTGGAGGGCACACCGTTGAGCTTCAGCTCGAAGCCGTTGTAGCTGATCGGGCTGCCCGCCTGCCAGGTACCGCTGGCAACCGCCGTGCCCAGGGGCGACTGCAGTTCGTAGTCGCCGTTGGCCGAGGTGAACACGATGTTCAGTTCGGTGCCGTTGAGCGGGGGCAGGGTCGCATCCGGCTGAGACACCATCGAGAGCGAGCCCACCGTGGCCGTGCCCTTGTTGCCCGCGATCGTGGTGGCCGTGAAGGGCGAGGCTGCGGCGATGCCGGTGGGGTTGTCCAGCACGCGCCGCATCTGTCCGGCCGAGGCACTGGCCGGACGCAGCTCGAACTTGTCGCCCGCGTTGATCGCGCCGGTGATGTTGATGCGAAAACCATCGACCTCGCTGCCATCGACCACGCTGGTGACCAGGCCATCGCTCTTGCGGGTCAGCGTGTACTGGCCGGCCACGGCGGGGTCGGGCACCAGGCTGTAGTCGCTGGCCTGCAGCTCGCGACCATCGAGGATCGTCATCGACACCGGCGGCGGCGACAGCGAGGAGGTGTTCTTGGTGGAGGGCAGCACCTGCGGCGTGCCGGTCGAGAAGATCGCGCCGCCGGCACCGGGCGGGGTGCCCAGGTCCAGGCCAAGCGATTGTTGCTGGTTCACGCGCCAGGCCAGCGCGGCGCTCATCTGGCCCAGCAGCGCGCGGGCGCTGGGGATGTCCTCGTTCTGCACCTTGAGCAGACCAGCGATGGTGCCGCCGAGCACCAGGCTCTGGTTGATGGGGCGGTTGATGCCCACATCCGACAGCAGCAGCGTGGCTTTGGAGGAGTCGAACTCGTCCGTGCCGATCGCGAGCTTTTCGGCGCTGTTGCTCAGCACCAGGCGCTGGCCGCCACCGAGGAAGACGCTCAGCGTGCCGTCATCGGCCTCCACCGTGGAGACCTGGATCAGCTCGTTGAGCTGCTTGACCAGCAGGTCGCGCTGGTCGAGCAGGTCGTTGGGCGAGTGGCCCACGCCTTTGACGGACGCGATCTTCTGGTTGATGTTGGCGATGTTCTGCGCGATGGAGTTGACCTGCGCGACGGTGTTGCGCAGGTCGTTGGTCACGCCTTCCTGCAGGGACGACAGCTGCGTGTCGGCCGAGCGGATGCGCGAGGCGAAGTCTTCGGCACGGGCCAGCACCACCTGACGGGCTGACAGGTCCTGCGGCTGGTTGGCGACATCGACGAAGGCATTGAGCATCTGGCCGGCCGAGTAGCCCAGGCCACCTTCGCCCAGCGGGAACACTTTCTCGAGTTGTGTGAGCTTGTCCAGACGGGCCTGGTCGGCCGAGGCCACCGACGCGGTGTTGTTGGCTTCGCGGGCCAGATAGGGGTCGGAGGTGCGGCTGACCGTGGCGATGCGCACGCCGCGGCCGAAGAAGCCGGCGCCGGTGAAGCGGCCGTCTTCCGTGGCCAGTTCCACCTGCTGGCGTGAATAGCCTTTGGTGTTGGCGTTGCTGATGTTGTTGCTGATCGTGTCGAGCACCGCCGTGTTGGCGTACATGGCGCGGGTGCCGAGCGCGAAGAGTCCTGATCCCATGGTTCACCGCCTCCCGAACGTCACGTGACGGAGCGCTGCAGGCGCAGCGTGGTGTTGATCACCTTGGTGAGCTTGTCCGCGTAGGCTGGATCGGTGGCGTAGCCGGCCTTCTGCAGGCCCTGGGCAAAGCCCTTGGCCGTGTCGGCCTGGGCCACCGTCTGACTGTAGCGCGGGCTCTGCGTGAGCAGGCGAGCGTGGTCCTTAAACGCATCCTCGTAGGAGTCGTAGGCGCGGAATTTGGCCGTGACTTTTCTGGCAACGCCGCCGATGTACTCGGTGGTGGTCACCTCGGCGACCTTGCCTGTCCAGCTGGGCGTGGCCTTGATGCCGAACAGGTTGTGGCTGGTCGTGCCATCGGCCATCTTGGGTTCCTTGCGGCCCCAGCCCGATTCCAGCGCGGCCTGGCCCAGGATGTGTTCGGACGGGATGCCCGTCGCCTTCTCCGCGGCTTCGGCCGCCTCAGCATGCTTGCGCACGAAGCGCTGCGAGGGGCTGAGCTTCTTGTCGTCGATGTCGGCATCGACGCCAGAGGCTGCATCGGTGCGGGCTGTGCCTCTGATGCCGCTGGTGTCGATGGCGCCAGTCAGTCCGCCCAGGCGGCCCGAGGGCAGGTTCAGCCCGGTGCCGTCGGCGGCCTTGTCGCCCGAGGCCACCTTGCCCACCTGGCGTTCGAGCTGCTTGAGGATCATGTCGCCCAGGCCGCCGGGCAGGCCGCTCATCTTGCGCGACAGTTGGGTGTCGAGCATGTTGTTGCCCATCTCTGTGGCCTGGTTGTCCAGCATGCCCGTGCTCATGGTCGTGGCGCGCATGGACTTGAGCAGCTCCGCCATGAACAGCGACTCGAGCTGCTTGGCCGCTTCCTTCAGTCCGGCCTGGTCCTTGCCGCCCTTGGCGGCACTGGCGCGCAGGCTGTCCAGCGAGCGCAGGTCCATGGTCAACGAAGCGTTGCCATTGGACATCGATGACGTGAAGCTGCTCATGTCAGATCACCTCCAGCTCCGCCTGGAGCGCGCCGGCAGCCTTCATGGCCTGCAGGATCGCCAGCAGATCCTGAGGATTGGCGCCCAGTGTGTTGAGCGCCTTGACCACATCGGTGAGCTTGGTGCCCGCGGGCAGCTGGATCAGCGCGCCGGGCTCCTGGTTGATGCGGATGTCCGCCTTCTCTGTGACCACGGTCTGGCCCTGCGACAGCGGCGAGGGCTGACTGACCTGGGGCGTGCTGCTGATGGTGACCGACAGGTTGCCGTGCGCCACGGCGCAGGGGCCCAGGGCCACGGCCTGGTTCATCACGATGGAGCCGGTGCGCGCGTTGACGATCACCTTGGCGATCGGCGTGGCCTGGTCGATAGGAAGGTTTTCCAGATCGCCCATGAAGGCCACGCGCTCGCCGGCGGCCTGAGGCAGGCGCACGGCCACGGTGCGGCCGTTGATGGCCTCGGCGGTGCCGGCGCCCTTGGCCTTGTTGATGGCGTTGGCGACGTTGCGCGCGGTGTTGAAGTCTTCGGTCTGCAGGTCGAGCTGGGCCACGCTGGTCTGCAGCCAGGGCGTGGGCACGGCGCGTTCGACGGTGGCCCCGGCGGGGATGCGGCCGGCGCTCAGGTGGTTGATCTGCACCTTGGAGCTGCCCGACGAGGCACCGGCGCCGCCGACGATCATGTTGCCTTGCGCGAGCGCGTAGATCTGGCCATCGGCGCCCTTGAGCGGCGTGGCGATCAGCGTGCCGCCGCGCAGCGACTTGGCATTGCCCAGCGAGGACACATTGATGTCGATGGCCTGGCCAGGCTGCGCGAAGGGCGGCAGCGTGGCGGTCACCAGCACGGCCGCCACGTTCTTGAGCTGCATGGCCGCGCCGGGCGGCACCGTGATGCCCATCTGCTGGAGCATCGCGTTCAGGCTCTGGGTGGTGAAGGGCGTCTGGGTGGTCTGGTCACCCGTGCCGTCCAGGCCCACCACCAGGCCGTAACCCATCAACTGGTTGGGGCGCACGCCCTGCACGGAGGCGATGTCCTTCAGGCGCATGGCCTGGGCCGACATCGGCAGGGCCGTGGCCAAAGCGGCGGCCACCACGAACGCCGAGGAGACGAGGATCTGGAGAGGGCGTTCGAGCTTCATGGCGGGACCGATCGTGGAGGGGGTTCGGTCCCATTGTTCTAGACTTTAGATCGGCGAAAGGCTCAAGAAGAACCGCGCCAGCCACCCTATTCCCTGCGCTTCCGCCTGGGCGCCGCGGCCTCTCTGCTCAACCCGTACATTTGCCACGGTTGCCGAGCTTACGACGTTGCCGGGCCGGATGTTGATCGGGTCGATCTGTCCGGAAAAGCGCAGCACGTCCACGTTGTGGTTCACGCCGATCTGCTTTTCGCCGGCCACCACCAGATGCCCGTTGGGCAGCACCTCGATCACGCTGGCCGTGATGTTGCCCGTGAAGGTGTTGTTGCTTTCGGTGCTGCCCTTGCCGTCGAACGAGTTGTTCGACGTGCCGTTGGCATTGAGCTTGGCCAGCGTGCCGGCCTGTAGGAAGGGGAAGGCCGAGACGCTGCCGCTGACCGTGCCCGTCTTGTCGAGGGAACTGGTCGATTCCTGCTTGGCGGTGATCCGTTCCACGATGTTGATCGTGACGATGTCGCCGACTTGGCGGGCACGCGGGGTTTCGTACAGCGGGCGGTATGCCACATTCTGGAAAAGCGAGCCGCTGTTGGTGGCGGGCGGCACGATGGCCACGGGGCGTGCCTGCGTGGGTTCCATCACCTCGACACGGGGAGCGGTGGCCATGCAGCCGGCCATGCTGAGAGCCAGCAGGGTGCCGCCCAAGACCCGGGCGGTGGGTGAAAGAAAACGCGTCATCACAGTTGTCCCAGGCGTTGCAGCATCTGATCGGAAGTCTGGATGGCCTTGGAGTTCAGCTCGTAGGCCCGTTGCGTCTGGATCATCATGATCAGTTCCTCGACCACGTTGACGTTGGACGCCTCCACGAAGCCTTGCGACAGCGTGCCGGTGGCATCCAGGCCCGGGTTGGTGACCGTGGGCGTGCCCGAGGCTACAGATTCCGTGAACAGGTTGCCGCCGCGCGGATCCAGGCCGGCGGGGTTGATGAAGTGCGCGACCTGCATCTGGCCCAGGTTGGTGGGGGCGGTCTGGCCGGGCAGCATGGCCGTCACGGTACCGTCGCCGCCGATGCTCACGGTCACTGCGTTCTGCGGCACGGTGATGCCTGGCTGCACGGTGTAGCCCTCGTTGGTGACGATCTGGCCCTGGGCCGACAGCTTGAAGGAGCCGTCACGCGTGTAGGCCGTGGTGCCATCGGGCATCTGGATCTGGAAGAAGCCGTCGCCGTTGATGGCCACGTCCAGCGTGTTGCCCGTCTGTTGCAGCGTGCCCTGCGTGAACTGGCGCGCGGTGGCCACGGGCTTGACGCCCAGGCCCACCTGCAGGCCCGTGGGCAGCTGTGTCTGCTCGGAGCTGTTGGAGCCGACCTGACGCAGGTTCTGATACATCAGATCCTCGAAGATCGCGTGCGAGGCCTTGTACCCGTAGGTCGAGCTGTTGGCCAGGTTGTTGGACACATGGTCGAGCTGGATCTGCTGGGCATCCATGCCCGACTTTGAAATCCACAGTGATCGCATCATGGCCGTTCTCCTTCAAACATCAATCAAGTTCAGGCGGGCGCGTTGGACAACAACTGCGCGGCCTGCTGCTCGTCCTTCTCGGCGGTCTGCAGCGAACGCATCTGCGCTTCGTACTGGCGGGCGGCCGAGATCATCGAGATCATGGTTTCGATCGGGTTCACGTTCGATCCTTCGAGCGTGCCCTCGTGCACACGGGCATTGGGGTCGGCGGGGAGGTTCCCGTCGGCGGCGGTGAACAGCCCGTCTGCGCGACGGTCCAGCTTGGTCTCCGGCGTCACCAGCTTGAGCTTGCCGATGGGCGTTACGGTGCCGTTGGACTCCTTGACGCTCACGGTGCCGTCGCTGGAGATCGACGGGTGCGTGTTGGGCGGGATGGTGATCGGGCCGCCGTCGCCCATCACCGTGTAGCCGGTGTAGGTGACCAGCGTGCCTTCGTTGTTGACGGTGAGTGCGCCGCCGCGGGTGTAGGCCTCGGTGCCGTCCAGTGCCTGCACCGTCAGCCACGACTTGTCGCGCACCGCCACGTCCAGCGGGCGGCCTGTGTGGTTCAGCGGGCCTTGCGCTTCGTCGTAGCCCACGGTGGTTTCCAGCGAGTACACTCGCGTGGTTGAGCCGTCGCCACGCACCGGCACGGCACGCACGGCCTGCAGCTCGGCACGGAAGCCCGTGGTCGACACGTTGGCCAGGTTGTGCGCCAGCACCTCCTGGCGCTGCATGTCCATCTTGGCGCCGGCCATGCTGAGGTAAATCATGCGGTCCATCGCGGGCTCCGGTCAGGCTGGGTCGTCAATCAGGATCAGCGCAGGTTCACCAGGGTCTGCAGGATCTGGTCCTCGGCCTTGATGGTCTGGGCGTTGGCCTGGTACATGCGCTGGGCGACGATCATGTTGACCAGCTCGCCGGTCAGGTCCACGTTGGATTCTTCCAGCGCACCCGATTGCAGCAGGCCCATGTTGCCGTCGCCGGGGATGCCGGTGACCGGGTCGCCCGAGGTGTAGGTGGCGCTCCACTCGTTGCCGCCCTTGGGCTGCAGGCCCTGCGGGTTGCGGAAGGTGGCCAGTTCCACCTGACCGGCCGGCTTGGACTGGCCGTTGGAGTAACGGGCCATCACGATGCCGTTCGACTCGATGGTGATGCTGGTCAGTTGGCCGGGCGAGTAGCCGGTCTGCGTGAGGCCCGTCACTGCGAAGCTGGAGCCGTATTCGGCCGACTTGGACATGTCCATGCTGATGCCGGAGATGGCTTCGGTCAGCGCGCCGGAAGACATCGCCACCTGGGGGATGGTGGGCAGTGTGAACTTGCCGTCCGTGGCCGTGGCGATCGGGTTGTTGCCGGCATCGTAGGTGGTGATGGTGCCGGGGTCGCCCTGCACCGCACCGGCGTTGGTGGTGGTGGGGTTGCCGCCCGAGGCCGCGAAGGTCATGCTGGCCACGCGCACCGGATCGCCCGCGCCGTCGCTCTGGATCGATTCGCCGTTGGCCGCGACGTAGACGTCCCAGTTGTCGGCGCTGGTCTTGCGCATGTAGTAGGTCAGGCCGATGGCCTGGCCCTTGACGTCGTAGACCGACTGCGATGTCGCGAAGTTGTAGGTGTTGGGGTCGTCGAAATTGATGGCGGTGCCCGACGCCACGGCGGTGCGTGAGTCGAAGGTCATCTCCAGGTTGATCCGGTCGGTCTGGTTGGGCTGGATGCCGCCGGTGGGCAGCATCAGCTCGGTAGCCTGCGAGGGGATGATGGTGCCCTGGTTGTCGGCCTGGTAGCCCAGCAGCTTGTGGCCCGTGTTGTTGACGATGAAGCCTTCGCGGTTGAGCTTGAACTGGCCGTTGCGCGAATAGAGGACGGGGTTCTCGCCATCGCTCAACTGG
This sequence comes from Pseudomonadota bacterium, assembly GCA_049322875.1. GTDB lineage: Bacteria > Pseudomonadota > Gammaproteobacteria > Burkholderiales > Burkholderiaceae_C > Aquabacterium. Next base: position 35,752 of record JBMOQM010000009.1, read on the forward strand.
AAGAAGCCGTTGCCGTTGATGGCCAGGTCCATCGGGTTCTCGGTGGTGGTGATGTTGCCCTGCGTGAACTGTTGGGCCACCGCGCCGATGTTCGCGCCGATGCCGATGTTGTTGCTGCCCGAACCGTTGAGGGCGTTGGCGTACATGTCGGAGAACTCGGCGCGAGAGAACTTCGCGCCGAAGGTGCCTGCGTTGGCGACGTTGTTGCCGATCACCTCGAGGTTGCGTGCCGACACGTTCAGGCCGGAGAGTCCTTGCTGAAAGCCCATGGTAGTTTGCTCCTAGGTAAGGTGAGGGTGATCAGGACACGGCCTGGATCTTGTTGTAAGCGGTGTCACCGCTCAAACGCAGTTGCACGTTCAGGGCGCCGTCCTTCATGCTGACGGCGTCGACCAGGTCGGTCATGATGGGTTTGGAGGTGATGGTGGCGCTGCCGCTGGTGGCCGTCACCTTGAACTGCAGGCCGCTGGTGGCGATGTTCTCGGGCACCGTCCAGTTGAAGCCGTGCTGGCCGGCCTTGGCGGCGCCCAGGTTCAGCGTGTCCAGCGTGGCGCCGGTGGACGACAGGATCTCCACCTTCACGTTCGAGGCGTCGGATGTCAGTTCGAGACCGCCGGTGGCCTGGCGCTTGTCGTCCACGGCCAGCTTGTTGCCCTCGAGCAGCACGGTGCGGCCCACCATGCCCACGCCTTGCATCAACTGTGCCGAGGCCATTGAGGTGTTCAGCCCGGCGACGGTGTTGTTGAGCTTGTCGATGCCCGTCACCGTGTTGATCTGCGCCATCTGGCTGGTCACCTGGGCGTTGTCCATCGGGTTCAGCGGATCCTGGTTCTGCATCTGTGTGACCAGCAGCTTGAGGAAGCGGTCGGAGGCTTCCGTCGTCTTGTCGCTCTTGGCTGTGTTGTTGTTGAGCAGGTTGTTGGGGATACCGTTGGTGGTGGTGTTCGTGGCGGTGACCATGGCGGTTTGTCCTGTTCAGATGTGGTGGTGTTCTGTGGCTCGAAGGATCAGCCCTGGCCCAACTGCAGCGTCTTCATCAGCAGGCTCTTGGCGGTGTTCATCACTTCGATGTTGTTCTGGTACGAGCGCGAGGCCGAGATCATGTTGACCATCTCCTCGATCGGGTTGACGTTGCTGAAGGTCACGTAGCCGTTGGCATCGGCCTGGGGGTGGCCGGGGTCGTGCACCATGCGGCCGGGGGTGTTGTCCTCGACCACGTTGCTCACGGTGACGCCGGCGGCGCCCACATCACCCATGGGTTCGGTGGTGAAGACCACGTGGCGGGCCTTGTAGGCGCTGCGGTCCGGGCCGGCCACCGTGTCGGCGTTGGCCAGGTTGGACGACACCACGTTCAGGCGCTGGGCCTGGGCGCTGACGGCCGATCCGGCGACGTTGAAGATCTGGAACATGGACATGGCTCAACTCCTTCACTGGCCGTTGATGGCTGTGGTCAAGGTCTTCATCGATCCATTGATGAAGCGCAGCGTGGCTTCGTAGCGCACGGTGTTGTCGGCGAAGTTCGCGCGTTCGCGGTCCATGTCGACACTGTTGTTGTCCAGGCTGGTCATCGAGGCGGTGCCGTAGCCCAGCTCGGGCTTGGCGCCAGCGCCGGCTGGCGAGCCGCCCCGGTTCATGTGGTTGGCCGTACCGGTGGCCATCTGCAGCGCGGGCATGGCCAGCGGGCTGGTGCCTGCCGAGCGCTGGCCCGTGGCTTGGCTGAGCGCATCGGCGAACTTGAAGTCCTTCGATGTATAGCCCGGCGTGTCGGCATTGGCGATGTTGCTGGCGATCAGGCGCTGGCGCTCGGAACGCAGCTTCAAGGCCTCGGCCTGGAAGTCGATGCTGTCAGTGAGTCGGTTCAGCATGGCATCACCTTGAAAAACAACCTTCGGAAAATCACGTCGGAATGGTGAATCCGCGAGGCCTGAAACATGAGCCGAAATAGCAGGCACAAGACCGGCCAATTCGCGCAGCGGGCCGGCGGCGTGGCGCGTAGAGTCGCACTCACCATGAAAGCGTCCCTGCGTTCCATCTCTCTTCCCGCCCTGTCGGTGGCCTGGCTGTTGCCGGCCCTGCTGTGCGCGATGCTGGTGGCGCTGGTGGAACCCGCGCAGGCGCAGAACATGAACTGGGGCGCTGCACCCACGGCAGCGCAGGCGCAGCCGCCTGCATCGCCCGAGATGGCCGGCTTCCAGCACGAACTGGAAGTGCTGCTCAAATCCAAGACAGAAGAAGAGGCCGCGGCCCCGGGGGGCGCGGATGCCCAGGCGGTGCGCCCCTTCAAGCCCCGCCTGGAAGTGATCCTGGGCCGGCTCGATCCGCGCCTGAAGCTTGCACCTTGTGAAAAGGTGCGGGCCTTCCTGCCCGAAGGCACCCGCCTGTGGGGGCGGGCCCGCGTGGGCCTGCGCTGTGAGCAGGGCGCCGTGCGCTGGAATGTCTACTGGCCGGTCACCATCAAGGTGTGGGCGCCGGGCCTGGTGGCGGCAGGGCCGCTGCGGGCGGGGGCCACCATCACCGAGGCTGATTTGCGCATCGCGGAAATCGACTTGGCCGAAAGCATGTCGCCGGCTGTACTTGACGCCGCAGAGGTGGTTGGCCGTACCATGATGCGCAATGTGGAGCCGGGTGAGAGCCTGCGCCAGGACGACATCAAGCTGCGCCGCTGGTTCGCCGCGGGCGAACCGGTCAAGGTGACCGTGAAGGGCAATGGATTTGCCGTGGGGGCGGAAGGCACCGCTCTGTCCCACGGCGATGAGGGCCGTTGTGCGAGGATACGCATCGACAGCGGCCGTGTCCTGTGTGGACTGCCGGTGGGGGAACGCCGGGTGGAGGTTACTTTGTGATACGAAAAATCCGGCATCTCATCCCCCTGACCAAGGGGGATTCGGCCATTGGCATTAAAGTCGCGCGCCCTCGGGACGATAAGACAGGTGTCAAGGCCCGGTGCATGCCGGGAGCAAGGAGCAGATGATGAAAATCGGAAACAACGGTGCAGACAAGGCGGTCAACGGTGCCAGCACCGCCACGCGCACGGATGCGGCCGTCAACGCCACCAACACCGGCAAGACCGGCTCGCTCGAGGGCGGCCCGGAAGCCAGCGCCAAGGTGACCCTGTCCGGGGCCGCCAACGGCCTGAGCACGGCTGGCGTGGAAGGTTCTTTCGACAGCGCCAAGGTCGACCGCATCAAGAAGGCCATCGACGATGGCACTTACAAGGTCAATCCGGACGCGATCGCCGACAAGCTGATCGCGAACGCGAAGGAACTCCTGAGCCGCCAATAAAAGCGGCTCGCCCAGACGGCTTCGGCCGAAGGCAGGCATGACTTGAGCGATTTAAGCGCCCCGATCTCCCACGATCCGAAAGATCCGTGGTCGAGCCACGCCCAGGCCCTTGAAGGCCATCTGCAGGCGTTGGATGAGGCGTTGCGCTCGCAAGATGCCGCCCGGCTGGAGGCCGCATCGCAGGCGCTGCACAAGTGCCTGGCCGATGCGCTGGCGGCTTTCCATCAGGCAAAAAATACAGGCATGCAGCCTTTGTCGCCCCTGCTGAGGCAGAAGTTGATGCTGGCCCAGACCCGCGTGACGGGCCTGCAGGCGACGGTGCACCGAGCGAACGCGTCGCTGTCGCGCACCCTGAACGTGCTGTTCCCGGAAGAAGAAGCCGGGCAGGGCGCCACCTATGGCGCGCTGCAGCCAGCCGGTGGGCCAGGTGCCGCCATGCGCGCCGCCTACAAGGGCTGAGCTGAAAGGCTGAGCTCAGGCGCCCTCTGCGGTGTCGGCGCCCTCCACCACCAGTTGAACCCGTTGCCGCCCCTGGAATTCGTCCAGTGACAGGCGGAAGGCCAGGCGCGTGCGCGCCGGCAGGGGCTCGCTTCGTCCGAACCAGATCCCATCGCGCAACTGGCCTTGCACCCGCAGGCTGAGCTTGAGATGGCGCTCGCCCACCAGGCGCTGGTTCACTACCTCCACCATGTCGCAGAACACCGGGGCCTCGAAGCCCGGGCCCCACACGGCCTGGTCGATCAACTGGGCCACTTCGGCGGTGTACCACTGGCCGTCCAGCGCGCCATCGGTGTGCACGCGGCGTGACAGCAGGTCGGCATCCAAACCTGCGTCGGCCACGGCCAGCAGGGCGCTCTTGAACAGCTCGTGATCGTCCGGTGCGATGGTGCAGCCGGCCGCCATCGCGTGCCCGCCGAAGCGGTGCAGCAGGCCAGGGTGGCGCTTGCTGACCAGGTCCAGCGCGTCGCGCAGGTGAAAACCGGGGATCGAGCGGCCCGAGCCCTTGAGCAAACCATCTTGCCCACGCGCGAAGATGAAGGTGGGGCGGTGCAGCCGGTCCTTCAGGCGCGAGGCCACGATGCCGACCACGCCTTCGTGGAAGCCTTCGTCGAACAGGGACAGGGCCGAGGGGACTTCACCCTCCGGAAGCAGGTTGTCCAGCGTCATCTCGGCCTGGTCACGCATGCCGGCCTCGACCTCTCGGCGCTCGCGGTTGATGGCGTCCAGCTGGCGGGCCAGCATGTCGGCGCGGTCCAGATCGTCGGTGATCAGGCACTCGATGCCCAGGCCCATCTCGGCCAGGCGGCCGGCCGCATTGATGCGCGGGCCCAAGGCGAAGCCGAAATCCTGCGCGCTGGCGCGGGCCGGATCGCGGCCGGCGGCGCGGTACAGGGCGGCCAGGCCCGGTTGCATGCGGGCGGTGCGGATGCGCTTGAGGCCCAGGGACACGAGCCGGCGGTTGTTGGCGTCCAGCTTGCCCACGTCGGCGATGGTGCCCAGGGCCACCAGGTCCAGCAGGGTGTCGATGCGCGGCTGGTTGGCCGCATCGAAACGGCCTCGGCGGCGCAACTCGGCGCGCGTGGCCAGCAGCACGTAGAACATCACGCCCACGCCGACCAGGGCCTTGCTGGCGAAAGCGCAGTCAGGTTGGTTGGGGTTCACGATGGCATCGGCGGCCGGCAGGCTGGGCTGGCCTTGGCCATCGATCACGGGCAGGTGGTGGTCGGTGATCAGCACCTGCATGCCCAGGGCGCGGGCCTTGTCCACGGCCTCGTGGCTGGCCATGCCGTTGTCCACGGTGACCAGGATGTCGGCCTGGCGGGCGCGCACCATCTCAACGATGGGCGGCGTGAGGCCGTAGCCGTGCAGAGCGCGGTCGGGCACCACGTAGCAGAGCTGGTTGGGCTTGGCGCCCAGCAGGGCCAGACCGCGCAGGCCGGTGGCGCAGGCGGTGGCGCCGTCGCAATCGTAATCGGCCACGATGCAGATGCGCTTGCCCCGGTCGATGGCATCGGCCAGCAATGTGGCGGCGGTGCCCAGGCCGTGCAGGTCCGAGGGGGGCAGCAGGCGCGCAGGGGCGTCGTCCAGCTCGTCAGCGCTGCGGATGCCGCGTGCGGCCAGCAGGCGCGCCAGCAAGGGGTGGGTGCCGGCCTGCTCCAGGGCCCAGGCGGGGCGGGGAGGGATGTCGCGGGCGATGAACTTCATGGCGGGGGGCAGGGATCGGGTCAGAGCTGGCGCAGCAGGTCGGCTGCGCTCACGGTGGTCTTGCGCCAGGGCAGGGCGCGGCCCAGGGTGGCCAGCAGGCCGGGGCGTCGGGCGGGTTGAGAAAGGGTCAGGGCATGCCGTTCACCGCACAAGGTCAGGCGCGCGGGGCGGCCGGCATCGAGGGCCTGACTCAGCTCACGCAGCGGGCCGGCATCGAGGGCCTGCCAGGCGGCCTGCCAGGCGGGCAGATCGCCGCGCAGCAAGGCCTGACGGGGGGCATCGGCCAGGTGCAGCGGCCAGCTCGGCCAGGTGGTGTCGCCGGTGTCGTGACCGGCCTCGTCCGCTTGCTCCAGTGGCGTGCCGGTGCCGCTGAGCCAGAAGGAGTTCACGCTCAGCGCGCGCCGGGCATCGCGCGCATCGTTCACGGGATGCTGGTACAGCAGCATCTGCACCTCGTTCTGCAGGCGGCGCAGCAGGCGGGCTTGCGGGTGGTTGGGCATCCACAGATCCGGGTTGCGGCCGATCACGCGGTCGAGCGATGCGCTGGGCAGGGCGGCCAGCGTGGGGTGTTGCACATACCAGCGCAGGGGCGCGCCCCAGGTCAGGTGCCAGCCTTCGCTCTCGAACAGGGGGCGCACGGCGTCGAACAGGGTGCGGGATTCGGCCTCGCTCAGGGCCAGTTCGTCTGGGTGCAGCAGCGTGAGGTGGTCACGGCCCATGAGCCAGTGCGAGGGCGTCAGCAGGCCCCAGGCTTCATCAGGCTTGGCGGGCAGGCCATCCAGGTGGGCCCAGAGCGCGGCCCAGGGGGCTTGTATGCGTTGCGTGTCGGGGTTGCTGGTGGCGGCGTTGGCCGTGTTGGCGTTGGCCTGTGGCGGCGCTGCGGCTTCTCCACCCGGCCAGCCCACGGCGTTGGCCAGCAGGCGCTCGTGCGGGGCGGCCAGCTCGTATTCATCGCCATGCAGCCATGTCTGTTCGGTCAACCGTGCCAGCAGGCCCTGCAGCACGGGCAGTTCAGGCAGGGCATCGGCCATGTCCAGCCCGGGGCGGGCCTCTTCCTGCGGCTCGGCCAGGGCCACGGCCCAGGGGATCACCAGGTGGTCGGCCTTGTGTTGGCTGGGCAGGGGTGGGGTCAGGTCGGTGATTGGCAAGGTCGAGGCAGAAGGCGCGGGCATGGGGTGATTATCGAATGAGTACACTGCGCACACCATGAAGCTTCCCTATGAATGGCGCATCGGCTGGCGCTACACGCGCGCCGGGCGCAGCGCCCGGCGCAACGGATTCATTTCTTTCATCTCGGGCGTGTCCGTGATCGGCATCGCCCTGGGGGTGGCCGCCCTGATCATCGTGCTGTCGGTGATGAACGGCTTCCAGAAAGAGGTGCGCGACCGCATGCTCTCTGTCGTGTCCCACGTGGAGTTGTTTGATTCCCGTGGCGCGCCCTTGAGTGACTGGCAGGCCCTGGCGGCCCAGGCGCGCAAGAACCCGGCGGTGGTGGGCGCGGCGCCCTTCGTGCCCGCCCAGGCCCTGATCGCCCGCGGCGAGGACATGCGCGGCGTGCTGGTGCGTGGCATCGACCCCGCGCGCGAGGCCGAGGTGACGCCGCTGGCGCGTGGTCTGCAGCCGGTGCTGAACAAGCTGCAGCCCGGTGGCTGGGGCGTGGTGATGGGTGGCGAGCTGGCCCGTAGCATGGGCGTGCATGTGGGAGATCCGATCACCCTGGTGGCGCCCAGTGGCCAGGTCACGCCGGCCGGGGTGGTGCCTCGGCTCAAGCAGATGGTGGTGGTGGGCACCTTCGAGGCCGGTCACTACGAGTACGACAGCGGCCTGGTCATGGTGCACATGGACGACGCAGCCCGTCTGTTCCGCACGGGCGGGCCCACGGGCGTGCAGATTCAGCTCAAGGATGCGCAGCAGGCCCGGGTGGTCGGCAATGAACTGGCTGAGTCGCTGGGGCCGGATGTGGTCGTGCGCGACTGGACGCACACCAACCGCAACTGGTTCGACGCCGTGCAGGTTGAAAAGCGCATGATGTTCATCATCCTGACCTTGATCGTGGCCGTGGCCGCGTTCAACCTGGTCTCCACCCTGGTGATGACGGTGACGGACAAGCGTGCCGACATCGCCATCCTGCGCACCCTGGGCGCGAGCCCCGCCTCGGTGATGGGCATCTTCATGGTGCAGGGAGCGCTGTCGGGTGTGCTGGGCACGCTCTCGGGCCTGGGCCTGGGCCTGCTGGTGGCCTTCAATATCGATGTGATCGTGCCCTTCATCGAAGGCCTGCTGGGCGTGCACTTCCTGCCCGGCAGCATCTACCTGATCAGCAAGATGCCCAGCGAGCCGCAGTCGGGCGACATCATCCCCATCGCGGTGCTGTCCCTGGTGCTGGCGCTGCTGGCCACCATCTACCCCAGCTGGCGTGCCAGCCGCGTGCAGCCGGCCGAAGCCCTGCGCTATGAATAAGAACCGAGAAGGCACCAGCGCATGAGCGAGATCATTCTGTCGGCCCAGGGCGTGCACAAGCGCTACGAGGAAGGCCCCCTGGACGTGAGCGTGCTGCAGGGCGTGGACCTGAGCGTGGCGTACGGGCAGTCGCTGGCCATCGTGGGCCAGTCCGGCTCGGGCAAGAGCACCTTGCTGCACGTGCTGGGCGGGCTGGACCTGCCCACCCAGGGCCGCGTGATGCTGATGGGGCATGACTGGGCGGGCATGTCCGCGGCCGAGCAGGGGCGCTGGCGCAACCAGCACCTGGGCTTCGTCTACCAGTTCCACCACCTGCTGCCCGAGTTCTCGGCCGTGGACAACGTGGCCATGCCGCTGCTGATCCGCCGGCTGCCACTGGAAGAGGCCCGCCGTGCCGCCCTGGCCGTGCTGGGCCAGGTGGGCCTGGGCGCCCGTGCCGAGCACCGTCCGGCGGAGCTGTCCGGTGGTGAGCGCCAGCGCGTGGCCGTGGCGCGTGCGCTGGTGACCAAGCCGGCCTGCGTGCTGGCCGACGAGCCCACGGGCAACCTGGATCGCCGCACGGCCGATGGCGTTTTTGCGCTGATGCGCGAGGTGGCGCGAGAGCAGGGTACGGCCCTGATCATGGTGACGCACGATGAGGCGCTGGCGCAGCGCTGCGATGTGCAGGCGCACCTGGTCGAAGGGCGGCTGAGCATTTGAGTCTGTCCGCGGTGGAGGCTGGGCTGCCACTTGCCCCTGCCGCGCGCCGAGGCCTGCGTCCGAGGCATGATGACGCCATGGCCGACTTCTGGATCGACACCCACAGCCACCTCGACGCCCCCGAGTTCGATGCGGACCGCGCTGCGGTGATCGAGCACGCCTGTGAGGCGGGCGTTCGGCAGGTGGTGGTGTCCATCACGCCAGGTACCTTCGAGGCTGCCCGCCAGGCCGCCATCGACTGCGACGGGGCCTATGCGCTGGGCAGCCATCCGCTGTTCGTCAACGAGGTGGGCAGCGATGCGCCCGAGCGCCTGCGAGAAGCCCTGCATCGGTGGCGAGACGATCCCCGCCTGGTGGCTGTGGGGGAGATCGGCCTGGACGGTTTCGTGCCCGCGATCCAGGACGAGGCCAGCCGCGAGCGGCAGGATAAGCTCTACGCCGCCCAGTTGGCCGTGGCCCACGATGCCGGCCTGCCCGTGATCCTGCACGTGCGTCGCACAGCGGACCAGTTGCTCAAGCACCTGCGGCGCATGAAGGCCGAGGGCCGTCCGGTGCCCGGTGGCATCGCCCACGCGTTCAACGGCAGCGAACAGCAGGCCGAGGCCTTTGTTGAACTGGGCTTCTGCCTGGGCTTCGGTGGCGCCATGACCTTCGACCGGGCCTTGCAGATACGCCGCATTGCCGCCTGGCTGCCCGAATCGCGCCTGGTGCTGGAAACCGATTCACCCGACATTCCGCCGCACTGGCTCTACAAGACGGCCGAGGCGCGCGCGCAGGGCGAGCACAGCCGTAATGAGCCGGCGCAGTTGCCACGCATTGCCGAGACACTGGCCGAGTTGCGTGGCTGGAGCCTGGATCAGGCCCGCCGGATCACGACCGCCAATGCGCTGCGGGTGCTGCCACGGCTCGGATCCCTGATGGGGTGAGCGGCTATGCCAACGCTACCTGCTCGAACACGTCGCGCCAGGCCGCCACCTTGCGCTCGAACGACCACGATGCATTGGCCGGGCTGGTCGATGGCAGCTTCACCACCGGCAGGCCCAGCGCCTGGGTGATCTTCATGTGCCGCGCCGATTCGCCGCCGTTGTGGGCGATAGCCTGCAGGCCAGGTGCCCATACCTTCAGATGATGCAGTGGGTTCAGCTCGGCCTGCTCGATGTCGCTGTCCAGGCTGCCCTCACGCAGGCAGCTCGCGTAGACATCCCAGATACCCAGGCCACGACGCTGCGCCTCGGCAATGCGCTCCGCATAGGGCCGTCGCTGCAGGGCAACATCGCCTTCCAGTCCCCACAGCACAGACAGGATCGGCCAGAAGTGGTTGCGCGGATGCGCGTAATACTGCTGCTCCACCAACGAGGCCACGCCGGGAAAGCTCCCCAGCACGATCAGCTTCGTCTGCGGGGAAATGATGGGCGCGAGCCCTTGCAGGGGCGGGGGCGCCGCCTGGTCAACGGTGGGCAGGACAGGGGCCGGGCGCGGTTTTGAGGGCATGCGGCCATTATCCAAAAAGCCCGCATGCGACACTCACGCCCCGTGAAGCGATCCAAGAAACCCACCCTGGCTGAGGCCACCATCTCCGAGGAGCGGGGCATCCGCTACCTGCATCTGGGCACGCCCTGGATCCAGGGCGCCATGCGCATCCGCAAACCGCTCAAGCTGGAGCTGGAGTACATCCAGCGCATGATGGCCTGGCTGCTGCTGCGCCCCGACAGTGCATTGCCCGGCACCCGTTGCCTTCAACTGGGCCTGGGCACCGGCGCCATCACCAAGTACTGCCATGCGGTGCTGCGCCTGCCCACTACCGTGGTCGAGATCAACCCCGGCGTGATTGCCGCCTGCCGCGCCTGGTTCCACCTGCCTTTCGACGACGAGCGTCTGACCGTGCTCGAACAGGATGCGGCCCGGTTCGTGGCGGATCCTGAGCACACGGCGGCTTTCGACGCCCTGTGTGTCGATCTCTACGACCACGAGGCCGCCAGCCCCGTGCTGGACGACGAGGCCTTCTACCGCGCCTGCTGGAACGTGCTGGACGACGGCGGCGTGATGAGCGTGAACCTTTTCGGGCGCGAGGCCAGCTTCGACCGCAGCGCCGAGCGCATCGCTGCCGCGTTCGGGGCGGAGCGCATGGCCATGCTCAAGCCCACCACCGAAGGCAACACCATCGTGCTGGCCTGGAAGGGTTTTGACCTGCCCCCGCGTGACGAGTTGGCGTCAAGAGGGGAAACTTTACAGACACGCTGGGAGCTGCCTGCGCGAAAATGGGTGAAGCTTCTGTCGTCGTTCGCCGGCACCCGCAAAGCGTCGGCGTCTTCCTGAGTCACAACCCGCTGCCCCTCCATCGCCATGAGTGCTGTGCCTCCCGTCGCCAACCTGGCGCCCCAGCCCGCCGCCCCGCAGGCGCGGCCGCATCCCCGGCCGATCACCCACAAGGGCCCGCTGGACTGGAAACTGCTGGTCACCTGGCTCACGGAAGACAACGTCATCGCGCTCAAGGATGCCGAGCGGGTGGCGCAGCGGTTTTCCGCTGGCGGCAGCTCGCAGCACCCGCTGGTGCGTCTGGCCGGCCTGGGCCTTACCCGCCAGGACACGGGCACCGTGCTCGAACTGGAGCCGCTCACCGAATGGGTGGCGGCACGCGTGTCCATGCCCTATGTGCGCATCGATCCGCTCAAGGTGGACGTGGCCCGTGTGGCCGATGTCATGTCCATCAACTACGCCGAGCGCCGCAAGTCCCTGCCCATCCAGGTGGGCTTGAACGAGATCACCATTGCCACCTGCGAGCCGCTGGATGTGGCCTGGATCGACGAGATCCTGGCGCACACCAAGAAGTCCGTCCGCCTGGTGGTGGCCAGCCCGCTGGAGTTGCAGCGCTACCGCACCGAGTTCTACACGCTGGCCAAGTCGGTCCGCGATGCCAACAAGAAGACGGGCGACAGCACGGCCAGCAGTTTCGAACAACTGGTGGAACTGGGCCGCACCAACCGCCAGCTCGATGCCAACGACCAGGGCATCATCCAGGTGGTCGATTGGCTCTGGCAGTACGCCTTCGACCAGCGCGCCTCCGACATCCACCTCGAGCCGCGCCGTGACATGGGCGCCATCCGTTTCCGCATCGACGGCGTGATGCACATGGTCTACCAGGTGCCGCTGTCAGTGATGCAGGCCATGACCGCGCGCATCAAGCTGCTGGGCCGCATGGATGTGGTCGAGAAGCGCCGCCCGCTCGATGGCCGCATCAAGACGCGCAACCCCGCCGGCGAGGAAGTCGAAATGCGCCTGGCCACCATGCCCACCGCCTTCGGCGAGAAGCTGGTGATGCGCATCTTCGATCCGGACAACACGCTCAAGACCTTCGATGCGCTGGGCTTCGCGCCGCAGGAACTGGCCATCTGGGAACAGTTGGTCGGCCGCTCGCACGGCATCATCCTGGTCACCGGCCCCACGGGTTCGGGCAAGACCACCACGCTGTACTCCACGCTCAAGCGCCTGGCCACCGAAGAGGTCAACGTCTGCACGGTGGAGGACCCGATCGAAATGATCGAGCCCTCCTTCAACCAGACGCAGGTGCAGCCCAACATCGATCTGGGTTTCGCTGAAGGCGTGCGCGCCCTGATGCGCCAGGACCCGGACATCATCATGGTCGGTGAAATCCGCGACCGTGAGACGGCCGACATGGCCATCCAGTCGTCCCTCACCGGCCACCTGGTGTTCTCCACTCTGCACACCAACGATGCGGCCTCGGCCGTGACGCGTCTGGTGGACATCGGTGTGCCGGCCTACCTGATCAGCGCCACCGTGATTGGCGTGCTGGCCCAGCGTCTGGTGCGCACTCTGTGCGTGGCCTGCAAGAAGCCGGACGATGCCCTCACGGCGGAGATGCTGACCGAGACCATCAAGCCCTGGCGCCTGAACGGCACGCCGCGCCCCTACAAGCCCGTGGGCTGCCTGGAGTGCCGCATGACGGGCTACAAGGGCCGTGTGGGCCTGTACGAACTGCTGCCACTCAGTGAGGCCATCCGCCAGGCCATGCACCCCACGGTGGACATGGCCCGTCTGCGCCAGCAGGCCGTGCAGGAAGGCCTCAAGCCCCTGCGTCTGGGCGGTGTCATGAAGGTGGCCGAAGGCGTGACCACGCTGGATGAAGTGCTGCGCAGTACCCCGCAGTGGGAGATCTGACGGAGATCTGACCGCTGGCAGGTGAGGGCAGTGGTCAACCCGGTACGGGCGCCGAGAACTGCTCCACCACCACCTCGCAGCCGATGCCGCGAGGCTCCAGCTCCTGCCAGGTCACGGTGCCGCCCAATTGCTTGGTGCGCTTGCGCACGCCCCCCAGGCCCAGCCCGTGCGACCAGGATTCAGGGGAGCGGCCCAGGCCGTTGTCCGTCACCGAGAGCGTCAGCCGGTCGTCCTTGAAGGTCAGCTCCACGCGCACGCGGTTGGCCTTGGCATGGCTGATGGTGTTGTTGACCAGTTCGCGCAGGATGCGGGTCAAGGCCGACCACTGCACCACGGTGAGCTCCACGTCCTCATCCTGCGTGAGGTGCCAGTCCAGCTCGCAGCGTGCCACGTGCAGCCGGTGGCTCAGGTCGCGCTTCCATTCGCTGGCGGCATCGCTCAGCGTATGGGTCTGCACGGCCAGGCCGCGCGTGAGGGTCTTCAAATCCTGCAGCGTGTGGCGGATGTAGTCTTCGATCTCGGGGTTGGGCGCCTGGTACATCAGGGTCAGCAGGCGCGCACCGATGTCGTCGTGCAGATCCTGCGCCAGGCGCATGCGCTCTTCACTGCGGCCGCGCTCCACCGCGCGGTCGAAGGTGAGTACGCGGTGCAGCTGCTCCACGATGCGGTCGGCCAGGCGCGCGTCTTCCGAGGTGAACAGGCGCCGGCCCTTGTCCGCATGCTTGAGCACGAACACCTTGGTGCAGCCCTCGGTGTGCGACAGGTGGGGCAGGGGCACCAGCAGGATCCCGCCGTTGCCGCGCAGCGCGGTGGTGGGCACATCGCCCTGCACCAGGCTGATCTCGATCGGATCGAACAGCTCGCGCATCAGGCGCGCCATCAGGTCATCGAGCCTGTCGGGGCGGCGCTCCAGCTCGCGGGCGATGCGGTACAGGCGCTCGAACAGGCGCTCGGTGGTGATCGGGTCGCGGCTGAGCACATTGGTCATCACCCAGCGGCGGATGCTCAGGTACACGCCGAAGGACAGGAACAGCGACAGCGTCATCGACGTGAACTGCCCCAGCGAGAACACCGCCACGAAGAGCAGATCCAGCGAGGCCGCCACCGTGCTGGAAGCCGCCAGCAGCGAGAACTCCTGCAGGATCTGCTTGGAGCGCGACAGGTAGGGCGACAGCAGCAGCTGCGAGGCGAAGAACACGTGCCAGGTCATCACGCCGAAGGTGGTGACGTTGAGCTGCATGTCCGGCCGCGTGGTGGCCATGGTGACGGCCACGCTCAGCAGGATCCAGCTGCCCAGCGTGATGCTGGTGAAGCGCCGCAGCACCAGGGTGAAGGGGTGCGGTGCCTGCCGGTAGGTCAGCGTCATGAAGCAGATGGCCGCCAGCACCAGCAGGGCGCAGCTGCCCTGCACCCACCACCATTGCCAGGCCGGCGTGAGGTAGGACAGGGCCAGGCCCACGGCCACTGCGGCAGCCCAGCCCCCCAGGGCGACCAGCCCCCAGCCGCGCAGGCGGCGTGGGTGCAGCACGGCCACCTGGATCATGGCGGCGGCGGACACGATGTCCAGGCCCGTGCGCAGGCTGGCATCGAGGTCGACGAACCACACGGGCATGAACATGTCCAGGTTCGATTCGGCCGCGATCAGCAGCAGGTGTGCGCCCTGGGTCAAGGCCAGCAGCGCGAAGGCCGCGTTGCGCCATTGAGGTCCGGCCAGGAAGACGACGGCCCCGACACCCATCACGACCAGCGCCAGGGCCGAGAGCATCCAGAACAGGGGCGTCAGGCCGCCCCAGCCGCGCTGGGCCACCAGCACGGGCTCGTCCGGCGCATTGACCAGCTCCAGCACCACGACACCGCCTTCGGGTGGCAGCATGGCCGCAGCCGCGGCCAGCCGGCGGTGCAGGTCCGCATAGTGTTCACGCGCCTTGGCATCGGGGATCCAGCGCGCGCTGTGCTGCAGGGCCAGCAGCTCGATGGGGGCTTCCAGCACGCTCACCGAGCCGCTGGGGGCGATCTGCTCGACACGCACACCCTCGATCGCATGGCCCTCCAGGCGCTGCAGCGTGGGCATGTTGGCGGTCACGATCTTGACCGAGCCTTCCGGTGAGGCCTTCAGCGTGACGGGCAAGCGGGGCTGCACGGTGAGCCACTGCGCCAGCGCGAACACCAGTACGCAGCCGCCCAGGATCACGCCCACCAGCAGGCGCAGGCGCCAGCCGATCCAGCGGGGCAGGTGGCTGCCGCTTTGCAGTGCTTCGTCGAGGGTGGTGGGGCCGTGCCGATCGCTCAGGCTGAGATCGCCGGCGCCGGGCGGTGGGTTCACACCAGGCCCTGCTTGCTGGCGAGCACGGCCGCTTCAGCGCGGCTGGAGACGTTGAGCTTCTTGTAGATGGACTTGATGTGGTCGTTCACGGTGAACCACTTGATGCCCATCAGGTTGGCGATTTCCTTGATCGTGAAGCCCTTGCTGAGGTAGGTCAGCACTTCACTCTCGCGGGGGGTGAGCCGTTCATGGTCCAGCGGTGCCGCAGGGGCGGCTGGTGCCGCCGCGATGGCCGCACTGGCCAAGCCGCTGCCGGTGTGCAGGGCGCTGGAGGAGGGCGCAGGGAAACCTTCGCCGGTGCGGAAGTGCGTCAGCAGGCGCCGCGCAATGGCCGGCGACAGCGGCGGCTGGCCTCGCACGATCTTCTGCAGCTCTTCGACCAGCACCTCGAAGCGGTCTTCCTTGAGCAGGTAGCCGTCAGCGCCGCACTGCAGGGCCGGGAAGAGGTGCTCGTCGTCCGAGTAGAGCGTGGTGACGATGCGGGTGGCCGGGTAGTTGGCCAGCTCCGACAGCAGCTCCAGCCCACTGCCGTCGGGCAGCTCCAGATCCACCAGGATGAGCTGGTAGGGATCGGCCGAGGCAGCCGCGCGCTGGCCTGCAGCATGCCCGAGCAGGCGCCGCACAGCCTCCAGATCACCGGCTTCGGTGATGCTGCTCACGTCGCTGAAGCTCTCGCGAACCACGCGACACAAGAAACCCCGCGCAACGGGGTTGTCTTCAAGAATCAGTACTTTGACCGCCATGACTTGCTCCCGAGGAGGCGCCAATTGAACAGGCCCCCTGGGTTGAAAACGCTGCGCCCGAACGATGCTGATGCCGCACCTTGTCGGGGAAGGCCCCCTGTTTCCAACCTAAACCGAACCGAGCCCATTATCGTCGGGCGCGCGCCGATGCGACAGACCCCCAGAAGGGGCCGTCACCGAAGAACGTGTCTGCCCGCCTACAATGTGCCCATGCGTATCTTGATCGCCAATGACGATGGCTACCTGGCTCCAGGTCTCGAAGCCCTCGTGCAGGCCTGCGAAGGGCTGGGCCATATCGACGTCTTCGCCCCAGAGCGCAACGCCAGCGGGACCTCGAATTCCCTGACTTTGCACCAGCCGCTCACCGTTCACACGGCCCGCAATGGTTTTCGTTTTGTTACAGGAACGCCCTCCGATTCCGTCCATCTGGCCCTTACTTCGGGGCTGATCGAGACCCCTGATCTGGTGTTGTCCGGAATCAACAATGGCGCCAACATGGGCGACGACACGCTCTATTCCGGCACTGTGGCCGCTGCCACCGAGGGTTTTCTCTTCGGTATTCCGGCCATCGCCTTCTCGCTCACCGACAAGGGCTGGACCCATCTGGACGCCGCCGCGAGGGTAGCGCGTCGCGTGGTCGAGCATGTGCTGGCGCGCCCGCCCGGTGCAGGAGCCTGGCTGCTCAACGTGAACATCCCGGCCATTCCCGACAGCGAGCAGGCTCCCTGGCAGATCACCCGCCTGGGGCGCCGCCACGCCAGCCGCCCGGCCATCGTCACGACTAACCCTCGCGGCGAGCCGATCTACTGGATCGGCCCAGCCGGCGAGGCGCGTGATGAAGGCGATGGCACCGATTTCCAGGTCACCCGCGCGGGTGGGGTGTCCATCACCCCGCTGCAGGTGGACATGACCGATCACGCCGGCCTGCCGCGCTGGCGTGACTGGGTGGGCAACCCGCCCGGCAGCGAAGGCTCTGCCGCATGAGCACGCCGCCCGGCGGCCAGCGCACCCGGCGTTTTCCGCTGAGCCTGGACCGTGTGGCCGCCCCCGCCAAGCCGGCGCCCGCGCGTGAGTTGCTGCGCCCGCAGGCGCCGCTGGAGCAGGCCGCCCGTGACCGCCAGCGCCTGAGCACGCCGCAGGGCCTGGGCATGGATTCCCGCGCGGTGCAGCGCCGCATGGTCGAGCGTCTGCAGGCCGATGGCATCCGCAACCCGCGCCTGCTGCAGGCGTTCGGCACCATCCCCCGGCACTGGTTCGTGGATTCGGCCCTGGTCAACCAGGCTTACGAAGACACGAGCCTGCCGATCGGCCTGGGCCAGACCATCTCCAAGCCCTCGGTGATCGGTTCGATGATCGAGTTGCTGTGCACACGCCCCGGCGTGGCGCCGGATGCGGCCTTCCCGCTGGGCCAGTGCCTGGACATCGGCACGGGCTGCGGCTATCAGGCGGCGCTGCTGTCGTGCCTGTCGCGGCGCGTCGTGTCCATCGAACGCCTGCGTGATCTGCACCTGAAGGCCCGCACCAACCTCGATCGGCTCCGTGCTGGCCTGCCCGGCTGGCAGGACGTGCGGCTGGTGTATGGTGACGGCATGCTCGGCCACGCGCCCAACGCGCCTTACGACACCATCATCGCTGCCGCGGGTGGTGCCGCCGTGCCTCCGGCGTGGCTGGACCAGCTGGCCCCTGGCGGGCGCCTGGTCGCGCCCATGGAAGACCCCAGAACCGGCACCCAGATCCTGACCATCGTGGACCGCCTGCCCAATGGGCAGCTGCAGCAGGCCACGGCGGGGCAGGTGCTCTTCGTGCCCCTAAAATCAGGCACGACGTGATGTCTCGGCTTGTTCGCTTCAACATGCACCACACGCAAAACATCTACAAGCTGCTCGCCACCGTGGCGGCGGCACTCACTTTCGCTGGCTGTTCCACCCCGATCAACAAGGCCCCGGTCGAAGACCGCGGTCGTGTGGGCACGGGCCTGAGCCCCAACCGCCTGCCCCCGGGCGCGGAGAACGCCGGCAAGCCGGGCTACTACACCGTCAAGCCTGGTGACACGCTGATCCGCGTGGCGCTCGATACCGGGCAGAACTGGCGCGATCTGGCGGCCTGGAACCACCTGGACAACCCCAACCTGATCGAGGTGGGGCAGGTGCTGCGCGTGGTCTCGCCTTCGGTCGATGCCGCCGCCGTGGCTGCCGCACCCGCAGCCGCTGCCACCAATGGCAATGCCTTGCCGGCAGCCAAGCCTGTCACCAGCTCGAAGGTCGAGGCCCGCAGCCTCGACGCCAAGCCCTTGCCCGCTGCCGCCGCAGGCAGCAGCACGGCGTCGGCCGCCAGCAGCGCCGCCAAACCGGCCTCGGGCACGGCGGAGGCCACAGCGCCCGCAGCGGCAGCGGCTCCCGTGGCTGCTGCGGACCGTGATGCGGACGAGCCCGCCTGGCAATGGCCCGCCACGGGCCCCGTGCTGGGCAGCTTCGAAGATGGCAAGCGCAAGGGCCTGGTGCTCGGTGGCAAGGCGGGCGATCCGGTCTTCGCCGCTGCCGATGGCCGTGTGGTCTACGCCGGTTCGGGCCTGCGCGGCTACGGCAACCTGATCATCGTCAAGCACAACGCGCAGTACCTCACGGCCTACGCCCACAACCAGACGCTGCTGGTCAAGGAAGACCAGGCCGTGCGCAAAGGCCAGAAGATCGCCGAAATGGGCAGCACCGATGCCGATCGCGTGCAACTGCATTTCGAGGTGCGCAAGCAGGGCAAGCCAATCGACCCCGCCAAGTCGCTGCCCGCACGCTGAGCCTGCACCGTGCCACGGCCCGCCCGGGGCCTGGCCAGGAAAGAGCCGTCATCCCCTGAGACAATCGGGGGATGACCGACGAGATTCTTTCCACTTCCCCCGCCACGTCCCCCCAGGCGCTTCCCCCCGCCGCTTCGGCGCCCATCGATGAGGCCGCGGCCGCCGTGCCGCCCCACCTGCAATGGCTGAAGGTCGAATCGCTCGACCTCGAAGCGCAGGGCGTGGCCCACCGCCCCGATGGCAAGGTCGTCTTCATCGAAGATGCGCTGCCTGGCGAAGAGGTGCGCGTGAGCGTCACCCGCCGCAAGAACAACTGGGAACAGGCCACGATGGCCGAGCGCCGCAGCGAGAGCTCGCAGCGCGTCACCCCGCGCTGCACCTACTTCGGCCTGTGTGGTGGCTGCAAGATGCAGCACTTCCATCCTTCGGCGCAGGTGGCCGTCAAGCAGCGTGTGCTGGAAGACAACCTCTGGCACCTGGGCAAGGTCAAGCCCGAGATGCTGCTGCGCCCCATCGAGGGCCCCACGTGGGGCTACCGCTACCGCGCGCGCCTGTCGGTGCGCCATGTGCTCAAGAAGGGCACCGTGCTGGTGGGCTTCCATGAGCGCAAATCGCGCTACGTGGCCGACATGCAGACCTGCGAGATCCTGCCGCCGCACATCAGCCGCCTGCTGGTGCCCTTGCGTGAACTGGTTTATGCCATGGACCAGCGTGACCGCCTGCCGCAGATCGAGGTGGCCGTGGGCACGAGCGTGACGGTGCTGGTGCTGCGCCACCTGGAGGCGCTCACCCCGGCCGACGTGCAGCGCCTGCGCGATTTCGCGGCCGAGCACAGCGCCTGGGATGGTGGGCACCATACCCTGTCGTGGTGGTTGCAGCCCAAGGGGCCGGACACGGTGCACCCACTGGACGAAACCCTGCCCGGGCTGGACTACACCCTGCCCGAGTTCGGCATCACGATGCCTTTCAAGCCGACGGACTTCACCCAGGTCAACCACCACATCAACCAGGTGCTGGTGGGCCGCGCGCTGCGCCTGCTCGAAGTGAAGCCCGACGAGCGTGTGATCGACTGGTTCTGCGGCCTGGGCAACTTCACCCTGCCTCTGGCCACGCAGGCGCGCGAGGTGCTGGGCATCGAAGGCAGCGAACAACTGGTGGCCCGTTCGCGCGAGAACGCACGTGCCAATGGCGTCGATGCCAAGACCAGCTTCGTGGCGCGCAACCTGTTCGAGATCACTCCGGCGGAGCTGGCCAGCTATGGCCATGCCGACAAGTGGCTGGTGGATCCGCCGCGCGAAGGCGCCTTCGCGCTGGCCAAGGCCGTGGCTGATCTGCACCAGGATCCGAGTCTGGCGTCTGATTGGGTGCCTCCGCGCCGCATCGTGTACGTGAGCTGCAACCCGGCCACACTGGCGCGCGATGCCGGCCTGCTCGTGCACCAGGGCGGTTACCGCTGCGTGTCGGCGGGGGCGGTCAACATGTTCCCGCACACGGCCCACGTCGAGAGCATGGCAGTGTTCGAGAAGCTCTGAACGGCTTTAGCTTGATGACTGGCCCGGCGATGCGGGCACCGTGGGCGATGTGGTGTCGGGCGCCGCAGGCCCGCCGCTCACGGCGCAGCGCTCGCACAGGCAGGCCATGGGTTGATGCCCGGCCACGCGGGCCCGGGCCAGTGGCGAGACCTTGACCTCACGGCACCAGCACGGCGTGTCGAAACTGCCGGTGCGTGCGGGCGCGCAGGCATTGGGGCCGCCGCACAAAGGGCAGGCGCGATGCGGCAGGGGCGTGAGGCTGTTCATCGTGTGGGGGCTTTTGCCGGCATTGTGATGCCCTGGCCTGGGCGGGGCAACATCTCCCGACTGGCTCAAAGCAATCGCGTACCCAGGGGCACATCCTGGTCCGGCACGCACAGGGCCACCTCGCCCTGTTCATTCTGAAAGCCGGTGATCAGGCACTCCGACATGATCGGCCCGATCTGCTTGGGCGGGAAGTTCACCACCGCCACCACCAGGCGCCCGGCCAGTTGCTCGGGCGTGTACAGCGCCGTGATCTGCGCGCTGGATTTGCGCACACCGAGCTCGGGGCCGAAATCCACCTGCAGGATGTAGGCGGGCTTGCGCGCCTTCGGGAAAGGCTCGGCGCTCACGATCTGGCCCACGCGCAACTCCACCTTCATGAAGTCGTCCCATGTCAGGGCGGTGTCGGGGGCCGGCGGCTCGGTCATGGCAGTCATTCGCATCGCCTGTCGTCAAGGGGCTCCCATCGTGCCAGAAGAGGTAGAGCTGCGCGGGCTCCAGCAGGCGTCAACGCAACCGCGTACGGCCCAGTCTCTTGGCATTGGCCACCGCGCGGCGGTGCACCGGCACCAGGCCCTGGCCCAGGATGCCCAAGGTGGCCTTCTGCCACTGCGCGATGGCGGAGCCCCCACTGAAGGAAGCAGGGCGGCTCCAGGGCATCCACATCGCCTGCATGGCATTGGTCCACATCTGCGTCTGCATTTGCATCTGTGCGCGCCAGGCCTGCATGGCCATCGCCATCCATGACTCCTGGAAGGCGGCGACTTTCTCGGCGCCCATGAGGTGGAACTCCTTGCGGTCTCGCGCCGATGGCGTGTGGCCAGCCAGGGCCATGCGCGTGAGGCGGTGCGCCATCACCTGTGGTGTGGCCAGGGCCAGCTCGGCGGTCTGTGTGACCAGGGATCGGGCTTTTCGTGTGGATGGCATGCGGGCTCCTGGGCAAGTGGGTGGGATGAATGATTCAGCCCAGTGTGCATGCAGGCCGATGCCGTTGGCGCGTGCGGGGTGTCTTGCCCCCGCCATGACAGGGGTGCTTGCAGGCGCCCATGAAAAACGGCCTGCAAGGCAGGCCGTCGGGGATGAGCTCGCCGCGCTGGGCGGCGATGATCGATCAGAGCACTTCGGAGGCGAAATCCGCCAGGCGCGAACGCTCGCCGCGCGCCAAGGTGACATGCCCGCTGTGCGGCCAGCCCTTGAACTTGTCGACGGCGTAGGTCAGGCCGGAGCTGCCTTCGGTCAGGTAGGGCGTGTCGATCTGTGCCAGGTTGCCCAGGCAGATGATCTTGGTGCCGGGGCCAGCGCGGGTGATCAGTGTCTTCATCTGCTTGGGCGTGAGGTTCTGCGCCTCGTCGATGATCACGATCTTGTTGAGGAAGGTGCGCCCGCGCATGAAGTTCATGCTCTTGATCTTGATCTTGCTGCGCACCAGTTCGTTGGCCGCCGCGCGACCCCATTCACCGGCACCACCCGTGCCGCTGTCGCCGCGCGAGAGCACTTCGAGGTTGTCGTCGAGGGCGCCCATCCAGGGCGACATCTTCTCTTCCTCGGTGCCGGGCAGGAAACCGATGTCCTCGCCCACCGGCACCGTCACGCGGGTGACGATGATCTCGGTGTAGCGGCGGTCATCGAGCACCTGGCTGAGCGCGGCGGCCAGGGTCATCAGCGTCTTGCCGGTACCGGCCGAGCCCGTCAGCGTCACGAAGTCGCATTCCGGATCCATCAGCAGGTTCAGCGCGAAGTTCTGCTCGCGGTTGCGTGCTGTCACGCCCCACACGGCGTTCTTCTGGTGGGTGTAGTCCTTGAGGGTCTTGAGCGTGGCGGTCTTGCCAGTGATCTCGGTGACCTTGCCGTACCAGGGGCTGG
Source organism: Pseudomonadota bacterium (assembly GCA_049322875.1). Classification (GTDB taxonomy): domain Bacteria; phylum Pseudomonadota; class Gammaproteobacteria; order Burkholderiales; family Burkholderiaceae_C; genus Aquabacterium. The sequence continues at coordinate 58,090 of JBMOQM010000009.1, forward strand.
CGCCGGGGCTTTCGAGGTAGACGAACTGGTTGACCAGCAGGGCCGGCACCATCGGGCCGCTCACGCGGTAGTAGGTGATGCCGTTTTGCTGCCAGCTCTCCATGCCCTTGCCATGGCGGTCCCAGAAATCGGCCGGCAGCGGCAGGACGCCGGTGTAGAGCAGGTCGCCATCTTCCAGCGTCTTGTCGTTGAAGTAGTCCTCGGCGGGCAGGCCCAGGGCGCGGGCCTTGATGCGCATGTTGATGTCCTTGGACACCAGGACCACGTCACGGGGGGCGTGCTTGTCGCGCAGGGCCTGCACCACGCCCAGGATCTGGTTGTCGGCCTTGCCTTGCGGCAGGCCGATGGGCAGTTGGATGTCCATGCCCGTGGTCTGGAAGTACAGCTTGCCGCCTGCCTCGACGTGGCCCGTCTTGGCCAGATCGATGCCCTTGGCGGGATCGGCCTGCTGGCGGCTGCCCATGTCGGCGGCCAGGGCGTCCAGGTCACGGCTGACCTGGCGGGCGTTGCGCGCCACTTCGGTCATGCCCTTCTTGTGCCCGTCCAGCTCTTCGAGCGTGATCATGGGCAGGTAGATGTCGTGCTCGTCGAAGCGGAACAGCGACATCGGATCGTGCAGCAGCACGTTGGTGTCCAGCACGAAGAGTTTGGCCGGGCCGGTGATCTTGCGGCGGCGCGTGGTGCCGCTGGTGCCCGTGGCGCGGCTGGGGGCGGCGCTGGCCGGTTTGTCGGCGACGGTGGACGAGCTGTCGCTACCGGTGCGCTCGGCCACCGGTGAGGCGGGCTGGGCTGGCGGCACGATGGCCGGCCGGCTGGCCACGTCACGGGCAGGGGCCTTGGCGGGCGCCTCGGCCAGGGTGGGGCGCGGCACGAGTTCGAGCACAGGCGGCTGGGCGGTCGCGATGCGAGGCGCCGCGGGCGGTATGGACGAGGCCACGGAAGTGGATTTGGAGCCGCGTTTCAACCCGGTCTTGGCCGGTTTGGGCTGGGACTCGTAGTCCGCAGTGGAGAGCATGTCAGCACGTTTGGCAGGCGGCTTGGGAAGAGGCATGGTGGCGTTCCGTCTTTCTTCAGGCTAGGCACAAACAAAAAGGCCGCACAACGGTGTGTGCGGCCTTGACCTTGAGCCGGGGTGCTCCGCCGACCGTTGAGGCCGGGGAGACAAGTCAGCGTGATGTCGATGACAACCCAGATGCATGAAACCCATTATGCACACTCGGTGGCTTGGGCCATCCGGGTCGCCATGGATGTCGGGGGGGTACAACAAGCACCGGGTGTCACGAATTTCACAAATGAAAGCGTTTACGCTTTCTGGCTGATCCGTGCTTTCAAGCGGCGTGGATCAGGCGGCTTCCTTCTTGAGGCCCTTGACGGCGTCGAGCACTTCGTCAACGTGGCCGGCCACCTTGATGCCACGCCATTCGGCGCGCAACACGCCATCGGCGTCGATCAGGAAGGTGCTGCGTTCGATGCCCTTGACCTTCTTGCCGTACATGATCTTGTTCTTGACCACGCCGAACATGTGGCAGAGCTTTTCTTCCGTGTCGGCGATCAGCTCGTAGGGCAGTTCGAGGTTTTCCTTGAACTTGTCGTGCGAAGCCATGTTGTCGCGCGAGACGCCGAAGATGACGGCGCCGGACTTGACGAACTCTTTGTGCTTGTCACGGAACTGCATGGCCTCGGTCGTGCAACCCGGGGTGTGGTCCTTCGGGTAGAAATAGAGGATCACAGTCTGGCCCTGGAAAGCCTGAGGCGTGAACTTCACACCACCCGTGGCAGCTGCTTCGAATTCCGGCAAAGGTTTGTTGAGAGCGGGTGTCATGTTGTAGTGCTGAGCGACCTGCGTGAATAACTCGTGATTATAAAACGAGCTTGGGGTCCATCCCCGACCCGAGGGAGCAATCCCTTCCCGAAAATGTGTGAGCCCCTTGATGTGGATTGGTTCACGCGGATTTCACATCGAGGCACAGATAGGCTCACTCGTGGATGATGAGCGCCGCCAGCACCTTGCGCCCCTCGGACATCAGCACGTTGTAGGTGCGGCACGCGGCGGGCGTGTCCATGGTTTCCACGCCGATGCCGGCCTCGATCAGGGGGCGCAGCACCGACGGATGGGCGAAGCGCAGAGTAGGGCCGCTGCCCAGGATGACCAGTTCAGGCCTGAACGGCAGGATTTCCGCGATGTGGTCGGCCGTGAGGGCGGACAGATTCTCCGGCGCCCACGCACTGAGTGGCGCATTGCCGGGCACCAGCACGCTGGTGGTGTAGGGCTGACCGTTGACGGACACCTGGGTGCGCGTGACGGCGTGGATGATGTTGGTGCCTTCGGGGCGGTCGGGTTGGAACTTCATCGCAGGGAATTTGGTGGCCGGCCATGGTGCCCCGCGGGTGCGGGCAGGGGGCAGCGTGTGGTTAAATTGTAGGTTCCCCCAGAAAACCCGCTTTTCGTGCCCGATTCAGGCGCTATGGCGGACGAAAACCCCCGCTACCGCCGTCTCTTTGGAGCCTGTTTTGAAGCCGATCGCCAAGTCCAGCAAGCTCGCCAGCGTCTGTTATGACATCCGTGGGCCCGTGCTGGAAAAGGCGCGGCAGATGGAAGAAGACGGCCACAAGATCATCAAGCTCAACATCGGCAACCTGGCCGTGTTCGGGCTGGAGCCGCCCGACGAGATCGTGCAGGACATGATCCGCAACCTGTCGAGCGCCGCGGGCTACACCGACAGCAAGGGCCTGTTCGCGCCGCGCAAGTCGGTGGTGCACTACTGCCAGGAAAAGGGCATCCAGGGCGTGACGGTCGATGACGTCTACCTGGGCAACGGCGCCTCCGAGCTGATCGTGATGTCGCTCAATGCCTTGCTGAACGATGGCGACGAGGTGCTGCTGCCCGCGCCGGATTACCCGCTCTACACGGCGGCGGTGTCGCTGTCGGGCGGCCGCCCCGTGCACTACATCTGCGACGAGCAATCCGACTGGTACCCCGACATCGCCGACATCAAGGCGAAGATCACGCCGAACACCAAGGCCATCGTCGTCATCAACCCGAACAACCCCACGGGCGCGCTTTACCCTGACAGCCTGCTGCAGGAGATCGTCGACCTGGCCCGCCAGCACAATCTGATCGTGCTGGCCGACGAGATCTACGACAAGACGCTGTACGACGGCAACACGCATACCTCGATCGCCTCGCTGGCCGACGACGTGCTGTTCCTGACCTTCAACGGCCTTTCCAAGAACTACCGCTCCTGCGGCTACCGCGCCGGCTGGATGGTGGTGTCCGGCGAGAAGCGCCATGCGCGTGACTACATCGAGGGCCTGAACATGCTGGCCTCGATGCGCCTGTGCGCCAACACGCCGGGCCAGCTGGCGATCCAGACGGCGCTGGGCGGTTATCAAAGCATCAAGGACCTGGTGCAGCCGGGCGGTCGCCTGTGCAAGCAGCGTGACCTGGCCTATGACCTGCTCAACCAGATCCCGGGTGTGAGCGTGGTCAAGCCCAAGGGCGCGTTGTACATGTTCCCCAAGCTGGATCCGAAGCTGTACCCGATCGCTGACGACCAGCAGTTCGCCTACGAGCTGCTGGCTGAAGAAAAGGTGCTGATCGTGCAGGGCACGGGCTTCAACTGGATCCACCCGGACCACTTCCGCCTGGTCTTCCTGCCCAACAGCGATGACCTGAGCGACGCCATTGGCCGCATTGCGCGCTTCCTGGACGGCTACCGCAAGCGCCACGCCTGACACCTACAAACAAGTGCCGGTTGCTCGACCGGCCAGCCATTTCTAGAACCCAAGAGACGCGGCCCACAAGGCTGCGCACCCCGAGAGAGAAACGCATGAGCCAACCACAACTGCGACCCGTGCGGGTCGGCCTGCTGGGCATCGGAACCGTCGGCGGCGGCACCTTCACGGTGCTCAAGCGCAACCAGGAAGAGATCCGCCGCCGCGCGGGCCGCGGCATCGAGGTGGCCATGGTGGCCGATCTCAACACCGAGCTGGCCACCAAGGTGGTGGGTGATGCCGCCAAGGTGGTGTCGGATGCCCGCCAGGTGATCGCCAACCCCGACATCGACGTGGTGGTGGAACTGATCGGTGGCTACGGCATCGCCAAGGCCCTGGTGCTGGAAGCCATCGCGGCCGGCAAGCACGTGGTCACGGCCAACAAGGCCCTGCTGGCCGTGCATGGCACCGAGATCTTCGCAGCCGCCCGCGCCAAGGGCGTGATCGTGGCGTTCGAGGCGGCCGTGGCCGGTGGCATCCCCATCATCAAGTCGCTGCGCGAAGGCCTCACGGCCAACCAGATCCAGTGGGTGGCCGGCATCATCAACGGCACCACCAACTTCATCCTGTCCGAGATGCGCGACAAGGGCCTGGATTTCGACGTGGTGCTGAAGGAGGCGCAACGCCTGGGCTACGCCGAAGCCGATCCCACCTTCGACATCGAAGGCGTGGATGCGGCCCACAAGGCCACGCTGCTGGGTTCGATCGCCTTTGGCATCCCCGTGCAGTTCGACAAGGCCCATGTGGAAGGCATCACCAAGCTGTCGGCCACGGACATCAAGTACGCCGAGCAACTGGGCTACCGTATCAAGCTGCTGGGCATCGCGCGCCGCCGCGACAACGGCATCGAACTGCGCACCCACCCGACGCTGGTGCCGATGCGCCGCCTGATCGCCAATGTGGAAGGCGCCATGAACGCCGTGCTGGTGCAGGGTGATGCCGTGGGCACGACGATGTACTACGGCAAGGGCGCCGGCTCCGAGCCGACCGCCTCGGCCGTGGTGGCCGACCTGGTCGACATCGCCCGCCTGCTGGACGCCGCCCCCGAGGCGCGCGTGCCGCACCTGGCCTTCCAGCCCGATGCGCTGTCGGCCCTGCCGATCCTGCCGCTGGACGAGGTCATCACCTCGTTCTACCTGCGCCTGCGCGTGGCCGACAAGGCCGGCGTGCTGGCCAAGCTCACGGGCATCCTGGCCGAGCAGGGCATCAGCATCGACGCAGTGATCCAGCGCGAGGCCGACGAGGTGAGCGGCGAAGGCAACCAGACCGACCTGATCATCCTCACGCACGACACGAAGGAAGGCAGCATGAACCAGGCGCTCGCCGCGATGCAGGCCCTGCCCACGGTGTTGGCCCCCATCGTGAAGCTGCGCAAAGAAGAACTCGCCTGATCACGCAGCGGGTACGCGCATTGCTGCATGCTCGCCTGTGAGGAACTGACATGAAATACATCTCCACGCGCGGCGACAAGACCGAACGCGGCTTCTCCGAGATCCTGCTGGAAGGCCTGGCGCCCGATGGCGGTCTGTACCTGCCTGTGCAGTACCCGCAGATCGATGCGGCCACCCTGACCAGGTGGCGCGGCCTGCCGTATGCCGAGCTGGCCTACGAGATCCTGTCGCTCTACATCGACGACATCCCGGCCGCCGACCTGAAGGCGATCGCCGCCAAGACCTACACCAAGTCCACCTACGGCTTCGACGAGATCACCCCGTTGAAGCTGCTGGAGCCGGGCGTGGCGCTGCAGGCGCTGTCCAACGGCCCGACGCTGGCCTTCAAGGACATGGCCATGCAGCTGCTGGGCAACCTGTTCGAGTACGAACTGGGCCGCCGTGGCGAGACGCTGAACATCCTGGGCGCCACCTCGGGCGACACGGGCAGCGCGGCCGAGTACGCCATGCGCGGCAAGAAGGGCGTGCGCGTGTTCATGCTCAGCCCGCACGGCCGCATGAGCCCCTTCCAGCAGGCACAGATGTTCAGCCTGCAGGACCCGAACATCCACAACCTGGCGGTCGAAGGCGTGTTCGACGATTGCCAGGACATCGTCAAGGCCGCCTCGAACGACCTGGCCTTCAAGCGCCAGTACAAGATCGGTACCGTCAACTCGATCAACTGGGCGCGCCTGCTGGCCCAGGTGGTGTACTACTTCGCCGGCTACTTCTACGCCACCAAGTCCGAGGGCGAGAAGGTCAGCTTCACGGTGCCTTCGGGCAACTTCGGCAATGTGTGCGCCGGCCACGTGGCCCGCATGATGGGCCTGCCCATCGACAAGCTGGTGGTGGCCACCAACGAGAACAACGTGCTCGACGAGTTCTTCCGCACCGGCAGCTACCGCGTGCGGGGCAGCGCCGAGACGTTTGAAACCTCGTCGCCGTCGATGGACATCTCCAAGGCGTCGAACTTCGAGCGCTTCATCTTCGACCTGCTGGGCCGTGACGGTGCACGCACCAAGTCGCTGTTCAAGGACGAGGTGGAGCAGCGCGGCTTGTTCGCCGTGTCGGCCGAGGAGTTCGCCAAGATCGCGGGCTACGGTTTCGTGTCGGGCACCAGCACGCACGCCGACCGCCTGGCCACGATCCGCGACACCTTCGAGCGCTTTGGCGCCATGATCGACACGCACACGGCCGATGGCCTGAAGGTGGCCCGCGATCACCTGGATCCGACCGTGCGCATGATCGTGCTGGAAACGGCGCTGCCCGCCAAGTTCGAGGAGACCATCGTCGAGGCCACGGGCCAGAAGCCGGCACGTCCGTTCTGGATCGCAGGGCTGGAGGGCCTGGAGGCGCTGCCCAAGCGCTTCACGGTGGTGCCTGCCGACGCCAAGGTGGTCAAGGACTACATCGTCCAGCACTGCAACGACTGACCCCATACCGGCGCCTTCAGGCGCCGGTTTCGCATGTGAGCTGAGAAGATGGCTTTCAAACCGCTGATGCCCCTGGACGAGGCCTGGTCGCGGCTACAACTGGTGGCCGAGCAGCATGTCAAGGCGGCGGGCGATGTCGGCCTGCCCCAGGAGACGGTGCCCAGCTTCGATGCGCTGGGCCGTGTGCTGGCGCAGGATGTTGCCTCTGCCGTGGACGTGCCGCCGCTGGACAACAGCGCGATGGACGGCTACGCCCTGCGGGCGGCCGAAGCCGGTGCACCGCTGCCCCAAGCCCAGCGCATTGCCGCAGGGCAGGTGGGTGGCGCGCTGCCGCCGGGTACCTGTGCCCGCATCTTCACCGGTGCACCGGTGCCAGAGGGCGCCGATGCCGTGGTGATGCAGGAACAGGCCACGGTGGGCGACGACGGCCGTGTCAGCTTTGGACAGCCTGTCGACCAAGGCCAGAACATCCGCCGTCGCGGTGAAGACATCGCCGCCGGCCAGACCGTGTTGTCCGCAGGCCTGCGCCTTGGCCCGGCCGCGCTGGGCGTGGCGGCTTCGGTGGGCGCCGAGCACCTGAGCGTGTTCAAGCGCCCCCGCGTGGGCGTGCTGACCACCGGCAGCGAGCTGGTGATGCCCGGCCAGCCCCTGCCGCCCGGCGCGATCTACAACAGCAACCGTCACACCCTGCGCGGCCTGGTGCAGGCCACCGGCGCCCAGGGCAGCGACCTGGGCGTGGTGCCCGACGACCTGGACGCTACCCGCGCCGCGCTGCGTGAAGCGGCCCGCCACCACGATCTGGTCATCACCAGCGGCGGCGTGTCCGTGGGGGAGGAAGACCACCTGCGCGCCGCCGTGCAGGCCGAGGGCGGACTCGATTTCTGGGCCTTGGCCATCAAGCCGGGCAAGCCCTTAGTGCTGGGCTGGCTGAACCGCGATGACGGCAGCCGGGCCCTGTACATGGGCCTGCCAGGCAACCCAGTCGCCAGCTTCGTGACCTTCCTGCTGCTGGTGCGCCCGGTGCTGGGCGTGCTGGCCGGTGAGGCCTGGACGCTGCCCAAGGCGCTGCCGCTGCGTGCCGATTTCAGCTGGGCCAAGCCCGACAAGCGCCGCGAGTTCCTGCGCGCGCGCCTGAACGAGCAGGGCGGGCTGAGCCTGTTCCCGCACCAGGGCTCGGGCGTGCTGACCTCGGCCGCGTGGGCTGGCGGCCTGATCGACCTGCGGCCCGGCCAGACCGTGGCCCCCGGCGACACCGTGCCTTTCGTGCCCTTGGCACAATGGCTGCAACCTTCGGGCACGCAGAGCCAGGGTTGATGAGAAAGCCGTCATGAAGATCACCGTCCGCTACTTCGCCCGGATCCGCGAGGCCCTGGGCCCCGGCGAAGACCTGTCCTTCGGCGCTGATGCGCCGGCCACCGTGGGTGCCTTGCGCGACTGGCTGGCTGAACGCTCGGCCGGGCATGCGGCGGTGCTCAACGGCGACCGTGCCGTGCGCGCCGCCTGCAACCAGATCATGTGCGACGACGACGAGGCGCTGCGCGACGGCGCCGAGGTGGCCTTCTTTCCGCCCGTCACCGGGGGGTGATCATGGCCGGTGACACCCATCCCGCCGCACCGCATCGCCACGTGGTCGTGCAGGAGGCCGATTTCGACCTGGGGGCGGAAGTTGCGGCCCTGCGCGAGGGCGACACGGGCATCGGCGCCGTGGCCAGCTTTGTCGGCACGGTGCGGGAATGGCGCGGCGTCTCTCACATGCCGGCCGATCACGGCAAGCCTTACACCGAGGCCCTGACGAGCCCCAGCCTTGTGCTGGAGCACTACCCCGGCATGACCGAACGCACCATCGAGGCCATGGTCGACGAGGCGATCCGGCGCTTCGAACTGCGTGGCGCCCGGGTGATCCACCGCGTCGGCCCGCTCGCGCTGGGCGATCAGATCGTGCTGGTGTGCGTGAGCGCGCCCCACCGGCGTGCAGCCTTCGAAGGCTGCGAATTCTTGATGGACTGGCTCAAGACCCAGGCCCCCTTCTGGAAGAAGGAGGTCTCCGCACAGGGCAGCCAGTGGGTGGATGCCCGTGAGCAGGACGACGCCGCACTGGCACGCTGGGGCGAGGTGCCTGGTTCAACGGGATCGACGATCTCTTGCGGGCCCCGGCGTCATACAACGAAGGAACAAGACGCATGATTTCCCTGTGGTTTGCGTTGTATGTGGCGGCCGGGGCTGTCGTCGGGGCCTTGGCCCGCTGGCTGGCGGCCGTGTGGCTCAATCCGCTGTGGCTGGGTTTTCCGCTGGGCACGCTGCTGGTCAACGTGGTGGGCGGCTTCCTGGTCGGCATCGCCTACGTGGTCTTCGGGCGCCAGCCCAACGAGGCCGCGCGCCTGCTGCTGGTGACCGGCTTCCTGGGCGGCCTGACCACCTTCTCGTCGTTCTCGATGGAGTCGCTGGCGCTGCTGGAGAGGGGGCGCTGGCCGCTGGCGCTGGCCCACACGCTGGCCCACGTGGTGGGGGCGCTGGCCTGTGCCGCGCTGGGCGCCCGGCTGGCCCGAAGCTGGCTGGGCTGATCCAGACGCAGTGCAACGTTTCGCATGTTTCACCTCGCGGTAAATCCGCATGGCGCGCCGCGACACCAGCCTGCAAGATGTGAGGCATAGTCGGGTCTGACAAGACAGACAGGCGGCAACCTTACAAGACGGGCATGCTGGTTGTAGACATCCTTACTTGCTATGCGGTGGCGGGCATCGGTGCCGTGGTGGGCCTGGGCCTGATGAGCTTCATCCAGACCGACCAGCCGCGCCTGCTGCAGACCCTGAACATCTACCGCTGGGCCTTTGCCTCGGTGTCGGTGATGTCCATCATCCTGTTCGCGCCGCACGAGCAGGTGCCGGCGCTGACCAAGGCGCTGATCGGCTTCGCGGGCATGGGCGTGTGCCTGATGGCCTGGGCCTTCCGGCAGCTCAATGGGCGCCGCACGCATCCTTATCTGGGCGCAGGCATCACCCTGGTGGTGGGCGTGCTGCTGTGGGCGGCGGCGCTGCTGCCCGAGGTGGAATATGTTCGTTGCGTGGCCCTGATCTTCGCCGTCGTCAGCGTGGCGATGGCGATGGACCAGGGCTGGCTCATCGTGCACAACGTGCGCGGCCATGTCAGCGAACTGAGCCTGATGGCCGTGGCGCTGGCCTTCGCGCTGCACTGGCTGGTGGTGGTGTACCACGCCTTCACGGTGCCAGGGCCGTATCCGCCGGACTGGCTGCACGGGCCCGAGTGGCTGCGGCCCGTGAGCGGCATCGGCGTGGCGCTGCTGCCGCTGGCCGTGGCGGCGCTGGCGTTCTCGACGATCAATGCGCGCTTGAGCCAGCAGTTGCGGGCCCGGGCGCTGTCGGATGATTTGACGGGGGCCTTGTCCCGGCGGGGGCTGCGTGAGCTGGGGGAGCGGATGCTGGCGCTGCAGCAGTACCAGTCCAGCCAGATCGCGGTGCTGATGATGGACCTGGACCATTTCAAGGCAGTGAACGACCGCTACGGGCACCTGATCGGGGATGACGTGCTGCGGCACGTGACGCAGGTGATCCGCGACCGCTTGCGCGACGATGCCTTGCTGGCCAGGTACGGCGGGGAAGAGTTCACGGTGCTGCTGCCCGTCAAGAGCGCGCAGGAGGCCTACGGCGTGGCCGAGCGGCTGCGCAAGGCGGTCGAGATGAATCCCTGCGAGACCAAGGTGGGACCGATCCGGATCACGATCAGCATCGGGGTGAGCTTTCACAGCCCGACCACGTCGCTGGAGGAAGACTTGGCCAAGGCGGACGGGCGGCTGTATGCGGCCAAGAACAATGGACGGAACCGGGTGGAGTTCGCGGAGGTTTGAGCGCTTCGGGGATGTCGGGTGGCCCTGGGGGTGCTTCGAGTGGGGCGGTCATCGCTGCCCTTCCGCCTTCGGCAGCCCCAGCGCGCGCCTGAGCCACCTTGTGCCTTGCAGGGTTCGCAAGCCTCCGATCTGCTCGCGCAAGCTTCCCGGTGCCCGCGTTCGGCCCGTTGAATGCCGAGCGTGAGGCAAAAAGCCTTGCGCGCAAGCATCAGAAGGCTCGCGCATGAAGCACCTGAACTTGCGCACAAAGCAAAAAGGTTCGTGCGCAAGGAAAAAGAACGTGGGCACAGCGCATCAGTAGCCTTGAACGCAAGGCTCCGATCGCAGTGCGCAGAGCGTTGAACTCCACACGCGAGCCTTACCGCCGTGCACCCCGAGCCAAACGGCCTGCGCGCAAAGCAAAACACCTTGCGCGCCAAGCCCGGAGCCTTGCCGGGCAAGCCTGAAGCTTTGCGAGCAAAGCCCAGCGCCACGCAAGCAAGGCCAATATTCCTGAGCTCCCCCCTGCCTACGTCGCGCACCGTGCCCACGATGGCGAAGCGGAGCCTCCACCCAAGCCCAGCCACCCGCGAACGCCCCAACCCCGAAACCTTGATCCAACGCAACACCCCACCCTACTTGAAATTCCCCACCGCGAGCCCATTTCAGTCGATAGTTCAATATCCCTCGCGGCCCCCGGGCATCAACCTGAAGCCAAGCCCTGGCCGCCTCCAGGAGCCCCCATGCGACTCGACAAGCTCACCACCAAATTCCAGGAAGCGCTCACCGAGGCCCAAAGCCTGGCGGTGACCCGCGACAACCCCTACATCGAACCGGCCCACATCCTGCTGGCCATGCTCCAGCAGGACGACGGCCCCAAGGCCCTGCTCGAACGCGCTGGCGTGAAGGTGCAGGCACTGGCCACCGGCCTCACCAAGCAGATCGACAAACTCCCCCAGGTGCAGGGCGCCGAGCAGGTGCAGGCCGGCCGCGACACCGTCAGCCTGCTGCAGGGCGCCGAGAAGGAAGCCCACAAGCAGGGTGACCCGTACATCGCCAGCGAGATGTTCCTGCTCGCCCTGGCGGACCACAAAGGCGAAACCGGCGAGCTCGCCCGCGATTTCGGCCTCACCCGCAAGGCGCTCGAAGCCGCGGTGAAAGCCGTGCGGGGCGACCAGAAGGTCGATAACCCCGAGGCCGAAGGCCAGCGCGAATCCCTCAAGAAGTACACGCTGGACCTCACCGAGCGCGCCCGCCAGGGCAAGCTCGACCCGGTGATCGGCCGTGACGAAGAGATCCGCCGCGCCATCCAGGTGCTGCAGCGCCGCAGCAAGAACAACCCCGTGCTGATCGGCGAGCCCGGCGTGGGCAAGACCGCCATCGTCGAAGGCTTGGCGCAGCGCATCGTCGCGGGCGAGGTGCCCGATTCGCTCAAGAGCAAGCGCGTGCTGGTGCTGGACATGGCCCTGCTGCTGGCCGGCGCCAAGTACCGTGGCGATTTCGAGGAGCGCCTGAAGGGCGTGCTGAAAGAAGTCGCCAAGGACGAAGGCCAGACCATCATGTTCATCGATGAAATCCACACCATGGTCGGTGCGGGCAAGGCCGATGGCGCGATGGACGCGGGCAACATGCTCAAGCCCGCCCTGGCGCGCGGTGAGCTGCACTGCATCGGTGCGACCACGCTGGACGAATACCGCAAGTACATCGAGAAGGACGCGGCCCTGGAGCGCCGCTTCCAGAAGATCCTCGTGGGGGAACCTACCGTCGAGGCCACCATCGCCATCCTGCGCGGCCTGCAGGAGAAGTACGAGGTGCACCACGGCGTCGAGATCACCGACCCGGCCATCGTGGCCGCGGCGGAACTCTCCAACCGCTACATCACCGACCGCTTCCTGCCGGACAAGGCCATCGACCTGATCGATGAGGCAGCCGCCAAGATCAAGATCGAGATCGATTCCAAGCCCGAGGCGCTGGACCGGCTGGACCGCCGCGTGATCCAGCTCAAGATCGAGCGTGAGGCCGTCAAGCGCGAGAAGGACGAGGCGTCCATCAAGCGCCTGGGCCTGATCGAGGACGAGATCAAGAAGCTCGAACGCGAGGTCTCCGATCTGGAGGACATCTGGAAAGCCGAGAAGGCTCAGGCTCAGGGCTCTGCCCACGTGAAGGAAGAGATCGACAAGATCCGCTTCCAGATCGAGGAGTTCAAGCGCAAGGGCGATTTCAACAAGGTGGCCGAGCTGCAGTACGGCAAGCTGCCCGATCTGGAAAAGCGCCTGAAGGAGGCGCAGGACAAGGAGAACGCCAAGGGCAAGGACGCCAGCAAGCCCACGCTGCTGCGCACCCAGGTCGGCGCCGAAGAGATCGCCGAGGTCGTGGCGCGCGCCACCGGCATCCCCGTGTCCAAGCTGATGCAGGGCGAGCGCGACAAGCTGCTCACGATGGAAGACAAGCTGCACGACCGCGTCGTGGGTCAGCACGAGGCCATCGTGGCCGTGTCCGATGCCATCCGCCGCTCACGGGCCGGCCTGTCCGATCCGAATCGCCCGTATGGTTCCTTCCTGTTCCTGGGTCCCACCGGCGTGGGCAAGACCGAGCTGTGCAAGGCGCTGGCCGGCTTCCTGTTCGACAGCGAGGAGCACCTGATCCGCATCGACATGAGCGAGTTCATGGAGAAGCACTCGGTGAGCCGCCTGATCGGCGCGCCCCCGGGCTACGTGGGCTATGAGGAAGGCGGCACGCTGACCGAAGCCGTGCGCCGCAAGCCCTACAGCGTGGTGCTGCTCGATGAAGTGGAGAAAGCCCACCCGGACGTGTTCAACGTGCTGCTGCAGGTGCTGGACGATGGCCGCCTCACCGACGGTCAGGGCCGCACCGTGGACTTCAAGAACACCGTGATCGTGATGACCAGCAACCTGGGCTCGCACCAGATCATGCAGATGGCGGGGCAGCCCTCAGCCGAGATCAAGGACGCGGTGTGGGTGGAGGTGAAACAGCACTTCCGCCCCGAGTTCCTGAACCGTATCGACGAGGTGGTGGTGTTCCACGCGCTGGACCAGGCCAACATCGAATCCATCGCGAAGATCCAGCTCAAGGGCCTGGAAAAGCGCCTGGAGCAGATGGAGATGAAGCTGGACGTGTCGCCGCAGGCCCTGGCCGAACTGGCCAAGGCGGGCTTCGATCCAGTGTTCGGCGCGCGGCCTTTGAAGCGTGCCATCCAGCAGCGCATCGAGAACCCGGTGGCCAAGCTGATCCTGCAGGGCAAGTTCGGCCCGAAGGACGTGATCCCGGTGGTGGCCGATGGAGAAGGCAACTTCGAGTTCGGACGCACGGTGCACTGAGTTCGGGGCGGCCGGCGCGCCCCCTGGACAGAGGGGCGCGCCCTGCATCCACCACAAATGCCTGTAAATTTTTGACACAATGTGATGGCCGGCAGTTGTGCGCCGGTTTCATCTACAAGGGAGTGTCTTCATGCCGCGTTTGCACACGGCCATGGTTGTCATCATGGCTGCTCTGTCCGCTTCTGCCGTCCAGGCTGGTTCTCAAGCATCGGCCAGCCTGTCGGGCCTCACATTCACGCTGATCGACCTGAATCCGAATGATGGCGTGGAAGCATCCTTCAGCTTCACGAATGCCGCCGGTTCCACCAGCTTCGTCCTCAACGCCGTCGACAGCGCACAAGGCGCCGTTGAAGGCGTGACGTCGACCCGTTCCGGCACCTTCAGCTTCTCGCGTGATGAGTGGGTGTCGTTGACCAACGCGAATGCCCATGGGGTGATCGGTGATCAGACGCTGGCTGTCAGCGGTGTGGCCAATGGCCCATCGACGTCCTTCAACGCCTCTGTGTCCACGGGCTCGCCCACCAGCTATTACTACGGCGGGCCGGTCAACCTGTCACTGTCTGCCAATACGCTGCTGTTGATCGACAGCCAGTACGACCTCAAGGCCTCGGCCAACAATCCGTCTGGATGCAGCTACTACTATTGCCAGACCACCGAATCGGCCACGGCAACGGTCTCGTCGTCGCTGAGCTACAACTACTCGGGTGGTTCCATCAGCGCCAGCTACAACGGCACTGAAACGCGTTCCCTGCAGGCCATTGCGGCAGGTAGCTACACCTCGTACACCTATGTGTACGATCCTGTGCTGGGGTATTCAGTGCCTGTGTACACCACGGTGCCGGGCACGGAGCAATTCCGTGAGGAGTCTGGCGTGCTGCGCAGCGTGTTCAGCAATTCGAGCGGGCTGACACAGTCCGCTTCCTTCTACCTCAGCGCATCGGTGACAGGTTCTGCCACGACGCCGGTGCCCGAGCCCGCCTCGTATGCTCTGATGCTGCAAGGGCTGCTGCTGGGGGGCTGGGCCGTGGCGCGTCAGCGCCGCGCCAAGCGCACTACAGCCGGGGTGTGATCCGACGCGTGCTGCCTATCGGCAGCACGAAGAAGCGCTGGTCGTCGATCCTTGCGGCGGCCAGCGCTTTTTTCAATGCGCGGGGCGGTTCGTCCAGGGCCTCGTCCGTGAGCTGGAAGGTGCCCCAGTGCACGCCCAGCGCCTGCTTGGCACCCAGGTCCTTGAAGATCTGCACGGATTCGGCCGGGTTGCAGTGCTGGTCCTTCATGAACCAGCGCGGCTCGTAGGCGCCGATGGGCAGCAGCGCGATGTCGAAGCCGCCGCCCAGGCCGGGCGCGTGGTCGATGGCGAAGTGCTGGCGGATGTCGGCGAAGTCCTTCGAGTAGGCCGTGTCGCCCGCGAAGTACAGGTGGCAATCGGGCGAGAGCACCGCGAAGCCGCCCCACAGGCTGCGCAGCGCATCCGTGGCGGTGCGGGCCGACCAGTGCTGGGCCGGCGTCAGCACGACGGGGATGCGGGCGTTGTGCTCGGTGGCGTGGATCAGGTGGCGGTCCCACCAGTCCAGCTCGATCACGCCGTGGATGCCGTGGCGCTCGAACCAGGCCTTGTGGCCCAGCGGCGTGATGAACAGGGGCGGGCCGCCCGCCTGCTTGGCCAGCGCGAGCAGCGAGCCCTCGTCCATGTGGTCGTAGTGGTTGTGGGACAGCAGCACCACGTCGATGCGGGGCAACTGGTCCAGGCGCAGGCCGGGAGGCGTGTGGCGGCGCGGGCCAGCCCATTGCACCGGGAAGCAGCGCTCCGAGAACACCGGGTCGGTCAGGAAGTTCAAGCCGCCGATCTGCGCGAGCACGGTGATGTGGCCGATCCAGGTGACGGCCGGTGCCATGGCCTTGCCGGCCTTCGCGTTGGCGTGGATGAAGGCCAGATCGGGCTCAACCACGGGGATTTGATCTTTCGGGGGCGTGGGCTCGCCCTTGCGCCAGGCCTCCCAACGCCAGCGCAGCAGTTCATGCCAGCGCTTTTCGCGGAACTCCAGGTAGTTGTTCTGGAAGCCGCCCGGGCGATGGTGGGATTTGGTCGGGTCGAAGTAGGGGTTCCGCTTCATGGCTGCCATCGTAGCGGGCCGTGGGCGCGTGGGGTACCGGGCACATGGGTTGCCCCTGTGGGGCATCGCCATTCAGAGGCGAAGAATGGAGCACCGCATGAAAAAAACCTGGATCGTGGTGGCCGACGAGGCCATCGCGCGTTTGCTGGAAGTCGATGGCCGTGTCCTCAAGCCGGTCGAGGAATTGACCGATCCCGATGCCCATGCCAAGGCCTCGGAGATGCGCAATGACGCCCATGGGCGGCGTGGCAACAGCATCACCACCTCGGCGGGTGAGGCTGAACTTCATCAGGAGGGGCAGCGCTTCGCCAGGCAAGTGGCGCAGCGGCTGGCGCAACATCATCAGTATGGGCGTTTCAAGGCTTTGAAGGTGGTGGCCGCACCGCGCTTCCTGGGCTATCTGCGCCAGGCCTGGAGCCCGCAGGTGGGGGGCGTGATCAGCGATGAGCTGGACAAGGATCTGGTGAAGGCGGATTTCGATGAGCTCGAAAAGCGCCTGTTGCCGGCGCATGCCTGAGCGGGCTGAAGCCACAAAAAACCCGGCCAAGGATGGCCGGGTTTTGGGCGGTGTGCGCGATCAATAATGAATGGTCAGTTCACGGCCACAGGGATCTTGCCGATCTTGGCCTGCCAGATCTTCGGACCTTCGATGTGGGCGCTGGTACCGCCGGCGTCCACCGCCACCGTCACCGGCATGTCGACCACGTCGAACTCGTAGATGGCTTCCATGCCCAGGTCGGCAAAACCGACGACCTTGGCGCCCTTGATGGCCTTGGACACCAGGTAGGCGCTGCCGCCCACCGCCATCAGGTAGGCCGACTTGTGCTTCTTGATCGACTCGATGGCGATGGGGCCGCGCTCGGCCTTGCCCACCATCGAGATCAGGCCGGTCTTTTCCAGCATCATGTCGGTGAACTTGTCCATGCGCGTGGCGGTGGTGGGGCCGGCGGGGCCGACCACCTCGTCGCGCACCGGATCGACCGGGCCCACGTAGTAGATGACGCGGTTGGTGAAGTCCACGGGCAGTTGCTCGCCCTTGGCCAGCATGTCCTGGATGCGCTTGTGCGCGGCATCGCGGCCGGTCAGCATCTTGCCGTTGAGCAGCAGGGTGTCACCGGGCTTCCAGCTGGCCACTTCGGCCGGCGTGAGTGTGTTCAGGTCGACGCGCTTGGACTTGTTGTAGTCAGGCGCCCAGTGCACGTTGGGCCACAGGTCCAGGCTGGGCGGATCCAGGTAGACCGGGCCGCTGCCGTCCATCACGAAGTGGGCGTGGCGGGTGGCCGCGCAGTTCGGGATCATGGCGATGGGCTTGGAGGCCGCGTGCGTGGGATAGGTCTTGATCTTCACATCCAGCACGGTGGTCAGGCCGCCCAGGCCCTGCGCGCCGATGCCCAGGGCGTTGACCTTCTCGTACAGCTCGATGCGCAGTTCTTCCAGCTTGTTCTGGGGGCCGCGCTCCAGCAGCTCGTACATGTCGATGTCGTCCATCAACGATTCCTTGGCCAGCAGGGCCGCCTTCTCGGCGGTGCCGCCCACGCCGATGCCCAGCATGCCGGGCGGGCACCAGCCGGCGCCCATGGTCGGCACGGTCTTGAGCACCCAGTCGACGATGTTGTCGCTCGGGTTGAGCATGTAGACCTTGGACTTGTTCTCCGAGCCGCCGCCCTTGGCCGCGACCGTCACATCGACCGTGTCACCGGGCACCAGCTCCATGAAGACCACGGCGGGCGTGTTGTCCTTGGTGTTCTTGCGTTCGAAGATAGGGTCGGACAGCACCGAGGCGCGCAGCTTGTTGTCCGGGTTGTTGTAGCCACGGCGCACGCCTTCGTCCACCGCATCCTGGATGCTGCGGGCACCGAAACCTTCCCACTTCACGCCCATCCCGATCTTCAGGAAGACGTTGACGATGCCGGTGTCCTGGCAGATCGGGCGACGGCCCTCGGCGCACATGCGCGAGTTGGTCAGGATCTGCGCGATCGCGTCCTTGGCGGCCGGCGATTCCTCGCGCTCGTAGGCGCGGGCCAGGTGGGCGATGTAGTCGGCCGGGTGGTAGTAGCTGATGTACTGCAGGGCGGCAGCGACGGATTCGACGAGGTCGTCGTGGCGGATGGTCGTCATGGTGGGCTTGGGCTTTTGGCTTGGGCTGGGGGCACCCTTGGGGCAGGGTGGTCGGGTGACGGCGGGCATTTTACCGCGCATGGTCTGGCCATGGGGGGCTCGGGTTCCGGGTGTCGCCTCTGGTTCAGCGGGGCGTGGCCCGCCTGGCACATCCCGGAAAATCAGTCAGGCAGCAAGGTGGCGGTGTCGCGCACCGTGGTCGGGTTCTGCGGGCCCAAGCCGGCCATGCTCACCATGGGAGCCAGGGTGGTGCAGGTGCGGTTGCGGCCCTGGGCCTTGGCGGCGTACAGGCGCTGGTCGGCCTGGTCCACCAGCTTCTCCAGCGGCAGGCCATCGTCGCAGGCGGCCAGCCCGCACGAGAAGGTCACGCGCAGGCGGGGCACGCTGGCCGACATGGTGGTGCGGCCCATTTCCAGCCTTGCGCGTTCGATCCCCAGGGCGGCCGCCTCCATGTCGCTGTCGTTGAGCAGCACCAGGAACTCCTCGCCACCCCAGCGGGCCACGACATCGGTGTCGCGCAGCCCGGCCTTGAGCGCCTGCGCCACGTTGCGCAGCACCTCGTCGCCCACGCCGTGTCCATGGGTGTCGTTGATGGCCTTGAAGTGGTCCAGGTCGATCAGGGCGATGCAGGCGGGCGATCCGGAGCGGGTGCCCAGCTTGATCTGTTGATGCAACAGCTCGGTCATGCGGCGGCGGTTGACCAGGCCGGTCAGCTCGTCGCGCGTGGCCAGCATCTGGATGCGCTCAAGCGCTTCGGCCAGATCGTTCTTGCGGCGCATCAGCGAGTTGCGCAACAGGCCCAGTTGGTGCGCCAGCCAGGACATCACCGTGAGCACCACGATCATCACGCCGAAGGTCACCACCTGCAGCTTGAGCTGGCCCGGATCCGTCTCCGTGCGGGCCACGGCCAGCATGGACACCGAGAACGCCACGGCCGCGAAGGCGCTGATGCGCGCCACCTGCGAGGGCGTGATCACGAACATGCCGAACATCTCCAGCGTGACCAGCAGCGTGAGCGCCAGCCCGCGGCCGATGCCGCCCAGGTAGTAGCCGAAGGCCAGGAACACCACGCACACCAGCAGCTTGGGCTCGGTCAGGGTGCGGTCGCGCATGTTCATGTTCAGGCCCGAGCGCGTCATCAGGTAGAAGCCGACCACGGTGCCAGTGGCCAGCCAGGTCATCCAGCGTGCGGCGACGGGATCGATCAGGCCCAGGGAGGCGCCGTATTCCAGTGCCACGATGCCCGACATGGCGCAGACGCACGCGATCAGAAAACGCAGGATGAAGACGCGCTGCGTCGAATCCCCCGACAACAGCCATTGCACGGCAGATCGCCAGCGCAACAGGCGCAGGCGCCCGGTGGCCCAGGCGGGCAGCAGGCAGGCCAGCATCAGCGCGGACAGCGCGATCAACAAAGGGGTGCCCATGGGGCGGTTCAGGCCCCAGGCCAACAGCAGGCCGCCCACCGCGGCCGAGGCGATCAAGCCGCCAAGGCGCAAGCCACGGCCTCTGAGGTGTGTGCAGGCCATCAAGGCCGCAGGCAGCACGCACACGGCCAGCCACAGGCGATCCTGCTCGCGCGCCAGTGCGGCCACGCCCACCAGCAAGGCGATGCTGATCAAGCTGAGTGGCCCGAACAGCGCCGGGTCAAAACGGTGCAGAGGAAAGCCCCGCCGGGCCATGATGGGCAGCATGGCGCCCAGTGCCACGGTGAGCGCGGTCACGCCCAGCAAGCCCTCCCAGGGCAGGAGGTGCTGGCTTGCCGCGGTGGCCAGCAACAGCCAGACCACGCCGTGATGCGCCAGGGCATGCACCAGCAGACCACGCACCACGTGGCGGCGTTGGTTGGTGCGGGAGGCGGATGGCGTGACTGCCTTGTCCATCGTTACAGCTGGTGTTTCGATGGCTCCAGGTACGTCATGGAGCCTTGTGGCGCCATTGTCCGTGAAGGGGCTGACCTGCGCGTCAGGGGCGATGCGAGGTTTTCAGGCGCCGATGCCAACTATGCACGGCGCAGGTCGTTATGGTGCCCGGCTGGTGCTTGACAAGGGGCAAACAGCCGTTTTAATCCCGTGCTCAATCCCGCACGACAGGGGCTGCGGGCCGGGGCCACAGCAGCCACACCACCACATAGCCCAGCAGGGCGGTGACGCTGGCCATCACGGCAAGGCCCGTGAGCAGCGGGGCACCCATGGCCCCGGCCCATTGCAGCGCCTGGGCGAACCAGGTGCTGGCGCTTTGCAGCGTGTCGATGGCCTCGGCCCGCGCGGGCAGCAGGTAGCCGCCGATCTGATAAGCCAGCCAGTAGATGGGCGTGACCGTGAGCGGGTTGGTCACCAGCGTGCACGCGGCACTGACCGGCACATGGCCGCGCAGCAGCACCGCACCCGCGATGGCGAACAGGAACTGCGCCACCGGCAGCAGCAGCCCGATGAACAGGCCCACCGCCACACCCCGCGCCACGCTGCCGCGGTTCAGATCCCACAGGCTGTCGTCGCTCAGGTAGGGGCGCACCGGCCGCAGCCAGCGAGAGGCCAGGATCTGGTCTCTCTCGGGCATCCAGCGGCGTTTCGGTTGGCTCATGACGTTCGGCGGTTCAGTGGCCGGGTTCAGGTTGCGGATGCGGCTTCTGCAGCAGCCGGTCGGTGGCGGCGATGGCCAGTGCCGACAGCAGGAAGGTCACGTGGATCAGCGTCTGCGCGATCAACACCCGGTCAGTGTAGTTGCCGGCGTTGATGAAGGTTTTCAAGAGATGGATCGACGAGATGCCAATGATGGCCGTGGCCAGCTTGACTTTCAAGACCGAGGCATTGACGTGGCTGAGCCACTCGGGCTGGTCCGGGTGGCCTTCGAGGTTCATGCGTGAAACGAACGTTTCATAGCCGCCCACGATCACCATGATCAGCAGATTGGAAATCATCACCACATCGATCAGGCCCAGCACCACGAGCATGATCGTGGTCTCGGTGAGATGGTTGGGCCCTTCGGAGGCCTTCTGGCCCGTGGCCGCGATGATGGCTTCCAGCGCATGCTGGTTGCCGAATGCGGCTTCGATCAGGTGGACGAGTTCCACCCAGAAGTGGTACACATAGACCGCCTGCGCCAGGATCAATCCGATGTAGAGCGGGAGTTGCAGCCAGCGGCTGGCGAAGATGATGGAGGGGAGGGGGCCAAGTTTGGCGCGTGGGGTAGACATGTGTCAGATTGGTGCAGGGATACTACGTAGCAGCAAATTCTAAAGTTACGGGAAAGTTCCGGGTGAACGGGGCTTGCATGCATGACGCGCAACCCCGGTCTTTTGACCAGAGCGCCACAAGCGCTGCAGCAGCTTCGGAGTGACCAACAGATGACAACCGGCACCATCCAGCACGACACCCCTCACCACGCCAACACCGTTCCTGTTCCCGCGGATTTCGCCCGCAACGCCCACATTGGCAGCCGTGCCGCGTATGACGCGCTGTGCGCCAAGGCGCAAGCCGACTACGCAGGCTACTGGGCTGACCTGGCCCGCGATCTGGTCAGCTGGAAACAACCCTTCAACGAGGTGCTCGACGAGCGCAACGCGCCCTTCTACCGCTGGTTCGCCGACGGCACGCTCAACGTGTCATACAACTGCCTGGACCGGCACGTCGACAACGGCCTGGGCGACAAGACCGCCATCATCTTCGAGGCCGATGACGGCACCGTGACCCGCCATACCTACAAGCAACTGCTTGAGAAGGTGTCCCAGCTGGCCAATGCGCTCAAGGCGCAGGGTGTGCAGAAGGGTGACCGCGTCGTCATCTACCTGCCCATGTCGGTCGAAGGCGTGATCGCCATGCAGGCCTGCGCCCGCATCGGTGCCACGCACTCGGTGGTGTTCGGCGGCTTCTCGGCCCAGAGCCTGCGTGACCGCGTCGAAGACGCCGGTGCCGTGCTCATCATCACGGCGGATGAACAGCAGCGCGGTGGCAAGAGCCTGCCGCTCAAGGCCATCGTCGACGAGGCCCTGGGCCTGGGCGGCTGCGACAGTGTTCGCCGCGTCATCGTCTACAAGCGCACCGGCGGCAACGTGGCCTTCAATGCCGGCCGAGATGTGTGGCTGCACGACGTGATGGCCGCTGAGTCCACCACCTGCGAACCCGAGTGGGTCGATGCCGAGCACCCGCTGTTCCTGCTCTACACCTCCGGCTCCACCGGCAAGCCCAAGGGCGTGCAGCACTGCACTGGCGGCTACCTGTTGCAGGCGGCGCTGACCACCAAGTGGACCTTCGATCTCAAGCCCGACGACATCTTCTGGTGCACGGCCGACATCGGCTGGGTCACCGGCCACACCTACGTGGCCTATGGCCCGCTGGCCAACGGCGGCACGCAGATCGTGTTCGAAGGCGTGCCCACCTACCCGGATGCCGCCCGCTTCTGGCGCATGATCCAGGACCACAAGGTCACGATCTTCTATACGGCGCCTACCGCCATCCGCGCGCTGATCAAGGCGGCCGAGATCACGCCCGAGGTGCACCCGCGCAACTTCAACCTGACAAGCCTGCGCCTGCTGGGCACGGTGGGCGAGCCCATCAACCCCGCCGCATGGGAGTGGTATCACCGCGAGATCGGTGGTGGCCGCTGCCCCATCGTCGACACCTTCTGGCAGACGGAAACCGGCGGCCACATGATCACGCCGCTGCCTGGCGCCCATGCGCTCACGCCCGGTTCGTGCACCTTGCCCTTCCCGGGCATCGATGCCGCCGTGGTCGACGAGACCGGCAAGGAAGTGCCCTGGGGACAGGGCGGCGTGCTGGTCGTGCGCAAGCCCTGGCCCGCGATGATCCGCACCATCTGGGGTGACCCGGAGCGCTTCAAGAAGAGCTACTACCCGGCCGATTTCGGCGGCAGCTACTACCTGGCGGGCGATGGCGCCATCCGCGATGCGGAGACAGGCTACTTCACCATCACCGGCCGCATCGACGATGTGCTGAACGTCTCGGGCCACCGCATGGGCACGATGGAGATCGAATCCGCCCTGGTGTCGCACCCGCTGGTGGCCGAGGCCGCCGTGGTGGGCCGCCCGGATGATTTGACCGGCGAGGCCATCTGCGCCTTCGTGGTGCTCAAGCGCCCCCGCCCCAGCGGCGAAGAGGCCAAGAAGCTCGCCGCCGAACTGCGCAACCACGTGGCCCAGGAGATCGGCCCGATCGCCAAGCCCAAGGACATCCGTTTCGGCGACAACCTGCCCAAGACGCGCTCCGGCAAGATCATGCGGCGATTGCTGCGCGTGATCGCCAAGGGAGACGCGGTCACCCAAGACACCAGCACGCTGGAGAACCCGGCCATCCTGGAGCAGCTGGCCCAGGCCAACTGACACGCGGCGAGGGGGATGGGCAGGGATGGCCTGCCCTGGTGGATACCCGGCCCGATTTTTCGGGTGATGGTCTGAATCGGCGGATACCCGTAGGGAAATCTGTGCGGTTTTGCCGGGTGTATCCGCATTCCCCCTCATT
Organism: Pseudomonadota bacterium; assembly: GCA_049322875.1. GTDB lineage: Bacteria > Pseudomonadota > Gammaproteobacteria > Burkholderiales > Burkholderiaceae_C > Aquabacterium. The sequence goes on from JBMOQM010000009.1 coordinate 81,615, forward strand.
ACATCTGTTCACAGACCCCCCTAACCTGGGGGTTGAGAAGGTCAAAAACCTTCGTCCTGCAACGATGAGGAGCTTCCAACATGGCTAACGCAGCAACCAACACGCCGATGACGGCGGAGGAGAAGAAGGTCATCTTCGCCTCCAGCCTAGGTACCGTCTTCGAGTGGTACGACTTCTACCTGTACGGGTCGCTCGCCGCGATCATCGCCAAACAGTTCTTCGCAGGGCTGGATCCCACATCCGCATTCATCTTCGCGCTGCTCGCCTTCGCGGCCGGCTTCATCGTGCGGCCCTTCGGCGCACTGGTCTTCGGTCGCCTGGGCGACATGATCGGCCGCAAGTACACCTTCCTCGTCACCATCTTGCTGATGGGCGTGTCCACCTTCCTGGTGGGCGTGCTGCCCAACTACGCCTCCATCGGCGTGCTGGCCCCCATCGTGCTGATCGTTCTGCGCTTGCTGCAAGGCCTGGCGCTGGGTGGTGAGTACGGCGGCGCTGCCACCTACGTGGCCGAGCATGCCCCCAACGGCAAGCGCGGTGCCTACACCGCCTGGATCCAGACCACGGCCACGCTGGGTCTGTTCCTGTCGCTGCTGGTGATCCTGGGCACCCGTACCGCCCTGGGTGAAGAGGCCTTCGCCGACTGGGGCTGGCGCATTCCGTTCATCGTCTCCGTGTTCCTGCTGGGCATCAGCGTGTGGATCCGGATGTCGATGAATGAGTCGCCCGCCTTCAAGAAGATGAAGGCCGAAGGCAAGACCTCCAAGGCGCCGCTGTCCGAGTCGTTCGGCCAGTGGAAGAACCTCAAGATCGTGATCCTGGCCCTGGTGGGTCTGGTCGCCGGCCAGGCCGTGGTCTGGTACACGGGCCAGTTCTACGCCCTGTTCTTCCTGACGCAGACGCTGAAGGTCGATGGTGCCACCGCCAACATCCTGGTCGCCATCTCGCTGCTGATCGCCACGCCGTTCTTCGTCGTGTTCGGCACGCTGTCGGACAAGATCGGCCGCAAGCCCATCATCCTGGCAGGCTGCCTGATCGCTGCGCTGACCTACTTCCCGCTGTTCAAGGCCCTCACGTCTGCCGCCAACCCTGACCTGGCCCACGCCCAGGCCAACGCGCCGGTGACGCTGATCGCCAACCAGTCGGAGTGCTCGTTCCAGTTCAACCCGACGGGTACTGCCAAGTTCACCAGCTCGTGCGACATCGCCAAGCAGGTGCTGGCCAGCAACTCGGTGAACTACGAGAACGTGGAAGGCACCGGCACGGCGCAGATCAAGGTGGGCGAGAAGGTCATCGAGTCCTACAGCTCCAAGGGCCTGCCGGCTGACGAAGCCAAGGCCAAGGATGCCGAGTTCAAGAAGGCCGTGACCACCGCCATCAAGGAAGCCGGCTACCCTGCCAAGGCCGACCCCGCCAAGCTGAACAAGCCGGTGGTGGTGGCGATCCTGACGCTGCTGGTGATCTACGTGACCATGGTGTACGGTCCGATCGCGGCCATGCTGGTGGAAATGTTCCCCACCCGCATCCGCTACACCTCGATGAGCCTGCCGTACCACATCGGCAACGGCTGGTTCGGCGGCCTGCTGCCCACCACGGCCTTCGCGATCGTGGCGCAGACCGGCAACATCTACAACGGCCTGTGGTACCCGATCATCGTGGCCCTGATCACCTTCGTGGTGGGCCTGCTGTTCGTGCGTGACACCAAGGACGTGGACATCTACGCCAACGACTGATCCTGCTGAAAGACACCGGCGTTCGACATGCCGGTGCCCAACAAAAAGCCCCGCTGGTGCGGGGCTTTTTTCATGAGAGGGCAGGAAAGCTGCCCGGGGCTCACTTCAGGGTCAGGATCCACTTGACCAGTTGCTTGGCCTCGGCCTCCGAGACCTGGGGGTTGGCGGGCATGGGCATGGTGCCCCACACGCCACCACCGCCCTTGAGCACCTTGGTGACAAGCTGGGCATCGGCGCCCTTCTTGCCGGCGTATTTCTTGGAAATGTCCGTGAAGGAAGGGCCAACCACCTTCTTGTCGACCTGGTGGCAGGCCATGCAGGCCTTGCTCTGGGCCAGTTGCTGGTTGGCGTGAGCGGGCAGGCTCAGGGTGGACAACAGGGCAGTGCCGACCAACAGCGGGGACAGCAGCAGTCTCATGGGGGGACGTCCTTTCAGTTCTAGGGGCTGCATTGAATGCAGACCGACTTTATAAACGTTTATCTGGGCTGTGACGGTTGACAGACGGTGTTCCAATGGAGCCCAGGTAACCCTTATTCGAGGGAGTGGTGTTATGTGGTTTGTCGTGATTGGCGTGGCCATGCTGGTCATGAACCTGGCTGGCATCGGCCCCGTGGGGGCCTGGACCTGGCGTGAAGACTGGTGGCTGCTGTTGATGCCCTTCGGTCTGGCCATCCTGTGGTGGCTGTGGGCGGATTCGTCTGGCTGGACGCAGCGAAAGGCCATGGAAAAGGTGGATGCCAAGCGTGACGCACGCCGAGACAAGGCGCTCGACGCGCTGGGCATGGGCCCCAAGAAATCCAGACGCTGAAGCCGTCAGCCGTCGAAACGGTCCAGCACGGCGCCTGCGCTGGCGCTGGCGGCGTTGAACGCGAACTTGGCCAGCACGCCGCGCGTGTAGCGGGGCGGCGGGGCTGTCCAGGCCTGTCGGCGGCGTGCCAGTTCATCATCCGGCACGTTCAGGGCCAGCACCAGTTGGTGGGCGTCGATGGTGATCGAGTCACCTTCCTGTACCAGGGCGATGGTGCCGCCCACGGCGGCCTCCGGGGCCACGTGCCCCACCACCATGCCCCAGGTGCCCCCTGAGAACCGCCCATCGGTGATCAGCCCCACGCTTTCACCCAGGCCCTGGCCGATCAGCGCGCCGGTGGGCGCCAGCATTTCGGGCATGCCGGGGCCACCCTTGGGCCCCAGGTAGCGCAGCACCATCACGTCGCCCGCCTTGATCTGATTGGCCATGATGGCCGCCAGGGCGGATTGCTCGTCGTCGAACACGCGGGCTGGGCCGGTCATCACCGGGTTCTTCAGGCCCGTGATCTTGGCCACGCAGCCCTCGGGCGCCAGGTTGCCCTTGAGGATGGCCAGGTGGCCTTCGTCATACAGCGGCTGGCCGATGTCGTGGATCACGTCCTGGTCGGCGCGCGGGGTGTCGGGCACGTCGGCCAGGTTCTCGGCCACGGTCTTGCCGGTGATGGTCATGCAGTCGCCATGCAGCAGGCCAGCCTTGAGCAGCACCTTCATCACCTGCGGAATGCCGCCGGCGCGGTGCAGGTCGATGGCCAGGTACTGGCCGGAGGGCTTGAGGTCGCAGATCACCGGGACCTTCTTGCGCACGCGCTCGAAGTCGTCGATGGTCCAGTCCACCTCGGCGGCGTGGGCGATGGCCAGGAAGTGCAGCACCGCGTTGGTGGAGCCGCCGGTGGCCATGATCACGGCCACGGCGTTCTCGATGGCTTGCCTGGTGACGATGTCGCGTGGCTTGAGGTCGCGGCGGATGGCCTCGACCAGCACGCGGGCGCTCTCGCGGGTGTTGGCCTCCTTCTCGTCTTCCACATTGGCCATGGTGGATGAATAGGGCAGGCTCATCCCCAGGGCCTCGAAGGCCGATGACATCGTGTTGGCCGTGTACATGCCGCCGCATGAGCCGCTGCCCGGGATGGCGCGGCGCTCGATCTGGCAGAAATCTTCTTCCGACATCTTGCCGGCCGAGAACTGGCCCACGGCCTCGAACACCGACACGATGTTGAGGTCCTGCCCCTTGTATCGGCCGGGCAGGATGGTGCCGCCGTACACGTAGATGGCCGGCACGTTGGCGCGCAGCATGCCCATCATGCCGCCGGGCATGTTCTTGTCGCAGCCGCCGATCACCAGCACGCCGTCCATCCACTGGCCGCCCACGCAGGTCTCGACGCAATCGGCGATCACCTCGCGGGATACGAGCGAGTACTTCATGCCCTCGGTGCCCATGGCCATGCCGTCAGAGATGGTGGGCGTGCCAAAGATCTGCGGGTTGGCGCCGGCTTGCTTCAGGCCTTCGACGGCCGCATCGGCCAGCTTCTGCAGGCCGGAGTTGCACGGCGTGATGGTGGAGTGCCCGTTGGCCACGCCCACCATGGGTTTGGCGAAGTCTTCCGGCTGGTAGCCCATGCCGTAGTACATGGAGCGGTTGGGCGCGCGGGCCACGCCCTCGGTGATGTTCCGGGAACGGCGGTTCAGGCTCATGGTCAGGCTCACGGGGTGGCGCCACGGGCGGGGCGGGCCTTCATTGTGGCGCCGGTGGGGATGCCTTGTCGCTGACCGGGTCGGAAGGTGGGGCAGGGGGCGGTGGCGGGTTCGCGCTGACGGTGTCAGGCCCGGCGGTGGTCGGCGTGCCATGGCCCACGGCGCCACTGGGCAGGCCCAGCATGTGCGCGGCCAGTTGGGTGTAGAGCGAGGGGCCGAGCAGGCGCGACAGGCCGCTGGCGAGCAGGGCGCAGGCCATCAGGCTCAGCACCATGGTGTGGCCGTCGACCATTTCCATCACGATGATGAAGGCGGTGATGGGCGTCTGGGTGGCCGCGGCCAGGAAGCCCACCATGCCCAGGGCGATCAGGGCGGTGGCGGCGGGATGGCCCGTCCAGGTGGCGACATCGCTGCCGATGCCGGCCCCGATGGCCAGGCAAGGGGCGAAGATGCCGCCCGGTGCACCGCTCCAGGCCGACAGCCAGCTCGAGATGAAGCGCAGCGGCACGTACAGCGCCGAGGTGGTGTCGTGCCCCTCCAGCAGCAGGCGTGTGGGCTGGTAGCCGCTGCCCAGCGTGGCGCCCTGGCTGACCACGCCGATGACGGCCACGACGAAGCCGCAGCCGGCCGCGAAGCGGATCGGAAAGCGCCGCCGCCATTGGCTGAAGCGGTCGGTGCTCATGCCCGTGAGCGAGCGGATCAGCAGCCGGGAGAACAAGCCGCCCGCCAGCCCGCTGAGCAGGGCGACCAGCAACCCCGGCAGGAACAATGACCACGACAGCGAGGGCACCTGGATCACGCCGAAGTAGGCGTTGTTGCCGTACACCGACACGCCCATCAGGCCTGCCAGCACGATGGCGGCCATCAGCAGGCCGCTGGAGCGTTGCTCGGGGCGCCTCGTGAGTTCTTCAATGGCGAACATCACGCCACCCAGCGGGGTGTTGAAGGCGGCCGCGACACCGGCTGCGCCACCGGCCACCATCAGCCCGTGCTCATTGATGGCGGTGCGGTCGGGCAGCCAGCGCCGGGCGTGGTGCATCACCCCGGCAGCCACCTGCACCGAGGGGCCTTCACGCCCGACGGTCAGGCCCGCCACCAGCGACCCGGCCGTGCCCAGGATCTTGGCCAGCGACATGCTGAGCGACACGAAGCGCCGCCGCTCCTGAGGCGATTGGCCGGGCTCCATCGCGGCCAGCACCTGCGGAATGCCGGAGCCGCCCGCACCCGGGCACCAGCGGCGCACGGCCCACACCACCCCTGCCGTGCACAAGGGCGTCCACAACAGGGGGCTCCACCAGGCGCGTTCCTGCAGGGCATAGAAGAGCTCCAGGGCTTCTTCGCCCAGCCAGGTCAGGGCCACCACGCTCAGGCCCGACAAGGCCGCGAACACCAGTACCACGGCGCGTGCAGCCCAGCGTCGCCAATCAGACAGTTCCTCGCGCAAGGCCTCCGGGATAGGGCGTTCACTCATGTCAGAGCCTCCCACGGCGCATGCAGATCCGGCACAATCGCGCCACCTACGAAGGTCCCCACATGACACCCCTTGATGCCGCTTCGCCAGAACCGGGCTCGCACGAGCCCATCAAACCATCGGCCACGCGGGTGCTGCGGCAGTTCCGGGTGGTCTTCAATGCGGTCAAGACCCATTTTCAACAGGTTGAGAAGCAGGCCGGTATCGGCGGGGCCCAGGTATGGGCGCTGAGTGTGGTGCAGGCCAATCCCGGTATCGGGGTGGGCGAGCTGGCCAAGGCCATGGACATCCATCAGTCCACCGCCAGCAATCTGGTCAAGGCGTTGGTGTCGCGCCAGATGCTGAGCACCAGCCGCGATGCCCAGGATCGGCGGGCCGTGTGCCTGTCGGTGAGCGAATCCGGCCTGGCGGTACTGGCGGCGGCACCCGCGCCGTTCGCGGGGGTGCTGCCCGACGCGCTCAATGCGCTGGACGACGCCACATTGGCGCGGCTCGACAACGATCTGGAACGGCTCATCAAGGTGCTGGGGGGCGATGCAGCAGCGGCACAGACGCCGCTGGCACCGCTCTGATCGGCACTACGGGCTGTCTGGTCTTGTATTTGGTCAAATATAATGCGAGGGCTGTCGCAGGGCAAGATGCGACATGCAGCCGGAAGCGATCTTGCTGAACCCCGCCGCGTGCGGGGTTCTTTTTTGGGCCACGCCGATCAGTGGTCAGCTCAGAGCAGGCGGAAGGCCAGCAAGGCCACCAGCGTCGGCGGCAGCGCGGCCAGGGCCAGCCCACCCACGCTGATCGATTCGCCGTTGAAGCGCCCCTTGAGGATCGAGGCGCCCGCGGGGTTGGGTGCATTGGCGATGATGGTCAGGCCGCCACCGGTCACGGCACCGGCCACCAGGGCGTACTTGAACTCATCGCTCAGGCCGGGCACCAGCGAGCCCAGGTAGGTCAGGGCCGCGTTGTCGGTGATGGCCGTGAGGGCCGTGGCACCGAAGAACACGGCGTTGTGGTCCATGCTGAGCAGCAAGGGCTCCAGCCACCAGCGCTGCTGGCCACCCAGTACCACCAGACCGCCCAGGAAGAAGGCCACGAGCAGGCCTTCGCGCAGGATCAGGCGATCCTGGTAGCGCTCGTACGCGGCGGTGAAGCCCAGGAAGAACAGGAAGATGCCGAGGAAGACGGCCGGGTAGTGGGCGAAGGCCACGATCCCGACCAGGAACAGCAGGTGGATCACGGTGACAGGCCAGGGCGGCAGCGATTGGCTGTCCGTCTGCGCCAGGCGCACCTGATCGGGCAGGGCCAGCAGTTCACGGCGGAAGATCAGCACCAGCGCCACGGCGTTGATCACGGTGGCCAGGGCCGCCTTGTCGCCGAAGTTGAAGAACATGAAGCGCAGATCCCAGCCCCAGGCCGCGGCGACCATCAACACCGGCGGTGCGGCATAGGGCGTGAGCGTGCCGCCGATCGACACGTTGACGAACAGCACGCCCAGCGTGGCGTACTTGAGCCGCTCGGACACCGGGTGGGCATAGAGGCGATCACGCAGCAGCAGGGCCGCCAGGGTCATCGCGGCGGGCTCGGTGATGAACGAGCCCAGCAGCGGCACCACCGTCAGCACCACCAGCATGAAGGCGATGCCCGGGGGCAGGGGCAGCAGCTTTGCCAGCACGCGCACCAGCCAGCCGGCCAGTTGCAGGATGGGCTTGCTCGCGGCCGCCACCATGATGGCGAAGACGAACAAAGGCTCGGTGAAGTTGCGCGATTCCAGGTACTCGACCGCGGCGGGCTTGCCTTCCAGCGCGAACATGGCCAGCACCAGCACCATGGCCCAGAAGCCGAACACCACCTCGACTTCGGCCAGCAGGTGCCACAGGCCCGCGTGGCCCGGTCGGCTGTCGGCCAGACGGTCGAAGAACTTGGTCGAGAAGGTGTGCAGCAAGGCGATGGCGAACAAGCTGGCGCCAATGATCTGGATCGTGGTGGGGGTCATCCGGGCGATCGTATCAGCAGGCCTTGCGGCATCGGTTATTGTTCGCACCCATGCTGATCCACCCGCACATCGACCCCATCGCCCTGGAACTGGGCCCGCTCAAGATCCATTGGTACGGGCTGACCTACCTGGTCGCCTTCGCCTCGTTCTACCTGCTGGCCACCTGGCGGGCGCGCAAGGCGCCGTTCGCGCAGAACGGCTGGAACCGCCAGCAGATCGAGGACATGCTGTTCTTCGGCGTGCTGGGCGTGGTGCTGGGCGGGCGCCTGGGCTATGTGCTGTTCTACAAGCCGGCCCACTTTCTGAGCCATCCGGCCGAGATCTTCGCGGTGTGGCAGGGCGGCATGTCCTTCCACGGTGGGCTGCTGGGCGTGATCGCGGCCATGGCGCTGTACGCCTGGAAGACGCGCCGGCATTTCTTCGAGGTGGCTGACCTCGTGGCGCCCTGTGTGCCCGTGGGCCTGGCTGCCGGTCGCATCGGCAACTTCATCAATGGCGAGCTGTGGGGCCGACTGGCCGATCCCAGCCTGCCTTGGGCCATGGTGTTTCCGGCCGCGGGCCCGGATCCCCGCCACCCCTCGCAGCTTTACCAGTTCGGCATGGAGGGGCTGCTGCTGTTCGCCTTCCTGTGGTGGTATGGCCGCCGGCCGCGCGCGCTGGGGGCGGTGTCCGCCTGGTTCCTGATCGGCTACGGCGCCTTCCGTTTCATCGCGGAGTACTTCCGCGAGCCGGACGATTTCCTGGGTCTGCTGGCACTGAACATGAGCATGGGCCAGTGGCTGTGCGTGCCCATGATTGGTGCCGGCGTGCTCTTCCTGGTGCTGGCGCGCCAGGGTGTGTGGCAGCGTCAGTCCGACGCCATCGCGGCCCGCCATCCGTCCTGACGAAAAAAACGCCCTCGGGGGTGAACCCGAGGGCGGTAAAGAGGTCTGTGGAGTTTTCGCGGACCCACTGACCCCCGCTGAGGAGGACCCCGACGGTCTGGCGAACATCGGGGGCCCACGTCTAAAAAGCAAGCGCTGTGCCAGCTTCTTTCAACGGGAGGCCGGGGCGGCCGCCAGCGGTCACGCCGCCTGCTTGTGCCCCACGCCGTGGCGGGTGTACAGAAAGTCCAGCACGGCCTTGCGGCAGTGCATGTAGGTCGGGTCTTCGGCCAGCTCGACGCGGTTGCGCGGGCGGGCCAGTGGCACGTCCAGGATCTCGCCGATGGTGGCGGCCGGGCCATTGGTCATCATCACGATGCGGTCGGACAGCAGCACGGCCTCGTCCACGTCGTGGGTCACCATCACCACGGTGCTCTGCGTGCGGGCCACGATCTTGAGCAGTTCGTCCTGCAGGTGGGCGCGGGTCAGGGCATCGAGCGCGCCGAAGGGCTCGTCCATCAGCAGCACCTTGGGCTCCATGGCCAGTGCCCGGGCGATGCCCACGCGCTGCTTCATGCCGCCGGAGATCTCGTTGGGGCGCTTGTGCGTGGCGTGCGCCATGTTGACCAGCTCCAGCGCGTCATTGGTGCGCTTCTTGAGCTGCTCTTTGCTCTCCTTGCCGCCGAACACGCGCTCCACCGCCAGGTAGACGTTCTGGTAGCAGGTCAGCCAGGGCAGCAGCGAGTGGTTCTGGAACACCATGCCCCGCTCGGGGCCGGGACCGGCGATCTCCTTGTTGTCGCAGATCAGGCCGCCGCTGCTGGGCATCAGCAGGCCGGCGATCAGGTTCAGCAGGGTGGATTTGCCGCAGCCCGAGTGGCCGATCAGGGCGACGAACTCGCCCTTGTCGATGCCCAGGTTGATGTCGCGCAGGGCGTGGAACTGGCCCTTCTTGGTGTTGAACACCATCTCGGCGTTCTGGATGTCGATGAATTGGGTCATGACGAACTCCTTCAGGCTGGTGGTGGGGTTACTCGAAGCTGAAGCGCTTGGCGATGGACACCAGGGCTGTTTCCAGCAGCAGGCCCACCACACCGATCACGAAGATGGCGATGATGATGTGAGACACGTTCAGGTTGTTCCACTCGTCCCAGACCCAGAAGCCGATGCCCACGCCGCCGGTCAGCATCTCGGCGGCCACGATCACCAGCCAGGCCGTGCCCACCGACAGGCGCACGCCGGTCAGCATGTAGGGCAGCACGGAGGGGAACAGGATCTTGGTGACGACCTTCCACTCGCTCAGGTTCAGCACCTTGGCAACGTTGAGGTAGTCGTCCGGCACGCGCTGCACGCCCACGGCGGTGTTGATGATCATCGGCCAGATCGAGCAGATGAAGATCGTCCAGATCGCGGCCGGGTCAGCCGACTTGAACACCAAGAGGCCAATGGGCAGCCAGGCCAGCGGCGACACGGGGCGCAGCAGGCTGATGATCGGGTTGAGCATGCTGCCGATCACCTTGGAGCGCCCGATGATGAAGCCCAGCGGGATGCCCACCAGCGCGGCCAGGCCGAAGCCCATGGCCACGCGCTTGAGCGAGAATAGGATGTTCCAGCCGATGCCCTGGTCATTGGGGCCGTTGCTGTAGAACGGGTCGGAGAACAGCGCCACGGCGGCCTGCCAGGTGGCGGCCGGCGTGGGGAAGGTCGTGCTGTTCATCGTCAGCAGCGCCCAGATGCCCACGAGCAGGGCCAGGCCGGCCACGGGCGAGAGGGTCTTGAACGCCAGCGCGCCCCAGTCGATGGGGGCCTTGGGCGGCGCGGCGGGCTTGACGGCAGGCGCTGCCGGGGTGGCCGATGTGGGGGCGAGGGCGGCGGATGTCATGGGGCTGCTGGAAGACGTCGTGGCGGGCGCGCGGGAAGCCTTGTGGGCATCGCTGGCATCGAGGGGGCTGTGGAAGACGGCACTGACCATGGCGGACTCCTGTGAGGGGTCAAAGGGCGGGGCGGGCCAAGCGCAGGGCCTGCCCGATTCGATGTCTGCAAAAAGTTGGCCATCGGGGCCATCCATCGGTGTGGATGACCTGGATCGTGTCCGGTGCCTTCGTGGGCGCCCCGGGGCCGGGTCTCAGCGGGACTCAGTAGGTCTTTGAAGCGAAAACGTCGAATCGGGCAGGATGCACAAGCGGGGTGCTTCGCGATCAGGCCTTGATCTTGAAGCTGTCGGCGTACTTCTTGGGATCCTTGCCGTCCCATACGGTACCGTCGATCATCTTGCTGGTGCGCATCACATCCTTGGGGATGGGCACGCCCATGGCGCTGGCCGCCTGCTTGTACAGATCGACCTTGTTGACCTGCTTGGCCACGCCCAGGTAATCCGGGTGGTCTTTCAGCAGGCCCCAGCGCTTGTGCTGGGTCAGGAACCACATGCCATCGCTCAGGTACGGGAAGTTGACCTTGCCGTCATTGAAGAACTTCATGTGGTTGGGATCGTCCCAGGTCTTGCCCAGGCCGTTCTGGTAGCGGCCCAGGATGCGCTGGTTGATGGCGTCCACACCCGTGTTCACATAGGACTTGGCAGAGATCGTCTCGGCCATCTTCAGCTTGTTCTGCAGGCCGGCGTCGATCCACTTGCTGGCTTCCAGGATCGCCATGATCACGGCGCGGGCGGTGTTAGGGTACTTCTTGACGAACTCGTCCGTGGCGCCCAGCACCTTTTCGGGGTGGTCCTGCCAGATGTCCTGGGTGGTGACGGCGGTGATGCCGATGCCGTCCATGATGGCGCGGTGGCCCCAGGGCTCGCCCACGCAGTAGCCGTCCATGTTGCCCACGCGCATGTTGGCCACCATCTGCGGCGGGGGCACGGTGATGACCTTGGCATCCTTCATCGGATTGATGCCGTAGGTCGCCAGCCAGTAGTACAGCCACATGGCGTGCGTGCCGGTGGGGAAGGTCTGTGCGAAGGTGTATTCGCGCTTTTCGGTGGCCATCAGCTTGGCCAGCGAAGGGCCATCCACGGCCTTCTTGTCGGCCAGGGCTTTTGAGAGCGTGATGGCCTGGCCGTTGTTGTTCAGGCTCATCAGCACGGCCATGTCCTTCTTGGGGCCCCCGATGCCCAGCTGCACGCCGTAGATCAGGCCGTACAGCACGTGGGCCATGTGCAGGTCGCCGTTCACCAGCTTGTCGCGCACACCGGCCCAGGAGGCTTCCTTGGTCGGGATGATCTTGACGCCGTACTTCTTGTCGAAGCCCAGCACCGAGGCCATCACGACGGAGGCGCAGTCGGTCAGCGGGATGAAACCGATCTTGACTTCTTCCAGCTCGGGCTTGTCGGAGCCTGCGGCCCAGACAGCGGACTGGAGTCCGGGCACAGCGCCGACGGCACTGGCGGCGGCTGCGGTTTTCAAGACGGTGCGGCGGGTCATTTTCAGATCCTGCGAGTTCATGTGGCAAGCGTTCCTGTTTGCGAAAAACAAAAAAGGTGTCTCGGTGGATCCGCCGTGCAAGCACGGTTGCTCCATCGATGACACCTTTGTCGGAAGCTTGGGTTTCCCTGCATCGGGCCCCAAAGCGAGGCAGAGTCGCCGTTGACTCTGCGTGCAGGGATTTATGCAATCGCTGTGCCAGCCATTTGTCGGCCCTCTGCCAGCCTTTTTGCGCCGATGTGGTGCGGTTGCGCTGCTTGTGCGTGCGGTGGTGATCCGTTGTCGATCAGCCGTGCGCCGTTGTTGATCAACCCAGCAGATCGGCAGCGTCGATCAGGCGCTGCGCCACTTCGGCCAGCTTGATGCCCTTGTCCATCGCGGCTTTGCGCAGCCGGGCATAGGCCTCCTGCTCGCTCAGACCCTGGCGCGACATAAGGAGGCCCTTGGCGCGATCGACCACCTTGCGCTCTTCCAGCTGGCTCTTGGCATCGGCCAGTTCGCGGCGCAGTTTTTCTTCTTGCTCGAAGCGGGCCATGGCCACGTCGATCACGGGCTTGATGCGCTCGGACGGCACGCCCGAGGCCACATAGGCCGATACGCCGGCCGCGATGGCGCGGCGCACGTGGCTGGTGTCTTCATCATCCGAGAACAGCACGATGGGGCGGCGCTCGTCGCGCGTGGCCATCACCACGTGTTCCAGGATGTCGCGGCCCTGGGATTCGGCATCCACCACGATCATGTCGGGCTGGATCTGCGCGATGCGTTCGGGCAGAAAGTGATCGCCGGGCAGGGTGGCGACCACGTTGTAGCCGGCCTCCAGCAAGGCCATGCGCAGGATCCGCGAGCGCTCGACCTCGGCCACCTCGTCGTCGTCGGGCTCGACGGACAAGTGCACGGGCAGGACGATCACCAGCCGCAGGTCTTTCGCAATGCTCATGGGGCGGCATCATGCAACAAGTACGCCCGTTGGCGCATCCGCCTACACTGGCGGGATGTCAGTTGTTACCCACATTCCCGGGGGGCAGGGGGCCGATGCGGCCGACCAGCTCGTGCTGGGCATCGAATCCTCCTGCGACGAAACCGGCGTGGCGCTGGTGGCCTTGCCGCCGCAAGGCCCCGCCCGTCTGCTCGCACACGCGCTGCACAGCCAGATCGACATGCACCAGGCTTATGGCGGCGTGGTGCCGGAGCTGGCCTCGCGCGACCACATCCGCCGCGTCGTGCCGCTGGCGCGGCAGGTACTGGCCGAATCAGGGCATGCGCTGCCCGATGTGGACCTGATCGCCTACACACGGGGGCCGGGCCTGGCGGGGGCGCTCCTGGTGGGCGCGGGCGTGGCCTGTGCGCTGGGCGTGGCGCTGGACAAGCCCCTGCTGGGCGTGCACCACCTGGAAGGCCATCTGCTGTCGCCGTTCCTGTCGGTCGATCCGCCCGAGTTCCCGTTCGTGGCGCTGCTGGTGTCGGGCGGGCACACCCAGTTGATGCGCGTGGATGGCGTGGGCCGCTACGAGCTGCTGGGTGAGACGGTGGACGATGCGGCCGGTGAGGCGTTCGACAAATCCGCCAAGCTGATGGGCTTGCCGTATCCCGGTGGGCCGCATCTGTCGAAGCTGGCTGTCGAGGGGCGTGCCGATGCCTTCGAGCTGCCACGGCCCATGCTGCACAGTGGCAACCTGGATTTTTCGTTCGCGGGCTTGAAGACGGCGGTTCGCACGCATCTGGTGCGGTTGAGCCTGCTGGACGATGTGGCGGGGCTGGCGGCGGCTGAAAACCGTGCGGTGCTGGCCGATCTGGCGGCGTCGGCGCAATCGGCGATTGTCGAGGTGCTGGTGAAGAAGTCGCTGGCGGCGTTGAAGGCCACGGGCTTGAAGCGGGTGGTGGTGGCTGGCGGGGTGGGGGCCAATCGGCTGCTGCGTGAGCAACTGGACCAGGCTTGTGCCCGGCGCGGCATTCGGGTGCACTACCCGGAGATGCATTTGTGCACGGACAATGGGGCGATGATCGCCTTGGCGGCGGCGATGCGGTTGCAATCCGGGTTGGCTGAGCCGACGCGGGAGCCGGTATTCGATGTGAAGCCGCGGTGGGATTTGTCGGCTGCCTGAGTTTGTTTCTTTGCCTGCATGGGACAGGCGCTTCGGGTGGCAGCGCGGGGCGGGGTCTGAGCCGGCATCCGCCCGGGCTTCAATGTTGTCGGTCCTGCCTTTGGCAGGACTGCTCTCCGGTGCTCGTACGGGACAGGTGGCTGCGCAACTCGGCCCAGCGGGCCTCAAACATGCTCGCCATCCCCTGGCCGCAGGCCAGGGGCAGACCTGTCCCTCCCTGCGCGCCTGCGACGCCAACAAGGCGCCCGGCCGGATGCCGCCTCAGCCCTTTGGTGCCCCGCTTTCCGCATGCGGAGGGGGTTGTCCTTGGTGGCTTGGGCGCGCATGCCGTCGCACGCACGAATCTTCTGCGCACGCCACCAGCGGGGCGAAGCAGGGATGTGGGGGCTGCCGGCAGGGCGCCTTGTTGGCCAACAAAGAAGCCCAGCCGGCGGCTCCCACATCCCGCGCCCCGCGCTGCCCCGAAAAAGAGCCACGCCCTCCGAATGACGCAGGGCGATGCCTCAGCAGAGGGGCAACCCATAAGAAAGATCGCCCAGCGTCACCCCAGCCGCCACCTGATTTCGCAGAAAGACGGGTTTCTGCTACACTGGCGAGCTTGCCGTACCGCAAAGTGCGGCATTTCGCACGGCCCGGGTCGGTTTCACCTGGTGCCGCAAGTTCAACGCGGAAACCTGAGCACCCAGCGAAGCACCCGGCCTTATTCATGGCAGGGCCCAAAAGGGTGCCAAGGCTCTGCACATGCTGTTTAGGAAACACACCATGTCCGTCGCAGACCTCAACAAGGCTGAGATCGTCAAGTCGAACGCCCGTGCCGCCAACGACACCGGATCCCCCGAAGTGCAAGTGGCCCTGCTGACCGCTCGCATCAATGAACTGACCCCGCACTTCAAGACCCACAAGAAGGATCACCACGGTCGTCGCGGTCTGCTGCGCATGGTCAGCCGTCGTCGCAAGCTGCTCGACTATCTCAAGTCCAAGGATGCTGACCGCTACGTGGCCCTGATCCAGAAGCTGGGCCTGCGCAAGTAAGCACCGCATGACGACAAAAAGCCTGTCTGGATCTTCCCAGCACAGGCTTTTTGTTTTTCAACGCCAACCACTCGATCAAGCGACCGCTGTGTCATTCCAGCAGGCCCTCGGCCTCCAAGGCCCCCGCAGGCCCTGCTGGAATGGCATCGCGACAGAGTGAACGGCACCTCATAAAACGGAGAACACTTCCATGAGCTTGTTCAACAAAGTCACCAAGTCCTTCCAATGGGGC
The DNA here is from genome assembly GCA_049322875.1 of Pseudomonadota bacterium. GTDB lineage: Bacteria > Pseudomonadota > Gammaproteobacteria > Burkholderiales > Burkholderiaceae_C > Aquabacterium. Next base: position 96,960 of record JBMOQM010000009.1, read on the forward strand.
GACCGCACGGTCGTGATGGAAACGGGCGAAATCGCCCGCCAGTCCACTGGCGCCGTCGTCGTTGACATCGAAGGCACCGTCGTGCTGGCCACCGTGGTGTGCGCCAAGAACGCCAAGCCCGGCCAGGATTTCTTCCCCCTGACCGTCGACTACATCGAGAAGACCTACGCGGCTGGCAAGATTCCCGGCAGCTTCTTCAAGCGCGAAGCCAAGCCCAGCGAGCACGAAACGCTCACCTCGCGCCTGATCGACCGCCCCATCCGCCCGCTGTTCCCCGAAGGCTTCTTCAACGAAGTGCAGCTGGTCATCCATGTGGTGTCGCTGAACCCCGACGTGTCGGCCGACATCGCCGCCATGATCGCCTCCAGCGCCGCGCTGTCGATCTCCGGCATCCCCTTCAACGGCCCCATCGGTGCCGCCCGCGTGGGCTACATCAATGGCGAGTACGTGCTGAACCCGGGCCCCGCCCAGATCGGTGACTCCAAGATGGACCTGATCGTCGCCGGCACCGAGTCCGCCGTGCTGATGGTTGAATCCGAGGCCGACCAGCTGTCGGAAGATGTGATGCTGGGTGGCGTGGTCTATGGCCACGAGCAAGGCAAGATCGCCATCAACGCCATCCATGAGCTGGTGCGCGAAGCCGGCAAGGCCGAATGGCAGTGGGAAGCCCCCGCCAAGGACGAAGACTTCATCGGCAAGGTCAACGCCCTGGCCGAAGAGAAGCTGCGCGCCGCCTACCAGATCCGCTCCAAGCAGCAGCGCACACAAGCCACCCGCGCCGCCTACGCTGACGTCAAGGCCGCCCTGACGGCTGAAGGCATTGCGTTCGACGGCGTCAAGGTCGAAGGCCTGCTGTTCGACATCGAAGCCAAGATCGTGCGCAGCCAGATCCTGGCCGGCGAGCCCCGCATCGACGGCCGCGACACCCGCACCGTGCGCCCCATCGAGATCCGCACCGGCGTGCTGCCGCGCGTGCACGGCTCGGCCCTGTTCACCCGTGGCGAAACCCAGGCCCTGGTCATCGCCACGCTGGGCACCGAGCAAGACGCCCAGCGCATCGACGCCCTGACCGGCGACTTCCGCGACACCTTCCTGTTCCACTACAACATGCCTCCGTTCGCCACCGGCGAAACGGGCCGCGTGGGTTCGCCCAAGCGCCGCGAAATCGGCCACGGCCGTCTGGCCAAGCGCTCGCTGGTGCCCCTGCTGCCCCCGAAGGACGAGTTTGCCTACACCGTGCGCGTGGTCTCCGAGATCACCGAATCCAACGGTTCGTCGTCGATGGCCTCCGTCTGCGGCGGCTGTCTGGCGCTGATGGACGCCGGCGTGCCCATGAAGGCGCACGTGGCCGGTATCGCCATGGGCCTGATCAAGGACGGCAACAAGTTCGCCGTGCTGACCGACATCCTGGGCGATGAAGATCACCTGGGCGACATGGACTTCAAGGTGGCCGGCACCACCGGCGGCATCACCGCCTTGCAGATGGACATCAAGATCCAGGGCATCACCAAGGAAATCATGCAGGTGGCACTGGCGCAGGCCAAGGAAGCCCGCCTGCACATCCTGGGCAAGATGGTCGAAGCCATGGGCACGGCCAACACCGAGGTGTCCGAGTTCGCGCCCCGCCTGTACACCATCAAGATCAACCCCGAGAAGATCCGTGACGTGATCGGCAAGGGCGGCGCCACTATCCGTGCCCTGACGGAAGAGACCGGCTGCCAGATCAACATCTCCGAAGATGGCACCGTCACCGTGGCCTCCACGGACGCCGCCAAGGCCGACATCGCCATCAAGCGCATCGGCGAGATCACGGCCGAGGTCGAGATCGGTGCCGTCTACGAAGGCGCCGTCACCAAGCTGTTCGACTTCGGTGCCCTGGTGAACCTGCTGCCTGGCAAGGACGGTCTGCTGCACATCAGCCAGATCGCCCACGAGCGCGTCGAGAACGTCGGCGACTACCTCAAGGAAGGCCAGGTCGTGAAGGTCAAGGTCCTGGAGACCGACGAGAAGGGCCGCGTCAAGCTGTCCATGAAGGCCTTGCTGGAGCGCCCTGAGGGCATGCCTGAGCGCGAAGAGCGCGGTGACCGTGGTGATCGCCCCCGCCGTGAGCGCAGTGATCGCGGCGACCGTGGCGACCGTGGCGAGCGCCGTGAACGCGCCCCCCGCGCCGAGCAGCAGGCCGCCGACAACGGTGATGCCGGCGAGCAGCAGCAACAGCAGCAACAGTGATGGCGGCCATGAAGAAGCTGGTTGTCGGTAACTGGAAGATGCACGGCAGCCGTTCGGCCAACGCCGAGCTGCTGCAGGGCCTGCTGGCGGCCGATCTGTCCACGTCTGCGCCCCGCGCGGATGTGGCGGTCTGCCCGCCCTTCGTCTACCTGGCCGATGCGGTGACTGCCCTGCAGGGCAGTGCCGTCGCGGTCGGTTCGCAAGACGTGTCCGTGCAGGCGCAAGGCGCTTTCACGGGCGAGGTGGCTGGCCCCATGCTGCGCGAGCTGGGCGTGTGTTACGCCATCGTCGGCCATTCCGAGCGCCGCACCTACCACGCCGAGAGCGACCAGCTCGTGGCGGACAAGGCCCGCGCGGCCCTGTCCCACGGCCTGGTGCCCATCGTGTGTGTGGGTGAGACGCTGGCCGAGCGCGAAGCCGACCAGACCGAGGCCGTCGTCGGCCGCCAGCTTCAGGCTGTGATCGACACCCTGGGTGTCGATCTGGCCCGTGTCGTGGTGGCCTACGAGCCCGTGTGGGCCATCGGCACGGGCAAGACCGCGTCGCCCGAGCAGGCTCAGGCCGTGCACGCCTTCCTGCGTGCGCGCCTGACGGCTGCCCAGGCGGATGCCGCCCGCGTGCCGCTGCTCTACGGTGGCAGCGTCAAGCCCGACAATGCCGCCGAGCTGTTTTCGCAAGCCGACATCGACGGTGGTCTGATCGGCGGCGCCTCCCTGAAGGCGGCCGATTTCGCCGCCATCGCGCGGGCCGCCTGACGGCCCCGCGTCCCGAAGGTTAGGAGTTTTCTTTCATGCAAGTGTTACTTCTTCTGGTGCAGCTGGCGGCTGCGTTCGCCATGATCGTGCTGGTGCTGGTGCAGCACGGCAAGGGCGCCGACATGGGCGCCTCGTTCGGCGGCGGTTCTTCCGGCAGCCTGTTCGGTGCCACCGGCAGCGCCAACTTCCTGTCGCGCTCCACGGCTGCTGCTGCCACGGTGTTCTTCGTGAGCACCCTGGCGCTGGCCTACATCGGCAGCCGGGGCGATGCCCCCGCGGCGCAGGGCAGTGTGCTCGACCAGGCGGCCAGCGCGCCGGCCTCCACGGCAGCCTCGGCGGCCGTGGTGCCGTCCGCGCCTGCTACCCCGGCTTCGGGCGCGGCGCTCATCCCTACCACATGAGGGTGAACAGAGGGGCAATGCCTGAGCAAATTGGGCACCCCTCTGGGGCATAACCTGAAAAAGGGTTACAATGAGAGGCTTCGGTGAGCGATGCTTTTACCCCTGGTAAAGCAAGCCCTCATGCAAGCCGAAGCTGTGATGAAACCGGCCTTAGGGCCTGTTTTGCCGACGTGGTGAAATTGGTAGACACGCTATCTTGAGGGGGTAGTGGCGAAAGCTGTGCGAGTTCGAGTCTCGCCGTCGGCACCAGAGAATTCATAGAGTCTTCGTGCCCTCACACACAATGATCAGCCCCATTCGCATGACCAAGGTTGATCAAGGGCAGGCAAGTGTCCGCTTCCGGTCTGGTGGTGGTGTTGCAGCAGTGTTGTTGGTGGTACGCGAGGCTCAAGCGGGCGCGTTGAGGGTTTGGCAAGAATGGTCACGTGTTTGACGTGACCAGGTGCTAGGCTCCCAGCGCGCTTTTTTGTTGGGCTTTTTTTGTTGCGCTGCTCGTCGGGCGATGACCACCGGGCGGCAAAGGGATCTGATCCATGTTCAGCCTTGAGCAATACCTTCCTGTCATCCTGTTCATCCTCGTGGGTGTGGGTGTGGGCGTTGCCCCACAGTTGCTGGGCTTCCTGCTGGGCCCGCGCCGACCGGATCCGGCCAAGAACTCTCCCTACGAGTGCGGCTTCGAGGCCTTCGAGGATGCGCGCATGAAGTTCGACGTGCGCTACTACCTCGTGGCCATCCTGTTCATCCTGTTCGACCTCGAAATCGCCTTCCTGTTCCCCTGGGCCGTCGCGCTCAAGGAAATCGGCGCCGTGGGCTTCTGGACCGTCATGCTCTTCCTGGGCATCCTGGTGGTCGGCTTTGTCTACGAATGGAAGAAGGGCGCGCTGGACTGGGAGTGATCTTCCGTTCAGAAACCGTTGTCGTCGAGCATCAGCATTCAAGGTAGCACCACATGGGTATCGAAGGCGTCTTCAAAGAAGGCTTCATCACCACCACGGCCGATTCGCTCATCAACTGGTCCAAGACCGGTTCGATGTGGCCCATGACCTTCGGTCTGGCCTGCTGCGCGGTGGAGATGATGCATGCGGGTGCGGCCCGTTATGACATCGACCGCTTCGGCATGCTGTTCCGCCCCAGCCCTCGCCAGTCCGACCTGATGATCGTGGCGGGCACGCTGTGCAACAAGATGGCACCGGCCCTGCGCAAGGTGTACGACCAGATGGCCGAGCCCCGCTGGGTGCTGTCCATGGGCTCGTGCGCCAACGGCGGCGGCTACTACCACTACAGCTATTCGGTCGTGCGTGGCTGCGACCGCATCGTCCCGGTCGATGTGTACGTGCCGGGCTGTCCGCCCACGGCAGAGGCGCTTCTCTACGGCATCTTGCAGCTTCAAGCCAAGGTCCGACGAGAAAACACCATCGCCCGCTGAGCCCGCAACGCCCGTTCAAGCCCTAAGTCCCCACCATGAGCCTGAAACTCGACACCCTGGAAGCCACGCTGCAAAGCGTGCTGGGCGACGCCGTTGCGCGCCTGGACCGCGAGCGCGGTGAACTCACCCTCACGGTCAAGGCCGCCAACTACCTGCAGACCGCCGCCACGCTGCGCGATCACGACCAACTGCGCTTCGAGATCCTGATCGACCTGTGCGGCATGGACTACTCGGCCTATAAAGATGGCGCCGAATCGCAGTTCGCAGAAGGCCCGCGCTACGCCGCCGTGCTGCACCTGCTGTCGGTCGAGAAGAACTGGCGCCTGCGTGTGCGCGTGTTCGCCCCCGATGACGAGCTGCCCATCGTGGCCTCGGTCAACCCGATCTGGAACGCCGCCAATTGGTTCGAGCGCGAAGCCTTCGATCTGTACGGCATCGTGTTCGAAGGTCACGAAGACCTGCGCCGCATCCTGACCGACTACGGCTTCATCGGCCACCCCTTCCGCAAGGACTTCCCGGTCTCGGGCCACGTCGAGATGCGCTACGACGCAGAGCAGAAGCGCGTGATCTACCAGCCCGTCACCATCGAGCCGCGCGAGATCACCCCGCGCATCATCCGTGAAGACAACTACGGCGGGCTCAAGTAATCATGGCTGACATCAAGAACTACACCCTGAACTTCGGCCCGCAGCATCCGGCCGCGCACGGCGTGCTGCGTCTGGTGCTCGAGCTGGACGGCGAAGTCATCCAGCGCGCCGACCCGCACATCGGCCTGCTGCACCGCGCCACCGAGAAGCTGGCCGAATCGAAGACCTTCATCCAGTCACTGCCCTACATGGACCGCCTGGACTACGTCTCGATGATGTCCAACGAGCACGCGTACTGCCTGGCCATCGAAAAGCTGATGGGCATCGACGTGCCCCTGCGTGCGCAGTACATCCGTGTGATGTTCTCCGAGATCACCCGCATCCTGAACCACCTGATGTGGCTGGGCGCGCACGGTCTGGACTGCGGCGCGATGAACATCTTCATCTACTGCTTCCGCGAGCGTGAAGACCTGTTCGACCTGTACGAAGCCGTGTCGGGCGCGCGCATGCACGCCGCCTACTTCCGTCCGGGCGGCGTCTACCGTGACCTGCCGGACACCATGCCGCAGTACAAGGTCAACAAGATCAAGAACCAGCGCGCCATCAACGAGCTGAACAAGAACCGTCAAGGCACGCTGCTGGATTTCGTCGACGACTTCACCCAGCGTTTCCCGCGTCTGGTCGACGAGTATGAAACCCTGCTGACCGACAACCGCATCTGGAAGCAGCGCACCGTCGGCATCGGCGTGATGACGCCCGAGCGCGCCATGAACATGGGCCTGACCGGCGCCATGCTGCGCGGTTCCGGCATCGCGTGGGACCTGCGCAAGACGCAGCCCTATGAGGTCTACGACCGCCTGGACTTCGACATCCCCATCGGCAAGAACGGCGACTGCTACGACCGTTACCTGGTGCGCGTCGAAGAGCTGCGCCAGTCCAACCGCATCATCAAGCAGTGCGTGGACTGGCTCAAGGCCAACCCCGGCCCCGTTATCACCGACAACCACAAGGTCGCACCGCCGTCGCGCGTCGAGATGAAGTCGTCGATGGAGCAGCTGATCCACCATTTCAAGCTGTTCACCGAAGGCTTCCACGTGCCCGAAGGCGAGGCCTACGCCGCCGTCGAACACCCCAAGGGCGAGTTCGGCATCTACCTGGTCAGCGACGGGGCCAACAAGCCTTATCGCCTCAAGATCCGCGCCCCCGGTTTCGCGCACTTGGCCGCCCTCGACGAAATGTCGCGCGGCCACATGCTGGCGGACGCCGTGGCCATCATCGGCACGATGGACATCGTGTTCGGAGAGATCGATCGATAGTCAACCCTGGCATCAACCAGCGAGACAGACTCCCCTATGTTGAGCGAACAAACCAAAGCGCGTTTCGACCGCGAAATCGCCAAGTACCCGGCCGACCAGCGCCAGTCCGCCGTGATGGCCTGCCTGACCATCATCCAGGAAGAGCGTGGCTGGGTCTCGCCCGAGAGCGAGCAGGAGATCGCCGACCACATCGGCATGCCGGCCATCGCCGTGCATGAGGTCACGACCTTCTACAACATGTACAACCAGCAGCCGGTGGGCCGTTTCAAGGTCAACGTCTGCACCAACCTGCCGTGCCAGTTGCGTGATGGCCAGAAGGCGCTGGAGCACCTGTGCCACAAGCTGGGCATCGAAGCAGGTGGCACCACGGCCGACGGCCTGTTCACCGTGCAGTACGGCGAGTGCATGGGTGCCTGCGCCGACGCGCCCGTGATGCTGGTGAACGACCAGCAGATGGTGAGCTTCATGAGCGAAGAGCGGATCGACGATCTGGTCGACACGCTCAAGTCGCAGGCCCGTTGAACGCCAGGCCAAGGACACACCGACATGCTTGACCTTTCGAAATTCCAGTCGACCGGCAAGGAGACCGTTTTCCACGGTCGCCACATCAAACCCCAGATCTATGCTGACCTGAACGGCAGCAACTGGGGCCTGCAGGATTACGTGGCGCGCGGCGGCTACCAGGCCCTGCGCAAGATCCTGGGCCTGGACGGCGGCGAGGGCATGACGCCCGAGCAGGTGATCGCCGACGTGAAGCTCTCGGCCCTGCGTGGCCGTGGCGGCGCCGGTTTCCCCACGGGCCTGAAGTGGAGCTTCATGCCCCGCGCCTTCCCGGGCCAGAAGTACCTGGTGTGCAACTCCGACGAAGGTGAGCCGGGCACATGCAAGGACCGCGAGATCCTGATGTACAACCCGCACATCGTGATCGAAGGCATGGCCATCGCCGCGTATGCGATGGGCATCAGCGTGGGCTACAACTACATCCACGGCGAAATCTTCGAGGTGTACAAGCGCTTCGAAGCTGCCCTGGAAGAAGCCCGTGCGGCCGGCCTGCTGGGCAACAACATCCTGGGCAGCAACTTCAGCTTCCAGCTGCACGCGCACCATGGTTTCGGCGCCTACATCTGCGGTGAAGAAACCGCGCTGCTGGAATCGCTCGAAGGCAAGAAGGGCCAGCCCCGCTTCAAGCCGCCGTTCCCGGCCAGCTTCGGCCTGTACGGCAAGCCCACCACCATCAACAACACCGAGACCTTCGCGGCGGTGCCCTGGATCATCCGCAACGGCGGCCTGGCCTTCCTCGACACGGGCAAGCCCAACAACGGCGGCACCAAGCTGTACTCCGTCAGCGGTGACGTGGAGCGCCCCGGCAACTACGAGATCCCGATGGGCACGCCGTTCTCGGTGCTGCTGGATCTGTGCGGTGGTGTGCGTGGCGGCAAGAAGCTCAAGGCCGTGATCCCTGGCGGATCGTCGTCGCCGGTGCTGCCAGCCCACATCATGATGGACTGCACGATGGACTATGACTCCATCGCCAAGGCCGGCTCCATGCTGGGCTCGGGCGCGCTGATCGTGATGGACGAAACCCGCTGCATGGTCAAGAGCCTGCAACGCCTGTCGTACTTCTACATGCACGAAAGCTGCGGCCAGTGCACGCCGTGCCGCGAAGGCACGGGCTGGCTGTGGCGCATGGTCGACCGCATCGAGACGGGCCACGGCCGCGTCGAGGACATCGACCTGCTGAACTCCGTGGCCGACAACATCCAGGGGCGCACCATCTGCGCCCTGGGCGATGCCGCCGCCATGCCGGTGCGCGCATTCATCAAGCACTACCGCGATGAATTCCTGCACCACATCGAACACAAGACCTGCACGGTCCCGACCTACCTCTGAGGCGGAAACACCCATGGTTGAAATCGAACTCGACGGACAGAAGGTCCAGTGCCGCGAAGGCAGCATGGTGATGCATGCCGCCGAACAGGCCGGCACCTACATCCCGCATTTCTGCTATCACAAGAAGCTCTCCATCGCCGCCAATTGCCGCATGTGCCTGGTGGACATCGAGAAGGCGCCCAAGCCCATGCCCGCCTGCGCCACGCCCGTGACGCAAGGCATGATCGTGCGCACCAAGAGCGACAAAGCCATCAAGGCCCAGCAGGGCGTGATGGAGTTCCTGCTGATCAACCACCCGCTGGATTGCCCGATCTGCGACCAGGGCGGTGAATGCCAGCTGCAGGATCTGGCCGTGGGCTACGGCGGCTCCACTTCGCGTTACAAGGAAGAAAAGCGCGTGGTGTTCCGCAAGGATGTCGGCCCGCTGCTCTCCATGGAAGAGATGAGCCGCTGCATCCAGTGCACCCGTTGCGTGCGCTTCGGCCAGGAGATCGCCGGCCAGATGGAGCTCGGCATGATCCACCGCGGTGAGCATTCCGAGATCACCACGTTCGTCGGCAACACGGTGAACTCCGAGCTGTCGGGCAACATGATCGACATCTGCCCCGTCGGCGCCATCACCAGCAAGCCTTTCCGCTACAGCGCCCGCACGTGGGAGCTGTCGCGCCGCAAGAGCGTCAGCCCGCACGACAGCACCGGCGCCAACCTGGTCGTCCAGGTCAAGAACGGCAAGGTGCTGCGCGTGCTGCCGCTGGAGAACGAAGACGTCAACGAGTGCTGGATCGCTGACCGCGATCGCTTCAGCTACGAGGCCGTCAACAGCGAAGAGCGCCTGACCAAGCCCATGCTCAAGCAGGGTGGCCAGTGGCGCGAGGTCGACTGGACCACGGCGCTGGAGTACGTGGCCAATGGCCTCAAGGGCGTCAAGAACGACCACGGTGCCGCCGCCATCGGCGCGCTGGCCACCGAGCACAGCACCGTTGAAGAGCTGTACCTGCTGGGCCAACTGGTTCGTGGTCTGGGCAGCGAGAACGTCGATACCCGCCTGCGCAACGCCGAGTTCACGCAAGGGCAGGGCGCCCGCTGGCTGGGCCTTCCCGTGGCCGGCCTGTCCACGCTGGACGCCGCCCTGGTGGTCGGCTCCTTCCTGCGCAAGGACCACCCGCTGTTCGCCTCGCGCCTGCGCCAGGCCGCCCGCAAGGGTGCCGCCATCAGCGCGATCGGCGCGACGACGGACGACTGGCTGATCCCGCTGGCGCAACGCGTCGCCGTGGCGCCCAGCGCCTGGGCCCAGGCCCTGGCCGATGTGGCCGTCGCCGTGGGCGAAGCCAAGGGTGTGTCGGCACCTGCGCAAGGCAATGCCACGCAGGCCGCACAGGCCATCGCGCAATCGCTGATCGACGGCACGAGCAAGGCCGTGCTGCTGGGCAACGCCGCCGCGCAACATCCCAATGCGTCGGGCCTGCAAGCCCTGGCGCAGTGGATCGCCGCACAGACCGGTGCCTCCTTCGGCTTCCTGGGTGAATCGGCCAACACGGTCGGTGCACAACTGGTGGGCGCACAGCCTGGCGCTGGCGGCTTGAACGCCGGCCAGATGCTGAGCGGCCAAGGCCTGAAGGCTGTGCTGCTGCTGGGCGTCGAGCCCCAGTACGACGTGGCCAACCCGGCTGCCGCGCGCGCTGCGCTGGCCAACGCCGAGATGGTCGTGTCGCTGTCGCCGTTCAAGACGGCCGCCAACGAGTTCGCCGATGTGCTGCTGCCCATCGCCCCGTTCACCGAGACCTCGGGCACCTTCGTCAACGCCGAAGGCCGCGTGCAGAGCTTCCATGGCGTGACCAAGCCCCTGGGCGATGCGCGTCCGGGCTGGAAGGTGTTGCGCGTGCTGGGCACGATGCTGGACCTGCCGGGCTTCAACGCCGACACGTCCGAGCAGGTCAAGGGCCAGGCCCTGGGCGATCTGTCGACGATCCCTTCGCGCCTGTCCAACCAGACCAGCGCTGCCGCCACGGTCAACGCCTCCACAGGCGGCCTGGAGCGCATCGCCGAGCTGCCCATCTACAGCGCTGACGCGCTGGTGCGCCGCTCGCCCGCGCTGCAGGCCACGGCTGATGCCGCAGCTCCGGTGGCCAGCCTGCCGCAGGCCTTGTGGGCTGAGCTGGGCCTGGCCGAAGGTGCTCAGGGCGCCCAGGTCAAGGTCTCGCAGGATGGCGGCTCTGCCGTGCTGAACGCCGTGCTCGATGCCAGCCTGCCCGCCAACGTGGTGCGCGTGCCGGCCGGACATCCGCTGACCGCCTCGCTGGGCGCCGCTTTCGGCACCGTGCGTGTCGACAAAGCCTGAAGCAGGGGGATAGGACACCATGATTGACACCCTCTACAACGCCGGCGCCGCCAACCTGGGCGCTGCCTGGCCCGTGATCTGGTCGCTGATCAAGATCGTGGCGCTGATGCTGCCCCTGCTGGGCTGTGTGGCCTACCTGACCCTGTGGGAGCGCAAGGCCATCGGCTGGTCGCAGATCCGCCCGGGCCCGAACCGCACGGGCCCCGCCGGCCTGCTGCAGCCCATCGCCGATGCCGTCAAGCTGATCTTCAAGGAGATCATCGTGCCGACGGCCTCGCACAAGGGCCTGTTCTTCCTGGGCCCGATCATGACGATCATGCCGGCCCTGGCTGCCTGGGCCGTGATCCCCATGGGCCCGGATGCCGCGCTGGCCAATGTCAACGCCGGCCTGCTGTTCCTGATGGCCATCACCTCGCTGGAAGTCTATGGCGTGATCATCGCCGGCTGGGCCTCCAACTCGAAGTACGCCTTCCTGGGCGCGCTGCGCGCGTCGGCCCAGATGGTGTCCTACGAAATCGCCATGGGCTTCTGCTTCGTGGTGGTGCTGATGACGGTCGGCTCGCTGAACATGACCGACATCGTGGTCAGCCAGAACACCGGCATGTTCGCCAGCATGGGCGTGAACATCCTTTCGTGGAACTGGCTGCCGCTGCTGCCGATCGCCGTGGTGTACTTCATCTCGGGCCTGGCCGAAACCAACCGCCACCCCTTCGACGTGGTCGAAGGCGAATCGGAAATCGTGGCCGGCCACATGGTCGAGTACTCGGGCATGGCCTTCGCCATGTTCTTCCTGGCCGAGTACGCCAACATGATCCTGGTGTCGGCCCTGGCCGTGCTGATGTTCCTGGGTGGCTGGGCCGCGCCGGTGTCCTTCAGCGCCTTCGGCATGGAAACACCGGGCTGGATCGACAGCTCGATCTGGTTCTGGAACTGGGTGTGGCTGTTCGGCAAGACGTTTGTGGTCGTGACCCTGTTCCTGTGGGTGCGCGCCTCGTTCCCGCGCTTCCGTTATGACCAGATCATGCGTCTGGGCTGGAAGATCTTCATCCCCGTCACCCTGGTGTGGCTGGTGGTCGTGGGCCTGTGGATCCAGTCGCCCTGGAACATCTGGAAATAAGGAAGGGACTCACCATGACAACCGCATTGGCGTCCTTCAAGGATTTCTTCTCGAGCTTCCTGCTGGTCGACTTCCTCAAGGGATTCGGCGTGACGGGCAAGCACTTCCTGTCCAAGAACATCACCATCCAGTTCCCGGAAGAAAAGACGCCGCTGTCGCCGCGCTTCCGTGGCCTGCACGCCCTGCGCCGCTATGACAACGGCGAAGAGCGCTGCATCGCCTGCAAGCTGTGCGAAGCCGTCTGCCCGGCCATGGCCATCACGATCGAATCCGACGTGCGTGACGACGGCACCCGCCGCACCACGCGCTACGACATCGACCTGACCAAGTGCATCTTCTGCGGTTTCTGCGAAGAGAGCTGCCCCGTCGATTCCATCGTCGAGACGCACATCTTCGAATACCACGGCGAAAAGCGCGGCGACCTGTACTTCACCAAGGACATGCTCCTGGCCGTGGGCGACCGCTACGAGAAGGACATCGCTGCCACGAAGGAGGCGGACGCGAAATACCGCTGATCCGACACCCCATGCAAACAACGACCCTGCTTTTCTACATCTTCTCGCTGGTGCTGGTGTACGCGGCTTTCCGCGTCATCACCGCCAAGAGCCCCGTGAGTGCGGCGCTGCACCTGGTGCTGGCCTTCTTCAACGCCTCGTGCGTGTGGATGCTGCTGCAAGCCGAGTTCCTGGCCATCACCCTGGTGCTGGTTTATGTGGGCGCGGTGATGGTGCTCTTCCTCTTCGTCGTGATGATGCTCGACATCAACATGGACTCGCTGCGGCGCAACTTCTGGAAGCACTTCCCGGTGGCGGGCATCATCGGCGCGATCATCGCCGTCGAGATGGCCTTCGTGCTGGTGCGCGGCTTCGACGTCAAGGAAGCGGCCCCGTTCGCGCCTGAAGTGGCCAAGGTGGCCAACACCAAGGCCCTGGGCATCGACCTGTACACCAACTACCTGTTCCCGGTGCAGGTGGCGGCCGTGATCCTGCTGGTGGCCATCATCGCCGCCATTGCCCTCACGCACCGCGCCCGCAAGGACGCCAAGGGCCAGAACCCGGCCGAACAGGTCCGCGCCAAGAAGGCCGACCGCCTGCGCATCGTGAAGATGGCGCCGGTGATCGAGCAGCCCTCGGCACCGCCCGCCGCTGCCGATGCCGCCCCTACGGCACCCACCCAAGGAGGCCAGGCATGACCGGCATCACCCTCGGACACTACCTGTCGCTCGGCGCCATCCTGTTCTCGCTGTCGGTGATCGGGATCTTCCTGAACCGCAAGAACCTGATCGTGCTGCTGATGGCCATCGAGCTGATGCTGCTGGCCGTCAACCTGAACTTCGTGGCCTTCTCGCACTACCTGGGCGACATGGCAGGGCAGGTCTTCGTGTTCTTCATCCTGACCGTCGCGGCTGCTGAATCGGCCATCGGTCTGGCCATCCTCGTCGTGCTGTTCCGCAATCGCTCGTCGATCAACGTGGACGAACTCGACACGCTCAAGGGCTGACCGGCCGACGCTAGGAGAGATACAACAATGTCAGAACTTTCTGTCAACTCGCTGCTGGCGGTGCCCCTGGCCCCGCTGGTCGGCGCCATCGCCGCCGGTCTGTTCGGCAAGGTGATCGGCCGGCGCGGCGCGCATGTCATCACCATCCTGGGGGTGCTGGTGTCCTTCATCATCTCGGCGATGGTGCTCAAGGACGTGGTGGGCGGTGCCCGCTTCAACGCCACCGTCTACGAATGGATGACGCTGGGCACCTTGAAGATGGAAGTCGGCTTCATGGTCGACGGCCTCACGGCGATGATGATGTGCGTGGTGACCTTCGTGTCGCTGATGGTGCACATCTACACCATCGGCTACATGGAAGAGGACGACGGCTATCAGCGCTTCTTCTCGTACATCTCGCTGTTCACCTTCTCGATGTTGATGCTCGTGATGAGCAACAACCTGCTGCAGCTGTTCTTCGGCTGGGAAGCGGTGGGCCTGGTGTCCTACCTGCTGATCGGCTTCTGGTTCAAGAAGCCCACGGCCACCTTCGCCAACATGAAGGCCTTCCTGGTCAACCGCGTGGGTGACTTCGGCTTCATCCTGGGCATCGGCCTGCTGCTGGCCTACACGGGCACGCTGAACTACACCGAGCTGTTCGCCAAGGCCAATACGCTGACCGGTCAGACCCTGCCCGCCACCGACTGGCAACTGATCACCGTGATCTGCGTGTGCCTGTTCATCGGCGCGATGGGCAAGTCGGCTCAGTTCCCGCTGCACGTGTGGCTGCCCGATTCGATGGAAGGCCCCACGCCCATTTCCGCGCTGATCCACGCCGCCACCATGGTGACGGCCGGCATCTTCATGGTCACGCGCATGTCGCCGCTGTTCGAGCTGTCCGACGCGGCGCTGAACTTCATCCTGGTGATCGGCTCGATCACGGCGCTGTTCATGGGCTTCCTGGGCATCATCCAGAACGACATCAAGCGCGTGGTGGCCTACTCCACGCTGTCGCAGCTGGGCTACATGACCGTCGCCCTGGGCGTCTCGGCCTACAACGTGGCCGTGTTCCACCTGATGACGCACGCCTTCTTCAAGGCGCTGCTGTTCCTCGGCGCGGGCTCGGTCATCATCGGCATGCACCACGACCAGGACATCCGCAACATGGGCGGCCTGTGGAAGTACATGAAGATCACGTGGATCACGTCGCTGCTGGGCTCGCTGGCCCTGATCGGCACGCCGTTCTTCGCGGGCTTCTACTCCAAGGACTCGATCATCGAAGCCGTGCACGTAAGCACGCTGCCGGCGGCCGGGTTCGCCAACTTCGCGGTGCTGGCCGGCGTGTTCATCACGGCGTTCTACAGCTTCCGGATGTACTTCCTGGTCTTCCACGGCAAGGAGCACTTCCACCACAAGCCCTTCCCGGGCGAGCATGACCACCACGACGAGCACGCCGATGCCCACGGTGATCATGGCCACGGCCATGACGACCACGCGCACACGCCGCACGAGTCGCCCTGGGTGGTGACGGCACCGCTGCTGCTGCTGGCGATCCCCTCGGTGGTGATCGGCTTCCTGGCGATCCAGCCTATGCTGTATGGCGACTTCTTCAAGGACGCCATCTTCGTGGACGCGGCACGTCACCCGGCCATGGCCGAGCTGGCCGAGCATTTCCATGGCGCCACCGCCATGGCGATCCACGGCCTGTCGACGGCACCGTTCTGGCTGGCGCTGTCCGGTGTGGTCTGTGCCTACCTGTTCTACATGGTGTTCCCGCAGGTGCCGGCGTTCTTCGCCCGCGTGCTGCGCCCGCTGATCGTGATCGGCGAGAACAAGTACTACCTGGACTGGTTCAACGAGAACGTGATCGCCCGTGGCGCTCGCCTGCTGGGTCAAGGCCTGTGGAAGGTGGGTGACCAGACGCTGATCGACGGCCTGCTGGTCAACGGCTCGGCCAAGCTGGTCGGCCTGACCGCCTCGCTGGTCCGCCTGTTCCAGACGGGTTACCTCTATCACTACGCGCTGGTCATGATCCTGGGGGTCTTCGCCCTCATGACCTGGTTCGTGTTCTGGCAGCACTGAGCACGGGGCCGGCATATGCAAACAATGAGCAACATCCTTTCCCTGTCCATCTGGGTGCCGGTGGCCTTCGGCCTGCTGCTGCTGGTCGCTGGCCGGCAGGACAACGCCAAGGCCACCCGCTGGATCGCCCTGGTCGGCGCCATCGCCGGTTTCCTGGTCACCATCCCCCTGATGACCAGCTTCGACGAGACGACCGCCGCGATGCAGTTCGTCGAGAAGGCCGCCTGGATCGAACGCTTCAATGTGTTCTACCACCTGGGCGTGGACGGCATCTCCATGTGGTTCGTGCCGCTCACGGCCTTCATCACGATCATCGTGGTGCTGGCCGGCTGGGAGGTCATCGAAGACCGTCCGCACCAGTACTACGGTGCCTTCCTGATCCTCTCGGGCCTGATGGTCGGCGTGTTCTCGGCGCTGGACGGCATGCTGTTCTACGTGTTCTTCGAGGCCACGCTGATCCCGATGTACATCATCATCGGTGTGTGGGGTGGACCCCGTCGCGTGTACGCGGCCTTCAAGTTCTTCCTGTACACGCTGCTCGGCTCGCTGCTGATGCTGGTCGCGCTGATCTTCCTGTACTACAAGTCGGGCGGGTCGTTCCAGATCACCGACTGGCACAAGCTGCCGCTGCCCGCCACGCCGCAGGCCCTGCTGTTCGGCGCCTTCTTCGCGGCCTTCGCCGTGAAGGTGCCGATGTGGCCGGTGCACACCTGGCTGCCCGATGCCCACGTGGAAGCGCCCACCGGCGGCTCCGTCGTGCTGGCGGCCATCATGCTGAAGCTGGGTTGCTACGGTTTCCTGCGCTTCGTGCTGCCCATCGTGCCCGATGCGGCCCACCAGTTCGCGCCGGCGGTGATCACGCTGTCGCTGATCGCGGTGATCTACATCGGCCTGGTGGCCATGGTCCAGCAGGACATGAAGAAGCTGGTGGCGTACTCGTCCATCGCGCACATGGGTTTCGTGACCCTGGGTTTCTTCATCTTCAACGAGCTGGGCATCGCTGGCGGCCTGGTGCAGATGATCGCCCACGGCTTCGTGTCGGGCGCGATGTTCCTGGCCATCGGCGTGCTGTACGACCGCGTGCACTCGCGTGAGATCTCCGCCTACGGCGGCGTGGTCAACACCATGCCCAAGTTCGCCGCCTTCGCGCTGTTCTTCGCCATGGCCAACTGCGGCCTGCCCGGTACCGCCGGCTTCGTGGGCGAGTGGATGGTGATCCTGGGCGCCGTGCAGTACAACTTCTTCATTGGCCTGCTGGCGGCCACCGCCCTGATCCTGGGCGCCGCCTACACGCTGTGGATGTACAAGCGCGTGTACTTCGGCGACGTGACCAACGACAACGTGCGCGGCCTGACCGACCTGAACGCGCGCGAGTTCCTGATCATGGCCATCCTGGCGGCCGCCGTGCTGTGGATGGGCATCCAGCCCAAGCCCTTCACGGACGTGATGCACGTCTCGGTGACCGAGCTGATCAAGCACGTGTCGCAAAGCAAGCTGAATTGACGACGAAGGTTCACACCAAATGAACAACATGAACTGGCTCGCGGTGGCGCCCGAGATCTTCCTGCTGGCAATGACCTGCGTCATCGCCCTGGTGGATCTGTTCGTCACATCCCCCCGCCGCCGTCCCACCTACCTGCTGACCATGCTGACCCTGGCCTGCGTGGCCGGCCTGCACATCGGGTATCTGGACAACCCGACCTCGGGCTACGCCATGCAGGGCATGCTCGTGATCGACGCCATGGGCCACCTGCTGGCCCTGTGCGCCACGCTGGCCGTGATGGGCGGTCTGGTCTATGCGCAGGTCTATGCCGGTGACCGGGACATCCTCAAGGGTGAGCTCTTCACCCTGAGCCTGTTCTCGCTGCTGGGCATCTCGATCATGATCGCCGGCAACAACTTCCTGGTCATCTATCTGGGCCTGGAGTTGATGTCGCTGTCGCTGTATGCCCTGGTGGCATTGCGCCGCGACCATGCCGCATCGACCGAAGCCGCCATGAAGTACTTCGTGCTTGGCGCGCTGGCTTCGGGCTTCCTGCTCTACGGCCTGTCGATGATGTACGGTGCCACCGGCTCCCTGGACATCAACGAGGTCTACAAGGCCACGCTGACCGGCCAGATCAACAAGCAGGTGCTGACCTTCGGCCTGGTGTTCATCGTGGCTGGTCTGGCCTTCAAGCTGGGTGTGGTGCCTTTCCACATGTGGGTGCCTGACGTGTACCAGGGCGCGCCCACGGCCGTCACGCTGATGGTGGCTGGTGCGCCCAAGCTGGCCGCCTTCGCGATCACCGTGCGTCTGCTGGTCGAAGGCCTGATCAACACCGCGACCGACTGGCAGCAGATGCTGACGGTGCTGGCCGTGTGCTCGATGGTGGTGGGCAACCTGGCCGCCATCGCGCAGACCAACCTCAAGCGCCTGCTGGCCTATTCCGGTATCGCGCAGCTGGGCTTCATGCTGCTGGGCTTCGTGCCCAGCGTGGTGGCCGGCAATACCGTGTCTGCCGGCAACGGCTATGGCTCGTCGCTGTTCTACGTGATCACCTATGTGCTGACCACGCTGGGCACCTTCGGCCTGGTCATGCTGCTGTCGCGTCCCGGCTTCGAATCCGAGCAGGTGTCCGACCTGGCCGGCCTGGCCAAGCGCAGCCCGCTGCTGGCGGCTGTGATGGCGGTGTTCATGTTCTCGCTGGCTGGCATCCCGCCGACGGTGGGCTTTTACGCCAAGCTGGCCGTGCTGCAATCGCTGATCACGACCAACTCGACCTGGCTGATCCAGCTGTCCGTCATCGCCGTGCTGCTGTCGCTGGTCGGTGCCTACTACTACCTGCGCGTCGTCAAGGTCATGTACTTCGATGAGCCCACCGACACCACCCCGGTGGTTGCGGGTGGCGAGGCACGTGCGCTGCTGTCGGCCAATGCCGCTGCGGTGCTGGTGCTCGGCATCCTGCCCGGTGGCCTGATGGCCCTGTGCGCCCGCGTGATCACGCAATCGCTGGCGGGCTGACCGCCGCGGTGCAGTGAAAACAGTGAAACCGGCATGAACGGCCTGGTGCCCGCCTGGGCGGTGATCAGCGTGCTGGTGGTGGCCCTGGTGGCCGCCAACCTGCCGTTCGTGAACCAGCGCCTGTTCCTGGTCGGGCCGTCGCGCCAGCCCAAGCCTACCTTCTGGCATGTGCTGGAGTTGTTGGTCTATGCCGTGCTGGTGGCCGTGCTGGGCCGTGCGCTTGAAAGCCATGTGGGCCAGGCAGCGCCGCAGCGCTGGGAGTTCTACGCTATCTGGGGCTGTGTCTTTCTGACGCTGGCCTTCCCGGGCTTCGTGTGGCGCTACCTGCGCCGTGGGGCTCGCCGATGAGCGAGGCCTCTCGACAGTCCCCGGAGCCTAACGACGACGACCGCCATCTGCGCGAGACGCTGGTGCAGGCCGAACTGATCGAGCAGGGCAAGTTCCTGCAATGGCGCCGTGACCGCGTTCAGTTGCCCGATGGCCGTGAGGCCACGCGCGAATACGTGGTGCACCCGGGCGCCGTGATGGTCGTGCCCATCCTGCCCGATGGGCGCCTGGTGATGGAACGCCAGTTCCGCTATCCCGTGGGCATGACGATGATCGAGTTCCCGGCCGGCAAGCTGGATGCCGGCGAAGGCGCTCTGGCCTGCGCGCGGCGGGAGCTGCTCGAAGAGACCGGCTATGTGGGCCGTCGCTGGGCCCGCGCCGGTGTGATGCACCCGGTGATCGGCTATGCCACCGAGTTCATCGAGGTCTGGTTCGCCCAGGACCTGACCCTGACCGAACGCCATCTGGACGATGGCGAGTTCCTCGACGTCTTCGCGGCCACGCAGGATGAACTCGAGGCCTGGATGCAGCAAGGCAAGCTGACCGATGCCAAGACCATCGTCGGCATGATGTGGTTGCGTCAGTGGCGCGCAGGTGCGTGGCCACTGGACTGGCAGGACGTGCCAGGCTGATGCCCTTCGCCAAGGCACTGCTGTCTTGGCACATCCCGAAGTTCCCACGACTTCGCCAATATTCCCCCGCATCTGAGCGGGAGGCTCAGGCTTTGTGGCAGCCGATGCCGGTCATCGTGATCTGCTCGGATCATGTTGAGCGAGATGGCCATCGCCAGCCATTCACGCGTCGTTCTGAGAATTTATCCGTAAATAATGTTGATCGCGAGGGGCACTTTCCTGAACGCGATGATCGAGGCGGCGAGATGGTTCAAGGCCATGAAGCTGCGCTCGAACTTCTCGTAGCGCACCAACAGTTTGCGGAATCGATTGAACCAACTGTGGCCGACCTCGACAACCCAACGACGTGCCTTCTTGCCGGGTTGGCGCCGTTTCGCATTGGCCTCCTGCCTTCGGTCAACGACGTGAGGGATGTAGCCGTGGGATTCGATGACTCTCAGCGCTTCGGCGCTTCGATAACCCGCATCGGCGCGGTGTCTGTGTGCGGCAGCACCCGGCCCGGATTGAACAGCCCCTGCGGATCCAGCGCCTGCTTGATCGCCCGCATCATCGCCATGGCCTCGGGGGGCTTGCGCCGGGCCAGTTCATCGCGGCGCAACTGCCCGATGCCATGCTCGGCCGACGACGTGCCCTTGAAGCGGTCCACCAGATCGAACACCACCTGGTTGGCCTGCTGCTCAAAGGCCAGCAAGGCATCGCCAGCCGATTGCGCTGTGGGCGGCTGCACGTTGTAGTGCAGGTTGCCATCGCCCAGGTGGCCGAAGCAGACCACGCGGCTGTCGGGCCAGCGGGCCTGCAGTTGCTGGCCGGCCTGCTCGACGAATGCCGGGATGGCCGAGGTGGGCACGGCGATGTCGTGCTTGACCATCAGGCCCTCTGTGCGTTCTGCCAATGGGATGGTCTCGCGCAGATGCCAGAGGGCCCGGCGTTGCGTTTCGCTGGTGGCCAGGCTGGCGTTGGTGATGTCGCCAGCATCGAGCGCTTCACCCAGCAGGGCCTGCAGGCGTGTCTGGGCGTGCTCGGGGGACTCGGTGCTGGCGTGCTCAATCAGCACTGTCCACGGGGGCAGGGTGCCGGCTTCGCGCAGGGCATCGGTGCAGCGGGCGATGTCGGGGTGGTGTCTGGCGACCAGGTCCAGCGGCAGGCGGCCCATGGTCTCGAAGGCCGTGAGCCCGGCATCCAGCAGGTTGCGGGCGCGGGCCAGCAGCGCCACGGCGCCTTCCAGGCTGGCGCAGGCAGCCAGTGCGGTGGCCTGGCCGCGTGGACGCGGATACAGGCGCACGGTGGCGGCCGTGATCACGCCCAAGGTGCCTTCGCTGCCGATGAAGAGGTCGCGCAGGTCGTAGCCGGTGTTGTCCTTGCGCAGGCCCGACAGGCTGGACCACAGGGCACCGCTGGCCGTGACCACCTCCAGCCCCAGGCACAGTTCGCGCGCGGTGCCGTAGCGCAGCACCTGGGTGCCGCCGGCATTGGTGGCCAGGTTGCCGCCGAGGGTGCAACTGCCTTCGGAGGCCAGGCTCAGCGGGAAGAGCAGGCCGTGGTCCTGCGCGGCCTGCTGCACCTGCGCCAGCGTGCAGCCGGCATCCACGGTGAGCGTGAGGTTGGCCGGGTCCACGGCACGCACCTGGTGCATGCGCCCCAGGTTGAGCAGCAGCTGTTGCCCGCTGCCATCGGGGATCGAGCCGCCCACCAGCCCGGTGTTGCCACCTTGCGGTACCAGCGCGGTGCCCTGGGCGGCGCAGGCGCGCACAACGGCCTGCACCTGGGTGGCGTCGGCTGGCCGCGCAATGGCCAATGCCTGGCCTCGGTAACGGCGGCGCCAGTCCAGCTCATAGGGCTCGCGCTCGGCAGGTGTCAGGCCCTGGTCCGGGCGCAGCAGGCCGGCGGGGCCGAGCAGGGCGCCCAGGTCATCGAGCCAGGTGGGTGAGGCCATTCGTGTGCAGCGTGCGTGTCGTGCCTGTCGTGTGTGTCGCAGGGATCAGGCCACGTCCTGCCGGCTGCCCTGATCGTGGTGCTTGGAGGCCTTGGATCCTTTGGCCTTGGCCGGCAGCACCTTCAGGCGTAGCCGCACATACACCGCACAGGCGGCAAAAAGCAGCACGCTCAGCGCGGTCTCCAGCATGGCCAGCCCTTGCGACCAGCCCGCATCACCCGTGGCGCGCACCACGCCCTCGGTGAAATACAGCCACACCAGCAGCGACAGCCAGCGGTAGGTGTAGAGCCGGTGCCGCAGCAGGCCGGTGATCGCCAGGGTGAGCGGCAGCACCTTGAGCGCCAGCGCGCCCGTGCCGCCGGGCAGAGGGGCCAGCCAGAGCTCCCAGACCAGGCCCAGGGCGATCAGCCCGCTGGTCAGCAGCACGGTCACGGCACGTGCCAGGCCGATGTGGCGCAGGCGTTCGGGCGTGTGTACGCCGGCCATGGGCTCGTCCGCCAGGGAAGCGCTCGGGGCCGAAGTGGGGGCTGTGCGGTCGGTCATGGTGGGGCCCATGGGTGTGTCGGGGCGGGCGGGCAGGGTGGCATGATAGCCCCCCATGATCTGGTACCGGCGTTTTCTCGTGCTGCTGCAGCACTGGCCCTGGATGGCCACCCTCCACACCCTGCGCTTGCGGTTCCGGGAAGACCGCCTGGGCGTGACCGCCGGCAGCCTGACCTTCACCACCACCATCGCGCTGGTGCCGCTGTTCACGGTGATGCTGGCCCTGTTCAGCGCCTTTCCGGTGTTCGCGCGCTTTCGCAAGGCGCTGGAGACGCAGTTCCTCAGCGGCCTGGTGCCCGAGGTGATCGCCAAGCAGGTGATGCTGCTGCTGACACGCTTTTCCGGCAAGGCCAGCCAGTTGGGCGGCGTGGGCCTGATCGCGCTGGGGCTGACGGCCATGTTCCTGATGCTGACCATCGACCACACGCTCAACGCGATCTGGCGGGTACGCTCGCGCCGGCCCATCGCGCAACGGGTGCTGGTGTATTGGGCCGCGCTCACGCTGGGCCCGCTGATGCTGGGCGCGAGCCTGTCGGTCACCTCGTATGTGCTGTCGGCCTCGCGCGGCTGGGTGGGCGCGTTGCCTGGGGGGGTGAGCGTGCTGCTGGGGCTGATCGTGTTCGTGCTGCAGACGGCGGGCTTCGCGGCGCTGTTCCGCTACGTGCCCAACACGCACGTGCGCTGGGAGCATGCAGCCTCCGGCGCGCTGTTCGTGTCGATCGGGCTGGAGCTGGCGCAACGGGTGCTGGCCCTGTACCTGTCGAGCGTGCCGGTCTATGCCACCGTGTATGGCGCCTTCGCGGCGCTGCCCATCTTCCTGATCTGGATCTTTCTGAGCTGGCTGATCGTGCTGCAGGGGGCGGTGGTGGCGGCATATGCGCCCAGCCTGCTGTCGCGCGTGAAGCGCTGGCCTGACGCACCGGGCCACCGCTTCCAGATGGCGCTGGCCCTGGTCAAAACGCTGGCCGATGTGCAGCATACGGATACGGCCGGTTACTCGTCCATGCGCCTGGCCCAGATGCTGCGCACGGACCCCCTGCAGATCGAGCCCGTGATCGAGGTGCTGGTGGCGCTGGACTGGGTGGCGCGGCTGGACGAGCCCGATCAGGACGATGGCGGCCGCTTCGTGCTGCTGTGCAACCCGGGCCGTACCTCGGTGGCGCCCCTGGTGCGCCAGTTGCTGCTGGGCCCCGACACCTGGAGCCAGGATTTCTGGCGGCATGCGCGCTTCGACGACATCACCCTGGCCGAGGCGCTGGGCGCGCCGTCCAGCCTGGCCCTGGGGCAAACACCGAGCAAATAAGGTGCGCTGAACCCGGGTTTAACGATGGCTTTCGCTGTCGATCAACGTTATATTGGTTTTAAACGCGAAGCTGGACCCGCTCGGCCATCAGCCGTTTGCGGCACACTGTTGTCCCACACCTCGTGGTGCCTGTTGGCGTGATCCGCCGCGGCGCCGCAGATCCTGCCCCCAAAGGAGACTTCCCCATGAAAGTCAGCGACATCCTCCGCGTCAAAGGCAACACGCTGTTCACCGTCCGCCCTGAGGACCCGCTGTCCGAAGCCGCCACCACCATGGCCCAGCACGACATCGGCTCGCTGGTGGTGATGGAGCACGGTGAACTGGTGGGCATGCTCACCTTCCGGGAAGTGATCCAGGCCGTGGTGCGCAACGACGGGGCATTCGGCTCGCAGGCCGTGCGCTCGGTGATGGACGACCACCCGCTCACCTGCACCCCCGAAACCGAGATCGACGAAGTGCGCCGCATGATGCTCAACCGCCATGCCCGCTACATGCCCGTGCTGACCAACAAGACGCTGGCGGGCGTGATCTCCTTCTACGACGTGGCCAAGGCCGTGGTCGACGGGCAGGATTTCGAGAACCGGATGCTCAAGGCCTACATCCGCGACTGGCCGGTGGAAGAGAACGCCGGCGAGCGCCAGGCGTTGCTCTGAGCCACATCTGATATCACCTTGGCGCCCGGCTTTGCGGCCGGTGCGTTGCGTGTGCACGGTTCTTGTGCGCAGCCCCCCAGACCCGGCCTTGGCGCCGGGTTTTGTCTTGGGGGACAATAACGGTTTCCCCCACGCATTCCAGACCTCTCCATGGCCGGCAGCACCTTCGGACACCTGTTCACCGTCTCCAACTTCGGCGAATCGCATGGCCCGGCCATCGGCTGCGTGATCGACGGCTGCCCGCCCGGCCTGGAACTGACCGAGGCCGACATCCAGCACGACCTGGACCGCCGCCGCCCCGGCACCTCGCGCCATGTCACCCAGCGAAACGAGCCCGATGCCGTCGAGATCCTCTCCGGCGTCTACGAGGGCAAGACCACGGGCGCGCCCATCGCCCTGCTGATCCGCAACACCGACCAGCGCAGCAAGGACTACGGCAACATCCTGCAGACCTTCCGCCCCGGCCACGCTGATTACACCTACTGGCACAAGTACGGCATCCGTGATCCGCGTGGTGGTGGCCGCTCGTCGGCCCGCCTGACGGCGCCCATGGTGGCGGCCGGTGCCGTGGCCAAGAAGTGGCTGAAGGAACATCACGGTGTCGCCATCCGCGCCTGCATGACGCAGCTGGGCAATGTGCCCATCGCCTTCGAGGGCTGGGAGCATGTGCCTCAGAACCCGTTTTTCGCGCCCAATGCCAGCCAGATCGAGGCACTTGAGGCCTACATGGACGATCTTCGCAAGGAAGGTGATTCGTGTGGGGCGCGCCTGTATGTGGAGGCCAGCGGCATGCCGGTGGGCCTGGGCGAGCCTCTGTTCGACAAGCTGGACGCCGACATCGCCTACGCGATGATGGGCATCAACGCTGTCAAGGGCGTGGAGATCGGCGCGGGCTTCGGCTGCGTCACGCAAAAGGGCAGCGAGCACGGCGATGGCCTGACGCCCGAGGGCTTCATGTCCAACCACGCGGGTGGCGTGCTGGGTGGCATCTCCACCGGGCAGGACATCCGCGTGTCGATCGCGATCAAGCCGACCAGCTCGATCCGCACGCCGCGCCCATCCATCGACCTGGACGGCAACCCGGCCACAGTCGAGACCTTCGGCCGCCATGACCCCTGCGTGGGCATCCGCGCCACGCCGATCGCCGAGGCCATGCTGGCGCTGGTGCTGATCGACCATGCGCTGCGGCATCGTGCCCAGTGCGGCGATGTGTCGGTGAGCACGCCGAAGATCGCGGCGCAACGGCCGGAGTGAGTGGCGGAGGCCAAGGCCACGCATCCAGCCGATGCGTGAGCCACGAGGGCCTCTTTCGCTGGCCCGCATGAAAAAAAGCCGCCTCGTGAAGGGCGGCTTTTTTGTGGGCGCCTGTTGCAGGCGTTTTGTGTAGGCGCGTGTGCGAGCGTCAGATCGGCGATCCGTGCTGGATCAGCTCGACCTTGTACCCATCGGGATCCGTGACGAAAGCGATGATGGTGTTGCCGCCCTTGACCGGGCCGGGCTCGCGCGAAATGCTGCCGCCCAGGGTGGCCGTGAGCGTACGCACCTTGTCGCAGGCGGCGGCGATGTCGTCCATGCCGAGCGCGATGTGGCCGTAGGCATTGCCCAGCTCGTACTTCTCGGTGCCGTAGTTGTAGGTGAACTCCAGCTCGGCGTGCTCGGGATTGGGGCCGTAGCCCAGGTAGGCCAGCGTGTACTGCTGCTCGGGTCGGTCGACGGTGCGCAGCAGCGTCATGCCCAGGGCCTGGGTGTAGAAATCGATGGAGCGCTGGAGGTTGCCAACGCGCAGCATGGTGTGCAGCAGGCGCATGGGGATCTTTTAGGGGGAGTGGAACGGGGAGAGGGCGTCAGTCTGCCAAAGATCGGGGCCGTGCGGTGCCGTGTCGGCAGGAAACCCAGCCTCGGGCTCTGCCATGTTGAGCACCAGCATCACAATCTGGGACTCAACACGACCTCGACCCAGCCACGCACACTGTTGATCAAGGCCATGCCTTGCGCACTCGGCAGGTCATGCAATGTCAGCACGCGCTCCTGCAACCGGCCTTCGGCCAGCAGGGCTTCACGCATCACGCCAGGCAGCAGGCCACTTGATAGTGGCGGGGTGACCCATTGGCCGTCGATCTGCAGGGCCAGGTTGCCGATGGTGAACTCGGTCAGCTCACCGCGCTCGTTGTGCAGCAGGGTGTCGAAGATGTCGATAGGTGGGGCAAACGGGGCGTAGGCCGCCCGCTGTGTGGTCTTGTGGCGGATGAACTCGTCGCGCTCAGCCCGGGGGATCGGACGCTGCGCCAGCACGACCGGGCGTGGCCCCGGCGGCGCATCGGGCAGTGGCGCGGCCTCAGCGCGCGGCCGGCCCCTGGCGTCCAGCAGCAATCGCAGCTTGAAGATCCCTTGCGGATGCGCGTGGGCCAGCGCCTGCAGCGCGTCGATACATGCGGCTTTCACGCTCTCATCCCAGCGGTGATTGAAATGGCGCGCGGAGCGGGCCAGGCGGGCCAGGTGGCCGTCCAGGCGCGGGATGTGGCTGTCTTGCAGGCGCAGGGATTCGAGCAGATCGAAAGGCTGATCAGCCCGGCGCAGGAAGGCCTGCTTGGCCTGCCACTCCTGTGCTTCGCCTTCAGGGGTGGCGTCGAGCGTGATGCCACTGCCGATGCCGCAGTGCAGTGTCCAGGGCGCGGTGGGCGGCGGGGTGTGCACGGCCACGGTGCGGATGGGCACGTTGACGGTGACACGGCCGCCTGGCGCCATCACGCCGGAGGCGCCGCAATACACCCCGCGTGGCGCGCCTTCCATGCGCGCGATGTGGTGCATGGCCTGGCGCTTGGGCGCACCGGTGACGGATCCACAGGGAAACAGGGCGGCGAAGACCTCGCTCAGGCGCAGGGCGGGGCGTGTGCGCGCGGTAACGGTGGACGTCATCTGCCACACAGTGGGCAGGGCCTGCACCTCGAACAGCGCCGGCACGGCCACGCTGCCCATCTGGGCCACGCGGGACAGGTCGTTGCGCAGCAGGTCCACGATCATCAGGTTCTCAGCCCGCTCCTTGGGGCTGGTGCGCAGGTGGTCGGCGGCGCGCTGGTCTTGCTCGAGCTCGGCTGCGCGTGGGGCGGTGCCCTTCATGGGCCGGGTGGTGAGCAGATCACCATCCCAGTCGAAGAACAGCTCCGGCGAGACGCTGAGCACGGCGCCGGGCTGGCGCGCCACGGCGCGGCCATCGAGCATCAGGCCGTAACCGCCGGGCTGGCTGCGCTGCAGCGCCTGGAAGTAGGCGTGCAGGGCCGGGGTGGGCGCTGCGCTGTCCTCTGGCTCGAACGCCGTGCGCAGCGGTGCGGTCAGGTTGATCTGGTAGACCTCGCCATTACGGATCAACTCGCGGATCTGTTCGACCTGCTGGTGCAGGCGGGCATCGCTCAAGGCAGCATCCCAGGAGCCGGCGTGCCAGCCGTCATTCACATCGGGCGCTGTGTCACCACTGTCCACAGGCCAGGCTTGCGCCTCGGTGAACACGGCCCATGCGGCGTACGGCGTGCCTGGTGGCAAGGCCTTGACGGGCAGGTGCGCATCCAGCCCCGGTGCAGCCTCGTAGGCCACCCAGCCCACGCACCAGGCGCCGTCTTTCGCAGCGCGGTGGGCTTCGTCCAGCAGGGCCGGTACCTGCTTGGGGTCATGCGCCACCAGCCAGCGCGTCGGGCGGTGAAACGCCATGCGCCGGCGCGTGCCCGCCTGATCGGGGAAGTCGATCAGGGCGGTGGGGTAGTGAGGATCGACGTCCAGCATGTTGACGGCCGCGGACGGTGCGCGGCGGGTGAGTGGGGCGTGGACGAGCGCAGCCGGCTCAGGCCAGACGCTGACGGCGTGACAGCGCGCAGGCCAG
Source organism: Pseudomonadota bacterium (assembly GCA_049322875.1). GTDB lineage: Bacteria > Pseudomonadota > Gammaproteobacteria > Burkholderiales > Burkholderiaceae_C > Aquabacterium. The sequence continues at coordinate 124,846 of JBMOQM010000009.1, forward strand.
GGCCAGCACGCCGACCAGGGCGAACAGGGCCAGGCTCCAGAACTCGTAGGGCACGCCCACCATGGTCGTGGCGGCATCGGCGCAGGAAGCGCGCACCTCGAAGACCTCGGGCCAGCGGGTGTCCAGGCCCAGGCCGCCCACGATGCGGTCGGCCAGCGTGAGCGCGCACGAGGTGCTCTTGGCGGCCACGAAGTGCTGCCACAGCGCCGCGGCCACGCCAGAGGCGGCCACGGGCACGGCCAGCACGGCCAGGGCGCGGCGCACCGGTGCCGAGGGCAGGGCGGCGGCCACCAGGCACACCACGGCGATCACGATGAACAGCAGGCGCTGCAGGATGCACCAGGGGCAGGGTTCCATGCCGAACTGGTGTTGCGACACCAGTGCAGCGCCCACGGCGGCGGCACACACCAGGCCCAGCAGGGCCAGCACCTTGCGGGAAGGGGACTGCGCTGTCATGGCGGCCTCAGTCGCGCACTTCGGCGATCAGTTCGATCTCGACGCAGGCGCCCAGCGGAATCTGGGCCACGCCGAAGGCGCTGCGGGCATGGCGGCCGGCATCGCCGAAGACCTCGGCCAGCAGCTCGGAGCAGCCGTTGGTGACCAGGTGCTGCTCGGTGTAGTCGGGCGTGCTGTTGACCAGGCTCATGACCTTGACGATGCGCACCACCTTGTCCAGATCGCCCACGGCCGCGTTGAGCGTGCCCAGCAGGTCGATGGCCACGGCGCGGGCGGCCTGCTGGCCTTCGGCGGTGGCGATGTCCTTGCCCAGTTGGCCCACCCAGACCTTGCCGTCCTTCTTGGCGATGTGCCCGGAGAGGAACACCAGGTTGCCTGTACGCATGAAGGGCAGGTAGGCGGCGGCGGGCGTGGCCACGGGGGGCAGGGTGATGCCGAGGTCGGTCAGGCGTTGGGTGATGGACATGGTGTGAGCGCGGCGAGCCGCAGGCAAGATGGTGTGCAAGGCTGGCCGTTGCGCGGAGTGGCGAAGCGGCTGGCGATGGGCGATCCTACACCGCGCCCGCCGGCCCCGCCTGGAGCTTGGGTTTCCCCTGGTACAGCGTGCGCCGCAACATGTCGATAAGGGTGTGGGGGACCTGCGTCGGGCGCCCCCGTGTCGGAGACAGACAGACCCATGTACCCAGACAGCCTTGAAGGTTGCGCGGCATTTGTCACGGATGAGCGCGGCGCGGCATCCGCCACCCATCGGCCCTGCGACCGGTGTCTATCGGCATGTCATGAGCGAATGCGCCCTGCATTCGGCCCGGTGAGGGCCTGACGCATGCCGGTGCAGTACCACGATCAGCATCACCAAGGGGCGCAAGCCTGTTCATGCACGGACCATGGCGATGCGTCGCTCACGGCCCTGCAACTCGAAGCGGTCGAGAACCTCAACCAGATCGGTGTGCTGACCTGGCGGCAAGGCCATGACAAGGTGCGGCTCAGTGCCCTGGCCCAGACGCTGCTGGCGCTGCCTGAGCTGGTGCCGTTCAGCGAACTGCTGGGCCTGCTCGACTCCCAGGAGCGCCCCGGCCTGCAGACCTACTGGCAGCAGATGGCCGACACCGGCCAGCGCCATACGATGGCCGAGTTCAGTGTCTGTTTGCCGGAGGGCCGCCGCCGCATGGGCGGCAATGCCTTGTTCGAGCGTGATGCCGATGGCACCGTGGTGTGCTGCGTGGTCGCCATCCAGGACATCACCAGCCACGATGCGATGGTGCAGGCCCTGTCGGACAGCGAGGCCCGCCTGGAAGAGGCCCAGCGCATTGCCCAGTTCGGCTACTGGGAGTGGGATTTCGAGCAGCGCCGCGCGATGCTCTCCGACCAGGCCGTGGCCATGTGGGGGCTGCCGCCTTCCTGGCGCGCCGACGAGCGTGGCCTGCTGGGCCTGCTGCCCGAAGACCAGCGCGAGTGGGTGGAAAAGCTCTACATGGAAGCCTTCGCCAAGGGCCAGACCTCGCTGCGCTACGAGGTGCGCAAGAGCGATGACGAAGGCAACGTGCGCGAGTTCCACTCCCTGGTCAAGATCGACTACGCGCCCGATGGCAAGCCCCGCCGCCTGCTGGCCACGCTGCAGGACATCAGCGAGCTCAAGTCCTACCGCCGCCAGCTGCACTCGCTGTCCTTCTTCGACACGGTGACGGGGCTGCCCAACCGCGCCCTGTTCGTCGACCGGCTGAACCACGCGCTGACGGACGCCTCATGGCACGGCCAGCAACTGGGCCTCTTGATGCTGGATCTGGACCGCTTCAAGGACATCAACGATTCGCTGGGGCACACCGCGGGCGATGCCTTGCTGCAGCAGGCCGCGCAACGCCTGCAGCAGGTCATGCGCGAATACGACACCGTGGCTCGCCTGGGCGGTGACGAGTTTGCGGTGCTGCTGCCCGAGGTGCGCCATGCCACCGACATGGGCTCGATCGCGCAGAAGGTGCTGGGCGCCTTTGCGCAGCCCTTTCAGATCGGTGGGCAGGAGGTGTTCGTCACGGCCAGCGTGGGTGGCGCCTTCTACCCGGCTGATGCGCAGGATGCCGTGCAACTGATGCAGCACGCCGATGCGGCCCTGTACCACGCCAAATCACAGGGGCGCAACAACTTCCGCTTCTACTCGAAGGAGCTCACACGCCAGGCCGCCGAACGCCTGACGCTGGAGAGCGAACTGCGCAAGGCCATCGAAGGCGATGAGCTGGCGCTGCACTATCAGCCCAAGTTCGACTTGGCCACCGGCGCACTGGTGGGGGCCGAGGCCCTGATGCGCTGGCACCATCCGGTGCGTGGTCTGGTGCCGCCGCTGAGCTTCATCTCCATGGCGGAGGACACCGGCCTGATCGTGCCCATGGGCGCATGGGCCTTGCGCAGCGCTTGTGCAGCCGCCGCGGCATGGAACGCCGGGCGCACATCGCCTTTGAAGATCGCGGTGAACCTGTCGGCCCGGCAATTCACCAGCGTGCCGTTCTCCACCACGGTCTACGAGGCACTGCGCAGCACGGGATGCCGCCCGGAGTGGCTGGAGCTGGAGATCACCGAGAGCCTGCTGCTCGATGGCCGCGACGAGATCCTGTCCGTGCTGCAGGACATCGCGGCGCAGGGCGTCAGCATCGCGCTCGATGATTTCGGCACCGGCTACTCCGCGCTGAGCTACCTGACGCGCTTCCCCGTGGACACGCTCAAGATCGACCGCTCCTTCATCAAGGATCTGCCCGGTGACCGCAGCAGCGCCGAGCTGGTCAAGGCCATCGTGTCGCTGGGCCACAGCCTGGAGATGAACCTGGTGGCCGAAGGCGTGGAGACGCGCGAGCAGGCCGAACACCTGGTCGGCCTGGGCTGCCAATTGGTGCAGGGCTACCTGTACGGCAAGCCCGTGCCTTACGAGGTGTTCTCGGAGATGGCGGCGCAGGCCTGAGCAGAGGGCCTAGGCCGCTATCGCCGTGTGGCCAAGATGGCCTCAGGGTGCCGTGGCCGCCTTGGTGAACTCCAGCCCCAGCACGCGGCTGGCCGCATCGGTGGGGTGGTTCTTGTCCCAGTACAGGTAGTTGTCCGGGTCGTCACACACCGTCTTGACGACCTCCTTGCCCACCAGCTTGCCGTTGTAGCAGGCCTCCGTCACGTTCACGCCGCGCGCCTGGGCGTTGGCCGTTTCTACGCGCAGGAAGGTCATGCTGTCGAAGGTGCGCAGGTCGATGTCGGGCATCTGCTTGCGCGCGGTGGCCAGCATCTTGAGCATCTCGGCCTTGAACTCGTTGGCGCGCCGCAGTGTGGCGGGGGTGTAGCTCTTGTCCTGCTTGTTGAACTCCGCCGATTGGGGCGTGAGGCTGAAGTCGGGCATCAAGGGCACCAGGAAGTGCCGCGAGCCCCGGTCGTACAGCATCTTGATGCCCTTGAGCAGGTTGTTCGAGGCATTCTTGGCGGTGTACGTGGAGTACATGTTCAGGCCCTCGAAGAAATCATTGGGGCCGGCCCACACGAAGTACAGCGCATCCGGGTCGTTGCGGCTGATCTTCTGCTTGGACAGCGTCTTGTGGAACTCCTCGATCTGGAACAGGGTGCCCTTCTGCCACGACCAGAAGGGCAGCAGGTTGCCGTGCCCCGTCTGCGCGCCGGAGAAGCTGTAGTTGGTCATCGGCAGGCGCAACTGGTTGGCCATCACTTCCAGTGCCACCACGCCGTTGCTGAAGCGGCCCTTGTAGCTGGGCGCCATCGGCATGCCCGATTGCGTCATCTCCTCGGTCATCTTGAACAGGTTGCCCGTGTCGGACATGCTGTCGCCGAAGGCGAAGATCTGCGTGTAGCCATTGGGCACGTAGATGTCGTCGTGCTCGGGCGGCACGCGGAAGGCTGGGTTGATCGGGCCCGGCGGGGTGATGGACCACTTGCGGGCGCGGGGCAGCCAGTCCTCCATCAAACCGTAGTAGGTGTTGAAGAAGGGCACGTTGTTGAAGACGAAGCCCAGCGTGGTCAGGAATTCCTTGCTGGTGACCGGCGCGATGAAGCCCGCATACATGGTGATGGGCTGCAGCGTTTCGGCGACGAAGAGTTCGGGCGGAATGGCCCGGGCGCTCGGGGCCAGGGTGCAGCCCCATGCAAGGGCACCGGTGGCGAGGAGGCGGCGGAGGAGGGGTTTGGGTGTGTGCATGGCTATCCCATATTTGTGTGGTGTCGATTGAACCGACATGACGCGCGGGACCAGATAGGTAAACCCCTTGCCCTTCCCTTGAATGAGTGGTGTTGTATGGTTTCGTTCGAGGGGGTTCCAGCTTGCCAGGGGCTACAGCGACCTGAGCAGGGTGGCGATCTGCGCCAGCGACATCACCGCTGTGGGCGTGAGGCGCTCCAGCGCGGCCTCCGGCATGTAGGACAGCTGGGCGTCCTCGGGCGTCTGCACGATGGTCTGTCCGCCGGCCTGGTCCACTGCGGCCAGCCCGGCGGCGCCATCGTGGTTGCCGCCGGTCAGCACGATGCCCAGCAGGCATTCGCCATAGACCTCGGCAGCCGATTCGAACAGCACGTCGATGGCCGGGCGCGAGAAGTTCACCGGCTCGTCCACGGACAGGGCCAGGTGCGGCACATGGCGGGGGCCCTGGTCGACCAGCAGGTGGTAGTCAGGTGGCGCGAAGTAGATGGTGCCGGGCGCGACCGGCTCCTTGTCGTGGGCCTCGTGCACGGGCAGGGCGCACTTGGGCGCGAAGATGTCGGCCAGCAGGCTGGGCTTTTCGCGCGGCAGGTGCAGCACGATCAGCACGGGCACCGTGGTCTGGGCCTGCAGCGCGGGCAGCAGCGTCGACAAGGCATCGACACCGCCTGCCGACGCGCCGATCACGATCGCTCCGATGCGGCGCGGATCGATCTTGGCGTTGCCGGCCGCGGGCGTGCTCATCGCATGTCCTTCTTCTGGAAGATCCGGTCTTCGCGCACCACCTCGTCGAAGTGGTCGGCGTAGGTGGAAAAGCGCAGGGCCTCCTTGGAGCCCAGGCCCAGGAAGCCCTTGCGGCATAGCGAATCGTGGAACAGGCCCAGGGCACGGTCCTGCAGTTCGCGGTTGAAGTAGATCAGCACGTTGCGGCAGGACACCAGGTTCATCTCGGCGAACACGCTGTCGGTGGCCAGGCTGTGGTCGGAGAAGACCATGTGCTTCTTGAGTGCCTTGTCGAACACGGCGCGGCCATAGGCGGCCGTGTAGTACTTGGACAGCGAACCCCGCCCGCCCGACTTCTGGTAGTTGTCGGTGAAGCCGGCGATGCGGTCGATCTCGTAGACACCGGCCTCGGCCTTCTGCAGCGCGTGGGCATTGATGTCGGTGGCGTAGATCAGGCTGCGCTCGAGCAGGCCTTCCTCATGGAGCAGGATGGCCAGGGAGTAGACCTCCTCGCCCGCGCTGCAGCCGGCCACCCAGAGCTTGAGCGAAGGGTAGGTGCGCAGCATGGGCACCACCGTCTCGCGCAAGGCCTGGAAGTAGCTCGGGTCGCGGAACATCTCGCTGACCTGCACCGTGAGGTAATCCAGCAGGGCAGGGAAGGTGGCCGGGTCGTGCAGCACCTTGTCCTGCAGCTGCGACAGGGTGGCGCAGCCGAAGCGTTCCATGGCCGTGCGCAGGCGCCGGCGCAATGACGAGCCCGCGTAGGCACGGAAGTCGTAGTGGTACTTGAGGTAGATCGCATCGAGCAGGAGCTGGAACTCGATGTCGGTCTCCTTGGCATGGGGCAGGGCGCTCATAGGTGGGCCGTCCTCGCTTCTGGCCTCACTTGGGCATCCACACGCGCACCAGCGACAGCAGCTTTTCCACGTCGAGTGGTTTGGCGATGTAGTCGTTGGCACCGGCGGCCAGGCAGTCGTCCTGGTCGTTCTTCATGGCCTTGGCCGTGAGCGCGATGATGGGCAGCTTCTTCCACTCGCTGCGCTTGCGGATCTCGCGCATCGCGGTCAGGCCATCCATCTCCGGCATCATGATGTCCATCAGCACCAGATCGATGCGGGCATTGCTGCCGGGCTCGCCGGCGCGGGCCAGCGCATCGAGTGCCTCGCGGCCATTGCGCGCGATCTGCACGGTGATGCCCTTGGGCTCGAGCACGCTGGAGAGCGCGAAGATGTTGCGCACATCGTCCTCGACCACCAGCACGCGGCGGCCATCGAGCGCCACCTCGCGGTCGCGTACCTCGCGCAGCATGCGCTGGCGCTCGGGCGGCAGGCTCGACTCCACCTGGTGCAGGAAGAGGGTGACCTCGTCGAGCAGGCGTTCGGGCGAGCGCACGTCCTTGATGATGATGGAGCGCGAGAAGCGGCGCAGGCCTTGCTCTTCATCACGCGTGAGGTTGCGGCCGGTGTAGACGATCACCGGCGGGAAGGACACGGCCTCCTGCTCGGCCATCTTCTCGAGCAGCTCGTAGCCACTCAGGTCGGGCAGGCTCAGGTCCATCACCATGCAGTCGAAGGTGGTGGCCTGCAGCTTGGACAGAGCCTCGGCGGCGGTGGCCACGCCGGTGATGCTCACATCCTGCGAACCCAGCAGCTGCTGGATGCTGTCGAGCTGGCGCGGGTCGTCCTCGACCACCAGCACGTGCTTGAGGCTTTGCGAAAACTTGGCCTCCAGGCGTTCGAGCGCGTCGATGATCTGCTCGCGCTTGACGGGCTTGAGCGCATAGCCGATGGCGCCCAGCTCCAGTGCTTCCTGCGCATAGTCGGCCACGGAGCAGACATGCACGGGGATGTGGCGCGTGAGCGGGTTGCGCTTGAGTTGGTCGAGCACGCCCAGGCCCGAGTGGTCGGGCAGGTTGATGTCCAGCAGGATGGCGCTGGGGCGCAGCGTCTGCGCGGCATGCAGGCCTTCGCCGGCACTGTTGGTGACCACGCACTGGAAGTGCATCTCGTGCACCAGGTCGCGCAGGATGGCGGCGAAGCGCAGGTCGTCTTCGATCACCAGGATGTGGCGGGTGTCGGGCTGTAGAACGTCGCGGTCGTCCTCGACCAGGCCTGCGCTCGGGCGTGGCGGCGCGGTCGGCGTCGGCGCCGTCACCAACGGCGCCTGGATGATGCCGGATGGGGCTGAGCGGGTGCCTTGGGGTTCGGCCGCAGGCTCCACGGTGCGTGGCGCGAAGGGCAGGGCTTGGGGCAGTGGCTGCGAGGTGCCGCCCTTGGCGGGCAGCGTCAAGGTGAACACGCTGCCCTGGCCCGGGGTGCTCTGCACCGTGATGTCGCCACCCAGCAGGCGGGCCAGGTCGCGCGAGATGGACAGGCCCAGCCCCGTGCCGCCATATTTGCGGTGCGTGCTGCCATCGGCCTGGCGGAAGGCTTCGAAGATGATGCCCTGCTGCTGCGGGGCGATGCCGATGCCGGTGTCCTGCACGGCGAAGACCACATGGCCTTCCGCATCGCCACGCACCGTCAGCGACACCTGGCCGCGGTCGGTGAACTTGAGCGCGTTGGACAGCAGGTTCTTGATGATCTGGCCCAGGCGCTGGGCGTCGGTCTCCAGGCGCTCGGGTGTGCCTGGCTGTACCTCGGTGATGAAGGCCAGGCCCTTTTCCTCGGCGATGGGGCGCAGCGTGCTGGCCAGGCTGTCGACCGTGCGCGCCACGGAGACGGACTCGGTCACGATCTCGACCTGGCCGGCTTCGATCTTGGACAGGTCCAGGATATCGTTGATCAGGGTGAGCAGGTCATTGCCGGCCGACGAGATGGTCTGCGCGAACTTGACCTGTTCGGTTGTGAGGTTGCCGCCCTTGTTGTCGGCCAGCAGCTTGGCCAGGATCAGCGCGGAGTTCAGCGGCGTGCGCAGCTCGTGGCTCATGTTGGCCAGGAACTCGCTCTTGTACTGGTTGGCGCGTTCCAGCTCGGCGGCCCGTTCGTTGAGCGCGGCTTGCGAGTGTTCCAGTTCGTCGCGCTGGTTCTCCAGCTGCGTGGTCTGCTCAGAGAGCTGGGCGTTGGTCTGCTCCAGCTCCGCCTGCTGCGCTTCGAGCTGGGCTTGAGACTCCTTGAGTACGCGGCTCTGCTCTTCCAGCTCTTCGTTGTTGACGCGAAGCTCTTCCTGCTGGGCCTGCAGTTCCTCGGACTGGCGCTGGGTTTCCTGGAGCAGGTCTTCCAGTCGGGTGCGGTCGCGCGAAGCCCGCACGGCCACCGCCAGGGATTCCGAGACGCGGTCGACCAGCTCGCGGTCGGCGGGCGTGACGGGGTGGAAGAAGCCCAGTTCGACCATGGCGTAAACCATGCCGTCAACACTGGCCGGGGCGATCAGGAGCTCGGCGGGCTGAGCGCGACCCGTGCTGGAGCCCACCGGCAGGTAGCCTTCGGGGACGTGGCGCACATGCACCGGGCGGTCTTGCGCCGCGGCCTGGCCCAGCAGGCCGTCGCCCGCACGCAGCACTTCGTCGCGCTGTTCCGGCACGAGGGCATGGCTGGCGAAACGGCGGAAGTTGTCGCCCTCGGCGATGTAGACGGCGCCCACCTGGGCATCAAGGTAGGTGGCCAGGAAGTCCAGCACCCGGTCACCCAGCACCTCCAGACGCTGCTCGCCTTCCAGGCGGGTGTTCAGGCCCATCTGGCCGGCCTTGATCCAGGCTTCCGTCTCGCGGGCACGGTAGTCGCGGGAGGTCATCGAGGCCGACACCAGTACCAGCATCAGCAGCAGGCCCGAGCCGGCGAAGGTGACGGCCACGGAAATGTCGGCGGCGGCGCGCCAGCTGTCTTCCCTCAAGGCGACCAGGTTGCGCTCCTCGGCCTGCATGTTGGACAGCAACTCCCGGATGTTGTCCATCACCAGCTTGCCGCGGTCCGACAGGACGATGGCCATGGCCTCGCCCGTCTGCCCTTGCCGGCGCAACGCGATGGTCTGGTCCAGCTCCTCGAACTTCTGCTTCATCAACTGCTGCAAGGTGTTCAGCCGCTGCTGCTGCAAGGGGTTGTCGGCGACGAGTTCACCCAGGCGCTTGAGCTTGCCGGGGTGCTCGGCCTTGGCATTGCCGTAGGGGGAGAGATAGGACTCCTGGCCCGTGAGCAGGAAACCCCGCTGGCTCGTTTCCGCGTCCTTCATGGTCGAGAGCAGGGACTGCAGCTGCTCGATCACTTCCAGCGTCCGGCTGACCCGTGCCCGTGCTTCGTCGCGGCTTTGTAGCGACTGGTAGGAGAAGAAGGCGATCAGGAAAATGGCCACCACCTTGATGATGAAGGTGGCCATCGGCCCGGGGGGGAGCGGTGGGCCCTTGCGGCGCCCGCGCGCGATGTCGGCGGCATCGGCCGACGGAGCGTGGGCGGCGGCCGTGGTGCCGGCCGTGTAGGGCGAATCTGACGACATCTGTGCTCCTCCTCCCGCGGTGCGGGGGGCGGCCCTGGGGCCATTGTTGTCCTGGGTCCATGCGGGCCAGGCTCGGTGGGGTGACACTGATGCGCTGGCATGGCTGCGGGATCATACCCAGCGCCCCATGACCCGCGCGGTGCGGGGCCATGGTGTGGGGCCGTTGGCACGATTCAGCCGGGTGGCGGATTGAGGGCTGGGTGCGCCCGCAGATGAGCTACCGCGAAGGCCACGAAGGCGCGGACCTTGGCCGCGGCCAGGCGCCCCTCGGGGTAGACGAGCTGCACAGGGATGGGCGGCGGCTCGAAGGGGGCCAGCACCACGCGCAATCGGCCAGCGGCCACATCGTCGGCCACCTGATAGGACAAGGCGCGTGCCAGCCCATGCCCGGCTTTGGCCGCCATGATGCCCACCTCGCCGCCGTTCACGCTCAGGCGGATGCGGGGCTGGGGGCCTTGCTGCAGCTTGCCCGGCGCGCGCAGGGGATCCTGCACCAGCGACCAGCGCGGCGAGGGCCCTTCGACGATGGACGAGCCGATGGCGTCGTGCCCGGCCAGGTCGTCAGGGTGCAGGGGCTCGCCATGGCGCTGCAGGTAATCGGGCGAGGCCACGATCACGCGGCGCACCTCACCCACGCGTACGGCGGTCAGTGATGAATCGGCCAGGTGGGCGATGCGCACGGCCACGTCCATGCCTTCGTCCAGCAGGTTCACCACCCGGTCCGCAAAGAAGGCCCGCGCGGTGAGCTGTGGGTGGGCCTGCAGGAAGTCGAGCAGCAGCGGGGCAATGTGCATGCGGCCGAACAGCACGGGGGCCGTCACCGTGAGGTGGCCTTGCGGCATCACGTGGGCGCCGCCGGCAATGGCGTCGGCCTCGTCCAGCTCTGCCAGCAGCCTGCTGCAATCGACCTGGTAGCGCTCGCCCACCTCGGTCAGCCGCACCAGCCGGGTCGAGCGGTGCAGCAGCCGGGCCCCCAGGTGGGCTTCAAGCGCGGCCACGGCGCGGGTGACGGCCGGCGCGGACAGCCGCAGTTGCCGGGCAGCGCCGGCAAAGCTGCGGGCTTCTGCCACGGCCACAAAGATGCGCATCGATTCGAGGCGGTCCATGCAGCCATTGTTGCACCGGTTGCAATGATTTATTTCAAATGGCGGGTATTCATGTTCGCTGGTGATTTGAATAAGGTGGAGACCTTCCGCGTTGTCTCAGCCACCCTTTTGCCGGAGCCACCGACATGAGCACTGCCCCCAAGCCCCTCCAGCCCATCCGCCTGTATCACTTCCCGTTGTCGGGGCATGCGCACCGCGTGCAGCTGTTCCTGTCACTGCTGGGCCTGCCCGTGGAGATCCAGCCGGTCAACCTGCTCAAGGGCGAGCACAAGTCACCTGGGTTCCTGGCGATGAACCCCTTCGGGCAGGTGCCCGTGATCCAGGATGGCGACGTGACCCTGGCCGACAGCAATGCCATCCTGACCTACCTGGCTCTGCGTTACGACGATGCCGGCCAGTGGCTGCCCCGCGATCCGGTGAAGGCCGCGCTGGTGCAGCGCTGGCTGAGCGCGGCGGCCGGGCCGCTGGCCTTCGGCCCGGGCAATGCGCGCATAGCAGTGCTGTTCAAGCGCCCGCGGGATGAGCGCGCCTTCGAGCTGTCGGCCAACCTGCTCAAGGTGATGGACGGTGTGCTGGCCCAGCAGCGCTTCCTGGTACCGGGTGACGTGCCCACACTGGCTGACATCGCGCTGTACACCTACACCGCCCACGCGCCGGAGGGCGGCGTGTCCTTGCAAGCCTATGCCCAGGTGCGCCGTTGGCTGGCCGAGATCGAGGCACTGCCCGGTTTTGTCGGCATGGTGCGCTCGCCCGTACCCGAGGCCGCTTGACGGTGGAGGCCTGATCATGGACACCGACAACCCCTTCCATGAGGGTGAAGAGCATCTGCAGGCGCTGGCCGGCGTGCGCGAGGCCCTGGCTTCTCGCGGGCGCGCCTTCATCCGCGACCACATGCCGGATCAGCACCGCAGCTTTTTCGCGCAACTGACCTTTGTGATCGCCGGTGGGCTCGATGGCTCGGGCCAGCCCTGGGCCACCGTGTGGGCTGGGCCTTCCGGGTTCATGCAGTCGCCGGATCCTCGCAGGCTGGGCATCCAGGCCAGGTCACTGCCCGGTGATCCCATGGCCGCGCACTGGCACGAGGGCTCGCCCGTGGGCCTGCTGGGCATCGAGCCGCACACCCGGCGGCGCAACCGGATGAACGGCACGCTCGTGCGCGCAGACAGCGGTGCGTTCGAGGTCGATGTGCGGCAGAGCTTCGGCAATTGCCCCAAGTACATCCGGCCGCGCCGAGCCGAGTGGGGGCAGGCGCACGGTGATGCGTCGGTGTCGGCCGTGGGGCCGAGGCTGCAGGGCCGGGCCCGTGAACTGGTGAGCGCGGCCGACACCTTCTTCATCGCGTCGGCCTCGTCCGGTGCGGGTCAGGCTGACCAGGCTCGCAGCGATGGGGTGGACGTCTCCCACCGGGGCGGCGATCCCGGGTTCATCCATCTGGAGGACACGGCTGATGGCACCGAGCTGACCGTGCCGGACTACGTCGGCAACTTCATGTTCAACACGCTGGGCAACATCCTGGTACGGCCGGGCGTGGGGCTGCTGTTCATCGATGTGGTCGGCGGGGATGTGCTGTGGCTGGCCGGGCAGGGGCGCGTGGACCTGGATCCGCAGGCCGCGGCCTTGTTCGAGGGTGCCCAGCGCTTGCTGCGGGTGCGCATCACGCACGGGTGCCTGGCGCGCGGCGTCTTGCCTTTGCGTTGGCGCGGTACGGCAGAACAGGCCCTGGTGGCATGAGCCGGGCCCCCATCAGAGGGGCCGTGTGAGACAGGCCGGGTGCTAAGGTTCCCGCTATTCACACAAACACCGGGGATGGGCCATGCAGGTCCAATGGGGGGCAGCCTTGCTTGCATGGCTGCTGGGCGTGGCCGTGCAGTTGCAGCAAGGCTCAGTGGGCGACGGCCGCTGGGCCTTGGCTTTGCCCATGGTTTGCGTGATGCTGGCTGGTATCGGGGCCTGGATGGCACCCCGTTGGCGGCACGGTTGGCGCAGCACTGCGCTGGCTTGTCTGTGCATGGCCAGCCTGGGCTGGGGGCAAGCCGAGTGGCGTGCGGCCGAACGCCTGGCGCAGATGTGGCCAGGCACGTGGGCGCAGCGGTCCGTGGTGCTCACAGGCCGTGTCGATTCGTTGCCGCAAAAGCAGTCCTGGGGGCAGCGCTTCGAGGTCGAGGTGCTGACGGTGGAACTGCCGTCAGCGCCAGGGCAAGTGGCGGTGCAGGGGCCATGGCAGGCCGGGCAAGTCTGGCGGCTGCCGGGTGTGCATGCCAAGGCCCGGTGCCCGCAGCGGGTCAGCCTTTCCTGGGCCAGTGGCCAGCGCCCTGGCAGGCCAGGCGCTTCCTTGCGTGATGATGATCCGGGCACAGGCCCCGCCATCGTGCCCGGCCAGGTCTGGCGCTGGCCGGTTCAGTTGCAAGCCTCCGACGGCCTGCTCAACCCCGGAGGTTTTGACGTTGAGCGCTGGATGTTCGAGCGCGGGCTGCGTGCCCAGGGCCGGGTGGTGACACGGCAGGCGCCGGCGCCCTTGCTGGTGCGGCAGGCCAGCCCGGGCGCACCCGGCCTGATCGATCGCATGCGCCTGGCTCTGCGCGACAGGATCGAAGCCCACGTGACCGATCCGCAGGTGGCAGGCTTGATCGCCGGGCTGACCATCGGTGAGCAGTCGGCCATCGAGCCGCAGGATTGGGATGCCTTGCGTGACACCGGAACGGCACATTTGGCCGCCATCTCCGGCATGCACGTGTTGATGATGGGCCTGCTGGTGTCCTTCGTCGTCGGGCGCGTGTGGCGGCGCTCGCCGGGTCTGATGCGTGCTCTGCCGGCGCCGGTGGCTGCGCGCATTGCCGCGGTGGCGGGCGCATGGGCCTATGCCGTGCTGGCAGGGTGGGGCATTCCGGCGCAGCGCACGGTGGTGATGATGGCCGTGGTGGTGGCCTTGCGGCTGGGCGCCCGGCGTTGGCCTTGGCCGCTGGTGCTCTTGCTGGCCGCGGTGGTGGTGACGCTGCTCGATCCCTGGGCCTTGAACCAGGCGGGCTTCTGGTTGTCGTTTGCGGCGGTGGGTTTGCTGATGCTGTCGGGCCAGCAGGCCGTATCGACGCCGGATCTGCCCTGGTCGCAGCGGGTGGCGCGAGCGTTGCGTGAAGGCCTGCGCACGCAATGGGTCGCCTGGGTAGGGCTGGCGCCGCTGTCGCTGGTGTTTTTTCAACAGGTGTCGCTGGTGGGGCTGCTGGCCAATCTGGTCTGCATCCCGCTGTTCAGCTTTGTGGTCACACCGCTGGCGCTGCTGGGGCTAGGCTGGTCAGGGTTCTGGGATGGGCTGACGCCCATGGTCCAGCACCTCATGGCCGTCCTGGGCTGGCTGGCATCGTGGCGTTGGGCGGCGGTGTCCGGTGCCATGGTGTCGTCATGGGCCAGCATGCTGGGCTTGCTGGCGGGGGCCTGGATGCTGGCGCCTGTGCCCATGCGCTGGAAGCTGATGGCCGGCCCCGGTCTGCTTTTCCTGTTGTGGCCCACCGGCCTCAGCATGCCGTTGCCCGGGCCACCCGCGGGGCACGCCCAGATCCTCGCGGTGGACATCGGCCAGGGCACGGCGGTGCTGGTGCGCACGGCGCGGCATGCGCTGCTCTACGACACGGGGCCGCGCACATCTCCCACCAGCGATGCAGGGCGGCGCGTGCTCGTGGGCTTGCTGCGGGGCCAGGGCATCCGTCGCCTGGACACGCTGTTGATCAGCCATGGCGACATCGACCATGTGGGTGGTGCAGCCTCGGTGGTGCGGGCTGTGCCCGTGGGCGCGCTGCTCAGTTCACTGGAAGATGGGCACGAACTGCTGTCCGTGCCAGACCGCGATGGCCGCTTGCCGCCGCACCAGCGCTGCGAGGCCGGCCAGCAGTGGCGCTGGGACGGCGTGCTGTTCGAGGTGTTGCACCCCTCCAAGGCCGACTGGGCGCAATGGGCGCGCGGCAAGCGCTCCGACAACGCCATGTCCTGTGTGCTCAGGGTGTCGGCTTCGGCGGGTGAGGGCGGTGGCCGCAGCGTGCTGCTCACCGGCGATGTCGAGGCGCAGGGCGAGGCCAGCCTGGTGCAGGCCTGGGGTGCGCGCCTGGCCAGCGAGGTGCTGATGGTGCCGCACCACGGCAGCCACACCTCGTCAACGCCGGATTTCATCGAGGCGGTGGCGCCGCGTGTAGCCGTGGTTCAGTCAGGGGCGCGCAATCGCTATGGCCACCCGCATGCGGATGTGATGGCGCGCTACCAGGCACAGGAGATCACGGTGGTGCGCTCCACCGCCTGCGGTGCCTGGATCTGGCGCACGGACTTGGGGCCGGCTGCGGAAGTGGGGCGTTGCTGGCGTGAGCTGACCGGCGGGTACTGGCGTACACCCCGTGCCGTGTCAGGCTCTGACGCTGATGCTGATTGATGCCAGCGCCATTCGCTCAAGGCGCCTTGGCCGCATCCTTCATCACCTGCGCCATCACGCCGTAGACCTCGCCCCAGGCAGTTTTCACCTCGGGTGTGAACCCGGCGCCCAGGCCTTGGCCCAGGGTCTGCAACAGGGCACCGCCCACGGTGTCGTAGTGGGCGTCCTGCACACCGTAGCCTGCATGGCGCTTGCCCAGGCCTTGCAGGATGGGCACCAAGGTGCCCAGGTCATCGAGCTTGCCCACCGCCGCGCCGATCATCTGCATCAGCTTGGCGCCCTGGGCTTCCATGTCGCCCTTGAACAGCGGCTTGAGCGATGGGTCGGCGGTGAACAGGTTCTGGTAGAACAGGGCGGCGGCCTGCGGGGCGATCGCGGCCACCTGCGTCCAGGATTGCTGGACCAGGGGGATGGTGTCGGGGGACATGGCTGACTCTCTGGAAGTGGAGGTGGAGATGCCGGTGGGCATCGCAACAAATGTGCCCTTGCCCTCAGCCCGCCGCCATCGTCGACTCCGACGGATATGTGCCCTCGGTCAGCCCCTGATCAGGCGGGCGGCGTGCGGCAGCGAGCGTGCCTCGGGCACCCAGTGGTCCAGCACCGCTCCCAGGGCGACGGACAGCACCAGCACGGCCAGGCCGCCGCGCCAGGTGTGGCGCAGGGCGCTGCCCAGCCAATCCTCCGCGTAGCCCTTGTAGGCCACGGAGCCGGCCAGGGAGGCCAGGCCCAATTCCACCGCCACGGCCAGTAGCACTTCCACGCCGAAGAGCATGAACACGCCCGCTCCCAGCAAGGCCCCCAGCAGCGCCACGATGGCCACCAGCACGGCCAGTGGCACCACGACCACCGCGCCTTCATCCAGATCGCCCAGATTGCCCAGCCCGTCCAGCATCGAGCCGGCGCCATCGCTCAGTGCGCCCGGCCCATCGGAGGTGCCGGGGGCATCCCAACTGCCCTGGGCGCCACCGCCCGCGAAATCACCACCGCCGCCGCTCCTGAAGGGTACGTCACAGGGCAGGCTGCCGGACGACGAGCCCCCAGAGCCGTTGGGCAGGTCCAGGTTGGCCACGTCCAGCCCGTCGAGTGGCGAGTCGCGCCGGGCCAGGGCACCGCCCCACCAGCGCAGCAGCAACAGGTACACGCCATAGGTCACCGGGCAGGCCAGGCCGTAGCGCAGGGCCAGCGATTCCACCCCGGCGTGCATCAGCATGGCCGAGCACAGCCACAGTGCACCCAGTGTGAGCAGCGCGATCATGGCCACGTGCAGCCGGAGCCAGTAGCGCTCGCGCAGCTCCTGCCGCAACTGCTCGCGTGTCAGGTGCTGGCCTCGGGCCCGGCCGCGGCCCCGCAGACCTCGGGCGGGTTCGGTCCAGGCGGCAGGGCGGCGTGGTGCTGTGGGTCCAGACATGGGCCAAGGTCTCCGTGTTTTATGTGTCTGCCCAAGCTAGTGCAGGGGCAGGGCGATGATGCCCCATGTCCACCAGGGCGCCCATCACCTGTCAAGTGGCCTGTGCAATACACCGGGGCGGCGAGGGCGCACGCTGGTCAGCGTCACGGGCGGCGGCTACCCTCGCGGGGACCCCATCCCGATGCACCATCTTGGCCCACAACTTGCTGGGGTTTCCACCAACGAAAAAAATCCCTGTCGGCCCAGACTGAACCCGGAGTCCCGTGTGTCCATCCACGTCGCCCTGAACCACGTCACCCATTACACCTATGACCGGCTGGTGAACCTCTCGCCCCAGGTCGTCCGGCTGAGGCCCGCGCCCCATTGCCGCACCCGCATCCTGTCGTACTCGCTCAAGGTGGAGCCGGCCAACCACTTCATCAACTGGCAGCAGGATCCGTTCTCCAACCACCTGGCCCGCCTCGTCTTCCCGGAGCAGACGCGCGAGTTCAAGATCACGGTGGACGTGGTGGCCGAGATGGCCGTCTACAACCCCTTCGACTTCTTCCTGGAGCCGGAGGCCGAGAACTACCCCTTCGCCTACGACGAGCCTACCAAGCGCGACCTGGCCCCCTACCTGGCCCTGGGCGAGCTGACGCCGGCCTTCAAGGCCTTCGTCGACAGCATCGACCGCAAGGAGGTGCGCACCATCGACTTCCTGGTGGGCCTGAACCAGCGCTTGCAGCAGGACATCGCCTACACGATCCGCATGGAGCCGGGCGTGCAGACGCCGGAGCAGACGCTCAAGCTCAAGCTGGGCTCGTGCCGCGACACCGGCTGGCTGCTGGTGCAGACCCTGCGCCACCTGGGCCTGGCCGCGCGCTTCGTGTCCGGCTACCTGATCCAGCTCAAGGCCGACGTGGCCGCGCTGGACGGCCCTTCCGGCACCGAGGTGGACTTCACCGACCTGCACGCCTGGTGCGAGGTCTTCCTGCCCGGCGCCGGCTGGATCGGCCTGGACCCGACCTCGGGCCTGCTGGCCGGCGAGGGGCACATCCCCGTGGCCTGCACGCCCGAGCCCACCAGCGCGGCGCCCGTGTCAGGCGCGGTCGACGAGTGCGAGGTCGAGTTCGCTCACCACATGGCGATCACCCGCATCTACGAATCGCCCCGTGTCACCAAGCCCTACACCGACGGCCAGTGGGAGGCCATCGACGCACTCGGCCATGAGGTCGACGGGCAACTGAAGCAGGGCGACGTGCGCCTGACCATGGGTGGCGAGCCCACCTTCGTGTCGGTGGACGACCGCGACGGCGCCGAATGGAATACCGACGCCCTGGGGCCGACCAAGCGCGGCCTGGCCACGGCCCTGGTGCACAAGCTGCGTGCGCGTTATGGCGATGGCGGCTTCCTGCACTTCGGCCAGGGCAAGTGGTATCCGGGCGAGCAGTTGCCGCGCTGGGCGCTGTCCATTTACTGGCGCCGTGATGGCCAGCCTTGCTGGCAGGACCCGACACTGTTCGCCGACGAGCGCAACTCGCTGCACTACAACAGCGACGATGCCAAACGCTTCATCGAACTGCTGTCGAACAAGCTGGGCGTCGGCCCGCAGCACGTGCAGCCAGGTTATGAAGACGTCTGGTACTACCTATGGCGCGAGCGCCGCCTGCCAGTCAACGTCGATCCGCTCGATTCGCGCCTGGACGACGAGCTCGAGCGGGTGCGTCTGCGCCGTGTCTTCGACCAGGGGCTGGACCACGTCACCGGCTATGCCTTGCCGCTCAAGCGCGACTGGCCTGTGGGCCTCTCCGGCCCGACCTGGGTGACCGGTCCCTGGTTCTTCCGTGACGAACGCATGTACCTGTTCCCCGGCGATTCGCCCATGGGCTATCGCCTGCCGCTCGATTCGCTGCCCTGGGTGACCAAGGGTGACTATCCCTACATGCACGAGCATGATCCCTTCGCGGCCAAACCCGCTTTGCCTACCGCTGCTGCGCTGCGGGCGCAGTACGCGGGCCGGCCCTATGCGTCGCATGCCAATGGTGGCGGTTTTGCCGAAGGCGGCACCGTGGCCGTGCAGAACCGGGGCCATGAACACCCGGGTGAGGGATTGGCCGGTTTCGCCGGCAACGATGAAGGCGATCTGTCCGCCAGTGCCGGGCCAGACGGCCCGTCCACGGCCGATGCGGTGGATCCGTCTACCCACCCCAACCGTTTCCAGTCCGCCCACTGGATCACGCGCTCGGCCCTGGTGGTCGAGGCGCGCAACCCGGACCGTGCCAGCGGCCCCAAGGTGGAGACCAACGGCAAGGGCGGCGGCGTGCTCTACGTGTTCATGCCGCCCCTGAACAAGCTGGACGACTACCTCGACCTGCTGGCCGCGGTCGAAGCCACGGCCGCCGAGCTGGCCGTTCAGATCGTGCTGGAGGGCTACCCGCCGCCGCGTGATCCTCGCCTCAAGCTGCTGCAAGTCACGCCCGATCCGGGTGTCATCGAAGTCAACATCCACCCGGCCACGGACTGGAGCGAACTGGTCGATCACACCGAGTTCCTCTACCAGGCCGCGCACGAGACGCGCCTGTCCACCGAGAAGTTCATGCTCGATGGCCGCCACACCGGCACCGGCGGCGGCAACCACTTCGTGCTGGGTGGCGCCACGCCGGCCGACAGCCCCTTCCTGCGCAAGCCCACGCTGCTGTCGAGCCTGCTGACCTTCTGGCACAACCACCCCTCGCTGTCCTACCTGTTCTCGGGCCTGTTCATCGGGCCGACCAGCCAGGCGCCGCGCATCGATGAAGCCCGCAACGACCAGGTCTACGAGATCGAGATCGCCTTCAAGGAGATCGAACGGCAGATCGGCCTGTGGGGCGAGTGCCCGCCGTGGATGATCGACCGCACCTTGCGCAACCTGCTGATCGACGCGACCGGCAACACCCACCGCAGCGAGTTCTGCATCGACAAGCTGTACTCGCCCGACGGCCCCACAGGCCGCCTGGGCCTGCTGGAGCTGCGCGCCTTCGAGATGCCGCCGCACTCGAAGATGAGTCTGGTGCAGCAACTGCTGCTGCGCGCGCTGGTGGCCTGGTTCTGGCGCGAGCCTTACCAGGGGCATGGCGCCAAGCGCCTCACGCGCTGGCACACCGGCCTGCATGACCGCTTCATGCTGCCCAGTTTCGTGGAGCAGGATTTCGCCGACGTGCTGACCGAGTTGGGGCAGGCAGGCTTCGCCTTCGACCCGGAATGGTTCGCACCGCACTTCGAGTTCCGCTTTCCCTATGTGGGCGAGGTGTCCGTGGCCGGCGTGCGCATGACCCTGCGCAGCGCGCTCGAACCCTGGCACGTGATGGGTGAGGAAGGCTCGCCGGGCGGCACTGTGCGCTTCGTCGATTCGTCGCTGGAGCGGCTGGAGCTGCGCGCCACGGGCCTCAATGGCAACCGTCATGTGGTCACCGTGAACGGCCAGGCGCTGCCTTTGCACCCCACGGGTCGTGTTGGCGAGTTCGTGGCCGGCGTGCGCTACCGCGCCTGGCAGCCGCCCTCGTGCCTGCACCCCACCATCGGTGTCGACGCGCCGCTCACCTTCGACCTGGTCGACACCTGGCTCAAGCGCTCGCTGGGTGGCTGCCAGTACCACGTGGCGCACCCGGGTGGCCGCAACTACGACACCTTCCCCGTCAACAGCTACGAGGCCGAAAGCCGCCGCCTGGCCCGTTTCTTCCGCCTGGGCCACACGCCGGGGCAGATGAGCATCCAGGTGCCCGAACCCGGCATCGAACACCCGCTGACCCTGGATCTGCGCAAGGCCAAGCAGGCCTGATCCGACAAGAAGTGCAGGAAACCCGAGAAAACATCCTCCTCCGCCCTAGGCCGCATCCCGGACAATCAGGGTCACCATGACCATATCCCTGCCCCTGTTCGACGCCGATGCCCTGCCCGACAGCTCCCAGGCGGCCGCTGAACTGCTGGCCCGCGCGCGGAGCGTGGAGGCCGGGCATTACGATGAGCTGCGCGGTGACGACGGCAAGCTGCGGCCCACCTGGCAGGCTTTCGCGGAGCACCTGGGCGGCTCGGTGGACGACCTCAGCCGCCGCCAGGGCGTGCTGGCTCAGCAGATCCTGGAAGACGGCATCACCTACAACGTCTACAGCGCGCCGGGCGGCAACAGTCGGCCCTGGTCGCTGGAGGTGTTGCCCATGCTCCTGGGCCCGCAGGATTGGGCCAACATCGAGCGCGGGGTGTCGCAGCGCGCGCACCTGCTCAACCAGGTGCTGCTCGATGTCTATGGCGAGCAGCGCCTGCTCAAGGATGCGCTGCTGCCCTCGGCGCTGGTGCTGGGTCATCCCGGCTATTTGCGTGGGCTGCAGGGGGTAAGGCCCCCAGGTGATGTTTACCTGCACGTGATGGCCTTCGACCTGATGCGTGGCGATGATGGCAACTGGTGGGTGGTGTCGCAGCGCACCCAGGCGCCTTCCGGCCTGGGCTACGTGATGCAGAACCGGCTGATCGTCTCGCGCCTCTACCCGGAGGCCTACCGCGCGATGAGCGTGCAGCACCTGGCCAGCGGCTATCGTCGCCTGGTGGACACGCTGCAGACCCTGGCCGAACCGTGCGCCGGTGGCGAGGCGCCGCGCCTGGCCCTGTGGACGCCCGGCCCCTACAACGAGACCTATTTCGAGCACGCCTACCTGGCACGCTACCTGGGCCTGCCGCTGGTCGAAGGCGGTGACCTGATCGTGCGTGACGAGCGTGTCTACCTCAAGACCGTGCAGGGCCTGGAGCCGCTGCACGGCCTGCTGCGCCGTGTGGACGACGATTTCTGTGATCCGCTGGAGCTGCGTCCGGATTCCACCCTGGGCGTGCCGGGCCTGCTGCAGGCCGTGCGCGCGGGCAACGTGGTGGTGGCCAACGCGCTGGGCACCGGCTTTCTTGAGTCTCCTGCGATCCACGGTTTCTTGCCGGCCTTGTCCCAGGCTGTGCTGGGCGAGGATCTGGCATTGCCTTCGCTGCCCACCTGGTGGTGCGGTGAGGCCGCCGCCCTGGCGGCCGTGACGCCGGAGCTGTCCAGCAAGGTGGTGCGCCCCACCTACCCGAACGTCGTCATGAATGAGCAGGGCGCCGGCCCCCGTCAGGGGCTGGACGCCGTCCTGGGCCCGGCCTTGTCGCCCACCGGCCTGCGGGGCCTGCGTGACCGCATCGAGCGTGATCCATCGGCCTACACGGCGCAGAGCTTCGTGTCCTACTCGCAGACGCCGGTGTGGTCGCAGGGGCAGTGCGTGCTGCGCGGCACCTCGTTGCGTGTCTATGCCCTGGCCGATGGTCTGGGTGGCTGGCAGGTGCTGCCCGGCGGCATGACCCGCATCGCCTCGCGCGAGGCGGGCTATGTATCGATGCAGCTGGGTGGCAGCAGCCTGGACACCTGGGTGCTCACCGAAGAGCCGGTGGACACCTTCTCGATGCTGCCGCACCCGCTCAAGGCCGAGGACGTGGTCCAGCGCCAGCGCCCCGTGGCCAGCCGCACCGGCGAGAACCTGTTCTGGATGGGCCGCTACACCGAGCGCGCCGAACAGCAGTTGCGCCTGGTGCAGGCCCTGGTCAACCTGCTGGCTGATGACGACACGCCCGATGCCTGCGTGCTCGAAGCCATGTCCGCCCTGGCGGCAAGCACGGGCCTGGTGCCGCCGGGCACGCCCAGCCTGCTGCAATCGCCGCGCGTGTTCGAGCGCGCCGCCATGGAGGCCCTGGCCGATCCGCTGGCCAAGCAGGGCGCCTACAGCCTGGCTTTCAACCTGGGGTCGCTGGAGCGCACGGCCCACACCCTGCGCGACCGCCTGTCATCCGACCACGACCGCCTGCTGCGCACCCTGGCGCCTGATTTCGGCCTGCGCCTGCGCCGTGGCGAAGAGCCCGCGCGCGAGCTGGTCGAGGCCCGCGAAGCGCTCGACCACCTGGGCATGCAGCTGGCTGCCGTCACCGGTGCGCAGACCGACCGCATGACCCGCGACGCCGGCTGGCGCCTGCTCACCGTGGGGCGCCTGGTCGAGCGCCTGGGGGCCTACGCCGGCATGCTGCAGGCCTTCGTGCAGCAGGGCGCCGTGCACAGCCCGCAGGGCTTCGACATGCTCTTGATGCTGTTCGACAGCACCATCACCTTCCGCGCGCGCTTCCAGCGCCGGCTGGAATGGCCGGCCCTGGTGGGCACCATCGTGATGGACGAGACCAACCCGCGCGCCATGGGCTGCGTGCTGCGGCGCCTGCGCAACGAGCTGGTCAAGCTGCCCGACCGGTCCAGCCCGCTGACCGGCCTGCTCGATCTGTTGCCCGTCGAAGGCGTGGGCCTGAACCTGGCCGACATGGCCACGCCCGGCGCCGGAGAGGCCGCGGTCGAGGCTCTGGCGCAGCGCCTGATGGAGGCAAGCTGGCGCCTGTCTGACGAGCTGGGCTTGCGCTACTTTGCCCATGCCGAACCCTCTGCCCAGACGATGAGCGCATGACCTTGCCCCGCCCCAACGAGGCTCTTGCCGCCACCGAGGCCACGGCCGATGCATTGCGCGACGCCGTCGCCCGCCGAGCGGCAACCCCCGAACCCAGCGCCCGCCTGAGTGTCGAGCACGAGACCCGCTACGAGTACGCCTACCCGGTCGAGATGGCGCACCATGTCGCCTGCCTGCGCCCCCTGACCGACGACGCGCAGCACCTGCGGGTCTTCGAGATGAGCGTGTCGCCGCAGCCCACGCAGCACAGCACCCGCCGCGATGCCTTCGGCAACAGCCGCGCCTATTTCTCTCTGAACACGCCCCACAGCGAACTGCTGGTCAAGGCCCGCAGCGAGGTCGAGATCTGGCACCGCTACCAGGGCCTGCAGCCCGAGCAGAGCCTGCACATCGCCCAGGTGCGTGAACGCCTGATCTACCGTGCGCATGCGCCTTTCGAGCCAGCGGCCGAGTTCAGTTACGCCTCGCCCTACGTACCCCTGCACGATGTACTGCGGGCCTACGCGCGCGAATCGCTGCACCCCTCGCGCCCCATCGCGCAGGGCGCCATCGAACTGATGCACCGCATCCACCGCGATTTCCGCTACGCGCCGGCCAGCACCGACATCTCCACCCCGGTGCTGGAGGTGTTCAACCGCCGCGAAGGCGTCTGCCAGGATTTCGCGCACCTGATGCTGGCCTGCCTGCGGGCCTGCGGCCTCGCCGCGCGCTACACCAGCGGCTACCTGCTCACGCAACCGCCACCGGGCCAGCCCCGCCTGCTGGGCGCCGATGCCTCGCATGCCTGGGTCAGCGTCTGGTGCCCGGGCCTGAACGCCCCGCGCGCTGGCGAATGGCTGGGCCTGGATCCGACCAACGACTGCCTGCCGGGCCTGAACCACGTGCGCGTGGCCTACGGGCGGGATTTCGGTGACGTGACCCCGTTGCGCGGCGTGATCAGGGGCGGCGGCGAGCACACGTTGTCGGTGCGCGTCACTACCTTGCCGCTGGGCGAATCCGCTGCCGCCACCGACGCCCCCTGATGGGGCGCTACTCCGCTGCAGTTCACCATGTGGCATGAGTGCGGCCACCGCATGCACCAACAACGTGTGTCAGCGAAGCCCGACAGTCCAAACGGAATCCCCTGGCTGATCCAAAGATACATTTTTGGTGCAATCGGTAAATTGGATGACAAGTGCGCACCGTTTTGAGACATTTGAGTCGTCGGGCGGTGGGTATGCGCCAAGTCATCCTGCCGGGCCTGATGGCCTGGCATAGTCCCTGCTAATACAGGCTTGTCAGCGTTTTTTGGACATCCCCACAAGGGACCAGCCGATGCGATTCTTCGACGAAATGCACGTCAGCAGCGCCCAGGTGCGCGACCACTACAGGGTGTATGACCGCTGGCTCGGACGCCAGCCCCGGGAGATGATGCAATCCCGGCGTGAAGAAGCCGAGACGATCTTCCGGCGCGTGGGCATCACCTTCGCGGTGTATGGCGACAAGGATGAAACCGGTGCCGGTACCGAGCGCCTGATCCCGTTCGATCTGATCCCGCGCATCATCCCCGCCAATGAGTGGCGCGAGATGGAAAAGGGCCTGCGCCAGCGCGTCACCGCCCTCAACCGCTTCCTCGAGGATGTGTACCACGGCCAGGAGATCCTCAAGGCCGGTGTCGTGCCCGCCGAGCCGGTGCTCAACAATGCCCAGTTTCGCCAGGAGATGGTGGACCTGAAGGTGCCTGGCGGCATTTACTCCATCATTGCCGGCATCGACATGGTCCGCGCCTGTAACCCCGATGGCAGCGGCACCTACTACGTGCTGGAAGACAACCTGCGCGTGCCCAGCGGCGTGAGCTACATGCTCGAGAACCGCAAGATGATGATGCGGCTCTTCCCGGACCTGTTCGCCGAGCACCGCGTCGCACCTGTCGCCCATTACCCTGATCTGTTGCTCGACACCCTGCGTGCCATGGCGCCGGCCTCTGTCAACGAGCCCACGGCCGTGGTGCTCACGCCGGGCATGTACAACTCGGCCTATTTCGAGCACGCCTTCCTGGCGCAGCAGATGGGCATCGAGCTGGTCGAAGGGCAGGATCTGTTCGTCAAGGATGA
Source organism: Pseudomonadota bacterium (assembly GCA_049322875.1). Taxonomy (GTDB): domain Bacteria; phylum Pseudomonadota; class Gammaproteobacteria; order Burkholderiales; family Burkholderiaceae_C; genus Aquabacterium. Next base: position 150,112 of record JBMOQM010000009.1, read on the forward strand.
TTTTGTCTACATGCGGACCACGCGCGGCCCGGTGCGGGTGGACGTGATTTACCGCCGCCTGGACGACGACTTCATGGACCCGGAGGTCTTCCGCAAGGACTCGACCCTGGGCGTGGCTGGCCTGCTGCGTGCCTACCGCGCCGGCAACGTCACCCTGGCCAACGCCTTCGGCACAGGCATCGCCGACGACAAGTCCATCTACCCCTACGTGCCCAAGATGATCGAGTTCTATCTGGGCGAGAAACCGATCCTGCAGAACGTGCCCACCTACGTGTGCCGCGAGAAGGACGACCTCAAGTACACGCTGGATAACCTGGCCGATCTGGTCGTCAAGGAAGTGCACGGCGCTGGCGGCTACGGGATGCTGGTGGGCCCCGCCTCGACCAAGGCCGAGGTGGAGGATTTCCGCAAGGCCCTGATCGCCAACCCGAGCAACTACATCGCCCAGCCGACCCTGTCGCTGTCGACCTGCCCGACCTTCGTCGAAAAGGGCATCGCGCCCCGGCACATCGACCTGCGCCCCTTCGTGCTCTCGGGCAAAGAGGTGCAGATGGTGCCCGGAGGCCTCACCCGCGTGGCCCTCAAGGAAGGCTCGTTGGTGGTCAACAGCTCGCAGGGCGGGGGCACCAAGGACACCTGGGTGCTGGAGGCCTGACCGGCCATTTGAAGGGAGAAGGCCCATGCTGAACGAACGCATCGAGAAACGCCTGCCACCCCACCTCGTCCACTACGAACACGAGACGCTGCCCCGTGAGGGCGGCACCCTGCTGGAGATCAAACCCATGCTGTCGCGCACCGCTGACCACCTCTACTGGATGGCCCGCTACATGGAGCGGGCCGAGAACACCGCGCGTCTGCTGGACGTGAACTACCAGTCGGCCTTCCTGCCGCAGGCGCCCGAGACCGCGCTCAACGGCTGGAAGGGCCTGCTGAGCATCAGCGAGCTCACCGGTGACTACGCCAAGCGCTACGACGAGCTCACGCCCAAGCATGTGATGACCTTCATGGTGAGCGACGCCAACAACCCGTCGAGCATCCTGAACTGCCTGCGCGCGGCCCGCGAGAACGCCCGTGCCGTGCGCGGCGCTCTGACCACCGAGGTGTGGGAGACCACCAACCAGACCTGGCTGGAGTTCAATCGCATCATCAAGTCGGGGGCACTGGCCAAGGACCCGGCCGAGCTGTTCGAGTGGGTGAAGTTCCGCTCGCACCTGTCGCGTGGTGTGACCCTGGGCACCATGCTGCAGGACGAATCCTTCCATTTCCAGCGCTGCGGCACCTTCCTGGAGCGGGCCGACAACACCGCGCGCCTGCTGGACGTGAAGTTCCATGCCCGCAACACCGAGTTCTTCGGGCCCTCCGTGGGCAACGAGAGCAAGGAAGTCGATTTCTACCACTGGTCATCGCTGCTGCGCAGCGTGTCGGCCTTCGAGGTCTACCGCAAGGTCTACCGCAACGTGATCCGGCCCGAGAAGGTGGCCGAACTGCTGATCCTGCGCGCCGAGATGCCGCGCTCGCTGGTGTTCTGCGTAGACGAGGTGGTCAACAACCTGCGCGCCGTGGCCAACGACCACAGCCACGAGACGCTGCGCAAGGCCGGCCGCCTGCGCGCCGACCTGCAGTTCAGCCGCATCGACGAGATCCTGGCCACCGGCCTGCACGCCTACCTCACGCAGTTCCTGGACCGCGTGGGTGACCTGGGCTTCGGCATCAGCCGTGACTTCCTGATGCCGGCCAAGGCTTGAGGCCGGGCGTGGCGGCTTGGCTGGCCAGCCTCGCTGATCAGCCGCCAGTGTTTGGCGCCGTGTAATCCACGTAGGCGCCGCCGATCGGGTCATAACGGCGCATCTTGCCGTCGCCCTGCTGCACCTCGAAGCGGTCCAGCACGGGGCCGGTGCCCGGATCGCCCGGGCAGGCGCCGCCGTGCTTTTCGCGCACCGCGATCTCGAAGCGCGCATCCAGGCGCTGCTCCACTTCGAAAGACAGGCACTCGCCCTGGCGCGCGGCCGGGTACAGGCCGTCGGCCAGCACCCGCTTGGCCAGCAGGTCCACGGCCTGGTCTTCTGTCATGTCGCGCTGGGTGCAGCCCACGAACAGTCCGCCGAGGGCCAAGGCCACCGACACCGTGATGGCGGACAGCGCGGGCGGGGGCATGATCTGGCGCGAAGGGTTGGGCTTGGGTGTCATGTCGGCCCAGTGTGCGACAGCCTGCAAGTCCTGGCAAACCAGGGCAAATGCCCCCTCGGCCGCTTGTGGGCACGGCCCCGTGCTGGCTTCTACGCTTTACTTCGCCGGCAGTGCCGGACCCACCACCGCCTCGGCAAAGGCCGTGCCGATCACGATGGAGCCAGCCTCCGTCGGGTGGTTGGTGTCCCAGAACAGGTACTGCTTCGGGTCGGCGCACACGGCGCCCGGCAGACCCATGAACTTCGGGGTGTAGCAGGGCTCGGTCACGTTGTAGCCCTCGGCCGCGGCCTGGGCCATGCGCTGCTGCGAGTAGGTGAAGGTGTCGAAGGTGCGCACCTTGGCCTCGGGGTATTGCTTGGCGAAGGCCTTGAGCATGGCCGTGAGTGCTTGGGCAAACTCGGCGCTGCGCTTCTTGGAATCCGTCATGTAGGTGCGCTGCAGCTTCACGTGCTCCCTGGCCGAGGGCGTGATGCTCAGGTCGGGCATCAAAGGCACGAAGAAGTGGCGCGCGCCCCGCTTGTACAGCGCGGTCATGGCCTGCTTGACGTTGGCTGTCACCGTCACGGCGGTGGACGACAGGTAGATGTTGTTGCCCCAGTAGAAGTCGTCCGGGCCGGTCCAGATCACGTACAGCGCCAGAGCATCGGCCCTCTTGCTGCTGCCGCCCAGATTGGCCAGGTAGTCGTCGACCTGCTTGAGCAGGCCGTGCTCCATGGCGAAGAAGGGCAGCAGGCTGCCCCGGCCCGATTGCGCGCCGCCGAAGGCGTAGTTCAGGAAGGGCAGGTTCAGCGCGTTGCTCATGGCTTCGACCACCACCTGGCCGTCCGAGAAGCGGCCCCGGTCGTTGGGGGCCGTGGGCAGGCCGATGCCACCGAGCTTGCGCGTCACCTCGAACATGTTGCCGGTATCACTCATGCTGTCGCCGAAGGAGATGGCCTGGCTGTAGCTGGTGGGATAGGTCACGGCCGGCGGGTTCGGGGGCGTGGCCACCGGCTTGAGCCTGGGGGCCTTGTTGATGGCCAGTTGCCGCGTGGTCTCCGCATAGGGCGACATGTAGGGCGCGCCCAGGTCGATCAGCGCCTTCCAGGTCTTGGGGCCGGCAATGGCGACGGTGTAGACCAGTTCGGGCTGGATCAGCACATCCCCGGCGGTGAACAGGCCGAAGGCCAAGGGGTCGGCGGTGAGGGCGTGTGCGCTGGGCAGAGCGCTCAGGGCGCCAAGGCTCAGGGCCACGGGGGCGAAAAGGCGACGAAGGGACATGCGGGCTCCGGGGGTGACGCTAACGGCAGCAGGTGCCATATAAGGTAATGGTCAGCGTGCCACGCGGGTACTTGCATGTCTGCTTCAATGCGCGACAACCAAGGGTTACACCCCTCGCTCATCCATGGGGGCTGATGGCGGCCCGGGCGTTGGCTCAGAACTGGGCGAACCGGTCGAAGCCCACCAGCACGGCCACCAGCACAAAGGCGGCGACAGGCCCAGCGAGCGGGTGCGCGATGCCCGCCACCAGGGGGGCCACCATCAGCAGGCCGCGCAACCCCCAGCTGTAGAGCACGCCGGCGCGCCGCAGGTAGGTCACGCCGGTGTCCTGCCAGCGCGTACGCTCGGCCGAGCCCACGGGCAGCGAGCCGATGAAGCTGCTGTGGTTGTAGTAGCGCACGGCCATGGTTGAGCATGCCAGTGCCGCGAACAAGGTGGCCATCAGGGCCAACTCCAGCATCAGCCGGGGCGTGAAGGCGAAGGGCTCGCCGGGAATGTGATTCAGCGATGCATTGAGCAAAGGCGCGCCGATCAGGGTGACGGTGCCCATCAGGCCCAGCGCTGCGGTCGAGGCGGTGAGCGTGGACGACATCACCGAATTGCGGATGGTCTGCACGGCCAGGATCTCAGAGCCTCGCTGCGTGGACAGCGCCTGCAGCCAATCTGCACGCAGCTTGGCGTGGGCCGCGCGTGACAAGGTGTCAGGCGTGTTGCGGCCCGGCAGCCACTGCAGCGCCTCGTAGGCCATCACGATCACGATGGTGGCTGCGGCAGCCAGCCAGGCCCAAAGCGGGGTGGTGCTGCTCATGCGCGGCGCTCCAGCACCTCGAAGATCACCATGCCGCCCAGCATGGCCAGACCGAACACCAGCGCCTGGTCCAGACCCATGCCCAGCGCGACCAGTGCCGGGCCTGGGCAGAAGCCGGCCAGTCCCCAGCCGATGCCGAAGAGCAGCGCACCGCCCAGCAGGCGCTGGTCGATGCGGGTATTGGCGGGCAGCTGCATGGGCTCGCCGGTCAGCAGGGCTTGTGATCGGCGGCGCGCCAGTGTGAAGGCGGGCAGGGCCACCGCGATGGCCCCACCCATCACCAAAGCCAGGGACGGATCCCAGGCCCCGGCCAGATCCAGAAAGCCCAGCACCTTGGCCGGATCGGCCATGCCGGAGATCAGCAGACCCAGGCCGAAGATCAGGCCGGCGATCAGGGCGGTGAACAGGGGCAGGCGTGCGTGCTCGGTGTCGTTCATGAGGCCTCCGGTCAGTGCAGTGCGATCAGGTGGCGAACCAAGTACACGGTGGCAAAGCCCGCCGCCATGAACACCAGCGTGGCCGCCAGCGAGCGGGGTGACAGCCGGGACAGGCCGCACACGCCGTGCCCGCTGGTGCAGCCCGATCCGTAGCGGGTGCCCAACCCCACCAGCAAGCCTGCGGCCACCAGCAGCCCCTCACTGGCATCGATGCGCACGGTGGGCAGGGTGCTCACGGCCGCGTACAGCCAGGGCGAAGCGACCAAGCCGATGATGAAGGCCGCGCGCCAGCCGATCTCGCCGGGCGACGGCCGCAGCAACCCGCCCAGGATGCCGCTGATGCCCGCGATGCGCCCGTTGAACAGGATCAGCATTGAAGCGGCCAGCCCGATGAGGGCGCCGCCGGCCAGGGCGGACCAGGGCGTGAAGTGGGACCAGTCGACATGGATGGGATTCATTCGGCCTCCTGAGGACAGTACAGGCTGTACAGCAAATCGAGCAAGGCCAGCGCGCGTGCGTCGGCCACCTTGTAGAAGATGCGTTTGCCGTCGCGCCGGGTGCTGACCAGGCCTTCGGTGCGCAGCACTCCGAGCTGCTGCGACAGCGTCGGCTGGCGAATGCCCAAGCGCGACTCAAGCTCGCTCACGCTGGCTTCCCCCTGCGAGAGCTGGCACATCAGCAGCAGGCGGTCCTCATTGGCCAGCAGCTTGAGCAAGCCCGCAGCCTGGCCCGCCGCAGCGTGCAAGGCGGACATGTCGGCGGGGGGAGGCTGGCTGTTGGGGGGCATCGGGTCTTGGCTGGACGCAGAAGGCAGGGCAGAGGGTGGTTGGAAAAAGGATTTGATTATTTGCGAAATAAATATATCATAAAAAAGTAAATTGAAAGGCCTGCCTATGTCCACCGCTGCCAAGCGCCCTGTGCATGATCCCATTGGCTACGGCCATGCCAACGTCGAGGTCCTGCCCTTTTTCGATGCTGCCACAGGCACGGTGACCTATCTGGTCTGGGCCCGGCAGAGCCGCAGGGCGGCCATCATCGACCCCGTGCTGGACTACGACGCCCGCGCTGGCCGCACCAGCACCTCGTCGGCCGACCGGGTGCTGGCACGCCTGCGCAATGAAGGCCTGGTGCTGGACTGGATCCTGGAAACCCATGCGCATGCCGATCACCTGTCCGCGGCGGCCCACGTGCAGCGCGAGGCGGGAGGTCGCATCGTGATCGGCCGCCGCATCCAGCAAGTGCAGTCCATCTTCCGGGCGCTCTACAACCTGGAGCGCGACTTCGTGCCCGATGGCCGCCAGTTCGACCGCCTGCTGGACGAGGGTGACGCCTTGCCCTTGGGCGAGGCGACCATCCGCGCGCTCTGGGTGCCTGGACACACCCCGGCCGACATGGCCTACGCCATCGATGATGCGGTCTTTGTGGGAGACACCTTGTTCATGCCTGACGTGGGCACGGCCCGGGCGGATTTTCCGGGGGGCGATGCGACCCAACTGTTTCGCTCCATCCAGCGGCTGTTGTCATTGCCGCCCGAGACGGTGCTCTACGTGTGCCATGACTACCCGCCGGAGGGCCGGGCACCTGACTGGCGCACCACCGTGGCGGCGCAGCGCGCTGCCAATATCCACGTGCACGACGGCATTGACGAGGCGGCGTTTGTCGACATGCGCCGACGGCGCGATGCCACGCTGGATGTGCCCACGCTGATCCTGCCGTCGATCCAGGTCAATGTGCGCGCGGGCCACCTGCCACCGCCGGACAACAACGGGGTGCGCTACTTGCGCATCCCGCTCAACCGCTTGTGAGCGCGGCTGGCTTCAGGCTGCGGGGGGCACGTAGCCTTGCACCTGCTCGGCACCGCTACCGAAGAAGAACTGCTCCATCTGACGGGCCAGGTACTGGCGGGCACGGGCGTCAGCCAGGTTCAGGCGGTTCTCATTGACCAGCATGGTCTGGTGCTTCATCCACAGCTGCCAGGCTTCCTTGCTGATCTCGTTGTAGATGCGTTTGCCCAGCTCACCGGGGTAGGGGGCGAAGTCCAGGCCTTCGGCTTCCTTGTTCAGGTGCTTGCATTGGATGGTGCGTGCCATGTTCTCGTCTCGTTCGGGAAATCGTTCGGGGAAAGGGTAAGGGGGTTACTTCAGGTGCTTGACCAGCACCTGCGAGCGCCGGTCCCACTTGTAGTTGCGCTTGCGGGCCTCGGGCAGCCAGTTCGGGTCCACCGGCGAGAAACCCCGCTTGTTGAACCAGTGCATGGTGCGCGTGGTCAGCACGAAGATGGATTGCAGGCCCATGGCCCGCGCGCGCTGCTCGATGCGCTTCAAGATGCGCTCGCCATCGCCCTGGCCCTGCACGTGCGGCGACACGGTCAGCGCGGCCATCTCGGCCGTGCCGGCCTCGGGGTAGGGGTACAAGGCCGCACAGCCGAAGATCACGCCATCGTGTTCGATCACGGTGTACTGCGACACGTCGCGCTCGATCTCGGTGCGGCTGCGCTTGACCAGCGTGCCGTCCTGCTCGAAGGGCTCGATCAGCTGCAGGATGCCGCCGACGTCGTCCGGGCTGGCCTCGCGCAGGCTCTCGAGCTTTTCGTCGACGATCATGGTGCCCACGCCATCGTGCGTGAACACCTCCATCAGCAAGGCGCCATCGACCTTGTAGGGGATGATGTGCACCCGCTCCACACCGCCTTCGCTGGCTTTCACCGCGTGCTGCAGGTAGAACGCCGTGTCGGTGGGCTGCAGCGGGTTGGGCAGGGCGGCCAGCAGGCGCTTGGCGTCCAGCAAGGCCAGTTCCTGGTCGATCTCGGCATCCGGGTCGTGCTGGGCGGCTTCGAGCTCCACAGCGCGCTGAGGCTCCTGCACGATGCCCTGCAGGATGCCGCGCACCTCGGTCACGAAGATCAGCTTGTCGGCCTGCAGCGCGATGGCGGCGCTGGTAGCCACGTCTTCCATGCTGAGGTTGAAGGCCTCGCCAGTGTGCGAGAAGCCGAAGGGCGAGAGCATCACCATGGCGCCGGCGTCGATCGCGCGGCGCACGGCCACGGCGTCGATCTTGCGGACCAGGCCGGTATGGATGAAGTCCACGCCATCGACGATGCCCACGGGCCTTGCGGTGACGAAGTTGCCCGAGATCACGCTGATCGATGCGCCGGCCATCGCCGTGTTGGGCAGCCCTTGCGAGAAGGCCGCCTCGATCTCGTAGCGCAGCTGGCCGGCGGCCTCCTGAGCGCAGTCCAGCGCGACCGAATCGGTGATGCGCATGCCATGGCTGAAGTGCGATTCATGGCCCTTGGCGCGCAACTGTTCTTCCAACTGGGGCCTGAAGCCATGCGCCAGCACCAGGCGGATGCCCATGGCCTGCATCAGGGCCAAGTCCTGCACGAAGCTGGGCAACTTGCCGGCGGCGATCAGCTCGCCCGACAGGCCGACGACGAAGGTCTTGCCCCGGTGGGCGTGGATGTGCGGCGCCACGGCGCGGAACCAGGGCACGAAGGTATGGGGAAAGACCAGGTCCATGGACGGATGGGGAGGGCTTGAGGCTTATTGTCTTGGGGGCTTGCAGCGTTCTTCGGCTGTCCAGCTTGCGGAGGGCGGACACGTCGTGAGCGCGATGGCCGTAATGGTACGGGTATTGGCTGTTCCTTGGCGCAGGCTGATCATCGCCGGCCGCCGCAGCAGGGGCGATCAGCGCTTGCAGGTGGCACAAAGGGGGTGATGGACTAGGTCTTTTGTCATTCATTTGACATTAATAGATGATAGCGACGTGGGGATTACGGCACAGTCCTGCAATGAACGGCGAGCCGGGGTGATAACGTTCAACCTGAAAGAAAATTGCCTAGGCAATGTTTTGCGCAAGGCCTTCTGTTGTCCCCGAACCTTTGCTGCAGTCGTGAACACGCACGTCTACTCTTCTTCCCTGGTGCCCTCTCACGCGCGGGCCATGGTCTCTGCCGTGCTCACGGCCACGACGGTGGCGCTGACCATCGCCGTTCTTCTGGTGCTGGCGCCTGGGGCCATCGACACTGGCCATTTGATCGCCTTCATCGAAGAGGACGGCCCGCTCGAAGTGGCGACGGTGGTGGTCTGGATGATCGCGGCGGTCTACCTGCTGCTGCCGGGGCGTCGCCCCCGGCTGACAGCCCTGCCATTTGCGGTGTTCTGCTTTGCCATGGGCATGCGCGAAAACGGCCTGCCGCCCGACCTGGGTGCCGCATGGGCGCCGGCTGGTGCAACTGGGCTTCTACCTGCATGGTCCCGAAAGCCTGAGCTACCGCATCGTGGCCGGCCTGGTGGTGCTGGCCGTGCTGGCGGCTGCCGTGCACGTGATGATCTTCCTGGGGCGTGAGTTCTTCCAGCGCCGTGGCTGGGTGGAGGCCGACACCGGCATGTTCATCCTGGCGATGGTGGTTCTTGTGATGGCGCAGATTGCCGAGAGCGTCCTGGATCATCCGGCCTGGATGCTGACCTTGTTCCCTGAAGGCTGGAGCGGCCAGCTCAGCCTGGAAAGCCTGGAAGAGGGCTTGGAAGCGGTTGGGGCCTTCTATGTGCTGGTGGCAGCCCACCTGTCACGCCAGCTCGGGCGCGAGCGGCGTCGCTTCGGCTGACGCGCCTGTCGCATCAGGTGCCAGGCACACACGGTCCCGGCCTTCGGCCTTGGCCTGGTACAGGGCCTTGTCGGCCTGGTCGATGGTGTGTTCGATGGCTGCGTTCAGGTGATGCAGCGCCACGCCCGCCGAGAAGGTGATGCGCAGATCCGGCATGCCGGGCGGGTGCGCCTGTTCCGCCAGGCATTGCCGCAGGCGCAGCAGCCCGCTCATGGCCTGCTCTGGGGAAGTCGCCGGCATCATCAAGAGGAACTCTTCGCCGCCCCAACGGGCCAGCACGTCGATCTCCCGCAGGGCCTCACGGGCTTTGCGGGCGAAATGGCGCAAGGCCTCGTCACCGCCCTGGTGGCCATGCAGATCGTTGATGCGCTTGAAGTGGTCCAGATCCAGCAGGGCTACGCACAACGGATGGCCCAGGCGGCGGTGGCGCTTGACCTCTTCGGCCAGCAGATCCTGCATGTGGCGGCGGTTGGCCAGGCCGGTGAGGGCATCGGTGGTGGCCAGGGCGTGCACGCGTGACAGGGCCTCGGCCAGCTCCACCCGGCTGGCCATCAGCTTCTGGCGGATGTTCGCGCCGATCAGGGCGATGCTGGTGGAGGTGCCCAGGACCAGGGCCACGTAGACCAGTTCCAGCAGGTCGGTAGAAAGGCCGCGCGGCACCTCATCAAAGCGACGCATCAGCAGGACGGCCGCGGTGAGCGCCGCCATGGTGCAGCCGGTGAACACGGCGAACTGCCGGCCGTTGAGGGTGAACTGCCCGAACATGATGATCAGCGGCAGGATGCACAGGATGAAGCCCCGCACATCGTGGTGCGAGAAGGCGTAGACCAGCACCGTCAGCAATGCGCAGTACAGGCCCTGGGCCATGACCATGGACGGCTCCTTGAGCCGCGCCGACCAGCCCGAGCGCGCGAGGGCATAGAACACCGCCGGCCCGAACACCATCCACGGGATGACCCATTGGGCGCCTTGCCGCAGGAGGTCCAGCCCTACAGCCCACTGCAGCAGCAAGGCGTTGCCGAGGTACACCAGGAAGCTCACCAGCATCAGCGCCAGCGGGCGGTGCATGGCCATGTCCTGGCCCAGCAGGATTTTTTTGCAGGATGGAAAGAAATGGGGCATGGCGCGCGTTGGGGGCGATGGCTCTCTGCTTATCGGCCATCAGGCGGCGAACTGGATCGGGCTTGTCCCGCACATGGGCCTGCAACCGGCCTACAACCGGCCTGCATCGTCCGCGCATCGGATAATCGCGGTCTTTCATCACCGTTCGCGCCGTCAAGACGGCCGGTTCCCTGCTTGTCCGTGTCTGCCCAGCTGCCTGCCATCACCTTCCCTGAATCCCTGCCGGTCTCGGGCAAACGCACCGAGATCGAGGCTGCCCTGCGCGAACATCAGGTGGTGATCGTCTGCGGCGAAACAGGCTCGGGCAAGACCACGCAGCTGCCCAAGATCGCGCTGGCCATGGGCCGCGCCGGTTGGGGCCAGCCGCGCGAACCGCAGCAGGGCAAACGCCGCCCGCCGATCATCGGCCACACCCAGCCCCGACGGATCGCGGCCTCCAGCGTGGCCAAGCGCATCGCCGAGGAGATCAACACGCCGCTGGGCGAGGTGGTGGGCTACAAGGTGCGCTTCCAGGACCGGCTGCAGCCCGGCGCCAGCGTCAAGTTGATGACCGACGGCATCCTGCTGGCCGAAACACAATCCGACCCGGACCTGCGCGCCTACGACACCCTGATCATTGACGAGGCCCACGAGCGCAGCCTGAACATCGATTTCCTGCTGGGCTACCTGCGCCAGTTGCTGCCGCGCCGGCCTGATCTGAAGATCATCGTCACCTCGGCCACCATCGATGCGGACCGCTTCGCGCAGCACTTCGCGGGCGCCAAGGGCCCTGCACCGGTGATCATGGTCTCGGGCCGCCTGTTCCCGGTGGAGCAGCGCTGGCGCCCGTTTGAAGAGAGCCGCGAGTATGGCCTGAACGAGGCCATCATCGACGCGGCCGATGAGTTGTGGCGCGAGGGCTCGGGGGACATCCTCGTGTTCCTGCCCGGCGAGCGCGAGATCCGCGAGGCCGCCGACCACCTGCGCAAGCACATGGCCAACCAGCGGCAGCAGGTCAATGTGCTGCCGCTGTTCGCGCGCCTGAGCCAGCAGGAGCAGGATGAGGTGTTCCGCACGGGCGGGCCGCGCCGCATCGTGCTGGCCACCAACGTGGCCGAGACCTCGCTGACGGTGCCCGGCATCCGCTACGTGATCGATTCGGGCCTGGCGCGCGTGAAGCGCTACAGCTTCCGCAACAAGGTCGAGCAGCTGCAGATCGAGCCCATCAGCCAGGCAGCGGCCAACCAGCGCGCCGGCCGCTGCGGCCGCGTGGCCAATGGCATCTGCATCCGCCTGTACGACGAGAAAGAGTTCAACGCCCGCCCGCGCTTCACCGACCCCGAGATCCTGCGCAGCTCGCTGGCCGGCGTGATCCTGCGGATGAAATCGCTGCACCTGGGCCTGGTCGATGATTTCCCCTTCATCGAGCCCCCGCTGCGCAAAGCGGTTGCCGACGGCTACCAACTGCTCAACGAGCTGGGCGCGGTGGACGACGCCAACGAGATCACCCCGCTGGGCCAGACCCTGGCGCGCCTGCCGCTGGACCCGCGCGTGGGCCGCATGATCCTGGAGGCGCGCGACCGGCAGGCTCTGGCCGAGGTGCTGGTGATCGCGGCCAGCTTGAGCGTGCAGGACGTACGCGACCGGCCCATGGAGCACCAGCAGGCAGCTGACGAGAAGCACAAGAAGTTCGACGACGAGAAGTCGGAGTTCATGGGCACGCTCAAGCTGTGGAAGTGGCTGGACGAATCGCGTGGCGGCCATGGCCACCATGCGCCGGGCCAACCAGAGCAGCACAAGCTCAGCCACCGCAAGTACGAAGCCCTGCTGCGCGAGAACTTCATCAACCCGCGCCGCGTGCGCGAGTGGAAGGATGTCTACTCGCAACTGCACACCGTGGTCACCGAGCACCAGTGGCGCCTGAACGGCAGCCCGGCGACCTACGAGCAACTGCACCTGTCGCTGCTGTCGGGTCTGCTGGGCAACATCGGCTGCAAGAGTGATGATGAAGACTGGTACCTGGGCGCGCGTGGCATCAAGTTCTACAAGCACCCGGGCGCCAACCTGAGCAAGAAGCCGGGCCGCTGGATCCTGGCGGCCGAACTGGTCGAAACCACGCGCCTGTACGGCCGCGGCATCGCCACCATCGAGCAAACCTGGGTGGAGCGCATGGGCGGCCACCTGCTCAAGAAGCAGCTGCTTGATCCGCACTGGGAGAAAAAGGCCGCCGAGGTCGTTGCGCTGGAGCGGGCCACCTTGTACGGCCTGGTGGTCTATGCCAACCGCCGCGTGAACTTCGGTCTGGTCGATCCGGTGCAGGCGCGCGACATCTTCATCCGCGAAGGCCTGGTGGCCGGCGAGTGGGAGACGCGGCTGCCTTTCCTGGCGCACAACCGCAAGATGATCTCGCAGGTGGAGCAGCTGGAGCACAAGTCGCGCCGGCAGGACGTGCTGGTCGATGACGAATTGATCGTGGGCTTCTACGACGCGCAGATCCCGCCCGAGGTGGTCAGCGGCCACAGCTTCGAGCGCTGGTACCGCGAGGCCGGCCGCCAGAACCCCAAGCTGCTGCACCTGAGCCGCGAGGAGCTGATGCGCCATGAGGCCGCTGGCATCACCAGCGCGGCCTTCCCGAAGATGATCCGCATGGGCGGCGTGGACTGCGCCGCCACCTATCTGCACGAGCCGGGCGATGCGCGCGACGGCGTCACCGTGACGGTGCCCATCTTTGCGCTCAACCAGGTCAGCGACGAACGTGGCGAATGGCTGGTACCCGGCATGCTCAAGGACAAGGTACTGGCGCTGGTCAAGAGCCTGCACCAGAAGCCCCGCGCGCGCCTGGTGCCGCTGCCCGAGTACGTGGACAGCTTCATCGAGAGCGCACCCTTCGGTGAAGGTGGCCTGCTCGATGTGCTGCTCAAGGCCGTGCGTGATCGCACCCAGCTCGACATCAAGCGCGCAGACTTCAAGCTGGACATGCTGCAGCCGCATCTGTTCATGAACTACCGCGTGGTCGATGAACATGGTCGCCAGCTGGGCATGGGCCGCAACCTGCCGGCGCTCAAGGCTGAGCTGGGGCAGTTGGCACGTGGTGCTTTTCAGGCGCTGGCGGCATTGAAGGTGCAATCGGTGGCGCAAGGCGGGCAGGGTGATGAGGCTGTGGCCTCTGGTGGGGCTGGTCACAAGGTGGCCCATGCCGAGGCAAGCACGCCGACAGGCCGGCCACAGGGGCAAGGCAAAGCATCGGGCGCAGGCCAGGCAAACCCATCAGGCGCTATCGCCAAGGGCGCTCAGCCCACCACTCGGCGTGAAGAGCCGGCCTCCAACCGCGTCACCGCCATCCAGCCGCTCACCGACTGGACCTTCGGCGAACTGCCCGAGCTGATGGAGATCCAGCGCGGCGGCCACACCCTGGTGGGCTTCCCGGCCTTGGTGGACAAGGGCACGCACGCCGAGATCGAGGTGTTCGACGAGCCCGATGTGGCCGCAAGCCGGCACCGCGCCGGCCTGCGCCGCCTGATCGCGCTGCAGCTGAAAGAGCCACTGAAGTACCTCGACAAGAACATCCCCGATCTGCAGAAGATGGCGATGGCCTACATGAGCCTGGGCACGGCCGATGAACTGCGCGAGCAGATTGTGGAAGTAGCGCTCGACCGTGCTTTCCTGCTTGACCCGCTGCCCACCGATGCCAAGTCCTTCAAGGCTCGCATCGAAGAAGGCCGTGGCCGCCTGAACCTGATCGCGCAGGAGGTAGCTCGCCTGGCTGGCACCGTGCTCGTCGAATATGCCGCCGCGTTGCGTAAGCTCAAGGATGCTCGCCCGCCCAAGGATGTGCTTGAAGACATCCAGGCCCAACTGCAACGCCTGGTGCCCAAGCGCTTCGTGGCCCGCACCGACTGGGCCCAGTTGCAGCACTTTGCGCGCTACCTCAAGGCCATCACCCTGCGGTTGGACAAGCTCAAGGGGGACCCGGCCCGCGACGCTCAGCGCCTGGCCGAACTGCGTCCGCTGGACCAGCGCTACACCCGCCGCCTGGCCGAACTCAAGGGCACGCACGATGCACGCCTGGAAGAGTTCCGCTGGCTGCTGGAAGAGCTGCGCGTGAGCTTCTTCGCGCAGGAGCTGCGCACACCCCAGCCCATCAGTGTCAAGCGCATCGAGAAGGCCTGGGCGCAGATGTCGCTCTGAGCCCGCGCTTCACCACATGAGCCTGAACGCCACGGACCAGCGCATTGCATGGCCCGTCGGCGCGCTGCTGATGTCGCAGGTGTCGGTGAACCTGGGCGCCGCCTTCGCCAAGCACCTGTTCCCGGCGATCAGCCCCGAGGGCATGACGGCCTTGCGTACCAGCCTGGCCGCCTGCCTGCTGCTGGCCTGGTGGCGCCCCTGGCGGCACTTCAAGGTCGGCCGCGCCCATGCGCTGCCCATGCTGGCCTATGGCGCCACCCTGGGACTGATGAACCTGCTGATCTACCAGGCCTTTGCGCGCATTCCCATCGGCATCGCCGTGGCCATCGAGGTGACGGGGCCGTTGGCCGTGGTGCTGTTCAATTCCCGGCGCCTGCAGGATCTGCTGTGGCTGGGGCTGACCTGTGTGGGTCTGTGGATGCTGTTGCCCCTGCATACGTCCTCATCGCTCGACCCGATCGGCGTGGCTTGCGCCGCGGGGGCTGCGGCCTGCTGGGCGCTGTACATCGTGGCGGGGCAGCGTGTGGCTGGCACATTCGGCGGCGGCGCGGTGGCCTGGGGCATGGCCATTGCCGCGTTGCTCACCTTGCCGGTGGGCCTGGCGCATGCCGGCTCGGTACAGTGGTCCCCCACCTTGCTGGCCACAGGCCTGGCCGTGGCCGTGCTGTCGAGTGCCGTGCCCTATTCGCTGGAGATGGTGGCGCTGCGCCGGCTGCCGGCCCGGGTGGTGGGCATGCTGTTCAGTGCGGCGCCGGCCATGGCGGCACTGATGGCCGCGCTGGTGCTGGGCGAAGCCCTCACGGCGCTGCAGTGGGCCGCGATGGGCTGCATCATCGCGGCCTCGGCAGGCAGTGCACTCTCGGCAAGAGGGGCGGCTCCGGCCGCGTGAGCCGGGCGCACGCTTGCACGGATCTCCCGCGTGGTGCGATGCGCTGGCCTGTTCAGTCGCTCAACTCGCCCGCCACTTGGGCAAGCCGATCTGCCCCTTGAGGAAATTGCCGACGATGCGCACCAGCGCGGCGGTGCGTCCGAAGCGAAGGTGGTGGAGCGATCATCATGGGCGACTTGATGCAGCACCTGGCTGCGCCGGATGATGAGGCGGGCATGCAGCGCTACATGGATGCAGGCATCGAGATGCTGGTCCGCGGGATGGGGCGGATGGCCTGAGGAGGCTCAATCAACCGTATCAGCCAAGCCTTCGAGCGACTGCAGCCATGCCCGGGGTGACAGGCCTGTCTTCTGCGTGAACACGCGCGACAGGGCCGAGGCATTGGCATAGCCCAGGTCCGGCGCGATGGCCTTGACGGACTGGCCCTGGCGCAGGCACTTCTTCGCGATCGTCATGCGCCAGTCAGCCAGGTAGTCGGCGGGCGTCACGCCCACCGTGCCCTTGAAGCGGCTGGCGAAGGCGCTGCGAGACATCGCCGCCTGATCGGCCAGTGAATCCACCGACCAGGGGTGCCCGGGTTGCTCATGCATGGCCGTGAGTGCACGAGCCAGTTGGGGATCGGCCAGGCCGGTGGCCAGACCGAGGGCGATGCCGCCTTCCTCGCCATGGTCCAGCAGCCAGCGCAGCAACTGCAGCAGCACCACGTCGAACAGCCGGTCGGCGATCAGATGGTGGCCGCAGCGCACGCCATCGGCCTCCTGGAACAGCAGATCCAGCGTGGCTTCCAGGCCAGGCACCTTGGCCAGTGGCAACACGATCAGTGGTGGCAGGGCACGCACCAGCGGATGGCTGGCGCCGCCTTCGAAGTGAACGGAGGCGCAGGTGAAGTCAGCGCCTTCCCTGGGTGCGTTGTGGAACTGATGCCTCAGCGGCTGTGGGTAGAAGAAGAGCGTGGGCTCGCACACCTCGATCCGGCGTGTGAGGCCCGTGTCCTTGCGGTGGGTGACGACCAGTTCCCCACGCCGCAGCACGTGCAGAAAGCCCCGGCCGGGCTGCGCATCGAAGGTGTTGACGCCGCACAGCGCGCCGGTGTGGAACAGGCGGGCAGCAACAGGGAAGCGCGTCAGCAGCGCGGAGAGCCGGTCCAAAGGTGGTGGGGTGCGCTCGCTCATCTGGACGAATTGGTGTGTTTCGTGGATGGATGGATCCCAATCATACGGGTGGCTTGCGCACACTGTCTTCATGCAATCCGCATTGCCCTATCCCAGGACACCACGAGGACACCATGAACCACCAGGCATCTCGCTCCGTATCTCTTTCTCGCGCAGCCATTGCGCTGGCCTGTGCAGGCCTTGGCCAACTGGCAATGGCCCATGACGGCAGGCACGGCGCCCAGCACAACGCGGATCACGCAGGCGGCATCCAGAGCCAGCCCGCCAAGGCCGTCAAGGCGCCTTACGACATCGTCCACACCAAGATCAGCACGGAGGGCAGGGTGGCGGTGTTCCACATGCATGTGTCGGGCAAGGCCGGTGCGAGCAAGCCGGGCAAGACCGGCAAGCTGGCGGGCAGCCAGGTCTTCTCCTACGTGTGGCCGACGTCGATTGACCCGTCCACCGTGGGCTTCGAGCCCAAGAGCGGCATCCTGGCGTTTGCGGTGACCTCGCATCCGGACTTCGACGATACGCCCCTGTTCGACGAGAACGGTGATGGCCGCACCGATAACGACGGTGAGCTGTGGCACTCGCACTGGGTGGTGCTGCAGCCTGATGAGGCCTGCGGCAAGGGTGCTCTCAAGGTGGTCGACATCCCCAAGGATGCCAAGCCCCGCCTGCCCAAGACCTGGCCCGGCCTGCCCATCCTGATCGACAGCCCGGGCTGGTCCCCCACCTTCAAGGGCGGCACGGTGGAGGTGCGCGTGCCCTTCGATGACATTGGTGTCGTCAACACCGCGGGCTTCGACGGCGTGACGGCCGCGCTGCGCGTGAACGCCAGCGTGCACAACCCGCTGCTGTGCGTGGTGGATGTGTTCAAGGTGGCGTCAGGCAATTTGTCGCTGCCGGGGAAGGTCAATCAGTGAGCGTGAGCTGCGCTCCTCAGGCATGTCCTTGTCATGACGGGGCATGCGCGGTGGTGCACGTGCAAGCAGGTGGCCGGGGTGGGCATTGCCAGGGATTCAGCGCAGCGCGCTTGCCATCAAAAGTTGTCATTGATTGACTACTTTATTTTTGAATGTCGATGTCCTATTTGCTGATTGATAAGAATATCAATGCGGTTTATGGGCTTTTCTTGTCATTGTGAGTAGTACTTGACGATGCTACTTCATTGGGTCTAAAGTCCGGGTCTTTCAATAAGACGCGTTCTCATTTGCGATGGCGAAGAGGCGTATTCCTTCCTTGCTGTACCGCAAGTGCAGTTCACCCAGGCTGACCCCATGAAGACGTCCAAGACATCTCTCCCCACCACCTCTGCGGCGCTGGCCAGCCCGCAGATCACGCTGGCCGTGCAACTGCTGTTCGCCAGCGGCATGGCCGGTTCTACAGGCCTCGCGATGGCCCAGTCCACGGGGTCTGGGT
This sequence comes from Pseudomonadota bacterium, assembly GCA_049322875.1. Taxonomy (GTDB): domain Bacteria; phylum Pseudomonadota; class Gammaproteobacteria; order Burkholderiales; family Burkholderiaceae_C; genus Aquabacterium. The sequence goes on from JBMOQM010000009.1 coordinate 168,164, forward strand.
CTGGCAATGCGCTGCCACCGATCACCGTCACCGGTACGGCTGATGCGCCCTACACGGCGAAGAAGACGATCACGGCCACAAAGACCGATACGCCGCTGATCGACACACCCCAGTCCATCTCGGTGGTGACCAAGGAGCAGATTCAAGACCAGTCATCCCAAGGGCTGGCCGAAGCGCTGCGCTACATCCCGGGCGTGGGTTTTGCGCAGGGCGAGGGCAATCGCGAAACCCCGATCTTCCGGGGTGTCAGCACGACGGGGGATTTCTACATCGATGGCATGCGCGATGACATGCAGTACTACCGCGACCTCTACAACATCGAGAGCGTCGAGGTGTTCCGTGGCCCGAACGCCATGGTGTTCGGCCGTGGGGCAAGCGGCGGCTTGATCAACCGGGTCTCCAAGGCGCCCGGCTGGACGCCGCACTACAGCGGATCGTTGACCCTCGGTTCCGACAGCAACAAGCGCATCACGGCCGACCTCAACCAGCCGCTCACCGAGGACCTGGCTTTCCGGCTCAACGCGCTGTATGAGGATTCCGACAGCTACCGCGATGGCGTGAACCTGCAGCGCCAGGGCATCAACCCCACGCTGGCCTGGAAGCTGGCGCCCAAGACCTTGGTGACCTTGGGCTACGAGTACTTCAAGGACGACCGTGTGGCCGACCGCGGCATCCCATCGACGGGCGGTCTGGCCGGCAAGCCGGTGAGCACGGATCGATCCACCTTCTTCGGCAGCGCCGAGGGCAGCCCCACGGGTTCCGAGCTGAACGCCCTCACGGCGCTGGTGGAACATGAGTTCAGCAACGGCGTGCAGTTGCGCAACCGCACCCGCGTGACCCAGCAGGACAAGTTCTACCAGAACGTGTTCGCCAGCAGTGCGCTCAAGACGGGCAACTTGGTGGCCATCAGTGCCTACAACAACGCGACCAAGCGCGACAGCTGGTCCAACCAGACCGATCTGACCGGTGAGACCACCCTGGGCGGCATGAAGCACAAGCTGCTGCTGGGTGCCGAGATCGGTCAGCAGGACACGGACAACTACCGGATGACCGGGTACTACAACAACAGCGCCACCGTCACCTCGACCGACGTGCCGCTGAGCAACCCGATCCCCAGCCTGCCGTTCGCCTATCGGCAATCGTCCAGCGATGCCGACAACGGTACCCAGTCCAAGGTAATCGCTGTGTACGTGCAGGACCAGATCGAACTGTCGCCCGCGTGGCAGCTCATTGCCGGCCTGCGTTATGACCGCCTCGAAGTCGACTTCCTGAACAATCGCAACGGCCAGCGCATCAGCTCAAGCGACGATCTGGTGTCGCCGCGGCTGGGGCTGATCTACAAGCCTGTGAAGGACATGTCGCTGTATGCCAACTACAGCATTGCCTACCAGCCGCGCGCTGGTGATCAGCTGTCCTCGCTCACGGTCTCGTCGGCCGTGCTCAAGCCCGAGAAGTTCCAGAACTACGAACTGGGCCTGAAGTGGGATGTGCGCCCGAACCTGACGGCCACTGCGGCACTGTTCCGGCTGGACCGCTCCAACGTGATCGTGGTGGATCCGGCGAATCCGTCTGCCACGATCCTGGGCGATGGGCAGCGCACGGATGGGCTGGAGCTCACCCTGTCGGGCAACGTGACCTCGGCCTGGTCGGTGGTGGGCGGTTATGCCTACACGGATGCGAAGCTGCTGGCCGATACCTCGGCGGTGCTGCGCAAGGGGGCTACCGTCGGTCAGGTGCCCAAGAACACCTTCACGCTGTGGAACCGCTATGACTTCAATCGCGCCTGGGCAGGCGGCTTGGGCGTGATCCACCGCACCGAGATGTTCGCCTCGACGGAACAGTCTGGCACCGGCGCCACCAACACCAAGCTGCCGGGCTATACCCGCGTCGATGCCGCGGCGTTCTACACCTTCGACGAGAAGACCCGCGTGCAGTTGAACGTGGAGAATCTCTTCGACAAGAAGTACTACCTCAACGCCCACAACAACAACAACATCACGCCTGGTTCGCCCCGCGCCTTCCGGGTGTCGTTGAACAAGTCGTTCTGACGGCCGCTCCGGCCTGCTCGGAAACTGCCCCCGCTGCCAGCCCATCATGTCTGACAAGAAGCGGTTGTCGCCAACCGTTCGGACGAGTGCGGCGCAGTGGTGGGTGGCGTTGAACGACGTGTCCGTCAGTGGCAAGACCCGTCGGCAGTGCGCCGAGTGGCGCATGGCCCACCCGGATCATGAACGCGCATGGCAGGCGCTGGAGTCCATGCACAAGACCCTGAGGTCGATGCCTGCGGTGGCGGTGCGGGCTGCGCTCGAAACGCCATCAGCATCATCGCGATGGTGGCGATGCTTGCGCGTGATGGCTGGGGTGATTGCCGTGGTGGTCGTCGTGGCCTGTGTCTTGTCGCTTCTGCTGCAATCAATCGGGTGAGCCTGCGTCGCGCGCACTTGCGCGGGGCTCAGCGATCGACGCGTGGGCTGCGGATGCCGGAGAGCTGGCCTCGCACGACCTTCCAGAAATTCTTCGTGCCATCCACCAGGCGCCAGGCCGTGGAGCGGTGAGCCAGCACGCCCACTTCGGGCAGCACCTCACGCAGGTTCTTGAGCCCGAGGATCTTGAGGTACTCGCGGATGGTGTTGGGGCTGTGGATCAGCAGGATGACGCGCCACCCATAGTGTCGCCCCAGCATGAGCATCCCTACGGCGCTCTCCAGCTCATCGAGGTTGCCGTCGAACTGGTCGACGGCCTTGTCGATGAGTGCCAGGATTTCTTGATCGGTCATTGGCAGAGGCATGTCCGGATGTCTTGTAGGTTCACATTCTGCAGTCTGGGGAAGGCACAGCTTCGAGCGCACGAGCATTGTCCCATGGTCGATAATGCAAATCGTTTTCGTTCTAGTCGTGTGCGGAGGTTGTCTTGTTCGACGCTTTCCTTGTGACCTGGAGAGAGTTCGCCGAAGCTCTTTTGATCGTCGCGATGTTTCGGGCGTGCTTCGTGCGCGCGGGTCGAGAAGAAATGCTCCCGATCATCGGGCGCGGGGTGGTGATCGCCCTTGTCGCCATCGTGTTGTCCGTTGCCGCGCTCCAGTTGATCGAATCCGAGCCGGCGTTCGATGCCTTGTGCACCATCGCCGCCGCCTTGAGCGTGGCGATGATGGCGGTGGGCGTGGCGGCTTCAGGGCGAGGGATCGACAAGAAGGTTTCCGGCTTCGTGATGTCCTGGATGGACGGCGCTCGGCCGGCTGCCGCTGTGCTGGTCATGATCGTCTTCCTGGTGTTGAGGGAGGGGCTGGAGCTGTTTGTGATGCTGCGCTCGATCCATCAGGTGCAAGGGCCTCAGCCTGCGATCCTGGGGGCCTTGCTGGGCCTGGTCGCGGTGTTCCTGACGACCAGAATCTGGGTATGGGCGCGTTCTCGCTTCGGACTCATGGCGGCTTTCCGTTTTTCTGCGGTGCTGCTGCTGGCGCTGGCCGTGAAGATGCTGATCCATGGCTGCGAAGAGTTGCTTCGCATGCAGTGGCTGCCCATCGACCATGAGCGTTGGGAGCCTGTGATCGATCCGTTCAGGCAAGGCGGGGATGCCTACATGTGGCTCTTCATGGCCTTGTTTGCGCCGCCCTTGATGTTCTTCCTCAAGTCCTGGTGGCAAGAGGCGTCCTGGAAAGAGCCTGGAGAGCGAATCCCTCTCAAGTAGCACCTGTTGCCGTGGCGGCGTTCGCGCGACCGGCTTGGCGCCGCTGTAGGCGGCCTTTGCTCGGTTGTCCATCGCAGTGGCTGCAACGTCCCGAGAAAGTCATCGGGCCGATGTTTTCCAGCTTGAATCCATAGAGCGTTGACACGCGCTCAAGCTCGCGCTGAAGCGCTTCGTCGTGGAACTCTTCAAGGTGCGCGCACGCTGTGCAGACAAGCTGATGCAGTTTGTGTGGCGGGGCCTGATCACACGTCAGCGCATAGACCGACAGGGGCACGCTTTTGCCCGGAGCCCAGCCTCTGGAGATCAGGCCGCCGGTTTCAAGGGAGCGGACCACCCGGTAGATGTCGGAGTAGGACACGGCAATGTCTTGTGCCGTGAGCGCTGCATAGATCTGATCGATGCTGGCTTGCCATTCGGGCCTCGTGACAAAGAGCTCCAGTATCTGTGCGCGCCTGAGTGTTGTGCGCAGCTTGGCCCCCTGCAGCAGGGCGGTGACAGTCTTGGAGAGAGCGAGAGACATCTTCGGGGCTCAGCTCAGGCCGAGAAAAAAGCAGGCCGGTGTGACCCAATGTGCCGCGCTGAATTTTGGTGGCACTTCATGTGCATCAACCTGATGCCTCGTATCAACAGGGAAATGTCGGCAATGGCCCTTGAGGATTGGCTGCTTGGCCAATCATCGCCATTTGCTGCGGTGAAACTGTATGTTTGGTGAGTAGTTCTGTCAAGTGCTACTAATGTGTGTCACCTGATGCGCTGAGTCGGCGGCCTGAGATGAGGCATCGATGAGTGCTGCGGTTCAATGAGCTCGCACTGGTGTTGATGGTTTCAGCGGATGCGCAGACGCAGGGCCTATGGACCAGGCCCTTCCAGCCGCTTCTGCCACGACTCGATCTGCCCACTGTCGAGCCGCCCTTGGAACAGCTTGTGCCATGAAGCGGGAAGCGGCAGTGCCAATGCACTGCGCATGACTTGGGGCTCACAGTTGCGGTCGGCAATGAGCTGCAGGAGGCGGGCCAAAGGCCAATCACCATGAGGACGGGCTGTCAGCTGGATTACATCGCCGGCGGCAATCTGCCCCGGTGTCAGTACACGCAGGTACCAGCCGGCGCGCCCGCTTTGCTGTACCCGCCTGGCCATGTCCGGCGTCTCGAAGCGGTCATTGAGCTTCCAACAGGGCTGCCGACCCTGGCTCACTTCGAACACAGCGCTGCCCACGGCCCATTGGTCGGCCAGACAGACCTGATGTTCGTCCAGGCCGGGTTCCAGCGTCAGGTTTTCACCGAACGCCCCCGGGGCTTGCAGCAACTGAGCGGCCTTGTCACTTGTCAACTCAGCGCGCCATGCATCGTAGTGAGACCAGTCATAGCAGTGCACGGCCTTGTCAGGGCCGCCGTGCACCCGTGTGTCCCCCTGCTCATCGCCTTCAAGGCCCAGAAGGGTGACAGCGATGGCGCCGCTTTGAGGCTTCTTGTCGATGGCGCTGAGGCTTCCCGCGCGTGTGTAGGGGCGCACCTTGCCTGTCAGCACGGCGCGGACCTTGCCAATGGCCATGCCTGGTTTGAACGGGCTCAAGGCCTTGCCCCTGCGATGATGCCTTCGGGCAAGCGGCAGCCTTGATCGTCGCAGTCGGCGCTCTCATCTTCATCAGGCTCTGCCAGCAGTTCGCCCAGCAGCGCACCGACCTGCAGGTCATCACTGCGCCCGAACTGATGGAGGCGGATCCGCCCACGCTTGTCGAGCACGATCAGGCTGGGGGTTCCACGCAAGCCCAACGCCTGCATCGTCAGTGGCACGGGGCCGCCATGAGGATCAGGGCGATCGATGCCGATCGGGAACCTGAGGCGGTATTCATGGATGAAGGCGGCCAGCGCGGCGCGAGGTTGCATCACATCGTGGTGTTCGAAGACCGTATGCAGCCCGACGACGGCCAGTGGGTCTTTGGCAAAGACCTCGTGCATGCGGGATGCCTGGGGCAGCCCATGGGCCACGCAGCCTGGGCACAGCATCTGGAAGGCATGCAAGGCAACGACCTTGCCCCGCAGGCTGTCCCAGCGCAGAGCTTGTGGCGTATTGAACCAGTGATCGACCTCAAGCGGTGGTGCAGGTCGCAGATTGGCAATGTGGGGGTTGTGCATGAGCGCTCCTTGCAGGCTGTACCGGTCAGACAGTGTGAGTCTGTCGCCGGGGCTGGATGTTCCCAATCGTCCAGATGACATACCCATTCGTCGCTCCTGCGGATCAGCGGCCTGGCATGGCCTGAGATGGCCGCGCTGTCTGGACGATTTGGTGTGTTTGCTGGACAAAGTGGTCCCATTGATTTGACGCACGCCAGCACACTGCCTCCATCGATTCGCGCAAGCGGATGGCCAAGCAGGAGCAAGACCATGCACATCTCTGTTTACGACACCTATGTCCAGCGCCCGGATGGGCGTCGGATGCACTTTGACATCCTGGTGCCCGCCGAACTTCGTGACAGGGAGGCCGTGCTGGCGCATGGACGCACCTACCTGGCCGCCAAGGGCTTGGCGCCTTCCGAGCTGCGTGCCGAGAAGTGCAACTACTGCCACATGGAGTCTGCCAACCCCGCGGTCGAGGAAGAGATCGCGAGCAGCGGCTTCATCATCGAGATGGAGAACTGCGACTGAGGTGGTGCATGAAGACTGCAGTAGCAATACGCCACGTCGATTTCGAAGACTTCGGCACAGGGGTGCTTGAAGTTCAAGGCTTGGCTGGAGATGCTGCCCGGGCGCGCTGCCAAATGAACAAGGCCCGAAACGGTGTAACCGTGACGGGCCTTGAATGAGGTTAGATGGTCGGGGCGGTGGGATTCGAACTCACGACCCTCTGCTCCCAAAGCAGATGCGCTACCAGGCTGCGCTACGCCCCGACTGAGCCTTGCATTGTAGCCTGACTCCGGCCCTGCGCTCAAGGATTCCACAATCCGTCGACGCCGGAGGCTACCGCTTCCCGCATGGCGTCGATGAAACGCTTGAGTTTGGCGGGGTAGAAGCGCGCGTGCGGGTAGACCAGGTAGACGGGCAGGGGCTCTGGCACCCAGCCGGGTACCAGGTGCACCAGGCGGCCTTCTGCCAGGTCATCGCGCATCAGCCAGGCCGAGGCGGCGCACACCCCCAACTCCGCCACGGCGGCGCTGCGCAGCGCATAGAGGCTGTCGGTGCCCAGGCGCGGGCGCAGCGGCACGCGGCACGCGCTGCCACCGGCCAGGGGCTTTAGCGTGATCTCGCCGCGGTAGAAGGTCCGCAGCGACAGCCAGGGCAAGGTCGCCAGCTCGGACGGGTGCTGGGGCAACACCTGCCCCACCACCGAGGGCGCCGCCACCACGATGCGCGGTATTTCCGACAGCTTGATGGCGATCACGGAAGGGTCGGTGATCTCGCCCACCTGGATGGCGCAGTCGATGTCTTCGGTGACGAAATCTGGCCGGCGGTCATGCAGCAGCCAGTCCACCGACACGCGGGGGAATGTGCGCAGGTAATCGGCCAGCGGGGCCATCAGCAGATCCTGTCCCAGCGCATGGGGGGCCACCACGCGCAAGGTGCCTTCGGGCTCGTCGCGCGCACCCCGCAGGTCGGCCTCGAAGGCGGCCCAGCCCTCCAGCAAGGCCTTGGCGCGGGTGTAGCAGCGCTCACCATCTTCCGTGAGTTGCATCGAATGGGTGGAGCGGCGCAGCAGGCGCAGGCCCAGTGATCGCTCCAGCGCCTGCAGGCGGCGGCTGACGGTGGGTTGCGTGGCGCCCATCTGCTGCGCCGCGGCTGACAGGCTGCCCGCCTCCACGATGTACACGAAGGTCTGCATCAGGGCGATGCGGTCCTGGGCGGTGGAGGAGGGGCTTTCCGGAAGGGCAGGGCGGGCCATGATGACTCGGTTATGCGTGAAGCGTATAGCCATTGTGCGCCCGGTGGGGCTACACAGCAAATGCCCAGAGGATCACACTGCCTCTCATTCTGTTGATTCGAGGTGTTCACCATGTCAAACATTCGTGATGTGCATGACGAGGCGGCGACGGGGCTGCCCCTGTCCTTGATCCTCCTGATGGCCAGCGGGGCTGGCCTGGCGGTGGCGTCGCTGTACTACAGCCAGCCCATGCTGGGCGTGCTGGGGGGCGATATCGGTGCGTCCGCGCAAGCCACCGGTTTCGTGCCGACGCTGACCCAACTGGGCTATGCGCTGGGCATCCTGCTGCTGGCGCCGCTGGGCGATCGGTTTGATCGCCGTCGCATCATCCTGATCAAGGCGGCGGTGCTGTGCGCGGCCTTGCTGGTGGCGGGTGCATCGCCCGGCGTTGGTGTGTTGCTGGTCGCCAGCCTGGTCGTCGGTGTGTCGGCCACCATGGCGCAGGACATCGTGCCGGCTGCCGCTACCCTGGCGCCAGAACACAGCCGGGGCAAGGTGGTGGGCACGGTGATGACCGGGCTGCTGCTGGGCATCCTGCTGTCGCGCGTGGTCAGCGGGTTCGTGGCGGAGCACTTCGGCTGGCGTGCCATGTTCCTGGCGGCGGCCGCCAGCATCGCCTTGATCGGCGTGGCTGCCTGGCGTGGTCTGCCGCGCTTCAAGCCCACCACGCAACTGGCCTATGCCCGCCTGATCGCCTCGCTGGGCCATCTGTGGAAGCGCCATGCCGATCTGCGCCGTGCCAGCTGGGCCCAGGGCCTGCTGTCGGTGGGCTTCAGTGCCTTCTGGTCGACCCTGGCGGTGATGCTGCATGGTGAGCCCTTCCACCTGGGGGCCGCTGCGGCGGGTGCTTTCGGCCTGGCTGGTGCTGCAGGGGCGCTGGCAGCGCCCATCGCCGGCCGGCTGGCTGATCGCAAGGGGCCGGAGCTGGTCACCCGCCTGGGCGCTGGCCTCGTGGTGTTGTCCTTTGCCGTCATGGCGCTGGCGCCCTGGCTGCCGGTGCAGGGGCAACTGGCGCTGCTGGTGGTCGCGGCCATCGGCTTTGACCTGGGCATCCAGGCCACGCTGATCGCTCACCAGACCATCGTCTATGGCATCGATCCTGGCGCCCGCAGCCGCCTGAACGCGGTGCTGTTCACCAGCATGTTCATCGGCATGGCCGTGGGCTCGGCGCTGGGCGCGGTGTTCCTGGCACGGTGGGGGTGGACGGCCATCATCGCCCTGGCGACGGCATCGTCCATCGCGGCACTGGCCGTGCGCTTGTGGGGTGCTTCGCAGGCACCCGCTGGTGCACGCCTTGTCCGATGAGCCGAAGCGAGCGGCGCCAGTGGTGTGTCAAATGGGCCAGGCTTCCTGCACACTCGGGGGGCCGACATGGCCAGCAGACCCCCGCACGACGCGTGACATGAGCACCACCATCGCCGACACCCTCTTCATCAACGGCCGCATCACCACACTGGACCGTGCACAGCCTGAAGCCCAGGCCATCGCTGTCAAGGATGGCGAGATCCTGGCCGTGGGCAGCGATGCCGACGTCCTGCGCCATGCAGGCCCTGCCACCATGCGCATCGACCTGCAGGGCCGCCGCGTGGTGCCCGGCCTCAACGACAGCCATACCCACCTGATCCGCGCGGGCCTGAACTACAACATGGAGCTGCGCTGGGATGGCGTGCCGTCGCTCTCCGATGCGCTGGCCATGCTGCGCGAGCAGGCGCAGCGCACGCCGGCACCGCAGTGGGTGCGTGTGGTGGGAGGCTTTGCCGAGTTTCAGTTCGCCGAAAAGCGCCTGCCCACGCTGGACGAGATCAATGATGCCGCGCCCGACACGCCCGTCTTCATCCTGCACCTGTACGACCGTGCCCTGCTCAATGCCGCGGCGCTGCGCGTGGTGGGCTACACCCGCGATACGCCCAATCCGCCCGGCGGTGAGATCCAGCGCGATGCCAACGGCAACCCCACAGGCCTGCTGATCGCCCGGCCCAACGCCACCATCCTGTACGCCACGCTGGCCAAGGGCCCTAAGCTGAACCCGGATGACCAGCTCAACTCCACGCGGCTGTACATGCGCGAGCTCAACCGGCTGGGCCTGACCTCGGTGATCGACGCGGGCGGGGGCTTTCAGAACTACCCGGATGATTACCAGGCCATCCAGCACCTGGCCGATGCGGGCGAGCTGACTGTGCGCATCGCCTACAACCTGTTCACGCAACAGCCCAAGGCCGAAAAAGACGACTTCGTGAACTGGGCCAGGCTGGTCAAGCCCGGTGATGGCGATGGCTACCTGCGTCACAACGGCGCGGGTGAGATGCTGGTGTTCAGCGCGGCCGATTTCGAGGATTTCCGCGAGCCGCGCCCCGGCCTGGCCGCCACCATGGAACAGGAGCTGCTGGAAGTGACCCGCGTGCTGGCCACCAACCGCTGGCCCTTCCGCATCCACGCCACCTACGACGAATCCATCACCCGCATGCTCGACGTGTTCGAGCGCGTGCACGCCGAGATTCCGCTCACGGGCCTGAACTGGTTCATCGACCACGCCGAGACCATCAGCGAGCGCAACATCGACCGCATCAAGGCGCTGGGCGGCGGCATCGCCATCCAGCACCGCATGGCCTTCCAGGGCGAGTACTTCGTTGAGCGCTATGGCGCGCAAGCGGCCGAACAGACCCCACCGGTGCAGAAGATGCTGGCCGCCGGTGTGCCCGTGGGCATGGGCACGGATGCCACGCGCGTGGCCAGCTACAACCCCTGGGTGGGGCTGCACTGGCTGGTCACCGGCGAGACGGTCGGCGGCACGCGCCTGTACCCGCAGCGCAACCTGCTGGACCGGCACACGGCCTTGCGCCTGTACACCGAAGGCAGCGCCTGGTTCTCGACCGAGAGCGGCCGCAAGGGCTTGATCAAGGCGGGGCAGTACGCCGATTTCATCGCCCTGTCGGATGATTACTTCGGCATCCCGGAGGCGCGCATCAAGGATCTGAGCGCCGTGCTCACCGTGGTCGGCGGCAAAGTGGTGCACGGCGATGAGGAGTTCAAGCCGCTCGCGCCCCCGCTGCCCTCGCCCAGCCCGGACTGGTCGCCTGTGGGGCGCTACAGCCGGTTGTCCGTTCAGGGCTCGGCACAGGCCAGCCACGCGGCTGCGAACTGTTGCGCCACACCGTGCGGTGTGCATGGGCACCGCCACCTGTTCGCTGCCTTGTCCAGGCCGCCGGTGGGTGATCTGGGCTCGTTCTGGGGCGGGCTGGGTTGCGGGTGCGCGTTCTGATCCGCCGGGCTCAGGGTTGAGTTTGACCGCGACAAGCCTGTGCCGATTGACGCATCACGGACTGTGCCGCCTCCAGCTGCTGAGGCGTGGCCGCGGACAGCGAGGTGTTGAGCACGTCGTCCGGCATGGCATCGGCCACGCGCCGCGCGTAGCAGGCACAGAACTCGCGGATGGCCGCATCGGTCTGGGCTGCCTGGGTCGGGTCGGCGCGTTGGCTCTGGATGCAGCGGTCCACGGTGCGTGCGGCGAACTGGTCGCGTTGTTCTCGCGATACCTGTGCCTGGGTCACGGTGGTGGCCAGCATCAGCGCGCTCAATAAAATGGCAGCCCGTGGGGGCAGGGCAGTGCGGATCATGTTCATGGCGTCTCCCGAAAGGTCATTGAGTATCAGGATGGCATGAGCGGCATGACCCCGTCGGTGACCTTGTTGCCCGCGCGTACTGCCCGGCGCTTTCAGGGCCCGAAGTCGTCTGCGGGATCGTCCACGACGACGCCATGGTCGTCCACTTCCATGTTCCACAGCCGGCCATCCGATGCAATCACCTGGGCGCGGCTATAGGGGCAGGCATGTGCCAGCGCTTGACGGGCCTGCACCAAGGCCAGCGCCAGGGTCGGTTGGCCCGAGGGCGGGCGGGGCGGATCTTCGAAGAACAGGATGGTGTAATGCGTTGCCATCGGTCTGACCTCCTGGCTGTCCTTGTACCCCAGTACCGCCTGGCGGGCCAGTGCTATAGTCCCGCAACACCAGGGGATATGTGGTCGCGAGCCCGTTGGCGCACGTCTCCCCCTATCTGAAGAACAAACACACCACGCGGCTGGACGGTCTCATCCGCTTCCGGTCGCCTTGTTCATGAGCGCACGCCGAACATCCCCGCCCGAGGTGTACCTTCCTCCCTCCGAGGACATCCCCTTCAACCCCCGGGTGCCCGGCATCGACTACGGGGTGCTCGACAGGCTGCTGGGCTATGCCGTGCGCCGTGCGCAGATCGTGCAGTACGAGCTGTTCATCGCGGGGCTGGCCCGCTGGAACATCACGCCGCCGCGCTTTTCCGCCATGGTGATCATCTCCCGCAACCCGGATCTCAAGCTCACCGAGCTGGCTGATGTGCTGGGCATTGCCCGTTCGGGCGCCGTGGCGCTGATCAACTCGCTCGAAGGCATGGGCTATGTGCGCCGTGTGCCGTGCCCCACGGACAAGCGTGCCCTGGGGCTGCAGCTCACCGACCAGGGGCGGGCCGATCTGCAGGCCATCACCGAGGCTGTGCAGGCCTCTGATCAGCGCGGGGCTCAGGCCCTGACCGAGACAGAACAGGCACAACTGCTTGCCCTGCTGGCCAAGATCGCCGGCAGCGGCGCCGGCGTCTGAGAGCGGCGCATGGCCACGCCGCCGGTCAGCCCGTTCTACGCGCACCTGTCGCGCCTGCGCTTCATCAAGCGCTGGGGCCTGATGCGCAATGCCACTGAAGAAGATGTCGCCCAGCACAGCTGGGAGGTGGCCGTGCTGGCCCACGCGCTGGCGCTGATCGCCCGCGATGTCCTCGGCAAGCCCATCGACCCCAATGCCGTGGCCACGCGCGCGCTCTTTCATGACGCCACCGAGGCCATCACGGGTGATCTGCCCACGCCGGTGAAGTACTCGCCGGCGATGCGCCAGGCCACGGCCCACCTGGAGGATCAGGTCGGCCAGGAAATGATCAAGCTGCTGCCTTCGGCCCTGCAGCCGGGCGTGCAGTCGGCGATGGACCACACGCAGTGGCCCGAGGATGAGGCCCAGCTGGTCAAGGCCGCCGATCGACTGGCCGCCTGGCTCAAATGCCGGGCCGAGCTGCGCTATGGCAACCGCGAGTTCGAGCAGGCCGCCCAGCAGATCGAGCGCAAGATCCACGAACACATGCTGCCCGAGGTGCGCTACTTTCTGGACACCTTCGGCCCCGCCTATGACCTCACGCTCGATTCGCTGATGCGGGGCGAGTGAGGTCGGGCGCCCTGAACCCTTGTTGTATCGACCCATGCCCGCACGCTCCGCCGCCAAGAAGCCCGCTGCCCCAGCCCAGGATCAGCACGATCACAGCCATGACCATGCTTGCGGCCCCGAGTGCGGGCACGATCATGAGCGTCCCCGCCGCCTGACCGTGTTCAGCCCGTCTGGCGTCGTGGCCAAGGCCGCCAACGCCCGCAAGGCCATCAAGCGCCTCAAGGCCCTGGGTTTCAACGCTTCGCTGGACCTTGATGCCCTGAGCAAGCACCAGCGCTTCGCGGGCGATGACGATGTCCGCCTGGCCGCGCTGCACCGTGTGGCTCAGGATTCGCCCGATGTGGCCTTGGCTGCCCGCGGTGGCTATGGGCTGATGCGCCTGCTGGACCGCATCGACTGGCCACTGATCGCGCGCAGCGTGGAGCGCGGCACTGCCTGGGTGGGCTACAGCGATGTCACCGCCTTCCAGCTGGCGGCCCTGGCGCACAACGCTGCGGGCTCGGCCAACACGCCGCACGGCGTCACGGCCGGCGTGTGGGCCGGCCCCATGGCCTGCGGTGATTTTGGCAATGATGAACACCCCGACGGTGGGGACGACATCACCCAGGAGTGCTTTGTGGAGGCCATGACCGGCCAGCTCGAAGCAGTGGGCTTTCGCACCGAGGCCGGTTTCGATGGCCTGGAAGCGGGCGGCCGCCTGTGGGGCGGCAACCTGTCCATCCTGCAGGCCCTGCTGGGTACGCCGCATTTCCCCAAGATCCGCAACGGCGTCCTCTTCCTGGAAGATGTGAACGAGCACCCCTATCGCATCGAACGTGCGCTGCTGCAGCTGCATCAGGCCGGTGTGCTGGATCAGCAAAAGGCCATTCTGCTGGGGGCCTTCACCGACTACAACAAGTCCCCGCTGGACAGGGGCTACACCATCAAGTCGGCCATCGAGCACCTGCGTGGCCTCACGCGCACGCCGATCCTCACCGGCCTGCCCTTTGGCCACGTGCCCACCAAGCTCTCACTTCCGCTGGGGCGGAAAGTGAATGTGGCGGTTCAGGGACGCGATGTCTTCGTGATGTGGTGACGGGGCAGCAGGCCCTTGAGGATGGTGCAGAATCAACGGCATGCGTTTGTTCTGGACCTTCCTCCTGTTCAGTGCCTGCCTGCCCGCCTGGGCTGACCACGCCTATGCGCTGTTCGGGGACATCAAGTACCCGCCCGGCTTCACGCACTTCGAGTATGTCAACCCGGATGCGCCCAAGGGTGGCCAGATCACGCTGGTGCCGCCCCTGCGCATCACCAACTTCGACAAGTACAACCCCTTCACCCTGAAGGGCAACGCGCCGCCCGACCTGGGCGAGCTGGTCTTCGAGACTCTGCTCACCGGCAACCTGGACGAGCCGACCACCTCCTATGGCCTGCTGGCCGAGGACATCGAGGTGGCCGCTGACAAGCGCTCGGCCACCTTCCGCCTGAACCCCAAGGCACGCTTTCACAATGGCGATGCCGTGCTGGCCGTCGATGTGAAAAGCTCGTTCGATCGCCTGATGAGCAAGCAGGCTGCGCCGGCCTACCGTTCGGTCTTCGGCGAGATCCAGGGCGTCACCATCCTGGATCCGCGCACCGTGCGCTTCGATTTCAAGCGCGCCAATGCCGAGCTGCCGCTGCTGGCCGGCTCCATGCCTGTGTTCAGCCACAAGTGGGGCATGGGCAAGGACGGCAAGCTCAAGCCCTTTGACCAAATCATCACCGACATCCCCATCGCCTCAGGGCCCTACCGCATCGGCCGCGTCAACTTCGGCAAGGACATCACCTACCAGCGTGACCCCAAGTACTGGGCCCGTGACCTGAACGTGCGCAAGGGGCACTACAACTTCGACCGCATCACCGAGAAGGTCTACCAGGACGACACGGCCAAGCTCGAGGCCTTCAAGGCCGGCGAGTTCGACATGGTGCAGGTGTTCTCGGCCCGTGAATGGGCGCGCCGCTACATCGGTGCCAAGTTCGACAGCGGTGAGCTGGTGCGCCGCGAACTCAAGCACCACAACGCATCTGATTTCCAGGGTTACTTCCTGAACACGCGCCGGGCCAAGTTCAAGGACCCTCGTGTGCGCCGTGCCCTGAACCTGGCGATGGACTACGAGTGGATGAACCGCCAGCTGTTCTTCAACGCCTACACACGGGTCAAGGGCTACTTTGGCGATGGCGATTTCGAGGCGCGCGGCCTGCCAGGCCCTGACGAGCTGGCACTGCTGGAACCCCTGCGCAAGCATCTGCGCCCGGAAGTGTTCACCCAGCCGGTGCCCTTGCCGCCCAACACCAACCCGCCGGGCAGCCTGCGAGCCAACATGCGCGAGGCGCGCCGGCTGCTGGCCGAAGCGGGCTGGACCTACCGCGACGGCGCGCTGCGCAACGCCAAGGGCGAGCCCTTTGAGGTGGAGTTCCTGGAAAGCAGCGGCGGCATGGCCCGCGTGATCACGCCCTACATCCAGAACCTGGCCAAGCTGGGCATCACGGCCCGCTACAAGATGACGGATTTCGCAGTCCTGCAAAAGCGCATGGACGTGTTCGACTACGACATCACCATCAACCGGCTGCTGGGCAGCCTGGCGCCGGGCAACGAGCTCGTCGATCGCTTCAGTTCCAAGTCGGCCGACATCGAGGGCTCCAACAACATCCTGGGCATCAAGAACCTGGCGGTGGACGCGCTGCTGGACAAGGTGATCAGCGCGCACAGCCGCCCCGAACTGGCCGCGGCGCTCAAGTCGCTGGACCGCGTGCTGCGTTTCGAGCACCTCACCGTCACCCACTGGCACTCACCCACGCACCGGGTGGCCTACTGGAACCACCGCTTCTCCGAGCCATCGGTGATGCCGCTGTACTACCAGCCTGAAAACTGGATCCTGTCCACCTGGTGGGCCAAGCAACCCGGGAAGTGACGCCTATGTGGTCCTACATCCTCAAGCGCATGCTGCTGATGATCCCGACCCTGCTGGGGGCGCTGGCCATCACTTTCGGGGTGATCCAGTTCGTGCCCGGCGGGCCGGTGGAGCAGATGGTGGCCCAGTTGCGGGGGCAGGGCGGTGGCGGCGGGGAGGCTGCCGGCTCCAGCGGCGCCGGCTACCGTGGCCGCCAGGGCGTGGATGCCGCCCAGATCGAAGAGATCAAGCAACTCTACGGTTTCGACAAGCCGCCCCATGAGCGCTTCGTGCAGATGGTCGTCTCCTTCGCCAAGTTCGATCTGGGCAAGAGCTTCTTCCACCACCAGGACGTGTGGGGCCTGATCAAGGAAAAACTGCCCGTGTCCATCACGCTGGGCCTATGGACCTTCGTGCTCAGTTACCTGATATCGGTGCCGCTGGGCATTGCCAAGGCGGTGCGTGCCGGCAGCCGCTTCGACCTGGTCACCAGCATCATCGTGCTGTTCGGCTATGCCATCCCGGGCTTCGTGCTGGGCGTGCTGCTGCTGGTGCTGTTCGGTGGCGGCACCTTCCTGGCCTGGTTCCCGCTGCGCGGCCTCACGTCGCCCAACTGGGATGAGCTGAGCCTGTGGGGCAAGGTGGTGGATTACCTGTGGCACATCGCGCTGCCGGTCACGGCCAGTGTGGTGGGCAGCTTCGCCACGCTGACCATGCTGACCAAGAACGCCTTCCTCGAAGAGATCCGCAAGCAGTACGTGATCACCGCCCGGGCCAAGGGCCTGGAAGAGCGCCGCGTGCTGTGGAAGCACGTGTTCCGCAACGCGCTGATCCCCATCATCACGGGCTTTCCGGCGGCCTTCATCGGGGCCTTCTTCACGGGCGCGCTGCTGATCGAAACCCTGTTCTCGCTCGATGGGCTGGGCCTGCTGGGCTATGAATCCGTGATCCGGCGTGATTACCCGGTCGTGCTGGGCACCTTCTACCTCTTCACGCTGATCGGGCTGCTCACCAAGCTGGTCAGCGACCTGTGCTACGTCTGGGTCGATCCCCGGGTGAAGTTCGACTGACGGGATGGACATGAGCCAAACCACATCTGTGCCCATGCCCACTGCCGCCGCTTCCCAGGCCTCATCACCATCGCCTGCGCGCCGCGCCTGGCTGCGCTTCAAGCGCCACCGCCTGGGCTACTGGAGCCTGATCATCTTCAGTGTGCTGGTGGTGATCAGCCTTTTCGCCGAGGTGCTGTCCAACGACAAGCCCCTGATCGCGCGCTACAACGGCCACTGGTACGCGCCCATCTTCCAGGATGTGCCCGAGACCGCGTTCGGCGGTGATTTCGACACGCCCACGGATTACCTTGATCCCTTCATCGTCGAGCAGTTCGACAAGCCGGGCAACTTCGCGCTGTATCCGCCCAACCGCAACCACTTCAACACCATCAACTACTTCGCCAAGGAGCCCAACCCGTCGCCGCCCTCCAGCGACAACTGGCTCGGCACCGATGACCGGGGGCGCGACGTGCTGGCCCGGTTGCTTTACGGCTTCAGGGTGTCGGTGCTGTTCGCGCTGGCGCTGACGGCGATCGGGGTGGTGCTGGGGGTGCTCACCGGCGCCATCCAGGGCTTCTACGGCGGGCGCACGGACCTGACCTTCCAGCGCCTGATCGAGATCTGGGGCTCCATGCCCGAGCTTTACCTGTTGATCATCTTCGCGTCGGTGTTCGACCCCAGCGTGGGCCTGCTGTTGGTGCTGCTCAGTCTGTTCGGGTGGATGGGCTTGTCCGACTACGTGCGCGCGGAGTTCCTGCGCAACCGCCAGCTCGACTACGTGCGCTCGGCGCGTGCGCTGGGCCTGAGCAATGGCCAGATCATCTGGCGGCACGTGCTGCCCAACAGCCTCACGCCCGTGGTCACCTTCCTGCCGTTCCGCATGAGCGCGGCCATCCTGGCGCTGACCTCGCTGGATTTCCTCGGCCTGGGGGTGCCGCCCGACACGGCCAGCCTGGGCGAACTGCTCAACCAGGGCAAGAACAACCTGGATTGCTGGTGGATCGTGGTGTCGACCTTCGTGGTGCTGGTCACGACCTTGCTGCTGCTGACCTTCATGGGCGATGCCCTGCGCGATGCGCTTGACCCCCGCAAGGAGATGGACGCATGAGCGGCCCCGCTGATCAGGGCGTGCGCCCATTGCTGTCCGTGCGAGACCTGCGCATCGGGTTTGGCGACAAGACCGTGGTCAAGGGCGTGAGTTTCGACATCCGCCCCGGTGAGAAGCTGGCGCTGGTGGGCGAATCCGGCTCGGGCAAGACCATCACCGCGATGAGCCTGCTGCGCCTGGTGCCTCAGGCCTGGGCCACGGGCCGCGCGGTGCTGGATGTCGCGCCTGAAGGGCAGCGCGAACTGCTGACTCTGCCCGAGCGTGCGCTGCGCGGCATCCGTGGGCAGGATGTGGCCGTGATCTTCCAGGAGCCCATGACGGCGCTCAACCCGCTGTTCACCATCGGCGACCAGATCGCCGAGGTGATCGAGCTGCACCAGGCCCTGCCCAAGGCGCAGGCCTGGCGGCGTGCGGTCGAGCTGCTGGACAGCACCGGCATCCCTGAGCCGGAGCGGCGCGCACGGTCTTTTCCGCACCAGCTTTCCGGCGGCCAACGCCAACGCGCCATGATCGCCATGGCCCTGGCCTGCGAGCCCAAGCTGCTGCTCGCTGACGAGCCCACCACCGCGCTCGATGTGACCTTGCGCCAGCAGATCCTGGACCTGCTGGCCGACCTGCAGCGCCGCCATGGCATGGCCGTGCTGATGATCACGCACGATCTGAATCTGGTGCGCCGCTTCGCTGACCGCGTGGCCGTGATGGAGCACGGCGTGCTGGTGGAGCAGGGCGCCGTGGCCGATGTGTTCGCTCAGCCCAGGCATGCCTACACGCGCAAGCTGCTGGACAGCAAGCCGGTGCGCGATGTGGTCGAACCTGCCTCGGGCGCCGCGGCCCTGATCGAAGCCAGAGGCCTGCGCGTGAGCTATCCCGTGCCCAGGCCCGGCATTCAGGGCTGGTTCAAGTCCGGCGAGTTCGTGGCCGTCAAGGGCGCGGACTGGTGCCTGAATGCCGGCCAGACCCTGGGCGTGATCGGTGAGTCGGGCTCAGGCAAATCCACCTTGGCCCTGGCCGCCCTGGGCCTGCAGCCGGCCACCGGTGTGCTGCAGGTGCAGGGGCAGGCCTGGCAGTTCAAGCCTCAGGCCGACAAGCCCCTGCGTCGCATCGTGCAGGTGGTGTTCCAGGATCCGTTCTCTTCCCTTTCGCCCCGTTTGACGGTGGGCGAACTGGTGGAGGAGGGGCTGGGCATCCATCACCCCACTTTGACCGAGATACAGCGGCGCGAGCGCGTGCTGGCCACCCTGGCCGATGTCGGCCTGACGGAGGCGGCATTTCCCCGCTTGCTGGAGCGCTACCCGCACGAGTTCTCTGGCGGGCAGCGGCAGCGCTTGGCCCTGGCCCGTGCGTTGATCGTGGAGCCCTCGGTGCTGGTGCTTGACGAGCCGACCAGCGCCCTTGATGTCACCATCCAGAAGCAGGTGCTGGCCCTGCTGCAGCGTCTGCAGCGCGAGCGCGGCCTGAGCTATCTGTTGATCACGCACGATGTGGATGTGGTGGCCGCCATGGCCCACCACGTCATCGTGATGAAAGATGGTGACATCGTCGAGGCTAGGCCGGCCGCCCAACTGCTGGCATCGCCTACGCATCCCTACACCCGGACCTTGCTGGCCTCGGCCAGCGTGCCTGCGGCCTGAAATTTTTACCAGGTGGTATCAAGTCGTTTCCCGATCTGTCGATAAGGACAGACCGGCTGTGCAGTCCTGAGTCGCGCCACGGTTGCATCCGCCCCGGCGCGGATGGGCCGGCCAGCTCACACAGCAGAAACTTGAGGGTGCCATGGACTTTTTCAGACATCTCAAGCTGGGCACGCGCCTGGCAATGGGCTTTGCCGCTTTGATCCTGCTCAGCCTGATCGCGGCCGGGGTTGGGGTTCAGCGGATCCGGGCGGTGGATGCCATCACCGATCAGCTGGGCGGCCAGGACGCCGAGATGCTGGTGCTCAGCCAACGCTGGGCCCGCGCCATCGAAGCCAACACCGCACGCACCTGGGTGCTCTTCTTCGCCACCGACGAGGCCGCCGTGGCCCGCGTGAAGGATGAGCTCAAGGTCACGGTGGCGGCTACCACCGAGCGCATCAAGCGCATGAACGAACTGGCGAACACCGACGAGGCCCGCCGCCTGATCGAGGTGATCACCACGCAGCGCGAGACCTTCCAGTCGCAGCGCAATGCCCTGCTCAAGCGCAAGGACGCGGGCGAGAACGTCAATGCCGAGGTGCTCGACAAGGTGTTCCCGGCGGCCAAGGCCTACCTCGACGCGGTCGAGAAACTGGCCGACTACCAGCAGGATTTCATGGCCCAGACCCGTGAAGAGGCCAGCACGGTGGCGCGCCAGGGCATCACCGCCCTGATCACTGGCACATTGCTGGCCGCCGTGGCCGGTGGTTTGTTGGCCTGGTGGCTGACGCGGTCGGTGGTGGTGCCGGTGCGCCGCGTTCAGGCCGCGGCCGAAGCCATCGCCAATGGAGATCTGAGTGTTCAGGTCCAGACCGACAGCCGTGACGAGATCGGTCAGCTCACGCAGGCCATGGGGCACATGGTCGAATCCCTGCGCGGTATCGTCGCCTCGGTGCGCAACAGCTCGGATTCCATCGCCACGGGTTCGGCCCAGATCGCCACCGGCAATGCCGACCTGTCACAGCGCACCGAAGAGCAGGCCAGCAACCTGCAGGAAACGGCTGCGTCCATGGAACAACTCACGGCCACCGTGAAGCAGAACGCCGAGACGGCCCGCGAGGCCTCTCAATTGGCCACCAATGCTTCGGCCGTGGCCGTGGATGGCGGTGCGGTGGTGGGCCAGGTGGTCGCCACGATGGAAGACATCACCACCAGCTCACGCAAGGTGGCCGACATCATCGGCGTGATCGATGGTATCGCCTTCCAGACCAACATCCTGGCGCTCAATGCTGCGGTGGAAGCCGCGCGGGCGGGTGAGCAGGGCCGAGGCTTTGCCGTGGTGGCCGGTGAGGTGCGCTCGCTGGCGCAGCGCAGCGCCCAGGCCGCGCGCGAGATCAAGAGCCTGATCGGCGAGAGCGTCGAGAAGGTGGAGAACGGCTCGCGCCTAGTGCACACCGCCGGCGAGACCATGAGCAAGGTGGTCAACCAGGTTCAGCGCGTGTCAGACCTGATCGGCGAGATCACCACCGCCAGCCTGGAGCAGAGCACCGGCATCGGCCAGATTGGTGATGCCGTGAACCAGCTCGACCAGGTCACGCAGCAGAACGCGGCGCTGGTGGAGGAATCGGCCGCGGCGGCCGAAAGCCTCAAGCACCAGGCCGCGCAGTTGGCCCAGGCGGTGTCGGTGTTCCGGCTCAGCCCGAGTGGCGTTTGACCCAGGCCACGTACTGGTCCACCCAGCCCTGCAGGAACTGCTTGCTGGTTTCGCCGACGTTGCCGTCGGCATCGAACAGGCCGTCCTTGGCCTGGATGAAGGCTTCGGGCTGGCCCAGGGTGGGCACGTCCAGGTAGGCCAGGATATTGCGCAGGTGCTGTTGTGCCAGCGACGTGCCGATGGCCCCGACGGACACGCCGATCACGCCGGCCGGCTTGCCCTTCCACACGCTCTGCCCGTAGGGGCGTGAGGCGTGGTCCAGCGCGTTCTTGAGCACGCCGGGGATGGAGCGGTTGTATTCGGGCGTGAAGAACAGCAGGCCCTGGGCCGCGCTGATCTCGGATTTCAGGCGCTTGACCGATTCGGCCGGTGAGCCGTCGTCGTCCTGGTTGTACAGCGGCAGATCGCCGATCTCGACCAGCTTGAACGTGAACTCCGGCGGCGCCAGCTTGGTCAGCGCATGCGCCAGTTTGCGGTTGAAGGAATCGCGGCGTAGGCTGCCGACGACCACGGCGATCTGGTACTGGGCCATTCAAATCTCCAGGAACGTGGATGGTGAAACGATCGACGTCTTGAGCGCGTCTGCAGGCAGCGGGGCCGGACCACTATAAGCGTTGGCGCTTCAGGTGCCATCTGGCTTTGGCAAAGCCGCAGGCGGCGCAGGGATGCGGCCGCCATGGCCTACAGTGCAGCCCAGGACCACGGACAGCCATGAAGACCCCAGCCCTGTTGGCGCCGATTCAAAATTGAGCCACCGTGCCGATTGAATTTTGAGCCAGGGCTGCTGGCCAACCTGTGAAGGCTGGCTGTGGATAAGTGTAGTGCCTGAGGCTTGTTTTTCGTCCTTGGG
>JBMOQM010000010.1:0-32474 GCA_049322875.1 Pseudomonadota bacterium
ACTGACGTTGCCCCGTTGAGTCGGCAAGCAGTGTTCAATCTTCGCGAATTGCTCAGGCGTGATTTCCATGCCTGTGATTTTATAAACAGTGGAGCCAAAACACCAATAGCGTTAACACGCCCTAGTCGCAAGGTAGATGGGGTCGAGGTTCTGGAGGTGCAGAGGCGCCGCCGGTGGAATCCGGCAGAGAAGATGGCCATGGTCCGAGAGACCTATGAGCCGGGCATGAGCGTGTCGCTGGTGGCTCGGCGTCATGGCGTCAACCCAAACCAGTTGTTCCAGTGGCGCAAGCTGGAGCGTATTGGGGCCCTGACGGCTGTTGGTGCCGGAGAGCAGGTGGTGCCCGCGGGGGAGCTCGATGCCGCCCGCCGTCGCATAGCCGACTTGGAACGCTTGTTGGGCCGCAAGACCCTGGAGAACGAGATTCTCAAAGAGGCGGTGGAGGTGGCCCGGGAGCGAAAGTGGATTGCGCGCTCACCCTTGTTGCCCGAGGACGAGCAGTGAAGCCCGTCTGCCAAGCACTGGGTGTGGCGCGCAGCCATGTCATCGAACGGTTGAAGCGGCCAGGGAACTGGCAAGACCGACGACGCAGCAGACAACCTCAGGATGACAGCGCGTTGCTGGCTCAGATCCGCGAGGCCGTCCATGAACTGGACAGCTATGGCTACCGTCGCGCCTGCGAACTGGTCAACAGACGCCGGCAAGCCAACCGTGAGCCAGGAGTCAATGCCAAACGGGTCTACCGTGTCATGCGAGAGCATGGCCTCCTGCTGCAACGCCATACCGGCAGGCCTGCGGACACACGTGGGCACAACGGCAGGGTGTCGGTCGACCGCAGCGACCTGCGCTGGTGCTCCGATGGCTTCGAGATCACGTGCGACAACAGGCAGAAGGTGCGTGTGGCCTTCAGCCTGGACTGCTGCGACCGAGAGGCCATCGGCTGGGTGGCCACCACCGGCGGCATCGATGCGGCCATGGTCTGCGATCTCATGGTGGAGTCGGTGGAAGCCAGGTTCGGCGACCGCTTGCCGCCCAAGCCCATCGAATGGCTCACAGACAACGGCTCGCCTTACGTGGCCCGCCAGACGCAGCGCTTTGCCAGCGAGGTCGGTTTGGTGCCGTTGACCACGCCGATCAGCAGCCCCCAATCCAACGGCATGGCCGAGAGCTTCGTCAAGACCTTCAAACGGGATTACGTCAGGAGAATGGACCGCAGCAATGCAGCATCGGTCATCGCCCAGTTGCCCTCGGCCTTCGAGCACTACAACGAGGTGCATCCCCACTCGGCGCTCAAAATGAAATCGCCGAGAATGTTCAGGCGGGCGGCTCTTGGGCTGCACGTCAATTCCAACTAATTGGGAGACCGTGTCCAGTCATGCAGGGGCAACTCCACTGTGTTTGAGCCCGCTTGACCGACCAGTTAGGCCTTTTGTGTGGGCTGCTACCTACTTGCGGATGCCTGTTCACGTATTGGCCTCCAACAGTTCGCGCAACTTCTGTTGAGCAAGAAGCATAGTTAATGCTGTTGCTCCAGAAATTAGAGTGGCGGCAAGAAAAATTGACGCTACTAGCACTGGATTTATTTTTTGGCCAATAATCCAGAGAACGAAACTGGCGGCAGCCGAGAAAATTCCATAAAACAGCCCGATGTAAACTCGGTCAACAAGCAGTTGATAACCCGGCCAATGATAAAGAATTTTGTTGGAAGGACTTTCTAGGGGTGCCCTTAATTTGAATGACGAATTGATTGCGGCGCCAGAAAAAATCAAGGTGAGGCCAGGAAGGTACTTCCACACCTCCCCATCAGTACGAATGGCCTCACCCAGAGCCGCTGCAAGTTTCGGCGCAGTAGTTGCAAAGGTCGCTACAGCTAGCGCAATTGCGACCTCAGGCGAAACAAATATCGTGGCACACAGATGTTTTAGGCGGTTCACTTGCCGTGCTCCATGTGGCGTTGCTCTTGTATCTTGGTGAAGATGCTAAGCGCCTTAAGATAGAGTTCGAATGGGTCTGGAATTTTCTCGAATGTGAAATTTAATGCGGTTTCAGATGTTTTTATGACAACAGTTTCATCGTCACGCTTGCCTCGAATTGTGCCGCTGCCATAGCCATCGGCAGCCATCAAAATTGCTGCGTCACCTATTGCAAGCGGTTCTTCCGGATTGAATGGTGTGCTCTCTGTCTGCTGGGCCGCGGCCTCGACAATATTTGGAAGATCCGTATTGAGTGCCTCTGCTCTAGGCGCATCTTCAACAATTGTCATGCGATCTGTGTTTCGATCGCGCAAGTACTGCTCTAGTGGTTTCCATAGCGGGCTAAAGAGTGGGTTGGGTGGAGATACCCTCGCATCTATTTTAAAGATGCCATCAAGTGATGCGAGTTTTGCGGCAAAGGTCTTAAGGTCAGAAACAAGCTCAACGTCGCAGTCAACAAAGAAGCCAAGGTGTGTCTCTTCAATAATCTCTGAGAAGCGCCTTATAAATGTCGGTACTTCGATGTTGTTGGAAACATGCAAGAATGCAATTCCTGAATGCTCCGGGATATATACAAATGGGCTTGATGCTACGAGCAGGTTGGGTTCAATCTGTTTTTTTTCTGATCGGGTAGGCTCGTCAACAATTCCAACTTCACCTTCAGGCGCATATTTGCTAAGTCGTCCAAATATGTAGTGATGACCCGATTGGTTGTATTCATCGATGTCAATGAATGTCCAAGCGTTTCCGCGTCGAAGAATAGAGGCTGGATTTCGTAGTGCAGCCATGAGCATCTGTTGGTCAAGCGTGCCCAGCTTGAGTACCCGCCCCGTGTAGTAAGTGCCTTTCTTAGACATATTCCCGTATGTGTTTGATTAAAGAGGCCTAACACTCGCGTTAACAGGTGGCTGCCAGCGAAGCTAGTAGACGTCCTGTCGGGCAACCAGTTAGGCGATTGTTAGATGTCTGCAGCGGCTGCGGAGATTTGGTTCCGCATTGCTGAATGGATTGCGCTGATTTTGTGGGGCGCGAATTCAATTTTGACAACATTGCTTGCTTGCCAAAGCGATAGGTTTTAAAGGAACGTTTGGGATGAACTTCTCTTTCATTACCGTCGCTGTCATTTCCGTTATGTTTTCAAAAGTTCTGGAGTGTTCAAACTTATGCAGAGAGACAAGCGATGGCCCAATTTCCTTTAAGCATGTGGCACGATGCTCCTCATCCATTTTTTCTTGCAATTGAAGCTGCACGTGTGCTATTAACCCATCAAGATAAATTCTGACATAGTCAACGCGGACCGATTTCCCCTCGTCAAAATTTATAACTCTTGACTCCAGTAAAGGGGCGCGATTATGAGGGATACCTCTGGTCGTTATTTGATATAAATTGATGGGAAAATCGGAGAAGTCGCCTGGATCCTTTTTGGCAACTCTTTTTCTTAAGTCTTCTAGAATTTCTTCTGAAATTTTTATTTCGACAAACTCCGATCTATCTGATGCGGCGGCGCGCCATAGCACGCTCAAAAAAAACAACTGAATTATTCTTGGGTTGTCTGGCTCAATGACACGGAATCCCATGCCCTCATCGAAGGCGTGAATTTCTTCTCCTGTTAAGCTCTCCCCCTCCCAGCCGCTCCAAACAAGCTTATGTTCCCTCAATAATTCGATGGCTGGTGTATCGATTTCCTCGAGAATGTCCTCGCCAACACGAGTGACGAGAGCATTGTCATACCACCCAACAAATCTGTTTTTTTCTCCTTGACCAATGCCGACTTCTATAATTTTCTTCCCGGAGGTATTCAATCGAGTAAGCGCGGCAGGCAGGATGTGGGATTTGACGTAAGGGCCAACGGTTCCTGTAAGTTTGCAGACCCCTAATTTCTGTGTACCCATTGGTGAATCTGTAGAGCTATTCTTCATTTTCGCCTAATGCGATTTAGACGACAAAGCTGCCGTAACTGCCAAATTAGAGGAACACAAAGTTCTCCTAACCGAGATTTCCAAGGTCAGGAGCCATGCACCGGCCGGATTTGTGGATTGCCTCATGCCCTGTTGTCGTCATCGTTCTTGATCCACCAAATGTAAGTGAAAGCCCCGCGCTTGTAACCAGCGGATTTGCACTGAATCCACCCCAAAAAGCAGAAGGGGACCTTGCCCCTTGAAGCAAGATCCCCGTCCATCGATGGCAGCCAACGCTGCCAGCTAACCTCAACTCGCCAACAACTCCCTCAACGCCTCATCCAGCACCTTGATGTCCGCAGGGCTCGTCCCCGGCCCGCCCGCAAAGTGCCCCCACAGGGTGTCCACAACCCGCAGCTCGGCATTGGGCATGTGCTCCACCTCGATCACGTTGTCCTCGGGGGGGAAGTACAGGTCGGTCGACGCCGGCATCACGATGGCCTTGGCCTTGATCGCGCCCAGCGCGGCCTTGAAGTCGCCCTTGAACACCTCGTTGTTGCTGATGTCGCCGTTCTGCCAGGTCCACAGCATGGTCAGCAGGTTGTTGGGGTCGCGCTCCAGGAACAGCCCTTCCCAGAAGCCCACCAGGAAGTCCTCCAGCGAGGCATAGCCCATGGTCTTGAGGTCCGTCTCTTCGCGGTAGAAGGTTTGCGAAAAGCCCCAGCCCGCGTACACGCGGCCGAAGGCGCGCAGGCCCTTGTCGGGCTTGGTGTCGCCATACCAGCCGTCCTTGAAAGCGGCATCGGCCTGCAGCGCGGCCTTGGCGCCTTCCAGGAACACGAAGTTGTGGCGCGAGCATTTGGCCGAGCCCTGGAAGGGCAGGATGCGTTCGACCATGTCCGGGTACAGGCAGCCCCAGTGGTAGGTCTGCAGCGCGCCCATGGACCAGCCCGTCACCAGCTTGATCTTGGTGATGCCGAACTTCTCCGTCACCAGACGGTGCTGCACGCGCACGTTGTCGTAGGCCGTGACCTTCGGGAAGCGCGAGGCGTTGTAGGGTGCCGCCGTGTTGCTGGGTGAGGTGGACAGGCCATTGCCCAGCATGTTGGGGATGATGATGAAGTACTCCTCCGGGTCCAGCGCCATGCCCGGGCCGATCAGCCATTCGTTCTCGTAGTGCTGGCCGGAGTACCACGTGGGGTAGATGATCACGTTGTCCTTGGCGGCGTTGAGCTTGCCGTAGGTCTTGTAGGCCAGCTGGCAGTTGCGCAGGGTCTGCTGGCTCTGCAGAACCACGTCGCCGAGTTCGTAGATGTCATAGTCTTTCATGGCAAGGCTCCTGGTCACGGGAATGAGGGTGGGTGAAGGATTCGGTATGAGTGGCGGGTCAGGCCGCGAGGCGATGTGCCTCTTCGGTGGCCCAGCGGCAGGCCACGCGCTGGCCCACCTGCACGGGCTGGTTGAAGAAGGCGCGCTCTTCCACATAGGCCACGCAGGCGGGCTGGCCGGGCTGGTCCAGGGCCAGCGTCACCTTCATGTAGATGCCCTGGTACTCCAGTTCGCGCACGGTGCCGGCCACGGCGTTCACGCTGGGGATCAGGCCATCGCCCAAGGGCGATACGGTCAGGCGGTCACGCCGCACGGCGAAGGCCACGTTGCTGCCGGGCTTGGCGGGCTGGGCGTCATCCATCGGGATCAGGAAGGTGCCGCCCTGGGGGCTGCGCAGGGCCAGCGCGCCGGGCACTTCGCTGTGCGTCATCACCTCGCCGCGCAGCACGTTCTGGCCGCCGATGAAATTGGCCACGTACTCGGTGCGGGGCAGGGCGTAGATGTCGCGCGGGCTGGCCGATTGGGCAATGCGGCCCTTCTCCATCACCACCACCTGGTCGGCCACGGCAATGGCTTCGAGTTGCGTGTGCGTGACATGGATGAAGGTGATGCCCAGTTCGCGCTGCATGCCGCGCAGCTCGCCGCGCATCTGCAGCCGCAGGAACTCGTCGAGCGCGGAGAGCGGCTCGTCCAGTAGCAGCACCTTGGGCTTGAGGATGATGGCGCGGGCCAGCGCCACGCGCTGCTGCTGGCCGCCCGACAGTTGCGAAGGCAGGCGACCGGCCAGTGCGTCCAGCTGCACCTGCTCGATCACCTTGTCGGCTTCGTACAGGCGGGTCTTCTTGTCCACGCCGCGGGCGCGCAGCGAGAAGGCCACGTTCTCGCGCACCGTGAGGTGGGGGAACAGCGCGTAGTTCTGGAACATCATGGCCGTGCCGCGTTCGCGGGGTGACTGGCCCAGCACGTTCACGCCGTCGATCAGGATGGCGCCCTCGCTGGGCGCTTCGTGCGCGGCGATCATGCGCAGCATCGTGGTCTTGCCGCAGCCGCTGGGGCCAAGCAGGCAGCAGTAGGTGCCGGGCTCAATGCGCAGGTCAATGCTGTCGACGGCGGTGTTGCCATCGGCGTAGCGCTTGGTCAGGCCGGCCAGCACGATGCCGCCGCTGGCGGGTGTGGCGCGGTGCGTTGTGTTCGCTGCGGTGTCGGGCGTGGTCGCCAGCGGGCTGGCGGGCGGAACGGAGGTGAGGGCTTCAGGGCTCATGCGGGGCTCGCGTTGATGCTTGATGGGATGGGCTGTGGTGGCGTTCAGGCTCAATGGCCGCCATGGCCTGCGCCTGCAGAGCGGCGCCGCTGGATCAAGGTGATCGCGCCCAGCGCCAAGCCGATGATGAGGAAGGAGATGCCCGTGGTGACGGTGCCCAGCGCGTAGATGGAGGGCGAGGTCACGTTCTGCGTCATGCTCCAGATCTCGATGGGCACGGTGTTGCTGGGGCCGGCGGTCTGCAAGGTGCGTGCGAACTCGTCGTACGACAGCGTGAAGCCGAACAGTGCGATGGCGATGATCCCGGGCAGCAGGATGGGCAGTACCACCATGCGCAAGGTCTGGGCGGGCGAGGCGCCCAGGTCGCGGGCGGCTTCTTCGAGTGCGGGGTTGAAGCGGCCGAACACGGCGAAGGTGATCAGTACGCCGAAAGGCAGCGTCCACGACAGCTGCGAGCCCAGGGCCGAGCTGTACCAGTTGGTCTCCCAGCCGAACAGGTTGAACATCAGCCCGATGCCGATGCCCAGGATGTAGCCCGGCGCCGTGAGCGCGATGATCACCGCGTAGAACACGGCGCTGCTGCCCTTGACCTGCTTGCGAAAGCCCAGGCCCGCCGCCACCGAGAACACCACGGTCACCAGCGTGACGACCAGGGCCAGCGGGATGGAGCGCGAGACCGCGCCACCGATGTCGCCATTGGTGCCTTCCCACAGCTGGTGGAACCAGTAGGTGCTCACGCCCCGCATCGGGAAGGAGAGCGCGCCCTGCGGCCCCTGGAAGGACAGCACGTACATGCAGAGCATGGGGCTGTAGAGGAACAGCACGTAGGCGGCGAACAGGCCGGCCAGCACGTAGAAGGTCCAGGGGCGGCGGTCGGCATCGGCGCGGCGCTGGGCGCGCTGCTGCGCGCGGGTGGTGATGTCGGTGGTGGTGGTCATGATGGTTCCTGTAGGCAGACGCTCAGCGCGTCTGCACCAGCTCCTTGCGCACATCGATGAAGCGGCCGGCCAGGGCCACCAGGGCGGTCAGCACCACCAGCAGCACGACGGCGCTGGCGCTGGCCTGCGGGAAGAGCAGGGTGGACACGCTGTCGTACATGGCCGAGACCACCGAGGCCGAGCCACCGCCGCTCATCACCTTGACGACGTAGAAATCGCCCATCACCAGCGTGACCACGAAGATGGAGCCCAGCGCGATGCCTGATCGGCACAGGGGCAGCACCACCTGCAGCATGGTCTCGATGCGGCTGGCCCCGGCGTCATGCGCGGCTTCGAACAGGCTGCGGTCGATGCGGCTCATCGCGTTGAAGATGGGCACGATCATGAAGATGGTGAAGAGGTGCACGTAGGCCAGCACCACCGCGAAATCCGAGTACAGCAGGAAGCGCAGCGGCTCGTTGATCACGCCGATGGCGATGAGCGAATCGTTGACCACGCCGTGCTGGCCCAGCATGGGCAGCCACGAGATCATTCGGATCACGTTCGATGTCCAGAACGGCACCGTGCACACCAGGAACAGGCCGATGGCGATGGTGCGGTTGCGCACGTGAAAGACCAGGAAGTACGCGATGAAGAAGCCCAGCACGGCGGTGATGGCCCAGGTCAGCAGCGCGAACTTGGCCATCTTCAGGTAGAGCTGCACCGTGAGGCCACTGGTCAGCACGTTGTGGTAGTTCTCGACGCTGAAAGCCGGCGTGAGGCCGAAGCCGTCGGACTGGAAGAAGCTGACGATGAAGACGAACACCAGCGGTGCCGCCACGAAGAGCAGCAGCACCAGCGACAGTGGTGCCAGTTGCAGGTAGGGCTTGAAACGGTCGAGCATGGGCGTGCCCCGCATGTGCGTTGCGAACAAATCAGAAGAAGGGGAAGGGCGGGGCGGCAGGTTCGGGGTGCCGCCCCGCGTTCAGGCGCCTGGCGAGGTCAGGCGGCCTTGAACTCGTTCCAGCGCTGGACCATGTACTGGTTCTCGTCCATCACCGTGTTCCAGCAGGCGATGTTGGAGAAGCGCTGGGCCAGCGAGCCGCCGTCACGCACCGAGCCCGGCTGCGCGATGGCGATGCCGTGCGAGCTCTTGACCACTTCGGTGGCGGGCTGGCCCATGTACCAGTAGTTGAACTCGGCCGGCGTCATGTGCTTCTGCGCGGTGCGTGGCACGGGGCTGTAGTAGCCGTGGCGGGCCACGTAGGCACCCTGCCAGCCGGAGTAGTACCAGTTCAGGTACTCATAGGCGGCATCGAGCTTCTTGCCAGTGAGGTGCTTCATCAGGCCCATGCCGTTGCACCAGCCACGGTAGCCTTCCTTGCCGTTGGGCTTGATGCCCACGGGCGCATAGATGCAGGGCATGCCCTTTTCCAGCACGGCCGTCACGGCGGGCGACCACATCGACTGGATGAACACCTCGCCGCTGGCCATCAGCTCCACCGATTGCTCGAAGGTGCTCCACGAGGCGCGGAAGTGGCCTTGCTTCTTCAGCTCGATCAGCGCGGCGATCGTGATGTCGATCTCCTTGCGCGTCATGTTGCCCTTGTTGCCGTAGACCAGGTCGCCGCGCGATTCGAGCGCCTGCGCCGCATCCATGATGCCGATGTTGGGGATGTCGAGGATGGCGGCGCGGCCCTTGAACTTCGGGTCGATCAGATCCTTCCACTCGGTCACTTCGCGGCCGACCTTGTCAGGGCGGTAGCCCAGTGAATCGGCGTTGAACACCTGCGGCAGGAAGGTCAGGTACTGCTGGCGGCCTTCCAGGATCTTGGTGGCCTGGGGGCCGTCGGTGTACATCACTTCGTACGGCGAGATGCCCTGACGCGAGATCTTGCGGCCTTCATAGACGCCGGTGGTGAAGATGGGCAGGATGCCGTCGAACTCCTTGATCTTCTTGGAGTCGATGCCCTGGATGATGCCGCGCGCCATGGCCACCTTGACCTGCCAGCCTTCCATGTCGGCGATGTCCACGCTGTTGGGCTGTGTGACGAAGCGGGTGATGGAGGCGGAGGTGTCCAGGTTCTGGGTTTGCACCTTGAAGCCCAGATCCTTCGATGCTTGCTCGGCGATGGCGCGCTGCACCGCGTAGGACACACCGATGTGGCGCAGCGTGATGTCCTTGATCTCGCGCTTCATGATCTGCGGAAAGCCCGCGATGGGCGTGGCCGCAAGGGCGGCGCCGGCTGCGGCGGCCTTGAGCATGCCGCGGCGCGAGGTGTCGATGGTGGTGTCCTGTGTCGTGCCTTCAGTGGCGGCGATGGTGGACGTGGAAGGCTGCTTGTCGTCGCTCATGGGATGGTGCTCCTGGGGCCTGGCGCTGTGGATCGGAACCGCTCCGAACCGTTGGACCCAGTGTGTGTTGATGCCCTCATCCGCTCAATACGCTGGATCGCGAACGCGTAGCGACCACGTAGATGCGTGCGCATGCGCGTTCACGGCGTGTCGAACGCACGGTTGAGCACGAGCGAGGCGGCGGCGGTGCGCGTCTCCACGTGCAGCTTGGCGAACACGTGCTGCAGGTGCTTGTCCACCGTGCGCGGACTCATGCCCAGGATGTCGCCCACATCACGGTTGGTCTTGCC
The DNA here is from genome assembly GCA_049322875.1 of Pseudomonadota bacterium. Lineage (GTDB taxonomy): Bacteria > Pseudomonadota > Gammaproteobacteria > Burkholderiales > Burkholderiaceae_C > Aquabacterium. The sequence continues at coordinate 10,024 of JBMOQM010000010.1, forward strand.
CAAGGCCACCCAGTGCAGCACCTCGGCCTCGCGCGTGGTCAGGCCGAAAGCCTGGGCCAGCACGGCGGGTTCAGGCACGCTGGCGTGGCGGCGCACCAGCAGCGTCAGGGTTTGCGCATCGCCGGCCAGGCGCGACAGGCTCAGGTGGCTGCCATCGACCACGATGCGCAGGCTCTCGTTCTGGGGCGCGTCGCTGCGGCCCTGCAGCCAGTCCACCACATGGGGCGGCAGGCGCCCGCCATCGTCCAGGCAGCTCTGCAGCCAATCACTGGCGGAGGGCGACAGCCAGCGCAGGCGGCCATCGGGCGTGGTGGACAGCATGGCGTGGCCTGTGGCATCGACCGCCTGCTGCGCATGCACGGCCAGTCGCGCGTTGCGCAGGTGCGTGGCCATGCGCGCCAGCAGCGCGCTCGTCTCGATGGGCTTGGTCACGTAGTCGACACCGCCTGCGCGAAAGCCCTCGACGATGTGGTCGGCATCGGTCAGGCCTGTCATGAAGACCACGGGGATGTGCGCGCTCAGCGGATCGGCCTTCAGGCGGCGGCAGGTCTCGAAGCCATCCATCTCGGGCATGACCGCGTCCAGCAGCACCACGTCGGGCTTGAGGCGCGCCACGCGTGCCAGGGCGGTGGGGCCATCGGTGGCCACCAGCACGCGGTAGCCAGCCTGGTCCAGGGCTTCATGCAGCATGGCCAGGTTCTCGGGCGCGTCGTCCACGATCAGCACCAGGGCGGTTTCGTCGGTGGCGGGCCGGGGCAGCACGGGGGTGTCGGTCGCGATCATGGGGTGGTCGCTCCTTGCGGGGTGGGTGGCGTGGCGCTGGTGTGGCCACCGTCGGTGGCCAGGTCGTCCACGGCCAGGGCATAGCTCTGCAGGTCGAAGCGCTGCACGTGGCCGCGCAGCACGGCGGTGGTGGCCGCGTAGCCGGTGTCCAGGCGGTCGATCTCGTCGAGTTTTTCCAGGATGCCGCGCACATAGCCCATCTCGCCCAGTTCGCGCAGCACGGCCAGGCTGTCGTCGGGCAGCTGGTCGCTGCCCTTGGCATGGGGCAGCGCTGCAGCATCGGGGGGCTCGGTGGTGAACCACGTGAGATCCAGCCTGGTGCGGATGCGTTCGAGCAGGTCATCGACCTTGAAGGGCTTGATGATGAAGTCTTCGCGGCCGATGCCCAGTTCATCTTGCGGATCCATGTGGAAAGCGTTGGCCGACACGATCAGGATGGGCGCCTGGCTGATGTGGTTGGCGCGCAGCAGGCGGGCGGTCTCCCAGCCATCCAGGCCGGGCATGTCGATGTCCATCAGGATCAGGTCGGGGTTGACCTGGCCGGCGATGCGCAGCGCATCCAGCCCCGAGGCGGCCGGCGATACGCTGAAGCCCAGCGGCTCCAGCAGGTCGCAGGCCAGTTGCCGGTCCACGGCGGCATCGTCCACCACCATCAGGCGTCGGCGCTCGCCGTGGTAGCCGCTGATGTGGTGGGGCAGGGGCGGCAGGTCGGCCGCCTGCGGGTGCAGGATCGCCGGCAGGAACAGGCGCACCGTGAAGGTCGAGCCCACGCCCACCTGGCTGCGCACGCTGAGCTCGCCGCCCATCATGTCGGTCAGCATGCGCGAGATGGTCAGGCCCAGGCCCACGCCGCCAACTGCCGCGGTGGGGCTGTCGCTGCGGTCCACGCGCTCGAAGGGCTGGAAGATGCGGTCCAGGTCTTCGGCGGGAATGCCGGGGCCGGAGTCCTGCACCTCCATCACGGCGATCTCGCTGGCGTACTCCACGCGGAAGGACACGCGCCCGCTGGGCGTGTACTTGAGCGCGTTGCCCAGCAGGTTGATCAGGATCTGCGCGATGCGTTTGCGGTCGCCGCGCACGGCCGGTGGCAGGCGGTGCGTGGCGCGGTACTCGAAGGCGATGCCCTTGCGGCGCGCCTCCAGCTGGAACATGTCGGAGAGCTGGTTGAGGAAATCACCCAACGGAATCTCGCTGTTGACCAGGCGCAGGCGGCGCGTCTCGATGCGCGCGATGTCCAGCAGGCCGTCGATCAGCGAGACGACGTGGTCCCCGCTCTGGCGGATCACCTCCAGCGCGGCGCGGCGGTGCGCGGGCAGGCCCTGTTCGCGCTCCAGGATCTGCGCATAGCCCAGGATGCTGTTGAGCGGTGTGCGCAGTTCGTGGCTGATGTTGGTCAGGAAGCGGCTCTTGGCCAGGTTGGCCTGGTCGGCGGCCTGGCGCGCGGCCTGCAGTTGCTTGTCGGTCACCTCGTGGGCCTGGATCTCGTCCATCAGCAAGGTGGCCTGGCGGTTGGATTCGTCCTGCGCCACGCGGCGGCTGTCACTCGACAGCAGCAGCCAGCACACGCCGATGGCCATCACCAGCAACAGCAGCGCGCAGGTGATCTTGATGTTGATGAGGTTCCAGTGCGCCGGTGAGCCGGGCGCCAGCTCGAACAGTATGTGCGCCTCCTGCGAGACGATGAAGGACAGCACCGCGCCCAGTACCAGCGCCAGGATGGACAGGCACAGCAGGTAGTGCATGCGCCGGTTCAGCTCCGTGCCGAACAGCTTGGGCGCGAACTGCTTGAGCTTGTTGCCCACCTGGCGGGCCAGGCTGGCCTCGGCCGGCTTGCAGACATCCTCGCAGCGGGCATCGAGCGAACAGCACAGCGAGCAGATGTTGCAGCCGTAGGCGGGACAGTGGGCCATGTCCTCGGCCTCGTACGGCTTCTCGCAGATGCCGCAATTGACCAGACTGGCCGGCTTGAACGGCGCCTGCTGCCGCGCGATGTAGAAGCGCCCCTTGGTGATCCAGGCCACCAGCGGCACGCAGCAGAAGGACACGCCGAAGCCGATCACCATGCTGCAGGCCTGCGCGGGCCTGCCGAACACGCCCACGAAGGCGGCCAGGGCCAATGTCGTGCCCAGGGCAAGCGACACGAAGCCCACGGGGTTGATGTCGTACAGGTGCGCGCGGCGGAACTCGATGCCTGGCGGGCTCAGACCCAGCGGCTTGTTGACGACCAGATCGGCCACCAGCGCGCCGATCCAGGCCACGGCGAAGTTGGCGTAGAAGCCCAGCAGGCCTTCGAGCACCTCGAAGATGCCCACCTTGATCAGCGCCACACCGATCAGCACGTTGAACACCAGCCACACCAGGCGCCCTGGGTGTGCATGTGTGAGCCGCGAGAAGAAATTGGACCACGCCAGCGAGCCCGCGTAGGCATTGACCACGATGATCTTGACCTGCGAGACGATCACGAACAGGCAGGTGAAGCCCACGATCCAGGCCGGATCGCCGAATACCTGCGCGTAGCCGCCCAGGTACATCTGCACCGGCTTGATCGCATCGCCCGGCGCCACGCCCTGACGGATCACCAGAAAGGCCAGCACCGCACCGCCCAGCATCTTGGCCGCGCCCAGCACAATCCAGCCGGGGCCTGCGGCCATCAGGGCCACCCACCACTTCCAGCGCTTGCGGCCCTTCTGCGGCTCGGGCATGAAGCGCAGAAAGTCCACCTGCTCGCCGATCTGCGCCACCATCGAGGCCACGACCACGGCGGCCGAGCCCATCATCAGCCAGTCGAAGTGCCCGTCGTTGATGCCGTAGGACGCCGTCATCAGGCCCTGCAGTTGCGGCGGCTGCTTGATCCAGAGGTAGACGTAGGGCAGCAGCAGGAGCACGATCCACAGTGGCTGTGTCCAGGCCTGCAGGCGGCTGATCAGGGTGATGCCGTACATCACCAGGGGGATCACGGCCACCGAGCACAGCAGGTAGCCCAGCCACAGCGGGATGCCCAGCCCCAGCTCCAGTGCCGAGGCCATGATCACCGCCTCCAGCGAGAAGAAGATGAAGGTGAAGCTGGCGTAGATCAGCGAACTGAGCGTGGAGCCCAGGTAGCCAAAGCCCGAACCGCGCGTGAGCAGGTCGATGTCCACCGCGTAGCGCGCGGCGTACACGCAGATCGGGATCGCCGTGATGAAGATGAACAGGCTGACGGCCAGGATGGCCCAGAAGGCATTCTGGAAGCCGAAATCCACCGCGATGGAGGCGCCGATGGCTTCCAGCGCCAGGAAGGACACCGCGCCCAGGGCGGTGTTGGCCACGCGGAACTCGCTCCACTTGCGGTAGCTGCGCGGTGTGTAGCGCAGGGCGTAATCCTCGATGGTCTCGTCGGCCACCCAGGCGTTGTACTCGCGGCGGATGCGCACGATGCGCTGCGACGGTGGCGCGGCGCTGTCGTGAGGCGGGCGGTCGCGCGAACGCACCTGAGACGCAGGTTCCATCCAGCCAGCATGCCGCAGGGGCGTGCTGGCGGGCTATACGTCAAACCGCGTACATCGATGTCCGGAAAGGGCGATCCTTTCCGGATGGCGCCACTCAGAATGCCCAGCGTACGCGCGCCGACAGCGTCTGGTTGGTGTAGCCGCTGGTACGGCGCTCCAGGTCGTAGCGCAGGCTGTACTCCATGTTGCTGCTGTCGTGCAGCAGGCCCAGGCCAGCGCGGTACAGCCAGGGTGATGAATCCAGCCCGCGTGTTTCGAACACCGCACCACCACCCACGAAAGCGGACGTCGTCACCGAATTCTTGTCGAGGAAGTCGTAGCCCGCGGAGACATTGCCCACCAGTTTGGTGTGTTCGCTCAGGTTGTGTGAGCCCTTGAGGTCGGCCGTGAGCATCAACTCCTTGAAGGTCGAGTCATCCACCTGCAGGTTGAGGGGGCCGGCGCCTGTCTCGGTGTAGCCGTCTGTCTTCATGTGCGTGTAGTCGACCCGCACGGATGGCGTCACTGACGATTGCGGCGAGACCACCCATGTGCGCCCGATGCCCAGGCTGGCATGCAGGTTCAGGCTGTTGAAATCGCTGCGGGCCTGCTGCCCCATGAACAGGATCTGGCGCACGCCCTTGACCTCGTTGTAGCCCACGTCGAGCTGGTAGTTGATGTCGGTGAGCGGATCGAGGTTATAGCTGCCGTAGTGCACCAGTTCGTAGGTGTTCACGTCCAGGCTGCTAGGGGCGCCTGAGCCTCGGCTGTCGATGTCGGTGCGCGCATAGGTGAAGGCCAGGCCGGCGCGGACCCTGTCGCTCACCGGCTTGTCACCGCCCACCACGATCCCCCAGGTCTTGGAGCGAAAGCCCGCGACGACATCCTGGCTGTCCTGATCACCCTCACTGCCGAAGGTGCGCACCCACATGAAGCGCTCTGAAGCCTCGTTGCCGGACGACAGGCCCTGGTTGGATTCCATCCTTGACTGGATCATCTTGTTCATGCTGCGCAGCGCGTTCACCCCGGCTTGCGAGCCCGCGCCCGTCATCACGGGCACCAGTTGCGCCATGGCTGCGGGCAGCTCGTCGGCCGGTAGCGAGGTGAGCTTGTCGAACACGGGTTGCAGATCCGCTGGCACGCCGGCGCTGACGATCTGGTCAAGGTTGGCGGCCACGCCACCCAACGGTGTGCGGCCTGTGCCCACGTTGTTGCTGAACGGGGCTTCGTCCTGAGCCACCAGCAGGTCGAGCTCATTGGCCGCGCGGCTGGTGTCGGCCGTGAACTTGTACATCACGCTGCTGTCGGTCAAGGTCAGGCCCGTGGCGGTGAGCGTGCCGCCCGAGGTGAGCACACCCTGCACGCGGTCACCCGCATTGAAGCTGGCGCCGCTGCCCACGGCCACGTTCACCTTGGAGCCCGAGGCCAACGAAGCATCGCCCGACACGGCCAGCACGCCGTGGGTGGCCACGCTGTCGACGCCCACCGAGTACGTGCCCGATGCACTCTGCGTGTAGGTGCCGGTGATGAGGCCCGAGGTGCCCGAGCCGACCAGCACCGTGCCGTTGTTGACGAAGCCGTTGCTGACGGTGATGCCGTTGGTGCTCAGGCCCCCGCTGGTGTGAAGGGCATTGGTGAGCGTGAACTCCGCACCGGTCTCCACGGTGAACGATCTGACCCTGAAGGCGTTGGTGGTGCTGAACCTGGCGTCTGACTTGACGTTGACATCGGTCAGGCTGGCATCGACGTCACCCTTGAGCGAGGACTGGGTGCCCACGATGTCGAGCCGGTCCAGCGCGTTGTTGTCAATGACGCGGATGGCATAGATACCGCCCTCGATCGTGCCGGAATTGGTGATGCCACCCGTGATGGTGGCGTTGCCCACGAAGTCATCGCCTCGCAGCAGGATGCCCGTGTCACCACCCTTGATCGTGCCCCTGTTGTCGATGCCATTGGTAAGGCTCGATCCTTCGTAGCCATCGATACCGTAGTTGCCGCCTTCAATCAGACCTTCGTTGATGATGGAGTGGATGCGGCCATAGGTGTCGTAGTCGCCCATGGCCAGGCCGGAACCGCCGCCATGGATGACGCCGCTGGCCTGGTTCACGATGGTGCCGCTGAGCGTGCCCGTTCTCACGAAGATGCCCGCATCGCCACCGCTGATGGTGCCTGCGTTGTCGATATCGCCGATGTTGGCGTAGAGCTCAATGCCCACATCGTTGCCCGTGATGCTGGCGCCCTGCAGGTTCTCGATTCTCGTGATGGTGCCGCTGCGGTCGACCTGGATGGCGGCATTGCTCGAGCTGATGGTGCCGCTGTTCTTGATCAAGCCGACCACGGCGTCACTGCCGCGCACATAGATGCCGGCCGTGTTGTTGCCATGGATGGTGCCGCCGGCTTCGTTGCGGATCTCGGTGACATCCGAGTCATAGACGCTGACACCAGCCACTGTGCCCGAGATACTGCCCGAGTTGAGCAGCAGCGGCACGGTCGATGTATCCAGATGGAAGCCGCTGTAGCCGGCGGTGATCGTGCCATTGTTGTTGATCGTGCCGGTGACGGTGAGACCGCCGATCTTGACGGCATCTCCCCCAAAGTTGCCAGGGATCGGGTTGTACGACTCGATGGTGCCCGTGTTGGTAAAGCCCGCAAGCTGGGTGCCCGTCGTGCCTGTCAGCACGACTGGATCCATGCCGCTGATGGTCCCGTTGTTCACCACCGTGGCTTGGTCCCAGTACAGGCCGCTGTCATCGTTGGTCACCCCGGTGCCGCCCGACACGTCGATGGTCACACCCGAGTTGACCGTGATGGTCTCCTGGTTGCAGGAAGCCACCACCGTGCTGCTTTGGTTGCTGGAGATGGTGGTGGCTTGCGGCCCGGCGCATACCGGCACGGCCCAGGAGGGGCTCGATGCCAGCAAGCCCGCCAAGCCCGCAGCCACGGCCACCGCTTTCAACTCAGCCGGTGCGCGGCTCCGCGATGAAGCCGCCTCCGACACGACAACGTAGCCATGGATCCGCGTGTTCCATATCAGCTTGTGGATCTTGTTCATCGCTTGGGCCTTTCTTATGCTCTTGGGGTTGTGAGTCTTGATGCCGGGTCAGGGGTTGACCAGGCTGATGACCTCTTCGTGCTTGCCGTTGGCCTGTTGTGGCAGGCCGCCTGGGTGGTAGCTGATGTCGATGGGGAACGCATGGCCGAGGGCGCTGCGCATCACGTCCTTCAAGGCTTGCTCCTGTGGCGTGCTCAAGGGGGCGCAGACCAGCCTCAGCTCGATCAGGTCGGTGGTGTGCTGCACCACCTGGTATTGGGCGATGGGCGCGATGTCGCGGAATTTGGCGAAGCCCACCAGAGGCCATCGGCGTTGGCCATCGGGGTAGGTGATCAGGTTGCGCTCGCGGCCGCGGATGGCGCGCACCATGGGCAGCCGGCATCCACAGCGGCAGCTGCCGCCGGCCTCGGCCAGGTCGCCAATGGCATAGCGGACCAGGGGCGTGGCCAGGTTGTGCAGATCCGTGGCGACCACCTGACCGATCTCTCCGGGAGCGCAGGGCGTGCCGTCTGTGCGCAGCACTTCCACGATCAGGTTCTCCGCCATCAGGTGATAACCGTCTCCATCAGGGCACTGGATGGCGATCACGCCCAGCTCCTGCGAGCTGTAGGTGTCCACCGTGTCCACGCTCCAGGCGGCTTTGACGGCATCGCGCAGATCCTGTGGCAAGGTCTCGCCCAGAGAGCGCACCTGCTTCAAACCCGGTGGCACGGTGCCCAGGCTGGCGAACTGTCTGAGCAGATCGCGCAGCACGCTGGGGTAGAGCAGGGCGTAGGCCGGTTTGAGCTCCGTCATCAGGCCGGCCAGCTCGGCGGTGGACAGTGACAGCGATGCGGCATAGCCCGCGCCGGTCTGAGTCAGCAGGCTGAGGGGCGGCCCCCACCCTGACTGGCCGATGAAGCGCCGTGGCAGGTTGGCTCGCACCACGAACAGGCTCTGGCCTGGATCACGCTGGAACCATTGATGCTCACGCACGCCGTACGCCATCCAGTACCCATGGCTGAGTGCCGTGCGTGCGACGCGCACCGGCTCACCGCTGGACCCTGATGTCTGTGTCAGCTGTACGGCACCGTGCTCGGCGGGTGGGTCGGTGAAGGCGGCATCCCCTTGTGCCTGCAGATCGGCTCGGGTGATGGGCGGTAGCCGATGCAGTGATTGCAGTGTCAGTGCTTCGTCATCACGAAAACCCGCCGCATGGCACCGCTGCCGGTACCAGGGCGAGTGCTGCAGGTAATGGGTGTGAAGGCCTTGCAGGCTGTCGTTCTGGTGCGCCTGCAGCACGGAAGGCTCGGCCAGGGCCAATGCGTCGATCGCCGCCAGCCTTTGTCGGAGCGCGGCCGCGGATACCGGCAGACCTGGTGCTTCATCCCCGGGGGGGCGTGTGTCGGCAGACAATTCACGCGCTCCGCGTCAGCAGGAACAACGGGCACCGATCGCCCAGTTCGACATCGGAGTGATCGATGCCCTTGAGCTCGAAGCGCCGCTCCAGCACCTGCAGAGCCTGGCGCACGGTGGGGAACCAGTAAGTGTCGTCAGACTGGGCGTAGGCCTCGATGGTGGCCATGGCCTCTGGTGCCCAATGGCGTGCGGCGATGGCGTTGGCGTGCTGCCGCCTCAAGGCGTGCCACAGCTGCCAGGTATGGCGTGGCTTCACGCCCTCATCCAGCGATGTCTGCAGCAGCATCAGCAGGCGCAGCTTGAAGGCGTGAAAGCTCTGGATGCGGCCCACCTCCAGGTCGTCCATCAACTGGTGCAGGCTGTCGGGGGCTTCGGGCTGTGTGAACAGCCGCAGGATCACGGTGGCACCGGGGGCGCATACGCGGTGCAGCTCATCCGTGATCCGCGCCATCATCGACCAGTGGGGCAGCACCGTGCTGATGCCATCGCCCATCGCCAGGTTGATGGCGCCATCCGCCAGCGGCAAGTTTGTCCAGAGGCCTTGCACAGCCTTGAAGGATGCGGGCAGGCGCGGCGCAGGCCAGACCTTGACGATCATGTCCGCGCACCTGTCCACGGCCGTGAGCGTGGTGCCTTGCGGCCAGGGCAGCAGGGCGTACTCGGGCGTCACACCGAGCAGCAGGGCATTCAAGGGGGCGGCAGGCTTGGCGCTGCGATGAGCGGCACACCAAGCCTGCACCTTGGCCATGTCACGCGCATGCGGGCGCAGTGGCGGGCCGAAGTGGCTCCAGGTTGCGGCGTGCTCGGTCCAGTGCGAACCGCGTGGCTCGTCTGAGGGCAGTGTCACCTTGTCGCCTCCGCTGAGCGTGGCGCGAGGCCACGTGCAAGGGGCGCAGGCCTTTGGATCCGCGCCCCGACAGGGGGTACTTCAAAGACTGCAGAGCGCCAGCAGTGCCCCGGTCACGGCCGGGTGTGATCACACTGGGAAAGCCACTTTAAGGGCTGGCGGAAATCATGTGCAACGGCTTCGTCTGCCCAAGGGTCATTGGGCGCGAGGCTATGCCAGGTGTGGCAGATGGGCTAGGGGCGGTGATGTCCCGAAGGGCTTCAGGCTTCGGTCAGGGCGTAACCCAGCACCGCGGTCAAGCCCGCAGCCGCCAGCCATGCGCAGATGCGCTTGAGCATGGCTGTGTCCAGCCCTTTGGTCGGGTTGGCGTGGTGGCCAAACCCCAGCACCAGGGCATGTGCGGGCAGGGCCACCAGCAGCAGCGTGCCGGCGATCAGTTCGACACTGCCGGCGGTGTCGGCCTGCCCGAAGTGCTTCCACAGCAGCGGCCAGGTCAAGGCAGAGAACAGGCCAGCCAGGGCCGCGGTAAGGGGGGTAGGGGTGATTTTCAAAGGGGAGGCCTCAGTGCGCGCGCCCATCGTAATGCTGCACAGGGATGGCCGCGAGGTCGATGCCATCCAGGCAGCGGATGTTGATCGCGGCCATCGCATTGCCCTTGGGGTCGGTGCCTTCGCCATAGGGGTGGATGCCGCAGTTGGCGCAGAACCGGTGCTTGATGACGTGCTTGTTGAACGTGTAGGTGGCCGCTGCATCGTCTGGCGTGAGCAGTTTGAGGTCGGTGCGGGGCACGAACCACAGCAGCGAGCCCTTCTTCTGGCAGATCGAGCAGTTGCAGGACAGGGCGCCCGTGATCTCGCCTTCGACCTCGAAGGCGACCTTGCCGCAGTGGCAGCTACCGGTGTGTTTCATGTGAGATGGCCTGTGAGTTGAATCACGATGACGTGAGCACCCCGTAGACCAGGATGCCCACCCCGCCGACTTCGCCCACGATCAGGCTCACCATGAAGAGCCGCATCACGATGCCCGGCAGCGTGAAGGCGCCCAGTCGATGCGGTGTGCGGAGCTGGTTGTCGGTGTCCCTGAGGATACCGTGCAACACGTAGGATCCCACCGCCAGCGCGAAGAAGGCGATGGGCACGCCCACCACCCAGCGGGTCAGGGGCTCGCTGACCGGTGAATACGGCACCAGCTGGTGCATCACCAGGCAGGCGAACGAGTACATCAGCGCCGTGCGGTGGGCGATGTCTACATACACCGGCGCGGTGGCGTCATTGCTGGTGGCGATGCAGGCGTACTTCCAGACGCCGGTCAGCAGGCCGCCCAGCAGGAACAGGGCGGAGGCCCCCAGGCACAGGTGGGCGGCTGTCGTCATGGGGATGGCGCCATGAGGGATCAGACCAGCGCCGTGACCAGGCCCTTGACGCCGTTGGCCAGCGTCGCCATTTCCTTGATCTCGGCGATGATGGTCATCTTGTCGAGTTCCTTGATCTTCTGCAGCGTGGTCTTGTCGTCGATGGTCAGGCCATTGCCGGCCATCAGCGCCTGCATCTCGTCAAGGAACTTCTCGCGCTCGACCAGCTTGGCGGCCATGGCCGACACGGCGCGCTTGAGCGACATGCACTCGGCACCGATCTTCACGCCGTCCTTGAGGTTCTTGGCGGCCTTCATGGCCTTCATCAGCTTGTCGGCGTCCACGGACATGCTGTCCGTCTTGTGGCGGGTCTTGGTGGTGTGCTCGCGGTAGTGCTTGCGGGCGGTTTCGGCATCGCCCTGCTTGGCCTTGATGCCTTTGATCACGAAATCCAGCACGTCTTTGGCGATGGTCTTGCCATCGCGGCCCTTGGTGACTTCCCTGCCCGCAGTGACGGCCTTGGTGGCGATGGTCTTGATGGCATCCAGCGGGTGGCTGATGTCGATGCCCGAGGTGTCGCCCAACTGCCGCTTGGCCGCCTGCATCAGCGTGGTGCCACGCAGGTCGATGAAGGCCTTGATGCCGCCCTCCAGATCCTTGCGCAGCTTCTCTTCGTTCTTGACCTGCTGCACCAGGTCGGCGCCCAGGGTGGCCAGTGTCTTGGCGATGGAGATGTAGGCTGCCACGTCGGCGCCCATGGTGCCCACCAGGCGTGCCACCGAGGTGGCCAGCGAGATGGCGCCGGCCGTCCACTTCAGGGCGGTGCGAGCGCGTGCTTCCTTGAGGTTGCTGTCGCCCTGAGCTTCCTTCTTCAGGCGGGCTTCGATGGCCTGCTGCGCGGCGCCTTCGGCCGAATCCAGCGCGTTCTTGATCGAGGCGTTGGCGCCCTGGATCAGCTTGTTGGCGGCGTCGATGCCCTTCTCGCCACCCTCGTTGATCAGCTTGCCGACTTTTTCATCCAGCTTGGCGGCTTCAGCGGCGATGGTCTCTTCATAGGTGTCCAGCGCGCCGCGGGCCGCCTCTTCCAGCCGCTTCATCGCGGACGAGGGCACCTCGGAGGCCGACAACAGGCCCTTGGTGGTGACATCGATCTGCACATCGACCCGGTACTTGGGGATCTCCAGGTACTGCAGGTTCGGCTTCTTGCGGATCAGATCGACCACATAGAACTTGTGGGTCGTCACCTTGGTCTTGGCCATGCGCGTGCTCCGGTACTGAAAAGGAGGGGCTGAAATTGCAACAAAATATTATGCTGCGGGCAGCCTTAACCGGGACGCTACTTTTCAGATCGTTAACCAGGGGTGTCCGTGCAATCAGGGCGTCACTTTGCCGACAGGGCAGGCGCCTCCATGGGCACGTGCGGCCCGCAGCACGCTGGCTGCCGTCAGGCTGATCCTGGGCGATATCTGCACGCCCGCGGCCTGCAGCACCGTGGCTGTCCACCGGTTGCAGGTATTGAGCAGGCTGTAGCGGCCATAGGCGTTGTAGAACTGGCTGTCGCCATACAAGCCTGGCCCGCGCGGCTCCAGTTGGCCGCCTGCGTCATGCACGAAGGCCTGAGCGATCAGGCGGACCATGCGCTCATGCTGCTCACTGCTCAAACAGATTTCGGTGGTGTCTGCCCCACGAAGATGCGGCGCCAGGGCACCGGGCAGGCCGACCACGTGCAGCAGCGATCCCTTGGAGGCGAACAGCGCCTGCACTGCCAGCCCCGCAGTGACGTCACGAGCTTGGTAAAAGCCCATGTCGCCCCAGCCGATCTCGTAGTGCTGGGCTTGCGGAAAGCGCTCACGCAGGGCGGGGACCTGGGCGTTGACGCCCGCAGCCGGGAGCACCAGCCCGGCATGCCAGCCATTGCCGACGATGTGGATGCGAACCTGCTGGCCTGCGGCATCCGCCGCCCAGCACGCGGATTGAACAAGGAGCGCCACACCGATCATGAGCCTTGGCATCCAGGCCCAGAGCCGTCCATGTCGGCCGCATCCAGGCCCGCTGGTGGCATGGCGCATGGAGGTCAACGGCTCTTTGCCGCGCGCAACTGGGCCTCGATCCGCTCGTAGACCAGGCCACTGCCGTCTTTGATGGGGCTGTCCGAGCGCAGTTCGGCCAGCACAGCCTCAGGGAATTGCGCCTCGCCCACGCTGGCGATGAACTGGTCGAGGGCGGCGCGGCTGGCCTGTTGCTGCCGCTCCACCTCCGCCGGACCATGGCCCATCCAGATGTAGCCCTTGTCGTTGTACGACGCGATGCCGCTGAGGATGTTGAGCAATTGCCCGATGTTTTCGTCGTTCATGCCGATGATGATAGGGGGGGCTTGAACACAGCCCCGGGCCGGGTTTCTCTGGGGATCCTGCCCTGGAAGGCTGGCCCCCGTTCATGGGGGAGGGGCGTGCATATGTCTCATCCTGGCAGTGAGCCGCCAAATCTTAAATTTGACAATGATGGTTGCCAGATATAAAGTGCACACATTCGTTATCACATGACAATCAGGCCGGTTGGGGCATCATGGTGTGCCTTCCCGGACCTCGAACGGAGACTCCCCAATGGCTGAACAATTTGACGTCCTGATCGTGGGCGCCGGCCTGTCCGGCATCGGCGCCGCCCGCCACCTGCAGACGCATTGCCCCAACAAGAGCTACGCGATCCTGGAAGGCCGGGACACCAGCGGTGGCACCTGGGATCTGTTCCGCTACCCCGGCATCCGTTCCGACTCCGACATGTACACCCTGGGCTACAACTTCAAGCCCTGGACCGAGCCGCAGGTCATCGCCGATGGTGACCGCATCCGCAACTACATCCGCGAGACCGCCCGCGACAACGGCATCGAAAGCAAGATCCGTTATGGCCACAAGGTGGTCTCGGCCGACTGGCACAGCGAAACCGCCACCTGGACGGTGACCGTGCAACTCAAGTCCGGCGAGACCAAGCAACTCAGCTGCAACTGGCTGATGATGTGCTCCGGCTACTACAACTACGAAGAAGGCTTCACGCCCGAGTTCAAGGGCCGTGACGACTTCGCCGGCCAGGTCATCCACCCGCAGTTCTGGCCCGAGAACCTGGATTACACCGGCAAGCGCGTGGTCGTGATCGGCTCGGGCGCCACCGCCATCACGCTGATCCCGTCGATGACGGACAAGGCCAAGCACGTGACCATGCTGCAGCGCACGCCCAGCTATGTGATCTCGGTGCCGCAGTTCGACCCGATGGTGCGCGGCCTGCTGAAGTTCCTGCCCGAGATGACGGTCTACCGCCTGAGCCGGGCGCGCAACAACTTCATCACCCAGATGATCTTCAAGCTGTCGCGCAAGTACCCCAACTTCATGCGCAAGCTGCTGCTCAAGCAGGTGCGCGCGCAGGTGGGCCCGAACGTCGACATGAAGCACTTCACGCCGCCCTACAACCCCTGGGATCAGCGCCTGTGCGCCGTGCCCAATGGCGACATGTTCAAGGTGCTGAAGAAGGGCAAGGCCTCGGTGGTGACCGACCACATCGATCGCTTCATCGACAAGGGCATTTTGCTCAAGTCGGGCAAGGTGCTCGAGGCCGACATCATCGTGACGGCCACGGGCCTGAACCTGCGCCTGTTCGGCGGCATGACCATGACGGTGGACGGCAAGGCCATCGAGATGAACCAGCACATCTCGTACAAGGGCCTGATGTTCAGCGACATCCCCAACTTCTCGAACGCACTGGGCTACACCAACGCCTCGTGGACACTCAAGGCCGACCTGATCGCCGAGTACGTGTGCCGTCTGCTCAAGCACATGGACAAGACGGGCACCCGCATCGCCGTGCCCGAGCGCAAGGATCCGAACATCAAGACCGGCCCGCTGCTGGAGATGAGCTCCAACTACGTGACCCGTGCCGAGCACTACATGCCCAAGGGCGCCGACCGTGCACCGTGGAAGCTCTACCAGAACTACAAGCTGGACATGGAGCAGCTGCACAACGGCAAGCTGGAAGATGGCGTGATGGCCTTCCGCAAGCCGCATGTGGCGGGTGCGTCGGCGGTTCCCTCGGCGGCGACGCCACGCAAGGTGGCTTGACCGTCAGGGCCCTGCATCGAGGCAGGGCAACTGCATCACTCGAGAGCCCCGTAAAAGGGGCTTTTTCGTTGCCGTCGTCATGCGGTGCAGAAACCGTGGCCATTACGATGTGCTCCTTCAAAATAGCAGAGGAGCCTCATCATGACCAAGCGCGTCTTTCTTCGTTCTGTGCTGGCCGGCCTGGGGGCGGGCGTTGTCAGTGTCCCCGCGGTGGCGCAGCCCAAGGCCAGCGCCAAGCCCGCCACTTCAGGCCCGGCACTGCTCACCGTGAGTGGCCTGATCGGCGCTGGCAACCGGGGCCCGCTGGATCCGGCGCTGGATCGCCTGCTGGCCAAGCAGAACGTGGCCTTCAACAAGGCGCACACTTTTGATTCGGTGACGCTGGCTGCGCTGCCGCAGATCACGATCAAGCCGACGCTGGAGTACGACGGCAAGCGCCACACTCTGCAAGGCCCCGCGCTGCTGGATGTGATCAAAGCCACCGGCGCGAAGGTAGGCGCCAAGACGGCCTTCCTGCTGCGGGCCATCGATGGCTACGCCGTGCTGCTGGATTCAGCCGAAGCGGCCAAGCGCCGCTTCATCATCGCCACGCACATCGATGGCAAGCCGATGGCGCTGGGTGGCCTGGGGCCGCTGTGGGTGGTCTATGAGGCCGACCAGTTCCCCGACATGGCCGCCAAGCCCGTCAAGGAACGCTTTGGCCTGTGCCCCTGGGCCATGTACCACATCGAGGTCAGGGAAGGCTGAGGGCTGATCTCAGCCGCCAGCGGGCTCACCTTCGTCGCCTTCCAGCTGTAGATCGCCCCGGTTCAGCGCATCCAGGATTTCCTGGGCTGCACCGGCCTGATCGGAGGGAACGACCACGCGCACACCGCCCAATGCCACCGTCATCAGGCTATGCGTTTGCGAGATGTTGGCATCCGGTACAAGGGCATCGATGCCGGCCGCGTGCAAGGCGCCCTGGATGAGATGGGCTTCGATGGCCGTGGCCAGGTTGGCCACTGTGATGTAGTCGCTTGTGGTGCTGGTTGGCATGAATGTTCCTTGTGAGCGGGGGGCTTGCTCATCCTCATCCCTTGTGCCGTGATGTCCGCCAGGCGCTGGGCGTCAGCCCCGTCCACTGCCGGAAGGCCCGCGTGAAGTTGGCCGGATCGGCATAGCCCAGCATCTGCGCGATCTGCGCCACCTCCAGGGCCGGGCGCTCCAGCAGCGAGAGCGCATCGCGGCGGCGTGCCGCATGCAGCAGGTCCATGAAGCCCTGACCTTGATCCTGCAAGCGGCGGCGCAAGGTGCGTGTGCTCATGTTCAGCCGCTCGGCCACGGCTTCCAGGCTGGGGTAGCCGTCATCGCTCAGCGTCAGTTCGCGCCGCACGCGCTCGGCGATGTCGTCGGGGCGCTTGCCCA
The DNA here is from genome assembly GCA_049322875.1 of Pseudomonadota bacterium. Classification (GTDB taxonomy): domain Bacteria; phylum Pseudomonadota; class Gammaproteobacteria; order Burkholderiales; family Burkholderiaceae_C; genus Aquabacterium. The sequence continues at coordinate 26,432 of JBMOQM010000010.1, forward strand.
GCAGTCGCTCGGCCTGCTCGCACTGGCTCACGGCATCCTGCAAGGCCAGTGGACTGGCCTGGGGCAAGGGCTTGTCCAGCAAGTGCGCTGGCAGGCGGATGCAGTTGGTGGGCATGCCCCAGTGCACATCGCCCAGGCGCTGCCGCACCTGTTCTGCATAGGCCGGCTGCTCCAGATCGAACCAGATGGTGAAGTGCTCGGGCGCGATGCGCTGCAGCCCGGTGATGCCGCGCACGAAGCCGGCGATCACGGCCTCCAGCACGACGTGGCGGTGCGTGGCGGGTACCAGGGCGGGCTGTGTCTGGAACTCCAGGATGCACACGCCGTCGGCGGTGGTGCTGATGGCCAGCGTCAGCCCCATGCCATAGAAGTGCCAGAAGCGTTGGCACAAGGCCAGCGCATCGTGCCCCGTGGCGCAGGACAACACGGCCGCGCCCAGTGGGCCCAGCGCCGTCGGCGGGATGCGCCAGCCCATCTCGGTGCCGATGCTGATGTGCCCCAGCAGCCGGGTGATGGTGTCGAGCAGGCGCAGGTATTCGTCCATCGACAGCTCTTGCGCGTTGGGGCTGCCAGCCGGGGTGATGCCCGCCTGGCGAAGCACCTCTGGCGGCGCATGGCCGTGCTCTGCGGCCAGTGCCAGATAACTGCGGGTGAACAGGGCAGGCACCAGAGGCGTGGCCGTGGTGCCGGTATCGAGTCTGCGCATCGTGCTGCATGCATGTGGCCGAAACTGACAAGCATTATGGCTGTGCAGCCCCTCACGCCGAGGCAGGGTCCTCACCAAGAATCATGTCCATCGCCACAAGGTTTGGCCACGCATCAGAAGGACGAGATCGGGATGAGCACCATCGACCACACGCTCAGCGCCAGCGAATTGATCAAGGCCCTGGCCGAAGGCCGCATCGGCAGCCGTGAACTGCTGGAGCATTACCTGGCGCGCATCGCGCAGCGCAACGAGCCCGTCAACGCCGTGATCGCGCTGAACGCCGAGCAGGCACGCCGCCGCGCCGACGAGGCCGATGCCGCCACGCGCCGTGGCGAGCGCTGGGGCCCGCTGCATGGCCTGCCGATGACGATCAAGGACACCTGGGAGGTGCCCGGCATGCCCTGCACCGCGGGCGCGCCGCAGTTCCGTGATCACCGTCCGCAGCAACCTGCGGTGGTGGTGCAGCGGCTGCAGCAGGCCGGCGCCATCATCTTCGGCAAGACCAACGTGCCTTACAAGGCACTGGACATCCAGACCGATAACCCTGTCCATGGCCTCAGCCGCAACCCCTGGGCGCCCGCGCTCACCACCGGCGGTTCATCCGGCGGTGCGGCGGCGGCGCTGGCCTGTGGCTTCACCCCGCTGGAGGTGGGCAGCGACATCGGCGGCTCGATCCGCATTCCGGCCCACTTCTGTGGCGTGTATGGCCACAAGAGCTCGCACGGCGTCATCTCGATGCGCGGCCACGTGCCGGGTGATCCCGGGCACATCGGCGAGCCCGACCTGGCCGTGGCCGGCCCGATGGCACGCAGCGCGGATGACCTGGCGCTGGCGCTGGATGTGATCGCGGGGGCCCCCGCTGCAATGCAGCCCGGCTGGCACCTGGACCTGCCCGCCCCAAAGCGCGAGCGCCTGGCGGACTTCCGCGTGCTGATGTGGACGGACGATCCCGATTGCCCCATCGACTCGCGCCTGGCCGCTACCTACCGTGACCTGGCCGCACAACTGACCCGGGCTGGCGCGCAGGTGAGCCATGGCTCGCCTGCCGGCATGGGCCTGATGGACCTGTACCCCAGCTACACCTTGCAGATGGGCGCGGTGATGAAAGCCTGGCTGACCCGTTCCGAGCGCATGGCCAAGGGCATGGTGGCCCCGTTCATGGGTTGGACACCGGCGCTGCTGCGCGGCCTGGCCAAGGTGGTGGATTCACCCAAGAGCGTCGACAAGTTCATCGAAGGCATGACGATGAGCCACGGCCAGTGGCTGCAGCTGATCGAGGATTCGCACGCCTTGCGCGAGCGCTTCCACACGGCCTTCCAGGATTACGACGTGATCCTGGCGCCGCCCACGATGACGACGGCCTTCCCGCACGATGCCTCGCTGTTCGCCACGCGCCGCTTGAAGATCGATGGGCGCACGCGCCACTACAGCGATCTGTTCATGTGGATTGCGCCGGCGACGCTGCTGGGCCTGCCCGCGACCAGTGCGCCTGTGGCGCGCACGGCCGAGGGGCTGCCGGTGAATGTGCAGATCATCGGCGGGCCTTATGAGGACCGCACGACGATCAGGTTTGCGCAGTTGCTGGCGGAGCTTCAGGGCGTGCCGATGGCGCGGCTGGCGGCGTGAGGAGCGGCCCTGCCGTCAAGGACAGTCGCCCGCATGGTTGCAGACCACGGCCAGCCCGATGATCGGCGATGGATTGACCGTAGCTACCAGAAGTGTGACCGACTGCAATTCGCTTGGGCCCGCCTCTGTCTGAGCGTTTGTCAGAGTTGGTCCGCGATCTCACCACTTGATTTTGGCAACAGCATTGATTCAAGCCGAAGGAAGGGGCCGCCCAAGAAGCTGCAGGCCGCTGTGCCGTCCGAGCTTGTGCCTGCAACGGCCACACCGAGGTTGGGAGGCATCACGGGGACGGATGCCCATAAGTTTTCACCGCCGGGCTTGATCTCATTCCACCAAGTCTTCGACCCGAAGTCGGCCAGCTCCCCCTGGCAATAGATGCCGAGGATCAGCTTTCGGCGTGGCGAGATTGAAAACACCATACCTTCGGAGTCATTGCTTCGGTATCGCGGCATCTCGATGGTGACGCGGTCCTCTGCGCTCCTGCGATTGCGCAGCAGCGACAGGCTGTGAACGTCCTTGCTCAGTACCTCTGGACGGGGTACGCCGCGCGGTGCGTACTTGAGTTCTATGCCGGCAATGATTTCGGTGCCTTGGCAAATCACCAGATCGAGTACCACTTTTGATTTGTCCAGCACGCCTTCAGGCAGTCGCACCACCGCTTCTGTGTAGACGACAAACTCTTCGGTCAGGCATTGCCGCAGGTGATGGTAGAGCGACGCCTGCAACGTGTGTTCGCTGTTGATCTTCCGCAAGGCGTAGTCTTCCGTTGACGCTTGCCAAGCCTGCTTGAATGATTGCAATACGGTTGTGGTGGTGGCGTCGTCGAATTCGTACATGGTGTTTGGCCCGGGCAATGCCAATGACTGTAGCCAGTATCTGGCGAGGCCCTTCAGTGCGCGTGCATGTTGTGGTGGGCCGTGTAGCTCATGTTGTCCGTGCCGTAGCCGTTGTCGTCAAGGACACACCCCCGCATGGTTGCAGACCACAGCCAGCCCCAGCACCAACGACGGAAGGATCAGCAGCCCCGCCAGAACCACGGCGCTGATGCTCATCAGCCTGCCGCCGTGAGGCCACCGCACGGCGACCAGGCTGGCTGCGCAGAACGGGATCAGCAAGGCCAGGTAGCTGCCCAAGTTTAGCACATGCTGGTACAGCCAATGAACGGCGGTACCTTGCTCGTAGCGCCATGCGGGGCCTGGGTAGGCGCGGGCGATGCCAACGCTCAAGGCCACCAGGCCGATGATGCCGATGCAGACGATGGCGGCGGTGATCCTGATGGCCTTGCCGCGCCTAGACAGTGCCCAGGCCAGCAGCCACGACACCAGCATGACCGCTGCACATGCCAAGGCTGCGCCAACGGGAAGCGGTACGTTCAGCGTGTCGAAGAACCGAATCACCATGTCAGTTCAATCAAGGGGTGGTGCCGTGGGGGTAGCCGATCTCCTGTGCGTCCGCCAGTACCCCGTCCATCTCGGTCTGCGGGTTGAGCGCCCGCACCAGGGCCTCGGTGATTGGCGCGCGGGAGAAGATGGCCGTGACCGCGTCCAAGGGCACGGGCACCTCGTAGTAGGCCTGCGCCCACGCCTGGTAGCCCGAAGGTCCCGAGATCAACTGGTCGAGCATGTCTTGAGCGCCATCGTCGCCATCGAAGCCGCTCACCTTGTGCCATGCCGATGAGCCGGCCGCGCACCAGTAGCAGAACGTGGCGTGCTGCATCGAGAAGGCCGCTTCGCCCAGGAAGGACGAGAAACTGCCGGGAACCTGGCGCTGGATCTCATCGGGCAGCGCGGAGCCTTGGGCCAGCTCATGCGTGAAGCCTTTGAGGGCTGCACCGTTGTCGTTGAACAGTAGGAACCAGTCGTCTCCGCACCCATCGCGCATCGAGGCCATCTCTTCAGCGGGGGGCCATTGGCTGTTGAAGCTGTAGTAGGCGGTATTCCCATTCGGGGCAGAGGATCGCGTCCAGCATGGCCAGTGATTGGGTGATGCGACGCAGGCTGGCAATGGGCGGCAGCAGATCGGGTGACATGGCGAATGCGCTTGTTGCGTTGGGCCTGTTGACGCGTCATGGCGCCAGGCTCAAGAGATGTCCCTGGGTAGCCTTGATGGTTTGTGCCCGGATGCTAGCCGATGCTGACAGCTTGTAACCCCCGGGGCGACCACGCACTTGTGTGGGGCGCTGGCTTGAATTCGGCAGACGTGCGCAAGGCTCGGATCTCGGCCTGCCGAGCAAAAAGCCTTGCGCGCAGAGCGAAAAGGCTTGCACGCAAAGCCCTGCATCCTTGCGCGCAAAGCTATTTGCCTTGCACACCGAAGCTATTTGCTTTGCGCGCAAACCGCAAAGCCTTGCGGACCTTGCCCACGAGGCGAGCGCCCGAGAAAAGAGCCCCGCAAGCGGGGCTTTTGAACTTTGGCGGTCGAGTGTCAGACCACGTCAGCCGGGTTTTTTGCGGCGGGCGCCTTGAGCGAGAAGCGGCTGGCCATGTCGCGGCGCAGGGCATCCAGGCCCGAACCCTTGCCCAGCACCTTCAGCAGGGCGTAGCCCTCCAGCGCAGTGGCCATCATGTCGCTGGCCTCGGCGCGGCCGGCATGTCTGCGCGGGTCGTTGCTTCGAGTGCATTTCTGAAGATGAGTGGGCACAGGCCGAAAAGGAAACAGACCAAGCAATATCTGACAATGAGGAAATGATCGAGATCTATCGCGCATGCAGTGACGGGGGGACTGGTCCGGCGTACCTCTGTGATGGGATGTGGATCACACCAGACGGGGGAATCTACGATGTGACGGACTGCGGGAATCTAAGTAGACAGCCCAGGGGTGCTACCCAATCAACATAAACCGTTTGATCCAATGGCAAAAATTTTTCCCGATCTTGAAAACATAGACAGGCTCACGGTACCACCCACCGATGGTGAACGGCATCTGCTCATGGTTCTAAGCAGCACACTCGATGAAAAGTACGAGGTTTATTTCAACCCCTACCTTGATGGGGACCGGCCCGACGTGATCGTGATCAAACCGGGTTGCGGTGCCCTGATCATTGAAGTCAAAGATTGGAACCTTGCTCACTACGAGGTCGATATCAACAATCGGTGGCACTACGAGAGCAGCGTAATCCGTTCACCTCAGCAACAGGCTTTCCGCTACAAAGAAAATCTCTACAACCTACACCTTCCGGTTCTCGGGCTTCAACATCTTGCAAATCCTAATTTCTACAACCTAATCTCGGTCGGCGTCTACTTCCACTGCGCGAGTCGTGAGCAATTGAAAACCCTCTACAGCAGTGCACTTGACGAGGTGCGTGAGCGCACCCTGCTGCTGAACGGAAATCGACAGAAAATCGACCAGATTGAGTACAACAAGCAGATGGATTGGTGTGACCGCGCGCGTTTCAAGCTGGAGCGGGATCTCGGCTTGTCATGGGGCTTCGACAATGTTGCCAAGAAGGTACGCCTGCTTGACAAGCTGGGCAAGCACCCACTGTTCACCCCGGAAATCTACGAAGACTTCACACGTAGATTGCGACCTCCTGCACACACTCAGCAGCAAGGGATCGCAGTCGCCTTCGATGCGAAGCAGCAGGGCCCCCCGGCGGCCACCCAAACTCCCCCACTTATGGCCACCTCAAACTCCCCCACCTGAGTTGATCGGGGTCAGGGGGTAAACGCTGGCGTAGCTGGCACCTGTGGCAGGACATTGAAGTCCGGTCTT
>JBMOQM010000011.1:0-183662 GCA_049322875.1 Pseudomonadota bacterium
TGTCCATGGTGATCACCCTCTTCAGTCCCTTGCTGCAAAAAGCAGCAGGGTAGGTAAAACACCTGGCTCAATTTTGGGTCGGCATCAACCAAAAAAGTGGCTCAGTTTTCGGTCGGCGTCAACACAACGCAGCGCCGTCCAGCGTGAACGACAGGAGGCTGTAGCCAGCCGAGGTGTTGCCGGGCGGGGATGTCGACACCAGGGTGTCTTCATAGCTGAAGCTTCCGTAGTGGCCATCCACCGTGGTGAATTCATAGGTGATCTGTGCAGCGAAGGTGCTGGCGGACAGTGAGATGCTGGCGGCCAATGCGGCGCGGCGCAGAAGGCGGAAGACGGCATTCGGCATGGTTCGGTCCCTGTTTAATGAGGCTGCTTGAGCCCTGTATGGACCTTATAGCGGTAAAGCCGACCGTCGTCCTCTATTCCTGCAGGGTGCGCGGGCTTGTTCCCCCTTGATCCAGGGCCACAGACGCACCGTTGCCCAGCAAATGCCTCAGTGGACCCAATGCTCAGGCCGATTGAGCCCAGCCTGCAAGGATCGATCGACATGGGCCAGCCAGCGATCAGGCATCACCTTGCTTTCCGTCGTGGTGTCGATGGCCTCGATGATGCGCGCAAGCTGGATGACCAGGGGCTCATCATGCGGGCCACCGCGGACCAGGATCAGGCCCTGCTGAGGCATCACCTCCAGCACATCGACCGCCACGTTCTGGCGTTGGCCATCACGGTCCAGGTGCGTGAGCTGCCACCTGGCCAGGGGCGCGAAACGTCGTTCGCCCAGGCGGGTCCAGGCCTGGCTGAGGGCCATGGTCAATGTGTCGGGGGACGACACCGCGTTGAAGATGTTTGCCATGGTCATCAGCTCCAAGTCAGCACCAAGGGATGAGCCTGGATCGTAGGCTGCTGGCCCGCGCGTGTAACTCCCGCTGAGGTGGGCCCCCGGATGGGGGAAGCAAGGCCACAAAGTGAACAGAATCTGAATAATTCTCGTTTCTCGTGTAATCTCGCGGCTCTCACCCTGGCCCGCCATGTGGCGGGCCGCTACATCCAACGACTGAGGATCGCGCTCATGGTTTCTTCCTTCTTCCGCCTGCCCTCGCTCACGGCAGTGGCCCTGGCCACGGCAGCCACCCTGGCCCATGCTGACGACAAAGTCGTCAACATCTACTCGGCCCGCCACTACCAGACCGACGAGGCGCTGTACACCAACTTCACCAAGGCCACCGGCATCAAGGTGAACCGCATCGAAGGCAAGGAAGACGAACTGCTCGAGCGCATCAAGAACGAAGGCACCCGCTCACCCGCCGACATCCTGATCACCGTGGATGCCTCGCGCCTGGAGATCGCAGACAAGGCCGGTGTGTTCGCCCCGCTGCAGTCGAAGGTGCTGGATCAGCGCATCCCCGCCAACCTGCGCACACCCAACTGGATCGCCTTCTCGACGCGCGCGCGCATCGTGGTCTACAACAAGGCCAACATCAAGGCCGAATGGGTGCAGACCTACGGTGATCTGGCCCACCCGCGACTGAAGAACCAGGTCTGCGTGCGTTCGGGCTCGCACCCCTACAACCTGTCACTGGGCGGCGCCTTCATCGCCCACCAGGGCGAAGCGCAAGCCGAAGCCTGGGCGCGCGGTCTGGTGCAGAACTTCGCGCGCGCCCCCAAGGGCGGCGACACCGACCAGCTCAAGGCCGTGGCCGCGGGCGAATGCGGCGTGGCCGTCTCCAACAGCTACTACCTGGCCCGCCTGATGCGATCAAGCAAGCCCGAAGACAAGAAGGTGGTCGATGCGCTGGGCGTGGTCTGGCCCAACCAGGCCACCTGGGGCACGCACATCAACGTGTCGGGTGCCGGCATCATCAAGACCGCGCCCAACAAGGCCAACGCCGTGAAGTTCCTGGAGTACCTGAGCAGCGACCAGGCCCAGACCTACTTCGCCGAAGGCAACAACGAATGGCCGGCCGTGCCCAGCGTGAAGGCGAGCAACCCGGCGCTGCAGCAGCTGGGCACCTTCAAGGCCGACAAGCTCAATGTGGGCGAGCTGGCCAAGAACGCGGCCACGGCCCAGAAGCTGTTCGACCGCGCTGGCTGGCGTTGATGGGTTGAAACGCCGCGCTCAGGGGGCTTGCGAGCCCCCAGGCAGACGGCTGCGCATGATCTGGCGGCTCAGCACGATCAGCGGCAGCAGGCCCACGGCCACGATGGTCAGGGCCGCCGTGGAGGCTTCGGCCAGGCGTTCATCGGCCGCCAGCGTGTAGGCCTGCGTGGCCAACGTGTCGAAGTTGAAGGGGCGCAGCACCAGCGTAGCCGGCAGCTCCTTCATCACGTCGATGAAGACCAGCAGCATGGCCGTGAGCAGGCTGCCGCGCAACAGCGGCAGGTGCACGCGGCGCAGCACGGCCCAGGGACTCAACCCCAGGCTGCGCGCAGCCTGATCCATGCTGGGCGTGACCTTGAGCAGGCCCGCGTCGACCGTCTGCACGGCCGGGGTCAGGAAGCGCACCACACAGGCATACACCAGCCCGGCAATGCTGCCGGTGATGAGCAGGCCGCCCTGCCAGCCCATGTGCAGGTCCAGCCAGTTGGTGAGGGCCACATCCACCCGGGTGACCGGGATCAGCACGCCCACGGCGATCACCGTGCCCGGCAGGGCATAGCCCAGTGCGCCCAGGCGATGGATAACGCGCACCGGTGCGACGGGTTGCAGCCGCGCCGCGTAGGCCAGCAGCAGCGCGAGCAGCACGGCCAGCACAGCCGTGAGCGCCGACACCGTCACGCTGTTGAAAGCCAGCTCGACGAAGCGCGGACCGAACTGCGCATCGCCCTGGCCAATGGCCATGTGCAGCAGGATGCCCGCAGGCAGCACGAAGCCTCCCATCACCGGCACCAGACAGGCCATCGCGGCCAGCAGGCCATGGGCACCGCCGAGCCGCACCGTGCTTTGCCGCGATCGGCGCTGGCTGGTGTCATGGAAACGCGCCCGCCCACGCGAGATCTGCTCCAGCAGCAGCACCAGTACCACGAAGCCCAGCAGGGCTGAGGCCAGTTGAGCTGCGGCCACACGATCATCCAATGAGAACCAGGCGCGGTAGATGCCGGTGGTGAAGGTCTGCACGCCGAAGTAGGACACAGCCCCGAAGTCGGCCAGCGTCTCCATCAGTGCCAGCGCGACACCCGCGGCGATGGCGGGGCGCGCCAGCGGCAGGGACACCCGCACGAAGCTGCGCCACGGCCCCAGGCCCAGCGCCCGGCCTACCTCCAGCATGCCCGCGGCACGCTCCAGAAAAGCCGTGCGCGCCAGCAGGTACACATAGGGATAGAGCACCAGCGAGAACATCACCACGGCCCCGCCCAGCGAGCGCACATCCGGGAACCAGTAGTCGGCCCGCGTCCAGCCGAAAGTCTCGCGCAGCCAGGTCTGCACAGGGCCGACGAACTGCAGCAGGTCGGTGTAGGTGTAGGCCATCACGTAGGCAGGCACGGCCAATGGCAGGACCAAGGCCCATTCGAGCAGGCCACGCAAGGGAAAATCGTGCCGGCTGACCAGCCAGGCCGCACCCACGCCCATGAAGGCCGTGCCCAGGCCCACGCCGAGGCACAACCACCAGGTGGACCACAGGTAATCGGGCAGCACCGTGTCGGCCAGGTGGGCCCAGGTATCGCCCGTGCCCGGCAGGAAGATCTGCGCCACCACCGCCAACACCGGCACGATCAGCAACGTGCCCACCAGCACGGCCAGCACCACCAGCCAGGAAGTGGTCAGGCGCGGCTTGGCGGTGCGGAGGGGCAATGTGGCCAGGGTCATCATGGGCAGCGGGAATTATCATCGCAGCTTCAGATCCTGTTCAGCCTCATGTCCGCCCCTTCTCACCGCACACTGCCGCCCTCCCCTCCGCAAGGCCCGGGCTGGCTGGTCGTGCAGGACCTGTCTTTGCGCTACGGCAGCAAGGCCGTGGTCGATGGGCTGGGCTTCTCGCTGCCCAAGGGCGTGATCGCCTGCCTGCTGGGCCCGTCGGGTTGCGGCAAGACCTCGGTGCTGCGGGCGCTGGCGGGCTTCGAGCCCATCACGAGTGGCCGCGTCATGCTGGGTGATCGGCTGCTGAGCGCACCAGGGCAAATGCTGCCGCCCGAGCAGCGCCGCATCGGCATGGTGTTTCAGGATTACGCCCTGTTCCCCCACCTCACGGTGGCACGCAACGTGGGCTTCGGGCTGCAGGGGCGCACCGATGCACCAGCGCGCGTGCGCGAGATGCTCGACATCGTGGGCCTGGCCCATGCGGCCGACCGCCATCCGCACGAACTCTCAGGTGGCCAGCAGCAGCGCGTGGCCCTGGCACGCGCCCTGGCGCCCCAGCCCGAGGTGCTGCTGCTTGATGAGCCCTTCTCGAACCTGGATGTGTCATTGCGCGAGCGGCTGGCCGGCGAGGTGCGCGAGATCCTCAAGGCCACGCAGACCACGGCGGTGATGGTCACGCACGACCAGCACGAAGCCTTTGCCGTGGCCGATGTGGTGGGCGTGCTGGCCGAGGGGCGGCTGCAGCAATGGGACACGGCCTATGCGCTATACCACCAGCCGGCCAACCGCTTCGTGGCGGATTTCGTGGGGCAAGGAGCGTTCGTTCATGCGCAGGTGCTCGATGCGCAGCGCCTGCGGCTCCAGATCCACGAGGTGCAGGGCGAGGATGCCGTGGTCACGACAAGCCAGGCCCTGGCTTTCACGCCAGGCACCATGGTCGAGGTGCTGCTGCGCCCCGATGACGTGCTGCACGACGATGCCAGCCCCATCCAGGCCCGCGTGGTGCACAAGGCCTTCAAGGGCGCGGAGTTCCTGTACACGCTGGCCCTGGCCGATGGCACGCGGCTGCTGTCACTGGTGCCCTCGCACCACGACCATGCGATCGGCGAAGCCATCGGCATCCGGCTCGATGTGAGCCATGTGGTGGCCTTCGAAGCCAAGGCTCAACGCTGAGTGAACCGGGGCACCACGGGCAGGCCTTCCGTCTCGCCATAGCGCTCGGTGCGCGGCGCCCAGGTGCCTGCGTCGATGCACTGGCGCACATGCTGGGCGATGTCGCGCATGGGTGCGAACCACACGCCGCCCTTGTCCACCATCTTCTCGATCATCTGGTGGGTCTGGCGCCAGCGCGCCAGGCGGCCTGACAGGAAGGGGTGCCACACCGGCACCCACAGGCCACCGTATTCCCACGCGGCCTCGAACTCTTCCCACCAGTTCTGCCACGCGAAGGCCGGCGCCTGGATCGGCATCTGAAAGCCGAACTCCGTGCTGTGCATGAAGGGCGGCCAATCGTCCATGCCCCAGTGCGAGGGCAGCTCCAGCAACTGGCCGCGCTGCGCCTGGATCAGATAAGGCACGTCGTCGCCCATCAGCGAAGCGTCGTACTGGATGCCGGCCTCCAGCAGCAGGTCGGTGGAGCGGTGCGAGTAGTTGTACAGCGGCGCGCGCCAGCCCACGGGCTTGATGCCGGTGATCTTCTCGACGGAGGCCAGGCTGTGGTGCAGCCAGAAGTGCTCCTCATCATCAGACAGCTCGTTGGGATGCTCGTGCAGCCAGCCGTGGCCCGCCACTTCATGGCCATCCTTGACCATGGCCTCGACCGCATGCGGATAGCGCTCGGCGCACCAGCCCGGCACGAAGAAGGTCTGCTTGATGCCAAAGTGGCGATAGCTCTCCAGGATGCGCGGCACACCGATCTGCGGGCCGTAGCGCAGCTGCGAGGCGGTGGACACCATCGTGTGCGCCTTGTCCTTGTAGGACAGGTGCAGGATGCTCTCGGCATCCATGTCGAAGGTGAAGGCCACGGCGCAGCGCGCACCGTTGGGCCAGGGAACAGGGTTGCTGATCATGGTGCGTCCTTGTCCTTCACTCAAGCCTGACGGCGGTCATGGAAGATGTAGCCCAGGCTGTTGAGCAGCAACTGCGCCGCCAGGATGGCCGTGATGCCGGCGGGGTCGTAGGCCGGGGCCACTTCGACCAGGTCCATGCCGACGATGTTGCCCTTGCTGCGCTTGGACAGCGCCTTGATGATCTCCAGCACCTCGTAGTACAGGAAACCACCATGGCTGGGCGTGCCCGTGCCCGGTGCGATGGAGGGATCGAAGCCGTCGATGTCGACCGTGATGTAGTACGACACGCCTTCGGGGATCAGCGCCAGCACCTGCTCGGTGCCCAGGCGGCGCACGTCGCGCACCGACAGGATCTTCGAGCCGGCTTCGATCGCATCCTGGTAGTCGGAGCGGTTGGACGAGGACACGTTGCGGATGCCTAGCTGCGTCATCCCCACGACGTGGTCCATCTCGGAGGCCCGGCGCAGCGGGCTGCCATGGCCGTAGCGCACGCCGTGGCGCTCATCGACGAAATCGAGGTGCGCGTCGATGTGCAGGATATGGATCGGGCCCCGGCCTTCGAAGGCCTTGATCACCGGCGCATGGATGGCGTGGTCACCACCCAGCACCAGCGGGAAGGCGCCCTTCTCCAGCAGCTTGCGCACCGCGAACTCGACGTTGGCATTGCTCTTTTGCATGTCGGTGTGGACGATGTCGGCATCGCCCACGTCCACGATGCGCAGATCTTCACGCGTCAGGTAGAGGATGTCGTCCTCGAAGTCGTAGGCACCCGCGTGGCCGAACGAGAACAGTGTCGAGGCCTCGCGGATGGCACGCGGCCCGAAGCGCGCACCCGATCGCCACTGCGTGCCCATGTCGTTGGGCGCGCCCAGCACCGCCACGTCCGCGTCGATGGCATCCCAGTCGACACAGACCGGTGATTTGGCAAACGTGCTGTGTCCGACGAATGGCAGGTTCAAGCGCCCTGTCTCGTATGTGTTCGCTGTCATGCATGTACTCCGTTCAGAAAGTGGGCGGCGTGTTGACCCAGATGATCCGCGCCTCGGTCGGGCCGAGGTTGCGGTACGAGTGGGGCAACTCGCTGCGGAAATGGAAACTGTCGTTGGGGCCCAGCACGTAGACGTCATCGCCCACGCGCAGCTCCACGCTGCCGCTGAGCACGTAGCCGAGCTCTTCGCCCACGTGCGAGATCTGCTCTTCGCTGCTTTCCTTGGGGCCGATGATGTGGATGTCGGCCTGCAACAGCAGCCCGGCCTGCGGCACCACCAGACGTTCCAGGCTGATGCCGGCATGGCCACGGCGCGCACCGAAGGTGATGCGCGGACGGGTGGCTGGCGTCAACACGGGCGACTCGACCACAGGTTGTGGCGAGGTCAGCTCGCCCACGTTGGTGCCCAGCACGCCGGCCAGCTTGTGCAGCGCGCTCAGCGAGGGTGTGGCCAGGCCCCGCTCCACCTTGGAGAGCATAGATTCGGACCAGCCGGCCTCATCGGCCAGGGCCTTGAGCGTCATCGCGCGCAGCATGCGGGCGTGCTTGATGCGCAGGCCGATGGCGCTGAGGATCCTGTCCTGCTCCGGCACCTGCGGTGCGGGCACAGGTGCTTTGCGGGCGACTGCTTTCTTGGCCATGGATGGCTTGCTTCCTTGTTTGCTTGTCGGGCTCATCAGGGATGGGTCGGCTATCGCGTTGAGCGTTGGTACGGTTGGCCCACGGCGTGCGGCGGCGACGAGCGCCCCATCAGGCCGAACAGGGCCAGCAGGGCTGCCACATAGGGCAAGGCCACGAAGAGCTGGTAGGGCAGATCAGGCTGTGAGAACTGCAGCTTGAGTTGCAGCGCATCGAAGCCGCCGAAGAACACGGCCGCCAACAAGGCGCCCCACACGCTCCAGCGACCCAGGATCACGGCGGCCAGCGCGATGAAGCCCTTGCCCGCCGTCATGTGTTCGGAGAACAGGAACACCTGGCTGAGCACGATGAAGCAGCCGCCCAGCGCGGCACACACCGAGGCCACCACCACCGCCGTCCAGCGCGTGCGCTGCACATCGATGCCATTGGCGTCGGCGCAACGAGGTGCCTCGCCCACGGCACGCAGGGCCAGGCCGGCATGGGTGCGGTGCAGCCACCACCAGATGCCCGCGGCCAGCAGGGGCAGTGCCGTCATCAGGGGCGGCTGTGCAAAGAAGGCAGGCCCCAGCACGGGCACACCGGCCAGCGCCGGCAGCCAGGGATCGACCAGCCCCGGCAGGTGCAGCGTGTTGGCCTGGCCCGAGAACACGATGCGCGACAGGTAGGCCGTGAGCCCGATCACCAGCAGGTTGACCGAGATGCCGCAGACGATCTGCGGCAGGCGCAGGGTGACCGTCATCGCGGCCAGCAAAGCCCCCACCAGCACGCCGGCCAGCATCCCCACCATCAGGCCCATCATCGCGCCGCCATGGAAGGCGCCCAGCGCGGCACCGAAGCAACCCGCCAGCATCGCGCCTTCCAGCGCCACGTGGTACACGCCAGCGCGCTCGGCCACGACTCCACCCAGGGCGGCATAAGCCACCGGCACCGACAGGCGCAACGCCGTTGCGGTGAATTCATCGAGCGCCATTTACGCGAGCTCCTCTTTCATCTGGCGGGCTTTGACACGGGCCCAGGCGATGCGGATCGTCGGCAGGGCCGCCGACACGGTGATGCACAAAATGATCAGCCCCTGCAGGGCCTCGACCAGGCTCACCGGCAGACCGGTGGCGCGCTGCATGGCATTGGCCCCCACCTTCAGCCCAGCCAGGAAGATGCTGGCCACGGCGGCCGCAGCGGGTTGCGCGGCGCCCAGCATGGCGGCGATCACGCCGTCATAGCCGTAGCTGCCCATGAAGCCCTGGAACAGCTGGTACTTCACGCCGATCACCTCGAAGGCCCCGGCCAGGCCGGCGCAGCCACCGGCCACGCCGAAGGTGAGCAAGGTCTGCCGCATGGGCGACAGCCCGGCATAACGCGCGGCCTGCGGGCTGAGCGCCACGATGCGCGCCGACATGCCGATGCTGCCCTGGCTGTAGACCCACTGGAACACCAGCGCCAGCGCAATGGCCAGCCAGATGCCCACATGGGCGCTCCAGCCCAACAGGGCCGCGGGCAGCCAGGTGTTGTCCGGCATTTCGGGTGAATAGGGATAGGGTGCATCGGGCGCCATCAGGGGGCCGGACACCGTCCAGCTCAGGATGCTGGCGGCCACGTAGTTCAGCAGCAAGGTGCTGATGACTTCGTTCACACCACGCGCGGCCTTCATGCCCGCCGCGATGCTGGCCCAGCAGGCGCCACCGACCATACCGGCCAGCGCACAGGCCGTGATCGCCACCGCAGGATGGGCACCGCCCATCTGCAGGCCGACCATGGTGGCGAACAGGCCGCCCATGGCCATCTGCCCTTCCCCGCCCAGGTTGAACAGGCCCAGGCGCAGCGGCAAAGCCACGGCCAGCGAGATCAACAGAATCGGGCAGGCCTTGATCAGCACGGCATCCCAGCCGGCGTGGTCGCCAAAGGCGCCCAACAATAGTGTCTTGTAGACGGTGGGTACATCGCCCCCGCCCAGGATGATCAGGCCCGAGCCCAGCAGCAGGGCCAATGCCAGGCCCGCCAGAATTCGAAGTGCGGTCATGCGGTCCCCGCCATCAGTTCGCCGATGCGCGCCTGCACCTCGGCCTTGGCTTGCTGGCCACACAGGACCTCGCCGGTAATCCGGCCACGAGAGAGCACCACGATGCGATCGCAGTGGTCGAGCAGGTGCTCGAGTTCGGTGGAGATGTACAAAATGGCGGCCCCCTTGAGCCGTTGGGCATGCAGGGCCTCGTGCACGGCGCGCGTGCTCAGCAGGTCGAGCCCCTTGCAGGGTTGAGACACCACGATGGCGCGGGGTGATCCGGCGAGTTCGCGCGCCAGCACGATCTTCTGCTGGTTGCCGCCAGACAGCCAGCGCGCCTGCTGCGCGGCCTCGCGCGCACGGATGTCGTACTGGCCCATGGCCACACGGCCGGCCTGCAGCATGGCCTTGCGGCGCAACTGGCCCAGCCAGTTCACCCAGGGCCTGCCCTGGAAATCATGCAGGCGCAGGTTCTCGGCCACTGACAGGTCCAGCACCAGGCCGGTGTGGTGGCGGTCTTCAGGGATGTAGGCCAGGCCCAGGTCGCGCCGCGCACGCGCGCCCAGCTTGCGCACATCGGTGCCGCACAGGCTGACACGGCCTGCGCTCAGTGTCGTCAGGCCGGCGATCGCGTCGGCCAGGGCCTGCTGGCCATTGCCGTCCACACCCGCCACACCCACGATCTCGCCTTCACACACGGACAGGGTCACGCCCTGCAGCGGCGCACGACCTTCATCGGGTGGCACCTTCACGTCGTCATAGGCCATCATCACGTTGCCATGGGTGCGCTGCGATGCGTTCGCCTGGGGGGGCGGCGCGTCATCGACCACCTCACTGCCCACCATGCACCGCGCCAGCTCACTGGCCTGCGCACCACGCATCGGGCGGCACATCACCACGCGGCCAGCGCGCAGCACCGTGATCCGATCAGCCACTTCGGCCACTTCATCAAGCTTGTGCGTGATCAGCACGATGGCACGGCCCGCATCTGCCAGCCGACGCAAGGTCTGCAGCAGGGGCCGCACCTCCTGCGGGGCCAGCACGCTGGTGGGCTCGTCCAGGATCAGCACCTCGGCCTGGCGCTGCAGCAGCTTGAGGATCTCCACGCGCTGGCGCTCACCCGGCGACAGCGCACCCACCTCGGCCCACGGATCGACCGTGAAGCCGGATTCAGTGGCCAGGGCCTGCAGCTGCGACGCCAGCTCGGCCAGGGGCACGCGTCCCAGCCCCTGGTTCAGGCCCAGCGCGATGTTCTCGACCACCGACAGGCGTTCGACCAGCATGCTGTGCTGGTGGACCATCCCGATGTGGGCTGCGGTGGCATCTTGCGGGCCAGCGAAGCGCACGGGGCGACCATCGCGTTCCAGGTGTCCACCTGAAGGCTGCTGCAGGCCGATCAGCACGTTCATCAAGGTGCTCTTGCCCGCGCCGTTCTCACCCAGCACGGCGTGGACTTCACCGGCACGCAGCGCCAGGTCCACGCGGTCGTTGGCGACGAACTCACCGTAGCGCACGGTGAGTTGCTTGGCTTCGAGCCGGATCACGGGCCTGCTCGTCATGCCTTGGGCCAGGCGGCGACCAGTTCATCGACCTGCTTGCGCACGTCGGCAGGCACGTTCGGGCCGTAGGTGCCCAGGCGGGCCACGCGTGGATCAGGTCGGCCGATGCCGAACACGTGCACCGTGGACTTGAGCGTGCCGCCCGCGTAATCACGTGCGATGTCGAGCATGCCCGAGCGGATGTCCACGATGGCCGACTGGATCACGGTGTCAGGCCAGTCCTTGATGGCGTCGTAGTAGATGCCAAAGGCCGACACCTTTTTCTCGCGCGCGGCCTGCAGGCTGCCGATCACGGCGTTGTCCATGGTCGGGAAGATCACGTCGGCGCCCTGGGCGATCTGCGCGAAGGCGGCTTCCTTGCCCTTGGCGACGTCATCCCAGTCATTGGTGTAAGTCACCAGCACCTGGCCCTTGGGGTGCACCTTGGCAAAGGCTTCCTTGTAGCCAGCCTCGATTTCGGTCGTCATGCGGATGCGCTGTGCACCGATCATGCCGGCCTTGCCCGTCTTGGTGGTGCGGGCGGCGATGTGGCCCAGCACGGCGCCGAACTGGCGGTAATCAAAGGTGATGGACGCGAGGTTGGGGCCGCTGACATAGCCGTTGTTCACCACGAACTGCGTGTTCGGGAAACGCTTGGCGATGCGGGCGGCTGACTCCTGGAACTCACCACCATGGCCGAACACCAGGTTGAAGCCGCGGCGTGCGTAATCAGCCAGTGCCTCGGCCTGGTCAGGCTGGGCCACCTTCTCGCTGAAGGCCACCGTGAGGCCCAGTTCCTTCTCGATGAGCTTGATGCCTTCGTAGCCGGCCTGGTTCCAGGACTTGTCGGTGATGTTGCCCGGCATGACGATGGCGATCTTGGCCTTGGCGCCCGTCTGCGCCCGCACGGCCCAGGGAGCCACCAGGCCCGCGCCGATGGCACCGAGCACGATTCTGCGTTGATTACTGCTCACTTCCATTCCTTTCAAGTCTCTTGAATTACATGACAACAATGAGCAATGACCATGCCAGACCAGAATCCCTGGAAAGGCACTTGCATGGTGCGAAACAAGGCCTCCATGGCACCGATGGCAGGCGCGTTCCACGCGCAATGGGCGCCAGTGCAGTGCCTGCACGCCGATGCGTGGTGCACGTACCGCATGGCGGCATGTCACGGCGCCGCACCAGGCTGCTTGGCAAGGCGCGGCCGGCACAGCCATAATGGAAGCGGCCGTGCCCGCGTGGGCAGGGCTTCACCGCAACGGGAGAGTCCGGCCCCACAGGGCCGGCGCCGAAGGAGCAACCGCCCCGGAATCTCTCAGGCCCCCGGACCGTTGCCGTGACCACACTCTGGAGAGCCGCCACGGTTGTTTCACCGCAGGCGCACCGTAGGAGCAAGGGTGCCCATCGCAGCGCGAAGGCATCTGAATCTCTCAGGTCGACATACAGAGGGGCTCGAAGGGATCACACCGATCCCGTCGACCCGCGACCTCAGAGAAAGAAGCTCTTCATGAAGCAACACGTCATGGTTCTTGGCGCCGGCATCACCGGCGTCACCACCGCCTATGCACTGGCCAGGCTGGGCCATCAGGTCACCGTGATCGACCGGCAGCGCTACCCGGCGATGGAAACCTCCTTCGCCAACGGAGGACAACTCTCGGCCTCTAACGCCGAGGTGTGGACACACTGGAGCACCCTGCTCAAGGGCCTGCGCTGGATGGCGCGGCGTGACGCCCCGTTGCTGATCCACCCGGCACCAACCTGGCACAAGCTGCGCTGGTTCGCCGAGTTCATGGCGCAGATCCCGCACTACCGTGCCAACACCATCGAGACGGCACGGCTGGCGATCGCCGCACGCCACGTGCTGTTCGACTGGGCCGAACGTGAAGGCATCGATTTCTGCCATCGGCGCGAAGGCATCCTGCATGTGTACCGGGACCGTGCAGGCTTCGAGCATGCGGCCAAGGTGACACGCCTGCTGGCCGAGGCCGGGCTGGAGCGGCGTGCCGTCACGCCCGGCGAGATGCGCGCCATCGAGCCGACGCTGCACGGGCGCTTTCATGGCGGCTTCTTCACCGAGAGCGACAGCACGGGTGACATCCACCTGTTCACCAACGGCCTGGCCCAGGCTGCAGCGCGCCTGGGTGTCGAGTTCCGCATGGACACGGAGGTGAAGCGCTTGAGGTGGGCGGGCCAGATCCACGCCACCCTTCGCAGCCAAGGCACCCAGGTCACGCAGGCCTTCGACGCGGTGGTGGTGTGCGCGGGCGTCGCCAGCCCCGGGTTTGCCGCGCAGCTGGGTGACCGCGTGAACATCTATCCGGTCAAGGGCTACTCGATCACCGTGAACCTGCCGGATGCCGCCAGCCAGGCTGCCGCACCGCGCGTGAGCCTGCTCGATGACGAAACCAAGCTGGTCACCAGCCGCCTGGGCGCGGACCGCTTCCGCGTGGCCGGCACCGCCGAGTTCTGCGGCATCAACCGCGACATCCGCGAGGACCGCATCCAGCCGCTGATCCACTGGGTCGAACAGTGCTTTCCGGGCGTGTCCACGCGCAGCGTGGTGCCCTGGGCCGGCCTGCGGCCGATGACGCCCGGCATGCTGCCGCGCGTGGGCCCCGGGCGCCATGCCAATGTGTTCTACAACACGGGCCATGGCCATCTGGGGTGGACACTCTCCGCGGCCACGGCCGACATGGTGTCGCAGATGGTGGCCCATCAGTTGAAAGAGACGCCGTGACAGGCCGGGGGCCGCCCCCAGCGTGTTGAGCGAGATGGCATGGCCACGCTGGCCTTGCGGCGCCACGGCGGCCATGCCATCCTGCCAGGACACCATCTCCCGGGAGCCAGCGGCATGCTCATCGCGCAACTGTCAGACCTGCACATCCGGCCGGAGGGTGCCCTGTACCAGGGAGAGATCGACTCGGCTCAGCACCTGCGCGAAGCCATCGCGCAACTGCACCGGCTGGACCGCCGGCCCGATCTGGCGCTGATCACCGACGACCTGACTGATGAGGGCCACCCGGACGAGTACGCCGCGCTGCGCCGCATCCTGGCCACGCTGGAGCTGCCTTTCCTGGTCATCCCCGGCAACCATGACCAGCGCGACAACCTGCGGGCCGCCTTCGCCGATCACAACTACCTGCCCGCCACCGGCCCGCTGCATTACTGCATCGGCGATCACCCGGTGCGCATCATCGGGCTCGACTCCACCGTGCCTGGCGACCACCATGGCCACATCGACGAAGCAGGGCTGCGCTGGCTGGATTCGACACTGCGCGAAGACACCGGCCGGCCCACCCTGATCATGCTGCACCACCCACCTTTCGTCTGCGGCATCCCCTACATGGACGACTACCGCCTGATGAACGACGCCTCACTGCACGCGGTGGTGGTCCGCTTCGACCACATCGAAGCCGTCCTGTGCGGGCATGTGCACCGCCCCATGTGCCGGCGATGGGCAGGCACAGTGGTGAGCACGGCGCCCAGCACCGCCACGCAGATCGATCTGAAGCTCAGGGCCGATGCCCAGCCCACCAGCCATGCCGGCCCGCGCGGCTTCATGCTGCACCTGTGGGATCCGGCGCAAGGCCTGATCAGCCACACCTGCGAGGTGGGCACGCACCAAGGCCCCTACCCCTTCGCCTGACCCTGCTCAGGCCGTGGCCTGCGGCACCTGCTGCTGGGCCACGTCCACCCACTCAGCCTGCACCAGCTGCGCCAAGTGCTCGGGCGAGATCCGCAAGGCCGTGTCGACGGAGCCAGCCGCCGGCAACACTTCGGCAAAGCGCCGCAGGGACACATCGGCGAACACTTTGAGCGGCCCTGGCAGGCCGAAGGGGCAGACACCGCCCACGGGGTGGCTGGTCCAGTGCACCACCTCCTCCGCGTTGAGCATCTTGGCCTTGCCGCCGAAGTGCTCCTTGAAGCGGCGGTTGTCCAGTCGGCAATCACCGCCCATCACCAGCAGGATCACCTCGTCCTTGAGCCACAGCGACAAGGTCTTGGCGATCTGGGCCGACTCGACCCCATGCACCCACGCGGCGTCGGCCACCGTGGCCGTGGTCTCGGCAGTCTGCAGGATCGCGATGTCGGGCGCGTGCTGCGCGATGAAGGTCTGGACGGATTGGAGGCTCATGCCCGCATTGTGGCGCCGCTCAGCGGCAGGCCACCGGCGCCTGAGGGGCGGCGGCATCGGCAGACTCCGCTGGCTTGGGCAAGGCAGACGCCGGCAGTCCGAACACGTGGTCGAAGGCCAGGTTGAACAGGAAGGTGTAGACCATGAAGAACAGCATCAGGCCCAGGTCATAGACAAAGGCTTCCCACAGGCTCAGGCCCAGCAGGTAGGCGAACAGCGGCACCAGCATCAGCACCAGGCCGAACTCGAAGCCCAGCGCATGCACCACGCGGCGCAGCAGGCTGCGGCCCTTCTTGGTCTGGCGAGCCTCCCAGTACTCGAAGCCGGTGTTGTAGGCCAGGTTCCACAGCAACGCGATGATGGATGAGGCCACCGCCGCCACCCCGGCGTACACGAACGGCCGCTCAGAAATCAGCGAGAGCAGGAAGCTGCTCATGCACACGGCGATCAGCTCGAACAGGGTGACGTAGACCAGCTTGCGCTTGAGACCTTGCATAGGAATCCAGAAAGACCGGGGCAGCCCCGGCAGTTGTCATGGACCGAACTATATATCTGCCTTTCTGACGAAAAAAGTTAGAATATTTCAGAAAATCTGACAGATCAAACCCATGAAAGCCGGCTTCGACAGCGACAACGTGCAGGTCTTCCTGGCGGTGCTGGACCGCGGCTCCTTCTCGGCCGCCGCCCGGGCGCTGGGCCGCGTGCCCTCGGCCGTGAGCATGACCATCGCGCAGCTCGAGGCCGAGCTGGACCTGGCCTTGTTCGACCGCTCCGGGCGCGAACCCACGGCCACCGCTGCGGCCAAGGCACTGGAGCCCGCGGCCCGGCAACTGGCTCACCAATTGCGCATGCTGCAAGGGCAAGCCCTGTCCCTGCACCAGGGGCTGGAGCGGCGGTTAAGCCTGGCCATCGCGCCGGAACTGCTGGCCGCATCCTGGAAGACGCCCCTGGGCATGCTGGCCGAGCAGTTCCCCTCGCTGGAGGTCGAGATCCTGACCGCCCCCCAGGCCGATGCCCTGCAGATGCTCCACAGCGGCTGCGTGCAACTGGCGCTGGTGTTCGAGCGCACCGCCATCGACGAGAAGGAAGGCTTTCAGGAGTTCAGCAGCGAAACACTGACCGCCGTGATCTCACCAGCCCTGCTGGCCACCCTGGGGCACAAGCCACGGCTGAGGCCCGCCGACCTGCTGGAACTGCGCCAGGTGGTGGTGATGGGGCGCGACGAGGAGAACGTCGACCCTCGCTTGCTGCTGTCACGCCACGTCTGGCGCACGGACAACCCACAGACCGCGCTGACCCTGGTGCAGTCGGGCCTGGGCTGGGGCTACCTGCCCCGCTCGGTCACGGCCACACACCTTGGGCCCGATGCCCTCACCGAGATCTGCTTCGACAACATGTCCAACGAGGTGCCGCTGTGGGCGGACATCGTCTGGATCAAGGAACGCCCGCTGGGCCTGGGCGCTCAGCGCTACATCGAGCTGATGCGGCAGGCACATCCCCGCCCCTGATCCGGGCGATGTGCAAGCATTGCGGAACAAAACACCCGCCCTACGGTCGCACCTTGCAGATCCCCTGTCCTGAAAGTCCCAGATGCACGCGATGAACATCGGCCAGGCCGCCAAGGCGTCCGGCGTATCGGCCAAGATGATCCGCCACTACGAAAGCGTCGGCCTCTTCCCGGAGGCCCGCCGCACCGATGCCGGCTACCGCCAGTACACCGACAAGGAGATCGGCACACTGCGCTTCATCCGCAGTGCGCGCGATCTGGGCTTCTCCATCGAACAGATCCGCGCCCTGCTGGGCCTGTGGCAAGACCAGCAACGCCCCAGTCGCGAGGTCAAGGCACTGGCCCAGGCCCACATCGACGAGCTGGACGCCAAGCTGCGCGAGATGCAGGCGATGAAGGCCACGCTGGAACACCTGGTGCACTGCTGCAGCGGCGACGACCGCCCCGATTGCCCCATCATCGACCGGCTGGCACAGCCACCAGCCAGCCGCAGCGCGGCCACCGCGGCCTGCCATGCGGGCCACACCGCCTCCGCTCCCGCCCCTGGGCAACACGATTGCAGCAAGAAGGCTTGACCTTGCCCACGCGGGAAGGTCTAGACTGGCACCCGTGATGAAGATGCTGCGCGTGTGCCTCCTGCTGATGCTCGTGGTACTGCTCCCCTGGCGGGGTGCGGTGGCTGCGGCCATGCTGTGCCCGCCTGCCAGCATGCCGGCCTCGCATGGCGCGCATGGTGAGCACAGCCATCACGATGCGCTGCCCCCAACTACTGACGATGGACCGGCCGATCTGCCGGCGGAGCACCATGATCACCAGGGGCATCACGACCGCGTCCACTTCATCGCCGATGAGACCAGCGACACCCAGCAAGCCCACGACAACACCCCGCCACCTGCCGCCGATGGCAAGTGCCAGCTCTGCGCGGCCACCTGCGCCCTGAGCACCCTGCCCGCGCCTGCCGCCGGCCTGCCACAGCCCCCCGCCGTCGCGGCCTCGGCCTTCCCGCCGCTCGTGGCCCCTGCGCCGGATTTCCTCTCCGGCGGCCAGGAACGCCCACCCCTTAACACGGCGCTGGCCGGCGATGGCCTGCGCCATGGCCGTCACGCTGCTCAGCGGCTGCGCCGCCTTCTCGCCCGACGGCGGGTTCGGCACCGTGTCCGACCTGGCCCGCGAACGCACAGGGCAGGCTGCCGCCTGGCAACGCAATCCTGATGCTGCCAACAGCTCAGCAGCGCGTGTAGCCGAACTGCTGCGCCAACCCTTGAGCCCCGACAGCAGCGTCGAGATCGCCCTGCTGAACAACCCCGGCCTGCAGGCCCGCTTTGCCGATCTGGGCGTGGCCGAGGCAGACCGCGTGCGTGCCGGCCGCCTGGCTAATCCGCGCATCGGCTTCGGCCGCATGCACGGCGGCGGCAACACCGAGATCGACCGCTCGGTGATGTTCGACATCCTGGGCCTGCTCACCCTGCCCGCCACCTCGCAGCTGGAGCAGCGCCGCTTCGAGCGCATGCAGCTGCAGGCCGCGTCTGACGCCGTGGCCGTGGCCCAGCAGGCACGCCAGGCCTTCTTCCAGGCGGTGGCCGCCGAGCAACTGGCCCGCTACCAGGCTCAGGTGCAGGAAGCCGCCGATGTCTCCAGCGAGCTGGCCCGGCGCATGCAGCAGGTGGGCAACCTGAGCCAGCTCGATCGCCTGCGTGAGCAGGCCTTCGCGGCCGAGGCCCAGGCATCGCTGTCACGCAGCCGGCAACGGGCCCTGGCCGCACGCGAGCACCTGGTACGCACACTGGGGCTGCCCGATGCTTCTGTGACGCTGCCGGAGCGCCTGCCTGATCTGCCCACCGCCCCCCATCAGCCCAAGGACGTCGAGCAGACCGCGCTGGACAGGCGCCTGGACGTGCAGATGGCCCGCCGCTCCATAGATGCAACAGCCCGCTCGCTCGGCTTGACCAAGGCCACCCGCTTCATCAATGTGCTGGAACTGGGCTATGCCAACAAGAGCAGCAGCGGCGCCGCGCGCGAGAACGGCTACGAGGTCGAACTGGAACTGCCGCTGTTCGACTTCGGCAGCACACGCGCCGCACGGGCGGAAGCGCTGTACATGCAGTCCCTGCACCAGGCGGCTGAAGTGGCCGTGACCGCCCGTTCCGAGGCGCGCGAGGCCTACGCCGGCTACCGCGGCGCCTATGAGCTGGCCCGCCACTACCGTGACGAGGTGATCCCGCTGCGCAAGCGCATCTCCGACGAGACCCTGCTGCGCTACAACGGCATGCTGATCGGCGTGTTCGAGTTGCTGGCCGATGCGCGCGAGCAGATCGGCAGCGTCACCGCGAGCATCGAGGCCCTGCGCGATCACTGGCTGGCCGACACGCACCTGCAGGCCGCGATGGCCCTGCCGCTGGCCAGCACCACAGCACCAGCACCTGCCGCGCCACCCGCCAAGCCGCCTCAAACACACACCCATCAGCACACCCCCGAAAGCCAGCCATGAGCCAGCGCCGAGACTTCTTCAAGACCGCAGGCGCCCTGGCCCTGAGCGCCACCGCCGTCAGCCGCGTGGGCGCGGCCTCCCTGCCCGAGGCGGTGGTGCAGACCTCCGCCGTCACGCAACCGCCACCGCTCCCGCCCAATGGCCGCCCCTTCAACCCAGTCGTCACCCTCAACGGCTGGAGCCTGCCCTGGCGCATGAAGGATGGCGTCAAGGAGTTCCACCTGGTGGCCGAGCCCGTGGTGCGTGAACTCGCGCCCGGCATGACGGCCCGCCTGTGGGGCTACAACGGCAGCAGCCCCGGCCCCACCATCGAGGCGGTCGAAGGCGACCGCGTACGCATCTTCGTGACCAACAAGCTGCCCGAACACACCACCGCGCACTGGCATGGCGTGCAGTTGCCCAGCGGCATGGACGGCGTGGGCGGGCTCACGCAGCCGCACATCCCGCCGGGCAAGACCTTCGTCTACGAGTTCACCCTGCAGCGCCCCGGCACCCACATGTACCACCCACATGCCGACGAGATGGTGCAGATCGCCATGGGCATGATGGGCCTGCTCATCGTCCACCCGAAGGACCCGCGCCAGTACAAGGTGGACCGGGATTTCGCCTTCCTGCTGGGCGCCTACGACATCGAACCCGGCAGCGCCACGCCCCGCGTGAGCGAGATGACCGACTTCAACCTGTGGACCTGGAACAGCCGCGTCTTCCCGGGCATCGACCCGCTGGTGGCCCGCACGGGCGATCGCGTGCGCATCCGCGTGGGCAACCTCACGATGACCAACCACCCCATCCACATGCACGGCCCCAGCTTCGAGGTGACGGGCACCGATGGCGGCTGGGTGCCCAAGGCCGCGCGCTGGCCCGAGGTCACCACCGACATCGCCGTGGGCCAGATGCGCGCCATCGAGTTCGACGCCATCGCGGGCGACTGGTCCATCCACTGCCACAAATCGCACCACACGATGAACGCCATGGGCCACAAGGTGCCCAACCTGATCGGCACCGACATGCGCGGCCTGGGCCAGCGCATCGGCCAATTGATCCCGGGCTACATGGTGATGGGCGACACGGGCATGGCCGGCATGGCCGAGATGGACATGGCCCTGCCCGAGAACACCCTGCCGATGATGATGGGCAACGGGCCTTTCGGCTCACTGGAAATGGGCGGCATGTTCAGCGTGGTGAAGGTGCGCGACCACATCAAGCCTGGGGACTACAAGGATCCCGGCTGGTTCCAGCATCCCAAGGGCACGGTGGCCTACGAGTACGCGGGTGAGACCCTGCCGGCTCCCCGGGCCACACCTGCGGCCAAGGCGGACGACACCACGATGTCCGTGCGCAAGCCTGGCAGCGCTGCGGGCCAGGCCGGTCACGGCGGACACAAGGGACATCACCACGGGCATTGACACAGTCCCGGCCCCACAGCAGACCGGCCTACCAGGGCCGGTACAGGTGATCAGCCGGCAGCCCCAGGCGGTGGCAGGCCTGCACCGCCGGGCTGTCGCGCAACAGCAGGCGGTCGGCCAGGCGCCCGCCCAGGTGCAGCACGGCGCGCTGCCAGGGGCGCAGGCGCCATTCGTCGCCCAGGCCCAGGCGCTCGCGCACCCAGGGCGGCACCAGCTCGACCGCGGCCTTCACCAGCAGGCGCTGCCCATAGCGCCCGATGCGCGGCAGGATCGGCGCACGCTGCATGATCTCGAGGAACTCGAAGACGATGGGCGATGCCTCCAGCCGTGGTGCCATGGCCTCGAACATGGCCTGCATCTCCGGCAGCGAGGTGGGCGCGTTCACCGCCCCATACAGCCGCGACGACTCACGGCTCTCCGCGTAGAGTTGGCCGCGTTGCGCATCGTCCAGCGGCCGCACATAGGCGCTGTAGGCCTCCACGAAGCCGAAGGATGCCGTGGCCTGTACCCAATCGAGCAGTTCAGGGTCATCAGCGCGGTAAGGCACGCCCGTCGGCGTGACGCCCTGCACCTGCGCGTGCAGGCGGCTCACCCGCGCGATCATGGCCTCAGCCTGCTCACGGGGGCCGTAGACCGTCATCATGGCGGCCAGCCCCGTGCTCTGCAGTCGTGCTACCGGCGCCCGCCGAAAGCTGGTGTGCTCCCACACGCCGGTACGCACGCCGGGCTCGGCCAGTTCCAGGATCACGGCGGCGATGCCGCCAATGGCCAGCGCCAGCGGGTTCTTGAAGATGCGCCACGACAGCGAATCGGGCGGCAGCAAGGAAGGCGCACCCGCCGGCGCGCTGAAATCGACCGGCGGGCGACCTGGCGGCTGGATGAACCCCCTGGCGAATCGTTCGACCGGACGCTGCAATGGCGCCGGCAGGATCAATGCCTTCATGAGCTTCATGCTAAAGCCGCCCTCTTATCCTGATGTGACGCAGGGAGACTGCCCATGCCAATGGCCCGCCAGCGCCAGAAGCCGCTTTGGGCTATTGTCTCGCTCCATGAGCGCGATCATTTCCATCTCCCAACTCTCCAAGTCCTACGCCTCGGGCTTTCAGGCGCTCAGGAACGTGAGCCTGGATGTCCGCAAAGGCGAGATCCTGGCGCTGCTCGGCCCCAATGGCGCCGGCAAGACCACGCTGATCAGCACCGTCTGCGGCATCGTCAGCCCTACCAGCGGCACCGTCACCGTGGGTGGGCACGACATCCTCAAGGACTACCGTGCAGCACGTTCACTGATTGGCCTGGTGCCGCAGGAGCTCACCACCGACGCCTTCGAATCCGTATGGGACACGGTGTCCTTCAGCCGGGGCTTGTTCGGGAAACCGGCCAACCCGACGCACATCGAGAAGGTGCTGCGTGACCTGTCGCTGTGGGAGAAAAAGGACAACCGGATCATGACGCTCTCGGGCGGCATGAAGCGCCGGGTGCTGATCGCCAAGGCCCTGTCGCATGAGCCGCGCATCCTCTTTTTGGACGAACCCACCGCTGGCGTGGATGTGGAACTGCGCCGCGACATGTGGCGCCTGGTGCGCGCGCTGCGCGACTCAGGGGTCACCATCATCCTGACCACGCACTACATCGAAGAGGCCGAAGAGATGGCCGACCGCATCGGCGTGATCAACAAGGGCGAACTGATCCTGGTGGAAGACAAGGCGGCGCTGATGCACAAGCTGGGGCGCAAGCAGCTCACCGTGCAGCTGGCCGAGCCGCTGAGCGCCGTGCCCGAGGCACTGAACAGCTTCGAGCTGACGCTGGCAGGCGATGGCCAGCAACTGGTCTACACCTACGACACCCAGGCCGAGAACACCGGCATCGCGCCGCTGCTGCGCGCTCTGGAAAACGCCGGCATCACCGTCAAGGACCTGAGCACCACGCAAAGCTCGCTGGAGGACATCTTCGTGAACCTGGTGCATTCGAAGGAGGCCCGCGCATGAGCAGCTTCAACCTCCGTGGCGTGAGCGCCATCTACAACTTCGAGATGGCCCGCACCTGGCGCACGCTGATGCAGAGCATCTTCTCGCCGGTGCTGTCCACCGTGCTGTACTTCGTGGTGTTCGGCTCGGCCATCGGTTCGCGCATGGAGTCGATCGACGGGGTGAGTTACGGCGCCTTCATCGTGCCCGGCCTGGTAATGCTGTCGCTGCTGACGCAGAGCGTGTCCAACGCTTCCTTCGGCATCTACTTCCCTCGCTTCACGGGCACCATCTACGAGCTGCTGTCAGCGCCCATCTCGACGATGGAAATCGTGCTGGCCTATGTGGGTGCGGCGGCCACCAAATCGCTGATCCTGGCGGCGATCACCCTGGCCACGGCCACCTTCTTCGTGCCGCTGCGCATCGAGCATCCGGTTTGGATGGTGCTGTTCCTGGTGCTCACGGCCGTGACCTTCAGCCTGCTGGGCTTCATCATCGGCATCTGGGCCGATGGTTTCGAGAAGCTGCAGATCATCCCGCTCCTGATCATCACGCCGCTGACCTTTCTGGGTGGCAGCTTCTACTCCATCCACATGCTGCCGCCCTTCTGGCAGGCCGTATCGATGGCCAACCCGGTGGTCTACCTGATCAGCGGCTTTCGCTGGAGCTTCTACGGCGTGGCCGATGTGAGCGTGGGCCTGAGCCTGGGCATGACGCTGGTGTTCATGGGGCTGTCGCTGGGCATCATCGCGTGGATCTTCAAGACGGGTTACCGCATCAAGAACTGATCTAATGGCGGGCATGCCCAACCTGCCTGCCCTCATCCTCGCCGCCGGCCGTGGCGAACGGCTCAAGCCGCTCACGGACCACACGCCCAAGCCGCTGATCCGCGTGCAAGGCAAGCCGCTGATCGAATGGCACCTGGAGGCCCTGGCGCGTGACGGCGTGCGCGAGGTGGTGATCAACACCGCCTGGCTGGAGGATCAGTTCCCCGCAGCCCTGGGCGATGGCTCGCGCTGGGGGCTGCGCATCCACTATTCGATGGAAGGCCGTGACCACGGCGGTGCGCTGGAAACCGCCGGCGGCATGGCCAAGGCCCTGCCGATGCTGGGCGAGGCCTTCTGGTCGGTGTCGGGCGATGTGTTCGTGCCGGGCTTTCGCTTCGACGAGGCTGCTGCGCACCGCTTCCTGGAGGGCGATGACTGGGGCCACCTGTGGCTGGTGCCCAATCCGGCACACGTGCCGCTGGGCGATTTCGCCATGGACGAGCAAGGCCGCGTGCTGCCTAAGCATCTGGATGTCGCGCGCCCATGGACCTACGGCAACATCGCGCTGTACCGGCCGGCGATGGTTGATCACCTGCCTGCCGGCACCAAGGCCGCGCTGCGCCCCAGCATGGACCGCGCGATCGAGCACGGCAAGCTGAGCGCCGAGACCTGGCTGGGCCCGTGGACCGATGTGGGCACGCCCGAGCGCCTGGCATCGCTCAACCAAGCGGCTTGATTGCCACACGCATGCAGCCTTCCACATCCATCCACGCGCACGCAGGCCTGACCGGGCTGCACATCACGGCTGACCTGAGCGGCTGTTCGGCACAGCACCCATGGATGACGCAGCCCGAGGCCTTGCGTGCAGCCTGCATGGCCCAGGTGGCGCAAGCCGGCCTGAGCGCGGTGGGTGATCTCTTCCATGCGTTCGCGCCTGCCCTGCCGGGCCAACCCGCCGGCATCACCGGCATGGTGCTGCTGGCCGAATCGCACCTGGCCGTGCACACCTGGCCAGAGACCGGCCACGTGACGCTGGACGTGTTCGTGTGCAACCTGCTGAGCGACAACCGCGAGCGGGCACAGGACTTGGTGGACGCGCTGGTGAGGGGCTTCGAGCCGGCCGCCGTGAACCGTCAGGCCATGTCGCGCGGCCTGCCCCAGGCCATCCGCTGAGGCGGCCCTTCGATGCGCAGCACCTGGCGCGCCGCACGCACGCCATGGGTGAAGGCTTCTTCGAACACGGAGTAGGCCGACAGGTCCGAATGGGCCCAGTGCAAGCGGCTTTGCCGTGCGGCTTCGCCATCGGCCAGGGCAGCCAAGGCTGGATGCCCCCGCAGGCCTGGCGTCGGGATGGCCATGGCATGGCCCCAGCGCATCAGGTCGATGCGCTGCAGCTTGCCGGGCAGATCGGGGTGGACACGCGCCAGGTCGTCCACCACGTTCTGCGCCCACCAGTGCCAGGGCTGTGACCACAGCAGGCCCCGATGGCGCTGTTCATCCTTCACATCACGGCCACCCAGTGCCCAGTAGTGCGTGAGCACCACGGGGGCATCCTGCGGTGCCGGGGCCAGGCTCTGGTGGCGCGCATTGACATAGCCGAGCGAGGGCTCGGCCAGCGCCGCCGGCCCCTGCCGGGTGTAGGCCACGTTGTCCCATGACAGGGGTACGCCCTGGCGTTCAATCAAGGGCTCGCGCAAGGCCAGATTGCTGACCAGCCAGGGCGCCTGGCGCAACAGGGCTTGCACAGCCGCCAAGGGGGCTGGCGGCGCGGCCAGCAGGCGGTGCCCGACCATCAGGGGCACGGCCATCACCACGCGCCGGGCGATCCACCGCTCCGGCCGATTGCGACGCACGGACCAGCTGTCCACCACCACCTCGCGCCGGCCTGGGGTGACGGCCAGCGCCACCGTGGCGGGATGCCACCGATCGCCCAGGCCCTGGGCCAGGCGGCGCACCAGCCAGGCATTGCCTTCGGGCCAGGTCAGCAGCGCATCGGCGGATTCATCGCCCTCATGACGGCTGACGAAATACTGCAGCCCCGCCCAGGCCGACACGCGGGCCGAGCCGGCGCCGTAGTCATCACGACAGGCATAGTCGAGCGCCCAGCGCAGGCCCGGGTCGTCCAGGCCCTGCTGGTCCAGCCACTGGTCGAAGGTGACAGCATCGAGCGCTGCCAAGCCTGCGTTCCAGGGCTTGCGCACCGTGGGCATGGCAAAGCCCAGCGCCTGGTGCAGTTGCCTGGCCTGCTGCATGAAGCGCTCATGCTGGCGGTGCGTATTGGCCCCTGCGGGCAGCAGCCCCTCCTGCCAATGGCCAGGCCAGTAGGCGCCCACCGTGGCGCCGACACCGCCATCGGTGTCGGGCATGAACAGGCGCTCCTGCGGGCTGTGACAGAGGTAGCGCTCATCGCCTACCCAGCGGCCTTGCTGGCGCCTGATCAGGCCCTGACTTTCCAGCCACTGCGCGACCTCGTGCGCATCCTCCCCCGGCACGGGCAGGTAGTGTGCACCCAGAGGGCAGGGTTGGCCCATCAGCACATGGCCGCGCGAATGGCCGCCGGGCTCGTCATCCAGGTCCAGCACGGCCAGGTCGTCCAGACCGTTGTCCTGCAGCACGCGCGCTGCGGCCAGCCCAGCGATGCCACCGCCCACCACCAGCGTGTGCACACGGCGCGTGAACACGATGCGCCCACCCGGGCGCCAGCGGCCATCGCGCCAGGCATGCCCACGTTCGGCCAGTTGCCCCACCCAGCCACCTTCCAGTGCATCAGGCAACACCGATTGGGAACCAGGCTTTGTGGTCGCTGCTCCACGCGGGCCACACCCCGGCAACACCAGCCCCGCAGCGCTGGCCGCCCCCACCCCCAGCAGCCCGCGCCGGGACCACATTGGCGGCATGTGCACCGGTGCAGCCATCAGCGCACCTGCCCCCACTCTTGCTCGAAGGTGTGCACCAGGCCCTGGTTACTCAAGCGGTTCGGCTCGGCCGGCACACGAGCCATGTCAGGCGGGAACACGAACAGCCCGGGCAGTACGGCCGGCGACAGGAAACGCAGGCCCGAAGGGAGATTCGCCTGCCAATCGGCCGGCGCGCGCCATGCCCGGCGATGGGCCAGCACGAAGCCCCACTCTCCGAAGCTGGGCACATGGGCGTGGTAGGGCGTGGCGCTCAGGCCCACGGCTTCCAGCGTGCTGACCACGGTCCAGTAGCTTTGCCGCGCGATCAGCGGCGAGGTGGTCTGCACCACGGCGTAGCCGCTGGCCGCCAGATGCTTGTCGAGCAAGGCGTAGAAGGTGGTGGTGTAGAGCTTGCCGATGGCGTGGTTGGTGGGATCGGGGAAATCCACCACGATCACATCGAAGACCTCATCGTGCTGGTCCAGCCAGTTGAAAGCATCGGTATTGACCACGCGCACCTTGGGCGAACGCAGTGCATCGCCATTGAGCGCGCGCAGGCGATCGTCTTGGCCGAACAAGCGCGTCATGGCCGGATCCAGCTCGACCAGCGTCACCTGCTGCACGCCAGGATGGCGCAGCACCTCGCGCACGGCCATGCCATCACCACCGCCGAGCACCAGCACCCGGCGCGGCGCGCCATGGGCTGTCATCGCCGGGTGCACCAGCGCCTCGTGATAGCGGTACTCGTCACGCGACGAGAACTGCAGGTTGCCGTTGAGGTAGAGCTTGGTCGCGCCATGGCCATGCGTGAGCACGATTCGCTGGTAGGGCGTGTGCTCACGCAGGACGATGCCTTCGCCGTAGAAGCGGTCCTCCGCCCAGGTGGTCAGCGGCTGGGCCCCCACCATGCCAGCACCCAGCACCAGCGTGGCCAGCGCGCAGGCCAGCGCATGCGCGCGCCAGGTACGCAATTCGGCCCGGAACAGCCACAGGGCCCAGGCGGCCACCGCCACGTTCAGCAGCCCGAAGAACAGGCCCGTGCGGATCAGACCCAGGTGCGGCACCAGCAGCAGCGGAAAGGCCAGCGACACGGCCAGCGCGCCCAGGTAATCGAAGGTGAGCACCTCGGCCACCAGATCCTTGAGTGCATAACGCTGGCTGAACTGGCGCTTGAGGATGCGCATCACCAGCGGGATCTCCAGCCCCACCAGGATGCCCACCAGCAGCACCATGGCGTACAGCAGCACGCGGAAGGGGGTGGTGGCTGACGCTGGCAGCAGCGTGTGCGCCACGAACAGCAGTGCCGGCATCAGCCCACCGCACAGGCCCACCATCAGCTCGATGCGCAGGAAGTGCGCCACCAGCTGGCGCTCCAGGTAGCGCGACAGCCACGAGCCCACGCCCATGGCGAACAGGTAGGCCCCGATGATGGTGGAAAACTGCAGGACCGAATCGCCCAGCAGGTAACTGGCCAGGCTGCCTGCGGCCAGTTCGTAGACCAGCCCGCAGGCAGCCACCACGAAAACCGAGGCCAGCAGCAGCACCTCGGCCGGGCTCACCCGCCCGCCCTCCCCGCCTTGCGGGATCGGTGCAGCGCCTGCGGCCGTGTCAGCCATGGATGGCCGCGGCCACGATCTGCCCGATGGCCAGGCACATGGCGGCCACCACGATGGCCAGGGCCACGTTCTTCTTCTCGACGATCTCGCCCCACAAGTCGTACGGGGTGAGCTTGTCGACGATGATGAAGCACAGCCAGAAAAGCGCCACGCCAATCAGCGCGAAGACGATGGAGCCGACGAAGACGCCGGGCTTGAGCCACTCAAGTTCGAACATGGGATTTCCTTTCGGGATCGTCAGCGCCCGCCATGGACGCGATTGTGCGCTGGGTGCAAGACGGGCTGGTGCAGGCGCTCACTTGTGGGAGCCTCCGCTGCTGTAGCCGCCCCAGGAGCCGCCGCCTGAACCGCCCCAGCTGCCACCGCTGCTGCCGGCGCGGGACGAGCACTGCTGGTACTCAAGGCTGGCCGCGCCGTAGGTGTCCCGCACGCGTCCGCACTCATCACTGCTGCAGCGGGCCAGCATGATCACCACGATGATGACCACCAGCACCCACACCCAGCCCTGTTCGCCAAAGGACCAGGAGCCTCCCGCCCCCGCATCGCGCCTGAAGGCAGCCGCCTTCGCGGCGTGGATGCCGAACGCCTTCATCACCACCGCCGCATCGATCGCACGCCCGGCCGACCAGGTGATCTCGGAGCCGGTCTGCTCGCGGTTGAGCTGGTGTGTGCCACGCGAGCCCGTGCCCACGTAGTCGGTGTTCAAGGTGCGCTGGTCACGCCGTACCTTCCAGTAGAACTCGCCGATCACATAGGTGGTCTTGGCGGTGTAGGTGTACTTCTTGCGGTAGGTCACGCCCTTGAAGGCCGCCGTGGCCGAACGGGTGGAGGGCACACCTGTCACCGGGCGCACCACGCTCCAGCCGTCCTCGGCATCCACCAGGAAGGCAAAACCGTTTTGCTGGTTGTAGAGCAGGTACTCGCGCCAGAAGGTCTGCTCGTCCTCGCTGCTTTCAGGCTCGTCGCAACGCTCCTGGTAGCCGACCACCTGCCAGTCATCGGCATAACCCGAGCCCTCGGCGTCGAGCCGGCCCGTGCGGCCCATGGGGATCAGGGGCTCCAGCCCATTGTCCTGCGCGTAGTAGCCCAGGCCGGCACCCGCATCCTTCTGGGAGATGTCGACCACCGACTTGCATGAGGGGCAGGCGATGGAGAGGCTTTGGCCCAGGCGTGGTGATAGCGGTGTGCCGCAGTTCGGGCACTCGATGCCGGCGCTCTGGACCTTGGCCTCCGCCGGCCCCTCGCGCAGGCCGCTGAGTGCCAGATCGGGCAAGGCCACGGCACGGCCCACGAAGCGCCTGGGCGGTGTCTCGCTGTCATCGATGGACAGCACCTGGCCCTGCGTGTCGCGCAGCTCGAGCACAGTGTGCGCTTGCTTGAAATCCGGCACGAAGGCCAGTTCGCCCTCGGCCGCCTGCACGCGCGCCGAAGCAACCGAGGCCACCACCCAAGGGGCCTGGTCGATGAACACGGCCTGCCCAGGCGCTACCCGTGCCCAGTGCTCAGGCAAGGCGCTACGCGCCGGCTGCTCGAAGGCGAAAACGTGCTGTCCGTTGTCCTCGCTCAGCCAGCCCGAGCGGCCGTTGTCGAACAGCGCATGCCACTCGTTCCAGACGCCTTCGTCGTAGGCCATCTGCACGCGGCCCACCAGCGTGAAGGGCTCGCCCTGGTAGCGGCCGGCCACGCCCAGCTGCAGCGGGCTGTGGTCATCGAAGAGATCGGCAACCTGGCCGATGCGGCGCAGGGTATCGCCATCGCGCAGCAAGGTGCTGCGGCAGTAGCTGCACACGGCCATGGGCGAATCGGCCGAGCGAAACTCGACCGGCGCACCACAAAAGGAGCACAGCGCGCGCCAGGCGCGCTGCGGCGTCGGATCAACCATGGGCGGACAGCGCTCAGACCAGCTTCTTGAGCAGCTCGGCCTTCTTGGCGCTGAACTCGTCGTCGGTCAGGATACCCTTGGCCTTCAGGTCGGCCAGTTTCTCCAGGGTGGACATGACCTCGTCCGGGCGCAGAGGCATCACGGCCGGCGTGGCAGCAGCCCCCGGCACAGGCACTGCCCCCTGCAGGCCCTGCTGCAGCGACTGGGCCATGGCCTGCCCCAGCGCCAAGCCGGCCCCCAGGCCGGCGGCATCACCGGCCACCGAACCGCCCGAGCCGCTGCCAGCGGCCAGCACCGGCAGTGCCTGCGCCGTCTGGTACTGCACAAACTTGCCCATGTCGTTGCCGACCATGCCCATGCCGATGCGCTGGTCCAGGATCTTCTGCAACTCTTCGGGCAGGGAGATGTTCTGCACCGTCACACCTTCCAGGCGCAGGCCTATGGCATCGAAGGCCGGTGCTGTAGCGAGTTGGAGCGCCTTGGCGAAGGCCACCTGGTTAGCCGCCAGATCCAGGAAGGGCACACCGCTCTGCGCCACGGCATCGCTGATGTGCTGCAGCATCAGGCCACGCAACTGCCCATCGAGATCGGCCATGGTGTAGGCCTCGCGCGTGCCCGACACCTCGGTGTGGAACTTGCGCGGATCGACCAGGCGCAGGCTGTAGTTGCCGAAGGCGCGCAGGCGCACGGCACCGAAATCCTTGTCGCGCAGGGTGATGGGCTGCGCCGTGCCCCAGCGCATGTCCAGTTGCTGGCGCGTGCTGAAGAAATACACATCGCTCTTGAAGGGCGAGGCGAACAGCTTGTCCCAGTTCTTCAGGTTGGTGAGCACCGGCAGCGTCTGCGTGCTCAGCTTGTGCGTGCCCGGGCCGAACAGGTCGGCCACCTGGCCTTCGTTGACAAACAGCGCCATCTGCGATTCACGCACCACCAGGGTCGCGCCGTTCTGGATTTCACGGTCCTGGAACGGATAGCGCCAAGCCAGCACGCCATCGGTGGATTCCGTCCACTCGATGACGTCGATGAACTGCTTCTTGATGAAATCCATCAGGGCCATGCCGCTGTTCCTCCCGTATGCGCCCTTTGTTGTTCAGGGCTCGTTATGACAAGGCTGGATCTTTGCACAAAACGACACCCTTTCCCACACAGCTTTACGTGTGAAAGACACGTCCTTGACATGCCGAACCAACACTGAAGTGGCACTCACGAAAGGAGTTGTGCATGACCTTCCAACACAAGACAAAGTCCCTGCCTCTTCAACGCACACTGGGCACCATGGCCGCCGCCATCACCACCACGCTCATGGCGGCGGGCAGCGCCCACGCCCAACTGGCCGCCACGCCCGGCTACTACGTGGGCGGCAACGTGAGCCAATCCCACCTCAAGGACGACAGCCCGCTGGGGGCTGGCACCGACCGCAGCGACACCGGGTACAAGTTCTACGGCGGGTACCAGTTCACCCCCAACTTCGCACTGGAAGCGGGCTATGCTGGCCTGGGCAAGTTCCAGGCTCCTTCCGGTGATGTCAAGGCCCGCGGCCTGTACCTGGATGCCGTGGGCACCGTGCCGCTGGCCCCGCAATGGTCGGCGCTGGGGCGCGTGGGTGTCGTCGATACCGAATCCAAGATCTCCGGCAACGGCCTGACCGTGAAAGACCACGACACCGGCCTGAAGGTAGGTGCCGGCCTGCAGTACGACTTCAGCCCCAGCACCGCACTGCGTGGCGAGTGGGAACGCTACCGCGTGGGCATGGACAGTGTGCGCACCAATGTCGACCAGTATTCGCTGGGCCTGGTCGTGAAATTCTGATCCGCCATGCGGCCGGCGTTCCGGTGCCGGTCGCCGGCCCGGGACTGCGCCACCGCTGCATACCCTGGGCCCTTGCAGGATGGCCCACGGTTGATGGGATCCGGTGGCCCGGCTAAAATCGCCGGTCTTTCACAGCCCCTGGATCTACACCATGCCCCGCTGTCCTCAGCCGGCCCCGGCACTGCCCCGGGCCGGTTCAGCCCTGTTCTGTGTGGCCTCCTTGACCGCCCTGACGCTGGCCTTCAGCAGCGTTGCCGTGATGGCCCAGAGCGCCGCCACGCCCGCCAGCGCCCCGTCATCCGCCGCCAGCGCGCCTCCGCCGCCACCGCCCAAGGTCGATCCCAACCTGATCGTGCCGATGCAGCTCTCACGCGTACTGCCGACCACCTCCCTGCGTGGCGAAGTGCTGTTCAGCCAGCCGCCCGAGGTCGTGCTCAACGGCAAGACAGCCGCGCGCCTGGCCCCTGGCGCCCGCATCCGTGGCGAGAACAACATGCTGGTGATGTGGGGCATGCTGGTCGGCAAGAAGATCAAGGTCAACTACACGATCGACACCTACGGTCTGCTGATGGACGTGTGGATCCTGCGCCCGGACGAACTGGCACAGCTGTGGCCCAGCACGCCGGCCGAAGCCGCCAAATGGACCTACGACCCCCTGAAGAAAACCTGGTCCAAGTGAGTAGTACGAGATGAGCGCCTTGCCCGAATCCCCTGACACCGCCGCCCTGCCCGCCAACGCGAACGCTGGCAAGAAGGTCTACATCAAGACCTACGGCTGCCAGATGAACGAGTACGACTCGGACAAGATGTCCGACGTGCTCAATGCCGCCAAGGGCTACGAGCCCACCAACGACCCGGAGCAGGCCGACCTGATCCTGTTCAACACCTGCTCCATCCGCGAGAAGGCGCAAGAGAAGGTGTTCAGCGACCTGGGCCGCGTCAAGCACCTCAAGGAGCGCGGCGTGATGATCGGCGTGGGCGGCTGCGTGGCCAGCCAGGAAGGCGCGGCCATCATCGAGCGTGCGCCTTATGTCGATGTGGTGTTCGGCCCGCAGACCCTGCACCGCCTGCCCGCCATGCTGGAAAAGCGCCAGCAGCAACGGCGCCCGCAGGTGGACATCAGCTTCCCCGAGATCGAGAAGTTCGACCACCTGCCTCCGCCGCGCAAGGATGGCGCCAGCGCCTTCGTGTCCATCATGGAAGGCTGCTCCAAGTACTGCAGCTACTGCGTGGTGCCCTACACACGCGGCGAAGAGGTCTCGCGCCCGTTTGATGATGTGTTGACCGAGGTTGCCGATCTGGCCGACCAGGGCGTGCGCGAAGTGACCCTGCTGGGCCAGAACGTGAACGGCTACCGTGGCCGCATGGGCGACACGACCGAGATCGCCGACTTCGCGATGCTGCTGGAGTACGTGGCCGAGATCCCCGGCATCGAGCGCATCCGCTACACCACCAGCCACCCCAACGAGTTCACGCAGCGCCTGATCGACGTCTACGGCAAGACCGACAAGCTGGTCAACCATGTGCACCTGCCCGTGCAGCACGGCTCCGACCGCATCCTCATGGCGATGAAGCGCGGCTACACGGCGCTGGAGTTCAAGAGCACGATCCGCAAGCTGCGCCTGGTGCGCCCCGACATCCGCATCTCGTCGGATTTCATCGTGGGCTTCCCGGGCGAGACGGACGACGACTTCGCCAAGATGATGAAGCTGGTGGACGACATCGGCTTCGATGCCTCCTTCAGCTTCATCTTCAGCGCCCGCCCCGGCACGCCGGCCGCTGCGCTGGAGGACACCACGCCGCAAGAAGTGAAGCTCAAGCGCCTGCAGACGCTGCAGGCCGTGCTGGAAGGCAATGTGCAGCGCTTCAGCCAGGCCCTGGTGGGCACCACGCAGCGCATCCTGGTCGAAGGCCCCAGCCGCAAGGACCCGACCGAGCTGATGGGCCGCACCGAGTGCAACCGCATCGTCAACTTCCCCGGTGGGCCGCAGCCGCAGCGCCTGATCGGGCAGCTGATCGACGCGAACATCACGCTGGCCTACCCGCACTCGCTGCGCGGCGAAATCGCCACGCGCTGAGCTTCGCTGCAGCGCAGCATCGTCAGGGGCACTGTTCCAGCCTCGAACAAGCCCCTGACAAGCGCCTGTAGTTCACGAAAGCCCTGCCCCCATGGCGCAGGCAAAGGTCTAGGATGAACCCGAGAGGTTCACCATGGCCGTGTCCGTCTTCGATCTGTTCAAGGTGGGAATCGGGCCTTCCAGTTCCCACACGGTCGGGCCCATGCGGGCCGCGCGGCTGTTCGCGTTGCGGCTGCAGCAGCAGGGCTTGATTGATGCGACGCGGCGCGTGCGCTGCGAGTTCTTCGGCTCGCTGGGCGCCACGGGGCGCGGGCACGACAGCGACATGGCCGTGCTGCTGGGCCTGTGCGGCCATGAACCTGATCAGGTCGACGTGGAGCGCATCGACGCGATCCTGGCCGACATCCGCCAGCAGCACCGCCTGCCCTTGCTGGATATCCACGGTGTGGCGTTCGATGTGGAAGCCGACCTGATCTTCCACCTGCACCACAGCCTGCCCTTCCACCCCAACGCGCTGCGCCTGAGCGCCTTCGACGAGCACGGCCAGGCGCTGGCCCAGCGCTGCTACTACTCGGTCGGCGGCGGCTTCGTGGTCAGCGAGGAACTGGTCCACGACAGCGCCCGCCAGCACGACGTGGCGCCCGACACCGAGGTGCTGCCCCTGCCCTTCCACAGCGCCTCCGACCTGCTGACCTTGTGCAAAGCGCGAGAGTTGGACATTGCCGGCGTGATGCGCGCCAACGAGCGCCTGTGGCGCAGCAATGCAGAGATCGACTCCGGCCTGATGCACATCTGGCGCGTGATGCAGGCCTGTGTGCAGCGCGGCTGTGAACACGAAGGCGTCTTGCCCGGCCCGTTCAAGGTGCCTCGCCGCGCGCCAACCCTGTCGCGCAAGCTGCAAGCCAACACCAGCCTCGATCCGCTCGCCGTGATGGACTGGGTGAACCTGTTCGCCCTGGCCGTGAACGAAGAGAACGCCGCCGGTGGCCGCGTGGTGACCGCCCCCACCAACGGCGCCGCTGGCATCGTGCCGGCCGTGTTGCACTACTACCGCCGTTTCGTGCCCACGGCCACAGATCGCGGCGTGATCGACTTCCTGCTCACGGCCGGCGCCATCGGCCTGCTCTACAAGGAGAACGCCTCGATCTCAGGGGCAGAGGTAGGTTGCCAGGGCGAGGTGGGCGTGGCCTGCTCCATGGCCGCCGCGGGCCTGTGCGCCGTGCTGGGTGGCACGCCGGCGCAGGTCGAGAACGCGGCAGAAATCGGCATGGAGCACCACCTCGGCCTGACCTGCGATCCGGTGGGTGGGCTGGTGCAGATCCCCTGCATCGAGCGCAACGCGGTGGCGGCGGTGAAGGCGATCAACGCGGCGCGCCTGGCCCTGCATGGCGATGGCACGCACCACGTCAGCCTCGACCAGGTCATCAAGACCATGCGCGAGACCGGCGCGGACATGCAGAGCAAGTACAAGGAGACCTCGCGCGGAGGCCTGGCCGTCAATATCGTGGCGTGCTGAACAGGCCTTCGATCAGGCCGGGCTCGGAGTCGAGCGCGGAATCCTCTTCGGGGGGAACCTCCTTGGGCGCGACCTCAGGGAACACCGAAGGGACGGGTTCGGCCAGCACCACCTGGTTACGTCCGCCGCGCTTGGCTTCGTACAGGGCCGCGTCGGTGCGCTCCAGGGTGTGGTTCAAGGTGGCATGGGCCACGTGCAGCGCCAGGCCCGCCGAGAACGAGACGCGCAGCCCCGGCACGCTGTTGGACACGGCCAGGCGCGTCAGCTCGGCCTGCAGGCGCTCCAGCGGATGGCGGGCCTGCTCGGGCGTGGTGTCGGGGAACACGACCAGGAACTCTTCGCCCCCCCAGCGGCCCAGCACATCGGAATCACGCAGCACGCTGGATGCCGCATGCGCGAACGAGGTCAGCACCTCGTCGCCCACCTTGTGGCCGTGCCGGTCGTTCACGCTTTTGAAGTGATCCAGATCGATCAAGGCCAGCGTGAAGCGCTCTCCATAACGCTCCAGCCGGCCGAGGCAGGCTTCCAGCCTGTCCTGCATGTGGCGACGGTTGTACAGGCCCGTGAGCGTGTCACGCGTGGCCAGGTGCTGCACGGTGGCCAGGGCCTGCTTGAGCTCCTCGCGCTGGCGCTTGAGCCGGCTGCGCCAGGCATTGAGCTGGATGGCCGTGAACACCAGCACGGGCACCACGCTGACCAGCAGTTCGAACCGCACCAGTTCACGGTTGAAGGGGTAGAAGCCCGGGTCGTACTGACTCAGGATCAGCATGCAGGCCCCCAGGCCGACCACCGCCACCCCGCCGATGACCAGCGACTGGCGCGGCGTGTGCGTGTACATGCCGAACATGATCACCAGCGACAGCAGCACCATCACCACGCCTCTGTCTTCCGGGCGGATGGTCAGGTAGGCGAACCCGATCGCCACCACCGCCAGCGCGTTCTGCGGCAGCATCAGGGTGGGATCGGCGAAACGTTTTGAACGCCCGCTGCGCACCAGCACCAGTGCCACCACGCACGCGGGCAGCGTCACCCAGGCCAGCACGGGCGGTGCCATGGGATGCATCATGCCGATCTGGGACGCATGCCAGGCCGCCACGCAACACACCGAGTAGACCAGCAGGCACAGGGCGATGGCCAGCACGCGCGAACGGGTGGCGCGGTCTGAGCCCAGTGCCCACAGCACCAGGGGCGTGGCCGCTTCGACGAAGGTAAGGGGCTTGGCGGGTTGCGTCATGGGCCTCTTCACGATGACGACGGGTGCAGGCGGACCACGGGCGCTACAGAAGCGTTAGGGCCTCGCGGCGCAGCGGGCACAGGCGATGGCGATGTGGCTGGCGGCTGCTCGGCGATCAGGCAACGGTTGCGCCCGGATTGTTTGGCCTGGTAGAGGGCCTGGTCGGCGCGCTCGATCCAGCGGTCCAGCGACTCGC
Organism: Pseudomonadota bacterium; assembly: GCA_049322875.1. GTDB lineage: Bacteria > Pseudomonadota > Gammaproteobacteria > Burkholderiales > Burkholderiaceae_C > Aquabacterium. Next base: position 36,528 of record JBMOQM010000011.1, read on the forward strand.
CGTGCGAGAACTGCGCCAGTCCGGCCGAGATCGTGACGGTCAAGTTGCCGCTGTCCCCCATCGGGTGGGCGGCAATGCGGTTGCGCAGGCGCTCCACGGCCACCCAGGCCTGCGAGGCATCCACGTGCGGCATCATCAGCAGGAACTCTTCACCGCCCCAGCGGCCCAGTTGGTCGACCTGGCGCAGATCACCCTGGGCCAGCGAGGCGAAGGAGCGCAACACCTCGTCGCCCATGCGGTGGCCATAGTGGTCGTTGACCTTCTTGAAGTGGTCGATGTCGATCAGGGCCACGCACACGGGATTGCCGGAGCGCGACACACGGGCCAGCTCGGACTCGAGCTGATCGGTCATGGCACGGCGGTTGAGCAGGCCGGTGAGCATGTCGGTGGTGGCCAGGGCCTGAGCCTGCACCAAGGTCTGGCGCAGTTCGTCGGACTGGCGGCTGATGCGCACGCGCATGGCGCTGATCCACATGGCGACCACCGCCAGCGCCATCAGCGACACAGTGGACACGGTGAAGTGCGTGAGCCCCCGCTGCAGCGAAAAGCCCGGCTCGCCGGACCACACCAGCCCGAACTGGGCCACGCTGACGCACAACGCCGCCCAGCCGCCCAGTAACAGGCACTGGCGCGGCCGGAGGCGGAACATGGCCACGGCCACGGCCTGGGCCAGCAGGATGATGGTGTCGCCCCGGTATTCACCGATGAGCACATAGGCCAGCACGATGATGAGGATGGAGACCATGCCGTGGGGCATCGCCAGCACGGGATCGTCGAAACGCTGCGACCAGCCGCTGCGCACCAGCACGAAGAACAGCAGGAAGGTGGCGGCCATGCAGCCGAGCAGCAGCCCGAGCACCTCTGCGCTGATCAGCCCCAGCCAGGCCGAGTGCGCCATGATGGCGGCCGTGAGCGCGTAGATCAGCCCGGCACCCAGGCCGAACATGACGTGACGGCGCACCGGCCCGGTGCCGGTGATCCAGTTGACCCAGGGGGGAGTGCTGCTTAGGGTGGTCATAGGGGGATGGCTCCCTATGTTATCGACGTCGACGGGGGAGAATTTAACGTCGGCGCCCCTGATTAACCCTTGTTACCAGGCGGGTCAGATGCCTGCCTTGAGTGCCGCATCACCCGCTGCGATCGGATCGCCCGTGCGTTCGAACACCTCGCGCCAGATCTGGTAACTGGCCAATTCCCCAGTCTGCCACGGGTGAAAACCGGGTTTGAAGTACTTCACATAGTGGCCCAGCAGCGGCAGGAACAGCCCGCCCGGCTTGTACAGCCACCACAGGCCGCGCGCCATGATGCCCGCACGTTCCAGGCCCCTGAAACCGTCAACCTGCAACATATAGTTCACCACCAGAAGCGTTGCCAGCGGGAACGAGAAGGACGTGAAGACCAGCGGCAGCACGCGCCGCCAGTAGCCCACCTTGGCCACTTTCTGCATCACGTCGAAGGCCACAGCCTTGTGCTCGACTTCTTCGATGGCGTGCCAGGTGTACATGGCGCGGATGCGCGGATCGGCCTTGTCCAGCACGCGGCACTGTTCGAAGCCGTGTGCCATCAGCGCGGTCATGTGCTCGAAGGCGGCGGTGAGGGCCAGCGTGGTCTCGGGTTTCAAGCGCTTGCGCAGCACGTCGAACAGGAACCACACGGTCTGGCGTTCCAGCGATTTCACATGGATGCGCTGGCGCTTGAGCCGGTCGTTGAACTGGCGGTGCACGATGCCGTGCTGACCTTCCTGGCGCGTGAAATCCTTCACCTCTTCGAGCAGTTGCGGGTCGCTGATCTGGTCCTTGAAATCGCGCACGCAACTGATGAAGAAGCGTTCGCCTTCCGGGAAGAACACCGACATCGCGTCGAAGAAGCGGCTCTTGAAGGGATCGTTGTCCAGCCAGTGGCGGGGGATGTCGCCCTCCAGCCCGAAATCGAGCTTCTCGCGGGTGACGATGGGATGACTGGCGGCTTGGGGCGTCGTCATGGTGGTTCTTCTTCAATGCGTTACAGCGGGCAGCGGGTCAGGACGTCAGGCGGAAATCACCCACGGCGCGCGCCCTGCCCCGGCGAACAGGCCGTGGGCCTGGGCTTCGGCCAGCGTGAGCACGGGCGTGACGCAGGCGTCCACCTTGTCGAAGACATCGGCCCAATGTGACAAAGGTTGAGCGGCAATGAGTGCCGCCACCTCGTCACGCAGGGCGTTGGAATCGGGCGAGTTGGGCAGCAGGCCGCGCTGCCAGTGGCGGTCGGCCCAATCCGGGCGGCCCCAGGCCTCGCAGCACAGGCGCCAGAACTTCAGCTCCAGCGCGCCGACGGCCAGCGCGCGGCCATCGGCCGTGGTGTAGAGGCTGTAGCAGGGCAAGGCGCCGTTAAGCATGTCCTCGCGGGCACCGGGCAGGCGCTCCAGCAGGGGCTGGAGCAGGGCGCCGGTGGCCAGCGGCATCACCTGGTGGGCCCAAAGGCCGTGGGTCATGCTGATGTCGATGTGGCAGCCCTGGCCGGTGCGCTGCACTTGCCAGAGCGCGGCCAGCAAGGCCACGCAGGCCATGGAGCTGCCGCCGGCCAGGTCACCCCACTGGATGTTGGACAGGGTGAGGCTGCCATCGGGCCCGCGCATCTGATCCAGCGCACCGGACATGGCCATGAAGTTCATGTCGTGGCCGGCCTTCTGTGCCCAGGGGCCCTCTTGCCCATAGCCGGTGATGGAGCACACCACCAGCTTCGGGTTCAGGGCCTTGAGGCTGTCGATGTCCAGCCCCATGGCCGCCATCACGCCGGGGCGAAAGCCCTCCACCAGCACATCCGCGTCCTGGATCCACACGCGCAGCCGGTCTTTATCAGCCTGCTGCTTGAAGTCGATCGTGCGGACATCCTTGCCCGGGTTCAGCGCCGCGTACAGCGGCGGCAGGCCCCGGGCCGGATCGCCCTCGGGCGGCTCGACCTTGATGACCGTGGCGCCCAGGTCGGCCAGGATGCGCGTGGCGAAGGGCCCCGGCAGGTTGCGCGTGAGATCGACCACGCGCAGGCCCGCCAGGGGGCTCGCGGCTGAAGGCGTGCCCAAGCTCATGCTCACACCGCGTCGGCGAAACGGCCATCTTCGGCGGCCAGCTTCACCACGATGGCGGCCGGCTCGAAGCGCGAACCGTACTTGGCGGCCAGTTCACGCGCCCGCTCGACGAACTTCGCCGGGCCCACCGCGTTGATGAACTGCAGCGCGCCGCCCTGGTTGGGCGCGAAGCCCCAGCCGAAGATCGAGCCGATGTTGGTGTCGGCCACCGAGCGCACCACCTTCTCCTCAAAGCAACGCGCGGCTTCGTTGGCCTGGGCGTAGAGCAGACGGTCCACGAGCTCCTGCTGCGCGGGCTGCTCGGCCTTGGGCGGGTACACCTCCAGCAGACCGGGCCACAGGCTCTTTTCCTTGCCGGCGTAGTCATAGAAGCCCTGGTTGGCCTTCTTGCCGATGCGCTTGTGCTCGCCGCCCACCTTCTGCACCACGGCGAAGCCCGGGTGCACGGCCGGCAGCGGGCCGCCTTCGGCGATCAGGTCCTTCTTGGTGGTCTCGGCGATGTAGAGCGACAGGCTCAGCGACACCTCGTCCTGCAGCGCCAGCGGCGGCATGGGCATGCCCGCCTTCAGGCCGGCGACCTCGATGGAACGGGGGTGCACGCCCTCGCCCAGCATGGCCATGCCTTCCATGATGTAGGTCGTGAACACGCGCGAGGTGTAGAAGCCGCGCTTGTCGTTGACCACGATGGGCGTCTTGCCGATCTGCAGCACGTAGTCGAAACCACGGGCCAGCGTCTCGTCGCTGGTGTCCTTGCCAACGATGATCTCGACCAGGGGCATCTTGTCCACCGGCGAGAAGAAATGCAGGCCGATGAAGTTCTGCGGGCGGCTGCTGGCCTGGGCCAGGCCGGTGATGGGCAGCGTGGACGTGTTGGAAGCGTACACGGCGCTGGCCGGGATCACGGCCTCGGTCTGCTTGGTGCACTCGGCCTTGATGGCGCGGTCTTCGAACACGGCCTCGATCACCAGGTCGCAGCCTTCGAGGTCGGCGTACGAGGTGGTCGTCTTGATGCGGGCCAGCAGCGCGTCACGCTTGTCCGGCGTGCTGCGGCCACGGGCCACGGCCTTGTCCAGCAGGCCCTGCGAGTAAGCCTTGCCCTTGTCGGCGTTCTCGATCGTGGTGTCCAGCAGCACGACGTCGATGCCCACCTTGGCGGACACGTAGGCGATGCCCGCGCCCATCATGCCGGCGCCCAGGATGCCCAGCTTCTTGACCTTGCTCTCGGCCGGGCCCTTGGGACGCGACTGGCCCTTCTTGATGGCGTTGAGCTGGTGCCACAGCGTGCCGATCATGTTCTTGCTGGTCTGCGAGACCACGCAGGCCGCGAAGTAGCGCGATTCCACCTGCGAAGCGGCGTCGAAATCCAGCAGGCAGCCTTCGAACAGGCAGCTCATGATGTGGGTGATGGCCGGGTAGTTGCCGTGCGCCTTGGCGTTAGCCATCGACGGGGCGATCGCCAGCACCTGCACCACGGCCGGGCTCTTGCTGTCGCCACCGGGGATGCGGAAGCCCTTGGTGTCCCACGGTGCGGCGGCCTTGGGGTTGGCCTTGCACCAGGCACGGGCCTTGGCCAGCAGCTCATCTCGGTTGGCGGCCAGCTCGGTCACCAGGCCCATCTCTTTGGCCTTGGCAGCGGTGAGTTCCTTGCCCTGGGTGATCAGGTCCATGGCCTTCTGGATGCCGATCAGGCGCGGCACGCGCTGGGTGCCGCCGCCACCGGGCAGCAGGCCCAGCTTGACTTCGGGCAGGCCCAGCTTGAGCTTCGGGTCGTCGATGGCGATGCGGGCGTGGCAGGCCAGCGCCAGCTCCAGGCCACCGCCCAGGGCCGTGCCGTTGAGCGCGGCCACCACGGGCTTGCCGCTCTTTTCCATGCGGCGCAGCATGCCCTTGAGGTCTTCGCAGAGCTTGTAGGCCTCTTCGGCCGAGGTGATCTGCGTGAGCTGGTCGATGTCTGCGCCGACGATGAAGGTCGGCTTGCCCGAGGTGATCACCAGGCCCTTGAGGTTGGCGTCCGTTTCCAACTGCTGCACCAGGCCGGCGAAGGGCTCGACCAGCGTCGGGTTGAGCACGTTCATCGCCCGGCCGGGCATGTCGATGGTGACGAGGCCGATGCCGTCGGCATCGATGTCGAAGGTGAAGGCTTGTGCTTGTGTCATGTCGTGGCCCTCGGGATCAGACGCGTTCGATGATGGTGGCGATGCCCATGCCGGCACCGATGCACAGGGTGGCCAGTGCGGTGGCCTTGCCGGAGCGCTCCAGCTCGTCCAGGGCCGTGCCCAGGATGATGGCGCCCGTGGCACCCAGCGGGTGGCCCAGCGCGATCGCGCCGCCGTTGACGTTCACGCGGTCCAGCGGCACGTTCAGGTCGCGCGCCGTCTTCATCGGCACGGTGGCGAAGGCCTCGTTGATTTCCCACAGGTCGATGTCGCCCGGGGTCATGCCCAGCTTGTTGAGCGCCTTCTGGCAGGCCGGCGTGGGGCCGGTCAGCATGATGGTGGGCTCGGAGCCGATCACCGAGCACATGCGCACCTTGGCACGAGGCTTGAGGCCCGCCTTGAGGCCGGCTTCCTTGCTGCCCAGCAGGATCAGCGCGGCGCCGTCCACGATGCCCGACGAGTTGCCGGCGTGGTGGCTGTGGGTCACCTTCTCGAGGGTGGTGTACTTGTCGAGCGCGGTGGCGTCGAAGCCCATGGTGCCCATCATCTCGAACGAGGGCATCAGCTTGGCCAGCGTCTCGGGCGTGGTGCCGGCGCGCACGGTCTCGTCCTTGGCCAGCATCAAGAGGCCATTGAGGTCTTTCACAGGCACGATGGACTTGTCGAAGCGGCCTTCGGCCTGGGCCTGGGCGGCGCGGCGGTGCGATTCGCTGGCGTAGCTGTCCAGGTCATGGCGTGAAAAGCCTTCGAGCGAGGCGATCAGGTCGGCGCTGATGCCCTGGGGCACGAAGGCCGTGCCGCTGTTGATGCGCGGGTCCATCACCCAGGCGCCACCGTCGCTGCCCATGGGCCAGCGGCTCATGGATTCGACGCCACCGGCCACGATCATGTCTTCCATGCCCGAGCCGATGCGTTGCGCGGCCTGGTTCACGGCTTCCAGGCCCGAGGCGCAGAAGCGAGACAGCGTCACGCCGGCCACGCGCTGGTCCCAGCCCGAATCGAGGATGGCGGTGCGGGCAATGTCGGCGCCCTGCTCGCCCACGGGCGTCACGCAGCCCAGCACCAGGTCATCGACCAGCGAGGTGTCCAGGCTGTTGCGTTGCTGCAAGGCGCGCAGCAGCGTGCTCAGCAGCCACACGGGCGTGGCCTGGTGCAGGCTGCCGTCTTTCTTGCCCTTGCCACGCGGCGTGCGCACGGCGTCAAAGATATAGGCTTCGGTCATGAAGAGCTCCTTGGCTCAATTGAATTCGTTGACGTGATCGGTGGTTCGGGCGGATGCGACCGCCCAGGCGAGCGGGGATGAGCCTGCGTTGAGAAGCGCAGCCGTACTGGGGTACGGCGAGCATCGCCAACGCGGGATCGCCCCGCGCAGTCGGCGGGCGCACCGCCTTACAGGAAGCGCGAGGCCAGTTCCTTCATGATTTCGTTGGTGCCGCCGTAGATGCGCTGCACGCGCGAATCGGCCCAGAGGCGAGCGATCGGGTATTCCTTCATGTAGCCGTAGCCGCCGAAGAGCTGCAGGCATTCGTCGATCAGCTTGCACTGGTTGTCGGTCACCCAGTACTTGATCAGCGCGGCGCGGTCCACGCCCAGCTTGCCTTGCAGGTGCGACACCATGGCCGCATCGACCAGGGCGCGCGAGGCCAGCAGCAGGGCCTGGCATTCGGCCAGCTTGAAGCGCGTGTTCTGGAACTGGAAGATGGGCTTGCCGAAGGCCTTGCGCTCCTTCGTGTATTCCAGCGTGACCTTCATGGCCAGCTCCATCGCGGCAATGCCGGCCAGCGCGACCAGCATGCGCTCCTGCGGCAGCTGCTCCATCAACTGGAAGAAGCCCATGCCTTCATTGCCACCGATCAGGTTCGACGCGGGCACGACCACGTCGTCGAAGAACAGCTCGGAGGTGTCCTGCGCGTCCATGCCGATCTTGTCGAGGTTGCGGCCACGGCGGAAGCCCGGCGCTTCGTCGGTCTCGACCACGAACAGCGAGATGCCCTGGGCGCCCTTGTCCTTGTCGGTCTTGGCGACCACGATCACCAGGTTGGCCAGCTGGCCGTTGGTGATGAAGGTCTTGCTGCCGTTGATCTTGTAGGTGTCGCCTTCCTTGGCGGACAGGGTGCGCACGCCCTGCAGGTCGGAGCCGGTGCCGGGTTCGGTCATGGCGATGGCGCCGACCAGCTCGCCCGTGGCCAGGCGCGGCAGCCAGCGCTTCTTCTGCTCTTCGGTGCCGTAGTGGAAGATGTAGGGCGCGACGATGCCCGAGTGCAGCGAGCCACCGAAGCCGCCGATGCCGGCTTCGCCCTGGGCCAGCACCAGCGCGGCTTCGTGGCCGAAGTCGCCACCGCCGCCGCCGTACTGCTCAGGCGTCGAGGCGCACAGGAAGCCGTTGGCACCGGCATCGCGCCAGGCCTGGTGGTCCATCACGCCGGCATGGCGCCAGGCTTCGTCCTTGGGGCCCCACTGTTCGGTCATGAAACGCTTGGCCGACTCGAACACCATCTTGTGTTCGTCGGTCATCCAGGTGGCTTCGAAATTCTGAATCGGCATGGGAATGTCTCTCTCGGTGATCCGTCACAAAAAACCTTGGCGAACACCCGCCGACCTAGGGTAACCACCAAACGGTAATTTTCATTACCCATTTAAAGGCGCCTGGGGTGGGAATCTTGGGCGACACCGGCACCCGAGTTGTCGCCACTGATTCCTCTGTTGAACGCGTGTTGCGCAGCTCTGCCATGTTGGCAAGAGGTGGCTGACTAGGCAAGCCAAAACGACGTAATCGGTTGACGTATACGTCATTTGGTAATATTGATTTCCCATCCGGAAAGACGCCTTGCCTCTTGCACGCACCATGACCGAGCCCCACGCGCCCGGCGCCGACGCCAGCCACGAGCCCACCGATCCCAGCGCCAACGATGACCGCCGCGCCATCCTGGCCACCATGCGGCCGGACACGCTCAAGCGCATCGAGAAAGCCGTGCTGGAGCTGTTCTCCAGCCAGGATTTCCACGATGTGAGCCTGCTGGACGTGGCCAAGGCGGCCAACGTGTCGCTGCAGACCATCTACAAGTACTTCGGCAGCAAGGAAGTGCTGGTCTACGCCATGCTCGACGTGATGCTGGGCCGCCTGGCCGAGCGCATGATTGACCACCTGCAGGGCATCGACGACGCGCGCGAGCGCCTGCGCAAGACCTGCTGGGTCACGCTGGACTACATGGACAAGCACCCGGCCGTGATGATGCTGCTGTTCACCGCGGTGCCCATCACGCGGCACCGCAACATCCGCATCTACGAAAGCCCCGACCTGATGGGCGCGTTCCTGAGCGTGTTCAAGGACGGGCAGCAGCGTGGCGTGCTCAACGACAAGGTGTCCAGCAAGGTGCTGCTGGACGTGTTCATGGGCATCGTGGGCCGCGTGGTGCTGATGCACATCGTGCGCGGTGAGCAGCGCTCGCTGATCGACCAATTCGACGAGCTGTTCGGCATCCTGTGGCGGGCGATGTCGATGCCCGACTGAGACAAGCTCAGGCTTTGTCGCGCGCCTTGCCGCGCTTGGCGTCCAGCGCCTGCCGGCTCTGCTGGTTGATCAGGCGCAGCTCGTGCAGCGAGGTGTCGATCTCGGCACGCTTGGCCTCCAGGTCGCGGATGGCCGCGTCCGTGGTCTCGATCACGTAGGTGAGCTGCTGCACACGGCCTTCGCCGTGGTCACCGTACATGTCGAGGTAGGCCTTGATCTCGGACAGCGGCATGCCCAGGTTCTTGGCACGCAGGATGCGCGCAAGCCGGGCCCGGTCGATCTTGGAGTACACACGCGTGCCATTGAGCCGCCGAGGCATCAGCAGCCCCTTGGTTTCATAGAAACGCAAGGTGCGGGCAGACACATCGAAGGTCTCGCACATCTCGGCGATGCCCATCAGGGCGTCATCGCCCACGGTGTCGGTCAGGTCGGAACGCGTGCTCTTGTCCATGCACGGCATTATCCATCCGCGGACTGCCTGTCATGACCGGGATTTTACTTATGCGTGACATCATTGACGTTAACGTCAACAGTAGCTAGATTCGCGGGCATCGATCACACACCGCGGACCTGCCCGAATGAGCTACTTCAATGAGACCCACGCCATGGTGCGCGAGACCGCGCGGCGATTCGTCGAGCAAGAGGTCAAGCCGGACATCGACGCGTGGGAAGAGGCTGGCAGCTTCCCGCGCGAGGTCTACAACAAGGCAGGCGCCCTGGGCCTGCTGGGCATCGGCCACCCCGAGGCGCTGGGCGGCACCGGCGAGCATGACATCTTCATGAAGATCGCCGTGACGGAAGAGCTGATGCGCAGCACCTCCGGCGGCTTCGCGGCCAGCATCGGCTCGCTGGACATCGGCCTGCCGCCCGTGTGGCGCATGGGCTCGCCCGAGCTGCAAAAGCGCATCGTGCCGGCCGTGCTGGCAGGCGAGAAGATCGCCGCGCTGGCCATCACCGAACCCGGTGGCGGCTCCGACGTGGCCAACCTGCGCACCCGCGCCGTGCGCAATGGCGACCACTACGTTGTCAACGGCTCCAAGACCTTCATCACCTCGGGCACGCGGGCTGACTACGTGACCGTGGCCGTGCGCACCGGTGAGGCCGGCTACGCGGGCGTATCGCTGCTGCTGATCGAAAAGGGCACGCCGGGCTTCTCGGTCGGGCGTGACCTGAAGAAGATGGGCTGGTGGGCTTCGGACACGGCCGAACTGTTCTTCAGCGATTGCCGCGTGCCGGTGGGCAACCTGATCGGGCCGGAGAACTCGGGCTTCTTGACGATCATGCTGAACTTCCAGACCGAGCGCCTGGCCCTGGCCGTGATGGCCTACATGACGGCCCAGATCGCGCTGGAGGCCTGCCTGGACTACGTCAAGACCCGCGTCACCTTCGGGAAACCCTTGTCCAAACACCAGGTGATCCGGCACAAACTGGCCGAGATGGCCACCAAGGTCGAGATCGCCCGTGAATACACCCTGCACTGCGCGACCCGCATGGCGCGCGGCGAGCAGATCCTCAAGGAGGTGTCCATGGCCAAGAACTTCGCCACCGAGACATCCGACGCCGTCACCTACGAGGCCGTGCAGATCTTCGGCGGCATGGGCTTCATGCGCGAATCGGTGGTCGAGCGCCTGTACCGCGACAACCGCATCCTGTCGATCGGCGGCGGCACGCACGAGATCATGAACGAGATCATCGCCAAGCAGCTGGACCTGTGAACGGTTCGCTGGATTACCTTTTCAAATAACCAAAACGACATGCAGTTGACGTTAACGTCAACTTGCCCTAAATTCACGTTCACCATGTCCCAACCCACATCCACCCCATCCCCTGCCTCTCGCTATGCCAGCGTGCTGCGCCCTGACGTGTTCAAGGGCCAGGTGCACGTCATCACCGGCGGCGGCAGCGGCATCGGCCGTTGCGTGGCGCATGAACTGGCCTCGCTGGGCGCCACCGTCGTCATCACCGGCCGCACGCAGTCCAAGCTGGACGCCACCGCCGCCGAGATCCGCGAAGACGGCGGCCTGGTCGACACGGCCTCCTTCGACATCCGCGACGACGATCAGGTCAAGACGGCCGTCGCTGCCATCGTGGCCAAGCATGGCCGCATCGACGGCCTGGTCAACAACGCGGGCGGCCAGTTCCCGGCGCCGCTGCAGATGATCTCCAAGCGCGGCTTCGAGGCCGTGGTGGCCAACAACCTCACCGGCGGCTTCCTGATGGCGCGCGAGGTGTTCAACCAGACCATGCAGAAGAACGGCGGCGCCATCGTCAACATGGTGGCCGACATGTGGAACGGCATGGCCGGCATGGGCCACTCGGGCGCGGCGCGTGCGGGCATGGTCAACCTGACCAAGACGGCCGCCTACGAATGGGCCTTCGCCAACGTGCGCGTGAACGCCGTGGCGCCGGGCTGGATCGCCTCCAGCGGCATGGACGCCTACGGCCCCGAGATGGCACCGCTGCTGCGCAGCCTCAAAGACAACGTGCCCATGAAGCGCATGGGCCTGGAGGCCGAAGTGAGTTCGGTCATCTGCTTCCTGCTGAGCCCTGGTTCGGCCTTCGTCACTGGCATCACCGTGCCCATCGACGGCGGCGCGCCGCTGAACAACGCGCTCTACCCCGTGGCGCCCCACAAGCCGCCCGCCACCTTCGACGGCTTCCACCGCGCGGTGGTGCCCAAGGTGCTCAAGGACCTCTGAACCGACACGCCATGCCAGCCCTGCGTTCTTCCCTCAATCCCAAGTCCGACGCGTTCCGCACCAACGTGGACCGCATGCGCGAGCGCCTGGACCAGGTGCGCTCGCTCGAAGCCCTGGCCCGTGAAGGCTCAGCCTCCAAGCGCGACAAGTTCGACAAGCGCGGCCAGTTGCTGCCGCGCGAGCGCGTCGCCCGCCTGCTCGACCGTGATTCCGCCTTCCTCGAGATCAGCACCCTGGCCGGCCTGGGGATGCACGATGACGACGGCAAGAAGAGCGTGCTGGGCGGCGGCACCATCATCGGCATCGGCACCGTGGCGGGCAAACGCTGCCTGATCTCGGCCAGCGACAGCGCACTCAAGGGCGGCACCATCTCGCCCATGGGCCTGCGCAAGGGCCTGCGTGCGCAGGAGATCGCCCGCGAGAACAAGCTGCCCCTGATCAGCCTGGTCGAAAGCGGCGGCGCCAACCTGATGTACCAGGCGGAGATCTTTGTCGATGGTGGCAAGACCTTCGCCAACCAGGCACGCCTGTCGGCCATGGGCATCCCGCAGGTGGCGGTGGTGCATGGTTCGTCCACCGCCGGCGGCGCCTACCTGCCCGGCCTGTCCGACTACGTGGTGCTGGTGCGCGAACGCTCCAGCATCTACCTGGCCGGCCCACCCCTGGTGAAGGCCGCCATCGGCGAGGACGCGACGGACGAAGACCTGGGCGGCGCCGAGATGCACGCCAGCGTGACCGGCCTGGGCGAGTACCTGTGCGACAACGATGCGCACGCCATCGCCATGGCACGCGAACTGATGGACAAGCTGCAGTGGGATGAAGCCACGGCCGCATCAAGCAAGCCCATCGCCGCCCCGCTGTTCGACGAGGAAGAACTGCTCGGCTGCATCCCCGCCGACGACCGCGAGCCCTTCGACACCCGCGAGGTGATCGCCCGCATCGTCGATGGCTCCGACTTCCTGGAGTTCAAGGCCAGCTACGCGCCCGAGACGCTGTGCGGCCACGCCCGCATCAACGGGCACCTCGTCGGCATCCTGGGCAACAACGGCCCGATCCAGCCGCAGGGTTCGACCAAGGCCGCGCAGTTCATCCAGCTGTGCGATCAGAGCGGCACGCCGCTGCTCTTTCTACAGAACACCACGGGCTACATGGTGGGCTCGGCCGCTGAACACGGCGGCGCCATCAAGCACGGCTCCAAGATGATCCAGGCCGTGGCCAACGCGCGCGTGCCCAAGTTCACCATCGTGCTGGGCGGCTCCTTCGGGGCCGGCAACTACGGCATGTGCGGTCGCGGCTTCGATCCGCGCTTCATCTTCTCCTGGCCCTCGGCCCGCACCGCCGTGATGGGCGGCGCGCAGGCGGCCAAGGTGATGGAGATCGTCACGCGCGGCAAGATGGAACGCGCCGGCATGCCCGTGAACGACGCGATGCTCGAAGGCATGTCCGCCGAGATCCGCAAGCGCCTGGACGCCGAATCCACCGTGCTGTTCGGCACCGCGCGCCTGTGGGACGACGGGATCATCGACCCGCGCGACACCCGCCGCGTGCTCTCGCTGTGCCTGGACCTGGCCCGCGAGGCCGACCAACGCCAGCTGCGTCCCAACACCTTCGGCGTCGCCCGCCTCTGATCGCGCCAGGCAACGCCCACCCCAACCCCACACACGACACACGCCCGCCACGACGGGCCACCGAGGAGACACACCATGCAATTCACCGCCGAACACCGCGCCCTGGCCGAAACCGTCAAGCGCTTCTGCGAACAAGAGATCAACCCGCACATCAAGGAGTGGGAAGAGGCCGAGATCTTCCCTGCGCACGCGCTGTTCAAGAAGATGGGCAATCTGGGTCTTCTGGGCGTCAAGTACGACACGGCCTATGGCGGCATGGGCCTGGATTTCTCGTACTCGATGGTGGTGGCCGAAGAGCTGGGCGCCATCCCTTGCGGCGGCGTGCCCATGGCCATTGGCGTGCAGACCGACATGTGCACCCCGGCCCTGCACCGCTTCGGCTCCGATGAGCTGAAGAAGGAATACCTGGCCCCGGCCATCGCCGGCGACATGGTCGGCTGCATCGGCGTGTCCGAAGCCGGTGGCGGCTCCGACGTGGCCGCGCTCAAGACCTCGGCCCGCACCGAAGGCGGCGACTACGTGATCAACGGCAGCAAGATGTGGATCACCAACGCCATGCAGGCCGACTGGTGCTGCCTGCTGGCCAACACCTCCGAAGGCAAGGTGCACGAGAACAAGTCGCTGATCATGGTGCCGATGGATGCCAAGGGCATCACCAAACAGAAGATCAAGAAGATCGGCATGAACTCGTCGGACACGGCGCAGATCTTCTTCGACAACGTGCGCGTGCCCAAGCGCAACCTGATCGGCATCGAAGGCACCGGATTCATGATGCAGATGCTGCAGTTCCAGGAAGAGCGCCTGTACGGTGCCTCCAACTCGCTGAAGATGCTCGACAAGCTGATCGACCTGACGATCGAGTACTGCCGCGAGCGCCACACCTTCGGCAAGCCCCTGCTGGACAACCAGGTCATCCACTTCCGCCTGGCCGAGCTGCGCACCGAAGTCGAGGCCCTGCGCTCGCTGACCTACCGCGCCGTCGAAGAATACGTGGGCGGCAAGGACGTGACCCGCCTGGCCTCGATGGCTAAACTCAAGTGCGGCCGCCTGATCCGCGAAGTGGCCGACAGCTGCCTGCAGTACTGGGGCGGCATGGGTTTCACCTACGACAACCCGATCTCGCAGGCCTACCGCGATGGGCGCCTGGTGTCCATCGGTGGCGGCGCCGACGAGATCATGCTGGGCATCATCGCCAAGCTCGAAGGCACCCTGCCCAAGAAGGCGCGCTGAACCATGGATGCCTCGTCCTTCAAGACCATCCAGGCCACGGTCGACGCGGGCGTGTGCACGCTCACGCTCAACCGGCCCGAGGTGCGCAACGCCATGTCGCTGGCCATGGTCAACGAGCTGCTCGATGCCTTGAAGCAGGCCGAGGGCGATACCGCCGTGCGCGTGGTCGTGCTGCGCGGCGCGGGTGGGCACTTCTGCGCCGGTGGCGACATCTCCGACATGGCGCAGGCCCGCATGAAGCTGGCGCAAGCGCAAGCCGATGGCACCCGGGCCGCGAACGGCCCGGACCCGGTGGCCGCGTTCAACGCACAGTTCGGCCGCCTGTGCCTGGCCTATGCCCGCTCCACCCTGCCCATCGTCACGGTGCTCGAAGGCACGGTGATGGGAGGCGGCTTCGGCCTGGCCTGCGTGTCCGACGTGAGCCTGGCCGCCGAGAACGTGGCCTTCCGCCTGCCCGAAACCGCACTGGGCATCATCCCCGCGCAGATCGCGCCCTTCCTGGTCGAACGCATCGGTTATGCGGAGGCCAAGCGACTGGCCGTGACCGGCGCCAAGATCGATGCCGCGCAGGCCTTGACCATCCGCCTGGTGCATGAAGTGGCATCGGATGCCGCCGCGCTGTATGACACGCTGCAGCGCACCATCGCCAGCATCCAGGCCTGCGGCCCGAACGCCATCGCCGTCACCAAGGGCCTGCTGGCCCGCGCGCGGATGGAGCCCGCTGAAGCCTTGATCGACGAAGCCGCCCAGCTCTTCTCGCGCGCCGTACTCAGCGACGAAGGCCAGGAAGGCACCAGCGCCTTCATGCAGAAACGCAAGCCCAACTGGGTCCCCCAGCAAGCCTGAGAGCCGTCCCCATGCTCACCAAGATCCTGATCGCCAACCGCGGCGACAAGGCCGGAGGCCTTGCGGCGAAGCCAAATTGCGTGAGCCCGCAAAGCGGGCTGCAGGCGATTGCCCCGCGGAGATAAGCCATGCTCAAGAAGATACTCATCGCCAACCGCGGGGAAATCGCCTGCCGCGTGATCCGTACGGCCCGCAAGCTGGGCTACCGCACCGTGGCCGTCTACAGCCAGGCCGATGCCAACGCGCCGCACGTGTCGCTGGCCGACGAGGCCGTGTGCATCGGTCCGGCCGCCGCGTCCGAGTCCTACCTGAAGGTCGATGCGCTGCTGGATGCGGCCCGCCGCACCGGTGCCAACGCCATCCACCCCGGCTACGGCTTCCTCTCGGAAAACGCCGGCTTCGCGCAGGCCTGTGCCGACGCGGGCATCACCTTCATCGGCCCTTCGCCCGAAGCCATCCGCGTGATGGGCGACAAGGCCGGCGCCAAGAAGGAGATGATCAAGGCCGGCGTGCCCACCGCGCCCGGCTACCTGGGCGCCGACCAGAACGACGACACGCTGATCGCCGAGGCCAAGCGCCTGGGCTACCCGCTGCTGGTCAAGGCCGTCAGCGGCGGCGGCGGGCGCGGCATGCGCCTGGTCCACCAGGACAGCGAACTGGCCCAGGCCATCACCAGCGCGCGCCGCGAGGCGCAGAGCGCCTTCGGCGACGGCACGCTGATGCTGGAGCGCCTGGTCGAGAACGGCCGCCACATCGAGATCCAGGTCTTCGCCGATGGCCACGGCAACGCCGTCTACATCGGTGAGCGTGATTGCACGGCCCAGCGCCGCCGCCAGAAGGTGATCGAGGAATCGCCCTCGCCCGTGGTGAGCCCCGCGCTGCGCAAGGCCATGGGCGACAGCGCCGTGCTGGCCGCCAAGGCCATCAAGTACCAGGGCGCCGGCACCATCGAGTACATCGTCGACCAGGAGCTGAACTACTACTTCCTAGAGATGAACACCCGCCTGCAGGTGGAGCACCCGGTCACCGAGATGATCTCGGGCTTCGACCTGGTGGAGTGGCAGCTGCGCGTGGCCGATGCCCAGCCCCTGCCCGTGACGCAGGACCAGATCACCTACACCGGCCATGCCATCGAGGCCCGCCTGTACGCCGAGGATCCGTACAGCGGCTTCGCGCCGCAGACCGGCCCCATCGCCTGGTGGCGCCCGGCCGCCGCGCTCTATGACGGCGTGCGCATCGACGACGGCATCCGCGAAGGTGGCGAGGTCTCTCCCCACTACGACCCGATGGTGGCCAAGCTGATCGTGCATGGCCGCGACCGTGCCGATGCCATCCGCCGCCTGATCGCCACGCTGGACGATGCGCCGCTCCTGGGCCTGAAGAACAACGCCCGCTTCCTGCGTGACCTGGTGGACCACGGCCGATTCCGTGCGGGCACGATGACCACCACGCTGATCGACCAGTGGCAGATCGATGGCGAAGCGCTGCTGAACAAGCCCGCCGTGCCGGAAGAGGCCTGGCTGCTGGCTGCCGCCTTGTTCGCCGCCCGCCAAGCCCGAGGCCCAGCCCGTACCCTGCGCGCCGACAGCGTCACCGCCTACGACCTGCCCCTGGTGCACGAAGGCACGCGCCGCACGCTGCGCACCCGCCCCGACGCAAACGGCGTGGTCCACGTGCAGCCCGCGCCTACCGAGGCCGCGCAAGCACTGCGCCTGATCGACCAAGGCACAGACACCCGTGGCGGCCTGGTCCGCTTCGAGCTGAACGGCGTGCAGCGCAAAGTGCTGGCCGTGGCCATCGGTGCCGAGCTGCACCTGGTCATCGACGCCGCCACCTTCGTGTTCACCGAGGCCTCACCCTGGCCCGACCAGAACGCCGCCCAGGACCCGAGCCGCGCGCTGGCCCCCGTGGCCGGCACCGTGGCCCAAGTGCTGGTGCAACCGGGTGACACCGTGGCCGAAGGCCAGCAACTGCTGAGCATCGAGGCCATGAAGATGGAAATGTGGCTCACCGCCCAGGCCGCCGGCACCGTCAAGGCCGTGCACGCCAAGGTGGGCGACCAGGTGCAGGCCAAGGCCCTGCTGATCGACATCGAACTGCTTGAGACGAACAAGGACTGACACCATGGACAAGGCCATTCTGACCTGCGCGCTGACCGGCGTGCTCACCGACCCCGCCCAGCACCCCGTGCCCGTCACGGCCGCCGAGATGGCCGCCGCCGCGCGCGAAGCCTTTGACGCCGGCGCATCGATCATGCACGTGCACCTGCGCCAGCAGGCCCCCGGCATGGGCCGCCTGCCCAGTTGGGATCCGGACGTCGCCGCCGAGATCGACACCGCGATCCGCAACGCCTGCCCGGGCGTGATCATCAACCTGACCACCGGCGTGGTCGGCAAGGACATCTCCGGCCCCGTGGCCTGCATCCGCCGCGTGCGCCCCGAGATCGCCGCTTGCAACGCCGGCAGCCTGAACTACCTCAAGATCAAGGACAACGGTCAGTGGGCCTGGCCGCCCATGCTGTTCGACAACACGGTCGACAAGGTCAAATCCATGATCGACGTGATGCACGAAACCGGCACGCGCCCTGAGTTCGAATGCTTCGACGTGGGCATCGTGCGCTCGGTGGGCATGTACCGCAAGGCCGGCATGACCGACCATCTGGAGTACAACTTCGTGATGGGCGTGGCCTCGGGCATGCCGGTGGACGCAGATCTGCTGGCCCTGCTGGTCAAGTACCGCGAGCCAGGCACCGTGTGGCAGACCACGCTGATCGGCCGCGAAGAGATCTGGCCGGTGCACCAGGCCACGGCTGATCTGGGCGGCATGCTGCGCACCGGCGTGGAAGACACCTTCTACCTGCCCGGCGGCGCCCGCACCACCGGCAATGGCCAGCTGATCGAGGCCCTGGCCCAATGCGCCCGCAACGCAGGTCGCGAAATCGCCAGCCCCGCCGAAGCCCGCGCACTGCTGGGCCTGAAGGATGGCAGCCAGCACGGCGCCACCGCCCCGCAAGCCGCCGCAGCCTGAGCTGGTTTCGCCTGGTGGCAAAGCGCCTGAGGGAACACCCCCGCTTGTCGCGGGGTGTTCCCTGCTGTCGCCTCGCATCATGGACGGCGGTTCAGGCAAGCTCCTACAGTCGCGGCTCCTGATCCAACACGATCCGACTGCCATGCCACCCGCCATGTCCGCCGCCCTGTCATCCGACACCGCCCCTCACGCGCTCACACCCGGCCAGGCCCCGCGTCTGTCCACGGTGATGTCCGGCCCTGTGCGGCTGGCCGTCAAGCAGTGGGGTGATCCGCGCCGGCCCACCATCGTGATGGTGCACGGCTACCCGGACAACAGCGCCGTGTGGCACCCCGTGGCCGAGCTGCTGGCGCGTGACTTCCACGTGGTGGCGTACGACGTGCGCGGCGCCGGCCAGTCCGACCGCCCCGCCCGCATCCGCGACTACAAGCTCGACAAGCTCAAGGACGATTTCGTGGCCGTGATCGACCAGGTCAGCCCGGACAAGCCCGTGCACCTGGTGGCGCACGACTGGGGCTCGATCCAGAGCTGGGAAGCCGTCACCGAACCGGCCCTGCAGCACCGCATCCTGTCGTTCACCAGTTGCTCCGGCCCCTGCCTGGATCACATCGGCCATTGGTTCCGCCAGCGCCTGGCGCACCCTACCTGGCGCAACGTCAAGCAGTTGCTGATCCAGTCGGTCAAGTCCTGGTACATCTACTTCTTCCAGCTGCCGCTGCTGCCCGGCCTGCTGTGGCGCGCCGGTGTGGGCCGTGCCTGGCCCAAGCTCGTGCGCCTGCTCGAAGGCACCCAGGTGGAGACCAACCCCACCCAGGTGGCCGATGGCGTGCACGGCGTGCAGCTCTACCGCGCCAACATGCTCCCGCGCCTGCTGCGCCCGCGCAACCGGCCCACCACCGTGCCCGTGCAGGTGCTGGTGCCCCGGCGCGACCTGTACGTCAGCCCATGGCTGACGGAAGACCTGCACCGCTGGACCGACAAGCTCTGGCGCCGCGAGTACACCGCGGGCCACTGGATGCCCGCCTCGCACCCGGGCGAGATGGCCGGCGCCATCCGCCGCTTCGTGCAGTTCACCAGCCGCCCGGCCGCCGCGGCCTGATCCGGCGGCCTGGGCCGGTCTGACTCCCTGGTGCCAGTGGGGCCTTGGCCTCAAGCCAGCTTGCGCCCGCGTCGAAATCACGGCATATCCGAACCTGCGAACACCAAACATCTCAGGGGACATGCCGCCCAGCCACGATCCGCCCTCGACCATGGATGGCGCCGCCCCCCTGGGCACCTCCTGGCTGACGGGCTCCCACCCCGACACCCGGCATGCCATCGGCCGCCTGGCCTGGCTGCTGGCGCCCTACGGCGTGAGCTGCTCGGTGCTGGGCCTGGCCGTGTGGATGGGCCTGCTGCCCGGCTGGAAGGTGGCCTTCATCACCTTGTTCAGCTTTGGCGGCCTGGCCGTGTTCTATGCCCTGATGCGCAGTGGCTGGCACCTGCGCCACCGGGAGCCCACGCTGGCCTACGCCCGCGTGCTGTTCAGCCTGGCCTGCGTGGCCCTGTCCTACGCCCTGCTGCCGCCGGTGCGGGGCCTGGCCCTGCAGTACCTGTGCATCATCCTGGTCTTCGACATGAACCGGCTCACGCCGCTGCAGGTGCGCGTGGCGGCCATCGCGGCGCCGGTGCTGATCGTGGGCATGCTGCTGGTGGCGGTGCACCTGGGTTTGAGCACCGCCGATGTCGATACCGAGGTGATCAACCTGGCCATGGCCGCCGCGATGGGGCCGGTGCTGCTGATCGTCTCCGGCACGGCCCGGCGCATCCGGCGGCAGATGCTGGACACCCGCACGGAACTCACCCGCACGCTCGACCGCACCCAGGCCCTGGCCATCCGGGACGGGCTCACCGGCCTGTACAACCGCCGGCACCTGCAGCAACGCCTGGCCGAAGAACTGCAGCGCCAGCGGCGCAACCACCGCCCCTTCTGCGTGGCGCTGCTGGACATCGACCACTTCAAGCAGATCAACGACCAGCACGGCCATGCCTCGGGCGATGCCGTGCTGCGCGCGGTGGCCCGCCTGCTGCCCGCCGCCATGCCCCCCACGGCGCTGCTGGCCCGCTGGGGCGGCGAAGAATTCCTGCTGCTGCTGCCCGACACCGCACTGGCCCCAGCCCGCGACGTGCTGCAGCGCCTGCACCAGGCCATGGCCCAGGAAGACTGGCCCGCCGTGGTACCCGGCCTGGCCCCCATCACGTTCTCGGCCGGGCTGTGCCAGAGCGTGAGCACCGACGAGGTTCACCGCACCCTGGAGCGTGTCGATCAGGCCCTGTACGAGGCCAAGGCTCTGGGCCGTGACCGCACCATCGTGCAGGAGGCCCCATGAGCACGCAGCACAGCCTGCCGCCCTGGTCCCGGCTGCGTCGCCAGGTGGGTGACCTGCTGCTGGGCACCGAGCCACGCATGCGCAGCCGCCTGCTCATGTGCCTGCTGGCCAACTCGCTGTACCTGGGCTGGATCCTGTTCATCCCGCTGTACATCATGCCGCGGGGCCTGGTCTCGCCAAGTGCCGCGCACTTCTTCATCGCCCACCAGTTCATCGCGCTGATCACCTTCTACCCATTGGTGCGCAGCGGGCTCACCGCCCGCTGGAGCGACCCCGGCCTGGTGGTCCCCCAGATCGTGTGGGCCTGCGTGGTGCTGGTCGTGGGCTACGCGATCTCGCCGGTGGGCCGCGCCGTCAGCCTGCAGACACTGTCGCTCATCCTGGTGTTCGGTTTCCTCAGCCTGCGGCCACGCGCCGCGCTGTGGACCGGCGTCGGCATGATCGCCATGCTGCTGGTGATGCTGCTGTGGTGCCTGCTCACGGCGCCCCCTGATTTCGAGCCGCGCCTGCAGTCACTGCTGATACTGACCACCTGCGCGATCCTGGGGCTGCTCACCTGGCAATCGCATGGCTTCGCACTGCGGCGCCAGCGCCTGTCGGCCGATCGCAAGGCGCTGGCCACCGCGCTGCAGGAGGTCGAGGTGCTGATGCAGCACGACCCGCTGACGGGCCTGTACAACCGCCAGCACCTGCAGGGCCGACTGGAGGCCGAGCGCGAGCGCGCACGGGCCGGCGGCCACCGCTTCTGCGTGGCCCTGATCGATCTGGACCACTTCAAGCACATCAATGACCGGCACGGCCATGCCATGGGCGACCACGTGCTGATCACCTTCGCGCGGCAGGCGCAGGCCGTGCTGCGTGAGACCGACACCATCGGCCGCTGGGGCGGCGAAGAGTTCCTGATCATGCTGCCCGACACCGAACCGGTGGACAAGGCCGGCATCGCGCTGCGCCGGCTGCGCGAAGGCCTGCGCCGCACCCCGGTGAGCGACGAGGCGCCGCAGATGCGCGTCACCTTCTCGGCCGGGGTGGCCGAGTGGGCCCAGGGTGAAAGCATCGACCAACTGCTGGACCGGGCCGACAAGGCCCTGTACGAGGCCAAGCGGCAAGGGCGTGACCGCGCCGTGCAGGCCCCCAAGCCCATCCCGGAGCCCCTGCAGCCCCCCGCACCACCCAGCCCGCACTGATCCCCTGAACGCGGTGCGTACTTGTCCTGATTCACGAATCCTCGTGGCCGGCCAAAAAATAGTTCATCAACTGAACATTTTTGAGTCATCACCCTGAGGAGGACACCGACATGCGCATCCGCTCCCTGCTGCTGAGCTGCAGCCTCGCCCTGCCCTGCCTGTTTGGCGCCGGCCCGCTGGCCCACGCAGCGCCGGCAGCCAGCACCACCGCCCAGACCAAGTACCCCATCGTGCTGGTGCACGGCTTCATGGGCTTCAAGGAGATCCTGGGCGTCGACTACTTCTACCAGGTGCCCGATGACCTGCGCAAGAACGGCGCCAAGGTGTACGTGGCCGCCGTCTCGCAAGTCAACAGCGCCGAGGTGCGCGGCGAACAACTGCTCAAGCAGATGCAGCAGTGGGCCGCGGCCGATGGGGTCACCAAATTCAACCTCATCGGTCACAGCCAGGGCGGCCCCACGGCCCGCTATGTGGCGGGCATGGCCCCCCAACTGGTGGCCAGCATCACCACCGTGGGCAGCCCCTCCCGCATGATTGCCTCGGATGCAGACAACAGCGTCAACGACCTGATCAACAACTACAGCCAGCTCACCAGCGGCTTCGGCTCGTTCGTGGCGTGGATCTCAGGGCAGTCTAAGCTGCCCCAGAACGTGGACGCCATCAAGAACTTCGCCGACGAGGTCAATGCCTTCGCCACGCGCTTCCCCTTGGGCGTGCCCAGCACCTACTGCGGGCTGGACGGCAAGGAGTTCGAAGGCGGCATCTACTTCTACTCCGTCACCGGCAACAAGGCCAAGACCAACGGCTGGGATATCTCCGATGCAGCCATGGTCGATGGCACGACGCCCAGCGACGGCGTGATCAGCGTGTGCTCGGCCCGTTTCGGCAAGGTGCTTCGCGATGACTACCCCTGGAATCACATCGACGAGATGAACCACGTCTTCGGCCTGCTGGGCAAAGGCGCGCCGGATCCTGTGGCCTTCTACCGTACGCAGGCCAACCGCCTCAAGCTCAAGGGGCTGTGATCGGGCTTCGGCGGGAACATCGCTTGCCGTCATGGAGTTCCACCTTCACCGCAAGGAGACACCCATGACACGCAAGCTCATTCCCGCCGCCGTGGTGGCCGCATTGACAGCCGCCAGCGGCTTGGCGCACGCCCAATCCACCCCACCCGGAACCCTTGGTTCGCCACCGGGCGTGATCGTCGCGCCAGGCGTAGCCGTCACCCCGGGTGGCACGCCCACCGCGCCCACGCCCGTGGTGCCAGGGGCCATCCCGCGCGTGAACGTGACACCAGGCACCAACGACCGCGCAGCCAGCCCCTTGCCCAGCGCGAGCGACGCGATGTCGCCCCAAGCCGGGTCCCTGTCGGGCTCGGTAGAAGACCGCAACCGTTCGCAAGGCGACCGGCTGGGCACCCCTTACGGCAACGGGAGCATTTCACCCAGCGGCACTGGCAGCTTGAACGGGAGCAGCAGCGGTAGCCTGAGCGGCACCAGCAGCGGCAGCACCAGCAGCTCGCCCGGTTCCTCGACCCGCTGACGACGGTGAGCCCTTCGTAGGCACGCACCGACAACAGCATCGGCCACCGCCGGCTGTATACAAGACGTCATGGTGACACCATGGATTCCAAGCGGCGGACCCACCGTCGCACATGGAATGAAAGGGAATCACCATGACGACCAAGATCGTGAAGACCCTGGAGACCGACACCCCGCTGCCAGAGATCCAGGCTCGCTGGGCGCACGTCGCCCTCTACGCGGACATCATGCCCAGCGTGACCCACGTGCGTTCACTGGATGATCAACGCTGGAGTTGGCAGACTGCCGATGGTGAATGGCTCATCGACGAGGTGCAGCAACGTGGCGGCCAACTCGTGAGCTGGCAGGCGCGCCAAGGCGATACCGTCTACCGTGCCACGGTGCTGTTCACGCCCATCGACCACGACCGACGCACCCGCATTGTCTACACACGGCACTACACGCACGACTTGGCAGCGGATGCCCCGCGGCAGGCCATCGAGGCCGACATGCTGACCACGCTGCGCCGCTCTGCCGGCCTGCTGGACCGCACCGGCGACGAGCCCATCACCGTACCCGACATCGCTGCAGCGGCTTCTGCCGAAGCGCCCTTGTCGCACGTGCTCGAATCTGGCAAAACGCTGCAGGCCACGCTGGCAGAAGCCGCCGATGCCTGGGCCCGCTCCATGACGGCATCGATCACGCTGCTGAACTCGACCATGTGGCCGGCCATGCAGGCGCAGCAGCGCCAGAAGAAGCAGGCGGACAAGCAATCCGAACTGCAGGCCTGAGCGACCCGCACGCGCGAGCTAGCGCATCGCCGCCTTGCGCGTGCCCTGCCAGGTGGCCGGGGTGCTGCCCGTCCAGCGCCTGAAGGCGCGATGGAAGGTGCTCACTGAGGCGAACCCCAGCTCATCAGCCACCTGCTTGATCGACAAGGCTCCCTCCGCCAGCAGGCGCTCGGCCATCAGGCGCTGGCAATCCTGCGCTACTTCGATGTGCGAGGTGTTGAGCAGCGACAGATGTCGCCGCAAGGTGCGCTCCGTCATCCCCAGGTGCTGCGCCGTCTCGGCCATCGAAGGCTGGCGAGGGAAGGCGCTCAGCAGCCAGGCTCTCACCCGCTCTGCCGTGTCCGATCGGCTCTGCAAAGCCGCCAGCGCCGACTCGGCCCGTGTGCGCGCGGCCGTGTAGGCCACCGCATCGTGCGACACCAGCGGTCGGTCCAGCAGCCCGGGGTTGAAGGTGACCGCGCACTCGCTCTGCGAGAAGAATGCGTTCTCACCGAAAGCTGCGCTGTAGCGTGCCTCCAGCCCTGACGGGCACGGGTAGGCGAAATCAATGCGGTGGATATCGCGGTTGTCCGCGCCGGTAAAGCGCAGCAGCTGCATGGCCGTCACGGCCACAAACTCCGTGCGGAAACGCCCGCTCAGACCGTCGCGGCCCACCGCAGGGCGCATCACGATGCGCGTGCCCTTGGCCGTCTCCGACAGCTCCAGCTCGCAAAACTCCAGCACCAGCGGCGCGAAACGCTCCAGGTCCACCAGCACCTGGCGCAGGCTGGGCGCAGAGATCACCAGCGGCACCATGTGTCCGTAGCGCATCAGCGCCAGGCTCTTGCCCGCCACCAGCGAGAAGGCCGGATCGCCCGTTTCCTCCAGCGCCACGGCCATCATCTGGTCGAACAACTGCACGGGCACCCACTCGCCTTCCTCGTCGATCTGGTCGAGGGTGCCCAACCCGCAGCGCCGCAGCACCGATTCCGAGCGGTGGCCTTCCACGTCCAGTGTGTAGGCCAGGATCTTGAGGTTCAGTGGAGAGACTCGCATACGCAGCAGCAGCCGGTCATCGCGCGGCCCGAGGCACCGTGTCGGTCGGCGAAAGCCGATAGTCTGCTGTCTTTACATACGGACAAGAAGCGATCCCGCACCGGAGTTACCCTAGGCTTCATGCGACTGACCACATGAAAAAGAAAGAGCGCCATGCCCGAAGACATGGCGCCAAACGGAGAAGAGGAGAAGGTCGGCGCACATGCTAGTCATGCAACGTGATCCCGACGTTTGCATTAACGGCCAATGATTTGCCGTGACGTGACGAACACGGGTTTGTCCCTGAGGGTTCCTGACGTATAGGTCAGGGGATTGCCCGACCCTGCCACGGCAGACCCTTCGGAACAGGTGCTTTCCCCCCTTGAACGGGTTGGAACAAGATGCGCGGGCGCTTCCATCGGCGGGGCGCCTGCCCACAATGGCAGCCGCTGTCATCGCTCAAGGACGTCACATGACCACCTATTTCAAGCACATTGCCCAGATCACTGCCCGCGCCGACTACGACAAGATCCTGCGCAAAGCCCTGGCCACCCCTGGCCAGGAACCCTTCCATTACTTCGATGCCTTTCCCTTCGACAAGAAGGAAGCGCCCCTCGTGCTGGTGGGTGACGTCGCCAAGCCCCTGATCGCCGACCTCAAGAAGCTGGTGCCCAAGGCCCAGTACGGCATGGGCCTGTGCACGGTGACCGCGAAGGACGAGATCATCTTCGAGCGCGAGACCGGCAAGCTGCAGCCCAAGCTGGTGAGCGCCACCGTGAAGCTGTCCGGCATCAAGAGCACCGTGAAGTTCAATGGTGAGGACGACGAGGAAGAAGGTGAACGGGCCGAAGCAGAGAACGACGAGGGCCAGCCCGAAGAGCCGCAGGTAAAAGCCACCGGCAAGGTGCCTCCCGTGCCGCCCCTGCCGCCGAGCACCAAACCGTCGGGTGACAAGCCCACCACATTGTCTCCGCAGGCCAAGGAGTTCCAGGACAAACTCAAGGTGCTGCGCCCGGCCTTCGACAACGCGCTCAAGAAGGCCCGCGAGCTCAAGAAAACCGTCTGGGCGGAAGACCTCGATTCCAATTTTGCGCAGATGGTGCAGGAGGCCAAGGCCGGCAAGTTCGACGTGGCACTGCAGACGCTGGCACGGCTGGCACGCATCATCAAGAGCGAAGAGGCCGCGCGGGCCGAGGTCAAGCACCAGACCAACAAGGAGGATTCGGATTACGCCGAGATGCACCAATCCCCTGCCCGTGACCACCTCAGCCCTCAGGAGATGAAACAGGCACGCAAGGGCAACAAGGCCGGGGGTTATGGCCTGACGGAAGACGGCAACGTGAGCTATGCCCTTCCCCTCAAGCCGGGCGAATGGCAATCAGGGGTTGTCGACAAGATCGACAGCCTGCACAAGGCGCTGAGCAAAGAGCCTGTAGATTTCGGCGCCCTGAATCAGACGTACAGCAGCCTCGTTGCCCTGCTCAACCGCGCGCGCCAGCACGCGGCGGAAGGCGATGACAAGCAGCATCGCGACCGCGAGCAGGCCATCGAACGGCTGGCTGACCATATTGCCAACCTGGACGGTGAAATCAGCAATATCAACTACATGGACCCCAGCGCCCCGATGGTCTCTGTGCAGAGCATCCTCAACGACCGCCAGAAGCTGCGCGACCTGATAGAGACACTGGAGCGCCCCGACAAGTCCAAGCCCAGCCAGGAGGAGTTCGCAACGTTCAAGCAGCAATCCGGTGAACGCGCCCGCCGCTACAACGATGCGCTCGACAAGGAGGCCAAGCAATGCCAACAACTTGAGCATCAGCTGCGCGAGCAGGCCATCAGACTGAAGGAAGAAGCGCCCAATCTTCCCAAGGATGAAATCGAGACACGGCGCGAACAGCTGGAGGAAATGAAGACCACCCTCGAGGCGCGGCGCAAGGATCTTCATTTCGCACGGACCCTTGAAGCACAGGAAGAGAAAAAGGCGCTTGATCGATTCAGCAGAGGGGTCCGCAATCCTCAGCATCTGGTCATCCTGTTCAAGCTGACTGATCAGCTCAAGGGCATGATCGATCGCAAGTTCTTCCAGCAGGCTATGGAGGCCATCGATGACGCTCAGTACGACCTGGCGGACCAAGGTTTCGCGCAGGAAGACCCTGTTGAACAAAAGATCACTCAGGATCTTGCCAGCCTGCACAGTGATCTGCGCAAGCAGGCTCAACTGAAGGCAGCGTCTCCGCTGAAGGCGGCACGCATGGCCAAGCGGCTCCATGGTGAGGCCGCCAAGGTTGGCGCCCTGATGGATTGAGCCTGGGCGGGCGGGGCACAAGGCCCCGCTCAGTCACGGCTCAGGCGGGCGCGCCCGTCTCCAGCAGTTCGTCCAGCGCCTGGCCCGAGATCGTCTCGTCGCGCAGCAGGCTGTCCGTCATCGCGTGCAGCACATGGGCCTGCGATTCGAGCGCCTGGCGGCAGGCAGCCTGCGCGCCTTCCAGCAGCGCCTTGGCCTCTGCCAGCACACGGTCCTGGATGTGCGGGCCGACCAGCTTGTCGGGCACGCCCTTGATGCTCAGCAGACCGAACTCCTTGCTCAGGCCCAGGCTGCTGACCATGTCGATGGCCAGCTCCGAGGCGCGCTTCAGGTCGTCCGACGCGCCGGAAGTGGTGTTGCCGAACACGAACAGCTCGGCCTCGCGACCGGCCAGCAGCATGCCCAGGCGGCCGTGCAGCTCCTGCTCGCCGTACAGCGGCAGTTCGTTGGCACGGGTCACGAATGTCACGCCCAGGGCCTGGCCGCGTGGCTCGATCGTCACGCGTTCGACCACGCCGGCCTTGAGCGCATGCGCCACGATGGCGTGGCCGCTCTCGTGCACGGCGATGCGATGGCGATCCTCCGGCGTCATCAGGTCCTTCATGCCCGACACCTCGCCACCCAGCTGGTGCGACTCCAGCGCGCGGCGCACATGCTCCTGCCCCACCGCCTCGGCGCCCTGCTCGGCCGCCAGCACGGTGGCGCGGTTGACAATGTTGGTGATGTCCGCGTGCGAGAGCGTGCTGCTGGCACGGGCCAGCGCCTCGGTGTCGATGGCGGCATCGGCCTTGACACGGCCCAGGCACAGGTCGAACAGCGCGCGGCGGTCACCCAGCGTGGGCAGTGTCATGCGGGCCACCAGGTCGAAGCGGCCGGGGCGGCGCAGCGCCTCGTCGATGTTGCCGACGTGGTTGGTGGCGCCGATCACGATCACGTTCTCCATCGCCGCGAAACCGTCCATTTCCACCAGCAGCTTGTTGATGATGCGGTTCTCTTCCGATACGCCACCACCGTTGGGCTTGCCTGAACCGTTGGAGCGCTGGCCAATGCCGTCGAACTCGTCGATGAAGACGATGCACGGCGCGTTCTTGCGCGCGGTGGCGAACAGCTCGCGCACCTTGGCGATACCGGCGCCATAGAACATGCTGGAGAAGTGCGAGCCATCGACCGCGATGAAGTTGGCACCGCATTCACCCGCCAGCGAACGCGCCAGCAGGGTCTTGCCCGTGCCAGGCGGGCCTTCGAGCAGCACGCCGCGCGGCGGCTTGGCGCCCAGGGCCAGGTACTTGTCGGGCGACTTCATGAAGGCGGTGACCTGCTGCAGCGCGGCCTTGGCCTCCATCGCGCCGATCACGTCGTCGAAGCCGGCTTCGGGCTTTTCCGCCAATTGCGTCTTGCTGCCCCCCAGGCCGCCGCCCTGGCGCACCAGGTAGAAGGCCAGGAAGGCGGTGATGGCCACCGAGGCCACGGCCAGCACGCGCTGCATCACCACGCCCAGGCTGTCGGTGATGCGCATGCCCATGTCGCGCTCGTCGATGGCGATGAGGGTGAGCTCGAACCCCTTGTCGCGGCTCAGGGATTCGAGGCGGCTGCCCAAGCCGTCCGAGCCGGGCATCAGGCGGGTGCTGAAGCGCTCGCCCGCCTGGGTGGTCACGAGGGCGCGGGTGCCATCCACCCCCACCTCGCGCACGCGGCCTTCCATCAGGGCGCGCTCGAAGGCAGACACATTCATGGGCTGGCGCAGCCAGGGCTGGGGATCCGCTTCGAAGCGGGCGGCCAGCTCGGTGCGGCCGGCATGCCCCGGGCGGTTGGCCCACAGATCCGCAGCCACGAGCGCCGCGATGCTGGCCAGGGTGATCAGAACAATGCTGGCGATCTGCAGCCAGCGGGGCCAGGTCTTGAAGCGCTTCATGTCGGGGGGCAAAGGAAAGGCAGCGGCGAATGCTCGGTGCAGCCTGCATGAGACCGCAGATCGAGCCGGGGCAGCGCTCCGATGAATGCCCAACGGCCATGGCTATTCCCAAGCGCAGCCTGTTTATCGGCACGCCGCCTGCATTACGGCGCCCGTTCTGATGGACATCTGCGCACAGCGTCACGTTATCGGTCATCACGATGTGACCGCACGCCGGAGCGGCATCCCCCGGGTTTCAGGGGAATGCCGTCGCCAGCAGCTTGGGTATAGTCCCACGCAGAAACATTAATTTACGTTTATCGCCATGTACAAGAACATTGTGGGGGGGGCTGGCTCTGGCCCTTGGCGCGGTCACGCTGTCGCACGCGGCCCTGCCCAACATCAGTCTGTCGTTCGTGGAGCAGACGGGCGTGGTCTCATCGACCGATGAAATCGAGGTATGGGTGCGCGTCACCTCAGACAGAGCGATCGGCTCCGATCTGGGCCCCACCTTCGGCTTCGATGCTGCTGACCTGCCGCAGACCGGATGGGGCTATGACTGGAGCGCCCAGAAGACGCTCTACGACGAGCCTTTCGCCAGCCTCACCGGTGTGTCCATCTCGACCGGCTATTCATGCGGCTCCTGCGACGAGTTCGGCTACGAATTCGTCTCATCGGGCTGGGACGATCCTCAGGGGTTCTCCAGCAATGTCGTCGGCACCACGCTGCATACGGGCGATTTCCGGGTCGGGCGCTTTGTACCCACGAGCCCGGTGCTCCCCGGCACCTACGTGTTCTCGCTTATTCCCAGCTTTCAGCTCAACCTGACAGGACTGTCGGCCAACGGCTTGTATCTCAGCGCGAACATGGGGGGCCCGATTGGTTCGTCTTACAGGGCTTGCACCTGGGATGCGATGAACAGTTGTGGCTTCACCCGCACCGTCGTGGCCGGCGCCGTGCCCGAGGCCGGCACCATGGCGTACAGCCTGCTCGGAGCGGCCATGCTCGCAGGCATCATTCGGCGCCGCCTGCGCAAAGGTTGAGCAAGGGCCGTCTCTGGTGACCCGACACCGTCAAGGCGACTGTTGAGCCAGTCTCAACAGCGCTTCCGTCGGGAAGCCGTCGGCCGGCAGACCGGCGCTGCGCTGGAAGGCGCGCAAGGCGCCGCGCGTGGCCGGCCCCATTTGCCCGTCGGGCGCACCACTGTCGAAGCCTCGCTGGTTCAAGGCCGTCTGCAGCGCGATCATCTCGCCCCGGGTCAGGGCCCGCAGATCCCGTGGCCAGGCGCCCTGCACGGGCAGGCCACCGGCGATCCGCTGCGACAGCAGGCCCACCGTGAGCGCATAGCTCATCGAATTGTTGTAACGCAGCAGGGCGCGGTAGTTGCGTCCCACCAGAAACGCCGGTCCCCGAGCGCCCGCAGGCTGCAGCAACATCGCGTCGGCCATGGCCGGCAAGGCAGAGCCATCCATGGTGCGCACGCCCTCGTCGGCCCACTGTGCCGAAGCCTGACGCACCGCCGGGTCCGCACGCGCCGGATCAAAGCCCACCGGCAGTTGCACTTCCACGCCCCAGGGCTCTTCGGCACGCCAGCCCGAGCGGGCCAGGAAGTTGGCGGTGGAGGCCAGCACGTCGGGCATGCTGCCCCAGATGTCGCGGCGCCCGTCGCCATCGGCATCCACCGCGTAGGCCAGGTAGGAAGTGGGCATGAACTGGGTCTGCCCCATGGCCCCGGCCCAGGAGCCGACCATGCGGCCCGGATCGATGTCGCCACGCTGCACGATCTTGAGCGCCGCCATCAGCTCGGTCTTGGCCCAGGCCTCGCGCCGGCCCTCGAACCCCAGGGTGCTCAAGGCATCGAACACCGGCACATTGCCGTAGTTGCCGCCAAAGTTGCTCTCGATGCCCCACACGGCCATCAGCACCGGGCCAGGCAGGCCATAGCGCGCATTCACGGCATCGGCCTGGTCACGCAATTCCAGCAGTTTTTGCTGGCCGTTGCTCACACGGCGCTCGGTGATCACGCCGTCCAGGTATTCCCAGAACGTGCGCGTGAACTCGGGCTGTGCCCGGTCGGCCACCACGGCGCGGTGGTGCAGCTGGACGTTGTTCAGCGTCGCGTCCAGCGTGGCGTCATCAATGCCGGCGGCGCGCGCGGATGCTCGGAATGCGGCCACCCATTGGGCAAAGCGCTGTTCGGTCAAGGCCTCGGCAGCCACTTCTGGCAAGGCGGGCTGTGCCGCGGAAGAAGGCGTGCTGACCGGCGTCGTGGAAGGGCCTGACGCGCAGCCCGCCAGCACGGCCACGGCCAGCAGCGCGGGCTTGAAGGGCACGGCCCACGATGGCACCAAGGTGATAGGCGTCGAATGTCTGGAGCTCATGCTGTCAATGTACCTCTCGACTGCCCACCCCACCCTGGCGGGCCAGATGTCTCCACACCATCTTTACGGCAAACCTTTCATGGGCGGCCCGGTGGCCACGGATTGCACGCGGGCACACCGCCTGCTCAGAAAGCGCATCGGACCACCCCTGCAGAGGAGCCCACCATGCCTACCACCATCGACCGAAAACAAGGCCCGGAATCCACCGAAGACAGCCAGCGCCGCATCCAGCAGGCGCAGGATCGAAAGGATGCCGCACAGCCCAAGGCCAAGTCCGGCAAGCGCGAGGGAGGCATCCAGGCCGGAGCACGGCCACAGCCGACCGAACTACCGGCCCAGCACCAACGCAAGCCTGGCAGCGAGGCCGAGCTGGATCTGCAGCCCCGCTACCGCGCGCCGGACTACAAAGGCAGCGGCAAGCTGCAGGACATGGTGGCCCTGATCACCGGCGGCGATTCGGGCATCGGGCGCGCTGTGGCCGTGCTGTACGCCCGTGAAGGGGCGGATGTGGCCATCGTCTACCTCAGCGAGCACCACGACGCGCTGGACACCCAGAAGGCGGTGGAAGCCGAGGGGCGCCGTTGCGTGCTGATCCCTGGTGACGTGAAGGATTCGGCCTTCTGCAAGCAGGCCATCGAGCAAACCGCCAAGACCTTCGGCAAGCTTGACATCCTGGTCAACAACGCTGCTTTTCAGGAGCATGCCGCCTCGCTGGAAGACATCACCGATGAGCGGTTGGACGAGACCTTCCGCACCAACATCATCGGCTACATGGTCATGGCCCGCGCCGCCCTGCCCCACCTGCGCGAAGGCAGCAGCATCATCAACACCGGCTCGGTGGTGGGCCTGCGCGGCAATGCCCAACTGCTGGACTACGCCACCACCAAGGGTGCCATCCACGCCTTTACCAAGTCACTGGCGCAAAGCGTGATCGACAAGGGCATCCGCGTGAATGCCGTGGCGCCCGGGCCGGTGTGGACGCCACTGAACCCCGCGGATTCGCCCGCCGACAAGGTCAAGGACTTCGGCAAGCAGACGGACATGAAGCGTGCGGCCCACCCGGAAGAGCTGTCACCAGCCTATGTGTTCCTGGCCGCGCCCGCATGCGCGGGCTACATCACGGGCATCGTGCTTCCGGTGACGGGCAGCGTGGGCGCGATCTGATGGCCTACCTGCGGCTCAAACGCCGTGCGGCAGGCCGGCGCGGCGCAGCAACTGCCGGCAGCGCTCCGACAGATGCACCACCCGCAGATGCTTGCCTGCCCGCTCATAGCGCTCACGCAGGGTGCGCAGCGCCTCGATCGCCGAGTAATCCACAAAACTCAGGTGGCGGCAGTCCAGCGTCACCTGAGGCGGATCACCCGCCGCATCGAACAGGCCCAGGAAAGGCTTGACCGAGGCGAAGAACAACGTGCCGTGCACCAGGTAGAGCTTGCTGCCATCGGGCTCGGCATGCTGGTCGGCGTACAGCTCACGCGCGTGCTGCCACGCGAAGTTCAGCGCCGCAATCACCACACCCAGCAACACGGCGGTGGCCAGGTCGGTGAACACGGTGATGACCGTCACGGCCACGATCACCAGCACATCGCTGCGGGGCACCTTGTTGAACACGCGCAGTGAGCCCCACGCAAAGGTCTGCTGCGCCACCACGAACATCACCCCCACGAGGGCCGCCAGCGGGATCTTTTCGATCAGCGGCGAGAGGAACAACACGAACAGCAGGATCATCACGCCCGCCACCACACCGGACAGGCGCCCCCGCCCGCCAGAGTTGAGGTTGATCACGGTCTGGCCGATCATGGCGCAGCCCCCCATGCCACCCGCCAGACCCGAGGCGATGTTGGCTGCCCCCAGCGCCACGCACTCACGGTTGGTGCGCCCCCGGGTCTGGGTGATCTCGTCCGTGAGGTTCAGCGTGAGCAGTGTTTCCAGCAGGCCGACCATGGCCATCAGCACGGCGTAGGGCGCGATGATGCGCAAGGTGTCCAGCGTCCAGGGCACCTCGGGCCAGGCCAGGGTGGGCAGGCCACCCGCGATGTGGGCCATGTCCCCCAGCGTGCGGGTAGGCAGTTGCAGCACGTAGGTCAGCAGGCCCACGCCCAGGATGGCCACCAGCGCCGGCGGCACGGCCCGCGTCAAGCGGGGCAGCACGTACACGATGCCCATGGTCAGCGCCACCAGGCCCAGCATCAGCCACAGGGCCGGCCCCTGCAGCCAGTGCTCGCCGGCCTTGAAGTGCTCCAGCTGGGCCCCCGCGATGATGATGGCCAGGCCATTGACGAAACCCAGCATCACCGGGTGCGGCACCATGCGCACCAGCTTGCCCAGGCGCAAGGCCCCGAACAGGATCATCAGGAGCCCGCCCAGCAGCACCGTGGCCAGCAGGTACTGCGGCCCATGCTGCACCACCAGGGCCACGATCACCACGGCCATGGAGCCGGCTGCGCCGGAAATCATGCCCGGCCGGCCGCCCAGCAGCGCCGTGATCGTGCAGATGATGAAGGCCCCGTACAGGCCCATCAGCGGGTTGAGCTGGGCCACCAGCGCGAAGGCGATGCATTCGGGCACCAGGGCAAAGGAGGTCGTCAATCCGGCCAGGACTTCGGCACGGAGGCGGGCGATGTTCATCGGAGGTGGGGCAGGCAGCTGGGAGAGGTGCCTATTTTCTTCTACGCGTGGGAAAATCCACGCACGACACTGCGTGCAGTGCACCACATCACACAGGGAACATCATGAAGAACCGTTGGCTGCGGCGGAGTGTGAGCGCCGTGCTGTTCGTCGGGCTCATCGCCGTCAGCCTGGCTGCATTGGCCCTCTGGCTGGGCAACCGCGACGTGCCCCCTAACACCGAGGCGGAACGTCAGCAGGCTTTCAGGCGGGCCGTTGCATGGATGCGTGCCCACGAGACAGAGCTTCTGCGAGACAGCAACATGGCCTTGTGGTGGTTCGTTCAAACCGCAGCGCAACGCACCAACGACCCTGACTTGAGGGCCCTGCTGCTTCGTCACCGCGCCGTGGCCACCCAGGATGGCATCAACCGTCTGCCATGGTGGCACATGATGGACCCCAAGGCCGACACGCTGCGACACATCGTGCCGCTGGACGCACTGGAGCCCTATCAACGCTTTCTGTACCACGCCGTCACCTGCGAGCCCGTGGCACTGGCAGAGGGCGATACCCGCGCCTTCCTGGCACCAGCACTGTGCCAGCCTATGCTCACCCAGGTGATCCTGGACGACCCGGCCTGCACAACACACCAGCTCGCAGGCGTGATGTTGATGGCGCGCATGGCCTGTGCACCACAGCACATGCTCCCACCACTGGCACGTGCCCTTCTACAAGACATCGAGCACCAGATGCAATGGGACGTGGTGGTCAAGGACGCCTACTTCCAGCGCGTGATGATGCTGATGTGGCAAGGCCGCCCCGAGCAGCTCAAAGCCGTGTGGCTGCACCGTGTCTACCAGGCTCAGCAGCCGGACGGGGGCTGGGCAGGCGGACGCCAGTTTCCAGAGCTGCCTCAGTGGGTGCAGCCTTGGGCGCTGCGTACCCAACTGGCCAAATGGTGGCCTTCACGCTTTCATGCCAGCGCAGGCTCCGACTTCCACGCATCGGCGCAGGGGCTGCTCATCACGGCCCTTGCGCTGCCTGAGCGCAAACCATGAGGTGCCTTGCCAAGCCGCGCGGGCGCATACTGCGCACGTCGCCACCTTGCTGCCCCCATGAGAACCCACACCTCCAAGCCCACACGGTTGTTCAAGCGTCTGGCCCAGGCAGGGGCCGCCCTGCTGCTGATCCTGGTGGTGGCGGTAGCCATCAACACCGCCCGCCAGGGCTCGCGCCAGCTCGACGTCGCGCCCGCGCCCGCCATCACGGTGAACGAGCCGGCCGTCATCGAGGCGCTGGCTGGTGCCGTGCGCCTGCGCACCATCGCCGACCGCAAGAACCCAGACGCGTCGGCCGACCAGTTCAGGCAGTTCCATGAGTTCCTGGCGCAGCGTTTCCCACGCGTGCATGCCACGCTCAAGCGCGAGACTGTCTCCAACTACAGCCTGCTCTACACCTGGGAGGGCACAGACAAGAACGCCAAACCCATCGCGCTGATGGCACACCAGGATGTCGTGCCCATCGCCCCGGGCACCGAATCGAACTGGCAGGAAGCCCCATTCGACGGCATCGTGAAGGACGGCTTCGTGTGGGGCCGAGGCGCCTGGGATGACAAGTCGAACCTCGTGTCCCAGTTGAGCGCCATCGAACAGCTCATCACCGAGGGCTTCCAGCCCCGCCAGACCATCTACCTCGTGTTCGGGCACGACGAAGAAGTCGGCGGCACCCGGGGGGCGGCAGAGGTCGTCAAGGTGCTGCAGCAGCGGGGCGTCAAACTCGATTTCGTGATCGATGAAGGCCTGCTGATCACCGAGGGCGTGATGCCCGGCCTGGACAAGCCCGTGGCGCTGATCGGCATCGCCGAGAAGGGCTACCTCTCCGTGGAGCTCAAGGCCACGGCCACACCGGGGCATTCGTCCATGCCCTCGCAGGGCGAAGGCGCCATCACGATGATGAGCGCCACCCTGCGCCGCCTGGATGGCGAACAACTCCCCGCTGGCCTTCGCGGCGTGGCCCGCGAGATGTTCGAGACCATCGCGCCCGAGATGAGCGGCTTCCAGCGCGTGGCCTTGTCCAACCTGTGGCTGCTGGGCCCTGTGGTGCAGCGCCAGCTCGAGAAGAAGGCCAGCACCAACGCCATGCTGCGCACCACCACGGCCCTGACGGTGGTGCACGCGGGCGAGAAGGACAACGTGCTGCCGGGCGAGGCCCACGCCACGGTGAACTTCCGCCTGCTGCCGGGCGACACGCGTGAGCACGTGATGGCGCACGTGAAATCAAAAGCCGGTGATGGCTTCGAGCTGGTCGCGCTGCCCGGCAGTGCCGAGCCTTCGCCCATCTCACCGACGCAATCGCCCTCGTACCAGTTGCTCAACCAGACGGTGCGTTCACTGTTTCCGGGCACCGTCGTGGCGCCGGGCCTGATGATCGGCGCGACCGATTCACGCCACTTCGCGCCGATCAGCGAGCACATCTACCGCTTCTCGCCCGTGCGGGCCAAGCCGGAGGATCTGCCGCGCTTTCATGGCACCAACGAGCGGATCTCGACAGCCAACCTCATGGAGCTGGTGCGCTTTTATCACCAGCTCATCCGCAATGCGTCGCAGTAAAGTAGATGGCGCCCCGGTGTTCAACCCGAAATTTCGGGCTCGACCAGTTGCGTGAGCAACTGCAGTGATTCCTGCCAGCCCAGGTAACAGCCTTCGGCCGGGATGGCGCTGGGGATGCCCTCCTGCACCACCTTGAGCTCGACACCGCAGGACACAACCTCGAGCGTCACCGTAGTCTGCATGGCGCCGGGCAGGTTCGGATCATCAAACACGGCGGTATAGCGCAGCTTCTCGTTGGGGATGAGTTCAAGGTACTCACCACCGAAGGTGTGGCTCTGCTGCGTGGTCAGGTTGGTGAATGACATCCGATACTTGCCGCCCACCTGGGGATCCATCTGGTGCACCTTGCCGATGAAGCCGTGCGGCGGCAGCCACTTGGCCCAGGCATCGGGGTTCAGGAAGGCACGGTAGATGCGATCCGGGGTGGCGCGGATGACGCGGTGAAGGTGAACGGTGTTGGTCGCGGCGTTGCTGGACATGGTCGATCCTTTGGGTGCCGAGGAAAGAGCCCTCACAGCCTACGACGAAGCAGTCCTCAGGATTTCGACATCCGCCTGGCTTGCGCTCAATGCCGCACGAAGGCGTAGCGCTCCATGGAGCCTGGCTCAAACGGCAGGCAGTGGACCGCCGCCCCTGAGCGGGCACGAGCCCGCACGACGTCGAGCGCCTCGCTCATCGCAATCTGCCCGCTGGGATGCGGTGCATCGCAACTCACGGGCTCCTCGCCATCCACGCGGATGACCCAGGTCCAGCGGCCCGGCGCCACCTCAGTGGCCAGGACCTGCGCGTCCTTGTCATCAACTTTCAATATGACACTGCGGCGTCCGTTCACTTTCCACTTCTCCTGCTACGTCATCAAGGTATCGGATACCGGCGCACAGGTATTGAGAACGGTTTGGTGTCAGTTTGTACCAATGGATCAAGCCGCCTTGCGGGCCTGCAAGTAGAAAGCCACATCCGACACGCAGGTCCCTACCGCCTTCACCGCGTCTCGCACCTGCTGCTGTGCCACACCAAAGTGACGGGCCCAGCACACCAAGTCGAATATTTGATGGACATCGATGCTGGCCTCACTCTTGAAAAGTGGCCTCTGCGTTGCTTGGTCGTGGCTCATGCTGTCTCCTTGCGTGCATTGGCGGATGCTCGCGCACGCACCCTGTCGGTTCAATCGGGCGACGCGCATGTTCTTGTCAGCATTCCCCTACACAGTGCAGATGTCTCCAAGTGTTAGGCTAGGTTCTTCACCGAGCGTTACACCCGTGAGAATTCAAAGTCGACTCCTGTGGCTGGTATTTGCCGCCTGGCTGCCTTCGGCAATGGCCATCGGCATCGTCGCCCGCACGGCTTACATCGATCTGCAAAGCTCCGCGCTGGACGATGTGCAGCGGCTCGCCGACGGGCTGGTGGTCATCGTTGAGCGCGAGCTCGACAAGCGCCACGTGATGGCCCGCACGCTCAGCTCTTCCACCGCGTTGCAGTTCAACGATCTGGAACGGTTTTACACGGAAGCCTCTCGCGCCACACGCGATACCGACAGCTGGGTCTCTGTGCTCACACCCGGACGTCAGATCCTCAGCACGGCCATGCCGTATGACCCTGCACTCTCCATTCCCTTGCCAACAGCGCCCAAGTGGCTGCTGGACGGCGACAGCATCTACTTCAACCCCAGAGGCCCCATCGTCCAGAAACCGTTCATCGGCGTCGTGTCGGCGCAAGCATCCAGCCCGGTCGACTACAACCTGATGGTGGCCTTCAAGCCTGATGTGCTGGATGCCGCCGTGGCGAAGCAGGCACCGCCGCACGACGCCGTCATCGCCATCATGGACCATGACATGCGCGTGATGTCGCGCAGCAGGGAAGCCTCCAAATGGCGCGGCACCGGCGCCACGGAAGACATCAGGCGGCGCGCGCGCACCAAGAAAGCCGGCTTCGAGCGAAGCATGACACTGGACAAGGTGCCCTCGCTCACCTACCTCAGCAGCCCCAACCGCTACGGGTGGTACACGATCGTGGCTGTGCCGGAGGCCGCGCTGAACCATGAGGCACGGATGGCAGCGATGAAGGCGGTCGGCCTGGCCGTCATGCTGCTGGGCTTGAGTCTGCTCTTCGCCTTCTACGTCGCCCGCAGCATCAGTGAACCGATCCTGCAACTCAAGGAGGCCGCGGACGAGCTTGGCAAGGAGCGCATTCCTGACCTCAAGAAGACCGGCATCCTGGAGGCCGACCAAGTGGCCAAGGCCTTGCGCGAGGCGGGTCTTCGCACTACCGAGGCGGCCCACGTTCTGGAAGTCAGGGTCACCGATGCCGTTGCCCGCACGGCAGACGTCCAGCAGAAGCTGGCCGAGGCGCAAAAGCGTGAGGCCTTGGGGCGCCTGGCCGGCGGCGTAGCGCACGATTTCAACAACCTGCTTCAGACCATCAGCGCGGCGCTTCACATGCTGACGCCGAACATCCCTGAAGGGCCCCCACGCCGGATGCTGGACGCGGCATCGCGCGCTACAGGAAAGGCCTCGGGGCTGGTCAAGCAGATGCTGGCCTTCGGGCGGGCCCAGAAGCTCGAGCCGACGTCGGTCGATCTGAACGATTTCCTTCTGCGGATATGCGAGCTGGCCAGCAAGGCCGCAGGCCCGAACGTTCTCATCCACGCCGAAGTGGCCCCCAAGCTGCCCGCTGTGTTCGTGGACCCCACGCAGCTCGAACTTGCTTTGCTGAACTTGATCTTCAATGCGCGCGATGCCATGCAAGGCAAGGGCGAGATCAGGATCCGCGCCGCCCTCGATGCCGGCTCGCGCCTCCCATCGTCAGCCCAGGCATCGCCACAGCTGGTTGTGCTGGAAGTGCGCGATACAGGGCCGGGGATGGACGAGGACACCCTGCAGAAGGCCTTCGACCCCTACTTCACCACCAAACCCGTCGGCTCCGGCTCGGGCCTGGGCCTGCCGCAGGTTCAGTCATTCACCCGCCAATCCGGCGGCAGCGTGAACATCATCAGCGAGCCTGGCAGCGGCACCACGGTACAGATGTTCCTCCCATCGTCGGTGCTGCCAGCGGCCCTTCGGCCAAGCCGCGAGGCCGACAAACCCGAGTCGCCTCGCGCGCTGCGGGTACTGATGGTCGAGGACGACCCCCTGGTCGCGTCGGTGGTGCTCCCCGCCATCGAGGCCATGGGCCACACCGTCACCCAATGCATCACAGCCGACCAGGCCAAAGGGCGCATCCAGCAAGGAGGGCGCTTCGATGTCGTCTTCAGCGATGTGGTGATGCCCGGCTTCACCAATGGCTTTGACCTGGCCAAATGGTGTGCCGCTCAAACACCGCCCATTCCGGTCGTTCTTGCCACGGGCTACAGCGCCAAGGCGCCTGAGACCGATGTGCTGGTGTTGAGAAAGCCGTATGACCTGAACGAGCTGGCACGTGCACTCCAAGGAGCGGCACAGCACCCTGCCTCTCGTTCCTGACTGCCACCGCAGCGGGTCTGGCTGCTTTGGGCAGCGGCTGACAGACAACCGGCCTTTCCGCCGTGGGACAGGGCTGGCGGTGGCCGTCGGCGGCGGCTGACTGGTACGCCGAATGCCGATATGGGGCATCGACGTCAACCATAGCCACCCCATGCCAGCCGCCCTGCAGACTACAAATCGAACACACTGCCCCTACTCCCAACCAACCGCAGGGCGCGGCCCGACCCGCCAGTGGACCACCGACGTCCGCCCCTGGAACCCCCTGCACGATGACGCCTCAGCCACATCCAAGAGTTGCTATCTCGCCCCGGAGAACCATCGGCTGAAGCATGGCTTGGATCCCCTGCGTGCATGCCCCCCGGATGCGGCAGCCATCCACAACCGCCTGATCGGCAAGCTGATGGGAATTGACTTCGCCTGCGTGGCCGCGCGCTCCGTGCTCAACAGGAAGACATACCGCCTCGGCATCTACGATGACCTGGGTACGCCTGAGGCCGCCATGGGCCTGTGCCACGATCTCTACGAGTTCAGCCACGAGTTCACGTCGGGCAGCCAGCCCTTCACCAGCTTCATCGCTGCATTCCGAGGCCCGCAG
This sequence comes from Pseudomonadota bacterium, assembly GCA_049322875.1. Classification (GTDB taxonomy): domain Bacteria; phylum Pseudomonadota; class Gammaproteobacteria; order Burkholderiales; family Burkholderiaceae_C; genus Aquabacterium. The sequence goes on from JBMOQM010000011.1 coordinate 77,416, forward strand.
GTCCTCACCGAAGAACACTTCGAGAACCTGCTGTGGCGCCAGTTGCAGGGCATGCACGCGGTGGACGCCCGGTATTTCGACTGGGACCAGAACGTGAGCAAGGATCCCGTCAGCCCGAAGTTCTCCTTCAGCATCGGCGGGCGTGCGTTCTACGTGGTCGGCCTGAACCCTTGCGCATCGCGCATGGCGCGGCGCACAGCCGGTGAGTCCTGTCTCGTGTTCAACGGCCACGACCAATTCGAGGCCTTGCGCCTCAACGGCAAGTACGGCCAGCTGCAAAAGGCCATACGCGAACGTGACATCGCCTGCCAGGGCACCATCAATCCCATGCTGGACGATTTCGGCAGCACGTCGGAGGCTCGCCAATACGCGGGGCGGGCCGTCACGACCGACTGGCGCTGCCCCTTCCAGCACCAAGCCCACCAAGAGGAAACAGCATGATCGAAACAGCCGCCGATGTCGATGTCCTCAACAGGAAAACCACGCGCATCCCGCCGCAAAGCGGCACGGGCTTCAAGTTGCGCAAAGGGCAGGTACTGCGGGTGATCGACCCCATGGGCGAACAGGTGGCCGATCTCTTCGCCGTGAAGCAAGGCGACTTCGGCTGTGCGCTGTCTTCCGGGCGCAGCCTAGACTACGCCAGCAAGATTTACCTGACCGAAGGCGACCCGCTGTACTCGAATGACAGCCAGGTGATGTTCACGATCGTCAAGGACACCGTCCGGAAGCACGACTTCCTGCTGACGCCCTGCAGCCCGGAAATGTTCAAGATCCTCTACAAGCATGTGGGGCACCATCCCAGTTGCTTCGAGAACCTGCGACTGGCGCTGGAGCCCTTCGGCATCGACTCGACACGGATCGGCACCACGTTCAACATCTTCATGAACGTCAACATCCATGAGGGCGGCCGCCTCAGCGTGGATGTACCGACCTCCAAGGCCGGCGACTACATCGAGTTGCGCGCCGAAATGGATTTGATCTGCGGTCTGACAGCGTGTTCAGCCGAAGGGTCCAACAACAGCAGCTTCAAGCCCATCGACTACGTCATCCTCTAGATGCCGAAGCGGGCTGTCGATCAGCCTCAGTCGATCCGGGCGATCAAACCATCTCGCTCCAGATCGCTGACCAGGTTGTCTGGCACGCGCTGGTCGCTCGACAACAAGTGGATCAGCCATTCGGTGGGAGTGAACCCGTTGACCATGCGCAGCAGCTTGGTGCGCAGTGGATTCAGATCCGGTGCCGAGGCCAGCACCGCGGCCTGACCTTTCACCGTGCGGGTGTGAACCAGGGAGGCGGATGAGGGCTGCTGTGTCATGACGGCTCCTTGTCGAGGACAACTGAGCAGAGTCTGCGCGCAAGCACCCGTTCGCAGAAGACCCGGTTCATGTGAGAGCCAGGCCGGCAGCACTGGAACCCCCCTCACTCGAGCTGGGCCGAACGGACCAGTGGCGCCCGCGCGTGTCGCCGGATGCCAGCGCACGTCCGCACGGCGATCACAGGGGCCTGTGGCCGATGTGGCTGCAGAGGCCGATACGCTCATGGTCGGGCATGCAGGCCCGTCACGCTTGGCGGCTTCAATCGAGGCATCGTCTTGCTGGGAGCCTGCCATGGACCGCACCCTCTGCCACCTCACGTTCAGAGGTCGATGCCTGGAAGCATTTGAGCACTATGCCGAAATCCTCAGCGGCAGCGTCGAGGAGGTCTGCCTTCTCGGGGCGCCCGGCCCTGCCGTCGAATTGGCGGTACTCCGCGTGGAAGGCCGGACCTTGACGGGGCACGACGGTGGCATGGAAGCCGATGCCCACGACCACGTCGCACTGATGCTCTGCGTGGGAGACGGTGATGAAGCTTGGCGCCTGTATCGGCGCCTGGCACTGGATGGACAGATCACGACGCCCATGGGTGAGACCCGCTGGGCCGAATTGGCGGGTGGACTCGTTGATCGCTATGGCACCGCGTGGATCGTATGCCACGGCGTTCACCATGGGACAGCCAGGCTTCTCGCACCCAGCCCCCGCATGACGCTCGATGTCCTTCCGCTGGACAGGGGTCTTTCAGCAGACCGATGAGGCTTGCATGGTCCTGAGGTGGCCATTGCTCGGCGCCACATGGGCCGTTCGAGCCATCTGCCGGGCACGGCAGTGACACAAGGCATGCGTTGGTGCTCTTGCTGCTCGGCGGCTTCGGTGGTGATCCTGTCGCTGACCTTCATGGTGATGGACAGCCGATGCCGCCGGCTTCATGGGGTCTCGATGCCACGCCCGTGCTCCAAGCACGTTGCCAATGACACACCGGCATTTTCCTCATAACCAAATGCGAATCCCTGAGATGGGGTGAACGGCACCTGCTTCTATAGTTTCCGGGATAGCAGCGGTTCTTGTTGTGAAGCGCTGCCTCCGTAGCCCCCGCCAACTTGCGCCATGCCGATCGACTTCCACTGGTACATCCCCAACGTCATCCAGCCGGGTCACCGTGGTGACACCAATGCCGAGGGCTGGGGCAGCCTGGATCACTCCACGGCCATCGCCCGCAGCGTGGAGCAAGGCGGCTGGACAGGCGCGCTGATCGGCGCTGGCTGGGGCCGGCCGGATGCCTTCGTGGTGGCCACGGCACTCCTGGCGCGCACCGCCACGCTGCAGCCCATCGTCGCGGTGCGCCCCGGGTACTGGTCACCTGCGCAGTTCGCCACGGCGGCGGCCACCGCCGATGCGCTGAGCCAGGGCCGCCTGCTGGTCAACATCGTCACCGGGCAGGACAACCCGCTCGCCTATGGCGACACCGAGGTGGATCAGCCTGCCCGCTATGCCCGTACCGCAGAGTTCATGCGGCTGGTACGCAGGCTGTGGACCGAAGAGCGCGTCACCTTCAGGGGCGAGCACTACAGCGTCGAGAACGCCTCCATCACGCCACGCCCCTATGTGAACGGCCCGCGCGTGCACCCTACCCTGTTCTTCGGTGGCGCCTCCGAAGCGGCCGAGCGGACCGGCGCGGCCGAGGCCGATGTGCAGTTGTTCTGGGGCGAGCCGCTGGCCGGGATCGAGGAACGCATCGCACGGCTCAAGAAGCTCGCCGCCACGGCGGAGCGTGAAAAGCCGCTGGAATTCGGGCTGCGCATCACCACGGTCGTGCGTGACACCAGCGAGGAGGCCTGGGCCGTGGCCGAAGAGAAGGTGGATCACTTCGCCAAGCATGGCCAGGACTGGATCGCCAACTGGCACACCGCAGCAGCGGTGGGCCAAAAGCGCCTGCTCGATCTGGCCGAGCGGGGGGATGTGCTGGACACCTGCCTGTACACGAAACCTGGGAAGGTCGGCGGCGGTGGTGCAGCGACGACCTGGCTGGTGGGCTCGCACGATGAGGTGGCGCAGGCGCTGGCGGCGTATCAGCGGCTTGGCATCACGCACTTCATCCTGTCGGATACGCCGTATCGGGAAGAGTCACTGCGGGTGGGGGAGACGTTGATTCCGCGAGTGAAGGCCTTGTGTGGCGCGTGAAGAGGCTGGCTGAAACGCACGCTCACCCCTCAGCGCTCATTGCTGGCCGCGCCTGCACTTTGCCCAGCCAGGCTTGCACGTGTGCATGCTGGGCCACCGGCGCGCCGATGAACACGCTGTACCCGATAACGGATGCCACAAGCAGATCGGCCATCGAGTAGCGATCCCCCAGCATCCACGGTTGCGTCGCGAGCCGCTCGTCCAGCAGGCGCAGCAGGCCATCAAGCCCCTCGCGCGCAGCGTCGGCATGCGCCGCACTGCGCAGCGCCTCGTCGCCCAGCGTGGCCACCTGCAGGCGCACCAGCACTGCGCCATAGGTCACGTAGGCCCAGGTACACCACGACATCGCCTGCAGCCGCTCGGGCGTGCCTGCGGCGGGCCACAGCCCCTTGGCCACGCCGTACGCCTCGGCCAGCCAGAGCTGGATCGCCAGCGCCTCGAACATGGGTGCGCCATCCACCGTCAGCGTGGGCACCTTGCCATTCGGGTTGAGGGCCAGATACGCCGGCTTGTGCTGCTCGCCGGCCTTGATGTCGACCTTCACGCGCTGGTGCGGCACACCGAGTTCGGCCAAGGCGCAGGCCACCGGCGTGGCGCTCGACATGGGGTGCCAGTACAGAACGATGGATTGAGGCTGGGACATGGGTTTCTCCTTGAGCTGGGTGACGGGGGTCACGGGTGGGTTGATGGGGCTCACTGTAGGCAGCATTGCGGACAGAATCCGCCCTCGATGTGAGCTAGAGTGCATCGCATGCTCACCTCGTCATCCCGCCTGCTGCGCTTGCTTTCTCTGCTGCAAGCCCGCCGCCACTGGGCTGGCGCGGAGCTGGCCGAAAGGCTTCAGATCCACCCCCGCACCCTGCGGCGCGACATCGACCGCCTGCGCGAGCTGGGCTACCCCATCGAGGCCAGCAGCGGCGTGGCCGGTGGCTATGCCTTCCGCCCCGGCCAGGTGTTGCCCCCATTGCTGCTGGACGACGACGAGGCCCTGGCCGTGACCATCGCGTTGCGCACTGCCGCCTCGGGATCGGTGAGCGGCATCGAAGAGACCGCATTGCGCGCCATCGTGAAGCTCGAGCAAGTGATGCCCGCTCGCCTGCGCAAACGCGCAGACGCCTTGCGCACCACCATCACCCCGCTCGACAGCGTCGGGCCGGTCATCGACGCATCCCTGCTCGCGGCATTGGCCGGCGCCTGCCGCGACCAGCTCAGCGTGCGCTTCACCTATACCGACATCCGCGGGACCGCGAGTGAACGCTGGGTGGACCCGCAAGGTGTGGTCCACACAGGCGACCGCTGGTACCTCGTGGCCTGGGACCGTGGGCGAGAGGACTGGCGCACCTTTCGCCTCGACCGCATCCAGACACCGGCCACCATCGGCGCCCATTTCGCCCCGCGCCCTGGCCCGCAAGGCGGTGACCTCAAGGCCTTTGTGTCGCGTTCACTGGCCGTGTCGCCCTATCCCACGCAAGCACGCATCGTGCTGCACGCGCCCCGCGAAGCGATGGCCCAGCGCATACCGGCTGCCTACGGCCTGCTCGACGCGATCGATGACGAGCGGTGCCTGCTGCAATGCGGCGCCCATGCGCTCGATCGCCTGGCCTACTGGCTGCTGGCCTTCGATGTGGATTTCGAAGTGCTGGAGCCTGTGGCGTTGAAGGAGCACTTGGCAAGAGCAGGAGAAAGGGCAGCGCGAAGCGTGAACCCACGTTAGTGCCCGAACCTGGTGCCGCGCCTCGCCAAATGGTGTCGCGCGACACAGCAACGCAGCCTGCATCCCCAACCGGCCTCCCCAAGCGAAAAGCCACACCTTGGCAGTCCCCGCACGCGCTGAACTACAGCACCTGTAGGCGCCCCCTTACAAGCCGTCGCTACGTCCCCTCACAAGCGCAAGTATTTGTGTTCGTCAACCGTCCAAAAGGCTCAAACCTGCCTTGACCGCCCCCTAGAATGGCCGCTCAACAAGAGCGGAGCATTCCCCATGGTCAAGGCAGGCAGCCAGGTCGTATCCAAGCTTCTCACCGCCCACGAGGCCGAGATCCTGTCCGAGTGGGGCCAGCGCCTGAAGGACGATGGCGCCCTGCACAGCGGCCGCATCCGCGAAGGTGAGTTGACGACCCAGTGCAAGGGCTTTCTGGCCGCCCTGCGCCAGGCGCTGGATGCCGGCGCCACCAACGTCGATGAAGCCGCCTTCGGCCCCGTGCGCGACCTGCTGAGCGAGATTTCCGCCAGCCGGGCCGAGCAGGGTTTCTCGCCGCGCGAGACCGCCGTCTTCATCTTCTCGCTCAAGCAACCGCTGTTCGACATCTTCCAGCGCCACAGCAAGGACAACGCCGCCGCCGCGCTGGAAACCAACTGGTCCATCGGCCTGCTGCTCGACCGCCTGGGCCTGTTCACGGTCGAGGCCTACCAGCGCACCCGCGAAGCCCTGATCGTGCGCCAGCAGCAAGAGATTTCTGAGCTTTCCACCCCCGTGATCAAGCTGTGGACGGGCATCCTGGCTCTGCCCTTGATCGGCACGCTCGACAGCGAGCGCACCCAGGTGGTGATGGAGAACCTGCTCGAATCCATCGTGCAGCAAAGCGCCGAGATCGCCATCATCGACATCACCGGCGTGCCCACCGTGGACACGCTGACCGCCCAGCACCTGCTCAAGACCATCGCCGCCGCCCGCCTGATGGGCGCCGACTGCATCATCAGCGGCATCCGCCCGCAGATCGCGCAGACCATGGTGCACCTGGGCGTGGAGCTGTCCGTCGTCTCCAAGGCCACGCTGGCCGACGCCTTCGCGCTGGCGCTGACCCGCCAGGGCCGGGCCGTCACCAAGGTGCGTGCCGCACCCGCCGCACCTTCGGCGCAGTAACCCATCCCGATCAAGAAGACACAGGAGCTTCACACCGTGGATCGCATCCCCATCCTCAAGCTGGGCAAGGCACTGTTGGTCACCATCCAGGTCGACATGCACGACCAGTTGGCCACCGCGCTCGAAGAAGATCTGACCAACATGATCGTGGCCACCGGGGCGCGCGGCGTGCTGATCGACATCTCGGCGCTGGACATCGTGGACAGCTTCATCGGCCGCATGCTGGACAACATCGCCGCCGTCTCGCGCATCCTGGATGCCGACACGGTGGTGGTCGGCATGCGCCCGGCGGTGGCCATCACGCTGGTGGAGCTGGGCCTGTCCCTGGGCGGCGTCAAGACCGCGCTGGACGTCGACCGTGGCATGGCGCTGATCCGCCAGCGCGCCTCCTACGGTGCCGACGACGGCGACGACGAAGAAGACGACGGTGCGTGAGACCCAGGACATCCGCTGCTCTGAAGACGTGGTGAGGGTGCGCCAGAAGGTGCGCGCCCTGGCTGCGCAGGCAGGCCTGGGCCTGGTCGACCAGACCAAGATCATCACCGCCGCCAGCGAGCTGGCCCGCAACACGCTGGACTACGGCGGCGGCGGCCATGTGGAACTGGAAATCATCACCCTGCCCCGGCGCGGCGTGCGCCTGGTCTTCATCGACCAGGGCCCGGGCATCAAGGACATCGACGCGGCCCTGCGCGACGGCTTCACCACCGGCAACGGCATGGGGCTGGGCCTGGGCGGGGCCAAGCGGCTGTCCAGCGAGTTCGCGATCGAATCCAGCCCGGGCCAGGGCACACGCATCACGCTGGCACGCTGGAAGTAAGTTCACCATGTTCGAAGTGCTCGTCTCAGATCCCAGCCAGGTGGCGGAAGCGCGCCGGCGCGCCTCTGCCGCCGCCACCGAGGCGGGCTTCGGCGAAGTCACGGCCGGACAGGCCGCCCTGGTAGCCACCGAGCTGTCGTCCAACCTGATCAAGCACGGCGGTGGCGGGCGCCTGGTGATCGGCCCGGGCAACCGCAGCCTGGACCTGCTGGCCATCGACAAGGGCCGTGGCATGACCGACGTGCAGGCCTGCATGGCCGACGGCTACTCCACCGCCGGCACCCGTGGCCAGGGCCTGGGCGCCGTGCAGCGCCTGGCGCAGTCGGTGGACGTGGCCTCCACCCCCGGCGTCGGCACCGTGGTGTGGGCACGCCTGGTGGCCGCCAGCGACAACGACGCCGAAGGCTTGGCCGAGCACATACACCGCCCGCCCGTGCTGCGCAATACTGGCGTGTGGGCCGTGCAGGTCCCCATGCCGGGCGAGGACGTCTGCGGCGACGGCTGGGGCTGGCACGAGGATGAGGCCGGCCGCACCGTGTTCGTGATCGACGGCCTGGGCCATGGCACCGAGGCCGCGCTGGCCGCCAACGCCGCGCTGGCCGTGTTCCGTCGCTGCGCCGATGCGCCCCCGGCCGAGATCGTGGACGCCGTGCACCAGGGCATCCGCCACACGCGCGGCGGGGCCGTGGCCGCGGCCCGCATCGACTGGTGCAGCGCCACCGTGTCTTTCGCCGGGCTGGGCAACATCGCCGGGGTGCTGCTGCTGCCTTCGGGCCAGACGCGCCGCATGGTCACGCTCAACGGCACGGCCGGGCACAACGCGCGCAAGGTGCAGTCCTTCGAGTACCCCTGCCCTGACAACGCCCTGATGGTGATGCACTCCGATGGCATCGGTACCGGCTGGTCGGGCGAGCGCTACACGCCACTGCTGTGGCGACACCCCATGCTGCTGGCCGGCGCGCTGTACCGGGACTTCAGCCGTGGGCGAGACGACGCCACCGTGGTGGTCTGTGGAACGGGCCGGCCATGAGCGACAAGCCCGCCACCTGGATCACCCTGGGCACCATGCACCTGGTGAACGCCGAGGACGTGGTCGCCGCCCGCCTGAACGCCCGCCAGGCCGCCGAGATGCTGGGGCTGGACCGGCAGAGCCAGACCCGCATCGCCACGGCCGTCTCCGAGATCACGCGCAACGCCTTTTCCTACGCCAGCCAGGCCCGCGCCGAGTTCGTGATCGACGGACAGGCGCCGAGCCACAACTTCCTGGTGGTGGTGAGCGACGACGGCCCCGGCATCGATGACCTGGACAGCGTGCTGGGCGGCCGCAAGGCCTTCGCCCCCGGCCGGGGCAAGGGCCTGCTGAGCGCACGCCGCCTGGTGGACAACTTCGACATCCGCAGCACGCCCGAAGGCACCACCGTGCGCCTGTCGGTCCGCCTACCGCAGGGCGCGCTGCAGCGGCTCACACGGGATGAGCAGCAGGCCATTGCGCAACTGCTGTCGGGCCACCTGGGTGCCGACCCCATCGTCGCGCTGCAGGATCAGAACCGCGAAATCATCGAGAGCCTGAACGATCTGCAGGACCGCCAGGCCGAGACCGCCCGCCTGAACCAGGAACTGGAAGAGACCAACCGGGGCGTGGTAGCGCTGTACTCCGAGCTGGAGGAAAAGGCCGAGCAGCTGCGTGGCGTGAGCGACACCAAGTCGCGCTTCCTCTCGCACATGAGCCACGAGTTCCGCACGCCGCTGAACTCCATCCTCGCGCTCACCCGCCTGCTCGAAGACCGGGTCGATGGCGATCTGAACCCCGAGCAGGAGCGGCAGGTGCAGTACATCCGCAAATCGGCCCAGGGCCTGCTGGACATGGTCAACGACCTGCTGGACCTGGCCAAGGTGGAGGCCGGCAAGGTGGACGTGAAGGCCACCGAGTTCACCGTGGACAGCATCTTCGCCTCGCTGCGCGGCACCCTGCGCCCGCTGCTGACCAACCCGGCGGTGGAGCTGCTGTTCGGCCACACCGCGCAATTGCCCGAGATGCTGGCCGACGAGCAGAAGGTGGTGCAGATCCTGCGCAACTTCATCGCCAACGCGCTGAAGTTCACCGAAACGGGCCACGTGCTGGTCGAGGCCCGGCATGACCCGGCCCGCCAGACCATCGTGTTCTCCGTGAGGGATTCGGGCATCGGCATCGACCCGCAGGACATCGCGCTCATCTTCGAAGAGTCCTCTCAAGTGGACGGGCGCCTGCAGAAGGGCGGCACCGGCCTGGGCCTGCCGCTCACACGCCGCCTGGCGCTGCTGATGGGCGGCGAGGTGCGCGCCACCAGCCAGCCGGGCCAGGGCTCGACCTTCGAGCTGGTGCTGCCCGTGCGCTTCGGACAGGTGATCAGCGCCACGCCGGACGACGCCGAGGCCGCCCCCGAAACCGGCCACGTGCTGGTGGTGGATGACGAAGAAGCCTTCCGTTACGTGCTGCGCCACATCGCCCAGGACGCCGGCTACGAGGTGCGCGAGGCCTCGGACGGGCTTTCAGCCCTGCAATCCGTCGGGTTGCAGCGCCCTGATATGATTTTTCTCGACTTGGCCATGCCGCAGCTGGACGGCTTCGGTGTGCTGGAGCGGCTGGCCGGATCGCCCGAGTTGGCGTCGATCCCGGTGGTGGTGTGCACGTCGCAGCTGCTGTCCATCGACCAGAAGCGCCAGTTGGCCAGAGCCTATGCCATCGTGCTCAAGCAGGATGTTTCACGCGATGGGCTGACCGCGCTGATGCAGGGCATCGCGCGGGACCACCACGCAAGGAGCGGATGATGACCACCACCAGCGCGCCTCCCACCATCCTCAATGTGGACGACACGGAAGTGGCGCGCTACACGAAGCACCGCACGCTCAGCCATGCGGGCTTCAAGGTGGTCGATGCCGTCAGCGGCGGTCAGGGGCTGGAGATGATCGAATCCCTGCGCCCCGATCTGGTGCTTCTGGACGTGCGCCTGCCCGACATCAACGGCATCGAGGTGTGCCGCATCATCAAGGCCCGCTGGCCCAGCACCGTGGTGCTGCAGACCTCGGCCACCTTCACCAGCGCCAGCGACCGGGCACGCGGTCTGGAAGGCGGCGCCGATGCCTACCTGATCCAGCCCATCGACCCGGAAGAGCTGGTGGCCTCCGTCAAGGCACTGCTGCGCCTGCGCGCGGCCGAAGAATCCATGCGCCAGCTCAACGCCACGCTGGAGCAGCACATCGATGAGCGCACCCGCGACCTGCACGAGGCCAACCAGCGCCTGCGCGAGCAGATCGAGCAGCGCGAGCGCGCCGAGGCCGCGCTGGTGCAGGCCCAGAAGATGGAAGCCGTGGGGCAACTGGCCAGCACCATGGCCCACGATTTCAACAACATCCTGGCCTCGCTGGTGGGCTACCTGTACATCATCCGCCGCCAGTCGCCTGAGCCGCGCCTGCATGATCTGGTGGACAAGGCGGTGCGCGCGGCCGACCGGGGCAAGCGCCTGACTTCCCGCGTGCTGACCTTCTCCCGCCAGGGGCAGGGCAATGTCACCGCACTGGACGTGGGCGCCACGCTGGCCGGCATGCAGGAATGGCTGGCGCAGACCGTCGGGCCATCGACCCAGCTCGTCATCCCGCCAGAAGCGGCCGAACAGCACGCGGCCATGGTCGACCTCAGCCAGTTCGAGCTGGCCCTGCTGAACCTGGTGATCAACGCCCGCGACGCCATGCCGCGCGGCGGGCGCATCGAAATCAGCATGCGACACGCGACGCTCGCACAGGCCGACGGCGAGCTGACGGCTGGCGACTACGTGGTCGTGTCCGTGAAGGATTCGGGCACGGGCATGCCGCCCGAGGTGGTCGAGCGCGCCTTCGACCCCTTCTTCACCACCAAGCCGGCCGGGCGCGGCACCGGCCTGGGCCTGGCGCAGGTGATCAATTTCGCGCGGCAATCCCAAGGGGTGGCCCGCATCGACTCCACGCCCGGCCAGGGCACCTGCGTGTCGCTGTGGCTGGCCGCCGCGCCGGAGGACGCCAGCCTCCACGGCCTGAACGCCCTGCATTCACCCCTGATGCTGCCCGCCGCGCACGATTTGCCGGGCGCCGGCGAACGCATCCTGCTGGTGGATGACGACGAGGACGTGCGCAGCACCGTCTGCCAGATGCTGAGCGACGCGGCCTACCAGGTCACCTCGGCGGCCTCCGGCATGGAAGCGCTGGACCTGATCCGCCAGGATGTGCCCGATGTGCTGGTGCTGGACATCGCCATGCCCGGCATCAGCGGTTTGACCGTGGCCCAGGACGCCCGCCAGGCCACCCCGGGGCTGCCCATCGTGTTCATCAGCGGCCACGCCCACCGCGAGGCCATCGACGCCGCCCATTTGAGCGACGCCCAGTTGCTGCGCAAGCCCTTCCTGAGCCACGAACTGAACGCGGCGATCCGCCGTTGCCTGGACGGCCGCTCAGCAGCGCACTGAGCGCGGCAGGGGCCTGCCCAGGCCACAGGGCAAGCGCCACGCATGACAGCAAGGAAGCGGCCGCGACAATCCCCCTGAGCAAGGGCGTCAAAAAAAGGGCGCTGCCGTCATGGATCCCAGGGGTGGGCAAGGCGGGAGCCCTTGCCCACAATGCAAGCTGTCGTCCCCTGCCCGCCACGGCCTCACCATGCACCCCTCACCGCATCGGCAACTCCAGGCACTGCATTTCCCCATCCAGTACATCGAGATCACTGAGTCGCTGCTGCGTGCCCGGGGCGGTGATGTCGCCAGTGTGCGCCAGCAGTGCGGCCTGCCCGCCCTCCACGATGCCTCCGCCCCCCAGCCCGACCGCATCGATGGCCGGCAGTTGCAAAAAGCGATGGAGATCACGCGTGACCACTGCCTGCCGGGGCAATCCATCTCGCTGCAGGTGCTGGAGCACTTCCCGCTGACGGCGCACGGCATGCTGGGCATGTTGACCATCGCCTGCGGCACGCTGGGTGAGGCACTGGACGCCGCGCTGCAGTACCACGCCCTGGTGATGCCCGTGTTCGACATGCGCCGCGAGCGCCTGCCCGATGGCGGCGCCACCGTGGTGATCGAGCAGTTGGCCGATTTCTCCCCCTTCAACGAAGGGCTGGCCGAACTGGTGGTGGGCACCTTCCGCAACATCGCGCCCTACACCACCACCAGCAAGCTGCTGACCGAGGTGAGCTTTCCGCACGCGCCGCCACCAGCGGGGCAACTGGCCGATTACGAGCGATTCTTCCAGGCGCCGGTGCGCTTCAACGCACCCTACCTGGGCTTCAGCGTCTCGGCCGAAGCACTGCGCAGCCCCTTGAGCACCGGCAACCGCGCCACGCGCGACAGCCTGGAGGCGCTGCTGCGCCGGCAGGCGCCTGAGGGCGCCCCGCGCGCCACCCCGATCACGCAGCGCGTCAAGCAGGTGGTGGCCGATGGCATGCGCAAGGGCGCCATGCCCCCCGCCATGCGCGTGGCCGACCTGCTGGCGATGTCTCAGCGCACCCTGAGCCGGCATCTGCAGGACGAGGGCACCACGCTCTCGCGCATCGTCGAGCAGGTGCGCATCGAACACGCCGAGCGCCTGCTGCTGGGCAGCCGCAAGCCCGTGCAGGAGGTGGCGCGGCAGGTGGGCTTCACGGATGCCTCGAGCTTTTCGCGGGCCTTCCGCCGGGCCACGGGGCTCACGCCCATGGCCCTGCGCGAGCAGCGCGCCGCCGCCGAAAGCGGATTGGCCTGACCAGGGCCAGGCCACTGCACGTCAACGCGCCAGCAGGTTCAGCGCGTCCGACGCCACCACCGGATCGCCCGTGCGGTTGAAGGCTTCCGTCCACGCCTCGTACGACGTCATCTCCTTGTGCTGCCACGGGTGGAAGCCAGGCTTGTAGTAGGTCAGGTAGTAGCCCAGCGCCGGCAGGAAGACGCCGCCCGGCTTGTACATCCACCACAGGCCCTTGGTCCACAGCCCCAGGCGCTTGAAGAAGCCGAAGCCGTCGGCCTTGAACATCTGGTTCATGGTCCACATCACGCCGATGGGGTACTCGATGCTGAAGTACACCAGCCCCGCCACACGCTGCAGGTAGCCCACCTTGGCCACCTTCTGCATCACGTCGTAGGCCACGGCCTTGTGCTCCACCTCTTCGATGGAGTGCCACGCGTACATGGCGCGCACGCGGTGGTCGAAGGGTTCGACGATCTCGCGGCGCTCCATGAAGGTGGTGCACATCATGGCCGTCAAGTGCTCGGCCGCCGCCGTGTAGGCCAGGTTGAAGGACTTGGGCCACCACTTGAGCTGCCAGCGGAACTTGGCGTCCAGCATGCGTTCCATCCAGGGCACATTGATGCCCTGCTTCTCCAGCAGCTTGTTGAACTGGATGTGCACCATGCCGTGCTGCGCTTCCTGGCGGATGAAGTCCCGTGCCTCGTCCTGCAGCTGCGGATCAGTGATCTGGTCGCGGTAGTTGCGCACCGTGCTGATGAAGTAGCGCTCGCCCACCGGGAAGGTGATGGACATGGCGTCGAACAGGCGCGTCTTGAACGGATCACCGCCGTTCCAGAAACGCGGGATGCCGCTGTTCAGCTTGAAATCCAGCTTCTCGCGCGGCTGGATGGGGCGGCGGTCATGGGTGCCGTCGTCGAGGATGGTGTCCTGGCTCATGGTCTTCTCCGGTTGCATGGACGAGCGACACCACCGGCCGGGCCCGAAGGCGCCGGCGCGTCAGTACAAGCAGCTCGCGTAGGTTGAAGAAAAAGGCTTACAAGCCCGGCAGCACGCCGAAGGACAGCCCCGTGTAGCCCAGGGCCACCACCAGCACCAGGGCCATGCCGGCCCAGTCGCCCGTGGTCAGGCCTGCGCCCTCGCGCCCTTCGTCCCAGCGGGCCCGCACCACCTCACGGTGGATCAGGAACAGCGGCACGAAGGTGCTCACGCCAATCAGCACGGATCCCGCCACATACCACCACACGCCGCGCACGCCCAGACGGCGTGCCTCGGTCAGCATCCACAGCCAGACGGCCATGCACAGCATGATGATGTCGACGCCGATGAAGCGGCTGGCCGGGTTGACCAGGGTGTCCTGCCAGAACTGCACATTGGCCTGCACCACGCCCAGCGGCAGGTAGCTGAAGGCATGCCCCCAGGTGCCGACCAGCGCCAGCAGCGCGATCAGGGCGTAGACCAGGCACAGCAGTTTCTGTTTGGCGCTCACGGGTTGCACTCCTCGGTGAAACACACCGGTGTTGTCATGCTGGCGATTGCATCAAAAGCGGCTGGGCATGGGCGGCCAGCACTGTGCCGATTCAGCCAATGTGGGCCGGGCCGGCTGTATCGCCCGGCGCATCAGCCTCCCAGGCGAAGCGCTGGCACACGCGGCCATCCACCTCGATCGTGCCGGTGAACATCTCGTAAGGCCGCACCCACAGCGCGCCCTCGCCGTACAGCGGGCGGTAGACCACCACGGGCTCGAAGGTCTCGCTGTGGCGGGCCACGCCGTAGGCCTGGTACAGCTGGCCCTTGTAGTGGCGGTACAGGCCGGCGCGCAGGCCGGGCAGTGGGGGAACGGGGCGGGCGTCGTCACTCATGTCCTGAATCATAGGCGGGCGCACGCAGATCGTGCATGCCAGCACCTGATTTGTTCCGCGCGGCAGAACGTGTCGTTTTGACTCAGGGACGATCCGGATGCGCAAGGGTCGGCACGTGGATTACACCGGAAATGCAACGATCAAAACACACCGCCATACCGCATCGACGTCACCCTGGAAGAGCCTCATCCCATGTCCGACGCATCGCCACTTCATCCCTCGCATCCCAACCCCCAGGCCCCGCACCTGGCGCACTGGCCTGCCCGCCTGCCCCGCTCCATCACCGTGCCCGAGACCACGCTGTGGCACAACGTGTCGGTGTCCGCGGCGCGTTACCCGGACAAGCCGGCCTACCTGTTCATGGGCCAGGCCCTGACCTACGCCGAGCTCAAGCGCCGCGCACAGGCGCTGGCCGGGTGGCTGCAGCATGATGCTGGCGTGCGCCCCGGTGACCGTGTGCTGCTGTACACGCAGAACTGCCCGCAGTACGTGATCGCCTACAACGCCATCCTGCGCGCGCAGGGCGTGGTGGTGCCGGTCAATCCGATGAACAAGGCCGAGGAGTTCAAGCACTACATCACCGATGCGCAGGCCCGCGTGGCCATCTGCACGGCCGACCTGGCCGGCATCGTGGCGGAGGCCAACCAGGCGGTGCCGCCGGCCGAGCGCCTGCAGCAGGTGCTGGTGTCGCGCTATGCCGACCAGATGCCAGCCGAGGACGACGCCAGCCTCAACGCCCCCGCAGCGCTGCTGCAATGGCTGCGCACTGAGCACCCACTGCCCGAAGGCTTCACCCTCTGGACGGAGGCCCTGGCGCTCAAGCGCATTCCCGCGCCCTACCTGGGCCACCCGGACGACCTGGCCCTGCTGCCCTACACCTCGGGCACCACGGGCCTGCCCAAGGGCTGCATGCACACGCACCGCTCGCTGATGCACAACGCCATCGCGGGCGGCCTGTGGGGCCAGTCCACCGCCGACAGCGTGGTGCTGGGCGTGGTGCCGCTGTTCCACATCACCGGCATGCTCTACGGCGTGCTGGGCCCGATCTACAACGGCGCCACCGTGGCCCTGATGCCGCGCTGGGACCGAGAGCTGGCCGGCACCCTGATCTCGCGGCTGAAGGTGACGCACTGGACCTGCATCCCCACGATGATCATGGACCTGTTCAACAGCCCTAACTACAAGCGCTTCGATCTGTCCAGCCTGTACTACCTGAGCGGCGGCGGCGCAGCCATGCCCGAGGCCGTGGCCCAGCGCCTGCAGGCCGAGTTCGGCCTGACCTTCTGCGAGGGCTATGGCCTGACGGAAACCGCCGCACCCACGCACGCCAACCCGCCCGAGCGCGCCAAGCTGCAGTGCCTGGGCATGCCCATGTTCGGCACCGACGCACGCGTGATCGACCCGACCACGCTGCAGGAGCTGCCCCAGGGCGAAGTCGGCGAGATCGTGAGCCACGGCCCCATGGTGTTCCAGGGCTACTGGCGCCACGCCGAGGCCACGGCCGCAGCCTTCATCGAAATCGACGGCAAGCGCTTCTTCCGCACCGGCGATCTGGGCCGCATGGACGACGAGGGCTACTTCTTCATCACCGACCGTTTGAAGCGCATGATCAACGCGAGCGGCTTCAAGGTGTGGCCATCGGAAGTGGAGATGCTGCTGTACAAGCACCCCGCCGTGCAGGAGGCCTGCGTGATCTCCGCGCACGACGACTACCGCGGCGAGACGGTCAAAGCCGTGGTCGTGCTGCGGCCCGAGGCGCGCGGCAGCGTCACCGAGCAGCAGATCATCGACTGGGCGCGCGAGCAGATGGCCGCCTACAAGTACCCGCGCATCGTGCAGTTCAGCGATGCGCTGCCCAAGTCGGGCGCGGGTAAGGTGCTGTGGCGCGTGCTGCAGGAGCAGGAGCGCGTGCAGGACAAGGAGACCGCCAAGGCCTGATCCTGGCGCGCTGTGTCCAGCGCTGTTTGCGGCAGCGCAGCATTCCGTTCAGTTGGCGTCGTTCACGTTGCCAGCTGAGACAAATCTGAATGCCCTGGCGGTTGACAGCCTTCCAGCCCCGCCCCCATACTGCACCCCATGTTGTCGCAAGCTCTGTTCACCGCCACGAACCTACTAGGCACCCCGCCCTCGGCTGGGAGCGCCTGCTGCTTGCGCGCATAGCCTGACACCCACCCTGTCAGGCCAACAACCCCGGCTCGAGGTCGCCTCCGCCGGGGTTTTCATTTGTGCGCCGCACAAATCGAGTCGAACAGATCGGACCTCTCGGATGGCACTTCGGGCCTCTCTTCAAGAACCCGAAAACCCGACCTTTCAAGAGGTGTCCCGATGCTCAAGAACCCTTCGACCAAGTACCAAGCCTTCCCCCCGGTGCAGTTACCTGACCGCACCTGGCCGAACCGCACCATCACCGCCCCGCCGGTGTGGATGAGCACCGACCTGCGCGACGGCAACCAGGCCCTGTTCGAGCCCATGGACGCCGAGCGCAAGCTGCGCATGTTCCAGACGCTGGTGGGCATCGGCCTCAAGCAGATCGAGGTGGCCTTTCCCTCGGCCTCGCAGACGGATTTCGATTTCGTGCGCCGCCTGATCGAAGAGAAGCTCATCCCCGACGACGTGACCATCGAGGTGCTGACCCAAGCGCGTGAAGACCTGATCCGCCGCACCTTCGAATCGCTGCGCGGCGCACCACGCGCCATCGTGCACCTGTACAGCGCCACGGCGCCGGCCTGGCGTCGCATCGTCTTCAACCTGGCGCAGCCCGAGGTGAAGGCCATGGCCGTGCGCGCCACCACGCTAATGCGCCAGCTGGCCGACGAGCGCCCCGAAACCGACTGGACCTTCGAGTACAGCCCCGAGACCTTCATGGCCACCGAACTGCCCTTCGCCCGCGAGGTGTGCGATGCGGTCGTGGACGCCTGGGGCGGCACGGCCGAGAAACCCGTGATCATCAACCTGCCGACCACGGTGGAGGTGTCCACGCCCAATGTGTTCGCCGACCAGATCGAGTGGATGCACCGCCACCTCACGCGCCGCGACGCCATCATCCTGAGCGTGCACCCGCACAACGACCGGGGCACGGCCGTGGCCGCCGCCGAGCTGGCCGTGATGGCGGGCGCCCAGCGCGTGGAAGGCTGCCTGTTCGGCAATGGGGAGCGCACCGGCAATGTCGATCTGGTGACCTTGGCCTTGAACCTCTACACCCAGGGCGTGCACCCGGGGCTGGACTTCTCCAGCATCAACGAGATCGCGCGCGTGGCGGAAGACTGCACGCAACTGCCCGTGCACCCGCGCCATCCGTATGCAGGTGATCTGGTGTTCACGGCCTTCTCGGGCTCGCACCAGGATGCGATCAAGAAGGGCTTCGCGGCGCAGGATCCCAATGGTGTCTGGGAAGTGCCCTACCTGCCCATCGACCCGGCCGACCTGGGCCGCAGCTACGACTCGGTGGTGCGCGTGAACAGCCAGTCCGGCAAGGGCGGCATCGCCTTCCTGCTGGAGAACCACCACGGCATCAGCATGCCGCGCCGCATGCAGGTGGAGTTCAGCGGCGTGGTGCAGCGCGAAACGGACACCGAAGGCGGCGAGTTCACGGCCGACCGCCTCTGGTCGCTGTTCGAGCGCGAGTACATCGCATCGCCCGATGGCGCGGCACATGACTGGGTGCTGCGCGGCCACCGCAGCGACGATGGCAGTGATGGCACGCACGTGGTGCTGGAGATGAGCCACGCCGGCAAGCCGGTGACACTGCGCGGCCAGGGCAACGGGCCGGTGTCTGCCGCGGTGGACGCATTCAACAAGTCGGGCCTGCTGCACGGCGAGTTGCGCGTGGACGACTTCCACGAGCATGCGCAGACGGCCGGCGCGCAGGCCACGGCGCTCACCTTGATCGAGGTGGCCATCGGCAAGGCGCCGCCCACCTTCGGCGCAGGGCGTGACGTGCACATCGTGGCGGCCGCGATGCAGGCGATCGTGCAGGGTGTGAACCGCCTGGTGCGGCGGGATGCGGTGAAGGCAGCGGCCTGATCAGCGCTGAGGCTGGTCCCAGCCCTTGGGCCGGCCCAGCGTGAAGTTGGCCTCGGCCTTGGTGCGGCCATACCAATCACCGCCCATGCGCGAGACCAGGTCCAGCCGGGCGGGATCCACGCGGCCGTCTTCGCCCAGCACGGCCTCGTCGATGTGCATGGCCAGCACACGGCCCAGGATCAGGTGGCAACTGGGCTTGTCGGCCGGATAGGGCTGGCACTGCACGGCCACGCACTCCAGGCTGACGGGCGAGGCGGCCACACGCGGCGGCTTCACCTTCGTGCTGTCGGCGGGTGCCACGCCGGCCTGCGCGAACTCGCTCACGCCGTGCGGGTAGCTCACCGAGCACTGGTTCATCGCATCCACCAGCGCGAAGAGCACCAGGCTGATCGTGAACTCGCCCGTGGCCTGGATGTTGAGCACGGTGTCCTTGAGACCGCCATCGGCCCGGTGCAGGGGGCTGATCATCACCGTGGGCGGATCGCCCGTGAGCACCTGGAAGAAGCTGAAGGGCGCCAGGTTGCCCTGCCCCTGGGCCGACAGCGTGGACACCCAGGCCACCGGCCGGGGCGTAACGGTGGAGGCCAGCCACTGGTAGGCGCGGGTCGCGCTGGTCTGGTCCATGTCGATGATCATGCGCGGGGTCCTTCGTGGCGCCTGATGCGGCGTGTCAGGTGATGGGGTCGATCAGCGTGGCGCCAGGGGCCTCCAGCACGACGTCGGTGAGCGGCTGGGCCACGCAGGGCAGGATGCAGCCTTCTTCCTTCTCGTCCGCACTCAGGCCGGGCCACTCGATGCTGTAGCGCACCTGGCCGCTGCGCAGGTGGCACAGGCAGGCACGGCAGGTGCCGTTGCGGCACGAGCGGGCCAGGCGGATGCCGGCCTGCTGCGCGGCCGTGACCAGCGAGACGCCGGCTTGTGCAGTGAAGCGCCAGCCGGCCGGCAGCACAGTGGCCTCGAACTCGGTGGGCGCGGTGTCGTCGGCCATGCCTGGGCTGTTGGCGTGGGGTGGTCGGCGTGGAACGGCAGCAGCCCGCTCAGAGGAAGCGGTCGAGCAGCTTGCGCGAATGCGCGTCCAGCGCGAAGCGATCCCGCACCACGAAGGCCACGCCATGGCCGCTGGTGATCATCAGCGCGCCACGCTCCAGCCGGCGGATGTCGTCCTCGCTCTTGAGCACGAACTCCGTGCGGCCCCGGTCGGTGTCCACCGTCCACACGCTGGGCGTGGCGAAGGTGGACACGGCCTCGATGCGCTGGACCACCGGGGTGAACTCGCGCACGGCCAGGTCTTCCTCGATCAACTGGCGCGCGGGCGCGGCCAGGGCGCTCAGGCGGGGCACCCAGGCCAGCTCGTGCCCGTCGGGGCCGACCAGTGAGACCCCCTCGTCCGGCGCAGCGATCGGAAAGGCGCGCACGGGCACCACACCGACATGGGCCACACCCTCGGCATCGGTCAACACCAGGCGGCCCAGCGGGTTGCGGGCCAATTGCCAGGCGGGCTGGCCGGGTGCGGCGCCACGGGCCACACCGCCAGATGTCTTGTCGAACGCGCTCATACGCCGTCTCCCTCGTCGCCATCGCTGCCGTCACCCAGCACGGCAGCAGCTTCCTGCTCCTTGCGGGCCTGGGCCTCGTACAGGCGCCAGTAGGCCCCCTGCTTGGCCATCAGCTCGTCATGCGGGCCCACCTCGACCACCTGGCCGCGGTCCATCACCACCAGGCGGTCGGCCTTGCGCAGCGTGGACAGGCGGTGGGCGATGGCGATGGTGGTGCGGCCCTTGACCAGGTTGTCCAGCGCTTTCTGGATCTCCTTCTCAGTCTCGGTGTCCACGGACGATGTGGCCTCGTCCAGGATCAGCAGACGCGGGTCGATCAGCAGCGCGCGCGCGATGGAGATGCGCTGGCGCTCGCCGCCCGAAAGGCCCTGCCCCCGCTCGCCCACCAGCGAGTCGTAGCCGTTGGGCAGGCGCAGGATGAACTCGTGCGCGTGCGCGGCACGGGCAGCGGCCACGATCTCCTCGCGGGTGGCATCGGGCTTGCCGTAGGCGATGTTCTCGGCGATGGTGCCGAAGAACAGGAAGGGCTCCTGCAGCACCAGGCCGATGTGGCGGCGGAAATCGGCCACGGCCACGCGGCGGATATCGACACCGTCAACCTTGATGGCGCCTTCGCTCACGTCGTAGAAACGGCAGATCAGGTTGACCAGCGTGCTCTTGCCCGAACCGCTGTGCCCCACCAGGCCGATCATCTCGCCGGGGCGGATGTCCAGGCTCAGGTCGCGGATCACGGTGCGGCTGCCATAGCGGAAGCCGATGCTCTCCATCTGGATGCCGCCCTTCACCGTGGGCAGCGCCACCGGGTTGACCGGGTCCGGCACGTTGGAGACGTGGTCCAGGATGTCGAAGATGCGCTTGGCGCCCGCCGCCGCCTTCTGCGTGACGGACACGATGCGGCTCATCGAATCGAGCCGGCCGTAGAAGCGCCCGATGTAGGCGATGAAGGCCGTGAGCACACCGACCGTGATCTGCTGGTGCGACACGAGCCAGATGCCGAAGGCCCAGACCACCAGCAGGCCCATCTCGGTCAGCAGCGCCACCGTGGGCGAGAACAGCGACCAGGTCTTGTTGAGCTTGTCGTTGAGCTCCAGGTTGTGGAGGTTGGCTTCCTTGAAACGCTTCGATTCACGGCTTTCCTGGGCGAAAGCCTTGACCACGCGGATGCCCGGGATGGTGTCGGCCAGCACGTTGGTGACCTGGCCCCAGACGCGGTCGATCTTCTCGAAGCCGGTGCGCAGGCGGTCGCGCACCAGGTGGATCATCCAGCCGATGAAGGGCAGCGGCAGCAAGGTGACCAGCGCCAGCCAGGGGTTGATGGAGAACAGGATGAGCGCCGTCATGCCGATCATCAGCACGTCGGTGGCGAAATCCAGGGCGTGCAGTGACAGGAAGACGCTGATGCGGTCGGTCTCGGAGCCGATGCGGGACATCAGGTCCCCCGTGCGCTTGCTGCCGAAGTAGTCCAGCGACAGCTTGAGCAGGTGGTCGAAGGTGGCGGTGCGCAGGTCGGCGCTGATGCGCTCGGACACCAGGGCCAGCAGGTAGGTGCGCGCCCAGTTCAGGCCCCAGGCCAGCACGGCGGAGCCGAACAGGCCACTGAGCAACCAGGTCACCAGCCAGGGGTCGATGGCCTGGCCGTTCTGGAAGGGGATCAGCACCTTGTCCATCAGCGGGATGGTCAGGTAGGGGGCGACCAGGGTGGCGCCGGTGGAGGCCAGGGTCAGCAGGAAACCGGTGATCAGCTGGGCTTGGTAGGGCTTGGCGAAGCGCCACAGGCGCAGCAGCACCCAGGTGGAGGGGGGCGTCGTCAGCTCGCGGGCGCAGGTGGGGCATTCTTCACTGTCGGGCGGCAGCGGGGCGTGGCAGGTCGGGCACTGGGCGGTGTCGTCGTCCTCGGGCCGGGCTTGGCCGGCGGTGGCGGCCTGGGCACGCTCGAACTGTTCCACCAGCCGGTTGGCCTGCACCTGGGCGCCCAGGGTGAAATGCCATACCGCCAGGCGGGTTTCGCCATCGTGCAGTTCCAGGCTCCCCACCCCGGCGTGGTCTGATAGGCGCAAAGCCAGGGACTGGTTCAGCAGCCATTCACGATCCAGGAAGGCCAGACGGTGGCTGCTTAGCGTCAAAACGCGTTTTGTGAAGCGAAGTTGCTCGTCGAGGTCAACCTCCAGCGTGGCCAGAACGTTCTCTTCGGGAGCAAGACCGGCGTTCGGGGCTTGCGCGGCCACCCCGAAGGGGTCGACCGGCTTGCCGCGGGCATCGGCGCTAGGGTGTTGGTGCATGGTGGTGTGGGTCGGACACGGCTGTGCAGGACAGCACGTTCCCTCATCGGGGACTGGCATTTTCGCCGATCGCGCCATCACAATCTCGGGTCGCTGAAAGGGCCCAATCCGTCAATAACGATCAGAACGCGACCCTCGCCGACAAGACGGCCCAACAAACGGACGCCCGCCCCCGCTGCCCTCCATGAGCACACCACACGAGATCTCTCTGCTGCGCATCAATTACTTGCGCGGCCCCAACATCTGGACCTACCGTCCGGTGCTCGAAGTCTGGCTAGACCTTGGCCGGCTCGAAGAGTTCCCCTCCAACAAGCTGCCCGGCCTGAACGATCGCCTGACCAGTTGGCTGCCCAACCTGGTCGAGCACCACTGCGGCGTCGGCGAGCGCGGCGGCTTCCTGCAACGCCTGGAAGAAGGCACCTGGGCCGGTCACATCCTGGAGCACGTGGTCATCGAGCTGCTGAACCTGGCGGGCATGCCCACCGGTTTCGGCCAGACCCGCGAGACCAGCACCTCCGGCGTCTACCGCATGGTGTTCCGCGCACGGGATGAGCAGGTCGCCCGCAGCGCCCTGACCGAGGGCCACGCCCTCTTGATGGCCGCCATCAATTTCAAGGAAGGCGACACGCCCTTCGACGTGGCTGCCGCCGTGACCCGCGTGCAGGGCCAGATCGACGACTGCTACCTGGGCCCCAGCACCGCGGCCATCGTGAACGCCGCCATCGACCGGGGCATTCCGCACCTGCGCCTGAACGAAGGCAACCTGGTCCAGCTGGGCCACGGGGCCGCGCAGCGCCGCATCTGGACGGCCGAGACCGACCTGACCAGCGCCATTGCCGAGGGCATCGCCCGCGACAAGGACCTGACCAAGACACTGCTGCAATCCTGCGGCGTGCCGGTGCCCCAGGGCGAGATCGTCTCTACAGCCGAAGAGGCCTGGGAAGCCGCCGAAAACGTCGGCCTGCCCGTGGTGGTCAAGCCTTTGGATGGCAACCACGGCCGGGGCGTCTCTCTTGAACTGAGCACCCAGGCCGATGTGGAAGCCGCTTTCCACGTGGCGCAAAAAGAGGGCAGCGAGGTCATCGTCGAGCGCTTCGTGCCCGGCGACGAGCACCGCCTGCTGGTGGTCGGTGGCAAGGTGGTGGCCGCCACCCGTGGCGAGAGCCTGTGGATCACCGGCGACGGCCGCCACACCGTGGCCGCCCTGATCGACAGCCAGCTCAACAGCGACCCCCGCCGCGGCGAGGCCGAGGAGTTCCCGCTGGAAACCATCGTGCTGGCGCGCGAGCCCGCCATGCGCCTGCTGCTGCAACGCCAGGGCCTGGACGCCGATTCGGTGCCGGCCGCCGGCCTGCGCGTGCTGATCCAGCGCAATGGCAACCTCACCATCGATTGCACGGACGACGTCCACCCCGAGGTGGCCTACGCCGCCAGCCTGGCCGCCCGCGTGGTGGGCCTGGACATCGCCGGCATCGACATGGTGGCCCAGGACATCGCCAAGCCCCTGCAGTTCCAGGGCGGCGCCATCGTCGAGGTGAACGCCGGCCCTGGTCTGCTGATGCACCTCAAGCCCGCACTGGGCCTGCCCCGCCCCGTGGGCCGCGCCATCGTCGACCACCTGTTCGATGAGAGCGCCACCGGGCGCATCCCCATTGTGGGCATCGCCGGCTCGCAGGGCACCAACACCATCGCCCGCCTGGTGGCCTGGCTGCTGCACCTGAGCGGCCGCCACGTGGGCCTGGCCTGCCAGGACGGCCTGTTCCTGGGCAGCCGCCAGATCGACCAGCGCCCCGGTGCCCACTGGGCCGCCGGCCGGCGCCTGTTGATGAACCGCGAGGTGAACACCGTGGTGCTGGAGACCAGCCCCGCCGCCATCCTCGACGACGGTCTGGCCTACGACCGCTGCCTGGTCGGCATCGTGACCGACCTGCAGGACATCACCGGCCTGGACCGCCACGACATCCGTGAGACCGACCAGCTCTTCAAGGTGCTGCGCACACAGGTGGACGTGGTGATGCCCGAGGGCGTGGCCGTGCTCAACGCCGACGACGCCCGCCTGGTGCAGATGGCCGAGCTGTGCGACGGCGGCGTGATCTTCTACAGCCAGGATCCCTCGCTGCCCGCCATCGCCGACCACCGCGCCAAGGGTGGCCGGGCCGTGCTGGCCCAGCATGGCCGCCTGGTGCTGGCCGAAGGCGCGGCCCAGATCCCCAGCGTTCCGCTGGACAGCCCGGCCGTCAAGCGCCTGTGCGAGGAGTACGGCCCGCCCGTGCTGATGGCGGCCATCGCCGCCGCCTGGGCCCTGGGCATCTCGCCCGAACTGATCGCCGCCGGCATCGAAACCTGCCTGACCGCGCCGGCCCCCGCGCCCCAGCCGCTGGGCACCATTCACCAGGCCCGCTGAGCCGCCAGAAAGAAGACACGCCACCATGGACGTATCACGCATCCGGGCCCTGCGCGGCCCCAACCTCTGGAGCCGCCACACCGCCGTCGAGGCGATCGTGCGCTGCGAACCCGAAGAGCGCTCCCTGGCCACCCTGCCCGGCCTCGAAAAGCGCCTGCGTGAACTCTTCCCCGCCATCGGCGCGCTGCGCCCGGATGGCCGCCCGGATCAGATCTCGCTGGCCCACGTGCTGGAGGCCACGGCCCTGGCGCTGCAGGCCCAGGCGGGCTGCCCGGTCACCTTCAGCCGCACGGCGGCCACGGTCGAGCCCGGCATCTACCAACTGGTCGTCGAGTACACGGAAGAAGCCGTGGGCCGCCTGGCGCTGGAGCTGGCCGAAGCGCTGGTCCAGGCCGCGCGCCAGGGCGCCGATGGCCAGTTCGATGTCGAGGCCGCCATCGGCCGCCTGCGCGAGCTCGATGAAGACGTGCGCCTGGGGCCCAGCACGGGCTCCATCGTCGACGCCGCCATTGCCCGCGGCATTCCCTTCCGCCGCATGACGACCGGCAGCCTGGTGCAGCTGGGCTGGGGCTCGCGCCAGCGCCGCATCTGGGCGGCCGAGGTCGACTCCACCAGCGCCGTCTCCGAATCCATCGCGCAGGACAAGGACCTGAGCAAGACGCTGCTGGCCGCCGCCGGCGTGCCGGTGCCCATCGGCCGCCCCGTGACCGATGCGGATGACGCCTGGGCCGCTGCCCAGGAGATCGGCCTGCCCGTGGTGTGCAAGCCGCAGGATGGCAACCAGGGCAAGGGCGTGACGGTCAACATCGTCAGCCGCGAGCATCTGGACATTGCCTACCGCGCCGCCGCCGAGATCGGCGAGGTGATGGTCGAGAAGTACCTGCCCGGCAGCGACTTCCGCCTGCTGGTGGTGGGCGACAAGCTGGTGGCCGCCGCCCGCCGCGATCCGCCTCATGTGATCGGCGACGGCGAGCACACCGTGCGCGAGTTGGTCGACCTGGTCAATGCCGACCCGCGCCGTGGCGAAGGCCACGCCACCTCGCTCACCAAGATCCGCTTCGACGAGATCGCCGTGGCGCGGCTTGATGTGCAGGGCCTCACGCCCGAGTCCGTGCCCGACAAGGGCCGCCGCGTGATCCTGCGCAACAACGCCAACCTGAGCACCGGCGGCACCGCCACCGACGTGACGGACGACGTGCACCCCGAAGTGGCCGCCCGCGCCATCGCCGCCGCGCAGACGGTGGGCCTGGACATCTGCGGTGTCGACGTCGTGTGCGAAAGCGTGCACAAGCCGCTCGAAGGCCAGCACGGCGGCATCGTCGAGGTGAACGCCGCGCCCGGCCTGCGCATGCACCTGTCGCCGTCCTACGGCAAGGGCCGCCAGGTGGGCGAGGCCATGATCTCGCACCTGTTCAAGAACGGGGATGACGGCCGCGTGCCCGTGGTCGCCGTGACCGGCACCAACGGCAAGACCACCACCACCCGCCTGATCGCGCACCTGATGGCCACCAGCGGCCTGCGTGTGGGCATGACCAACACCGACGGCGTCTACGTGGACGGCCGCCAGATCGACAGCGGCGACTGCTCCGGCCCCAAGAGCGCCCGCAATGTGCTGATGCACCCCGACGTGGACGCGGCCGTGCTGGAGACCGCGCGCGGCGGCATGCTGCGCGAGGGCCTGGGCTTCGACCGCTGCCAGACCGCCGTGGTCACCAACATCGGCGCCGGCGACCACCTGGGCCTGAACTACATCACCACGGTCGAAGACCTGGCCGTGCTCAAGCGCGTGATCGTGATGAACGTGGCGCCCACGGGCTACGCCGTGCTCAACGCCGCCGACCCGATCGTGGCGGCCATGGCGCCCAAGTGCCCGGGCGGCATCATCTTCTTCGCGGCGGATCACCACCACCCCATCCTGGCCACGCACCGTGCCCAGGGCAAGCGCACCTTGAGTGTCGATGGCGACAACATCGTGGCCTGCGAAGGCGCCTGGCGCGAGCACATCCCGCTGCGCGACATCCCGCTCACGCGCAACGGCACCATCGGCTTCCAGGTGGACAACGCCATGGCCTCCATCGGCGCGGCCTGGAGCACAGGGCTTGATTGGGACACCATCCGCCGCGGCGTGGCCAGCTTCTCCAACGACGCCGACAACGCCCCCGGCCGCTTCAATGTGATGGACTACAAGGGCGCCACCGTGATCGCCGACTACGGCCACAACCCGGACGCCATGCGCGCCCTGGTCGATGCCGTGAACGCGATGCCGGCCAAGCGCCGCAGCGTGGTGATCAGCGGTGCCGGTGACCGCCGTGACGACGACATCCGCGAGCAGACCGCCATCCTGGGCGCGGCCTTCGACGAGGTGATCCTGTTCCAGGATGCCTGCCAGCGTGGCCGTGAAGACGGCGAAGTGCTGAGCCTGCTGCGCGACGGCCTCAAGGGCGCGCCACGCACGAAGCATGTCGAAGAGATCCATGGCGAATTCATCGCCATCGATACGGCGCTCAAGCGCCTGGAGCCGGGTGACCTGTGCCTGGTGCTGGTCGATCAGGTCGAGGAATCGCTGGCGCATCTGGCACAGCGCATCGAAGAGACCTGCTGAAGCAGGTGCCCGCCCTACCCTGAGGACGCTGAGGGCGGGCCAATGCAACGCACGGCCTCAGCTGGCCACGCGGTTGCGCCCGTCCATCTTGGCTTGGTAGAGCAGTTCATCGGCCCGTGCATAGATGGCATCGGGCGCCAGGCCCGTGTCCTGCGGGCCCAGCAGCATCAACCCGAAGCTGGCGGTGACCACGCCATGGGCCGAGTCCTCGTGTGTGATGGCCATGGCCTCGATGGCTTCGCACAGATCCTCCACGAAGGTGCGGCCACCCTCCAGCGTGTGCTCCACGCTCAGCAGCACGCCGAACTCCTCGCCCCCCAGGCGGAACAGCAGGTCGCCGCTGCGGCGCAGGCGCTGGCGCACGGCCTGCGCGATGCTGCGAAGCACTTCGTCGCCGGCCTGGTGCCCGTAGCGGTCGTTGTAGGCCTTGAAGTGATCCACGTCGAACAGGCAGAAGACCAGCGGCGTGCCATGGCGCTGGTGGCGTGCCACTTCGTCGGCGAACACCTGGTTGAAGTGCCGACGGTTGAAGGCGCCCGTGAGTTCATCCGTGATGGACAGGGCCGCCAGGCGCTGGTTGGCCTGCTCCAGATCCTCGGTGCGCTGGCGCACCAGGGCATCGAGCCGCGTGGCCAGCGCCTTCTGCGCCTTCAGGGCTTCATGCTCGGCCCGCAGCTTCTGTGACTTGAGCGTGTTGAGCCGGTCGGCCACACCGAAGGCCAGCAGCAGGGCCTGCAACGAGGCGCCCACTTCCAGGCCGTACTCCGTGACCCAGCCGGCGGGCAGCACGCCCAGCACGCTGAAGTAGTACAACAGCATGCCCGTGCTCAGGGCCGCGAAAGACAGGGTCATGTAGAAGGCCGGGCGGGACCCCTTGCTCAGCAGGTACAAGGTGCACACGCTGCCCACCACCACGAAGGCGAAGCCCGCCAGCATGATCAGCCCGAAAGACAGCGCATAGACGCCGAACAGCGGCGGCAGCATGCACAGCAGGTTCAGCACCACCACGGTCACGAGCAGCTTGAAAAGGCTGGGCGCCTGGCGCCGCACATCCAGGTAGTAGATCTGGAACAGCCCCACGGTGGCCACGGCCGCACCCACGCTGGCCGCCAGGATCTGGTTGTTCAGATCGGGGTGCTCCGGCCACAGGTAGCGCAGCCCGAAGCCACGGAAGGTGAAGGACCACACCAGAAAGCTGGCCAGGTGCAGCACGTAGAAGCCGAAGGCCCGTGAACGCGCCGACACGCACAGGAAGGCGTTGTAGGCCAGCATGCCCATCAGCAGGCCGAAGTACAGGCCGAATGCGAGTGATTCGTTGCCGGCATGGGTGGCCTGGGCTTCGGCAGTTCGCAGTACCGGCGTGATGGCCTCCTGCAAACCATCGTGGCTGCTCAGGCGCAGGTAGAGATCGCGCTGCTCGCCGGCATCGAGCCACACAGGAAAGGCCGGCGTGCGCTGGCGCAGCGGCCACTCATCCAGCGGCACGCGGTCACCCGCGGCATCCTGGCGCAAGACGTTGCCTGCCATGTCGAGCTGCCAGACCTCGATGCGATCGGGCAGGGATGAGCCTATATCCAGCACGGCCTGCAGGCGCTGCCCCCGGTCATTGATCACCCGCACACGCACCCACCAGCTGCCTGGCGAGAAGCCGGGGTTGAAGGTCGATCGATCGTGATCGCGCCAGCGTGTGGTGTCGGCACGGGCGTGCGCCACGTCCAGCGTGCCATCGGGGTCGTGCAGCACCTGCAACTCCGCCCCCAGCACCACGCTCTGGACCTGATCCCCGATGGGCTGGCCTGAGGGCGCAGAAGCAGCCTGCGCCTGCAGCGCCATGAAGGCCAGGACCATGGACAGCAGGCCGATCAGCCCGACGCGCCAGATCACGGCGCGCGCTGCCCTCCCGCGCCAAGGCTGGATGCACGGGAGACTCATGCCGCTGCCCTCAAGGCGATGCCGCGGCTTGCGAGACAGAGCAGCATGGCCGCGAGCTTACGTTACACCGCCTCACAAAGGGGCGTGTTTTCATTTTTCGGACAAGTCAACGGTCCGGTTTTCCACGGTTTGCAGAGTTTCGGCGTGGCGACCAAGCCTCAGGCTGCCGTGCGGGCGATCTCCTCGCGTAGCCAGTCGCGCAGCAAGCCCGCCCAGCGGGTTTGGGCAGCATCCATGGCCTGGTGCTTGATCGGGCCGAAGCCGCGGATGTCTTCCGGCACACGGGCGATCTCGACGGCGCGGGCCAGCCGCTCGGTGTTGAGCTGGCCCAGCAGGCCCTGGATCAGGCCCCTGTACTGGGCGATCAGTGCGCGCTCGGCACGGCGTTCGGCGCTGTGGCCGAACGGGTCCAGCGGCGTGCCACGCAGGCCCTTGAAGCGCGCCAGCAGGCCCATGGCCGGCTGCATCCACGTGCCGAAGCGCCGCTTGGCCGGGCGGGCATCGCCCTTGGCCCCACCCAGGGTGGGCGGGGCCAGGTGGAAAGCGATCTTGTAGTCGCCCTCGAAATCCTGCGCGATCTGCGCCTGGAAGGCGAGATCGCTCAGCAGGCGCGCCACCTCGTACTCGTCCTTGTAGGCCATCAGCTTGAACAAGTTGCGGGCCACGGCCATGGTGAGCGCCTGGCCACCCAGGGGCTGCTCGACCTCGGCCACGCGGTCGATGAAATCGACGTACTGGCGGGCGTAGGCAGCGTTCTGGTAGGCCGTGAGGTACTCGGCGCGGCGGTTGACCACAGCCTCCAGCGTCTCGTGCTTGTCGGCCTTCTTGGGTGTCCATTGCACGGGTTGCGCCGGCAAGGCCAGGCGCTGCACTGCAGGCAGATCGTGCGCCGCACGACGGCCCCATTCGAAGGCCGCCTGGTTGTTGGCCACCTGCACCTCGTTGAGATCGATGGCGCGCAGGATGGCGGCGCGGCTCAGCGGCACCCAGCCCTTCTGCCACGCATAGCCCAGCATCAGCGGGTTGGCGTAGATGGTGTCGCCCAGCAACGCCGTCGCGAGTTGATTGGCATCGAGCCTGCCCACGGCGTGAATGGGCTGGTCATCGGCGCCCAGGGCCTGGCCATCGGCGGTGGCGCCATCGCCAGGGCCGGCCACAGCGGCATCGATCAGGCTGTCGCAATGCCCGCCGGGGAACTGCCACTGCGCGTTCTTCACGAAGGCAGCCGAGGGCGTGCCGTGCACGTTCAGCGCCACGCGGGTGCGCCCATTGGCCATGGTACCCAAGGTGGCCGGCTGCGCCGCCACCAGCGGATCGCACGCGATGACCAGGTCGGCCGCGCCAGTCGACACCCGCGTGGTGTGGATGGCCTGCTGCGACTCGGCGATCTGGATGTGGCTCCAGGTGGCACCACCCTTTTGCGCCAGGCCGGCCGCATCCTGCGTGACGATGCCCTTGCCTTCGATGTGCGCGGCCACGCCCAGCAACTGGCCGATGGTGATCACGCCCGTGCCGCCGATGCCGGCCACGACGATACCGTAGGCACTGGTGCTGCGCGGCACCACGGGCTCGGGCAGTTGGTCTGCCGGCAGCGACGGCATGGTCTTGTCGGCCTTGTGCTTCTTGCGCAGCGCGCCACCTTCGACCGTGACCAGGCTGGGGCAGAAGCCCTTCACGCAGGTGGTGTCCTGATTGCAGGTGCTCTGGTTGATGCGGCGCTTGCGGCCGAACTCGGTGTCCACGGGCTCCACGCTCAGGCAGTTGGACTGCACCGAGCAATCGCCGCAGCCCTCGCACACCAGCTCGTTGATCACGACGTGCTTCGTGGCCTGCGCCATGGTGCCGCGCTTGCGGCGGCGGCGCTTCTCGGTGGCGCAGGTCTGATCGTAGATGATGACGGTGCAGCCAGGCAGTTCGCGCATCTCGCGCTGGATGGCGTCGAGCTCGTCGCGGTGGTGCACGGTGGCGCCCGGGGCCAGGTCGGTGCTGCCTTCGTACTTCTCGGGCTCGTCGCTGACGATGGCGATGCGGCCCACGCCCTCGGCGTGCAGCTCGCGGCTGATGGCGGGCACGCCCAGGGTGCCGTCCAGCGGCTGGCCGCCCGTCATGGCCACGGCGTCGTTGTAGAGGATCTTGTAGGTGATGTTGACCTTGGCCGCGATGCTCTGGCGCACGGCCAGCAGGCCCGAGTGGAAGTAGGTGCCATCGCCCAGGTTGGCGAACACGTGCTGCTCGGTGGTGAACGGCGCCTGGCCCACCCAGCTCACGCCCTCGCCGCCCATCTGCGTGAAGGTGCTGGTGCTGCGGTCCATCCACACGACCATGTAGTGGCAGCCGATGCCGGCCATGGCGCGCGAGCCTTCGGGCACGCGGGTGGAGGTGTTGTGCGGGCAGCCGCTGCAGAACCAGGGTGCGCGGTCGGTGGCGGCCTTGCCGCCTTGCGCGGTGCTCACGTTGAGCGCGCCCCGTTCCTTGGCCTCGATCAAGGCCAGGCGCTCGTCGATGCGGCGGCGGGTGTCATCGTCCAGCAGGGCCTTCAAGCCCAGGGCGTCGAGGCGCTGCGCCACGGCGCGGGCCACCAATGACGGGTTCAGATCGGCCTTGGCGCGCAACAGCCAGTGGGCCGCCGGGTTGGCGCGTGACCACTCGCCGCCGGTCTGGTCGCCGGCCGGCTCGTCGAACTTGCCCAGCACGTTGGGGCGCACATCCTCGCGCCAGTTGTAGAGCTCTTCCTTCAACTGGTATTCGATGACCTGACGCTTCTCCTCGATCACCAGGATCTCCTGCAGGCCGGTGGCGAACTCGCGCGTGGTGGTGGCTTCCAGCGGCCACACCACGTTGACCTTGTGCACGCGCAGGCCGATGCGCGCGCAGGTGGCGTCGTCCAGCCCCAGATCGACCAGGGCCTGGCGCAGGTCGTTGTAGGCCTTGCCACTGGCGATCAGGCCCAGGCGCGCATGCGGTGAATCGATCACCGTGTGGTTGAGCCGGTTGGCGCGGATGTAGGCCAGCGCGGCGTACCACTTGTAGTCCATCAACCGCGCTTCCTGATCGAGCGGCGAATCGGGCCAGCGGATGTGCAGGCCGCCGGCGGGCATGTAGAAATCCTCCGGCATCACGATGCGCACGCGGTCCGGATCGACTGAGACGCTGCTGGCGGATTCGACCACCTCCTGGATCGTCTTCATGCCGGCCCACAGGCCCGAGAAGCGGCTCATGGCCCAGGCGTGTAGGCCCAGGTCCAGGATCTCCTGCACGGTGCTGGGGAAGAACACGGGCAGCCCGCAGGCCTTGAAGATGTGGTCGCTCTGGTGCGCTACTGAAGAGCTCTTGGCCACGTGGTCGTCGCCCGCCACAGCGATCACGCCGCCCAGCCGCGCGGTACCGGCCATGTTGGCGTGCTTGAAGACGTCGGAGCAGCGGTCCACACCCGGGCCCTTGCCGTACCAGAGGCCGAAGACGCCATCGAAGCGCTTGTGCTCTGGGTAGAGATCGAGCTGCTGCGTGCCCCACACGGCGGTAGCGCCCAGCTCTTCGTTCACGCCGGGCTGGAAGACGACGTTGTGCGATTCGAGGTGTTCGCGCGCCTTCCACAGGGCCTGGTCGTAGCCGCCGAGGGGCGAGCCACGGTAGCCGCTGATGAAGCCGGCGGTGTGCAGGCCTGCCAGGGTGTCGCGCGTGTGCTGCAGCATGGGCAGCCGCACCAGGGCCTGGATGCCGCTCATGAAGACGCGGCCTTGCTCTTGCGCGTACTTGTCTTCCAGGCTGAGGGACGCCAGGGCCTTGAGCACCGATTCGGGCAGGGGAGCGTTCATGCGCACAACCTCCGAAGGATGTGCCGCTTGCTCTCCAGGCCGCTTGTGGCGACCCGTGCATTCGGCAGGGATCCACGGGCTCAGTGTAGGCAGCACGCGCCCGACGTGGGCATGGGTTTGCCTGCGGAAAACCCTTGTTTTTGACCTCCACTCACCATTTTGCGTGTTGTTTTCCCTGTGAACCCTGATTGACGCCAGGCCTTGCCTGCTGATAATTGAGCATCACTCAAATATAAGATCCATGCCCGGCACCGAGTTCCAGACATCCCGCACGCCCCTGCAGCGCACCGCCCCGCGGCGGGCCAAATCGCAGCAGCGCGTGGCCGAGTTGCTGGCCGCCGCACGGGCGGTGTTCTCTGAGCATGGCTTCCAGCGCGCCACCACCGCGCAGATCGCCGAGAAGGCCGGCGTCTCCGAGGCCACGGTGTTCACCTACTTCGCGGGCAAGCGCGAGTTGTGCATCCAGGTGATCACCGACTGGTACGACGAGATCAGCGGCGACCTGGAGGCCGAGGTGCCCCGCCTGCCTGGCGTGCGTGCCAAGCTGGCCTACGTGATCCGCCAGCACCTGGTCACGCTGCTGGCCGATGGCTCGGGCATGTGCGCCCTGGTGCTGGGCGAGGCCCGCGCCACCGCGCCCGAACTGGCCGAGGTGATTACTGACTGCAAGCGCCGCTACACCGCCCCGCTGATGGAGGCCCTGGCCCAGGCGCGCGATGAGGGCCACATCCGCCAGGACATGCCGCTGCGGCTGATGCGCGATCTGGTCTACGGCTCGATGGAGCATGTGCTGTGGGATTCGATCACGGCGCAGCGACGGCCTTCGATCGATGAAACCGCCGAGCAACTGACCACCTTGATCTGGAGCGCACTGGCGCTGCCGGCCGCCTCGCCCCTCGTTGCGCAAGATCGCGCTGGCGCCGCCCCCCCAACAGGGCCCGGCGAGCCCCCTCTTGATGCCGCCCGGGCTCACGCCCAGTTCCGCGACGAGGTCGCTGCCGCCATGGCACGGCTGAACCAGCACTTGGCGCGGTTCTAACGCCGCCGCGCTGCACTGCCATCAAGCCCTACTCAAGAACACCGAGCCCGACGCCCACCATGCCCGCCATCGTCACCCAGCTCAACCCGCGCGCCGAGAGCTTCCGCGCCAATGCCCAGGCCATGCAGGCCCTGGTGGCCGACCTGGACGCGCAGTTCGACCGCATCGCCCAAGGCGGCGGCGAGGCCGCGCGCGCCAAGCACCTGTCGCGCGGCAAGCTGCTGCCGCGTGACCGCGTGGCGCGCCTGCTCGACCCCGGTTCTCCTTTCCTGGAGATCGCCCCGCTGGCCGCGCTGAACGTGTACGACAACGCCTCACCCTGCGCCGGCGTGATCGCGGGCATCGGCCGCGTGGCCGGCGTGGAGTGCATGATCGTCTGCAACGACGCGACCGTGAAGGGCGGCACCTACTACCCGCTCACCGTCAAGAAGCACCTGCGCGCGCAGGAGATCGCCTGGACCAACCGCCTGCCCTGCATCTACCTGGTCGACAGCGGCGGCGCCAACCTGCCCAACCAGGACGAGGTTTTCCCCGATCGGGACCACTTCGGCCGCATCTTCTACAACCAGGCGCACATGAGCGCCCTGGGCATCCCGCAGATCGCCGTGGTGATGGGCTCGTGCACGGCCGGTGGCGCCTACATGCCCGCCATGAGCGACGAGACCATCATCGTGAAAAACCAGGGCACGATCTTCCTGGGCGGCCCACCGCTGGTGAAGGCCGCCACGGGTGAGGTGGTGACCAGCGAAGACCTGGGCGGTGGCGACGTGCACACGCGCCTGTCAGGGGTGGCCGATCACCTGGCCGATGACGACCTGCACGCGCTGGCGATTGCGCGGCAGAGCGTGGCACGACTGAATCTGGCTGGCCGCGCCAAACCCGGCGAGCTGCAGCAGGCTTTGCAAGCCGCGCACCCGCCGCTGTATGCAGCCGAAGAACTCGACGGCGTGATCCCCACCGACACGCGCAAGCCCTTCGACGTGCGCGAGGTGATCGCACGCCTGGTCGATGGCTCCGAGTTCGACGAGTTCAAGGCCCGCTACGGCACCACCCTGGTCACCGGCTTCGCGCACATCGAGGGCATGCCGGTGGGCATCATCGCCAACAACGGCATCCTGTTCTCGGAGAGCGCCAACAAGGGCGCGCACTTCATCGAGTTGTGCTGCCAGCGCAAGATCCCGCTGGTGTTCCTGCAAAACATCACCGGCTTCATGGTGGGCCGCAAGTTCGAGAACGAAGGCATCGCGCGGGCCGGCGCCAAGATGGTCACGGCCGTGGCCTGCGCGGCGGTGCCGAAGTTCACGGTGATCATCGGCGGCTCGTTCGGCGCGGGCAACTACGGCATGTGCGGCCGGGCCTTCGATCCGCGCTTCGTGTGGATGTGGCCCAACGCGCGCATCAGCGTGATGGGCGGCGAGCAGGCCGCCAGCGTGCTGGCCACCGTCAAGCGCGATGGCATCGAGGGCAAGGGGAGGCAGTGGTCGGCGGATGACGAAGCCGCTTTCAAGGCCCCGATCCGCGAGCAGTACGAAGCGCAGGGCCATCCCTACTACGCCTCGGCCCGCCTGTGGGACGACGGCGTGATCCGTCCCGCCGACACGCGCCGCGTGCTGGCCCTGGGCCTGAGCGCCAGCCTCAACGCACCGATCGCCGAGACGCGCTACGGCGTCTTCCGCATGTGAGCCCGATCACCATGAACTCGACTCTCGACATTCAACGGCAGGACCTGGCCGGCGGCCACGTGGCCACCGTGCGCCTGAACCGCCCCGAGCGCCGCAACGCCTTCGACGCCGACGTGATCACCGAACTCACGGCCACCTTCCAGGCGCTGGCGGCCGAGGATGGCCTGCGCGCCGTGGTGCTGGGTGCGCACGGCAAGGCCTTCTGCGCCGGCGCCGACCTGAACTGGATGCGCGCCATGGCCGACTACAGCTGGGACGAAAACCGCGCCGACGGTGCCCGCCTGGCCGACCTGCTGTGGACGCTGGCCGCCTGCCCTGTGCCGCTGATCGGCCAGGTGCAGGGTGACTGCTACGGCGGTGGCGTGGGCCTGGCCGCCACATGCGATATCGTGGTCGCGGCGCACGAGGCCGTGTTCAGCCTGTCGGAGGTGAAGCTGGGCCTGATCCCCGCCACCATCAGCCCCTACGTGATCCGCGCCATCGGCGAACGCAACGCGCGCCGCTACTTCACCACCGCCGAGCGCTTCGATGCTGCCACGGCGCAGCACCTGGGTCTGGTGCACGAGGTGTGCTCGGCTGACGAGTTGCCCGGCAAGGTCGATGCACTGGTGCAGGCCATCGCGGCCAACGGCCCGCAGGCCGTGCGCGCCAGCAAGCGCCTGATCCACGACATCGCCGATGCCGTGATCGAGCCGGCCCTGAGCGAGCGCACCGCGAAGATCATCGCCGACGTGCGTGCCAGCGATGAAGGCCGCGAAGGCATGCGCGCCTTCCTGGACAAGCGTTCGCCCGCGTGGCAATCCAAGGCGTGAGGACGACAACACCATGTTCAACAAAATCCTGATCGCCAACCGCGGTGAGATTGCCTGCCGAGTCGCGGCCACAGCACGCCGCCTGGGCATCCGCACCGTGGCCGTCTACTCCGATGCGGACGCGAACGCCGCGCACGTGCAGGCCTGCGACGAGGCCGTGCGCCTGGGCCCGGCCGCTGCGCGCGACAGCTACCTGCGCGCCGACCTGATCCTGGCTGCCGCACAAGCCACTGGCGCGCAGGCCGTGCACCCGGGCTATGGATTCCTCAGCGAGAACGAAGACTTCGCCCAGGCCTGTGCCGATGCGGGCATCGCCTTCATCGGCCCGCCCGCCTCGGCCATCGCGGCCATGGGCAGCAAGTCGGCCGCGAAGCAGTTGATGGAGCAGGCCGACGTGCCCCTGGTGCCCGGCTACCACGGCGATCAGCAGGACGCCGCCTTCCTGCGCGATCAGGCCACGCGCATCGGCTACCCCGTGCTGATCAAGGCCAGCGCGGGTGGCGGCGGCAAGGGCATGCGCGTGGTGCGCAGCGATGCCGAGTTCGACGCAGCCCTGGCCTCGTGCCAACGCGAGGCGGCTGCCAGCTTCGGCAGCGCGCAGGTGCTGGTCGAGCGCTACCTGCAACGCCCGCGCCACATCGAGATCCAGGTGTTCGGTGACACGCAGGGCCATTACGTGCACCTGTTCGAACGCGACTGCTCCGTGCAGCGCCGCCACCAGAAGGTGCTGGAAGAAGCGCCCGCCCCTGGCATGAAGCCCGAGCACCGCGCCGCCATGGGAGCCGCAGCCATCGCTGCCGCGCGCAGCGTGGGCTATGTGGGCGCGGGCACGGTGGAGTTCATCGTCGAGCACGATTTCGCCGAGACGGGCCGCTTCTACTTCATGGAGATGAACACGCGCCTGCAGGTGGAGCACCCGGTCACCGAGGCGATCACCGGGCATGACCTGGTCGAGTGGCAGTTGCGCGTGGCCGCCGGTGAGCCACTGCCTGCGACTCAGGATCAGTTGGTCATCCATGGCCACGCCATCGAAGCCCGCATCTGCGCCGAGAACCCGGATCAGCAGTTCCTGCCCGCCATTGGCCGCTTGAACCTGCTGCGCACGCCGTCGGCATCGGCCTTCACACGTGCCGACGTGCGCATCGACAGCGGCGTGCGGGAGGGCGACGAGATCACGCCGCACTACGACTCGATGATCGCCAAGCTCATCGTGTGGGCACCGGATCGTGCTCAGGCGCTGGCACGGTTGGATGCCGCCCTGGCGCAGTTGCACATCAGCGATCTGGGCGAAGGTGGATTGCACACCAACGTGGACTTCCTGCGGCGCGTGGCGGCCACGAATTCCTTCTCCAAGGCCGAGCTTGACACGGGCTTGATCGAGCGCGAACAGGCGGCTTTGTTCTCCCCGCGCGACTCATCGCCCCCATGGCTGGCCGCTGCGGCCGCCGCACGTCTGCTGCATCCCGGCGACACAAGCCTTGGCGACAGCGGCCACTCGGGACGAGGCTCTGCCCATCCCGCCATCGCCTCGCCCTGGTCACAAGCCGACGGCTGGCGCCTGCAAGCCGGCCAGGGCCGCCGCTGGCTGGACCTGGCCGTGCAAGGCCAGAGCGAACCGCTTCACGCCGTGCTCGCCCACCACCGCGATGGCAGCCTGGCCCTGGAAATCGCTGACCAGCGGCACACCCTCCAGGTCCAGCCCCTCAGCCACGATCAGTTCGACATCACCCTCGATGGCGAACGCCGCCGCCTCAACATCCACCAGCACGGCGCCACCATCGAGGTGTTCGGCGACACGCTGCACACCCGCCTCTCGCTGATTGATCCCTTCTCGCGCAGCACCGGCGGCGACAGCCACGCCGGCCAGCTCGTCACACAGATGCCCGGCCGCGTGCTGGCCCTGCTCGTGTCCGCAGGTCAGCAGGTCAGCAAGGGCCAGCCGCTGGTCGTCACCGAAGCGATGAAGATGGAACACACGCTGAGCGCCCCGCGCGATGGCACCGTGGCCGAGCTGCTGTGCCAGGTCGGCGACCAGGTGGCCGAAGGCACCGAGCTGCTGCGCCTGGACGCCGCAGCCTGAGCCCACATCAGCAAGACACCCCAGGACACACCCTCATGCTCCCCACCCATGTCCAGATCGTCGACGTCGGCCCGCGCGACGGCCTTCAGAACGAGGCCCAGCCCGTGGCCGCAGCCCACAAGATCGACCTCGTGCACCGCCTGCAGGCCGCCGGTCTCCAGCAGATCGAAGTCACCAGCTTCGTCAGCCCCAAGTGGGTGCCGCAGATGGGCGACAACGCCGAAGTGATGAGCGGCATCCAGCGCCAGCCCGGCGTGCGCTACTCGGTGCTCACGCCCAACATGAAGGGCTTCGAAGGCGCCATCGCCGCCAAGGCCGACGAGGTCGTGATCTTCGCGGCGGCCAGCGAAGCCTTCAGTCAGCGCAACATCAACTGCTCGATCGCCGAATCCATCGAGCGCTTCCGCCCCGTGGCCGAGGCCGCGCGCGCGCACGGCCTGCGCGTGCGCGCCGCCGTGTCCTGCGCCCTGGGCTGCCCCTACGAAGGCGAGATCGCCATCGACAAGGTGGTGGATGTGGCCCGCCGCCTGCTGGACATCGGCAGCGACCACATCGGCATCGCCGACACCATCGGCGTGGGAACAGCCGGTCGCGTGAGCGC
This sequence comes from Pseudomonadota bacterium, assembly GCA_049322875.1. Classification (GTDB taxonomy): domain Bacteria; phylum Pseudomonadota; class Gammaproteobacteria; order Burkholderiales; family Burkholderiaceae_C; genus Aquabacterium. The sequence goes on from JBMOQM010000011.1 coordinate 116,992, forward strand.
GGTGATGGAAGCCACGCTCAGGCACGTGCCGCTGGCAGAGCTGAGCGGTCATTTCCACGACACCTACGGCCAGGCCCTGACCAATATCCACGCCTGCCTGCAACTGGGCATCCACACCTTCGACGCCAGCATCGCCGGCCTGGGCGGCTGCCCCTACGCCAAGGGCGCCACCGGCAACGTGGCCACGGAGGACGTGGTCTACCTGCTGCACGGGCTGGGCATCCATACCGGCCTGGACCTGGACGCGCTGGTCAATGCCGGCGCCTACATCAGCAACGTTCTGGGCCGCCCACCCGCCTCGCGCGTGGCCAAGGCCCTGCTGGCCAAACGCGCCAACGCCTGAGCCGCACCGCACACATCAACGACAGAGACACACCGAGGAGACACCATGAGCGCCACCCTGCCCGGCCTGAACCACATGCTCGGCGACGACATCGATGCGCTGCGCGATGCCGTGCGCACCTTCGCCGAGCGCGAGATCGCACCACGCGCCGCCGCCATCGACCGCGACAACCTCTTCCCAGCCGACGTGTGGAAGAAGCTGGGTGACCTGGGCCTGCACGGCCTGACGGTGTCCGAGGAATACGGCGGCACCAACCTGGGCTACACCGCCCACATGGTGGCCATGGAAGAGGTCAGCCGCGCCAGCGCCTCGGTGGGCCTGAGCTATGGCGCGCACTCCAACCTGGCCGTCAACCAGATCCACCGCAACGGCACCGAAGCGCAGAAGCGCAAGTACCTGCCCAAGCTGGTCAGCGGTGATCACGTGGGCGCGCTGGCCATGAGCGAGCCCAACGCCGGCTCGGACGTGATCAGCATGAAGCTGCGCGCCGACAAGAAGGGCGACCGCTACGTGCTCAACGGCAGCAAGATGTGGATCACCAATGGCGGCGATGCCGACACGCTGGTGGTCTACGCCAAGACCGAGCCCGAGATGGGTGCACGCGGCATGACCGCCTTCATCATCGAAAAAAGCTTCAAGGGTTTCAGCAAGGGCCAGCATCTGGACAAGCTGGGCATGCGCGGCTCCAACACCTATCCGCTGTTCTTCGAGGATTGCGAGGTACCGGCCGAGAACGTTCTGGGCGGTGAAGGCAATGGCGCCAAGGTGCTGATGAGCGGCCTGGACTACGAGCGCGCCGTGCTCTCTGGTGGGCCGCTGGGCATCATGCAGGCCGTGATGGACAACGTGGTGCCCTACGTGCATGACCGCAAACAGTTCGGCCAGGCCATCGGCGAGTTCCAATTGCTGCAGGGCAAGCTGGCCGACATGTACACGGTGCAGCAGGCGGCGCGCGCCTTCGCCTACACCGTGGCCAAGAACCTCGATGCCATGGGCCCCGCGCACGCACGCCATGTGCGCAAGGACTGCGCCGCGCTGATTCTGTGGACGGCCGAGAAGGCCACCTGGATGGCCGGTGAAGGCGTGCAGATCTTCGGCGGCAATGGCTACATCAACGACTACCCGCTGGGTCGTCTGTGGCGCGATGCCAAGCTCTACGAGATCGGCGCCGGCACCTCCGAGATCCGCCGCATGCTGATCGGCCGCGAACTGTTCGCCGAGACCGCCTGAGCCCCCCTACCGGAACCATCGAACGAAGAACACCCCATGAAGATCCAGGACAGCGTCTTCCTCATCACCGGCGGCAGCTCCGGCCTCGGTGCCGCCACCGCACTGGCCGCCTTGCAGGCCGGCGCCCGCGTCGTCATCGCCGACCTGCGCGAGCCGCCGGCCGACAGCCCGCTCGCCAACGATGCCAACGCCGTGTTCGTGTCCACCGACGTGAGCAGCGCCGACAGCGCACAGAAGGCAGTGGACACCGCCGTGAACCGTTTCGGCCGGCTGGACGTGCTGGTCAACGCCGCCGGCATCGGCCCAGCCGAGAAGATCCACGGCAAGAACGGCCCGCACCGCCTGGACAGCTTCGAGCACACACTGGAAGTGAACCTGACAGGCAGCTTCAACATGATGCGACTGGCCGTGCCTGCCATGATCAGCTCTGGCCCCAGCACCGATGACGCGAGCGACAAGAGCGCCTCGCAAGGCGTGATCGTCAACACCGCATCTGTCGCTGCTTTCGATGGCCAGATCGGCCAGTGCGCCTACGCCGCGTCCAAGGGCGGCATCGTTGCCATGACGCTGCCCGCCGCGCGCGAACTGGCCCGCGATCGCATCCGCGTGCTGACCATCGCGCCCGGCATCTTCGAAACGCCCATGCTCAAGGGCTTGCCACAGGAGGTGCAGGATTCACTGGGCGCCAGCGTGCCCCACCCTGCCCGCCTGGGCCGGCCCAGCGAATATGCGGCCACCGTGCGCCACATCGTCGAAAACGAGTACCTCAATGGCGAGGTGATCCGGCTGGACGGCGCGATCCGCATGGCGCCACGCTGAGCCGGCATCATCTGCCCGCACGAACAACACTGACCAGAGCGACCATGAGTGACAACCGCGACCCCATCGTCATCATTGGCGCGCGCCGGACACCCATCGGCAGCTTCCAGGGCGCGCTCTCATCGCTGAGCGGCCCCGCGCTGGGCGGTGTGGCCATCGCCGGTGCCCTGGCGCAGGCCGGCATGCCGCCCGACATCGTCGATGAAGTGCTGATGGGCAACTGCCTGATGGCCGGCGTGGGCCAGGCCCCGGCGCGCCAGGCCCTGCGTGCCGCCGGCCTGCCTGTGAGCGTACCCGCCACCACCCTGAGCAAGATGTGCGGCTCGGCCATGAAGACCGTGATGCTGGCGCACGACCAGTTGCTGGCAGGCACCGCCGATGTGCTGGTGGCTGGCGGCATGGAATCCATGAGCCAGGCCCCCTACCTGCTGCCCTCAGCCCGCGCCGGGCAGCGCCTGGGCCACGGTCAGATGGTGGACCACATGTTCTTCGACGGCCTGCAGGACGCGTACGACGGCCAGTTGATGGGCGTGCACGCCGATCGCGTGGCGCAGCGCCTGGGCGTCGATCGCGCCAGCCAGGATGCCTGGGCGCTGCGCTCCGTGCAGCGCGCGCAGGCCGCCGTTGGCCAGGGGTTGTTCAACGATGAGATCAGTCCGGTGATCCTGCCTGGTGTGAAGGGTGGCCCCAGCCACACGGTGAACCAGGACGAAACACCCGGGCAATGCCAGCCCGACAAGATCGGCCGCCTCAAGCCCGCATTCCGATCCGCTGACGATGGCGGCACCATCACGCCCGCCAGCTCGGCCTCCATCTCTGATGGCGCTGCAGCCTTGGTGCTGTGCCGTGAAAGCACTGCCATCACCAAGGGCTGGCGGCCACTGGCCAGGCTGCTGTCGCACAGCACGCACGCCGCCGAGCCGGGTGACTTCGCGAGCGCGCCGGTGGGCGCCATCCGCAAGCTGTTCACGAACACCGGCTGGCAGGCGGCTGATGTGGACCTCTACGAGATCAACGAGGCCTTCGCTGTGGTGCCCATGATCGCTGTCCGCGAACTGGGCCTCGATGACGAGCGCGTGAACGTGCGCGGCGGCGCCTGCGCCATGGGGCACCCCATCGGGGCCACCGGTGCGCGCATCATCGTGACCTTGCTGCACGCGCTGGCACAGACTGGGGGCACACGTGGTATGGCCTCGCTGTGCATCGGCGGCGGCGAGGCCACGGCCGTGGCGCTGGAACGGCTGGGTTGATCGGCGCCCGGCGGGCTTGAACAACGCACCAGGCGTTTTACCGGTCGCCCCGTCGCTCGATGTTGCGGCCCATGAAGCGCCGCTCAGAGGGCGGTGCGCCCTCGCTCCGACCACCCTCCGCATCCTGCTGCCGAGGCTTGCCGCGAGGCACCACGCCCGCCGGTGGGTTGTCTCGATGAGGCACTGACCTGCCGATCAAGCCATGGCGAGCCCGTCCGTCGCCCCCTTGGGCCTCGGGGCCTGCCGGAGCGGGTACCGGCGTCGGCACAGGTGCAGGGGTAGCCGGCATGCCGGTGCTCGGAGGCTGCGATGGTGCCGTCAGCCCTCCAGGCCGGCGATGAGAGCCCCATCGCACGCCTGGCGAAGGGTTATCAGCATCCCTTGGCGCAGTACCCATCGGCGGACGCCCTCCAAGGCCAGGCCGAGGCTCCGTATGTGGGGGCAACGGTGACGGTGAGGGCGGTGGCTGCACCGCCTGTGGCGGACGAGGTGGCGGCATGGGCCTCACAGGCGGCCCCACTGGTGGCAGCCCGTGGGCGCTGCGCACGGGCCGCCGCAGATGCGGTGGCGGCGGCGCGAACATGGCATGGGGCGGGCACCAGAACCCCGACACGAACACCACGACCCCACCCCGGCGCTCGTAGTACGGGTTCATCCAGACATAGCCCGGACGAGGCGGCGGCAACCAGCGCCCCGGCGCCCAGACCCAGCGCGACTGCCAGCCCCAGTACCCAGGCACCCACACTACCTGGCCATAGGGGCGTGCCGGAATGACTTCGGCCACCAGTGGCGGAGGCCCTTCATCGATGAACAGGGGATCCGGCTGCACCATCGGCGCGTTCTCGACCACGTAGCCGCCGGGTGCCGGTCCCCACACCCCGCCGTCGGCCACAGGAGGGTAGGGATTCACCGGTTCATAGGCACACCCAGCCAGCAGCGCGGCAGCGGCCAGACTCAGAATGCCACCGAAGGCTCGCTCAAGACGCATCGTCAACCTTTCAGGGATGCCCCTTTTCCCTTAACGCAAGCTGTGCAGCGGGCGTTGACGAGCCCTGCGCATCCAGGGGGGATCAACGCATGTCCAGCCTGAACATCGACCGCCGACTGAGCACCTTGCCTGCCACCATGAGCGCCCTATTTCCCGTGTAGTGCAATTGTCTGTGGATGCCGGGGCGATGCCGCCACATGCGCCGCAACAACCTCGAAGACGAAGAAGTTGTAACGATCGACCATCGCGTCATCGTGCAAACAGCATTCGAAACGGGCTTGGCAAGCGGCTCATGCCCAGGCTCCCTCATCAGCGGACTGCAGCAAATAGTCCACCAGCGCCTGACACCCCGCCGAAGCCTGACGGCCCGGATCGGTGCACAACAGCAAACGCCTGCGTGACCAGGCATCCGACAACGGCAGCATGCGTACGTGCTCACCATGCCAGCGCCGCGCCGTGCTTATTGGCACCACCGCCACACCAGCACCATCGGCCACGATGCGGGCCACGGCATCCAGCGTGCTCACGCGGACACGGTGATGCGGCATGCGCCCGCCCAGGCTGGCCTGTCGATGCAGAAAGCGGCTGAGCCCGCTGTCAGCCCCCAGGCCGATGAACTCTTCGTCAAGCAGATCGGCAAAGGACAAGGTACGCGCGGCCTTGCTCCGACCCGTGCCACGTCCTTTGCGGTGCGGCAACAAGGCCACCAACTGATCGCCCACCCAGGGCCTCACCGTCAGCCCGGAGGTGTCGACATGGTCGGCGACGATGCCCAGATCCGCCGCGCCACGGCGCAGGCCGTCCAGCACGGCTTCGCTGGGCAGATCCTGCAGGTGCAGGTCCAGATCGGGGTGCTTCGCCAGGAAGGCACCCAGGTGCGGCGGCAAGGCTTCCGCCACGGCCGCCGTGTTGCCCATCACACGGACGGTGCCACGCAGGCCATGGCCGAACGAGGCCATCTCCAGGTGCAGGGCCTCCAGATCTCCCAGCACGCGGTGAGCATGCCGCGCCAGTGCCCGCCCTGCATCGGTTGGCGTGGCTCCGGCCTTGGCACGCACCAGCAATGTCGCGCCCACCGCATCCTCCAGGGCCTTCAGGCGCGCACTGGTTGCGGCCAGCGACAGATGGGCCGCACGGGCTGCGGCAGTGATCGTGCCGTGCTCCAGCACCGCAGTGAACAGACGCAGATCGAAAGGGTCGACTCGGTAGGTCAGGGCTTTGGCAGCAGGCATGGCACATCCTTCGGAATAGGCGAAGGATAAACACAGTGCTTCAAGCTGGTCGGGCTGAGCCGCGTTACGCAAGATGCACGCATGGATTCCGCAACGATCTCGCAAACGCTCATGGTCACCAGCGTCTTCACGCTGGCAGGAGCCGTCAAAGGCATTTCGGGCATGGGCCTGCCCACGGTGGCCATGAGCCTGCTGGGCCTGTGGATGCCCGCCACGCAAGCCGCGGCACTGCTGATCGCGCCATCGCTGGCCACCAACCTGGCGCAGTGCCACGGCCCCCATGGGCGCTCGCTGGCGCGCCGGCTGTGGCCTTTGTGGCTGGGCCTGGTGGCCATGACCTTGTGGGCGCCTGGCCTTGGCAGCGGGTCAGAGTCCACGGCACGCCGCCTGCTGGGTGTGGCCCTGGTGTCCTACGGCGTGTGGGGCCTGTGGCGCCCCACCTTGCCGCAGTTGCCGGCCGAGCAGCGCGGGGTGGGTGCCGTGGCCGGCCTGTTCACGGGCGCAGTCACCGCCGCCACCGCGGTCTTCGTGCTCCCCATGGTGCCCTACCTGCAGGCGCTGCGGCTCGACAAGGACGAGATGGTCCAGGCCCTGGGGCTCTCGTTCGGGGTGGCCACGCTGGCGCTGGCAGTGCGCCTGGGGCTGGGAGCGGAGTCCTCGGCAGGCAGCGCGTGGCTCACACCCTTGTCGGCCTGGGCCCTGGGCGCAGCTTTTGCCGGCCTGTGGCTGGGCACACGCCTGCGCGCCACGCTGAGCGGCACCGCCTTTCAACGCAGCCTGTTCCTGATCTTCATCGGGCTGGGGGCTGCCAACCTGCTCAAGGCGGGTTGATCAGGCCCATCAGCTCAAGATGAAGCCTTGAGGCTCGGCCTCGGGCAAGGCGGGCTCACCGATCATTTCCCGCAGCACGTTCTCGATGCCTCGCGACATCGCATCCAGGGCCAGGTCGTTGGCCGCCAGGCCGAAGGGCTCTTCGATCTCGGCGCCCAGCGCCTCCAGCGCGAAGAAGGTGTAGGCGATGAAGGCCACGATCACGGGCGTCATCGCGCCGATCTGATCGACCAGGCCGAAGGGCAGCAGCAGGCAGTACAGGTAGATGGTGCGGTGGATGATGACCGCGTACGTGAAGGGGATCGGCGTGCTGGCGATGCGCTCGCAGCCGCCCAGGGCCTCCGTCAGGCGGCCCAGGTGGTGCTCCATGGCCGGCACCAGCACCGGTGCCAGGGTGCCATCACGGCGTTGCTCGCGCAGCCATTCCCCCATCATCAGCAGCAACATCGATGGCTTGCCGCGTACGCCGGCCAGCCGCGCCAGATCATTGGGTACCAGCAAGCGACGCAGGTCGGCATCGCCATCGGTGCCACGCAACTGGTGGCGCAGGGCGTGCACGAAGGCCATCAGCTGACTGGCCAGCCCCCGTGCACGCCCAGGATCGTCCGACAGTGTCAACGCCTGGCGCAGCAGGCTGCGTGTTTCGTTGAGCAACGAGCCCCACAGCATGCGCGCCTCCCAATAGCGCGCGTAGCTGGTGCTGTTGCGAAAGCCCAGGAAGATGGCCAGCGTGAGGCCGATCAGCGAGAAAGGCACGAAGGTCAGCGGGATCTTCCAGCTGAAGACCTGGCCATGCAGCAAGGTCACGGCCACGGCCAGCAATGTGGTGCCGATGAGCTGGGGCGCGATGTCGGACAGGATGGAGCCGCGCCACACGAACAGCATGCGCAACCAATGGGGACGGGGTCGGACGATCATCGGGCGGAACCTGGCGGCCTGCATCAGGCCTTCAGGGCGGGCAGTGTACGCCTGCCCTCAGAACCGGCCCATGGCTTTGTACCAAATCAGGCAAAGCGCCCAGGTCAGTCCTCGGCATCGAGCTCCGGGTAGTGCCGGAACAGGCCGTCGGAGAGCGGCAGCCTGCGCTCGCTGGCAAGGTAGTCCTGCAGTTCAGGCAAGGCTTGCACCGCGTCACGCAAGGCTGACACGCGCTTGAAATCTGGCGCCAGCATCGCCATGCGGCGGGGGAAGGCAAAGCGCAACCCCTCCACGACATGGAAAAGAGACAAGTCGGCATAGCTCCAGTGCCTGCCGCCCGCCAACCAGTCGCCCCGCTGCACCAGCACACGCTCGAAGTAGTCGAGGAACTTGGGCAGGCGCTTTGAGCGAAATCCCTCTGTCCTGCGGGCGGCCTCGGGCTTCTGGTCTTCGTAGTAGAGGTCCATGCCGACAGGGTGGTGCACGTCGTGTGACTCGGCCACCCAGTCCATCAGCGTAAGCTGCAACTGGTGCACCCAGTGCCGGCCGGCCAGTTCGCGCGGTGCGATGCGCGGGTGCTTTTCGCCCAGGTAGAGCAGGATGTTCGCCGTCTGTGAGATCGCGGCGCCGTCCTCGGTGACGAAGTAGGGCGGCGCAAAGGGCGGATCAACGCGCTGACGGGCCATGTCCTTGACCAGGGCGGCGTCCCCATCGCGCTGCCAGGTCTTCTCCCGGTAAGGAATGCCGGCTGCCTCCAGTGGCAGCCGCACGAACTCACCACGACCGGGGATGCCGCTCCAGTACCAGAGGTCATAGCTCATGGCCATCTCCTTGATGGTTCTCGACTGCGATCATCCCCGGGCGGAGCGCTCACCCAGCTTGAGTGAATTACTTCTTCTTGTCCAGGCTGGCGTGCAGATCGTGCGCCTGCTTGAGGTGCGCCTCCAGCGTCGGCAGGGTCTTGGTGGCGAAGGCCTTCACATCGGCATCGGTGGCTTCGGCCACGGCACGCTTGAACAGCTTGATGCTGCTCTCGTGCGCCTTGATGCCGATGGATTCGACGAAGTGCTTGTCGTAGCCTTCACCATCGCGCAACGACAGGATCTTGGCCTTGGCCTTCTGGCCGATGGAAGGTGCCTTGGGCAGCTCCACACCCTTGCTGGACGCCAGTGCCGCGAGCTCGCTGTTGGCCTTGGTGTGATCGTCGATCAGCTTCTGCGCGAAGGACTTCACGCGCGCGTCAGTGCCCTTCTCAAGGGCGGCCTTGGCGCCGTCGATCTCGGCATGGCCATTTTGCGCCACCTGCTCCAGGAAGGCGCCGTCAAAGGCGGACAGCTTGCCGCTGTTGCCGGCCACGCCGGAGGCCATGATGGCAGGCTTGGGTGCGCTGGCAGGCAAGGTGGTCTGGGCCACGGCCGTACCGGCCACGGCCAGGGAGGCCAGCACGGACAGCGTCAGGGGGCGGGTCAGGGGGCGGATGTGTCGGGTCATGAGCGTTCTCCTCGGTGTTGCTTGACAGGAGCAAGCACCTCGGCAAACGCCATGCCCGCCGTGTATCGGGCTGCGTCAAATCGTCACAAGGGCACCGCGGCCTTCAAACGTCCGCCATCGAAGTAGTGGCCTCGCAGGTTGTCCAGCGTGAGATCACCCATGGCCTCACGGGTCTCCTCGGTGGCACTGGCGATGTGCGGCAGCAGCACCACGTTGTCCAGGGCGAACAGAGCTTCGGGCACGTGGGGTTCGTTCTCGAACACATCCAGGCCGGCCCCGGCGATCACACCGTTCTGCAGGGCCTGCACCAGCGCCGCCTCGTCGATCACCGAGCCGCGCGCCACATTCACCAGAAACCCCCGTGGGCCCAGCGCCTGCAGCACCCGCGCATCGATCAGGTGACGAGTGCCTGCGCCGCCCGCCACGATCACCACGAGGAAGTCGCTCCATTCGGCCAGCGCCAGCAGCGAGGGCTCGTGGGTCCAGGGCACATCGGCCACCGGGTTGCGCGAGTGGTAGCGCACGCTCATGTCGAAACCGCTCACACGCTTGGCGATGGTCTGACCGATGCGCCCCAGGCCAACGATGCCCAACCTGGCCCCGCTGACCTTGCGGCCCAGCCCGATGCTCTTGCCACCCCCGCTGGCCCACTTGCCCGCCCGCACGAAGCGGTCGGCCTCCATGCTGCGCCGGGCCACGTCCAGCATCAGGCCCACGGCCACATCCGCCACGCAATCGTTGAGCACATCCGGCGTGTGGCCCACGGCGATGCCACGCGCCTTGGCCGCCGCCAGGTCGATGCGGTCCACGCCCACGCCGAAGTTGGAGATCACTTGCAGGGACGGCAAGGCATTGATCAGCGCTGCATCGGCCCCGGCGAAGGCGGACGTGACCACCCCCGTGAAGCGAGCGCCCTGCTCACGCAGGAAGGCAGGGCGGTCGGCCTGGGCCTCCAGCAAGGTGATGTCGAACTCGTCGTTCAGACGCTGTTCAAGCCAGGGCGGCAGCCTTCCGACCTGCAGCACGATGGGCTTGCCGGAGGCAGAAATAGGCGATTGAGAAGGGGTAGAGGCAGTCATCGGGACAGCATAGCGGGATGCCCCTGCCCGAGCGAAACCAGGGGTCGATCGCTACACTGCCGGCACCATGCTGTCCCACCTTGCCGACTTGATCGCCCAGCGCCAGTTCATCCGCTTCTGGCTGGCCCGATTGGCCGGCACCATCGCCAACCAGATGCTCATGGTGGCAGTGGCCTGGCACATGTACGACATCACCTCCAGCCCCTGGGATCTGGGCCTGGTCGGCCTGTTCCAGTTCGTGCCCGCGCTGGTGATGACCCTGCCCGCCGGCCATGTGGCCGACCGCGTGCACCGCGGCCGCATCTTTGCTGGCTGCATGATGACGCAGGCGCTGATGGCCCTGCTGTTGCTGGCAGCCACCCATGAACACGCCACGACGCGGGAGCTGATCCTGGGCATCTCGATCGTGCTGGGTGTATGCCGGGCCTTCCAGATGCCCGCACAGCAGGCGCTCACGCCCCAGCTGGTGCCGCGCGAACTGCTGCCGCGCGCCATCGCCCTGAGTTCCAGCGGCATGGAGGCGGCCATCATCGGCGGGCCGGCGCTGGGCGGGGTGCTCTACGTCACCGGGGCCAATACCGTCTACGCCACCTGCATGGTGCTGCTGCTGGTGGCCTGCACGCTGGCCCTGTTCGTGCGCTACGCCCACCAGCGCGCCGCGGGCGCGGCCACCTGGGGCACCTTCTTCGCGGGGCTGGGCTTCGTGTGGCGGCACAAGCTGATCCTGGGCGCCACCTCGCTGGACCTGTTCGCTGTGCTGCTGGGCGGCGCCACGGCCCTGCTGCCCATCTACGCGAGAGACATCCTGCACATCGGCCCCGTGGGCCTGGGCCTGCTGCGCGCGGCACCGGCCGTGGGCGCATTGTGCATGTCGCTGGTGCTGGTGCGCTGGCCACTGGAGCGCCACGTGGGCCCCAAGCTGATGGGCGCGGTGGCGGTGTTCGGGCTGGCCATGGTGGTGTTCGGCCTGTCCGAGCACTTCGTGCTGTCGCTGCTCGCGCTGGCCGTCACGGGCGCGGCAGACAACGTCAGCGTGGTCACGCGCTCCACCCTGGTCCAGCTGGAAACACCGGATGAGATGCGCGGCCGCGTGTCGGCCGTCAACTCCATCTTCATCGGGGCGTCCAACCAGTTGGGCGAGTTCGAATCCGGCGCCACCGCGGCCCTGATGGGGCCGGTGGGCTCCGTCGTGTTCGGCGGCACCGGCACGCTGGTGGTGGCCGCGCTGTGGTTCCGTCTGTTCCCGGCCCTGGCGCGCCGCGACCACATGGTCGAGCCCGGGCCTCAGCCCGCCAGGGTGGCCTGAGCCCGCAGATTACTTGCGCAACAGCACGTTCAGGCCGGGCACCAGGTCGGTCTCATCCAGGTAGCCGATGGCACCAGGCGTTCGGCCCACCATCTCGATCATCTCGGAAGGCTGTTTGACCTCGGGCGGCGGCGTGCCCTTGCCCACATAGCGGCGCACTGTCCAGTAGCCCACGTACTGGTCCTCATCGGTCTGCAGGTACTGGCTCAGAAAGCGCTGGCGCACGGGCAGGCCTGGCGCGGCATTGACGGGCTGCACCCGCACACCGTCGACCTCGATGGTCTTGCCCGTGAAGATGCGCTGCAGCGTGGCGGCATCGAGCTTGCGCACCGTGGGGTGGCCGATCACCACCACACGGTCGGCCGCCTGGGCCAGCGTGCTGCCTGCCAGCAGCAGGGCGCACAAGACGCGGTTGAATTTAAGGCGTGTCATCGTGGCACTCCTTAAAACGCGAAGCTGTAGCTCAGCGAGAACACGTCCACCGTTTCGTCGGACACCGACGCCCCGAACGCTGGCGAGTCGATCATGATCGACCCCTTGTCCACCCAGGTGCGCAGCCATTCGGCCTTGATCTTGCTGCGTGGCGTCAGCGCGAAGGAGGTGCCGATGGCCAGCGAGTGCTGGTCGTAGAAGGGCACGCCATCGGCCAGCAGGCGCTGACTGGCGTTGATCACGTCCGCCCCCGGGATGAATGCCGGCACGGACGATTGGCTCAATGCGTCCTGCAGACGCGCAGGCGCGCCCACGGATTTCAGCGACGAGGCCACCACATACGGTGTCCAGCGGTCCAGGTTCTTGAGCACGGCCACATAGCCGCCCACGGTGTTGGCGCCGAAGTCCGTCTTGTGCTGGAAGTTGCGGCCCACCTCGGCCATCACGCGCCAGTTGTCCGGCAACTGCTGGTCCACGCCCACTGTCACGATGTCGTTGACGATCCGTGATGGCGCGCCTTCCGGCGTGTAGTAACCCACGCCTGGCATCACCGCGTTGTAGCGCACCGTACCCAGGAAGGGCACCGCGCCGCGCGGCTCCGTGCTGGCGTGGTGCCAGCCCATGCGCAAGGTGGTCTCCTCACCGCGCCACGTGAGCACCACCCCGCTCACCTTGGTGCCGAACTCGCCATAGGTCGCGCCGTACTGACGCGAGTAGAAGCGGTTCCACACGTGGGCCTGGCCTGTGTAGGCATCCACGCTCAGATCCGAATCGCCCAGTGCCCAGTTGCGCGTGAGGAACAGGCCGATCACATCGTTGGTCGGCGAGATGGAGTACATGTCCGTGGGCAGGCGGGCCAGGTCATAGCTCTGGCCTACATCCAGGTTTTCTGAGGCCAGGTACAGCGGGATACGCAGCTTGCCGGCCCGCACCAGCCAGTCATTGTTCGGCCGCCACGAGACGAAAGCCCAGCTCGCGTTCAGATCCCAGCGGCTGTCGCGGCGCGCGGACGGCGCCACCTTGGCCTGCACGGTCGCGGACCACTCGGGCGTGAATTGCACATCCAGCTGGGCGCCCAGCACGCTGTCGCGCGAAAGGGTTCCGTCTGAATCGATGGCGCGCTGGAACTTGTAGTCCTTGTTGGACACCGCCGCTCCCACGGTGCCGAACAGCGAGTAGGACATCTTCTGCTGGGCCTGTGCACCCATGGCCGCCAGCGTGAGCAGGCAGGCCGTGGCCAGTCTCCAGGGTTGTGGGGCCGTCATGGTCATCTTTCCTCTCGATGATGTGATGATGGTTGTCAGTCCTGCCATTCGCGTGCGATGGCATGGATGGTGTCCTGGATGTCGTGCAAGGCCTGCACGATCTGCGGATCGAAATGCTTGCCGCTGCCCTCTTCGATCATGCGCAGGGCGGTCTCGTGCGGGAACGGCTCCTTGTAGGGGCGCCGGCTGATCAGGGCGTCGTACACATCGGCCACGGCCATCAGACGGGCCGACAGGGGGATATGTTCGCCCGCCAACTGGTCCGGATAGCCCGAGCCATCCCACTTCTCGTGGTGCGAGCGGGCGATCTCCATGGCATAGCGCAGGAAGTCGGTGTCCTCGCCCAGCCGTGATGCGGCGCGGTGCAGCATGTCCCAGCCATGCATGGGGTGGCGCTTCATCACCTCGAACTCCTCAAGCGTGAGCTTGGCCGGCTTGAGCAGGATGTTGTCGGGGATGGCCACCTTGCCGATGTCATGCAGCGGTGCGGATTTGGCAATCAGGCGGATGCGGTGAGGGTCGAGCTCATCGTGGTGCAGGCCCTGCTCCCACAGGCGGGTGGCCAGCACGCGCACGTACTCCTGCGTGCGCTTGACGTGGTTGCCCGTGTCCTCATCGCGGAACTCCGCGAACGAGATCATGATGTGCAGGGTCGAATCACGCAGACGGTCCAGTTGGGCGATCTGTTCCTGCAGCTGCGACTGCAGCGTCTCGTTGCGCTGATTGAGAAAATCCTGGAAGGCCTTGTTCTGAAGGTGCGTCTTCACACGCGCCTTGACCACCACGGGGGTGATCGGCTTGGTGATGTAGTCCGCGCCGCCCACCTCGAAGCCACGGGTTTCGTCCTCCGCCGCCTGCATCGCGGTCAGGAAGATCACGAGCACATGGCGCGTGCGCCCATCGTCCTTGAGCTGGCGGCACACCTCGTAGCCATCCATGCCGGGCATCATCACGTCCAGCAGGATCAGGTCGGGCGGCGAGCGCTGCGCCAGGTCCAGGGCCTTGGCACCGGACGAGGCCAGCTTGACACGGTAGGTCTGGTCCAGCAGGCCGGCCAGCAAGGTCAGGTTGGCGGGGGCGTCGTCCACCACCAGGATGGTTTGCGGGCCTGACAAGCCCGGCGCCAGTTCATGAAACGGCATGTGCACCTCCCTCTTCCTGCAGCAGGCCCAATGCGGTGTCGAAGTCGCACTGCTCGATGGCACCGTCCAGGCGATTGAACACCAGCGGATGCAGCACGGCGCGGTAGGCCTCGCGGGTCTGGCGCCACAGGCCGATGGCGGCGCTGTCGGCATCTCCCAGCAGACGCCCGAGTTCCTCGTGCTGCGGGGGCGGTGCCGGCAAGGGCGTGCCCGTTGCTGCAAGTGGTGTCGCTGGCGTCGATGTGGGTGCCATCAAAGGGTCGATGGCACCGCGCAATTGCGGGCGCAATGCCTCGATGAAGTCACCGAGCTGGTCGAACAGCAGGCTGGCGGCCGTGGCGATGGAGGATTCGTCGCGCTGGCCTGCCGCCTGCTCCAGCCCCGCAGCCAGCTGGGCCAGCGCGTAGGCGCCTATCGTTGCGCACAGACCGCGCAAGGTATGGGCTTCGCGCTGTACGGTGGCCCAACCTTGCACTTCCAGCGCGGCACGCAGCAGCGGCAAACTGTTGTCGGCATGGGTCACGAAGCCTTGCGCGACCTGAAGGTACAGGTGCAGATCGCCGTCCAGACGGTCCAGCGCAGAGCGCGTGTCCAGGCCCGGCACGCGCGGTAATGCCGAGGGCAGCTCTGCCGACGCCGCCGGTGCAGCGGATGCCTTGCCTGACGATGATGATGACGATGTCGTGGACGTCCCACCGCCGAGATCGGCCACATGGGGATGCACATAGGCCGCCAGCGTGGCGTACAGCCTGCGGGGTTCCAGCGGCTTGCTGATGTGGTCCTGCATGCCGATGGCCAGGCACTGCTCGCGCTCT
This sequence comes from Pseudomonadota bacterium, assembly GCA_049322875.1. Taxonomy (GTDB): domain Bacteria; phylum Pseudomonadota; class Gammaproteobacteria; order Burkholderiales; family Burkholderiaceae_C; genus Aquabacterium. The sequence continues at coordinate 132,133 of JBMOQM010000011.1, forward strand.
TCGTCGAGGGCATGCGCCGTCATCGCCAGGATGGGCAACTGCCTGAAGCGCTCATCGGCGCGAATCTGCCGGGTGGCTTCGCGGCCATCCATCACCGGCATGTGCAGGTCCATCAGCACCACGTCGAACGCGGTCGGGCCGGTCATGCGCAGGTGCTCCACGGCCTCGCTGCCATTGCCCACCAGGGTGACGCTGGCCCCGCGGCGTGTCAGCAGTTCGATGGCCAGTTGCTGGTTCAGGGGGTTGTCCTCGACCAGCAGTATGCGCAGGCCATCCAGGCGCACGGCCACATCCATCGGCGCAGCAGAAGGCCCGGCCACGGCCACGCCGGTCAAGCGCGCAAACAGGCCACGCAGGGCTGCGGGCAGGATGGGCTTGGGCAGGAAGCTGTCGATGCCTGCCTGCGATGCGGGCGTCTGCAGGCTGTCCCAGCCATAGGCGGAGATCACCACCACATCGAGCGAGGGCTGCAGCGCGCGCAAGGCCTGCAGCACCTGGTCGCCCTGCATGTCGGGCAGCAGCCAGTCCAGCAGCACCAGATCGAAAGGCTGGCCCTGGGCCGCAGCCTCCTGCGCCAGGGCCAGCGCCTGGGCGCCGCCTTCGGCCACAGCCACCGAGCCTACTCGCCCGTCGCGCTGGCCTTGCCCCACGCCCATGGTCTGCAGCAGGCCGGCCAGGGATTCCCGCGTATCAGATTGGTCGTCCACCACCAGCACACGCAGGGTGTCGACCGGCAAGGGGCCCGTGGTGCTGGCGGTGGAGGCATCGATCACGGTCACCGGCAGGGTCACGGTGAAGGTCGAGCCGGTGCCCAACTGGCTGGCCACTTCGATGGTGCCACCCATCATCGTGGTCAGGCGCTGGCTGATGCTCAGGCCCAGGCCCGTGCCGCCATAGCGCCGCGTGGTGCTGTCGTCGGCCTGGGTGAACTCCTGGAACAGGCGACTCACCTGCTCCGGAGTCATGCCGATGCCAGTATCGCTGATCTGGAAACACAGCCGGGCCTGCTCGGCCTGCCGATCCTGCAAGGCCACGCGCAGGCGCACATGGCCATGGTGCGTGAACTTCACGGCGTTCGACAACAGGTTGGTGAGCACCTGCCCCACGCGCAGCATGTCGCCCTGCACCACCGCCGCATCGGCCAGCAAGGCCGCATCGGCGAACTCGCACAGCAGCTCGATCTCGCGCTCCTGGGCCTTCTGGCGCACCAGCATCAGCGCGTTGCCGACCACATCCTCCACACGGTAAGGCGCGCTCTCCAGCGTCATGCGGCCGGCTTCGATCTTGGAGAAATCGAGGATGTCGTTGATCACGCCCAGCAGGATCTGCGAAGCCGCGGCCACCTTGTCCAGGTAGTCCTTCTGCTGCTCGGTCAGCAGGGTCTGCTGCGCCAGATGCGTCATGCCGATGATGGCGTTCATCGGCGTGCGGATCTCGTGGCTCATGTTGGCCAGGAACAGGGACTTGGCCTTGGTGGCCGATTCGGCCTGGTCACGCGCTTCCTGCAGCGCGGCCTGCACCTGGGCACGGGCCGCCAGGTCATCCTGGATGGAGCGCGCCATGGTGTCCATCGTGGCACTCAGCGACACGATCTCACGCACGGCATCGGCACGCAGAGGGCTGCGTTGCGCATAGTCCCCCTGGGCGAAGGCCTTGGCCTGACGGCCCAGGGCATCGATGGGCAGCAGCACACGTCGGCGGATCACCAGCAGAGCGCCGGCCATCGCAGGCAGCAGCAGCAGGTCCACCGCCACGGCCATGCCGATGAAGCGGGACACGCGGGTCGAGGCCTCGCGCACCGCGGCCTCGGTGCGGGCATCGGCGCGCTGCGTCAGGTCGGAGATCGCGCGGGTCAGGTCGGCACCGTCACGCTCGTAGGTGTGCGAATGCACCAGCTGGGTGGCGTAGGCCAGGTTGGGCTCGCCTTCCGACACGAAGGTGTGGCTCTGCGCGTCGTACAGGCCCTGCGTGGCCGCGAAAGCCACCTGCTCGGTCTTCTTGAGCCGCTCGGTGGCGTCCATCACATGCCGCAGGCTACTCAGCTCGTCGCTGCTCAGTTGCAGCGCCTTCATGCGCTCGATCAGGGACTGCTTGCTGCCTTGCTCGGGCAGTGGCTGCGGGCGCTCATGGACGAGGCGGTCCTCCCAGAAGGCGGTGGGATCGGGCACGTCCAGCGTGGCCTTGTCACCCTGGCGGATGGCATAGATGTCGTAGTAGGTCAGCAGGTACTTGGTGCTGCCGGTGGCCGTGTAGGCCCGAACCAGCCGGCGCAACAGCTCAGCCTCCTGGCGCAGGTGCTCCAGCGCACGGATGGTCTGCTCACGCTGCCCGGCAACCTGTGCGCTGTGGTCGAACGCCGAGCGGATCAGCAGCAGAAAGGCGAAGTTGGCCAGGAGCGCCAGAATGGCGCCCACGAACATGGTGTGAGAGACCGCTTTGAGCTTCACGCCCCGCCCCCGCCGCTCGATCGCAGGCGACGTCCCATCCCTTGGACATCCAAAAAGGCCATGAAGCAGTATCGGACATGCCCATGCCCTATGTAGGCCCACTGCGGCCTAAACCGCCAAAGTGGTGCCAAACCGCCTTGTGAGCGTGAAATAGTAAGCGTGGTTGTCAGCCGTTGCCAAGTTTGTCAACGCCACAAAACACCACTCATTTCACGAAAATCACTTAACGCGCTGCTTTTCCAGTTTTCTCGCCAGGGTACGTCGGTGCATGCCCAGGCGTCGGGCGGTTTCGGAGATGTTGAAGTCCGTCTCGGCCAGGGTTTCGTGGATGCGCTCCCACTCCAGGGTCTTGATGGACGTGGAGCGGTTGGTCAGTTCGACCTCGACATTGCCCTCAGCCCGGCCGAAGGCGGCCTCGATGTCGTCGGTGTTGGAGGGCTTGGCCAGGTAGTGGCAGGCGCCCAGCTTGATGGCTTCCACCGCCGTGGCGATGCTGGCAAAGCCCGTGAGCACCACGATCAGCATGTCGGGGTTGTGGGCGTTGAGCTTTTGCACGCAGGACAGGCCCGAGGCCTCGCCGTTGATCTTGAGGTCGACCACGGCATAACCGGGCGAATGCCGCTGCAATAGCTCGCCCACCTCGTCCAGGCTGCCGGCGATCAGCACCGTGTAGCTGCGGCGCTCGAACGAACGCGCCAGCGTCCGCGCGAACGCGGCATCGTCTTCCACGATGAGCAGCACGCGCTCATCACTCATGAATCGTCTCCTTCTTCCAGCGCGATGGCCGCCAGCGGCAGGGTCAGCGTCACCACGGCGCCGCCGCCCACGCGGTTGCGGGCCGCGACCCGGCCGCCCAGCGTGCGCGCCACATTGACGACGAGGAACAGCCCCATGCCCCGCCCGGGGCGCCCCTTGCTCGACTGGTAGGGCTTGCCCAGTTGCGCCAGCATCTCTGGCGGAAAGCCCGACCCGTTGTCCTTGACGGTGATGCGCAACGCATCGGCATCGCGCTCGACCTCGAGGCTCACATGGTGGGGCGAGGCCTCCAGCGCATTGTCCAGGATATTGCAGATGGTCTGCTTCAGCGTCGAGTCAGACACCACCGGCACGTCCAGCCCGAAGCGGTTGTCGTAGACGAAGGAGGTGACGGGGCGTGAGGCCTTCCACTCCTCGACCAGCTCATCCAGGAAGGTGCAGATGCTCGTCTCCTCAGACGATTCGCCGCGCGCCTCGCCCGCCGACATCAGAATGCCGCTGACGATGGCCTTGCAGCGCTGGATCTGCGCCTGCATCTCGAGCACCTCTTCCAGCAGCTCCGGGTCGGAGGTGAAGGTGGGCAGCCGGGCCCAATCACCCAAGATCACGGCCAGCGTGGCCAGCGGCGTGCCCAACTCGTGTGCCGCGCCAGAGGCCAGCAGGCCCATGCGCACGATGTTCTCTTCTTCCGCCGCGCGCTGGCGCAGGTCGGCCAGATGCGCATCGCGCTGACGCAGGTTGCGCGTGATGCGCACGATGAAGGTGACCAGCAGCCCCGCGTTGAGCGCGAAGCACACCAGCATGCCCTGCATGTAGGGGTTGGCCAGGCCACCATCCATGTGCGTGGGCATCGGCAGGGGCCGCGCCAGCAGGGCCAGCCAGGCAAAGCACAGGGTGGTGGCGATCACCATGATCCACGTGGCTTGCGGCGTGAGCAGCATCGCCCCCAGGGTGATCTGCAGCAGGTACAGCCATGCGAAGGGGTTGGCCGCCCCCCCGGTGAAGTACAGCATCAGGGTGAGCATGCCCACGTCAACCAGCAAGGCCAGCAGCAGCTCGCCGTCGGTCACCACCTGCTGCACCTGCCAGCGCAGGCGGCTGGCCAGGTTGAACACCGTGATGGCGCCCAGTACCACCAGCAAGGGCTCCAGCGGCAGCGCGATGCCCAGCAGGAAGTGCACCACCGCGATGGTGATGATCTGCCCCACCACGGCGATCCAGCGCAGCTGGATCAGCAGCTGCATGTTCTTGCGACCCGTCGCTTCGGAGAAGCGGCGGATGCGCGCAGCCGCCACGCCCTGGGGCTGGCGGCTGTCCGGCCCTTCAGCGGGACGTGGGATCTTGGCTGGAACGGGCGTCTGCATGGCCCGCATTGTCGTGCATGGCTTGATCACGGCGCAGGCCACGCTCCACGCGCGCCACGTACCAAACGGCCGCGGCCACCATCAAGGCCAGGGTGTACCAGGTGATGGCGTACACCAGATGGTTGTTCGGGAAGGACAGCACCGTGAGCCCCCCCACGGGCGCGCCCGTGACCTCGGGCGACAAGCCAGCATCCGCATCGATGAAGTACGGCGCCACCCCGCTCAGCTTGTGTGCCTGGGCCATGGCCGGCACATCACGCGAGTACCAGCGCCCCGCTGCGGGGTCGTTGTCGCGCAGGAAGCCGCCGCCTGGCTCGCTCAGGCGCAGCAGGCCGCTGACCGCCACCTGGGTAGTCGGGTTGCACGATTCGCGCGTGGCCCGCTCCTTGAACTCCGGCGGCACGAAGCCCCGGTTGATCATCACCAGGCTGCCATCCGGCGTGCGCAGGGGCGTCAGCACCCAGAAGCCCGCGCCGCGCACGGTGCTCGCCTGCACCAGGGATTCCTGCTCGTGCAGGTAGGTGCCTGTCAGGCGCACGTGCCTGTACTCGTGCTCGGCCTTGCTGATGCCCGGCCATTGCGATGGCCCGGGCGCGGCCTCGGCCGGAGCGTTCACGCGCTGCGTGACGCGCTCGATCAGGTCGAGCTTCCAGGCGCGACGATGTACCTGCCAAGTGCCCATCGCGATCAGCCCCGCAAACAACAAGGCCGCACAAACCGCCATGGCGATCAGCGCGGCCCGGGAGCGGGGGCCGCGGCGCGTGGGCGCCGCTGCCTCAGGGTGCTGCATGTGCTGTAGCCCCGCCCTTTCAGTTGGGGTGCGTCATCTCGTGACTGTGCACCTGCATCATGTTGGTGTTCATGTGGAACATCACCCAGAGCGAACCCGCCAGCGTAATCACCACCAGCACCACGGTGAAGATGGTGGACAGCATGGTCCAGCCCGCTTCGGCCTTGGAGTTCATGTGCAGGAAATAGATCATGTGGACCACGATCTGCACGGCGCCGAAGCCCAGCAACACCAGTGCCAGCGTGCCCGAGTCGGCGATCACGTTGTTCATGACCAGCCAGAAGGGAATGGCCGTGAGGATGACCGACAGGACGAAGCCGATGGCATAGCCCTTGAGCGTGCTCTCGGGATGGCCGTCGTCATGGTGGTGGTCGTCGTGACCACCGTGGTGAGCGTGTTGTTCGGTATGCGCGCTCATGGCAGCACTCCCATCAGGTAGACGAAGGTGAAGACGCCGATCCAGACCACGTCCAGGAAGTGCCAGAACATGGACAGGCACATCAGGCGGCGCTTGTTCTCGTGGATCAGGCCGTGCTTGCCGATCTGCACCATCAGCACCACCAGCCAGATGCAGCCGAAGGTGACGTGCAGGCCGTGGGTGCCCACCAGCGTGAAGAAGGCCGACAGGAAGGCGCTGCTCTGCGGCGTGGCGCCGATGTGGATCAGGTGATGGAACTCATAGAGTTCAAGCGCCAGGAAGCCCAGGCCGAACACCAGGGTCACGGCCAGCCAGATCAGCGTGCCGCTCTTGTCGTTCAACTGCTTGCGCAGCATGGCAAAGCCGAAGGTGATCGAGGAGATCAGCAGGAAGGCCGTGTTGATGGCCACCAGCTTGAGGTCGAACAGCTCGGCGCCGCCGGGGCCGCCAGCGTAGTTGCGGCCCAGCACGCCGTAGGTGGCGAACAGTGCGGCGAAGATGAGGCAGTCGCTCATCAGGTACATCCAGAAGCCCAGCGCGGTGCCGTTCTCCGGATGCGGTTCATGCGCAAGATGGTACTCGCGGGCGGTGCCGGCCGTGCCGGCTGTATGGACGAGATCAGACATGGCGGGCCAGCAGTTCGGTGCGTGCGTTCTCGGCGACGGTCACTTCGGCCGCCGGGATGTAGTAGTCACGCTTGTAGTTGAAGGTGTGGATGATCGCGCCGGCCACGATGGCCGCGAACGAGGCGATGGCCAGGGGCCACATGTGCCAGATCATCGCGAAGCCCCAGATCAGCGACAGCACGGACAGCACCACGCCAGAGCCGGTGTTCAGCGGCATGTGGATGTCCTGGAAGCCCTGCAGCGGGCGCTTGTAGCCGTGCTGCTTCATGTCCCACCACGCGTCCAGCTCGTGTACCACGGGCGTGAAGGCGAAGTTGTAGTTGGGCGGGGGCGACGAAGTGGCCCACTCCAGCGTGCGGCCATCCCACGGGTCACCGGTCTCGTCACGCAACTCTTCACGCTTGAGGTAGCTGACGACCAGCTGCAGCAGGAAGCAGCCGATGCCGGCGGCGATCAGGGCGGCGCCGATGGCGGCGATCACGAACCAGATCTGCAGGGATTGGTCTTCGAAGTGGTTGACACGACGGGTGACACCCATCAGGCCCAGCACGTACAGCGGCATGAAGGCCACGTAGAAGCCGACCAGCCAGAACCAGAACGAGCACTTGCCCCAGAACTCGTCGAGCTTGTAGCCGAAGGCCTTGGGGAACCAGTAGTTGATGCCCGCCATCAGGCCGAACAGCACACCGCCGATGATCACGTTGTGGAAGTGGGCGATCAGGAACAGGCTGTTGTGCAGCACGAAGTCAGCCGGAGGCACGGCCAGCAGCACGCCGGTCATGCCGCCGATGGCGAAGGTCACCATGAAGCCGACCGTCCACAGCATGGGCACCGTGAAGCGGATGCGGCCACGGTACATGGTGAACAGCCAGTTGAAGATCTTCGCACCCGTCGGGATCGAGATGATCATGGTCGTGATCCCGAAGAACGAGTTCACGCTGGCACCCGAGCCCATGGTGAAGAAGTGGTGCAGCCACACCAGGTAGGACAGGATGGTGATACACACCGTGGCGTACACCATGGAGGTGTAGCCGAACAGGCGCTTGCGGCAGAACGTGGACACCACTTCGGAGAAGATGCCGAAGGCGGGCAGGATCAGGATGTAAACCTCGGGGTGACCCCAGATCCAGATCAGGTTCACGTACAACATGGGGTTGCCGCCCAGGTGGTTCGTGAAGAAGTTCGTGCCGGCGTAGCGGTCCAGGGACATCAGCACCAGGGCCGCCGTCAGGATCGGGAACGAGGCCACGATCAGGGCGTTGGTGCACAGCGAGGTCCACGTGAACACGGGCATCTTCATCATGCCCATGCCCGGCGCACGCATCTTGACGATGGTGACCAGCAGGTTGATGCCCGACAGCGTCGTGCCCACCCCCGCGATCTGCAATGACCAGATGTAGTAATCCAGCCCCACCCCGGGGTTCTGGTTGCCCAGGTTGGACAGGGCCAGCCAGCCAGCGGTGGAGAACTCGCCCAGGAACAGCGACACCATCACCAGCACGGCGCCGGCGGTCGTCATCCAGAAGCTGAAGTTGTTCAGGAAGGGGAAGGCCACGTCACGCGCACCGATCTGCAGCGGCACGACGTAGTTCATCAGACCCGTGACCAGCGGCATCGCCACGAAGAAGATCATGATCACGCCGTGGGCGGTAAAGATCTGGTCGTAGTGTTGCGGGGGCAGGTAGCCCATGTTGTCGCCGAAGGCCATGGCCTGCTGCAGACGCATCATGATGGCGTCGGCGAAGCCGCGCAGCAGCATCACGATGCCCAGGATCATGTACATGATCCCGATCTTCTTGTGGTCGATGCTGCAGAACCAGTCGCGCCACAAGGGGCCCCACAGGCGCAGCTTGGTCAGCAGGCCCACCAGGCCGATGCCGCCGGCCACAACGGCCAGGAAGGTCCACAACACGATGGGCTCGTGCGCCATCGGGATCGATTCCCAGGTCAGCCGCCCCAACAGCCAGTGGGGCGCTACGGAAGAAGGTTCATACATGGCTAGTCACTCAAAAAGGGCTCGCGGGGGCGTTCTGCTGAACACTCCACTCGATCTCAATGCTCGCCACCACCGTGGTCGTGGTGGGCTTCGGCATCTTTGGCGCCGCTGGCGGGGCCTTCACCGTGTGCAGCGTGGCCGGCGTGTTCGGGGGGGCTGGCTTGTGCGCCGCCTTTGGCCGCCTTGTTGCGCACGGCGTCCTTGGCCATCATGTCGTGCATGCACTGCTGGCCGTCCTCGACGCACATGTTCAGGGCACGCTTGTAGAGGTTGGGTTCGACCGTGGAGAACAGCTCGACGGGGTTGCGCTCGCTGGGCTTGACCAGCTCACGGTAGACATCGCGCGTCAGGGGCTTGCCTTCGGCCTTGGCCTTGGCGACCCACTTGTCGAAGTCTTCGTTGCTCAGGCCGTGGAACTTGAAGGTCATGCCGGCGAAGCCCGAGCCGCTGTAATGCGAGGACATGCCCTGGTACACGCCAGGCTTGTTGATCACCGCGTTCAGCTCGGTCTGCATGCCGGGCATGGTGTAGATCATGCCGGCCAGGGCGGGCACGTAGAACGCGTTCATCGTGGTGCTCGACGTCAGCTTGAAGCGGATCGGGCGATCCACCGGCGCTGCGATCTCGTTGACCGTGGCGATGCCCTGCTCTGGCAGGAAGAACACCCATTTCCAGTCCAGCGAGATCACTTCGACCTCGAGCGGCTTGACGTCGGCAGGCAGCGGCTTGTCGGCGGCGATGCGGTCCAGCGGGCGGTAGGGGTCGAGCTTGTGGGTGCTGATCCAGGTCAGGGCGCCCAGGGCGATGATGATCATCAGCGGGGCGGCCCAGATCACCAGTTCGAGCTGCGTGGAGTGGTCCCAGTCGGGGGCGTAGTCGGCCTCTTTGTTGGACTGGCGATAACGCCAGGCAAACAGCAGGGTCAAGAAGATCACCGGTACGATGATCAGGAGCATCAACACGGTCGAGATGACGATGAGGTCTCGCTGCTGGAGCGCCACATCACCGGAAGGGCTCATCACGACCGCATTGCAACCAGCCAGCAGGGCGATGACGGGGGCCAGGAGGAGGGCCCGGTAGTTCTTGATGGAAGGCATTGCCGGAACAGGAAAATTTGGAGCGCAGGACGCCCAGGAGCCGCAAAATCTACACCCAATGAGATGGACTGGGAATTGGACGTTTTGTCCATGGTCAATTTTCCCGAATGGTGCGACTCTTGAGTTGTCCGAATGGAACAACATCCGATAACGGAGAACGCATGATGACCAGTATCAGCAGTGCCCCCACGGAGCTCAATTCCAGCAACCTGGAGCGCGATGCGCGCCAAATCAACGCCAACGGGCACTCCCCCGTGGCGCCCAGCGAGATCGCGGTGGGCGTGGTGATCGGACGAGCGTCCGAATATTTCGACTTCTTCGTCTACGGGATCGCCTCGGTCCTGGTGTTCCCGGCGGTGTTCTTCCCGCACATGGACCGGCTCACGGGCACGCTCTGGTCCTTCGTGATCTTCTCCTTCGCCTTTGTCGCACGACCGTTCGGTACTGCCCTGTTCATGGCGGCCCAGCGGCGCTGGGGGCGAGGCGCCAAGCTCACCATGGCCCTGTTCCTCTTAGGGTTCTCCACGGCGGGGATCGCCTTCCTGCCGGGGTACGCCAGCCTGGGTTTCAACGCCATCTTGCTGCTGTCGGCGCTGCGCGTGTTGCAGGGGCTGGCGCTGGGCGGCTCCTGGGACGGCCTGCCCTCGCTGCTGGCCCTGAACGCCCCTGAGGGCCGGCGCGGCTGGTACGCGATGCTGGGGCAACTGGGCGCCCCGGTGGGCTTCGTGATCGCCAGCGCCCTGTTCCTGTTCCTGCACAGCAACCTGAACCAGGCGGATTTCCTGGCCTGGGGCTGGCGCTTCCCCTTCTACGTGGCCTTTGCCATCAACGTGGTGGCGCTGTTCGCCCGCCTGCGCCTGGTGGTGACGGAGGAGTACACCCAGTTGCTGGAAGAGCGTGAACTGGAGCCCGTGCCCCTGCACCAGCTGATGCGTGACCAGGGCTACAACATCTTCCTGGGCGCCTTCGCCGCGTTGGCCAGCTACGCACTTTTCCACATCGTGACAGTTTTCCCCCTGTCGTGGATCGTGCTGAGCAACACGCAGACCGTCGATGAGGTGCTGTCGGTGCAGATCGTGGGTGGCGCGCTGGCGGTGGTCGGCATGCTGGCCTCTGGCCGCATCGCTGACAAGATCGGACGCCGGCGCACCCTCGGTGCCCTGGCCGTGGCGATCGGTGTGTTCAGCGCCATGGCGCCCATGCTGCTCAATGGCGGCCCGGTCATGGAAGATGCCTTCATCCTGATCGGCTTCGTGCTGCTGGGCCTGTCCTACGGCCAGGCGGCCGGCGCCGTGACAGCGAACTTTGCGACCAAGTACCGCTACGCGGGCGCGGCCCTGACGGCCGATTTCGCCTGGCTGATCGGCGCGGCCTTCGCCCCGCTGGTGGCCCTGGGCCTGTCGGCGCACTTCGGCCTGGCCTACCTGAGCCTGTACCTGCTGTCCGGCTCGGTGTGCACGCTGGCGGCGCTGCGGGTGAACCGATCGCTGGAGATCAAGGATTGATGCACGGCCAGCCAAACCGGATTCCAGAGGCGGTGGTAGCGCCGTGCGCCCCATCGCATAGGATGGTGCACACGGCACTTATCACAGTGAATATTGAGCTTCCGGACGACGGCCTGGTGGCTGTAAGGATTCACGCAAGGTAGACCTCCCGGTCACGGAACCTAGCGAGTGCGCTCGGCTTCGCGCCTGACCATCTCCAGCAGCACCTGCGGGTCCGACTCGGGAAGCGGCTTGCCATTGACAAAGAAAGTTGGCGTGGCGCGCACACCCACGGCCTGCAGGTCGGCCACATCCTGCTCCAGCAGTTTGTCCACTGCACCGGTCGCCACGTAGGTGCGAGCCTTTTCCAGGTCCAGGCCAGCGGCCTGCGCGGACTCCCAAGCTCGCCCGGTGGCAGGGTTGCTGTGGCTGGCCCACACCGGCTGGGACTGCATCAGCGCCTCCATGACCGGCTCCAAACGCTGTTGCCGGCGCGCGGCTTCGAGGATCTGTACGCCCGCAATCGATGGCTCGCGATGGAAGGGCGCGTAACGGATCACCAGCCGCACCTCTCCCGGATAGGTTGCCAGGATCTGCTTGACGTAGGGATAGAAGGCGCGGCAAGCCTCGCAGGCCGGGTCGAAGAACTCGACGATGGTGACGGGCGCGTTGGCCGGCCCCAGGACCGGGGAGTGCTCGCGCACCATGACATCGAACTGGGCCGTGGCCCGTTCGGCTGCCTGGCGCCACTCGTAGCGCTGGTAGAGGAGAACGGCTGCTGCGAAGGCCGCCAAAGCGACAAGCGTGGTAACGATGACGGTGATGGTGCGTCGGGTCATGGAGATGTCCGTGAACGGCCAATGAGGAGCAATACGGCAATGGCGCTGAAAGCGGCCAGCGCCAGCACAGGCAGCGGCAGGCCACCCAGGATGGTCATGTCGGCACTGGTGCAGGAAGCGCCTTCGCTGCAAGGCGTGATGTTCTGTGGGATGAGTCCGAGGTAGAGCCCGCTATGGAAGCCCGCCACCAGCGCACCGCTGATCGCCAGCGGCAATGCGTAGCACCAGGCGGCAGCGTCCGCGCGCAGCGTCGCCACACCCAACACAATGGCCAGAGGAAACATGAAGGCACGCTGAAACCAGCACAAATTACACGGCGCCTGTCCCATGACCTCGCCGACGAAAAGCACGGCAAGCGACGCCAGCAGCGCAATCAACCAGGCAGTGAACAGCGGCACCCAAGCTGTGTGGTTTTGCTGGACTGCGGAACCAGTCATGGGCAGCCTCCCTGTTGCAGCTCAGCCGCGACAAGTTGACCAGAATGCCGATGTCCGGGGTGGACCAGCAACAAGCCAGCCCGGCATCCCAGTCTCAGGGGTACCGCGATGGCCGCTGCGGTGCACTCGCTATCGCCTATAAGCTGCTCCATGCGGCCAATGCTAGCAGCACACACTACGGTCGGCACTTCCGCCCCCTCCAGACGCAACGTATCCTGTGCGACGAAAAGCCCAAGCCGTCCTTCGATTTCGGCAGGCACGTTGCTTGCCAGCAAAGCCTCGGCCAGCGGATTCTCGGAATGCTGTTCCGCTGCGGCAATTAGGCAGGTAGTCATCGACAGTCTGCACAAGGTGATGGCGGGAAAGCACGTTACGCAGACTTTTCTGAGATCTCAAGCTCACCAACGGCTTGTAAACAAGAGCGAGAAAAATGGCAGAACAGAATGTCAATACTGCGCAACGAAGAGCACTTGTCAACGTCTTGGCTGTGAACGCCGGCCTGGCTCTCGCGCTCTTCATTGCCGGACAACTCGCCGACTCCAGCGGATTGATGGCTAACGCTTTGGACAATCTTTCTGATGCCCTTACCTACGCCGTGAGTTATCTTGCGGTCACCCGTTCGCAACGCTGGAAGGCAGGTGCAGCAGGCATGACAGGCATCATGCTTTTGATTTTGGCCATCGGCGTCCTCGCGGACGCTTGGCATCGTTTCGTCGTGGGCTCAGCGCCTGCGGGACTGACCATGATGTTGATGGCCATCGTCGCAGCAGCGCTGAACTATTGGTGCATCCGCATCCTGCGCTCACATCGCTCGGCTGATGTGAACCTGCGCGCGGCATGGACCATGAGTCTCAACGACTTTGCATCCAATTTTGGAATCGTGTTGGCAGGCGCACTGGTAGCATGGACCGGATCCCGGCTGCCTGATCTTCTTGTTGCGATCGCTATCGCTGCTGTGGCAGGTTACGGCGGATTGAAGACCCTTAAAGATGCCTATTCGTCCCGCCCCGGTGTTTAGATCATCGTCAATGCAGCCAGCAGTCGAGCGTTGGCCCATCCGCCTTTCTCGGATCATTGTGCAGCCATGGCGCTCGTGGCAGCCGGCCCGGGCAAGTACGTAAAAGAGGCTCATGAAAGCTCCTTGGTTGGGATGGCCTTCATGATCTCGAACACGCCGCGCGGGAGGGTGTCCGCGCGGTATCGCTGGGTATCGTTTTGTTTCGCCGACCCTGATCAGAACAGCTGCATGCTGATCCAGTAGGCCACTGCTGCCACGAAGGCCGAGGCGGGGATCGTCAGGATCCAGGCCCACACGATGTTGCCGGCCACACCCCAGCGCACGGCACTGGCGCGCTGCACCGAGCCCACACCCACGATGGCGCCGGTGATGGTGTGCGTGGTGGAGACGGGAATCCCCATGGCCGTGGCGATGAACAGCGTGAGTGCCCCGCCCGTTTCGGCACAGAAGCCGCCCACGGGCTTGAGCTTGGTGATCTTCTGGCCCATGGTCTTGACGATGCGCCAGCCGCCGAACATGGTGCCGGCCGCGATGGCCATGTAGCAGGTGATGATGGTCCACATCGGCGGGGACGATGAGTCAGCCGCGGCATAGCCGGTGGAGATCAGCAGCATCCAGATGATGCCGATGGTCTTCTGGGCATCGTTGCCGCCGTGGCCCAGGCTGTATGCCCCGGCTGACACCAGTTGCAGCCGGCGGAACCATCGGTCGGCCTTGAGCGGCGTGGTGCGACGGAACAGCCAGGCCACGATCACCATCATCAGCGAGCCCAGGATGTAGCCCAGCAGCGGCGACACGAAGATGAACAGCACCGTGCGCAGGATGCCCGTGGCCACCAAGGCATCGGCGCCGGCCTTGGCGATCACGGCCCCGACGATGCCGCCGATCAGCGCATGCGACGAGCTGCTGGGGATGCCGTAGTACCAGGTGACCACGTTCCAGGTGATGGCGCCGGTGAGCGCCCCGAACACCACGTGCGCATCGACCACCCCCGGATCGGCGATGCCCTTGCCCACCGTGGCCGCCACGCTGAGGTGGAACACGAAGATGGCGATGAAGTTGAAGAAGGCCGCGAACAGCACGGCCTGCGTGGGCCGCAGCACCCCGGTGGACACCACGGTGGCGATGGAATTTGCCGCATCATGAAATCCATTCATGAAGTCGAACAACAGCGCCAGCCCCACCAGCAGAAGGACGACCCACAGGGCCACCTGCATGTGTTCCATGGTCCGACCCGCCGATCAGGAGTTCTCGAGGATCACGCCCTCGATCAGCTTGGCCACGTCGTCGCACTTGTCGGTGACGGTTTCCAGCAGCTCGTAGATGGCCTTGAGCTTGATGACCTCGCGCACATCGGGCTCTTCGCGGAAGAGCTTGCTCATGGCGGCGCGCATCACGCGGTCGGCGTCGCTCTCGAGCTGGTCGATCTCTTCGCAGGTCTTGAGCGCGGCGGCGGCCGTTTCGGCATTGCCGATGTCGTGCAGCAGGGCCACGGCGCTCTTGAGGCGCTCGGCACTCTTGACGCACAGGTCGGTCAGGCGCTCGATCTCGGTCGTCATGCGGCGCACGTCGTACAGCGCCATGGTCTCGGCGGCGTCCTGCATCAGGTCGGCCACGTCGTCCATCGTGTTGATCAGCGAGTGGATCTGCTCACGGTCGATCGGGGTGATGAAGGTGGTGTGCAGCAGGCGGTTGACTTCACGCGTGATGCTGTCGGCGGCGCTTTCCGCGACATCGACCTCCTGGTTGTGCTTCTCGCGCAGCTCGGGGTCATTGTAGTTCTTGACCAGCAGGGCAAAGGCGTGGGAGGCCGTCACGATGTGGGCGGCGTGCTGGTTGAACAGCTCAAAAAAATTGCCCTCACGGGGCAGCAGCTTTCCAAAGATCATGGCTTTTCTCGTGCGCCTGGGTGGGGAGCCGGGCTGGTGGGGCGAATCCGGCATTTTAGCCTGCCATGATCCGATTGGACTATTTCTCTTGTCACATGATTGTCAAGATGCGCACCATGGGCACGGCGTTTTCGGCTGCCGGAAAGCCGTGGGGAAAGGCCCGCCTGCCTCAGGGGTGAGGGCGGTCCAGCGGCCGGGCATCCTGCCCATGGCCGGCCGGCGCCTCATGCCGGGCGTGCTGGCGCACCGCCCACACCACCCCGACGATCAGCAGCACCATGGCCGCCACCTCCAGCGGGCGAGGCCACTGCCGACCATAGACGAAGCCATACAACAGCGCGAACAGCGTCTCGAAGATGATGAGCTGCCCCGACAGCGTCACGGGCACCCGTCGGCTGGCGATGTTCCACAACTGGTTGCCCACCATGGACGCCCCCAGCGCCAGCCCCACGTTGACCAGCCAGAACAGCGTCCAGTCACGCCCGCTGGCCGCACCGGCCTCGCCGGTGATCCGCCCGCTGAACAGCGCCAGCCCCACCACGCCGATCACCAGCGCGATCACACCGCTGCTCAAGCCGTACAGGGCCGACCACTGGCCACCCGTGAACTTGGGGTGCTGCTTCAGATAACGCGTGTTGTCCACCGTGTACCAGGACCAGCACAGCAAAGCCCCCAGGGCGCACAGCACGCCCACTACCCGCTGGCCCAGGGCATCGGCGGCGGCCGAGGGCTCCGTGTGCGTGAACAGATCGACATTGATGCAAACCATGCCCAGCGCCGCCACCAGCAGCGGCCAGCGCAGCGCCTGCAGCGGCACGGCCCCATGGTCGCGCCGGCCCATCAGGGTGACGACCAGCGGCAGCAGCCCGATGATCAGCGAGGTCGGCGCGATGCCCGCCCACTGCACGCCATAGGCCAGCAGCACGTAATAGACGATGTTGCCCGCCAGGGCCTGCCGCACCATCGCGGCCAGGTCGTGGCGGTCGATCAGCGCCAGCGTGCGCCGCAGGCCGGACCCCAGGAACACCAGCGCAATCAGCCCGTAGCAGACATAGCGCCCCACCGACAGCTCCCAGGGCGAGAACGCCGGCAGCAGACGGGGCGTGAGGAACACCAGCCCCCACAAGGCGCCCGCCATCAAGCCGCACAACACCCCTGTCATCATCTGCGCACGCCCCGATCCCGCTTCACGAAAACAGCGGACCATAGCACCTGCGCCGTGCTCGGGTGTCCGCGAACCGGCATACTGCGTAGGACAACGCCGACATCCCCAGGCGCCGGCGGCCGATGCCCAGATGGCCGTCAGCCTGTCAAGCTCACGCGCATGCCCCGCGACACCCTCATCCCATGAATCAACGATTGGGCCAAGTCCTGAAGTACACCGGTCTGGCCACGGCCGCCCTGTCTGTCATCGGTGCCATCTACGTGGCCTGGGTGGTCTCCCAGGCGCCTCCGGTCACCGCCCTGGAAACCGCCACGCAGGCCGTGCCCAGCGTCATCATGTCGAGCGACGGCAAGCAACTCGGTCGCGTTCAGCAGAACCGCCGCGAGCCCGTCACCCTCGAGCAGATCTCGCCCTGGGTGATCCACGCGCTGATCGACACCGAAGACCACCGCTTCCGCGAGCACGATGGCGTGGACTGGCTGCGCACGGGCATGGCCATCCTGCGCACGGCCACGGGCCGCACCGAAGGCGGCTCCACGATCACCCAGCAGCTGGCGCGCAATGTGTTCCCGGAAGAGATCGGCCGTTCGCGCAACATCAGCCGCAAGATCAAGGAGGTCGTGACGGCCCGGCGCATCGAAAATCTGTATTCCAAGGACCAGATCCTCACGGCCTACCTCAACAGCGTGCCCTTTCTGTACAACGCCGTGGGCATCGAGGCCGCCGCGCGCACCTACTTCGACAAGCCCGCGCGTGCGCTGAACCCGCGTGAGGCCGCCACCCTGGTGGGCATGCTCAAGGGCACCTACTACTTCAACCCCGTGCAGTACCCCGACCGGGCGCTGGAGCGGCGCAATCTGGTGATGCGGCAGATGGTGCGCCGTGGCGACATGCCCCAGGCCATGTACGACGACCTGAGCGACGAGCCGCTTCAGCTGAAGTTCAAGCGGCTGGAGGATGCCCCCGACGCCGCGCCCCACTTCACCGCCTACGTGCGCAAGTGGCTGGAGACCTGGGCCGAAGGCACCGACCACGACCTGCTGCGCGATGGCCTGGTCATCCACACCACGCTGGATTCCCGCCTGCAGGAAGCCGCAGCACAAGCCGTGGAGACGCAGGCACAGTCGCTGCAGAACGTGGCCGACGTGGAATGGAGCCAGCAAGGCATGGCGATGCAATCGCGCTCGCTGGACGACTACGCCGGCTTGGCCAAGCGCACCAAGGCCTTCGACTACTTCTGGCGCTCCAAGGGCGGCGCCCTGCTGCAGGAAGCCCTGCGCAAGACCGACGAGTACCGCGCCCTTCGCAAGGCCGGCAGCAACGACAAGGCCGCCCTGGCGGCCCTGCACGACGACGCCGACGTGCTCCAGCGTGTGCGCGCCAGCCTCACGCGCCTGGAAGCCGGCCTGGTGGCGGTGGATCCGACCAGCGGTGCCGTGCGCGCCTGGGTGGGCAGCCGCGATCATGAGATCGAGCAGTACGACCACGTGGCCCAGGCCCAGCGCCAGCCCGGCTCCACCTTCAAGCCCATCGTTTATGCCACTGCGCTGCAGCAAGGCATCCCGGTCTCCAAGATCTACAGCGATACGCCGGTCAGCATCCCGCTGGGCAACGGCAAGACCTGGCGGCCCACCGACATGTCGGGCAGCAGTGGCCAGCCCATGACCATGTGGGAAGGCCTGGTCTACTCCAAGAACACCATCACCGCCCAGGTGATGCAGGAGGCCGGCCTGGACAACGTGGCCCAGCTGGCACGCGCCATGGGCATCACCGACAGCAAGCTCGACAAGGTACCTTCCATGGCCCTGGGCACCAGCCCCGTCACGCTGCTGGAGATGGCCACCGTGTACGCCACCATCGCCGACGAAGGCCGCTACCGCCAGCCTTACGTGGTCGAGCGCATCACCGACAAGGACGGCAATGTGCTCGCCGAGTTCGGCCCGCAGCCGCCCAAGCAGGTGCTCACCACCGAGGTCGACAATGACCTGATCGACATGATGCGTGGCGTGGTACGCCAGGGCACGGGCACGCTGGTGCGCAGCCGCTACGTGCCCGAAGGCGACCTGGCCGGCAAGACCGGCACCACGCAGAACAACATGGATGGCTGGTTCATGCTGATGACCCCCAAGCTGGTGACCGGCGCCTGGGTGGGCTTCAACGACCAGCGCGTGACCATGCGCAGCAGCTACTGGGGCCAGGGCGGCCACAGTGCGCTGCTGCTGGTGGGCGATTTCATGCGGCGTGCCGTGAAGAACAAGTGGGTGGACACCAAGACCGCCTTCGCGGCGCCCGAGCGTCCGCCAGTGATTGGCAGCACCAGTTGGGACGAAGCCCCCGAGGAAGTGGTGGAGGGTGATGGCTACCCGAGCGACATGGCCCCTGCCGATCCGGCGTCGAGCGATGCACCCGCCATGCCCACGGAGTCGGACGGCCTTACCGCCGATCCGGCCGGCGTGGCACCGCGCCCTACCCTGCCCGCAGGCGGCGACACGCCACGCTCCGCGCAGGAACTGGGCGATGCGCTGCGCAACATGGGCCGTGATCCGGACACAGGCGCCCAGGTGCAGCGATCGCCGATGTCGGCCGAGGCACCGAAACCCCCCGTGCCTTGAGTCCTTTGAACCAGCTCACGAAACTCAGAACACGAAGTCCAGGTTGAGCGTCATCACGTCCACCTGGCGCGAGCGCTCGTAGAAGTCCAGCACGGCCGCCAGATCGCCAGAAGGCTTGAGCCTGAACCCGCCGAAGGACTGCGCCGGCTTGAAGATGCGGTCCCATTGCACCTTCACCGCCACCTTGTCGACCACATCCCAGCGCAGGCCCAAGGTCAGCGTCTGCTGGTCTACCTTGCTGCCATCCTGGTAGGCCTGGATCAGCCGGGCGGCATCGCCCAGCGCCCCCGCTTGCGCCACGTAGCCCACCAGGGGATTGTCGATGTTGAGGTCATCGACCCGGATCCGCGAGAAGCCGATGAACGGCGTGAAAGCCCCCCACCGGTAGCCCGCATTCACGTACCAGCCTGTCGTGTCGGCGATCTGCGTGTCGCTTCGCAGCCAGGTGTACTCGGCGTTGAGCTGCCAGGGGCCGTGCTCATACATCGCGCCCACGCCGCTGAAGGTGATCGGCTGGCGACGGGCACCGAGCTCGTCCAGCAACAGGCTGGCCTGGGCCGGCGACAGGCCACTGCCGGGCACAGCGGCCTCGTTCGCGCCCAGCGACACATGCGCGCGGACCGTGCCGGCACGCAGCGTCAGGCCGCTGTCCATGGCCAGCGACAGGTTCACGCCCATCAGCTTGTCGAGCGTGACCTCGGACTCGATGGCCGGCGCGCCCTGCACCGTCATGTCCGACACCTTGGCCTTGGCGCGCCCGCCCCAGGCCGACGCGCTGATGGACGCAGCCCCCAACTCGAAGCGATAGACCAGATCCGCCCCATCGAAGTGGCTCACCGGCACCTGCCCATAGACATCGAAAGGCGGCCGGGCTGTCAGTTGCGCGTAGTTCACATCCCGCGCATCCGAGTTCATGAACACCGGCCCGCCGATGCGGCCCACGCGCAGCGACAGCTGCTCGCTGGCATCCCAGCGCACGAAGGCCCATTCCGGCGAAGGCTCGAAGGTGTCCTCGGCCGTGTGCCTGGAGATCACCTGCAGCACGCCGACCAGCGAGGGCGTCAGCCTCAGGTTGGCCTGCACGGCCAGCTTGGAATCCAGCCCGGCGTCGCCGGAGCGGCCCACCTTGTCCGGGCGGTAGGGCTGGGCGTAGTGGGCATCGTCGGTGCTGGTCGCCGTAACGCCCACGGTGCCGAAGCCGGACAGCGTCAGGCTGTCGGACAGCTTCAACTGGGCCTGGGCCGGCGTGGCCAGCAGCAGCATCCAGAGCGGCAAGACAGTGGCGGAGCCTGAAAGCGTGATGGGTTTCATCCGTGGGTCTCCAATGCTCACGGCAGGAAAAGGACAGCGCGGACACTGGCGTCCAGCGCCTCGGCCTCGATGTAGCCGATCGCATTGCCATCGGCGATGACGGCCTTCTTCACCGCCGCGGCGTTGGGCAGTTCCCGGGGCGGCTCCCCCCGCCCGGTGAACATGATGCGCGCCCAGGCCGCCCGCACCTGGGCCGGGTCCGAATCGGCAGCCTCTTTGTAGAAGGTGGTGCGCAGGGTGCCTTCGGGCAGGTCCAGCGGGCGGCGCTCGAAACTGCGGCCCAGGTAGATCTTGGCCAGTTGCGCCCGGCTCACCGGTGCGGCGCTGGGCGAAGTGATCACGGCAATGCGCTGCGCCACGGCCCCGGTGGGCACGATGGCGATGCTGATCAGCAGAAAGGCGGGACGCAGCCAACGCCCAACGTGCATGGCGATTCCTTCCTCGTCAGAGGCCTTGCTGGCGGCTGTCTGCCGCCCATTTCAGCTTATCGGCCCGTCACGGTATTCCTAAAATGGGACAGGATACCCATGACGGCGTAGCATGGTGCCGTCCCCCATGGCGCCACGGCCTCACCCTGACCAGATGACCCATCCCGCTGGACTGCTACAGAAGGTCGCGCGCCCCGATGCGCTCATCGCCGTCTTCGGCCTGCTGGTCGTGGGCATCATCTGGGCCGCCACGCTCACTGTCAACGCCCGGGATGAACGCGAGGCGTCCGAGCAGGCCGTCCAGGCCACCGCTCGCCTGCTCGATACCTACGAATCGCAGAGCCTGCGTGTGCTCAACGACATGCACCAGAGCCTGCGCCTGATCGCCTACGCACGCCGCTTTTCGCGCGAAGACGACACCCTTGTGCAGCTACAGGAGCAGAACCTGCTGCTGCCCAGCCTGCTCTTTACCACGCGCATCGTCGATGCGTCCGGGCGCGTGCTGGCCAGCTCGCGGGAGGCCGCCGCGCATTGGCCGATCGCCCAGGACGTGGTGGAGGCCCATACCGACAACCAGACCCCGGCCTACATGGGCAAGCCCTACCGACTGGGCGATGGCCAGGAGCCCCTGATCGACATCAGCCGTCAGGTCAAGCCCGAAGCGCCCGCCGGCGAACGCGTGGTCATCACCTTCCCGGCCAGCTACCTTGTCAGCGACTATGACGACACCCGCTTCGGCAGCGAAGGCCTGCTGGCCTTCGCCGGGCTGGACGGCATCGTGCGCGCCCGCCGGGTGGGCGCGGTGATCTCGTCTGGCGATGCGGTGAACCTGGGCGAGATCAACCTGCAGGATGCGAATGACGACCGAGCCTTGGCGCAGCTCAAGCGCTCTCCCTGGGATGGTGTGACAAGGTACACCGCCTCGCGCCGGCTGTACGGATTCCCGCTGGCCGTGGTGATCGGGCTGACCGAGACCGAGGCGCTCAAAGCCGTGCGGCAGGAAAGCCGTCGCAAAGTCATCCAGGCCACCATCGCCACGGCCGTGGTCTTCATGGTGGCGCTGGCCGTGGGGCTGTTGACCCGCCGCATCCTGGTGCTGAGCGAGCGCGAACGCCTGGCCAGCCAGCAGCATGCGCAGCAGGTGGAGTTCCTGGCCTACAACGACAGCCTCACGGGCCTGCCCAACCGCGCCCATTTCAACACCGCACTCACGCAGTGCCTGGCCGAGAACAAGGCCGAGGGCACGCCCTTCGCGCTGATGTTCCTGGACCTGGACGGCTTCAAGAACGTCAACGACGAGATGGGCCACCAAGCCGGCGACACGCTGCTGGTGCAGGTGGCCAAGCGCCTAAAACAGTGCGTGCGCGGCAACGACCTGGTGGCCAGGCTGGGCGGCGACGAGTTCGTGGTGATCCTGGGCGACACGCCGCAGCAGGCCGAGATCGCGGAGGTCGGCCGACGCATCATCGACAAGCTGGGCCGCCCCTACAGCCTGGACGGCCGCCACGCCACGGTGACCGCCAGCGTGGGCGTGGCCGTGTACCCCGACAACGGCGATGACGAGGAATCCATGACCCGCGCCGCCGACCACGCGATGTACGCGGCCAAATCACGCGGCAAGAACCAGTTGCTGTTCTCAACGGAGCAGGCGACCCAGCCTGCGTGTTAGCAGCGTGTTAGATTTCATTTGAAGGCAATGACCACACAACACTGAAACTTTCAGGGCGCCATCCCCACCCGCGCCCGGACGGAGACCCCATGAGCGATGTGATGCAGGAAGTGCTGGATCTTCTGGATCTGGAAACGATCGAGAAGGGCATCTTCCGCGGCCCCAGCCGCAACTTCTTCGGCAAGAACGTGTTCGGCGGCCAGGTGCTGGGCCAGGCGCTGATGGCCGCGGGCCGCACCGTGGAAGGCCGCCTGCCGCACTCGCTGCACGGCTACTTCCTGCGCGCGGGCGATGTGAAAGCGCCCATCGTCTACCAGGTCGAGACCATCCGCGACGGCAAGAGCTTTTGCACGCGCAACGTCAAGGGCATCCAGCATGGCGAGAACATCTTCCTGATGTCCGCCTCGTTCGCGGTGCCGGAAGAAGGGCTGGACCACCAATCGAGCATGCCGGAAGTGCAGGGCCCGGACGACCTGCCCAGCGAGCACCAGCTGCGCGCCCTGATCGCCCCCATGATCCCGGAGAAGATCCGCTCGGTGTTCGAGCGTGAGCGCCCTGTGGAGATCCGCCCCATCGACCCGGTCAACCCTTTCGCGCCCGTCAAGAAGGAAGCCGTGCGCCGGCAGTGGATGAAGTCGCAGAGCCGCCTGCCGGACGATCCGCTGCTGCACATGTGCATCCTGGCCTTCGCCTCCGATTTCGGGCTGATGAGCACGGCCATGCTGCCGCATGGGGTGTCGGTCATCCAGAGCAATGTGCATGCGGCCAGCCTGGACCACGCCATGTGGTTCCACCGCGATTTCCGCATCGACGAATGGCTGCTTTACGACATGGATGCGCCCAATGCATCGGCCTCGCGCGGCATGAACTTCGGGCGCGTGTTCAAGCAGGATGGCACGCTGGTGGCTACCGTGGCGCAGGAAGGCCTGATGCGGCTGCACGAGGTGCAGGAGAAGTACTGATACTCAGTCGGCATCGCTCCCAAGAAAAAGCGCCCACCGAAGCAGGCGCTTTTTTCATGCGCTCAAGCGATCAGGCCGCCGAGTCCACCAGCACCAGCTCGGTGTCCGTCAGCGCCGTGACGCGGAAGGTCTCCACATCGCGGATGGCCGCACCGTCACGGGCGTTCAGGTGCACACCGTCGATCTCCACCTCGCCGGCCGCCGGCACCAGGTAGCCGCGGCGGTCCTTGCCGATCGTGTACTCGGCGGTTTCGCCAGCCTTCAGCGTGGCCCCCAGCACCCGGGCATTGGTGCGGATGGGCAGCGCATCCTCGTCACCCGGCAGGCCGCTGGCCAGCGCCACGAACTGGCCCGAGCGCTCACCCTTCGGGAAGGGCTTGGCCCCCCACGACGGTGCGGCGCGCTCGCGGTCCGGGATGATCCAGATCTGGAAGATCTTGGTCACGCCCGACTCCAGGTTGTACTCGGAGTGGCGCACACCGGTGCCCGCGCTCATCACCTGCACGTCACCCGCTTCGGTGCGGCCACGGTTGCCCAGGCTGTCCTCATGGGTGATGGCACCTTCACGCACATACGTGATGATCTCCATGTCCGAGTGGCCGTGCGGCGGGAAGCCCGTGTTGGGCGCGATGGTGTCGTCGTTCCACACGCGCAGGGCACCCCAGTGCACCCGGGCCGGGTCGTGGTAATCGGCGAACGAGAAGTGGTGCTTGGCATCGAGCCAGCCATGGTTGGCACCACCGAGGCTTTCGAAGGGGCGACGTTCGATCATGATGCTTCTCTCAAGTAGGTTGGGCGCTGTTTGTTTGGCGCCATGGGTTCACTGTAGAGATTTGCGATTCATAAGAGAATAGAAAACATGGAAAACTATTCATTCCAAAATTGACATGACCAAGTTGCCTGACCTGGAAGCCTGGGCCATCTTTGCCAAGGTGGTCGAGTGCGGCTCCTTCGCCAAGGCGTCGGAAGAGCTGGCCATCTCGCAGCCCACGGTGTCCAAGGCCATCACGCGGCTGGAGCAGCGGCTCAAGACCACGCTGTTCCACCGCACCTCGCGCAAGATGTCGCTCACGGCCAGCGGCCAGGCCGCGCTGGAGCGCGCCGCACGCATCCTGGCCGAGGGCGAGGCGGTCGAGGCCGAGATCACCGAGCAATCAAAAAGCCTGCGCGGCGCCATCCGCATCGCCGCGCCCATGTCCTTCGGCGTGACCCACCTGGGCCCCGCCCTGCCCGAGTTCATGCGCCGCCACCCCGAGGTGACGCTGGACCTGCACTTCAGCGACGAGATGATCGATGTGGTGGCCGATGGCTACGACCTGGCGCTGCGCATCTCCTCCCTGCCCGACTCCAGCCTGCTGGCGCGGCGCCTGTGCGCGGTGCGCCTGCTGCTGGTGGGCGCCCCCGCGTACTTCAAGCAGCACGGGCATCCCACGCACCCGCGCGACCTGGCAGAACACCGCGCGCTGCGCTATGCCAACGAACGCGGCGGCGAGGCCTGGCGCTTCAAGCACCGCAAGAAGGGCGAGTTCGGCCAGGTGGTGCCCTCCAGCCTGCGCGTGAACAACGCCGAGGCGCTGGTGCCGGCCCTGCGCGCGGGCCTGGGCCTGGCCATCCAGCCCGAGTTCCTGGCCTGGGACGACCTGCGCGCAGGCCGCGTGGTCACGACGATGGACGAATGGCAGGTGCCGCCCATTGCCCTGCACATCGTGATGCCGCCGGGGCGCGCCAAGCCGGCGCGTGTGCAGGCGCTGATCGAGTACCTGGCAGGGCATTTCGCGCAGGCGCCGTGGGCGAGCGAGCCTCAGAAATCCCAGTGACCACGAGGGCCGCCTTCAAGCGCACCTCAGAGCCCCGTGGCAGAGTTCTGACGATCGCACTATGCTGGGTGCCGTCAAGACATCGTCCCGGAGATGCCCGATGCCCCTCCCGCACCTGAGCCTGGCCCGCCTTGCCACGTGCCTCAGCCTGGCACTGGCAGCCAGCAGCCCCTTGCTGGCGCAGACAGGTGGCTCGGGGCCGACGGCGCCCTACCCTTCCCGCACGCCCGGCCCGACTGTGGCCCCCGCCACCCCCTCGGGCGCGGCCACAGCACCATCGGCCCCCAAGACGGGCACCTGCGCCCAGGCCCGCCCCGGCAACATCCCCGAAATGATCTGCCAGGACGAAGGCCTGCGCGCCCTCGACCAGTCCATGGACGACTTCTACGCCCAGGCCCGCCGAAAGGTCGGCGATGAGCAGCCGCCCGTGCTGGCGGTAGAGCAGAGCAAATGGCGCCACCAACGAGACGGCTGCTGGAAGGCTTCCGACCGGCTCGACTGCGTGCAGGCCAGCTACCACCACCGCATCATCGAACTGCAGGCCCGTTACCGGCTGGTGGAGAGCATCGGCCCTGTCACCTACCTCTGCGACGACAACCCGCCCGCCAAGGTGGTGGTGGACTACTTCAAGACCGAGCCCCCCTCGCTGATCGCGCGCCAGGGCGACAGCACGGTACTGATGCTCTCCGCCCCCAGCGCCAACGGCGCGCGCTACACCGGCACCAACGAGAGCCTGTGGGAGCACCAGGGCGAGACCGCCATTCGCTGGGGTTTCGGCGCCCCCGAGCGCAAGTGCATGAAGCAGCCCGAAGCTGCCGCCTCGGCCGCCTCCACGTAGGCGGATCAGGCCGTTCCCTGCCCCCCCAATGGGGTGAAGGGTTAGTGCTCATGCCCTGCCACGGCCTGCTGGGTACATTGCGCGCATCGCCGCGTCATCCATCTGCATCAACCAGGCAGATCGATGGTGCTACCGCCACCCGCCCGGGAAGCTTCTGATGCGCCTCCGACCCTCGCGCTCCGCCGCCTTGTCGTCCACCTTGGCCCTGGCCTGCGCCATGGCCAGCCTGGCCTCCAATGCCCACGCCGACCTGATCGATGACCTGCCCGCCGGCACCGGCTACGCGGCCTGGGAGTTGTGCACCCGCACCCAGCAGAGTGGCGACGACTACCTGCGCGTGCGCTGGTCCTACACCGTGCCCAAGGTGCAGCCCCTGCCCTATGTGTGGGATGTGGACTACTACCCTGGCAGCAAAGTCGATGTGCGCACCTTCGTGCCCTTCATCACCAACAAGCGCACGGCCGTCTACCGCAAGGGCCTGGGCTGCACCCTGGTGCCGCCCGGCGCCACCGAGGCCGCCGTACGGGCACAGCCTTTCAAGGCAGTGACGCTGGGCACGCCCTCCGCCCAGGCCTGGCCCCTTGGCGAAGGCCCGGTGCAGACGCACCTCAACAGCCCCGCCCTGAACCAGCTGCTGGCCCGCCATGGCGATGCGATCTTCACCGAAACCTCGACCAAGGCCAGCGAAAAGCAGAACCCGCTGGCTTTCCTGGTGGCGCGTGACGGCCACCTGATCTACGAACGCTACGCCAGGCACTACGACCGCAACCAGCCGCAACTGGGCTGGTCCATGACCAAGTCGCTCACCGCCTTGGTCGCCGGCCTGATGATCACCGATGGCCGGCTGAGCCTGGACGCTCCCGTGGGCCTGCCACAGTGGGCGGGCAGCGCCAAGGCCGCCATCACCTGGCGCAACCTGCTGAACATGGCACCCGGCCTGGCCTGGAACGAGGGCTATGCCGGCGCCAGCGACGCCACGCAGATGCTGTTCTCCCAGCCCGACCAGGGCGCGTGGGCGGCAGACCGAGCCCTGATGTCGACGCCGGGCTCGACCTTCACCTACTCGACTGGCTTTTCCAACATCGCCATGCTGCGCATGAAGCAGCTGTTGGGTGGCTCGCACCAGGCCCTGTACGACTACTACCAGCAGCGCCTGTTCGCGCCGCTGGGCATCCGCAACGGTGTGGTCGAGCCCGACGCCACGGGTACGCCCGTGGGCGGTGCGCGCGGCATCCTGCGGCCGGTGGACTGGCTGCGCCTGGGCCAGTTGGTGGCGCAAGGCGGCCAATGGAACGGCCAGACACTGGTCAACGCCGAGGCCATGCGCTTCCTGGTGGCGGCCTCGCCTGCGTCCGATCAGTACGGCGGCTCGCTCTGGCGCCAGCCCGCCACCGAGATCCCGGCTGCACTGCGGGCACGCCTGCCGGCAGACCTGGTCTGGTTCGCCGGCCACATGGGGCAGTTCGTGGTGATCGTGCCCAGCAAGAACCTGGTGGTGCTGCGCATGGGCGTGTCCTTCTCGAAGGACGCCTCGCGCGAGGCCATCTTCGCGGCCGTGGCGGACCTGGTCGAGCAGCCCTGATCAAGGCCGTGCCGGCCTGAGCCTATCGGTGGCAGGGGCAATTTCAATCACACCGCGGGCAGCTTGGCGCCACACTGAGTCACCGAACTCAAGCGCGAACCATGCCCACCCTGCTGACCGACAACCCCTGCGTGTCCCTGTGCAAACTGGACGATGATGGCGTCTGCCTGGGCTGCGGCCGCACCAAGCCTGAGATCAAGGCCTGGAAGACGCTGCCCGACGAGCAGCGTCATGACGTCAACATGCGCCTGCTGGCCACCGGCCGCAAGAAGGTGCGCAAGCTGCTGCTCAAGCGGCTGAGGCAACGCGTCAAGGCCCACAAGGCCACACGCCACCACAAGGCCTGAACGGTTGAGTCAGGATCCCCTGGTCATGCGCTCCGCCGACAGCCTGGCCTGCGCCCGTGCGGCCTTTTCCTCCAGCGAGGCTTGCGGCTCCGCATCCTCCTGCATCAACTGGATCAGCCGGGCCGTGATGGCCTCCTGATCGCTGAACAGGCGCTGCGCCACACCTTCGCCGAACTGATCCTGTCGCAGTGCCTGCATGGCCTTGAACTGCGCGGACATCTCATCGACCGAGCCCGGGGCCTGTGAGGGGTTCACGGCCTGGCGCAAGGCCGATTCATAACGCGCGTACTGACGCGCCAGATCGGCCGCCTGACGCCGCGCCTGCTCAGGCAGGTTCGTGGTGACATCGTCGGCACCGTCGGCATCATGGAAGGCATGGACCTGCTCCAGCGTTCGCAAGGTGCTGCCATCCAGCATCAGATCACCCTTGGCATCGACACGGAAGGGCTGCACGTGCCAGGTGCCCACCGGCCCGATGGCCCCCGTGATCGGCATGGGCGTGGGCAGCGCCTGTGCCGCAGAAGCCGCGCCACCGACGGGCGCGGCATCCCCCTGAGCAGCGACGGGCCCCCACCCCGCCCCGTGGAGCGAGGGCGAGGCGGGGTGTCGCCCGTTGGCGGAATCACCGCCATGATCGGCCACGGCGAACACGACCCAGGCCAGCACGGCACTGGCGGCCACCGCGCCGCCCAGCCACCATGCATGGCGGCCTTTCCTCGTGGACGAGATGATCATGGCAGGCGACTCCCTTGTCGTCAGTAAGGACAGTTCTGGTTGTAGCGGTCGAAGACCAGGCCGGTGGCGTAGCTGGTGTGCTGCGCACCGCACAGGAAGGGCGAGTAGCGCGTGTCGCCATCGACGAAGCGCTTCATCCAGGTCACCGCGTAACGCCCGATCGGCGTGTTGGTGGTGTTGGGTGCGAAGTGCGTGGCGCCGTTGAGCTCGCCATAGGCCTTGAAGGTGCTGGACGGCAGGCTGGCGTAAAAAGGCCGTGCGTGCGAGGCCACCGGCGCGACCGTGTCACCGTCGGCGCCGATGATCATGGTGGGCACGCGCACCGTGGAGAAGTTGCTCGAAATGTTCCACGGCGTCATCGGGTAGGAGGCCTTGAGCGTGGGGTTGTCACGCGCGGCGATCAGCGAGCCGCCACCGCCCATCGAGTGCCCCGCCACGGCCAGGCGGGTCGAATCGATGCGCGCGCGCACCGTGCTGCCGGACGAGTTGAGCACGTAGCGCAGCGCGGCCATCAGTTGCGTGGCGCGGCTGTCGGGCTGGTCCAGCGTGGTGTTGGTGTTCAGCGTGATCACGACGAAACCGTGCGTGGCGATGCGCCGGCCCAGCCAGGCGATGCTGCTCTCGGTGGCTGTAAAGCCCGGGCTGATCGCGATGACACCGTACTTGCCCGCGACGGTCGGGTAGTAGATGGTGCCGCCGCCGAAGCCGACCGGCAGGAACACCGAAGACGTGGACACGCTCAGCGGCCCGGACGTGGCATTGAGAGAGGCCGAGGTCGGTGCCGTGGTCTGCGAGAAGGCCGATGGGGCCAGGGCGGACAGGGCCATCGCCGCGACGATGGACAAGCCCTTGATGCGGGAGACAGTGGTTTTCATAGATCCTCTTCGATGATTGGGAGAACAACACTTCTGAGGCACGGCACCTGAGCAGCGGGGGCGTCAGATGCGGCACCGGAACTGTGCGTTCAGCGAAGAGGCGCGTGAATGTCCGAAAGGGACAAATAAGCGGATCAGCGGGGACAGCTATTGCTGCAGTGCGGAAACCCTGGCGGGCTGCGCATTGCCCAGCCCCCCGTCGCTGGCCTTGCGGTATTCCTTGGGCGTGCGGCCCGTCCAGCGCTTGAAGGCATGACGAAAGCTCACCACATCGCTGAAGCCCAGGGCCTCGGCGATGTCCTCCGCGCTCATCAGGGTGCTGGTGAGGTAGTCGATGGCCAGGGTCTTGCGCACAGCCGTCAGCAGCTCGGTGTACGAGGCGCCTTCGGCTTCGAGCCGGCGGCGCAGCGTGCGCGAGGTCATGCACAGGGTCTGTGCCACTTCCTCGATATCAGGGAAGCGGCCGGGCAGACGCGTGAGCTCCTGGTAGACGCGGCGCGTGATGCCGGCACTCCACTTGAGCTCATCGAGCAGGCGTGCGCACTGCAGAGACACGTGCGAGGCCGTGATGGGGTTGGCCAGTTGTGGTGCGCGGTCCAGCCAGGCGGTCGGGAAGCTCAAGGTGTTGCGGGGCTGGTCGAAGCGCACCGGGCATTGCAGCACCGCGTCGATGGCGTCCACATGCACGGGCCGGCTCGCCGCATAACCCGCTTCCATCGGCAGGAACCATGAGCCCATCACATCACGGCCGATGGTGACCAGCGCTGCGAACTGCAGGTCGATCATGAAGCGGTACAGGCGCTCGTCGATGTCGGGCCACGGAAAGTCCGACCGGCCCGGGAAGGTCCACACCGCCCGATCACCCTCGATGCACCAGCGCAAGGGCAGCATGCCGCCCGACAGGGGGTGGTATTTGATGGCGCGGTTCCACATCTGCTGCACCGTCTCGGAACACAGCAGTGCGTAGCCGTACATGCCGTAGTTGGTGGCGCGCAGGCGTGTGCCCACCCGCAGGCCCAGATCCCAGTCCGGATAGAGCTTGACGGCATTGCGCGTGGCTCGCATGAACTGCGCGCAGGAGGTCAGCGTGAACGGGTTCTCCACGTCCTGTCGCGACAGGCCCGTGCCCTCGAGCACGGCGTTGGCATCCACGCCTGCCTCGATCAGCACGCCCAGCAGCGTGGCCAGCTTGGAGGGCGGGAAGCGCCGATCTCCCACGGTGGCCACCAGGCCCGCCTCTGGCGGTGGCGCCACGGCAGGCCTTACAGCCTCGAACTCATCGATGACGTATGCGTGTGATGCTGTCTGCATGATCTTCCCCACTTGCTGCTCGAGCGACAGGGACCGCACCACCGTGTGGTCATCCATGCCTCGGGATCCAACCTGGTTGGCGCGTCAGACAGCCCGCGCCGCTTGGGAATCACCGCGGCCTGCCCTCCCGGGCGGCCGCGGTCTGTCCGCCTCAGAACGCGGCGGTGTAGATGGCCAGTGCGTCCACCTCGGTAACGGGGCGCGGGTTGTTGCCCAGCAGGCGCGTCTGCAGCATGGCATCGGACGCCATGCGGGCCAGATCGCTCTCCTTGACACCCACCTCGCGCAAGGTGCGCGGGATGCGCGTGGCCTCGGCGATGTCTTCCAGCGCGGAGATCAGCGCATGCGTCTTGGCTTCGGCGCTGCCGGTCACACCGGGCACCATCACGTCGGCGATCTCGGCGTAAAGCGTGCTCGCGGCCGGCGCATTGAAGCGCAGCACGTGCGGCAGCACCAGCGAGTTCGACAGGCCATGCGCCACGTGGAAGATGCCGCCCACCGGGTAAGCCAGCGCGTGCACCGCCGCCACCGGGGCGTTGGCGAAGGCCTGGCCCGCGAACATGGCGCCCACCAGCATGGCCTCGCGGGCCTCGCGGTCGGTACCGTCATTGCAGGCGCGCAGCAGGTGGCGCGAGAGCAGGTCCAGCGCCTTCACGGCCAGCATGTCCGACACGGGGTTCTTCAAGTGGGCCGTGGTGTAGGCCTCGATGGCATGCACCATCGCGTCGATGCCGGTGGCCGCGGTGATCGCGCTGGGCAGGCCGATGGTGAGCTCGGCATCCAGGATGGCCAGGTCGGCGTACAGCTGTGGCGAGACCACGCCCATCTTGGTCGTCTCGCCCGTGGTGACGATGGACACCGCCGTCACCTCGGAGCCGGTACCAGCCGTGGTCGGCACCTGTATCAACGGCAGGCGTGCGCCGCTGATCTTGCCGATGCCGTACATGTCCTTGAGCGGCTGCTCGGTGGGCAGCAGCGCGGCGATCAGCTTGGCCACGTCCATCGACGAGCCGCCGCCCAGGCCCAGCACCACCTCGGCCTCGGCGCGGCGGGCGCGCTCGGTGGCCTCCAGCACGATGTGCTCGGGCGGGTCGGCCACCACATCGTCGATCACGGTGACCTGCCAGCCGTGCTCGGCCAGGCTGGCCAGCGCGGGATTGAGCAGGCCGCTCTTGTGCAGGAAGCCGTCGGTGACCAGACACAGGCGGGTCTGGGTGTAGCGCTCACGCAGGATGGCGCCGATGCGGCGTGCCGCACCGAACTCCACCACCAGCGAGGGAACGGTCTGGAACTTGAAGGGGTTCATGGGGTGACCTCTCTCTTCAATCAATGTCTGCGATCAATTGAGCATCTGGCCGCGGTCAATGCGGTAGACCTCGTCCAGCACCGCACCGGCGTGCTGCAAGTCTGCCCCCGACAGGATGACGGACAGCCCCTCGGCGCGCAATTGGCCGATCACCTCGGCGATGCGCTTGGACAGAGCCGGCGCCACGCCTTCGAAGGGCTCGTCCAGCATCAAGAGGCGCGTGCCGCTCATCAGCGCGCGGCCCACGGCCACCAGCTTCTGCTGGCCGCCCGAGAGCTGCAGCGCCCGGCGTGGGCCGAACTCGCGCGCCTCGGGGATGATGCGGTAGACGTGCTCCAGGCGAGGCTGCACATCCTTGACGCCCATGGCCCAGGCCGGCACGCAGAGGTTTTCCTCCACGCTCAGGTCGGGGATCAGGCGACGGTCTTCAGGCGCGTAGCCAATGCCCAGGCGCGTGCGGCCATGGGCGGGCGTGCGGGTCAGGTCGGCGCCTTCCAGACTCAGCGTGCCTTCGCGCGCCTTGACCAGGCCCATGATGGCGCGCAGGGTCGTCGTCTTGCCGGCGCCGTTGCGGCCGATCAGGCCGACGATGGCGCCCTTGGGCACGGACAGGCTCACGCCACGCAGGATCTGCGTGGTGCCCAGGCTGACGTGCAGGTTGTTGATCTCAAGCATGGTGGGCCACCTCTTCGCCGATGATGAATTCGCGCACCTTGGCATCGGCCAGTACCTTGTCGGGCTCGCCGTCGGCCAGGATGGTGCCGTCGTAGAAGGCCAGCACGCGGTCGCTGTAGCGGCGCACGATCTCCATGTCGTGCTCCACGAACAGCACGGTCACGCCCATCTCGCGGGCGGCGTGCAGCACGCGGTCCATCACATCGAACTTCTCTTCAGAGGCCACACCGCTGGTCGGTTCGTCCAGCAGCAGCACCTCGGGCTTGCCGACCATGGCCAGCGCGATGTCCAGCAGCTTGCGCACGCCTTCGGGCAGCAGGCCCACGTTCATCTCGGCGAACTCCAGCACGCCCAGGCGCGCCAGGCCCGCGTCGGCCTGGTCCAGCGGCATGCCAGCCACGCTCAGCGCGATCTCGATGTTCTCGCGCGCGGTGAGCGAGGTGAACAGCTGCGGGATCTGGAAGGAGCGCGCCATGCCCAGACGGGTGATCTTGCGCGGCGCCTGCCCCGTGATGTCACGATCGCGGAAGTAAATGCTGCCGCTGTCGGGCTTGATGTAGCCCGTCAGCATGTTCACGAAGGTGGTCTTGCCGGCACCGTTGGTACCGATCAGGCCGATCACGCTGCGCTCGGCGATGTGCACGGTGACGTCACGCGCCGGCTTCACGCTGCCGAAGGACTTGTTGAGTTTCTCGGCGCGGATGATGGTGTTGGCTGTATTGCTCATGCCTTCACCCCTTTCAGGTTTTGCTGCTTCACCGAGGCCTGCGGTGCACCGGGCTCAGCGGCCTTCTTGCGAAACAGGCGCAGGCTGGTCAGGCCCGTGGGCAGGAAAGCGATGATGGACAGCATGATCACGCCCATCACCAGGTGCCAGCTGTTGGGCGTGTACTGGTACGCCGCCGAACGCACGACTTCGAGCAGGATGGCCCCGACGAAGGGCGCAAACGCGTAACCCGTACCACTCAGCACCGCGATGAAGATGAAGTCACCGGAGGTGGTCCAGAAGGCCATGTCGGGATCGATGTGGCCCACGGTGAACGAGGACAGCGCCCCACCCAGGCCGCCCAGCGCACCAGCGATCACGTAGGTCAGGTGGATGTTGCTGCGCGCCGAGGTGCCCAGGTATTCCACACGGATCTCGTTGTCGCGGATGGCCGGGCCCAGACGGCCCGCCGGGGTGCGCATGAACCACGACACCAGCGCCACGCAGATCAGCGACACCACGAACACCACGCCGAACAGGGTTGCGCCAACCAGGCCGCCTTCGCTGCCATCGGTGGCGGCGCCCAGGCCCAGCAGGGTCAGGCCATGCACGTTGAAGCCATCGCTGCCGCCCAGCTCCACCGTGTTCATCAGCAGGCCGTAGACGATCATCGACAGCGCCAGCGTGAGCATGGCGAAGAAGATGTCACGGTAGCGCGAGAGCAGGAAGCCCAGCACGAAGGCCAGCACCCCGCCCGCCACGGCCGCGGCCGGCAGCAGCAGCGCCAGCTCGTGCCAGCCCATCAGGTTGGTGGCCAGGCCGATGGTGTAGGCACCCACCGCGTAGTACAGCGCCTGCCCGAACGAGGCCAGGCCGCTGCGCAGCAGCAGGGCCACGCCGATGGCGACCACGCCCTTGGCCAGCGCCACCGTGAGCATGAACTGCCACGACTGCACGCTCGCCCCGATCACGCCGAGGGCAACGACGCCCGCCAGCAGGGCCCAGGTCGAGGGCCCGAAGGTTTGCTTGCTCATATTTTTCTCGCCTCCACCGGCGCGAAGAGACCCTTGGGACGGAAGGCCAGCACCAGGGCCATCACGATGTAGATCACGAACAGTTCGCCTTGAGGCCAGTAGTGCACGGACATCGCGCGCACCAGGCCCACCAGGCAGGCGCCCAGCGCCGCACCAGGCAGCGAGCCCAGGCCACCGATCACCACCACCGCGAAGGTCGGTACGATCAGCTCCACGCCCATGCCGGGTGCCACCGAGATGGTGGGCGCCGTCAAGGCACCGCCCACTGCGGCCAGCACCGAGCCCACCATGAAGGTGGCGGCAAAGTAGCGGCTCACATTGATGCCCAGCGTCTGGCTGACCTCGCGGTCATGGATCACCGCACGCAGCAGGCGGCCGGTGCGTGTGTACTTCAGGAAGGCCGTTAGTGCGGCACCCGCGAGGATGGCGAAGCCGACGATGACAAAGTTGTAGTTGGGATACGAAAGATCACCCACCTCGAAATCGCCCAGGAAGCCATAGGGCTCGGACACGGTGTACGGGTCCACGCCCCACACCAGCTTGATCCCATCTTCCAGGATCATGAACAAGGCGTAGGTCACCAGCAGCAGCACGATCGGGTCCTGCCCGTAGAAGCGCCGCAGCAGCAGCCATTCGGCCAGGCCGCCCACCAGGGCACCGGCCACCAGGGCCGCGATCACGAGCAGCGCGTAGCTGCCGTACATCGAGTGCCCATCGGCAATCCAGGGGCCCACCACCCACACGCCGGCATAAGCACCGATCGCGTACAGGCTGCCGTGGGCCATGTTGAGAATCTTCTGCACGCCGTAGATCAGCGTCAGACCCAGCGCCGCCAGGAACAACCAGGCGGCGTACATGGCGCCGTCAACGAGGACGGCATAAAAAAGCGACATGCGCGTTCTCCAGCACACCCGGCAGGGCAGCACATGCCGCCCCGCCCAGGTCTATGCGTTTACTTCTTCAGGCCGCCCTTGATCCAGTCGATGGACTTCACGCCTTCAGGCGGGTTCACATCTTCCGGGGCGTAGCGCTTGACGTTGGTCATCGTGATCTTGCCGCCCACGTTCTTGACCACACCGAAGGCCGTGCCCTGCACCGCCTGGTGGCCCTTGCCCAGGGCCATCTTCACTTCGCCGCCAGGGCCGGTGAAGGTCAGGCCTTCGAAGGCCGCGACCACCTGGTCGGTGTTCGGGGCCTTGCCGCCGTTGGCCTGCAGGGCCTTCTCATACGCGGACTTCAGGCCCAGCAGGGCCTGGGTCATCTTGTACGAGGGATAGCTGGGATCCGCGCTGAACTTGGCCTGGTACGAGGTACGCAGCCAGGTGTTGATCGGGCTCTGCGGGGCGAACACACCGTAGGGGCCACGGGCGCCCAGGATCACGCCGTCGGGCAGGCGCACCTTGCCGTGCGTGGCGGTCTCGCCAGCCGTCAGCACCGTCAGCGAACGCTTGAACAGGTTGCGCGGGCCGGCCTGCACCACCAGGCCTTCGAGGTCGCCGCCCCAGAAGCTGGAGTGCAGCACGTCGGGCTTGGCAGCCAGCAGGCTGGAGATCTCGGCGTTGTACTGGCCGGCGCCCAGCTTGGGCATCTGCGAGGTCTTGGCTTCGGCCGTGGGCTTGAGCACCTTCAGCGTGCCTTCGAAGTCGGCCCAGGCGTCCTGACCCCAGGCGTAGTTCTGGTTGATGCCTGCGTAGGTCTTGAGGTCCTTCTTGAACTCGGCCACGTAGCGGGCGGCGCCCACGTTGTCCATCGTGGCGTGCGGCACGGGGCGGAACACGTACTTGTAGCTGGCGTCTTCGAACACGCGGGGCGTGCCGCAGTCGAAGAAGGCGGTCAGCTTGCCCAGTTGCTCGGCCACCGGCGCGATGGCCAGGCAGTTGCCGGACGATGTGTAGCCCACCACGAAGTCAACGCCCTGGTTGATCAGGTTGCGGTACTCGCTGACCTGCTTGCTGGTGGCACCGGCCTCGTCAATGTAGACCAGTTCCAGCGGTGCACCACCGAAGCCCTTGGTAGCGTACGGTGCGGGCACCTTGCCGGCGTTCAGTTGCTCAGCCGTCAGTTCTGCGGCGTTCTTGGCAGGTACGCCGAAGGGGCCTGCGGCGGCGCCGGACATGAAGGTCACGATGCCGATCTTCAGGGGCTTGGTCTGGGCCATGGCGCTGCCAGCGCTCAGGGCAAAAGCCACGGAACATGCGGCCGAGACGAGGGTGCGGGGGGCGAGGATGGTGCTCATCACATCTCCTGTTGTGGAACTGCTGGGATTGCCGACGTGCATGCCGGCGTGGGTGATCGCCCCGGGCTTGTGGCCCGGGGGATCGGAACTGGCGTCAGACTTGAAACGCCAGGTACTTCACTTCGAGGTATTCGTCGATGCCCAGGTGCGAGCCTTCACGGCCCAGACCCGATTGCTTCACGCCCCCGAAGGGGCCGACCTCGTTGGAGATCAGGCCGGTGTTGACACCGACCATGCCGACCTCCAAAGCCTCGGCGGTGCGCCAGGCGCGTGACAGGTTCTGCGAATACAGGTAGGCGGCCAGGCCGAACTCGGTGGCGTTGGCCAGCGCGACGGCGTCTTCATCGCGCTCGAAGCGGAACAGCGGCGCCACGGGGCCGAAGATCTCCTCGCGGGCCACGCGCATGTCGGGCGTGGTGTCGGCCAGCACGGTGGGCTGGTAGTAGGTGCCGCCCAGGGCATGGTCCTGGCCACCGGTCACCACACGGGCGCCCTTGCCCACGGCATCGGCCACCAGCTCGTGCACCTTGTCCAGCGCGGGCTGGTCGATCAGCGGGCCCAGGGCCACGGGCTCCAGGCCATTGCCGACCTTGAGCTCGGCGGCCTTGGCGGCCAGCTTCTCGGCGAAGCGGTCGTAGATGCCGGCCTGCACGTAGAAGCGGTTGGCACACACGCAAGTCTGGCCGGCGTTGCGGTACTTGGAGATCATCGCGCCCTCGACGGCAGCGTCCAGGTCGGCATCGTCGAACACGATGAAGGGCGCGTTGCCCCCCAGTTCCAGCGACAGGCGCTTGACGGTGGGCGCGGACTGCGCCATCAGGATGCGGCCGACTTCGGTCGAGCCGGTGAAGGACAGCTTGCGCACCACGGGGCTGGCCGTGAGCACACCGCCCATCGTGCGGGCATCGGCCGTGGTCAGCACCTGGAACACGGCGCCCGGAATGCCGGCGCGCACGGCCAGCTCGGCCAGGGCCAGCGCCGACAGCGGCGTCTGCTCGGCGGGCTTGACGATCATGGCGCAGCCGGCGGCCAGGGCCGGGCCGACCTTGCGGGTGATCATGGCCGCCGGGAAGTTCCACGGCGTGATGGCCGCGCACACGCCCACGGGCTGGCGCAGCACGGCGATGCGCTTGTCGGCCTGCGGGTGGGCCAGCACTTCGCCGGACACGCGCTTGGCTTCTTCAGCGAACCACTCGATGAAGCTGGCGGCGTAGATCACCTCGCCCTTGGCCTCGGCCAGGGGCTTGCCCTGCTCGCGGGTCATGATCATGGCCAGGTCGTCGGCGTGCTGGATCATCAGCTCGAACCAGCGGCGCAGCGGCGCGGCGCGCTCCTTGCCCGAAAGCTTGGCCCAGGCCTTCTGGCCGGCTTCGGCAACGCGGATGGCGCGTTCGGTTTCCGCAGCACCCAGGTCGGGCACCGAGGCCAGGCGCTCGCCCGTGGCGGGATCGAGCACATCGAAGGCAGCGCCGGCATCGGCGGACACCCATTGGCCATCGAGGAAGGCGTGCTGCTTGAGCAGCGTGGAATCGGCGAGTTTCATACGGAGTTCAGGAATGTGCGCGTGCTCGGGGTTTCTCCTGACTCGCGCCTATTGTTCAATAGGTTGAACCGTGTTCAACTAACGGAATGAATCGTAGCCCCCGGGATTCGGGGATGCGACTGGGGTTTGCCCCTATCCCCATGCCATCCTTGGGTATCCGCCCTGCTCTTTTTCACGATGCCGAAAACCAAGACAGACACCGCCACACAGGCACCCGAAGCGAAAAGCACCTCCCCGGCGGTGGGCCGTGCCGTGCGCATCCTCGACCTGGTGGCCCGCAGCGCCCGCCCGATGTCGCCTGCCGATCTGGCCCGTGAGACGGGCCTGCCCAAGAGCTCACTGCACGGCCTGTGCGACACGCTGATCCAGCTGCGGCTGCTGCAGCGCACCGGCAATGGCGCCCTGGCGATGGGCCCGCACGTGATGACCTGGGCCAACGCCTTCCTGGCGCACACGAACATCCTCCAGGAGTTCTATGTGGCCTGGCAGGAGAGTGGTCTCTTCACGCAGGAGACGATCACACTGTCGGTGCTCGATGGGCGCGATGTGGTCTACATCGCCTGCCAGAACGGCAGCCGCCCGCTGGACGTGACCTTCCGCAACGGCATGCGCCTGCCCGCGCCCTACACCGCCACCGGCAAGGCCATGTTGAGCACCCTGCCCGATGACGAAGTGCGCATGCTGCTGCTCGATGCGCCCTGGCCGACGCCGCTCACACGGCGCAGCGTGGAAAGCCTCGACGCGCTGCTGCCCGAACTCACGCACTGCCGGCGTGAAGGCTATTCGCTCGACGACGCCCAGGTGCGCGAAGGCATGCACTGCTTCGGCGCCGCGGTGTTCGATGCCACCAGCCAGCAACGCGCCGTGGCCGGCGTGGCGGTGAGCTTCCTGGAGGTCGATCTGGATTCGCCGGCCCGCGTGTCCGAGATCGGGCAGGACATCCGTGCGCTGGCTGATCAGTTGTCAGCGCGGCTGGGCGCGCCGGTGCACCCCGAGCGGCGCGACATGGCCTGAGGACAGCGTGCACCCTGATGGTGGCCCGACTCAGGTCGGCTCGGCCACCTCGATGCGGTCACGCCCGGCGTTCTTGGCGCGGTACATGGCGCGGTCGGCCCGGCTCAGCAACTGGTCCAGGCCCACGCCGTGGCTGCGCACATCCGCCAGGCCAATGCTCACGGTGATGCGCAGGGGCTCCTGCCCTTCACCCAGATCCACCAGGCTGGTCGACACGGTCTCGCGCAGCCGCTCCGCGAAACGTAGACCGTCTTCGCGCTCGCAGTGGCTGAGCAGCACCACGAACTCCTCGCCCCCGATGCGCGCAGCGATGTCGCCCTGGCGAACGCTGTGCTTTAACACCTCGGTGAGCGCCACCAGCGCCCTGTCACCTGCCGCATGGCCTCGGGTATCGTTGATGCGCTTGAAGTGGTCCACATCCAGCAGCAGCAGGACCAGGCCGTAGCCATGGCGGCGCGCCCGCGCCAGCTCGGCCTCGGCCGCTTCGAAGAAGGCCCGGCGGTTGGGCAAGGTGGTCAGAAAGTCGGTGCTCGACTGCACGCGCAGGCGCTCGATCAGCTTGTCACGCTCGGCCTCCAGTGCCGCGCGCTCCTGATGCTGCGCCTGCAGGGCCACGATGCCATCGAACACCGCAGAGATCTCGTCACCCTGCACCGGGGCCATCAAGGGCACACAGCGGTTATCGCGCATGGCTTCGAGGGCTTCGGTCGCACGCCCCAAAGGCTTGATCACACGGCGGCGCATCAGGTACAGGCCCAACACGATCAGTGCAATGTGCAGCCCGGTCATGCCCAGCATCACGGACACGGTGCGGCGCTGCTCCGTGTGCATCGCCTCACCTCGCGCGCGCCCCTCGTCGAACAGGGCATCCCGCAGGCCCAGGATGGCGTTCATGTCTGGCACATAGCGGGCCGCGAACTGCGCCGTGCTCATGCCATAGCCACCGTGCTCACCTGACTTGAGCACCTGCGTCACCAGTGCATCGGCCCGCCCGAAGTAATCCTGCTCCATGCGGGCATGCGCCTGCCGCACCGTGTCCGTCACGTGCCCCACACCCACACGGGAAGCCACCAGCACACGCAACTGCGCAATGCGGCCGCGCATGCGTTCGATGGCCAGGCGTTCTTCGATCGACAGGGGCGCATCGTGGCTGAGCGCAGGCGTCAGCAGGGAGCCCAGTTGCCCGGTCAACTCGCGCAGTTCCGACGCCAGCATGGCCCCGACCACGACGGAACTCATCGCGGGCTGGTCTTCATGCAAGTCGTCGATCACCAGCATCACGACGGGACGCAGCATCCCCACCAGGCGGATCATGCCGTCCACCGCCACCTTGATCGATTCGGGCTTGCGCTGCGCCAGCGGCAGAGCCGCCACCGCATCGACGCGCCTGCGCGCCTGGTCCAGCGCGGTCTGGAAACCCTCGACCTGGCGGCCGATGGACTGGCGCCGCCCCTGCTGGGGCACCTCGCGCAAGGCCTTGGCGAAGGCCGCATAGGCCTGGTCCGTGCGCCCCCTGGCCTGGGCCAGCGATACCTTCAGCGCCTCACTGGTGGGCGCCTCGGCCCCCAGCACGCCATTGGCCGGCCCGCGCTCGCGCGAGACCATCTCGGCCGTGATCATGCCCAGGCGCAGCTGCTCGATCAGCACCACGGCGTGCTCCGCACGACGCAGCTCCCGCCAATCGACAAACATGATGCGCCCCACGACCAGCACGGCCATGATGAAGAGCGCTGAAGAGATCCACCAGAACCAGGCCGCCAGCGAAAGAGAACGGTGTCGGTGGATCACTGCTTTTTTGTTACCGGACACAAGGCCCCCCAGGGTGCTTCGCGTTCACCCGGGCGGCGGTGCCCTTGTCACCCGGTCGCGATCATGGGCTTACTGTAGCTCATGCCACCTCATCCCTGAGCCCATCCAGCGCCAGGTAGTGATGAACTGCCGGCTTGTCGGGGCCCACGTGGTAGCGCAGCGCCTCGGATTGCAGGTCGGCATCGGCGTGGGACACACGCTGGTGCTGGCGCAGATGCTCGGCCCACGATTCGACCATGAACCACTCGATCACCTGCTCGGGATCATGGCTGTGCTCGGCCACGCCCCAGGCATAGGCCCCATCACGGCGGCGCTGCTGTGACAGGCGGTGCACGGCGCGCAGGAAAGCACCACGGTCGTCCTTGCGGATGCGGTATTCGATCTGGATCATCACCGGGCCGCGGTCATGCGCCACGGGTTCGGCCAGCAGCGGCTCGGGCCAGTGGTTGGAGGGTTGCAGATCGGCCTCGCCGGTGGGCAGCTTCACGCGGTGGAAGATCACAGCCACCACCACCAGGCCAACCGCGCCGATCAGCAGCGCGCCGGTCACACCGGCAGCCTGCGCGGCCAGGCCCCAGCCCAGGCTGCCCGCGGCCATCGCACCGTTGAACACCATCAGGTAGATGGCCAGGCCGCGGCCCCGCACCCAGTTGGGCAGCACGGCCTGCGCCACGCCGTTGAGCGTCGTGAGCGCCACGATCCAGCCCATGCCCAGCACCAGCATCAAGGGCACAGCCACCCAGCGGGCAGGCGCCATGGCCAGCGCAGCCATGACCGCCGCCGTGAGCAGGGCCGCAACCAGCATCAGGGCATCGGCGCTCTTGAGCCGGGCACGCAGCACGGGCAGCAGCACCGCGCCGACGATGGCGCCCGCGCCCACCGCCCCCAGCAGCACACCGTAGAAGCCGGCCGTGCCGCCCAGCACCTGGCGGGCCACCAGCGGCAGCAGCGCCCACACCGAACTGGCGAACAGGAAGAACACCGCCGCACGCAGCAGTACCACGTGCAGTTCACGGCTGGCGCGGGCATAGCGCAGGCCCGCACGGAAGGCGCCGAAGAACTGCTCCTCCAGCCCCGTGGCCTGCGCCTTCGGGCGGCGCCACCACAACAGCGCCGCGATCACCAGCACGTAGCTCAGCACATCCATGCCATAGGCCACCGACGCGCCGAAGCTGGCCAGCAGCAGGCCGCCAGCGGCCGGGCCCACCGCACGGGCGATGTTGATGCCCAGCGAGTTGAGCGCCACCGCGTTCTTGAGCTCGGCGCGCGGCACCAGCTCCGGCACGATCGATTGCCAGGTCGGGCCCATCAGCGCCGCACCGATGCCGCCGACGAAGGTCAGCGCGATCAGCGACTCCACCGTGAGCGAATTGGTCTGCGCCAGCACCAGCAAGGTCGCGCTGACCAGCCCCAGCAGGATCTGCACACCGATCAGGAAGCGCCGCCGGTCCAGGATGTCCGAGAGCACACCGGCCGGCAGCGCCAGCAGGAACACGGGCAGCGCCGCCGCCGTCTGGATCAGGGCCACGGCGGTGGGGCTGGACGACAGCTCCGTCACCATCCACGAGCTGGCCACATCGCGCATGAAGCTGCCGATGTTGCCCAGCACGGTGGCACCCCACAGCACGGCGAAAACGGGGATGCCCAAAGGCGCGAAGCTGCCGCCCGCGCCTTGCTTGGTGGCTGATGATGGTGAAGTGCTCATGGGATGTGCCTGCCTGGCGTGAAGTGTGTGTCGTCGGCGATATGGCGGAGCCCGGGCCCCCTGAGGGAGGCCGGGCTCACGCCATCGTGGGTCAGCGAGGGCGATCAGCCTTCGTGGGCGTTGAACATGGTCTTGGCGTAGGTGATGCCCAGGCCGTAGGCGCCGCCGAACTTGCGGGCGATGCCGGTGGTCATGTCGTAGGTCTCGCCACGGGCCCAGTCACGTTGCAGCTCCAGCAGGTACTGCAGCGATGTGATGGGGCGGGCACCGGCCTGCACCATGCGCTCCACGGCGCGGTTGTGCGCTTCGGTGGAGATGTCACCCGAGGCATCGGTGATCACGTAGACCTCGAAGCCCTGGTCGAGCGCCGAGAGGGCCGGGCCGACGATGCAGACGCTGGTCCACAGGCCCGCCAGCACGATGCGGGACTTGCCGATCTCGTTGACACGCTGGATGACAGCCTCGTCTTCCCAGGTGTTCATGGAAGTGCGGTCCAGCAGGGCCTGGCCGGGGAACGGGGCGGTGACTTCCTCGAACATCGGGCCGCTGAAGCTCTTCTCGGCCACGGTGGTCAGGATGGTGGAGACACCGAAACCGGCGGCGGCGCTGGCCACCAGGGCCGCGTTGTTGCGCAGCGTGGTCGCATCGATCGAGTGCGTGGCGAAGGCCATCTGCGACTGGAAGTCGATCATGATCAGGGTGTGGTCCTGGGCGTTCAGCAGGGTGCGGCCAGGGGCGGCGACAGCGACGGGCTTGGCGGCGATGGTGGTGTTGGCGTTGCTCATGATGAAATCCTTTGATGAAAAAATTGATGGGTGCTTGAAAATTCGTCGATTCGCTTCAACCTGAAGTGCGGGAGAGTTATCTCCTTGTTTTTCAATCACTTCCGTGCTGCGATGGATGAAGTATCTGGCGCCTGATTCGCCCTCAGGTTGAAACATCACCGCATTAATCATCGATAATTTCGAATATTCAACCTGAGCCTGATCCGTGCTGAAACTCACACTCGAAGCCATCGAACTGGTGGACGCCATCGCCCGCCATGGCTCTTTCGCGGCTGCGGCCGAGCGCCTGTACAAGGTGCCGTCGACGATTTCGTACGCAGTGGCCAAGCTGGAGGAGCAACTGGGCCTGGCCCTGTTCGTGCGCAATGGCCCGCGCGTGACGCTCACGCCAGCCGGGCACGAGATGCTCAAGGAAGGCCGCTGGCTGCTGGCGGCGGCGCGCCAGTTGGAATCGCGCATGCGGCAGATCGCCACGGGCTTCGAGACCGAGCTGCGGTTCGCCCACGATTCGCTCATCCCCACCTACGCCTTCGGTGAAGACATCCGCGCCTTCGAAGCGCTGGACACCGGCACGCGGTTGCGCATCCACAGCGACGCGCTCAATGGCCCCTGGGAAGCCCTGCGCGAGGGCCGCGCCGACATCGTCGTGGCGGCGGGTGAAGGCCCATCAGGCG
Source organism: Pseudomonadota bacterium (assembly GCA_049322875.1). Classification (GTDB taxonomy): domain Bacteria; phylum Pseudomonadota; class Gammaproteobacteria; order Burkholderiales; family Burkholderiaceae_C; genus Aquabacterium. Next base: position 176,433 of record JBMOQM010000011.1, read on the forward strand.
GCGGCTACAAGGCCGTGCCCGTGGGCAGCCTGGAGTTCGTGTTCTGCGTGGCGCTGTCGCACCCGCTGGCGCGGCTGGAGCGGCCCATCACGCGGGCCGATCTGCTGGAGCACACCGCCGTGGTGGTGGGCGATGGCGCCCGCTCATTGAGCGACCGCACCGTGGGCCTGCAATCGGGCCAGCGGCGCATCACCGTGCCCTCCATCCAAGCCAAGATCGAATGCCAGGCGGCCGGCCTGGGGCTGGGCTTTTTGCCCCGCGCCTGCATCGGCAAGGAGCTGGCCTCAGGCGCACTGGTGGCCTTGCCGGTGGAAGAGCCCCGCCCACCCGAAACCTTCTGGCTGGCCTGGCGCACCGAGCACATGGGCGAGGCGCTCAAGTGGTGGCGGCACCGGCTGGACCGCCCGCTATTGCCCAACATCCTGCCCCGCTGACGTCAACCTCGGCATCAACTCAGGCACGCGCGACCAGGTCGCCCAGCACCGTGAACTCATCAGGATGGCGCGCTGGCGCCGGCGCGTCGTACAGCGCCAGCCATGAGGGTGTGCGCGCCAGGTGCGCAGGCAAGGCGCAGAAGGCCTCCGCACGATCGGCTCCTGGCTCGTGCGGCAGCGTGCAGACCACGGGCAGATCAGGCCAGAAGGTGACAGGCTCGTCGTTGGCCTGCAGCGCCTGCCGGGCCCCTGCCCAGCGGTACAGGCGGATGTCGCCGTCCAGCACCATGGTCGGGCCGGCCAGGATGTAGAGGTCATCGCCATCCATGTGCAGATCCCGCACACCCAGGCCACCCAGGTTCAGGAAGTGCTTGCGCAGCAGGGCATCGCTGCCCTGCAAGGCAGCCAGTTGCAGATGATCGCCCTGCGCGCGCGGGTTGAGCTCGAGCAGGCCAGCCCAGCCGCGCAGCACCGGCCCGCGCAGGCCCAGCAGCATGGACTCATCCAGCAGGGCCATGCCCTCCACGTCGAAACCGTTGTCCTTGCCCGGCAAGGGCAGGAAGGGGCCGAAGTGCGGGTCATCTGCCAGCAGTCGGGTCAAGGCATTGCTGCGCTCATCACCTTGCAGGCGCCGGGCTCGCCGGCCATCACCTGAGCGTGGCACAAGCGTGGGCACACCGCCCTCCCCTGGCTCCACCGGAATGCAGGCCAGCAGCAGGCGGTTCGAATCCAGGCTGAGCTTGGCCAGGCGGCGGGCATTGTCCTGCGCGCTGCGCCCGGGTTTGGCGTTCTTGCGCTTGAGCCCGTGCGAGCCCACCACCCACAGGCAGCGGCCATCGAAGGCCATGCCTTCCAGATCGGCCTCGTCATCGGCCTCACCCGGCAGGTCGATGAAATCCGCCAGGGGAAAGTTCACCGGTTCGCCGAAACGCAGGGCTTCAGGGCCAGTGGGCTGCAGCCGCGTCAGGCGGTCGATGCCACAGGCCTCGTCGCCGGCCACCCAGAGCGTGTCGCCAATGAAGGCCGCGCCAGACAGGTTGAGATGGACCAGCGAATCCTGGTCGAACTCCAGACGCACAGCATGGCGCTTGATCAGTTTCTTCATCGTGGACGGTCCATGAAGGGGGTGGCCATCGATGGTAAGCCACCCTCATGGAACCGTCATCTCAGGCGGCCAGAACCCATAGGCACATTCAAGCCCAAGGCCCCGGCCTTGGCGAGCCGATCAGGCCGCCACAGCCGCGCGGCGCGAACGCGCGCGCAGCACGCCCATCACGCCCAGGCCTGCCACCAGCATGGCCCAGCTGGAGGCCTCCGGCACGGGGGTGATGTTGAAGTTGGCGATGCTGCCGATCTGAGCCGCCGTCAGGCCATCAAGGCGCGGAGCGTTGAGCAGGGCCTGGCCTGTGGCCTTGGCCAGCAGCACGTCGGCCGCGGTGGGGCCATCAACCTCGCTGGCCAGGAAGGCAAAGTTCAGCAGGCTCAGGCTCTGGCCGGCTTGCAGCGTGATCGAGAAGCTCACGTTGTAGCGGTCCGGCGTGATCGCAGCCTGGCCCAGGCCGTTGTTGCCCGACACCAGCGCCAGCACCGGGTCACCACCGCCGCAGGCACCCGACCAATCGTCTTCGCAGCTTACGATCAGGCCACCGTTGTTGAAGCTGATCAGCTCATCGCCGTCCGAGCCCAGGTTGCCGAAGAAGTTCAGCGTGGTGGTGATGGTGCCGCCGGTGTTGTTGGTGAAGGTGTCGAAGAAGCGGTAGACATTGCCGCTCAGCAGATCGACCTGGCGCGATTGCGTCAGGCTGCCGACACCGGCGTTGTAGAAGCCGAAGGCATCGAAGGCGCCATTGCTGCCATCGAACACAGCCCCCAGGGCCTGGTTGTACAGGGACGTGGTGCCGCCAGCGCCGGCATAGCTGGTGCCGTAATCGACACCATTGAAGATGCCGCCTTCGGCCTGGAACTGCACGGCCTGGGCCGAGGTGGAGATGGCGAGCACGGCCGTGGCCGCGAAGAGAATGCGCTTGAACATGAGAAAACTCCGAACAGGGGTGTGCCGCATCGCGGGCACAAAAATGAAGTGCCAGGCGGCAGCGCTCTGAGGCGCCACCGCCGGAAGGTCAGGGATGGATCAGCCGCGGCGTGCGGTCAGCCACTGGTCCTGCGTGAGCGGCTTGCCCACCAGGCGCAGCTCGCCCACCCAGCCGTAGTAGCCGTCCTCGAGCACACCGTTCCACCAGCCCGCGCCGATGATCCAGGGCAGCGGCGAGTTCTGCGAGCGCGTGCCCGTGCCCGCATTGGCCACGTTGCGCAGCACCGGCGCGCCATCGATGTACAGCGTGGTGGTGGCGGTGGCCGGGTCGTTCACGACAGCCACGTGGTACCAGGTGTTGCGGATCAGTTCGCCCGACCAGTTGGTCTGTGCGTAGGCCGAGTTGCTGGCCGGCACCACTTCCCACTGCACTTCGCGCAGGCTGGAGATTGCGAACAGCACGCTCGATGCCTCGGGATCCCCACCACGGTAGCCCCCAGGCACGTTGCCTCGGTTGCCCTGGCGGCCCAGGATGTTGCCCCAGCGGTGCTTGTCGGAGTTCCAGTCATCCGGGATCTTCACGAAGGCTTCGATGGTGTAGCCCGTCCAGAAGCTGCGGCCGTTCACATTCGCGCCCATGGCGGTCAGGAAAGCGCTCAGGCGGCCCACGGTCTTGTCCGAGTTCATGAAGCGCACGCTGCCCGCCGCCGACGACAGGTGGTGCTTGTCCTTGGTCCACACCACGTCACCCACCTGTGCCTGGCCTTGCAGCGGGGCACGGGCCATGTCGAAACCACCAGCGATGTCGGGCAGGGCCTCGCCCACACGCACGACCTGGCCTTCGGTGAGGTTGGCAGGTGCACGCCAGTGGGCGTAGGTGTCCGACACCACGGGGAAATCGTTGATGTCAGCCGGCGGGCGCGTGACGGGCGGCACGGGCTCGACGTAGTTGGCCAGCAGTTCAGAGCGCACGCGCGGCAGGATGGCGGTGCCGGTGGTCGACACCGTCGGGCGCCAACGCAGGAAGCCGGCGAAGCGCTTCTTGAAGTTGACGGGGATGCTGAAGCGGTTGTTGGGCTGCTGCAGCTCGGCGAAATCGAACTGGTTGAGCGTGTTGCTGGGCTTTTGCACCACCCACGGAGAGAACGACATCACGTCGATCTTGTTGCCCATCAGGTCCAGCTCGTACAGGCGCATCATGGCGTTGCCGCCCTGGTAGTCCATCTGGTAGTCCACCACCATCTGGTGCACTTCGTTGCCGAAGTCGTTGAACTTGCGCAGGTAGGCCGCACCATGGTGGTGGCCGTTGAGCGTCATGAAGATCTGGTCGTTGTCGCGGATCAGCTTGTCCCACAGCATCTTGCCGTACTCGGTCTCAAGCGGGCTGATGCCGTCGCCATTGATGTTGAGCAACTGGTGGTTGGACACGATCACCGGCACACCGGGGTTGCGCGCGATGATGTCGCGGGCCCAAGCGATGCCGGAGTTCGAGATGCGCCACGACAGCGACAGCACCATGAACTTCACGCCATGGGCTTCGAAGATGTGCGCCTCATGAAAGCCCGAGCTGTGGCGCTCCTTGAAGGTGGTCTGGCGCGCCGCACGGCTGGTGGGGAACCACTGCAGATAAGGCTCGGAGGCCAGGTTGCGCTGCGCATCGGTGCCCGAGTTCTGGTCCGACGGATAGCGGTAGTCGTAGTCGGTCAGCACGTCATGGTTGCCGGCCAGGATCGAGTACGGCACACCGGCGGTTTCCAGGTACTTCATGGCCTCGTCGGCCACGCGCCACTGGTTGGGCTTGCCGACCTGGTCGACCACGTCACCCAGATGGATCACGAAGGGGATGTTGTACGCCGCAGCGTTGTCTGCGATCCATTGGGTCTGCGCCGCGAAGGGCGTCGAGCCATAGGTGCGCTGGAACTGCTGGCCTTCGTCGGTGGTGGCGTAGCGCGAGTAGAACTGGGTGTCGGGCAGCACGGCCAGCGCGAAGCTGGTGACCGTGCCTGCCGCCTGCGCGGGCTCCATCACGCCCATCAGGCCGGCCCCTGCGGTCAGGGCCGACAGGGTGGCCGCGCCGCGCAGCACCGCGCGCCGGTCGGTCATCAACGGCGCATCGCCGGCCTGGGCTGCGTCTGCGGGCAGGCCCTTGTTCTCGTCACTCATGGCTCAAATCCTTACTGCTTGCGAGAGGTACAACAAGTTCGGCCCTCATGGGGCCGAATGGCGCCACGGGGTGCAGCGCGAACAGCAGTCTGAGTCGACGACAAGACCAGGCGTTGACACGCCATGGGCCGGAAGATTCATGCGTTATTCGGCGCGGGCCACCTTGTCGGCCTGCGCCCTCTGTGCGCGCCATTCACGCACCATCGGCAGATAGCGCCACTCCTTGGGCAGCAAGCGGAAGCTCACGCGGACCACGGTGCAGAACACGCGCAGCAGCACCTCATCGAAGCGAGACCACTTCATGCCCAGCTTGGCGCGCGCCTTCTCCGGCAGGGTGCCGCGGGCCAGCCACTGCGAGAACCCGGTGACCATGGGATCGAGCAGCCGCCACACCGGCTTGGGAATGGAGTCGAACGGTGGGGGCGTTTCCCGCAGCTTGATCGCATGGTCCGTGATGGGGGTCGGCACCAGAGTGTCGAGCATGCCGTCCCAATAGCGCTTGAAGCTGGCGTAGTCCGGCGGCACGGGGCGCATCGACAGGCCATAGCGCCGATACCACTCGATGGACTCCTGGTACAGCTGCTCCTGTTCGCGTTCTGTCAGGGGTTTTCCAAAGCGCGCGGTCATCGAAATCACGCCTTCCACGAAGGTGGCATGCGTCCAGAAGAAGAGGTCCGGGCTCAAGGAATGGTAGGCCTCGCCCGTGGCCAGGTGGCCCTTGATGTTGACGTGGTAATCACGCACCCGGCGCCCGATGGCGCCCGGATCAGGCCCGTAGATGACACCCAGGATGGGCGGCAGCGAGCGCAGCAAGCGGTTCCAGGGGTTCTTGAGGAAGACATCGCCCGAATGCTGCTCCAGCGCACGGCTCACGGCCGGGTGCATGTTCTGCAGCAGGCCGATGCGGAAGATCGTGAGCAGGCCGCGCAGGTCACCCAGGTGATCCCACAGCAGCGAATCAGGGCCCAGGCCTTGTGCGCGCACCTCCGTAGGAGCGAATTCAGGCACCGGGGTGTCGGCGGCGGACGATGTGGTGTGGGCAGCAAGCACGGTGTCTCCTTGTCATGAATGGGCATGCTCACTATGATGCAAACAAATGTTCGCATTCAAGTCGCGAATGACCCGCTTTCAGATCGACGCCCTCACGCCATGCGCAAGCCACCCCAACAACAACGCTCCCAGGTGATGGTCCAGAACCTGATCGAGGCCACGGCCCGCGCCTTCGACCGACGCGGGCTGCACCTGACCACGCGTGATGTCGCGGAAGAGGCCGGCGTCAGCGTGGGCTCGCTCTACCAGTATTTCAAGAACAAGGACGAGCTACTGGCAGGGCTGGTGTCCCGCATGGCCGCGGATGTGTCCCTGGTGGTGATGCGCAACCTGCCGCAGCGCCTGGCGCTGGATTACCCCACCTTCTACAAATCCTGCCTGCTGGAGATCGTGGCACTGGTGTCGGACAACCCCGGCTACCGGGCCGTGGCCCGCCACTGGCACGAGCTGAGCACCGTACAGGCCGTGCAGACCGCCGAGCAGCAGTTGATGGAGGTGGCGCGGCAGTACATGCTGCACCACCACGATGAGTACCAGCCCCGAGATCTGCAGGTCAGCGTCTTCGTGGGCTACAACAGCACGGTGTACACGGTGATGCGCTACCTGAGCCTGCCGCACCCGCCCTTCGGCATCGACAGGCTGGTCAATGAGCTGACGGAGATGATGTCGGCGTACGCGGAGCGCAACGGCAAGGTGTGAGGGCGCAAAGGATGGTCCATTCGGCCTATAGGCTGCGGCCGGGCCTTTAAGGTATAAATCATTTATACGATTTACCGAGGTCCATCGATGCCCGCTACCGTTCCCGCCACCGCGCCCGCCCCGACCACCTCATCCGACGCCCCCGCCCGCAAGGCGGCTGCGCCCAAGCCAGTGACCAAAAAGGCAGCCGCGAAGAAGCCCGCCGTGAAACGCCCTGCTGCCAAGAAGGCGCTCGCCAGCAAGGTAGCAGCCAAGAAGACCACGGCACCGGCAACCCAAAAGCCCGTGGCTGCGCCCAAGGCCGCCGCCCCGAAGAAGGTCAAGCAAAAGCTGGTACGCGACAGCTTCACGATGCCCCACGATGACTTCAAGCTCATCGATCAGCTCAAGGAGCGCGCCCTGGGCTTCAAGCGCCCCGCTAAGAAGAGCGAATTGCTGCGTGCGGGCCTTCAGGCACTGGCAGGCCTGAGCGACACCAAGCTCAAGGCCGCGCTCGATGCCTTGGCCCCTCTCAAACCTGGCCGCCCACGTAAAGATGGCTGAGTAAGGCAGCGGGATATCCCGCTTGGGCGCCAGCCTATTGCCCTGCCTCAAGGAACGAGCATCCGCCAGCCGCTACCATCTGGCTCCATGATTCACACTCGCACGGTCAAGGGTCAGGTTGCAGTCCTGTCCTCAAACCCCGACCTGAATCCACTGCACACCCGGCTGCTGCGCATGGTCAACTGTTGACGCCGACCGAAAACTGAGCCACTTTTTTGGTTGATGCCGACCCAAAATTGAGCCAGGTGTTTTACCTACCCTGCTGCTTTTTGCAGCAAGGGACTGAAGAGGGTGATCACCATGGACATG
>JBMOQM010000012.1:0-30451 GCA_049322875.1 Pseudomonadota bacterium
GCCAGGGGATGCCTGCGCGGTAGCGATACAGAACGGCATCCACGAACAGCCGGTTGTCTTTGGCCGTGGCTCCCGGCTGTCCCGCCTGGCCTGGCAGCAGATTCTCAATCTGTGTCCATTGGGCATTACTGAGGGCGTATCTCTTGGTCATTCCTGTCAACATGGGGCTCGGCGGCTGACCATCAACCCTCAAGGGGGATCGATTGATGACACGCCCTAAACACTCCGCCCGCTCAGTTCGCCGGCCGATAACTCAAGCTCGACGTCCAGAGCAAGGCAATCACACAGCCGATGCCCACGATCGCCGTGATCCACACCACCGGCGCATCGAGGCTGGCCTGGTTCGGATAGATGCGCATCAGCGCGCCCAGGGCAACGCCGTTGCCCGCCACCACGAGCATGGCGCCCGTGTAGTCGTGAAAGCGCCGCGCGCGGTTGGCGTCATGGGCCCAGCGCGCGTCCGTGTTGTACCCGGGCACGCTGCCGTCGGCGTTCTCAAGGTTTTCCAGCGTTGCCAGGAAGTGCCTCAGGTTGGTCAGCGCGCGCTCGGCCTTGTAGTTCAAGAACACCAGACACAGCGACGCGACCGGAAAGCCCAGCACCAGCCATTCCACCGGCACGCGCTGCCCAGCCTCTGGCCGGAAGGCCACCAACGCGGCCAGCAGGCCCAGCACCAGGGTGATGTACATCGCCAGGGCCTGCTGCCGCTGCGCGATGCGGGCGTTCAGCTCGTTGGAGGCCGCGATGAATCGGTAGTTGGCATCAACGTGGCGGGAAGGCATGGCGTTTGCGCAAGGCGTTGGTTCACAGGAGCTGACAGTGTAGGACGCCCGCGCGGCCGGGCCCTGAACCCGATCCGCACCCTGCCCTCGTCAACGCCCCGACCAGGCCGCTCACCCAGCCCTAGTGGCTCCAGCGCGCATGCACCGCCCGCGCCAGCGCATCCAGGCCATAGCCCAGCACGCCGATGAACAGGATCACGGCCATCAGCTCGTCATAGGCCAGCCGGTCACGCGTGTCCAGGATGTAGTAGCCCAACCCGGCAGACACGCCCAGCATCTCGGCCGGCACCAGCACGATCCAGATCAGGCCGATGGCCAGGCGCACGCCCGTGAGGATGTGGGCGGTGATGCCCGGCAGGATCACGCGGCGCGCCACTTCCCAGCGGGTGGCCGACAGGCTGCGGGCCAGCAGCAGCCAGTGCGGGTTGAGCTGGGCCACGCCGGCGGCGGTGTTGAGCATCACCGGCCACACGGCCGCGAAGGCCAGCAGGAAGTACACGGGCGCATCGCCCACGCCCAGCACCATCACGGCCAGCGGCATCCACGACAAGGGCGAGACCATGCGCAGCAACTGGAACAGCGGTGTGGTGGCCTGCGCGAAAGGCTTCCAGGTGCCTATCAGCAAGCCCAGCGGCACGCCCACGATCAGCGCGGCCAGCAGGCCCACGCCCACACGCTGCAGGCTGACGATGGCGTGCGGCCACAGGCGGCCTTCGCTCAGCAGCGTCCACAAGGCTTGCGCCGCGGGCCAGGGCGCGAAGGCCGCCGCGATGGGCGTGCGCTCTTTCAAGGCCTCGACACCCAGCGCCCACAGCAGCACGGCTGCGCCCAGGCCCAGCAGGGGCCAGGCGATGCGGGCCAGGCGCGAGGCCAACCGTGCGCGCGTCGATGGCGCGGGCGCCTGTGCGTGCGGGACCACTCCCGTCTGCAAGGGCAGGTCCTCGGCGCTCAAGGCCTGCTGCATGCTGCGCTCCTTGCCATCACACGGCCACCACTTCGCTGCGCGTGAGCGAGGCCGGCAGCCCGAAGGCCTGCGGCCCGCCCACGGCGTTCAGCGCCTTGCGCACGAAGCGGTCGTCCACCAGGTCGCGGGCGGCGAAGGCCGGGTCCAGCTTGGCCAGGAAGGCCGCATCGCCTTCGACGCGGGTCTGGCGCAACGCGCGCACCAGCTCCTGCGTGTACGAGGCGTAGGGATAGGGCTGGAAGTCGATGCGGCGCTGTGCCCAGTTCTTGTGGCGCACCACGCCGCTGGCTTCGTAGGTGCCGTAGTCGGTCGCAGCCAGCACCTTGCTGAGCACGCGCAGGTTGTGCGGCGTGTAGCGCTGGCTGCTCTCGGCCGACAGCAGGCGGGCGGTGTCGAGCTGGTTGTTGCGCGTCCACAGCTGGGCTTTGACCAGGGCGTTGGTGACGCGCTGCGACCACTCGGGCTTGTCGTTCAGATCGCGCTCGGCCAGGAAGGTCACGCAGCACGCATGGTTCTGCCACACATCACCCGAGAAACGCAGGATCTTGCCCACGCCCAGTTGTTCGGCTGCCGCGTTGAAGGGCTCGGCCACGATGAAGCCGGCGATCGCCTTGCTGGCCAGGGCCGACACCATCTCGGCCGGTGCCAGCACGATCAGGTTGACTTCGCGCGGGCCCAGGGCCGCATCGCGCGGCTTGGCCACGGCCTCCAGGCCCTGGGCGCGCAGCAGTTGCTGCACCAGCACGTTGTGCACGGAGTACCAGAAGGGGATGGCCACCGTCTTGCCGGCCAGGTCGGCCACGCTGTTGATGGTGGGCGCCACGGTGAGCGCCGAGCCGTTGACGTGGTTCCACGCCACCACCTTGGCCGGGAAGCGCGAGCCATAGCGCACCCACAGCGTGGCGGGCGACAGCAAGTGGATCACGTTGACCTGCCCGGCCACGAAGGCCTCGACGATCTGGGCCCAGCTGCGGAACATGCGCGGGGCTTCGGTCTTCAGGCCCTCGGCCTCGAAGAGCTTGCGGCCATGGGCCACCAGCAGCGGCGTGGCATCGGTGATGGGCAGGTAGCCGATCTTGACGGGCTGATCGTCGCCCTTGAAGGCCTGGGCACGGGCATCACCCGCCTTGAGCAGGGTCGAGGCGACACCGGCCGCCGTCAGGGCCGACAGGCGCAGCACGTCGCGGCGGGTCAGGCCGCAATCGCAATCGGACGAGAGGCACAGGTGCAGGCCGGATCGACCGCTCTGGGAATCGGGTTGGGTCATTCAAAGGTCTCCAAGGGTTTGTCAGGCGGCCTGTGCGCTGGAGGGCACGGGCACGGCAGCGGGTGCAGGCCGCCGCAATTGCTGCAAGGCGGTGAGGATGTCCAGCCGCAGGGCGGCGGTGTCGGGGGCATGGGCGTCGCGCGGGCGGGGCAGATCCACTGTCCAGCTGCGCACCAGGGTGGCGGCGCCCTGCCCCGCCGTGCCCTGGGCATGGCCTTCATGGCCCGCGTGGCCCCCGTGCCCCATCAACACGATGCGGTCGGCCACCTGCAGCGCTTCGTCGATGTCGTGGGTGACCAGCAGCACGGCCGCCTGCCACTGGTGGACCAGGCTGACCAGCAGGCTCTGCATCTCGGCACGGGTGATGGCATCGAGCGCCGAGAAGGGCTCGTCGGCAAACAGCAGCGCGGGCTCGCGCGCCAGGGCGCGGGCCAGGGCCACGCGCTGCGCCATGCCGCCCGACAGGCTCGACGGGTAGGCCTGCGCATGGGCGGACAGCCCGACCGCCTCGATCGCCTGGGCGATGCGCAGGTCACGCTCGGCGGCGCTGGTGCGAGGCTGGCGCTTGAAGTCCAGCCCGAAGCCCACGTTGCCGCGCACATCCAGCCAGGGCAGCAGGCTGGCCTGCTGGAACACGAGGGCCGCGCGCGGATGCGGCTGCCTCAAAGGCGCGCCCAGAAAGCTCACCTGCCCTGCGGCCGGCGCTTCCAGCCCGGCCAGCACGCGCAACAGGGTGGATTTGCCGCAGCCGCTGCCGCCCAGCAGCGCGACGATCTCGCGCGGGCGCACGGACAGGCTCACGTTCTGGAACACCGGCGCGGCAGCACCGCGATGGTGGAAGGCCAGCGCCTGCCCCGACAAGGCGGCCTGCGTGGATGAGGGCTGTGCGCCTTGCGCTGCGGAAGGCACGCCGGCTGCCACGGCCTGGGCCAGCGCGCTCATGCCGCCAGCCCCTGGGCCGCGTCATGCCGGGCCAGCTCCGTGCGCAGCTGCGACAGGCTGGGCGTGACGATGGGCACGAAGGCCGCCTCACGCCAGCGTCGCGCGAAGCTGGCGCCATGGTTCTTCAGGTAGGCACGGCCGCCGCTGGCCATCAGCTCATGCTCGACGGCTTGCTGCGCGATGTCGGCCAGCGTGATGCGCAGGCGGAACAGTGGCGCGGCGACGGTCTTGAAGCGGCCATCGGCCAGGCCTTCGTGCAGGGCTTGCACGGTGTCACTCAGCCGATCCTGCAGGTGCGCCACCTCATCGCCCAGGCCATGGCGTGCCGCGCCGGAATCCGCGGCCGAGCGCAGGGCCGCGCGCGCCAGCCCGATCGACATGCCGCACTGCAGCCCGAGGAAGGCCGGCCGCACCGCGGGCAGGAAAGCGCGCGCATCGGCGTGCAGCACGTGGTCATCGGACAGGGCCACGCCATCGATGCGCAGGGCCGCGGTGTTGCTGCCGCGCAGGGCGACCAGGTCCAGGTCATCGCTGCGGACCACGCCGCCCCAGGCGCTGTCCAGCGCGACGATGGCCGGCGGCTGGCCGTCGTCACGCGACACGGCAGCGGCCACGATGAAGCCCGTCTTGCGCAGGTTGGTCACCCACTGCAGCACGCCGTTCAGGCGCCAGCAGTCGGCCTGCGGGCAGGCCTCGATCTGCAGGGATTCGATGCCCGAAAGAAACTTCATCGCGTTGGACAGGCCCGTGGCACCCGCCTGCTGCGCGGCCAGCAAGGGCTTGAGCCAACGCGCGGCCAGCGCCTGGTTAGGACTTTGCAGCAGGTATTCGATGAAGGCGCGCTGGCCCCAGAACACGAAGGCCGCCGTGAGCGACTGCTCGGCCACAGCGGCAATGGCTTCGACCGCATCGCGCACATCGCCGCCAGCGCCGCCCTGCGCCACCGGCACGCCGATGCCGAAGAGGCCGGCCTGGCCCAGCACGGGCAGCAGGGCATCGCTGTCGAAGGTGCCGTGGTCCAGCGATTCGGCATGCTCGGCCAGCCAGGCGGCCAGTTCGGGCGGCAGAGGGGAGGCCGCGGGCGATCCGGCGGAAGCGAGTGGGCGAGCGGATGGCGGTGTCATGGTCATGCCGGCGTCATGCAGCCTGCTGAAGGGCACCGGGCCGGTAGGCCTCGAGCTGCGGGTTGATGGGCGTGCCCGCCAGGTTGTTGGCGAAGTTGCACAGCGTGGCGAGGCTCACGCCCAGCAGCACCTCCAGGGCCTGGCCTTCGGTGAAGCCGGCGACGCGGAAGGCGGCCAGGTCCGCGTCGGCCACAGCACCGCGCGTGGCCACCACGGCGCGGGTGAAATCGGCCAGCGCATCGAGCCGGGCATCGCCCGTGGCGCTGCCCACCTGCAGCGAACACACCACCGGCGTGTCCATCTCGGCCTTCTTGAGCGCAACGGCCGTGTGGCCGGCCACGCAGAAGTCGCAGCCGTGCAGGCGCGCGGCGGTGATCTGCACCACCTCGCGCTCGGCCAGGGTCAGGCTGGCGCGGGCGTTGATGCCGGAGACGGTGAGGTAGGTCTCCAGCGCGGCAGGGGCGCTGGACAGCACCGCGATCAGGTTGGGCAGGAAGCCGTTGTTGGCGATGGCCTTGTCCATCAGCGGGCGGCTGTCGGCCGGCGCGCTGTCGACGGTGTGCAGGGTCAGGCGGGTCATGGTCGTGCTCTGTGTGGTCTGGCGGGGTTGGTGTGGGTGATTGTTCCGGCCGGCCCCTCGGACGTCTACGCACGAACGTCGCGCTTTTATGCTCGATCGTCTGAGGCTGGTCTGCTGGGGCGGAGGTCTTCGCCACCTTGTCGCCAAGCGCTCAATGCAGGGCCGCTGCACTGCCCTGCCCGCGCTGCTGCCGCTGGCGCCGCCACGCGCCGGGCTGCGTGCCCATCACCTTCTTGAAGGCGCGGCTGAAGGCGGCGTAGGAGCGGTAGCCCACGTGCTCCGCGGCGCGGTCGATGCTGTCGCCAGCCTGCAGGCGCTGGGCCGCGATGCGCATGCGCAGCAGCACCAAGAACTGCGCGGGCGGCTGACCGCTGGCCTCCAGAAAGTGCTTGCAGAAGCTGGCGCGCGACATGTGGGCCAGGCCCGCCATGCGTTCGATGGACCAGTCCTGGCCGGGCTCATCGAGCAGTCGGGCCAGCAGCGGTGCGAACTCGGTGCGGCGCGCCACGGCCCACAGGCCCGCGGCCACGTCGTCCTGCCGGGCCACGTGGCGGATCACGTAGAAGAAAAGCACGTCGGCCAGGCGTGCGATCAGCGGTGACGGCGCATCGGGCGACGGGCAGGTGCCATGCGCAGCCTCGGCCAGGATCAGGTCGAACAGGGGTGCGGCGGCCTGCAGGCTGTGGTCGTCGGCGCGCATGACCACGTGGCGCGGGAAGGAGTTGACCAGCAGTCCGCCCAGCGCGCCGTGGAACTCGAAGAAGCCGCAGGCCAGACCCGTGGTGCCGGGCTCGCCGGCCGTGAGCGGCTGCATGGGTGTGGGCGACAGCGCGGCATCGCGGTCGGGTGATGGGCTGATGAAGTGCGGCAGATCGCGCAGCAGGAAGACCCCGTCGCGCGGCCCCAGGCGGATGGGCTCGGTGCCATCCTCCAGGTGCAGCCAGCACTCGCCGTGCAGGACCAGGTGGAAGCTGGCCAGCGAGCGCCCCGCCGTGGACGCGCGCCAGCGGCCGCAGTACTGGCCCACGTGGAAGATGGTGGTGTCCAGCTCCAGGCTGCCCAGCAGCCAGTGCACGAGGCGGTCGGTGTCCATGGCGGGTACTTCTGCGGTCTGGGCTATTGGCTGGCTTGCAGTTGGGTCAGCGCCAGGCGGGCCACCTTGCGCACTTCCGGATCCGGATCCTCGGCGGCCAGGCGAACAGCCGGCAGCGCGGATTCATGCCGCGTCTCGCCCAGGGCGATCACGGCTTCCTTGCGCAGGTTGGCGATGGATTCGGTCAGCAGGCGCGACAAGGCCGGCACGGCAGGCACGTTGTGCGCAGGGCCCAATTGGCCCAGGGCGCGCGCGGCGCGCAGGCGCACTTGCCACCAGTCGTCATCCAGCAGATCCAGCAGGGGCTGGAAGGCACCGCCCAGGCGCAGCTTGCCCAGCGTGGTGGCGGCTTCTTCGCGCACCTGCCAGGCTGCATCACGCGTGGCGGTCAACAAGGCCGGCAACACCGCGACGCCACCCGCAGGCGCGAAGCCCAGTGCGCCCACCGCGGCGCGGCGCACGTCGGCATCAGGGTCGGTGCCGGCCAGCGTGGCCAGGCCGGGCAAGGCCTCTTCGCGCTTGAGCCAGCCCAGCACGCCCACCGCTTCCAGCCGCACACCGGCCTCGGCATCGGCCAGGGCGCGCAGGGCGGGGTCGAAGGCGGCGGGCAGGCGCAGTTCGCGCAGCGCGCGCAGGACGCTGGCCCGCACAAAAGGCTGGGCGTGGTCGGCAGCCAGCAGCAAGGCTTCGGCAGACGCCGGTTGTTTGAGCTCGCCCAGGCTGTGGGCTGCGGCTTCGCGCACGGTGGGCTCAGGGTCTTCCAGCGTGCGCACCAGGGCGGCCACGGTGGCTTCGTCTTCCCAGTAGGCCAGGCGGCCGGCGGCTTCGGCACGCACGGCGGCGTCCGTGTCGTGCAGAGCATGCAGCAGCCAGGGCACGTGAGCCGGGTCTTCCAGCTCGGCCAGTTCGATCAGGGCCAGGCGGCGCACGGTGGCGTCGTCGCTGGTCAATCGGGGCGCGAGGTCCTGCAGGTCCTCGTCGGCGTCATCCAGCAGGGGATGCGGGGGGGCGGTCAGGGCAAGGCTCATGGCGGAAAGTGTTCGTGTGTCTTGTTGTCGTTCGGTAGGCCGCTGTCTGCTCACACCGCGAAGCGCACCTGCGATGCCCGCTTGTCGCCGGGGTCAGGCGGATCGGCCGGGCCGACCGGGTCCAGGCCCAGCGGGGTCAGGCGGGTCAGTGGCAAGGTGGTGTCGGGGTGGCGCAGCAGGTCCAGGCAGTGGCGCTTGAGGCGTCCGAACTCGGGTGTGGTCAGCACCTCGGGCTGGCGCGGGCGATCGGCCGGCACGGGCAGCTCGTCGATGAAGCGGCCGGGGCGCGGGCTCATCACCAGGATGCGGTCGGCCAGGAACAGGGCCTCGTCGATGTCGTGCGTCACGAAGACGACGGTGGTCTTCAGGCGCGTCCACAGATCCAGCAGCAGTTCCTGCATCTTCAGGCGCGTGAGGGCATCGAGCGCGCCGAAGGGTTCGTCCATCAGCAGCACGCGCGGCTGGTTGATCAGCACGCGGGCGATCTCCACGCGCTGCTGCATGCCGCCTGAGAGCTGGCGCGGGTAGCGATTCTCGAAGCCGCCCAGGCCCACCTGTTGCAGCAGGGCCTGCGCACGCGCGCGGCGTTCGGCCTTGGGCACGCCCTGCATCTTCAGGCCGTAGGCCACGTTGTCCAGCGCGGTGAGCCACGGGAACAGCGTGTGGTGCTGGAACACCAGGCCGCGCTCGGGGCTGGGCGCATCGACCGCATCACCATCGAGCGAGAGCCGGCCGCCGCTGGGCTTGAGGTGCCCGGCCAGCGCGCCCAGCAGGGTCGATTTGCCACAGCCCGAGGGGCCGAGCAGGCAGACGAACTCGCCCGGAGCGATGTCGAGCGACACGTTGTCGAGCGCCAGGAAGCGGTCGGCGCCCTGCCCCAGGTGGATGCTGACCTGGTCGATCAGCAGGCGGCCCTTCGACGAGGCGGCGGTTGCAGACGAGTTGGTCTGCGCGCTGGTCGGCACGCGCTGCGTGACCGATTCGACGGGTTGGATCACGGCATTCATGCGCGTTGCTCCGATGGTTGCTGCCAGGGCATCAGCCACTGGCCGGCGCGGCGGATCAGCACGCTGCTGCCCATGCCCAGCACGCCGATCAGCAGCATGCCCACGACGATGTTGGCGTAGTTCTGCACGGTGTAGGACTCCCAGGTGTAGTAGCCGATGCCGTACTGGCCCGAGATCATCTCGGCCGTGACCAGGCAGAACCAGCAGGTGCCCATGCCGATGGACAGGCCGGTGACGATGCTGGGCGCGGCGCCCGGCAGCACCACCTGCGTGAACAGCGAGAAGCGGCCCGTGCCCAGGCTGCGCGCCGAGGCGATCAGCCGCGCGTCCACGCCTTCTACGCCATGGATGGTGTTGAGCAGGATGGGGAACAGCGCGCCCACGAAGGTGATGAAGATCATGCTGCCCTCGGACGAGGGGAACATCAGCACGGACAGCGGGATCCAGGCCACGGCCGGGATGGGGCGGGCCACCTCCAGCGGCGGCAGCAGGCTGAGCTGGGCCCAGCGCGAACGCCCGATCAGCAGGCCCAGACCCACGCCCAGCACCGCCGCCAGCGCGAAGCCCACGGCGATGCGCCACAGGCTGCTGGACAGGTGCTGCACCAGCCGGGGCGAGTGCAGCAGATCCCAGGCCGATTGCAGCACCTCGATGGGCGGCGGCACGTTGGCGAAGGTGACCAGGCCCAGGTTGGCGCGCTGCGTGGCGGCCCAGTGCCACAGCACCAGGCAGGCCAGCAGCGACAGCGCCTGAGGCAGCAGTCGCGTGATAAGGGTGTTCGCGCGGCGCATGCTCAGCGCACCGCGGCGCGCAGGCCGTTGAAGTCGAACACCTTGCCTTTGTTGGCGGCGGCGTAGGCCACGGCGGCGTCCTTCTGCAGGAAGGCGCTGTACTGGCCCTTGGCATCCGATGCGTACCAGGCCAGCGGGGCCAGCAGCTTGATGCGGTGGATCAGGTCATGCACGTAGATGGCGCGGGCGGCCTTGCCGCCCTGCTCCACCTTGGCCAGGTCCTTGATGGCACCGTCGATGCTGGCGTAATGGCGCACCTTGGGCTCGCCCTTGACCCAGATGCCGGCCAGGCGCTGGAACTCGGTGATGGGCTTGCCGGTGAGTGCGTCGTTGGCCTTGAGCGGCACCGGCGCGTAATCCTTGAGCTTGGCGTCGTAGTTCAGGTTGGTCTGCTTGAAGGCGGCACGGATGAAGCGGTCGTCGATGAAACTGTTGACATCCTGGTCGCTGTCGGTGCGGCGCAGCAGGCGCAGTGTTTCGATCGA
The DNA here is from genome assembly GCA_049322875.1 of Pseudomonadota bacterium. Lineage (GTDB taxonomy): Bacteria > Pseudomonadota > Gammaproteobacteria > Burkholderiales > Burkholderiaceae_C > Aquabacterium. Next base: position 10,064 of record JBMOQM010000012.1, read on the forward strand.
TGTCTTCAGGGCCTGGCGGTATTCGGGCTTCCAGGTCAGGTCACGCGTCTGCAGGCCCAGCGGGCCGTGGAACAGGTAGTTCACGGGTGCTTCGATGCCGGTGACCTTCTCGATCAGCTCACTGTATTTCTCGGGATCGGTCGCGAAGATGCGATCTGCCTCGATGGCAGCGCGCAGGTAGGCCGTCACGATCTCGGGGTACTTCTTGGCGTACTCGCCGCTGACCAGGCTGCCGTGGAAGGTGGGCGCGTTGGCCTGGGCCCCGTCGTAGATCTTGCGGGCGTAGCCACGGAAGGGGAACAGCTCGGCAAACGGCACGAAATCGGCGTGGGCCTCGATCTTGTTGGCCTGCAGCGCGGGGCCGGCCACTTCGGGGGCCTGGGTGATGATGGTCACGTCCTTCTCGGGATCCCAGCCCTGGGCCTTCACGGCGCGCAGCAGCATGCCGTGCGCGGTGGATGCGAACGGCACCGAGATCGTACGGCCCTTGAGTTCGGCCAGCGAGGTGATGGGCGAGTTCAAGGGCACCACGATGCCGTTGCCCGTGCCCAGCGTGCTGCCCGACAGCACGGTGATGAACAGGCTCTTCTTGCCGGCCTTGATGAAGGCCGCACCGTTGGCCGAGCCAGGGAAGTCGGCCATCGCGCCGATGTCCAGCTTGTCGGCCACCATCTCGTTGGTCAGCGGCGCGCCGGAGGTGAAGTTCTTCCACTGGATGTCGTAGGTCGCATCCTTGTACTTGCCGTCCTTGGGCAGGTACTTCTCCAGCAGCTTGAGTTCGCGGATCAGCAGGCCGCCGGTGGCGCAGTTGATGGTGGTGTCCTGCGTGCCGATGGCGACGCGGATGGTTTCTGCCTGTGCGACCAGGGCACTGGCCAGGGCAATGGCGCCGACAGCCAGGGCGCGCAGGGAACGGATCGATGCGGTCATGAACGTGAAACTCCGATGTTCAGGGGGACGTAGGGGGATCTGCGGCGAGTAAGGACTTGGACGATCAGCGCAGCAGATAAGGGATGGCGACCTTGATGGCGCCTGTGGGGCAGTCTTTTTCGCAGGGAAGGCAGTACCAGCACTCGTCGTACTTCATGAAGGCCTTGCCGCTGGACTCGTCGATGGCGAGCAGGTCCATGGGGCAGACATCGACGCAGACGGTGCAGCCCTTGTGGGCGATGCAGAGTTCTTCATCCACCGTGACAGGGGCATCGGTGATCTGGGCAATGTGGCGCGGCGTGAAGTGGCCGGCGCTGATGGGGATGGTGCGGGGCATGATGGGGACTCGGGCGTTCTGTGAGCGGGCGGTCAGGCGGCGACGGGTTGCTTGGGCTCCGCCGGCTGCTGGCCCTGTGACTGGGGCTGGCTGGGGTCGATGCGCAGGCGGTCGTAGGCGGACTTCTCCTGCTCGTCGATGGGCACGGTGTAGGGCTCGATGGCGCGCTTGGCGTGGGCCACGCGGCCGTTGGTGTCCTTGAACAGGTGCGCGTGGCAGAACCAGTCGGCATCGTTGCGGCCGGGATAGTCCACGCGCAGGTGGTACAGGCCCCAGCGGCTTTCGGTGCGGAACAGCGAAGCGCGCGCGGCCATCTCGGCGCAATCGCGGATCACCGACACCTCGGCGGCACGCATCAGCTCGTGCGGATCGCGGGCGTGCAGGTACTGCAGGTCCTCACCGATCTCGTCGAAGCGCTCCAACGCGATCTCGTACTTGCGCGTCACCTTGGGCGGCTGCAGGTAGTCGTTGACCATGCGGCGCAGCTTGTATTCGACCTGCAGCGGCGGCAGGCCATGGTCGCGGTTGAGCGGTGCATAGATGCGGGCCTTCTCGCGCTCGACCTGGCCGGCGTCAACAGCAGCGAACTGCGTGGACAGCGCACGCTCGGCCGCGTTGGTGCCGGCGAACCAGCCGTAGGTAAAGGCGCCCAGCATGTAGTTGTGCGGCACCGCGGCCATGTCACCGGCCGAGTACAGGCCCGGCACGGTGGTCTCGGCGCGCTCGTTCACGTACACGCCCGAGGCGCTGTGCCCGCTGCAGAAGCCGATCTCGGAGATGTGCATCTCGACCATGCGGCTGCGGTAGTCGGTCCCACGGCCTTCATGGAAGCGGCCACGGCTGGGCCGCTCGTTGGTGTGCAGGATGGTCTCGATGGTCTGGATGGTCTCTTCGGCCAGGTGGTCCATCTTCAGGAACACGGGGCCGTTGCCGCCTTGGAGCTCCTGGTAGAACTCCTGCATCATCTGGCCGCTCCAGTAGTCGCACTCGATGAAGCGCTCGCCCTTGTTGTTGGCCGTGTAGCCGCCCATGGGGCCGGTCACGTAGGCGCAGGCCGGGCCGTTGTAGTCCTTGATCAGCGGGTTGATCTGGTAGCACTCCAGGTTGGCCAGCTCGGCCCCCGCGTGGTAGGCCATCGCATAGCCGTCGCCCGCGTTGGTGGGGTTCTCGTAGGTGCCCATCAGGTAGCCGGAGCTGGGCAGGCCCAGGCGGCCGGCCGCGCCGCATGACAGGATCACGGACTTGGCGCGCACCACGTAGAAATCGGCGGTGCGGCAATCGAAGCCCATCACGCCGCACACGCTGCCGTCATCGGCCAGCAGCAGGCGCGTGGCCACGATGCGGTTCGTGATCTCGACGCGGCCGCGCTTGAGCTGGCGGTACAGCACCTTCTTCACATCGTGCCCCTCAGGCATGGGCAGCACATAGGTGCCCATGTGGTGCACCTTGCGCATGGCGTAGTCGCCATTGGCGTCCTTCTCGAACTTCACGCCCCAGCGGTCGAGCTGCTCGATGGTGGTGAAGCTGTGGCGCGCATAGGCCAGCACGGCCGACTGGTTCACGATGCCGTCGTTGGCCACCGTGATCTCTTTCGTGTACTGCTCGGGCGTGGCGTAGCCGGGCACCACGGCGTTGTTCAGGCCGTCCATGCCCATGGAGATGGCGCCGCTGCGCTTGACGTTGGCCTTGTCGATCAGCAGCACGCGCAGGGAAGGATCGCGTTCCTTGGCCTTGACGGCGGCCATGGGGCCGGCCGTGCCGCCGCCCACCACCACCACGTCGAATTCGAGTTCGTGTGTTTGCATGGTTGTTGTCCTCATCGGGGGTGTCATCGGGATGCCCTGGGGGCGGGATCCCGGCTGCGGTCCACGCGCAGTCGGTACTGGAAGCTGTCGGCGCGGAAGTACAGGAACTCGTAATCGATCGGGTGGCCTTCGCGGTCATGCGTCAGGCGCTCGATGCGCAGCAGGGGGGCGCCCTCGGCCACGTTCAAGGCGGCGGCCTCGTCGGAGCCGGCCAGCACGGCATCGATCGCCAGGTCGGCATGGCCCAGCGGCACGCCGCAGTCGTTCTCCAGGATCAGGAAGATGTCCCGCGTGACCAGATCGGCCTGCGCCAGCCGGCGGCCCAGGGGCTCGGCCACCCAGGTCAGCTCCAGCGACACGGGCTCGCGGTCGAGCAGGCGCACGCGGCGGATCTCGGTGGCCAGCGCGCCTTCCGGCAACTGCAGGCGATCGGCCACCTGCTGCGATGCGGGCGCGTGGGCCAGTGACAGCAGCTGGTTCAGCACCTCGTAGCCACGCGCAGACATCTGCTCGGCGAAGCCCTGCAGCGTGCTCACGTTCTGGAAGGCCTTGGGCCGGGACACGAAGCTGCCCTTGCCATGCACCTTGTAGATCAGGCCTTCCTTCTGCAGATCGCTCAGGGCCTGGCGCACGGTGATGCGGCTGGCCGAGAACGCCTGGCCCAGCGCGCTCTCGGAAGGCACCTGGCTGCCGGGCGCGTAGCTGCCGTCCAGGATCCGCGCGCGCAGGGCATTGCGGATCTGGCCGTACAGCGGCAAGGGTTGATCTGAGGGCTTGAGGGCCTGGTCCATGTTGGATATCGCCAAACTCGTTATGACAAGTTGAGCGAAGTCTAGGGACGGCCTTTTTCAAATCAAACCAAGCAATTCAACAATGCTTATGAGAAAACCAAACAATATCCTCTTCAAATAAACAATCCATTAAAACGGATCAATGATCCATCATCACGGAAATCACCCAGCAAACTCTGGCGGCATTTATCACGGATCAAGTTTTACAGGGCATAATTTTTCCAGATAAATAAATGCAGTAATCAGATAAGCGCCACCCCACGGCGTGCACAGGGCTTGAGAGCAACCACCGGCCCGGGCACATTCGACAGACCTTTACCCAAACTCTGCCCGAACCATGCCTCATCCATTTCCGTCGCTGGACGGACCACTGCCCGACTGGAATCTCGGGTCGGTGGTCGGCGCCCTGCGCAAATCCAGAGAAATCACCCATAACGTGCGCCATAAAGGCCGCGTGCGTGAATTACCTTCCCGCGATGCCCTGGGGCAGATCGTCCAGGGTTTGAGCGCCGCGCTGTTTCCCACCCATTACGGTCGCCCCGACCTCACCGATGAAAGCATCGACTATTTCGTCGGCTATACCCTGCACGACACCCTGACGGTGCTGGCAGAACAGGTTCGCCGCGGTTTGCTGTTCGACGCGGGCGATGCCAGCGAGGCTGACGACGCACCGGCTGAGGCAGACAACACCCTGCCGCAAAAGGCCGGCGAGATCACCCGCGAGTTCGCCTCGCAACTGCCCGAGATCCGCGCCCTGCTGGTCAGCGATCTGCAATCGGCCTACCAGGGCGATCCGGCCGCCACCAGCATCTCCGAGATCCTGCTGAGCTACCCGGGCATGACGGCGATCATCTCGCACCGCATCGCCCATGCCCTGTACAAGCTGGGCGCCCCGCTGCTGGCCCGCCTGATCGCCGACATCGCCCACGGCAGCACCGGCATCGACATCCACCCCGGTGCGCAGATCGGCCCGTCCTTCTTCATCGACCACGGCACTGGCGTCGTGATCGGCGAGACCACCGTGATCGGTGAGCGCGTGCGCCTGTACCAGGCCGTGACGCTGGGCGCCAAGCGCTTCCCCACCGACGAGAACGGCGCGCTGCTCAAGGGCCATGCCCGCCACCCCGTGCTCGAAGACGACGTCGTGATCTACGCCGGCGCCACCGTGCTGGGCCGCATCACGATCGGCAAGGGCTCGACCATCGGAGGCAACGTGTGGCTCACCAACAGCGTGCCCCCCGGCAGCAATGTCACGCAGGCCCAGAACCGCGGCGCCTGAGCGCTCGGCTTGCACCTCTTTCATCCACCTTTCCAACCCACCAACAGATCCCTGGAGTAACCAAGCATCATGGCCGACCAACAAGAGACCAGCACCGCCCTTGGCGACATCGCCGCACGGCAGCTTGCCATCGCGACACGCACCGTGCCGCAGATGTCCAGTATCACCCCGCGCTGGCTCACCCACCTGCTGCAATGGGTTCCGGTCGAGGCCGGTATCTACCGCGTCAACAAGGTCAAGGACGCCAGCAGCGTCACCGTCGATTGCTCCGGCCGCGACGAGCGTGAACTGCCGCAGACCTTCGTCGACTACATCGAGAACCCGCGCGAGTACCTGCTGTCGGCCGTGAACACGGTGCTGGACGTGCACACCCGCGTGTCCGACCTGTACAGCAAGCCGTACAACCAGATCGCCGAGCAGCTGCGCCTGACCATCGAGACGATCAAGGAGCGCCAGGAAAGCGAGCTGATCAACAACAAAGAATACGGCCTGCTGCACAGCATCGCCCCTTCCCAGCGCATCAGCACCCGCACCGGCGCCCCCACGCCCGATGACCTGGACGAGCTGCTGACCAAGGTCTGGAAAGAGCCCGGCTTCTTCCTGGCCCACCCGCTGACCATCGCCGCCTTCGGCCGCGAGTGCACCCGTCGCGGCGTGCCCCCGCCTACCGTGTCGCTGTTCGGTTCGCAGTTCATCACCTGGCGCGGCATCCCGCTGATCCCCAGCGACAAGGTGCTGATCGAGGACAACAAGTCCAAGATCCTGCTGATCCGCACGGGCGAAAGCCGCCAGGGCGTCGTGGGCCTGTACCAGCCCGACCTGCCTGGCGCACAAAGCCCGGGCCTGGCCGTGCGCTTCATGGGCATCAACCACAAGGCCATCGCCTCCTACCTGGTGTCGCTGTACTGCTCGCTGGCCGTGCTGACCGATGACTCGATCGCCGTGCTGGAAGACGTGGAGATCAACAAGTACCATGAGTACAAGTGACGTCACCGGCCTCGGGGTGCCTGATGTGCAGGCCCTGACGCAGCTGGCCAACCACTTCTTCGCGGCGCTGCCTGGCAGCGCACCTGCGACGAGTGGTTTGCCTGCTGGCTTGCCGTCAGGCCTGTCGCACCTGGGCACACCCGCCTCGGCCGCTCACCCCTTCGCCGTGCCCAACGTGACGAACAGCTCGCCGGTAGGTACGCCTGCAGCACCGATCACGGCGCCGGACACGGGCTACTCACCCAGCGTGGTGCCCAGCGCAGCGCCGGCCAGCACGGGTGCGGCGTCAAGCCTCGTCGCGAGCAGCACGCCCGCCGGTCTGCCCGGCGCGCCGGTGGGCTACGAAGGCCTGCCTTCGCTGCCGCCCGTGGCATCGCCTGGCAAGGTGCCGCCGTCGTTCAGTGGCGACCTGCCGCTGGATGCCAACCCTGCGGCCACCACCAGCGGCATCCAGCCCGCGCTCACGCTCAACCCGCTGGACTGGGGCCTGCCCAGCGATGCGGAACTGAGCGACCTGCTCGCGTTGCGCTCGCCCTCGCGTTCAGCGGGCGGTGGCCATGCGGTGGCCAGCGGCAGCCCGTCGTTCTACTTCCTGGAGCAGGGCGTACCGGGCGCGACACCCTTGGGTGCCGCGCCAGGGATCCATGCGCCAGGTCTGCCAGCACAGCCCTTGAGCCCTCAGGCCCATGGCTTCAAGCCGCCCTTCGACGTCAACCTCGTGCGCCGTGATTTCCCGATCCTGCGCGAGACCGTCAATGGCCGGCCGCTGATCTGGTTCGACAACGCCGCCACCACGCAGAAGCCCCAGTCGGTCATCGACCGCATCGCCTACTTCTACGAGCACGAGAACTCGAACATCCACCGCGCGGCGCACGAACTCGCTGCTCGCGCCACGGATGCCTACGAGGCCGCGCGCGAGAAGGTGCGCGCCTTCCTGCATGCACGCTCGGTCAACGAGATCGTGTTCGCGCGGGGCACCACCGAGGCCATCAACCTGGTCGCCAAGACCTGGGGCAAGGCCAACATCCGCGAAGGCGACGAGATCGTCATCAGCTGGCTGGAGCACCACGCCAACATCGTGCCCTGGCAACAGCTGTGCGCTGTGACAGGTGCCAAGCTGCGCGTGATCCCGGTCGACGAGACCGGCCAAGTCCTGCTCGACGAGTACGCCAAGCTGCTGGGCCCGCGCACCAAGCTCGTGTCCTTCACGCAGGTATCGAACGCGCTGGGTACGGTCACGCCGGCCAAGCAGATGGTGGCCATGGCGCGCAGCGCGGGCGCGAAGGTGCTGGTCGATGGTGCCCAATCCGTGTCGCACATGCGCGTGGACGTGACCGATCTGGACTGCGACTGGTTCGTCTTCTCGGGCCACAAGCTGTTCGGGCCCACGGGCATTGGCGCGCTCTACGGCAAGGAAGCCTTGCTCAATGAGACACCGCCCTGGCAAGGCGGCGGCAACATGATCAAGGACGTGACCTTCGAGCACACGCAGTACCACGATGCCCCGGGCCGTTTCGAAGCCGGCACGGGCAACATCGCGGATGCGGTGGGCCTGGGTGCTGCCATCGATTACGTCACCCGCCTGGGCATCGAGAACATCGGCGCCTACGAGCATCAACTGCTGGCCTATGCCACCAACCTGATCAGGGACGTGCCCGGCGTCCGCCTGATCGGGACAGCAGCGGACAAGGCCTCGGTGCTGTCGTTCACGCTCAAGGGCTACGAGACCGAAGAGGTCGGTGCCGCCCTGAACAAGGAAGGCATCGCCGTGCGTTCGGGTCACCACTGTGCGCAGCCCATCCTGCGGCGCTTCGGTGTGGAAGGCACGGTGCGCCCATCGCTGGCGTTCTACAACACCTGCGCCGAGGTGGACGTGCTGATCAACACCTTGCACCGCCTGGCGGCGGCCAGGCACCGGCTCTGAATCGGCAGGCTCGGTTCACCAAGCCTGGAGGCCCCTCGCAAGAGGGGCCTTTTTCATGAGTGCGCCGACATCGGCAGGGCCTTCTTACTGCTGAAAGTTCAGAACTATAGAACCATTCATTCGTTTTCGTTGGAAGCAGCGGCTGGAACACTGAGGGTCATTCACCTCCATGACGCAAGCACAAGGCCCTTGCAGGCCTGGCCCGCGCCATCCAGCCATGACCCAGATCCTGCCGCTGCACAGCACCCGCTCACTGAAACCTGACAGCGACGACGCACCAACGCCTGCGGCCTTGACCCGTGCCGACAGCCTGGACGATGTCCCGTTGGTGTCCAGGCAACTCGCTGAACTGCTGGCACGTACCGCCGTAGAACGCGATCGCCATGGCGGGCATGCTGCTGCAGAGCGCGAACTCATCCGTCAAAGCGGATTGCTGGCCTTGACCATTCCTACCCGATGGGGAGGCCTGGGCGGGGACTGGCCCACCTTCTACAAGGTGGTGCGCGAACTGGCCAGGGTCGATGCGGCGCTGGCTCACGTCTTTGCCTTCCATCATCTGCAGGTGTCCAGCGTTCTGCTGTATGGCGATGTGGAGCAGCAGGAACGCCTGCTCAGCCAGACCATCAAGAAGCGCTGGTTCTGGGGCAATGCCTTGAACCCGCTGGACAAGCGCACCCTGGCCCTGGCCACGTCGGGCGGCTTTCGCATCCGCGGCACCAAGAACTTCTGTTCGGGCTCGGTAGGCTCCGACATGATGACCTTCTCGGCTTGGCATGAGCCTTCGTCCAGCCCCTTGATCGCGGTGGTGCAGACCAAGGCACCGGGCATTGATGTGCGCAGCGACTGGGATGCCTTCGGCCAGCGACAGACCGACAGCGGCACCGTGAACTTCCACGACGTGCACATCAGCCGCGCGGATGTGCTGCAGGCGCCCGGCCTCACGCCTTCGCCGCACACGTCCCTGCGCACGCTGGTGTCTCAACTGATCCTGACCAACCTGTACCTGGGCGTGGGCGAAGGGGCCTTTGCCGCCGCACTGCGCTATACCAAGGAAGAAGCGCGCCCCTGGCTCACCGCGAACGTGCAGCGTGCGCATGAAGACCCCTACACCCAGCACCGCTACGGCGAGTTCCGCGTGGCCTTGCGTGCCGCGCAGGCCGTGGCCGATGACGCCGCACGCACTCTGCAGACGGCACTGAACCAAGGGGCTGCGCTCGATGCCGTCGCCCGCGGTGACACCGCCCTGGCAGTGAGCGAAGCCAAGGTGCTGGCGCACCGCGCCGGCCTCGATGTGAGCACCCAGTTCCTGGAACTGACGGGCGCCCGCTCGACCAGCAGCCGCTACGGCTTCGACCGCTTCTGGCGCAACGTGCGCGTGCACACCCTGCACGACCCAGTCGACTACAAGCTGCGCGATCTGGGCCGCCATTCGATCACCGGCCAATACCCCGAGCCCAGCGCCTACACCTGAGCCCCAGCCTTCACTCACCTCCATCACTGCACCAACCAGACACCGACACACCATGCAACGACGTTCCGTTCTTCAGTGGGCCGCTGGCTCCGCCGCCGCCACCGTCCTGCCCTCCGTGCTGCACGCCGCCGAGCCGCTCAAGGAGCTGCGCCTGGACTACGCCTACTACTCACCTTCCAGTCTGGTGATCCGCCGCTTCGGCTGGCTGGAAGAAGAGTTCAAGAAGGACGGTATCAACGTCAAGTGGGTGCTGAGCGCCGGCAGCAACCGCGCGCTGGAATACCTCAACGGCAACAGCATCGACATCGGCTCGACCGCTGGCCTGGCCGCGCTGCTGGCCAAGGCCAACGGCAACCCCATCCGCGCGCCCTACATCTTCTCTCGCCCTGAGTGGACGGCCCTGGTGGTGCCCAGGAACTCACCCATCAAGTCGCTGGCCGACCTCAAGGGCAAGAAGATCGCCGCCACCAAGGGCACCGATCCCTACCTGTTCCTACTGCGCGCGCTACACACTGTGGGCCTCAAGCGCACGGACATCGAGCACGTGGCCCTGCAGCATGCCGATGGCCGTGCTGCGCTGGAACAAGGCCGTGTCGATGCCTGGGCCGGTCTGGACCCACTGATGGCCGCCAGCGAGCTGGACGCCGGCTCGCGTCTGCTCTACCGCAACGTGGCCTTCAACACCTATGGCTTCCTCAACGTGCGCGAGGAGTTCATCCAGCAGAACCCGCAGGCCGTCAAGCGCGTCATCGCGGTGTACGAGAAGGCCCGCCAGTGGATCCAGGCCAACACCAGCGAAGCCGCCAAGATCCTGTCGGAAGAAGCCAAGGTGTCGCTGCAGGTCGCGCTGCTGCAGGTCAAGCTGCGCACGGACCTGAGCCAGCCCCTGCCCACGCAGGAGCACGTCAAGGCCCTGCAGGCCGCCGCACCGATCCTGAAGGACGAGCAACTGGTGCGCCCTGGCACCGACCTCAACAAGGCCATCGCGCAATTGGTGGACACACGCTTCGCCGCCGACGTGGTGCGACGCGCCTGATCCATCCGGGAGCCACGCAGCCATGAGCGCACAACCGACCGTGATCCGGCCCGGCGCATCAAGCGCCAACGACGCCGCGGGGGCATCTGCCGCCGTGCGCGCCACGGCTGCGGGGCGGCCCGGGCCAGCCACGGTGGACCGACCAAGCCACGTCCAGAACACCGCGCACGAGCGTCAGTGGTCCACTGCGTGGCTGGGATGGCTGCCGCCCTTGCTGCTGCTGGGCATCCTCGAAACCGCCTCGCGCCTGGGCTGGGTGCCCAGCCATCTGCTGCCAGCCCCCAGCGAGCTGGCCACGACGCTGTGGCATCTGGGCTCTGAAACCGTCGCCACCCACGTGCTGGCCAGCACGGCCCGCGTGTTCACGGGCTTTGCCATCGGCTCCTCGCTGGCCTTGCTGGTGGGCGCCGCCGTGGGCCTCAAGCGCCCGCTCGAACACCTGCTGGACCCCAGCTTCCAGGCCCTGAGAGCGATCCCCTCGCTAGCCTGGGTGCCGCTGCTGCTGTTGTGGCTGGGCATCGATGAATCACCCAAGATCGTACTGATCGCCATCGGGGCCTTCTTCCCGGTGTACCTGGGGGTGTCTGCCGGCCTGCGCGATGTGGACCGCAAGCTGGTCGAGGTGGCACGCATGGCAGGCCTGTCATCAGCCGCTCTGGCGCGCCGCGTGCTGCTGCCCGCCGCACTGCCATCGATCATGACGGGCGTACGCAACGGCCTGAGCCTGGCCTGGATGTTCATGGTCGCGGCCGAGTTGATCGCCGCCACCAAGGGGCTGGGCTACCTGCTCACCGACGGTCGCGAGACGGGACGCGCCGATCTGGTGCTGTCGGCCATCGTACTGCTGGCCGTGCTCGGCAAGCTCAGCGACTCGGTGCTGCACTGGTGGGAGAAGCGCCTGCTGGCCTGGCGCGACACCTTCGAATCACAGCGCTGACCATCGCGCCACAGACCCACCGCCATGACCCGATTGCTCGACGTCCACGTCCACTCCAAGCACCACGGCAGCCGCCTCATCCTGCAGGATCTGCACCTGCAGGTCGACACCGGCAGCATCGTCACACTCGTGGGCGCCAGCGGCTGCGGCAAGAGCACCTTGCTGCGCCTGATCGCCGGGCTCGACACCGATTACCGCGGCGTGATCCGCCTGGACGACCAGGCCGTGCACGGCATCACCGATGACATCGGTCTCATCTTCCAGGAACCCCGCCTCTTTCCGTGGTTGACCGTGGCACAGAACATCGGCTTCGACCTCACAGGCCGCGGCCACAAGGATCCGCGTGTCACCGAACTGCTCGCCGATGTGGGCCTGTCCGGCTATGAGGATGCCTTGCCCAAGCAGCTCTCAGGCGGCCAGGCGCAGCGTGTAGCCATCGCCCGCGGACTGTTCCGCAGGCCACGACTGCTGCTGCTGGACGAGCCCTTCTCCGCAGTGGACGCCTTCACACGCATGAAGCTGCAGGACACCTTGACGCGCGTGGTGCAGCAGCATGGCGTGACGGTGCTGATGGTCACCCACGACCTGGACGAGGCCGTGTTCCTCAGCGACAGCGTGGTCGTACTGGACCAGGTGCCCGGGCCTGTCACCGGCACGCTGGACTTGTACCTGCCCCGCCCCCGCCGCCGTGACGACGATGCCTTGAGCCAGAGCCGCACCCAATTGCTACGCGTGCTTCAGCAGGCGCATGCGCTGTAGCGCTTCCTTCATTCACTCTTCGAAAGACACCATGTCCAAGTTCTCTTCGATTGCCCTGCTGACCGCCCTTGGCTGGATCGCCGCGGCCTCCACCGCACAGGCCGGTGTGATCGTCGGCGGTGTGTGGTCCCCGACCACCTGCGGGCCCAAGCCGGAAGCGCCGCAGCTCAATCTGACCAATGCCGATGCGTACAACGCCAGCGTGGCCCAGGTGAACACCTACCGCCAGGGCATCCGCCCCTATGTGGATTGCGTCGTCAAGGAGGCCAACGCCGACATCCAGGCCATCACCCAGTCGGCCAGCAGCACGCAGCAAGGTGCCAAGACGGCCAACGACAAGATCCAGGCCGACGTGAAGGCCGCCGAAGAAAAGTTCAAATGATCAGGTGGACTCGATTTCTGCGTAGCCGCGCCCGAGGAACTGCACCAGGCAGAAGCCATGGCCGAAAGGGTCGGCGAAAACGGCCATCCGGCCCCATGCGTAGGTGCTGACCGGCTGCTCCTGCACGGCACCCGCCTCCAGCACCCGGTCAATGGCAGCCTCCATGTCATCCACCACCACATCGAAATGGAGCGGACACCAGTGACGCTGGTAGGTACGCTGCGATGCGGCATGCACGAAAGGGAAGCTGCCCTCGGCCTTGAGCAGCAGAAAGATGGACACGGCGCTCCCGGACAGTTCCAGGACCTCCTTGCCTAGACGACGCGACTCGGTCAGCCCGAACGCCGCACTGTAGAAGGAGGCCGCCCTCTCCAGATCCGGCACGTCGATGTTCAACAGCAGTTTCATGGCCCCTCCTGCCGTTTCATCAAGCCCGCCTCGCGGGGCTGGTCGACCAGCCGTAGCCGGGTGATTCCGGAATGGCTTCTCGGATCCCTTTGGTCGGCACGCCAGGCCATGATCAGTACCGTGGCACCATCAGGGCAGCTTAGTCGGGACTGGAAAGGCGTAAGCGCTGCTGGGATTTCGGGCACGCCTGCACGGCTTTCAGAACAGCTTCTTCTTCGTGAACGGGATGCCCGGCTTGCTCTTCTCACCATCTTCCAAATGGAATGTAAGGGTCGCGGGCGCATAGACCCTGACCGGAACGCCGTTCTCAACATAAGGGCGGAACTTGGCTTTAGCCAGCGCCGCCAATGCAGCCTCGTCCAAACTGGGAAATCCGCTGGATTTGCGCACGCCTACCGCTTCCGCATCGCCGTTGGGACCGACCAGCACATGGAGGGAAACAACCCCTTCTTCTCCTTTCGCACGCGAGTCAACAGGATAGACGGGACTCGGGGGTACCACATAGGTGACGCCCTTGAACTCGGCGTCCTTCGATGGTTTGTCCATCGTGACAGCCCCCGAACCAGCCGCAGCAGACAGCTTGCTTTCAAGCAACTGTGAGCGTTTCATCATCATCGCATTGGCGACCAAAGCGAACTGCTGATTCTTGGCCGCTATACCCATCCCCATGGGCGACCGGGAGAAGTCAATCAGCGCCTCCAGTTCCTTCGATGTGTAGGTTTGCTGGATCAGCGAAATATAGTCTTCCTGTATGGCCGACCACGCCACCGTGGAGGCCAGCAGTTCGTTGACACGCTCTTCACCGCCAGGAAAGCCCTTGGCAATGAGGTCCTTGCCGAACGCCAACGTCGTCTTGTTGACAGCATCCTGAGTGCCTGACATCGACAGATATTGCAACACCAGTGCCCTGCTCGGCAAAGTGTCGGCCTGGGCCGCACTGGCAATGCATGTCAGTAGCGCAACAACGCACGCTCTTGCTCTCATAAATCTCCCCCTTCTATGTAGATATTTCAGCTTATCGCGATGTGGCCTGTGCCGGCGATGTGAGCTCTGACCGAGGACATGTGGCGGATCGGCGGATCACCACAGGCTCGGAGTTGTCCGGCTCAAATTTACCCTGTGTATGCAAGACAAGGCACTTGCCTCCGCGTACATAGTTGAAACTGCAGTGATTAGCCCTGGTAGCTGAACAGGCCTCGACCTCCTTGAAGCCCGCCTTGTAGAGCGCACCAGCGTCGCCATCTTCGTTCCACCGCAGGCCGTCCGCGAAGGCGCCATAGGTTTCCAGTGGCTGCCACCCGTCCTTCAGGACGGCTGCCCGCGCCACGGACAGAGGCGCGCCTTCCAGGCCGCTTTGGGCCAGCGCTGCACCATGCCCGGCCAGCGCCAATGCCAGAAAGACCGTGCAGCCGGAATGAGCGATGAAAAAACGCACGGATGAAGCCAATGAAATCATGTTCGACGTTTGATTTGTGATGTTGGTGCGGCAACAAACCGCGTCCGGCCACGAATATAGCGATTTCAGTCACACGCGGACATTTGACCTCAATCAAGGGAAATCCCTGCCGATAAGCTGTTGCTGCCCCTCGGCCCGACCGGTCCCAGTAGTTACGCCATGGCAGCAGCCACATCCGCCCGACGGCCAATGTGGCAGGCAGCACATGGAGTCCTGGATGACGTCACTTTCCATCGGCAAGCGCCTGGCCCTGGGCTTCGCGCTGGTACTTCTGCTGGCTACCGCCATCACCGCCATCGGCCTCTGGCGCATGGAGGACAGTGCCAGAGCCACGCGCGAGATGATGGAGCTTCCGCTCACCAAGGAACGGCTCATCAACGACTGGTACAACAACGTGAATGCCGGCATCCGCCGCACCACGGCCATCGCCAAGAGCAGCGACCCTAGCCTTGTGACGTATTTCGCAGAGGACGTGGCCGCCGCCACCAAGGTGTCCGGCGAACTGCAGAAAGCCATTTCGGAAAAGCTCACCTCGGATCAGGAACGCACCCTGTTCGACAGGATCGGTGAAATGCGCCAGCAGTATCTCGCCGCGAGAGATGAGATCAACCGGCTCAAGAAGAACGGCCAGGCCGACGAGGCCAATGCCGTGCTCGACAACAAGGCTGCCCCGGCTGCCAAGGCTTACATGGAAGCCATGCTGGCCTTGCAGACGCATCAGCGCAAAGCCATCGACCTGCAAGCCGAACAGATCAATACGCAGAACCACAACAGCCGAAATATGCTGATCGCCCTGGGTCTGCTGATGCTGGGTCTAGGCAGTGCCTCTGCCTGGCTCATCACACGCAGCATCACCTTGCCACTGAACAAGGCGCTTGAAACTGCCCAGAAAGTGGCCGCCGGCGATCTGAGCCACCACGTCGAGGTCACCAACACCCAGGATGAGACAGGCGTGCTGCTCCTGGCCCTCAAGGAGATGCAGCAACGCCTGGCGCAGGTGGTCGGCCATGTGCGTGGCAACGCCGAAAGCGTGGCCACCGCCAGTGCCCAGATCGCACAGGGCAACATGGACCTGAGCGCCCGCACCGAAAACCAGGCAGCCGCCCTTCAGCAGACCGCGGCGACGATGGACGAACTGAGCTCGACCGTGCGCAACAACGCCGACAACGCCCGCCAGGCCAGCCAACTGGCCGTAGGGGCTTCCGGCGTCGCCACCAAGGGCGGCGAGGTGGTCGGCCAGGTCGTGAACACGATGCGCGACATCGACGCCAACTCCAAGAAGATCGCCGACATCATCTCCGTGATCGACGGCATTGCCTTCCAGACCAACATCCTGGCGCTCAATGCAGCCGTGGAAGCCGCGCGCGCCGGCGAGCAAGGCCGTGGTTTCGCGGTGGTTGCAGGCGAGGTGCGCTCCCTGGCGCAACGCAGCGCCCAGGCCGCCCGGGAAATCAACAGCCTGATCACCACCAGTGTCGAGAAGGTCGAACAAGGTACTGCATTGGTCGACAAGGCCGGCACCACCATGGGCGAGATTGTCAATGCCATCCAGCGCGTGAGCGACATCGTGGCCGAGATCAGCGCCGCCAGTACGGAACAGAGCAACGGCGTCACCCAGGTTGGGCAGGCCGTGACGCAGATGGACCAGGCCACGCAGCAGAACGCCGCCCTGGTCGAGGAAAGTGCCGCCGCCGCCGCCAGCCTGAAGGGGCAGGCGCGTCAGTTGGTCGAGGCTGTGGCCGTGTTCAGGCTCTCTCCAGCCTGAGCCTTGGTCGGAAAGAACTGCCGGATGTCCGCCCAGGCCACCGGCTTGCGGCCGATGATCTCTTGATAGAGCGGATCGAAGGCCTGCATCTTGGTCATGACCACTGGTACGGCCCTGGGATCCTTCGCACGTGTCAAGGCCGTGTTCTCATCGCTGCAACTCAAGGCATCACGATCAACGGCTGCCAGACTGCGGCAGTTGTATGGGCGGTGCTCATAGATCGAGCATTGATTCTCGACCAGGAAAGGGCATGGGATGCTGACATCTTGAAGCCTGGTGTGCCGCCTTGGGGGCAGGTTGGCCATCTGCTTGCCGGTCGCCGCTGCGATGTGCTTGGCCTCGAGGTCCGAAATTTCCACGGGAATCGTCCGGCAACACGCACTGCACCCCGCCTTGCATGACACATGCCCCGATCGGAGCTCGCCAACCTCCTCCATCAGCAAGTACAGCTTTGGAAGCTTGCTTCGGGGTGCAGAAGCCTGCCTGGAGAGGTTGTTGATCCTCTCGTGCATGGACTGCCTCCACTGAGGCGTCATGGCCGCCTCGATGGCCGCCAGCTTACGCCTGGATTCCACGTGTTCATCAGCCTTCAAATCAGCCAGACGCTGCAGCATCAAGGGCGACACGTTGACATTGGCAAGATCCATGAGGGGCTCCCGAGCATTCACTCCTGTGATTCTTGTGTGATATCAGATGACAACGTAACAGAACGCCACGAGCGACGTATAACGGCCCCATAACCGTCACAACTCCGTTACACATTCTTGCGCCACAGCCATGAGGGAGAGGGTCTACCCCCGCATGAGCGCTCAGGCATGAAAAAAGCCGGGGCGCCTCATGACACCCCGGCTTCTCGCTCCGGTTGACAACGTAGGGCTGGCCTCAGAACTGTGGGCCGCCAAAACCTCCATGGTCATCATGGTGAGCCGCGGCTGGTGCCTTGGGCTCCGGCACCTCGGCCACGATGGCTTCGGTCGTGAGGATCAGGCTGGCCACCGATGCAGCGTTCTGCAAGGCAGAGCGCGTCACCTTGGCAGGGTCCAGCACGCCCTGCTCCACCAAGTCACCATAGGTGCCCGTGGCGGCGTTGTAGCCCTGGTTGCCTGAGCCCTTGAGCACTTCGCTCACCACCACGGAGGATTCCTCACCCGCGTTCGCCACGATCTGACGCAGCGGCTCTTCCACGGCGCGCAGCACCAGCTGGATGCCGGCATCCTGGTCAGGGTTGTCGCCCTTGAGCGAATTGCCCAGGGCCTGGCGGGCGCGCAGCAAGGCTACGCCACCACCAGGCACCACGCCTTCTTCAACGGCGGCACGGGTGGCGTGCAAGGCATCCTCCACGCGGGCCTTCTTTTCCTTCAGCTCGACCTCGGTGGCGGCCCCGACCTTGATCACAGCCACCCCGCCGGCCAGCTTGGCCACGCGTTCCTGCAGCTTTTCGCGGTCGTAGTCGGAGGTGGCTTCCTCGATCTGTGCGCGGATCTGCTTGACGCGCGCCTCGATGCTCTCCGCATCGCCCACGCCATCGATCAGCGTGGTGTTCTCCTTGCCCACCTCGACACGCGCGGCCTGGCCCAGATCGGCCAGGGTCACCTTGTCCAGCGTCAGACCCAGCTCCTCGGCGATCACCTTGCCGCCCGTCAGGATGGCGATGTCTTCCAGGATGGCCTTGCGGCGGTCACCGAAGCCCGGTGCCTTCACGGCCACCACCTTGAGGATGCCACGCAGCGAGTTGACCACCAGGGTGGCCAGGGCTTCGCCTTCCACGTCTTCCGCGATGATCAGCAGCGGACGGCTGGCCTTGGCGACCAGTTCCAGCGTGGGCAGCAGTTCGCGGATGTTGGACACCTTCTTGTCGTACAGCAGCACGAAAGGCGAATCCAGCGCAGCGATCTGCTTGTCCTGGTTGTTGATGAAGTACGGCGACAGGTAGCCCCGGTCGAACTGCAGGCCTTCGACCACGTCCAGCTCGTTGTTCAGGCTCTTGCCGTCTTCAACCGTGATCACGCCTTCCTTGCCCACCTTGTCGATGGCGTCGGCGATGATCTGGCCGATGTCCCAATCAGAGTTGGCCGAGATGGCACCGACTTGGGCGATCTCTTTCGAGGTCGTCGTGGGCTTGGCGATGTTCTTGACCTCGGCCACCAGGGCCGTCACGGCCTTGTCGATGCCCCGCTTGAGGTCCGTCGGGTTCAGGCCAGCAGCCACGTACTTGAAGCCTTCACGCACGATGGCCTGGGCCAGCACGGTGGCTGTGGTGGTGCCGTCACCGGCGTTGTCGCTGGTCTTGGAAGCGACCTCCTTGACCAGCTGCGCGCCGATGTTTTCATAACGGTCACGCAGCTCGATCTCCTTGGCCACGGACACGCCGTCCTTGGTCACGGTCGGTGCGCCGAACGAGCGCTCCAGCACCACGTTACGGCCCTTGGGCCCCAAGGTCACCTTGACGGCATCGGCCAGGACATTGACGCCACGGACGATCTTGGCGCGGGCGTCGTCTGCGAAAACGACATGCTTTGCTGCCATGTTGCTACTTCTCCAGAAATTGATGAGATGGATGAACGCAGATGCGGATCACGAGACCAGCACGGC
The DNA here is from genome assembly GCA_049322875.1 of Pseudomonadota bacterium. Taxonomy (GTDB): domain Bacteria; phylum Pseudomonadota; class Gammaproteobacteria; order Burkholderiales; family Burkholderiaceae_C; genus Aquabacterium. Next base: position 28,923 of record JBMOQM010000012.1, read on the forward strand.
CAGAACGTCGTCTTCTCGGATGACCAGCACCTCTTCGCCTTCGACCTTCACGGTCTGGCCGGCGTACTTGCCGAAGAGGATGCGGTCACCAGGCTTGACGGACAAGGCGATCAGGTCGCCCCGGTCGTTGCGCTTGCCTGGCCCCACGGCCAGGACTTCGCCCTGCTCCGGCTTCTCGCCAGCCGAGTCAGGGATCACGATGCCGCTGGCGGTCTTGAGTTCAGGCTCGCTGCGCTTGACGACCAGGCGATCGTGCAAAGGACGAATAGGCATGTGTGATTCCTTCCTGCTTACTTCTTCGTGTAGATCTGGTCGAACACGCCGCCATCGGCAAAGTGCGTCTTCTGGGCCTTGGCCCAGCCACCGAAGGTGTCGTCGATGGTGAACAGGTTGACCTTGGGGAACTGCTTGGCGTACTTGGCTGCAGCCTTGGCGTCCGTCGGGCGGTAGAAGTTCTTGCCAGCGATGTCCTGGCCTTCAGCCGAGTACAGGTACTCCAGATAGGCCTGGGCTTCCTTGCGGGTGCCACGCTTGTCGACCACCTTGTCGACCACGGCCACGGGCGGCTCGGCCAGGATGCTGACGGGCGGGTAGACGATGTCGAACTTGTCGGCGCCGAACTCCTTCAGCGCCAGGTGAGCTTCGTTCTCCCAGGCCAGCAGCACATCACCCACGCCACGCTCAGCAAAAGTCACCGTAGAGCCACGGGCACCCGAATCGAGCACGGGCACGTTCAGGAAAACTTTCTGCACGAAATCCTTGGCCTTGGCATCGTTGCCACCAGGCTGCTTCAGCGCAAAGCCGTAGGCAGCCAAGTAACCCCAGCGGGCACCGCCCGAGGTCTTGGGGTTGGCGGTGATCACGCCCACGCCAGGCTTGACCAGGTCATCCCAGTTCTTGATGCCCTTGGGGTTGCCCTTGCGCACCAGGAAGATATAGGTGGAGGTGTAAGGCGAGCTGTTGTGCGTGAGCTTCTTCTGCCAGTCAGGCGACAGCACCTTGGCCTTCTCAGCCACCTCATCGATGTCATAGGCCAAAGCCAGCGTGACCACGTCGGCATCGATGCCGTCGATCACCGAACGGGCCTGCTTGCCGGAACCACCATGCGATGCCTTGATGGTGACGTCATCGCCGGTCTTGGCCTTCCAGTACTTGGCGAAGGCGGCGTTGTACTCCTGATAGAGCTCACGGGTCGGGTCGTACGACACGTTCAGCAGCGTGACTTCCTTGGCTGCGGCGACGGTGGGCGCCATGGCCCCGAGCGTGGCGACCACAGCCGCTGCGCTCAGCGTGAGGGCATTGAAGAGACGACGCGAATGGATTCGGTTGTTCATGATGATGGGTGTTGTCCGGTGATGTGTCATGAGAGGCACGAATGCTAGGTTTGCACCTTCTATGCAGCAACCCCGATGGCCACTTCAAATTCCCCCACCTGTGGCCACCCCAAATTCCCCCAGGCAAGACGGCTGGATTATGCGGGGTCAGGCGTGATGGCCAGGCGGGCGGCAGCCTCCTTGAGCCGATAGCTC
>JBMOQM010000013.1:0-30356 GCA_049322875.1 Pseudomonadota bacterium
TGTTGCGGCGACTGCCTACGCACAAAGCCAGTCACATTGGCGAACTGTTGCCCCATCGCTGGATACCTCAGGCTGCCTGACTCCGAGCGCCGCGCAGCATGTCAACATGGGTTCGCCGGACGCTTACGTTCATCGCCTCGAAGGCGGCATGGTCGATGGCGGTGCAGAGTTCGCTGATTTGCAAGCGCAAGGTCCCGCTATCTGGTTGTTGCACCATGAGTCGGATAGCCGCCGTAAGGGCCTGGATTCGCTCCTTCGCGTCTTGCGTGGCGGCGTCGATGCTGTTGAGGCTTTCTTGAAGCTTCCAGATGTTCTGCGGCGTTGCTTCGATTGACTTGAACTGAGCCATGGCGGACCTCCTATGTCCTGGATGGTCAGGGACAGGTCGCCAGTCTCGAACCAGCACCAGCTTCCAGGCCCTATTGGCCTGAGGCCGTCAGGCAGCGGTTCAGGCTGCGTGCAAGGGGATCACCTCCGCCCCGACACGCAACTGATCCAGGTAGTCCGCCCACGTTTGCATCATGGCCCGGCGCTGGTCCACAAACTCGGTGCGGTTGTAGGCGCGCCCCAAGCTGTCCTTGACGGTGTGGGCGAGTTGAGCCTCGACGGTGTTTTCATCAATGCCCAGGCGCTCCACCATGATGGTGCGCGCCGTGGCCCGGAAGCCGTGGCCGCTCATCTCATCCTTTTCGAAGCCCATGCGACGCAGGGCAGACAGCACGCCGTTTTGGCTCATGGGCCTGGTGCTGGTGCGCGGGCTTGGGAACACGTATTGGCGGTGACCAGTCAGCGGCTGCAGATCACGCAGGATGGCCACGGCCTGGGAAGAAAGCGGCACTAGGTGGGCGGTGCCAGAAATCTTCTGCTGTTTACTGCGCTTCATGCGGCCAGCAGGAATGGTCCAGACTCCGGCATCGAGGTCAATTTCAGGCCAGGCAGCGTGCCGCAGTTCACCGGGGCGCAGGAACACCAGCGGCGCCAGCTTCAGGGCCGCGCGGGTGATCGGATGGCCCTGGTAGTCATGGATGGCGCGCAGCAAGCGGCCTACGGCCTTCGGATCTGTGATCGCGGCGTGATGCTTCACGATCACGGGCTTGAGTGCGTCTTTCAAGTCGGCAGAGGGATCGCGCTCGCACCGGCCAGTAGCGATGCCGTAGCGGAACACTTGGCCACAGGCCTGCTTTACCCGGTGGGCGGTTTCGATGGCGCCACGTGATTCGACTCGCCGCAGCAGTTCCAGCAGCGTGGGCGCGGTGATCTCGCCCATGGGCAGGGCGCCGATGTAGGGGAAGGTGTCTTGTTCCAGGCGGATCAACGTGCGGGCGGCGTGGCCCTCACTCGTCTTCACTTTGTGGATGAGCTTGTGCCATTCGCGGGCCACGGCTTCGAAGGTGCCTTCGGCCTGGCTAGTGCGGCTCGACTTCTCCGCCTTCTTGGCTTCGCTGGGGTCGATGCCCTTGGCAATCAGCTCGCGTGCGGCCTGGCGGCGTTCTCGGGCGTCCTTGAGCTTGATCTCGGGGTACGTGCCCAGCGCCAGCAGCTTTTCCTTGCCGCCGAACCGGTACTTGAGCCGCCAGAGCTTGCCGCCCTCCGGCTTGATCAGCAGAAACATGCCCTCGCCGTCGAACAGCTTGAGCGCCTTGGGCGCGGGCTTGGCGTTCTTGACCTCGGTGTCGGTCAGCTTGTTGGTGAGGGTGGCCATTGAGGGGTCTGGGGGTATCGACCCCTAGGGGTAGCACTGATACCCCCAACAATACCCCCACCTCTGGCGGGCTGCAAGCGGTGCTTTGCGGCCGTCTTCGGAAAGAAAAAGGCCCTAAGTGTTTGATTTCTTAGGGCCTTTTGGCGTTCGGCGGATGTCGCCGGACGTTGGATTGGTGGAGCCGGGGGGAATTGAACCCCCGTCCGCAAGCCATCAACAGGTAGATCTACATGTTTAGCTGACTGATTTGGATCTCGAGGTCAACATCGCGCAGCAGCACGCTATGAAGACCCCCAGTCACTTGATCTCGACCTGAACGGAGTGACCCCGCTCAGGCCCAGCCTATGTGAATAACCTCGCAGCCCTTGTCTTGCGACTCAGGCCCAGCCCATAGGCCAGCTGTTGCGAGGCTCACCGGTATTAAGCGGCGAGTGCGAACGATTCGTCGTTGGCAGTTAGTTTGTTTCCAGATGGATTTACGAGCTCACTGGTGCTCGACATGCACTATCCCGCATCCGCACCCACGTCGAAACCAGGTCGGCCCCAGGAAAAGTTCAGCCATTGTAGGGCGGATCGCCGCCTTGCGCTGGCCTTCATGGATCCATGTCGGGCCGGCAGGGTGGTTTTCAAGTGAGCCGGGGGGAACCGAACCCCCGGTCGTTCGCGATCAGCTGCGGTAGTCGGCGTTGATCGTCACGTAGTCGTGCGACAGGTCGCAGGTCCACACGGTGGACGTGGCCGAGCCGCGCGACAGGCCCACGCGGATGGTGATCTCGCTTTGCTTCATCACGCGCTGGCCGTCTTCTTCGCGGTACTCGGGGCGGCGGCCGCCCTTGGTCACCACGTGCACGTCGTCCAGGTGCAGGTCGATCAGGCCCTGGTCCAGGTCGTCGATGCCGGCGTAGCCCACGGCGGCCAGGATGCGGCCCAGGTTGGGGTCGCTGGCGAAGAAGGCTGTCTTGACCAGCGGCGAGTGGGCGATGGCGTAGGCGGCCAGGCGGCACTCGGCCTCGTCGCGGCCCCCCTCGACGGTGATGGTGATGAACTTGGTGGCGCCTTCGCCGTCACGCACGATGGCCTGGGCCAGTTGCACCGACACGGCCAGCACGGCTTCGCGCACGGCGCGGCCTTCGGGGCTGTCCCAGCTGGTGATCTCGGCGTGGTCGGCCTGGCGGGTGGCGATCACCACGAACGAGTCGTTGGTGGAGGTGTCGCCGTCGATGGTGATGCGGTTGAAGGAGGCGTCGGCCGCGTCCTTGGCCAGGCCCTGCAGCAGCGCGGGCGCGATCCTGGCGTCGGTGGCCACGTAGCCCAGCATGGTCGCCATATTGGGCTTGATCATGCCGGCGCCCTTGCTGATGCCGGTGACGGTGACCGTGGCGTTGCCCACCTTGACCTGGCGCGAGGCGGCCTTGGGCAGGGTGTCGGTCGTCATGATGCCTTCGGCGGCCAGGGCCCAGTTGTCGGCCTTCAGGTTGGCCAGCGCGGCGGGCAGGCCGGCCTGGATGCGGTCGATGGGCAGCGTCTCCATGATCACGCCGGTGGAGAAGGGCAGCACCTGCTCGGGGGCGATGTCGAGGTGGCGGGCCAGGGCGATGCAGGTGGTCTGCGCGCGGATCAGGCCGTCTTCGCCGGTGCCGGCGTTGGCGTTGCCGGTGTTGACCAGCAGCGCGCGGATGTCGGTGCCAGCGGCCAGGTGCTTCTGGCAGATCTGCACGGGGGCGGCGCAGAAGCGGTTCTTGGTGAACACGCCGGCCACGGCCGAGCCTTCGGCCAGGGTCACCACGGTCAAATCACGGCGATTGGCCTTGCGCACGCCAGCCATGGCGACACCGATTTGCACGCCGGGCACGGGGTGCAGGTCTTGGGGATTGGGGGCGGACAGGTTGACTGGCATGGGGTGGCTCGCTCTCTGGTGCGGCGTGAAGCACCGCTGGAAGCCTCGGATTGTGCCGCACACGGATGACGCCTACATGGCCTTGAACAGATGGGCGTACATGCGGCTGACTTCCAGCGTCTCCGTGCGGTTGCGCAGGTGCACACGCAGGCGGTTGTTGGCGCGGGCGTCGCGGCTGACGCGCTCGATGGCGCGCACGTTGACGACAGCGCTGCGGTGTACCTGCCAGAAGCGCTCGGTGTCCAGGCGGGGCATCAGTTCGCGCAGGGGCGTGCGGATCAACAGCTCGGGGCCCTGGCCGCTGTTGGCGGTGATCAGGCGCACGTACTTGTCGGCGGCTTCGAAGTACAGCACGTCATCCACCGGCACCATGACCAGGCCTTGTGCGGTCGAGACCTGGATGATGCTCAGCGGTGGCTGGCCTGCAGCCGCAGGGGGCGGCGCATGGCGCAGGGTCTGCAAGGGGGGCTGGGCCGGGTCGTCCTGCTGGGCAGCGCGCAGGCGCAGTTGCTGCTGCAGGCGCTCGCAGGTGCCGGCCAGGCGTGTGGCCTGCACGGGCTTGAGCACGTAGTCCACGGCTGCCTGCTCGAAAGCGGCCAGGGCGTATTCGTCGTAGGCGGTCACGAACACGGTGAGGGGCAGGGGGCGCTGCTCGGGCCAGGCATCGGCGATGGCCTCGGCGGCGTCCAGGCCGTCGCGGCCCGGCATCTTGATGTCCAGGAAGAGCACGTCAGGCTGTTCAGCCACGGCGATGGCCACGGCCTGGTCGCCATCCTGGGCCAGGGGCAGCAGGCGCAGTTCGGGCCACAGGCGGCCGAGCTGGGTGCTCAGGGCGTGCGCGAGCACGGGTTCGTCTTCCGCGATCAGGGCGGTGGCAATCATGGGTGAAGGGCGGTGGCGGAATGGGGCGGGGCGGCTGGCAGGGTGCCGTGGCGGGCCTCGTCGTCCGGCAGCGGCAGCACGCTGGGCCCGAAAGGCGAGACGGATTCTGTGCTCAAGGCGGGCGCGGGCGTGGCCTGGATGCCCAGTGGCAGACGCAGCGTGACCACGGTGCCGGCGTGTCCGATGCTGTCCTGCATGCTCAGGCTGGCGGCATCACCATAGGCCGATTGCACGCGGTCACGCACGCAGGCCAGGCCGAATCCCGGCGGGCCTTGCCGTGCGGCCTCGGCGGCGCGCAGGCCGCGGCCGGTGTCGATCACGCGCAGCACCAGGGCATCGGCTTCGATGCGGGCACGCAGGGTGAGCTGGCCGCCGGGCGGGTTGGGCTCCAGCCCGTGCTTGACGGCGTTTTCCACCAGGGGCTGCAGCAGCAGGGTGGGCACGTGGTGGCTGGCCAGTTCGGCCGGCAGGTCGAGTGTGACCTTCAGGCGCGGGCCCATGCGCACCTGCATCAGCGCCAGGTAGTCGTCCACGCGGGCGAACTCTGTGCTCAGCGGGTGGGTGGTGGTGCGGCTGCCGCCCAGCGTGGCGCGCAGGAAGGTGATCAGGCGCGCCAGCATGTCCTGCGCGCGGGCCGGATCGGATTCGATCAGGGCGTGCAGGTTGGCCAGGGTGTTGAACATCATGTGCGGCTCCAGCTGGGCCTGCAGCAGGCGCAGCTGGGTCTGCAGGGCCTGGCGCTGGGCGGCTTCGGCGCGCACCTCGTTGGCGGCCAGGCGCACACGCAGGTAGTCGATGGTGAAGGTCAGGATGGCGATGCTGTAGCTCAGCACCAGCGACACGCCGAAGGGCGGGCGCTCTTTCGGGATGTCCATGGGCCACCACGGAAAGGCCAGGATGGCCTGGGCCAGGAAAACGCCGAACACGCAAGCGATGGGGATGCCCACGATGGTGCAGAAGGCGATGGCCGGCCAGCCGACCAGCCCGTACACGCCGCTGCGCTCGAAGCGCGCGCGTGCATCGGGCAGCTTGGGCCAGCGCCGGCGGGCCTCGGCCAGCCACACCATGCCGACGATGGTCCAGCACCAGTAGCCCAGGCACATGGCGTAGGCCAGGTTCACCATCAGGCCATAGCGCTGGTCCTCGTCGCGGCCCGCCCATTCGATGGCCCACAGGAACAGCGCGATCGACAGGCTCCACAGCAGGTTGAAGCGCCCCGTGCGCGGGATGGAGCCCAGCAGGGTCAGGTCCTTGGGGTGGTCGGCGGCTGACATGGCGGGGCGGGTCTTCTCAGGGCGGGCGCAGCAGGGTCATCGAGGTGGCGGGGCCGTCCAGCCTTGCAGCCACGCGTTCAGCGCCGGGAACTCCTTGAGCAGCAGCGGCGCGAAGGACACCAGTATCAGGCCCAGCGTCATCACAGCGCAAGGCAGGATCCAGCGCTCATACCGGCGGTAGAAGGACTGGTTGGCCACTTCCTTGTCCGACGCATCGATCAGGTCCTCGCCTACCACCTGGCGTGCCAGCAGCTGGTTCAGGGCCACCGGCGGCATCAGGTAGCCCAGCTCGAAGGCCACCAGCACCATCACCCAGAAGTGCACCGGGTCGATGCCGCTCTTGTAGGCCAACGGGGCCAAGGTGCCCGACACCAGGAAGATGGCGCCCAGCGGCTCCATGAACATGCCCAGCACCACCAGCGCGGCCGCCATGAAGGCCATGGCCGTCCAGGCGCTGCTGAACACCTCGGGGGCATAGTGGATGATGCCCGAGCGCTCGATCACGCCACCCGCGGCCTGCGACAGCAGGATCAGGAACAGGTAGCCGCCCAGGTGGCCCGTGGTCTCGACCGTGGCCGCGCGGATGGACGATTCGACGCCGCGCTCGCGGTGCATCGCGAAGCTGAGCTGCTGCGAATCGGGGCCGATGCCGCGTGCCAGCAGCAGCTTGTCGAACACCACGATCATGATCATGATCACCGGCATGATGATGGGCGCCGAGATCTCGTTGAGCGGCGTGTCCAGCACCGTGTCGTAGAAGGCCACCACGGCCAGGATCACGGCGATGTAGGGCAGCAGGGCGGGCACCTGGCGCAGCATGGCTGGCACGCCTACGCGCGGCGACACCACATCGATGGTGTGCCGCTCGCGGCGCAGTTGGGAGGCGGCGAAGAACAGGGTCGACGTCATGAAGAAGACGTACAAGCCCCAGTGGAAGAGCTCGTCGCTGGTGACCTCCTTGTTGACGGCCACGATGGCCACCACCAGCAGGCTGGGACGCAGCACCACGCCCAGCGAGCCGGACATGGCCGTGGCGGCCAGCGCGAACTGGCTGGAGCCGCCTACGGCGCGTACCTCGTGGTAGATGATGGCGCCCGCCGCCATCACGAAGGCGCCGGAGCCGCCGGTGTAGGCCGTGGGGATGGCCGCGGCCAGCAGGATCACGTAGGTCAGGGCCTCGGGCGAGAGCTTCCAGGGGCGCAGCAGGTTCATGAACAGGTCGACCACGCGCGTCTGCTTGAACAGCATGCCGCCCCAGATGAACAGGGCCAGTTGCAGAGGAATGTTCGGGAACTCCATCAAGGCGTTGATGTAAATCGCCAGGCCCGAGGGGTGGCCCTGCTCCCAGAAGTAGTGGCCCGAGGTGATCGTCATCAGGCCGGCCAGGGGGATGGTCTTGAGCGCGTGGCCCCAGGTGCCATCACCGATGCCTTCGGCAGGCTTGTGCGGGCGTACGCATTGCCAGGCGCTGGCGATCAGCAATGAGCCGAACAGCACCATCCACGCGAAGTGGATCAGGGGCTCCTCCACCGCGACGCCCGAGGCCACGGAAATCTGGTAGTAGCGGATGCTGGAGTACAGCGCCACGGCACTGGCGATCAACATCGTCCAGGCCTGCACCTTGTAGTCGCGCCCGAAGCGGGGCGGCACCAGGCTGATGTGGTGGTAGCCCACCGTGGTGGCCAGGATGGTGAAGCCCATCAGCAGCAGCAGGATCATCGGCCGGTTCTCGCTGCCGAAGCGGAACAGGCCGAAGAAGCCGGTCTCCACCGTGCGGTAGGCCTTCACGGCCCAGGTGTTGTGCGAAGCCACCCTTTCGTACCAGGCGTGCCGTTCCTGACATTGCGCCAGCGTGTCGCGCAGGGAGTGGCGCAGCTTTTCCGGGTCCACGGCCTCGTCGGCGAACAGGCTGTCGATCACGTCGGCGCTGCCACCGGCGGGCTGGGTGGCCATGCGTCGGCCCACCTCGGCCTCGATGTCCATGCTGGCATCGCAGGTGGGCTTGATCGGCTCGGCCCGCAGCATGAAGTACTGCACCTGCTCGGCCTTGTTGCCGAAGAAGCTTTCGCCGAAGCGCAGCAACTGACCGTGGATCATCTCGCCGGTGCCGATTACCAGCACCAGCAGCAGCATGGCGATGGTGGGCAGCCCGATGCACCAGTCGGACATGGTGCGCTTGCCCGAGGTGGGCAGAACGTTGGCCTGGCTCATTTCGTGTCTCCTGTCTCGCGGCGCATCGAGGCACCGTCTCATGTGGCAGTGCGCCGAATCTAGGGGCGCCAGGCCGGGCGCGAAAGCGCGATGCGATGGATGGCCCAGTTGTATCGCCAAGTGACGTGCCGGTGGCGCCAGTGAGCGGGGTGGGCACGCAAATAAGCGGGCCCGGATGGGCCACCGACAAATCGCTGTGTCAGGGTTGCCACCAGGTTTTGCCTTTGTGCAGTGCACAAGCGGCTGATGCGCCCACAAAGCACATCGGGGCCCGAAGGCCCCGATGTCGACTGCATGTTGATGCGTTAGCGCTGGTGGTCAGGCCAGCTTGCCGTGGCAGTTCTTGTACTTCTGGCCACTGCCGCAGGGGCAGGGATCGTTGCGGCCAGCGCGGGGTACATCGCCAGCGCTGGCGGCCTGGCCTTCCTTCTCGGTGGCCACGCTGCCATCCTCGTTGGGATGCGTGTACGTGACGTTGGAGAAGGCGTCGCCCTGGTCTTCGATGGCCTGGGCCGCCTGTGCGGCTTCTTCCTGGCTCTGGATGCGCACGGTCATCAGCAGGCGCGTCACGTCCATCTTGACGACGCTGAGCAACTGACCGAACAGCTCGAAGGCTTCGCGCTTGTACTCCTGCTTGGGGTTCTTCTGGGCGTAGCCGCGCAGGTGGATGCCCTGGCGCAGGTAGTCCAGCGCGGCCAGGTGTTCGCGCCAGTGGGTGTCGATGGATTGCAGCAGCACCATGCGCTCGAAGGAGGCGAACTGCTCCTTGCCCACGCTGGCGGTCTTGGCAGCGTAGGCGTCTTCGGCGGCCTTGAGCACGCGCTCGAGCACGTCGTTGTCATCGACCGCGCTGCTCGATTGCACCCATTGCACCAGATCGAGCTCGATCTGCCATTCGTCCTTGAGCACCTTCTCCAGGCCAGGCAGATCCCATTGCTCTTCGACGCTTTCGGCGGGCACATGGGCGCGTACCACGTCGGTGAAGGCACCGCCGCGCAGGGCGGCGATGGCTTCGGCCACCTCTTGCGATTCGAGCAGTTCGTTGCGCTGCTGGTAGATCACCTTGCGCTGGTCGTTCGACACATCGTCGTATTCCAGCAGCTGCTTGCGCATGTCGAAGTTGTGGCCTTCGACCTTGCGCTGCGCGCTTTCGATGCTGCGGCTGACGATGCCGGCCTCGATCGCCTCGCCTTCGGGCATCTTCAGGCGGTCCATGATGGCGCGCACGCGGTCACCCGCGAAGATGCGCATCAGCGGGTCATCGAGCGACAGGTAGAAGCGTGAGGAGCCCGGGTCACCCTGGCGGCCGGCACGGCCACGCAGCTGGTTGTCGATACGGCGCGATTCATGGCGCTCGGTGGCGATGATGCGCAGGCCGCCCAGCTCCTTGACCTTGGCGTTCAACTCGGCCTGTTCGGCCTTGAGCTGGTCGATCTTGAGTTGCTTGGCACCGTGGTCGAGTGATTCGTCCTGCTCGATGGCCTGCACCAGCTTCTCGATGTTGCCGCCCAGCACGATGTCGGTGCCGCGGCCGGCCATGTTGGTGGCGATGGTGATCATGCCGGGGCGACCGGCCTGGGCCACGATGTCGGCCTCGCGGGCGTGCTGCTTGGCGTTGAGCACCTGGTGGGGCAGCTTTTCGCGTTCGAGCAGCTTGCCGACCAGCTCGGAGTTCTCGATGCTGGTGGTGCCGACCAGCACAGGCTGACCACGGCCGTGGCATTCCTTGATGTCGGCGACGATGGCGTCGTACTTTTCCTTGGCGGTCTTGTAGACCAGGTCGAGCTGGTCCTTGCGCAGCATGACCCGGTTGGGCGGGATCACCAGCGTCTCCAGGCCATAGATGCTCTGGAACTCGTAGGCCTCGGTGTCGGCCGTGCCGGTCATGCCCGACAGCTTGCCGTACATGCGGAAGTAGTTCTGGAAGGTGATCGAGGCCAGGGTCTGGTTCTCGGCCTGGATCTCGACGCCTTCCTTGGCTTCCACGGCCTGGTGCAGGCCGTCGGACCAGCGGCGGCCGGACATCAGGCGGCCGGTGAACTCGTCAACGATGACGACCTCGCCCTGCTGCACCACGTAATGCTGATCTTTATGGAACAGGTGGTGGGCGCGCAGCGCGGCGTACAGATGGTGGATCAGCGTGATGTTGGCCGCGTCGTACAGGCTGGCGCCCTCGGGCAGCAGGCCGGCCTCGGTCATCAGGCGCTCGGCGTTCTCGTGGCCGTCGTCCGTCAGGGTGATCTGGCGGCTCTTTTCGTCGGCGGTGAAATCACCCGGCTCGATCACGCCTTCACCGGTACGCGGGTCGGCCTCGCCGATCTGCTTCTTGAGGTGCGGGGCGATCTTGTTGATGGCCAGGTACAGCTCGGTGTGGTCTTCGGCCTGGCCGGAGATGATCAGCGGCGTGCGGGCCTCGTCGATCAGGATCGAGTCCACTTCGTCGACGATGGCGTAGTTCAGGCCACGCTGCACGCGGTCGCCCACCTCGTAGACCATGTTGTCACGCAGGTAGTCGAAGCCGTATTCGTTGTTGGTGCCGTAGGTGATGTCGGCGGCGTAGGCGGCCTGCTTCTGCTCGCGGGGCATCTGCGGCAGGTTGATGCCGACGGTCAGGCCCAGGAAGTTGTAGAGCTTGCCCATCCACTCGGCATCACGCCGGGCCAGGTAGTCGTTGACGGTGACCAGGTGCACGCCCTTGCCGGTCAGGGCATTGAGGTAGACGGGCAGGGTGGCGGTCAGGGTCTTGCCTTCGCCGGTGCGCATTTCGGCGATCTTGCCGTTGTGCAGGCCCATGCCGCCCAGCAGCTGCACGTCGAAGTGGCGCATCTTGAAGACGCGCTTGGAGCCCTCGCGCACGACCGCGAAGGCTTCGGGCAGCAGGTCGTCCAGCGTTTCACCCTTGGCCAGACGGCCGCGGAACTCCTCGGTCTTGGCGCGCAGTTGCTCGTCGCTCAAAGGCTCGAAGGTGGGCTCCAGCGCGTTGATTTTCGCCACCGTGCGCCGGTACTCCTTGAGCTGGCGTTCATTGCGGCTACCGAAAATCGTCGTGAGAATCTTGGGCAACATGGAGCGGTTTATCCAATCGGTCAACAGTCGGTCGGCGGCCTGCTGAAGGGCACCGGGCGGTTCGAGGGGCACTTTCCCCAGTGAACCAAAAGCCAAAAAGTGTAGCACCTGGGGTGTGACGGGCCGGGACACCAGGGTTCCCCCTAAAATGCGTGCCTCAGCCATGATCCGCCCAGCTTCACTGCGATCTTGGTGGTGGGCCACAGGTTCCACCGCCGCTTCGATCAGGCACCGCCAGCCCAGGATGGGGTTCGCGGTGATGTTGGCGTTGGCCATGCTGTGGGCGCAAGTGGCCGGCGTGTTGCACCGCATCGAACATGCGGGCGGCGTGCCGCAGGGGCATGAGGCCACCCACGCCGGGGCCCATGCCTGGGCGACGTCTGTGGAAGCGTCGGGCCAGGCGGCCGATGACGCCTCGCTGTCATCACTGCACTCCTGCGTGCTGTTTGATGGGCTGTGCATGGCCGATGGCCTGGCCACGGCCATCCTGCCGGCTGATGCGCCGCATCTGCTGGATGCCGTGCCTGCTGCCCAGGGCTTTCTTTCCTGGGATTCGTTTTTCGTTGGGCATTTCCTGTCGCGCGGCCCGCCGGCTGCCTGAGCGTTCCTTCCCCTTCGCTTTCTGGCGCACCCGCGTGTCGCCATCTCTGTGATCTGACCCGTCGCGGCCATGTGCCGTTGGTCGGATCCGCTCGGTTTCAGGAAATCTCATGCAGCACCAACGCTCCCTGTTGGCTGGCGCGGCCTTGTCCGCCCTGGCTTCTTTCGCTGTCGCCCAGACGGCGGCTTCCACGCCCTCCACCGCCCCCGTGTCTTCTGCCGCCACCGTGCAGGCCCTGCCGACGGTGACCGTCACGGCCGCACCCTTCGGTGCCGCCGAAGGCGATCAGATCCTCACCCCGGCCAAGGTGCTCACGGGCGACGAGCTCAGCAACAAGCTGGGCAATTCGCTGGGCGATACGCTCTCGCGTGAGCTGGGCGTATCGGCCTCGGCCTTCGGTGCGGGCGCGTCGCGGCCCATCATCCGTGGCCTGGAAGGCGGCCGCGTGAAGATCCTGCAGAACGGCATGGGCGTGGCCGACGTGTCCACCTTGTCCAACGACCACGCTGTGGGTACCGGCGGCCCCACGGCCCAGCAGATCGAGATCCTGCGCGGCCCGGCGGCCCTGTTGTACGGCTCGGGCGCCATCGGCGGCCTGGTCAACGTGGTCAATGACCGCATCCCCACCACACTGGAGGCCCAGCCCACCGGCGTGTTTGAGCTGCGCCACGGCACGGCCGACAAGAGCGGCACGGCCTCGGTGTCGGTGGATGGCTCCGCCGGCCAGATCGGCCTGCATCTTGATGGCAGCGTGCAGGATGCGCGCAACTACCGCATTCCGGGTGACCGCATCGATGGCGATCCCAGCTCGGGCTCGGGCCGCCTGCCCAACTCGTATACGGGCGAGCATGACATCGGCCTGGGCGCTTCGCTGATCGGCAGCTGGGGCCACCTGGGGGCTTCGGTGGGCCAGCTCGACAAGCTGTACGGCATCCCCACGGACGAGGGCGCCTCCATCGACCTCAAGCAGACCCGCTACGACGTGGACGCCCTGGTCAACAACCCCTTCGGCGTGTTCGAGGCCTTCAAGTTCAAGCTGGGCTACACGGATTACGAGCACACCGAGATCAACGGTGAAGGTGATCCGGAGACCGATTTCAAGAATCGCGCGCTCGAATCGCGCTGGGAGTTGCAGCACCGCGAGGTGGCCGGCTGGCGCGGCAGCATCGGCCTGCAGACCGAGCACAGCCGCTTCTCGGCCCTGAGCGCCGAGGATGGCAGCCCCGGCACCGTGCCCGTCACCAAATCGACCTCGACCGCCGCCTTCATCGTGGAAGAGCGTGACCTGGGTCCCGTGCGCCTGAACGCGGGCCTGCGCGTGGAAAACGTCAAGCGCAAGCCGCAGGATGGCAGCGCGGACCGCTCCTTCAACCTCACCTCGTACTCGGTGGGCGGGCTGTGGCCGTTCACGCCGGGCTATGGGCTGGGCGCCACCTACTCCGTGGCCCAGCGCGCGCCCAGCACCGAGGAGCTCTATTCCAACGGTCCGCACGAAGCCACCGAGACCTTCGACATCGGCAATGCCGATTTCAAGAAGGAGACCTCGCACAACATCGAACTGAGCCTGCAGAAGACCGCCGGCCTGGTGCGCTGGAAGGTGAACGTGTTCCAGAACCAGGTGAAGGATTTCATCTACGGCCAGCTCACCGGCAACACGCTGGATGAGGATGGCGCGACCGGCGGCGAGTTCAACGAGCGCGTGTTCGGCCAGGCCGATGCCACCATCCGCGGTGCCGAGGCCGAGGCCAGCTACAACCTGCATGGCGAAGGCCTGTCGCTGCGCGGCTTTGCCGACAGCTCGCGCGGCAGCCTGGACGATGGCGGTGGCAGTCTGCCGCTGCAGCCGGCCACCCGCGTGGGGGCTGACATCGGCTTCAAGCGCGGCCCCTGGCGCACCGGTGCCTCGGTGACGCATGCCAATGCGCAGGACCGCCTGGCCGCTTCGGAAACGCGCACGCCCTCGTACACGCAGGTCGATGCCAGCGTGTCCTACGTGCAGCGGTTCAAGGGCAGCGACATCACCTGGTTCCTGCTGGCCAGGAACCTGACGGACGAGGACATCCGCCTGTCTACCTCGGTGCTCAAGGACCAGGTGCCGCTGGCGGGGCGCAACTTCGTGATCGGGATGCGGACGCGGTTCTGAGTGCACGCCCATATTGGGCGGCAGGTCGCTTAAGCTGCGCGTGAACGCAGCAAGCCCCCTCATGAGCATGTCCTTCGATCTCCAATCCGCCCGAGAAGTCTTCGATGACTTCCTGCTTTGCATGGACGACCAGATCGAAGGGCTACAACGTGAGGCCTTCAGTCATGGCGTGGCGCTGGACCTCACGGATGCCAGCATCGAACGCCTTGAGGCGCTGTTCGATGTGGCCGTGCCGCTGTCGGCCCCTACCGATGTGCAGCGCGGCCATCTGGTAGCTTTTGGCCGCTACCTTGGTGAGGTGATGCGGCTGAATCATCAAGGGCGCTGGCATCTGCCACTGGATGATCAGAAGAACATTTACTTCAATCAGCCGGTGATCATGGGCCACAGACCGGATGCAGTACTGTTCGCACCCATTTCAGTGATGCGGGCTTATGCGGTCCGGAGAAAGGCTGGCACGGTCAGCGCGGCATTCCGTAACCATGCGGCCCCCACCGCAAAGCCCTTGGATATCAGTGATCTGGCCGAGGGATAGGTAGGCAACCGCCTGCTCAGCGGGCCGCCGATGTCTGGCCCTGGGCCACGTTCTGCGGCGCCTGCCCCTTGCCGGCCAGGAACTTGGCCGGATCCTGCTGCACGCCCTCCACCAGCACCTCAAAGTGCAGGTGCGGGCCGGTGGAGCGGCCGGTGGTGCCTACCTCGGCGATCTTCTGGCCGCGGCGGATCAGATCCCCCTGCTTGACCAGCATCTTCGAGGTGTGGGCGTAGCGGGTGATCAGGCCATTGCCGTGGTCCAGCTCCACCAGCAGCCCGTACTGCGGGTGCGGGCCGGCCGAGGCCACCACGCCGCCGGCCGCGGCCAGGATGGCCGTGCCCACGTCGGTCGGGAAATCCAGGCCGGTGTGCAGGGTGGGGCGACCCGTGAACGGGTCGGAGCGGAAGCCGAAGCCCGAGCCCACCGCCACGTTGGCCACCGGCGCGCTGCTGGGGATCATCAGGTCCTGCAGGCGTTTCTCGAACAGGCGTGATTCGATCAGCGTGAAGACGTCGGCATTGCGGTCGCTGAGGTTCTGCATGCGCTCCATCAACTGGTTCATGTCGTCGAAGCCGCTCACGCGTGTGGGCTCGCGCAGGGCGGGCAGGGCGCCGCCCCGGCCGCTGCCGGCCGCGCCGGGCGGGGTGGGCTCGACCTTCTTGAGCTCTTCGGGCTTCATGCCGGCCATGCCGGCCACGCGCTCGCCCACGGCCTCCAGGCGCATCAGGCGGGCCTGCAGATCACCCACCTTCACGGCCATGGCATCGAGGTTTTCGCGCACGAAATGGTCACGCTGGGCCTGCTCCTGGCGCTCCACGAAGCGCACGGCGTCCGAGATGATGGGCCACTGCTTGCGCGCCGCTTCCAGCACCACCGCGTGGTAAAGCGCGACGGACAGCCCCATCAGCGGTACGATCAGCGCAATCGCCGCAACCACCAGCGAGAGCGCTGTGAACTGGTACACCCGGGTGGGTGACGATGGGCCGGCGGTGATCAGAATCTGCATGCTTTCAAACCTTTCGCGATGAGCTCGCCCAGACGCTTCCGCCTCGACCTGTTCCGGCCCGCCGTTGCCGACGTGCCGCCGGTCACGACCGCACTGGCGCGCTCCGAACCACTGTCCAGTCTGATGCAGCGCTTGCGCGCATCACAGCAATGCCTGGAGGCGGTTCGATCGGTACTGCCGGCGGGCCTGGCCATGCATGTGCAGGCTGGCCCGCTGGATGACGAAGGCTGGACCTTGCTGGTCGCCAACGCCGCCGTGTCCTCCAAGTTGCGCCAGCTTCAGCCGCGCCTGATGGAGGCCCTGATCAAAAAGGGGCTCAAGGTTAACGCAATCAGGCTCAGGGTACAAACACCGTGAGCCTGATTGGCAACGGACGGCCGCCGGGCCGCCCGGTTTAAGAGGGGCTGGAGGGGCGCTCAGCCCAGCAGGGAGGGCACCTGCCCGGCCAGCGCCTGACGCTGGCTCACGGCCTTGCCCTGCAGCACGAAGCCCAGCAGTTGATCCGGGTTGGCGCTGGCGACGAAACGGGCCTCGATGGCCTCTTCCGAGGCCTGAACCTGCCATTGGCCCTCTGCCCGGGCGGGCGGCGGGCACACCACCGTGGGCCAGGCGGGGGTTTTGACCACCACGGGCATGGCCGGGTAGGCCACCGGGGTGGGCTTGCCGGACAGCGTGGCCGCCAGGGCGCGGGCCTGCTGCATCAACGGCATCACGTAGGGCAGACAGTGGCCTTCGACCTCGGCGCAATCGCCCAGAGCGTACACGTGGGGGCGGTTGGTGGCCAGGTTGCGGTCGACCATGATGCCCTGGCCGGTCAGGATGCCGGCTTCGGCGGCCAGATGGGTCCGGGGGCGCAGGCCCACGGCCGACAGCACCAGGTCGGTCTCGACCGTGCTGCCGTCGCTCAGTGTCAGGATCAAACCGTTCGGACCGCGGTTCACCGCCGAAATGCCCGTGCCGAAGCGGAAGCTGGCGCCGCCTGCCTCCAGCTTGGCCTGCAGGCGGGCGCTGGCCTCAGGGGGCAGCAGGCGGGGCAGGGCGCGCTCGGCCAGGTCGAACACCGTGGGCTGGATCTCGCGGGCCAGCAGGTCGTTGGCGAACTCGCAGCCGATCAGGCCGGCGCCCAGGATGGCCACGCGCTTGACCGGCTGGCCGCCGGCTGCCATGTCCAGCGCCTCGGCGAAGCGGGCGAAATCGTCCAGGTCGTTCACGGACAGCACCGTGTCGGCCGCATCGCCCTGGATGGGCAGGCGCAGCGGGTCGGCGCCCAGGGCCAGCACCAGGTCACGGTAGGGCAGCACCTCGCCATTGGCCAGGGTGAGCGTCTGCGCGGTGGTGTCGATGGCCTGCACGCCGGTGTTGGACACGATCCGGGCGTTGATCTCGGCGGCCATCTTGGCGGCGTCCTTCATCACCAGCGTGGCGGGCGTCTTCTTGCTGGCCAGCGCGTTGGAGAGCATGGGCTTGGAGTAGAAGCCCGCCGCATCGCGGCTCACCACCACCAGGGGCACCTCGGCATCGAGCTTGCGCAGCTCGCGCGCCACGTTGTAACCCGCCAGGCCGGAGCCGACCACCACCACTGCATTGCCTGCTGAAGACATCGTGCCTGCCTCGCTCAGATCTCGATCATTTCGAAGTCGCTCTTGCCGACGCCACAGTCGGGGCACTCCCAGGTGTCGGGCACATCGGCCCACAGGGTGCCGGGGGCGATGCCGTCTTCGGGGCGGCCCTGGGCTTCGTCATACACAAATCCGCAAACAACGCACTGAAAAGTCTTCATGGGGGAACTCGTCGAAAGAGGGGAGATTTTGAGGCATCCGGCGGTGCCGGGAAGATTTTGCGGCGCCAGCAGGGGTGCCTGGGCGTCAAGCACGCAAGAACCGTGGCGTTTTGCGAGGGTGGCGCTTAAAGGTTTTCACTGATTGAAAGACCGTGACATCCTTCTCGCAGTGCTGTGGCCCCATGGTGACGCACAACGTTAAGATCTTCGGTTCACTTTTTCGCTTTCGATCTTGTTTCACCCGCGCGTTACCGCCCTCAGGCGCCTGTCGATGCTGGCTCTGCTGTGGTGGCTGAGCCTGATGCCATGGGCCGCGCACGGGGCTGCGGGCGCGGTGCAGCTGAGCGCTTCCGGGCGCGAGGTGGCCCTCTGGCCGGCCTGGACGATGCTGTCCGATCCGGCCCACGCCCTGACCATCGACCAGGCCCTGGCGCGCCGCGAGGCCTTCAAGCCACCCACGGGGCCCTACGCCAACCTGGGCGTGCGCCCGGAAACGGTCTGGCTGCATGCCGATATCCGCGTGGCCGCCGATGCGCCTGCCGAGTGGTGGTTCTCCGTCGATTTCTTCCCGCTGGACGAGGTCGAAGTGTTCGTGCTGCGGCAGGGGCGCGTGGTCCAGCGCGCCTACCTGAGCCAGTTGCTGCCCTTCAAGGACAAGGCCGCGCCCACCCACCAGCACGCCGCGCGCCTGCTGCTGCAACCAGGGCAGGATCACGAACTGGTGCTGCGCGTGCGCAAGTACACCCCGCTGGCCATGCTGATGCCTGCCTCACTGCTGCAGACAGACGCCCTGCTGGCCAAGGAGGCCTCTTTCCAGTTCTGGCAGAGCCTGATGTTCGGCCTGGGCCTGTGCCTCACGGTGTACGCCCTGGTGGCCGCTGCGCTCAACCGCGAGCGCCTGTACCTGTGGTTCGCGCTGTTCGCAGCCAGCCATTCGCTGTCGTGGTTCTCGTACTTCGGGCTGGCATCACAGCACTTCTGGCCTGACAACGGCGCGCTCAACTCCAACGTGTCGCTGCTGTTCGCGCTGATGCTGCCGCTCAGCGGCTTCCTGTTCGTGGACCGCGCCCTGGACCTGCCCAAGAGCCACCCATGGCTGAGCAAGGGCCTGCGCGCCCTCAGTGCGGCGCTGGCCCTGCTGGCGCTGCTGTTCGTGCTGGGTTGGGTGGGCGAACGCGTGGTCGGCCCCGTCATTGGGCTGGTGGGCACCTTGCCCTTCCTGCTGGTGCTGCCGCTGGCCATCCGCCGCGGGCTGCGGGGTGACCGCATGGCCATGTGGTTCCTGCTGGGCTGGGTGCCGCATGCCGTGGGCCTGGCCATCGGCGCCGGATTGCACCGCGGGCACCTGCCGTGGAGCGAGTGGGATAACCTGGTGCCCCAGATCGGCGCCGTCATCGATCTGCTGACCTGGGCCATGGTGGGCAGCCTGCGCACCAAGGACATCCGTCGCGATGCCGCCCGCCACCGCGAAGAGCGCGACCGCCTGCTGGTGGCCGTGCGCACCGATGCGCTCACCGGCCTGGCCAACCGGCGCGGCCTGGAGCACGGCCTGCCCAGCATGCTGGCCCAGGCCACGAAAGAGCGCATGGTGGCCCTCTACCTGATCGATCTGGATGGCTTCAAGCCCGTCAACGACCTGCATGGCCACGATGCGGGCGACGAGGCCCTGGTCATGGTAGCCCAGCGCCTGAGGCACGCCGTGCGCGCGGGCGATCTGGTCTGCCGCATCGGGGGCGACGAGTTCGTGGTGGTGGCCGCCGGCCTGCCTGATGAACACCAGGCCCGCCTGGTAGCCGACAAGCTGCTGGCCTGCAGCAACCGCCCCTTCGTGCTCAGCCAAGCCAGCTGCCGCCTGGGCATGACCATCGGCTATGCAGTCGCGCCGCTGGACGCCACCGATCCGGAGGAACTGCTCAAACAGGCCGATGCCGCGATGTACCGGGGCAAACAGGCCGGTAAACAACAGGTGCGGCGGGCAGAGTAGTCCCTTCGCCCCCCTACAATCTGGCCCAGCTTTTACAAAATGGAAGACCGGGCTCATGACGCATCCGCGCCGTTCGCAGACCTACCGCCACGCATTGGTGCTGGCCTTGTCGCTGACACTGGCCTGCCCACCCGCGGTGTTCGCGCAGGGGATGCGCAACCTGCAGGGCGCCAACCAGTCTTACGGCCTGCAGGACGGCACGGAGGATCAAGGCAGCCTTGGTTTGTCCGGTCAAACCGGCTATGGCGGCAGTTTCGGCCGCATGGATTCGGGCCTGTCGGGCGTGCCCACCATTCGCCAAGGCGTGCAAGGCCAAGCTGCAGATGGCTGGAACGGCACGGGCGCATCGCGCGCCGGCGCCCAGCAGGGCGCTTTCCTGGCGCCACCCAAGCCACTGCCTCCCAACGAGTTCCAGAAGTTCGTGCTGGAAAGCACTGGTCAGGCATTGCCCCTGTTCGGCGCCAGCTTCTTCGACACCGCCCCAGATCTGTACACGCCCCAGGCCAACGCCCCCGTGTCAGGTGACTACCGCCTGGGCCCAGGCGATGAACTGCAGATCCGCGGCTGGGGCTCCGTTGATATCGACGTGCGCGCCATCGTCGACCGCAACGGCCAGATCCACATCCCCCGCGTGGGCGCCGTGCCCCTGGCAGGCGTGCGCTCTGTTGAAGCAGAAAGCGCCATCCGCAATGCCGTGGGCCGCTACTACAAGGATTTCCAGCTCAGCGTGACGATGGGCCAGTTGCGCGGCATCACCGTGTACGTGGTGGGCCAGGCCCGCAAGCCCGGCGCCTACAACCTGAGCGGTGCCTCGACCCTGGTGTCGGCCTTGTTTGCCAGCGGCGGCCCCAATGCCACCGGCAGCATGCGCAACGTACAAGTCAAGCGCGGCGGCCGCACCGTGACCGAACTGGATCTGTACGACTTCTTGGCCAAGGGCGACAAATCCGCCGACATCAAGCTGCAGGATGGCGACACCATCACCATCCCCCCGGCGCGCGGCTACATCGCCCTGACGGGCAAGGTTGGCACCCCGGCCGTGTACGAGCTGGATGGCGAGAAAGACACCATCGGCAGCACCCTGGCCCTGGCCGGCGGCCTGCCCGTGGTGGCCGACCCCAAGCGCGCCTACCTGGAGCGTGTGGACCCAACCAAGAAACCCGCCCGATCGGTGGAAAGCTTCGCGCTGGACGCGGCCGGCCTGAACCGCCCGCTGCGCAACGGTGATCTGCTCTCGGTGCTGAGCCTGAGCCCTGAGTTCGGCAATGCCGTGACCCTGCGCGGCAACGTGGACCAGCCCGTGCGCGCACCCTGGCGTGAAGGCATGAGGGTGCGTGATCTGATCCCCAGCAAGGCTTACCTGATGTCGCGCGCCTCCGTGCAGCGCCAGAACAGCGTGCTGCTGACGGACGAAGAGAAGTGGCGCATCGAGGATGGCTACCAGGCTGCGCGGCGTGCGCAGGAGGCGCCTGTGCCGGGTGGTGCATTGCAAGGCATGCAAGGTGCCAACAGGCAACTGGGCGAGCGTGATCAAGCCACGCAACGCCAGGAGCTTGCGCGCCAAGGCGAGCGCCCCCGCGGTGATGCCGGCGTGCGCGAAGTGCGCGACAACGCCGACAGCCTGGCCCAGCGCATCGGCAACCTGGTGGACGAGATCAATCTGGAATACGCCGTGGTCGAGCGCGTGGACAGCAAGAACGTGAAGGTGCAGTTGCTGCCCTTCAACCTGGGCCGTGCGCTGGAGGATGCCAACAGCCCCGACAACCTGGCCCTGCAGCCCGGCGACATCGTGACCGTGTTCTCTGTGACCGATGTGCGTGTGCCCCAGGCCAAGCGCCAGGTGTTCGTGCGTGTGGAAGGCGAAGTGCGCCGGCCAGGCATCTACCAGATGAGCCCCGGTGACGGCCTGCCCGAGTTGCTGGAGAAGGCTGGCGGCCTGACGCCTGATGCCTACCTGTTCGGCGCGGGCTTCTACCGTGAAGAGGTCAAGCAGACACAGCAGAAGAACCTGGACCAACTGGTGCGCCGCCTGGAGGCGCAGACGCAGACGCAGCTGAGTTCTTCGGCGGCGAGTGTATCGGCCATCAGTGGCGATGCATCGGGCACGGCACGGCTGCGGCTGGAGGCAGAAGCCAAGGCGCAGCAGCAGGCGCTGGAGCGTTTGAGGAACCTGAACCCGTCGGGCCGGATCATGTTGGGCCTGCAGCCTGACAACACCGCCGTAGACGCTTTGCCTGAAGTGCGGTTGGCGAACCAGGACAGGCTGGTGATCCCGGCGCGTCCCGATTTTGTCTATGTGCTCGGTTCGGTTAACACCGAAGCGTCCATGCTGTGGCGCCGTGGGAGCACTGTGCAGGACTACCTGAACCAGTCTGGGCTGACCAGCGGGGCAGACAAGGATGAGCTGTTCATCATTCGTGCGGATGGCAGCGTGGCTTCAGGCCACACAGGCGGCTGGTTCAACCGCAGCATCACCGGTGCAGCGGTGCACCCTGGCGATCTGATCGTGCTGCCAGAGAAGACAGATCACGAAAGCGCATGGAGCGTGTTCACGCGCAATGCCAAGGACATCACGCAGATCATCTACCAGTTCAGTCTGGGGGCTGCGGCGATCAAGACGCTTAGGGATTGATCCGATGACTACACCAGAAAGCCGGGCCGGCCATCGACCGAGTGACAGCACCGCGTTCGTCGATTTGCTGATCGCGCTGGGATACGAGAAGAAGCGTTTCTTCGTGATGTCGGCATTGGGCGTGGTGATCGGCTTGGCCGTGGCCCTGACCGTGCCACGCTATTACACGGCCACCACAGTCATCCTGCCGCCGCAGCAACAGCAGGCCGGTCAGGCGGGCGCGCTTGCCCAGTTGGGGGCGCTGGCCGGGGTGGCAGGCGCCGCCACGGGCATGAAGACCCCGGAAGACCTCTACCTAGCCTTGCTGAAGAGCCGCAGCCTGCAGACGCTGGTCATCCAGCGCCTGAAGCTCCAGGAGCGTTACGGCATCCCCAGCATGGACGCCTGCCTGTCCACCTTGTCGGGCCGCGTGAAGATCACGGTGCAGAAGTCCACGGGCCTGATCACCATCAACGCGGATGACCGTGATCCGAAGTTCGCGGCCGAACTGGCCGACGCCTATGTGGTCCAGTTGCGGGACCTGATGTCCAGGCTGGCGCTCACGGAAGCGCAGCAGCGACGGCTGTTCTTCGAGAAGCAGCAGGAGAAGATCAAGAACGCCTTGGTCCAGGCTGAAATTCGCTTCGCCGGGCTCCAGCAAAGCACGGGCTTTATGGCCACTGCCTCGCAGGCGGAGATGGCCTTGCGCGAAGCCGCGGAAACCCGCCGCGTGATCGCCGAGTTGGAAGTCAAGCGCGCGGCGCTGAGCAGCGCCTTCACAGCCGAGAACACATCCTTGCGCGCCTTGAACGCCCAGTTGTCGACACTGCATCAGCGCTTGGCTCAACTGGAAGTCGGGGGCCATCAAGAGCCACAGGACAAGGCGAGCCCGGACCGCTACCGTTCGGTTCAGGCCTACCGCGATGTGAAGACCTATGAGGTGGCGTACGAGCAGCTCACCAAGCAGCTGGAACTGGCCCGCCTGGACGAAGCCAAGGAAGGGCCGCTCCTGCAGCAGGTCGATCCGGCCATCCCGCCGGAGTTTCCCTCCAAACCCAAGCGCATCCTGGTGCTCTTGGGTATCGCCATCGCATTCTCATTCCTGGGGGCGCTCTGGAGCATCGTCAGGGGCATGCGTCGGGTGAAAGCCCAATCCGCCGATGGACATGGCGATGAGCCGACGCGGTTGCAATTGGCCTGGCGCTGGCGGGGTTCCTGACGCGCGGCTGGCCTAGAAGAACTGGCCCAGCTTGCTGACGTTCTTCAAGGCCAGGGTGCGCCAGCCGCCGACGCCGTTTCTGCGCAGTGCCTGAAGGTCTTCGCGCGATTTGAGAAGAACGTTGCCCAGGGACCGGTTGCTCGCTCCGCCTGTCTGCATCAACACAAGTGTTTCGGGCAAGTAGGCGGCTGTCAAGTCGGGTTGCTTGAACAGTCGCAGGATGAAATCGTAGTCGGCCGCGATGCGCATGCCGATGTCGTAGCGGCCCACCGCGTTCAGCCGTTGCCTGCGGAGAAACAGGGTTGGGTGGGGCGGCATCCACCCTTGTTTGAGGAGCGCCGGCTTGAAGGGGGCTGACTTCCATTCCCGGATCAGGCGTGCGGGGTGGGTGGCGCTGATGTAGCGCAGATCGCCGTAGACCGCATCAACCAAGGGGTCGCGGAAGGCGTCGTGCACCTGCTCGAGTACCTGGTCTGAGGCGAATCGGTCGTCCGAATGGAGGAGGCCGACCACCTCGCCTCTGGCCAGGTCAAGCCCTTTGTTCAGGGCATCGTAGATGCCTTTGTCGGGGGCCGAATGAAGGCGGTCTGCGGGCCGCAAATGCTGGCGAATAATGCCCAAGGTGCCGTCCTTGCTGGCGCCGTCGACGAAGATGTGTTCGTAGTCGTCGAAGCGGCCGGATCTCAGGGAGGCGATGGCACCCGGCAAGTGGGTCTCGCTGTTGTAGGTGCAGGTGATGATCGAGAAGAACTGACTCATGCCGTGCGACTCTTGCCGGCCTTGCCACTCAGCCGGGGCGTGCTGCCCAGTAGCCTCTTGAGGCCTGCGATGCCAGCGTCGCAAACCCGTGTGCCAAGCACCAGCAGCCCCGTCATATACACCCAGAACAAGGGCTCGCGACCTGGCCCCAGTCTGCTCAGCGCGAGGCAATAGCGAATGAAACCCACCTTGGACAGGTGTGGTGCCTGGATGGACATGAGCGGGTAGGCGTAGCGGCCCACGTCCTGCGTGACCAGGGCCTTGAAGCCTGGATGCCGGCTGTCGATGTCCGAGGCAATTCGGAAGAGTCCGGAGACGAATTTCAGCGAGTGCTGAGGAGTTGTCTGTTTGGGGCTGAAATGGGCTTTCTCCGCCTCCGCCGAACCGAAGAAGTGTTCGCCTCCCGATCGCCTTGTGGCGATGACTTCATTGAGGTAGTAACCCTCTTGCCCTTGAAGCAACTCGCCAGCGAGGTAGAGCTGATACAACAAGGTGCCATCGAACCGGTCGGTGTGCAGGGCCAGCGCGGCGGCGCGGTTCACCGTGAGTCCAGAGATGAAGACGCATTTGCGGAAGAAGTTGGCCGCCGTCTCCACGCCAGGGCTGAAGCTCATGCTGCCTGGAAAGTAATGATGGGTGTCCGTCTGCTTGCCGGTATGCGTGTCGAAGCTGCTCCAGGCGCGCAGCACGACCGCGGACGAATGCTGCTGGAGGTGCGTGATGAGCTTGCCGATGCCACCGGGCACTGCCAAGTCGTCGTCCCCGAAGAACATCACGTGATCGCCCTTTGCCAGTTCCAGCAGGCGGCGAAGGTTGCCGTCATAGCCCAGGTTAGCGGCATTGTGCGAAAACGTGACCCGGAGGTGTGGGTGGGCGTTTTGGAATTGCCTCACGGATTCGGCGATCTGTGTTGCCTGGGGCGAGCGGTCTTCGCACACCAGGATCTCTGCCTCGTGCGTGCCGAGCTCCGGAGCAATGGACTGGAGGGTCTCCAGCAATTCGCGCGGGCGGTTGTAGGCCGGGATGGCGACGGTGAGAATCATCTCAGGCCCCTTTCTTTCGCGCATACACCCGCATCCCCATCGTGCCGACATGAGCCAGGCGCAGGAGCCCATCCAGCGGGGCGAACACCAGGCCGCTGGCTTTGTACAAGCCCATCTTGATGCGGCGTTGCAACTGGCGCCCCGCTGGCTCCGTCGCAGCGCAGGCCTGGTTGGATCGGGGTGGTGCGGCATGCATTTTCCGACGGGCTGAGCGATTCACCGCGTAGGTCCACAGAAGGTCGCGGACACTGCTGTCTACCTTGAATTGAACCTGCTCGAAGCCGACCTGGGTCAACAGGTCTCGCATGGCGGCCTGGCTCCAGCGAGTCAGGTGGTGAGGCGGGTAGTCTACGAAGATGCGTCCCGCGGGCTGCCAGCGGTCTTCGTTGGGGCAAGACATGGCCAGCAGGCCACCGGGCTTCAGCAGGCTGTGCGCCCTCTCGACCAGCTGTCTGGGCGCCTCCACGTGCTCGATGACCTCAAACATGCTGACCATGTCGTAGGCGGCGGGCTTGAACAGCGAGGAGTGGTCTTCAAGCCTGCCCGCGTGCAGGTGGCTTTCCAATGCGTACGCGGCCTGACCAGTGGCGATCTGGTCGGCATTGAAGTCGATGCCGTGGGCATCGAAACCCTGGTCGTGGGCCACGGACACGAAGGCACCGTAGCCGCAACCGATGTCCAGTGTGCGAGCACCTGACGGCAGGCGTTTGAGCAGCGCGCGGTTCTTCGGGTTGGTGGCAGATTGTTTGTGGAACAGCGCCTGTTCGCGCGAGGGCTTTGAATAGACGATGTGGTCTTGGTAGAAGGCCAGGTCGCCACCAGTCATCGGGTTCGAGTAAACCAGGGTGCAGTTCAGGCATCGCCTCAATGTGTAGGCCGCGACCCGCTCAACGTCTTGTGCCCGCGGGTCGCCGCACGCTGGGCACATCATGGTGTGTTGTTGCATTGGATGGACTGAAAAGGTCGGGTGCGGCTGATGGCGGTCAGGAAGCCGTCTACTTCCGCCTGAGGATCGCAGAATCGGTCGCCGTCGATCTTGATGGTGCTGGCGTACTGGGCCCGCTGCACGGGTTCGCAAGCGGCGGTCAATGCCCGGGCCAGCGCCGCCACGTCATCAATGGGAATGACCCATCCACTGACGCCATCCCGCGGCAGCAGCCCCACTGAACCCGGGGCCGTGGTGGTGATGATGGGCAGTCCGAACACCGACGCCTCAATGAAGACCTTCGGCAGGCAGTCCTTGCGGGTCGGCAGCACAAAGACATCCGCGGCCGAATAGAGGTTGGCCAGCCCTTCACGGTCGACCGGTGGCAGGACGGACACCTTGTGTTCTAGGCCCAGTTGTCTGGCCAGGTCGATGTAGTGTTGCCGCGTGCCTTGATGGCCGAATCCCGGGTCTTCCTGGCCGATCATTACGGCCCGGAAGGGGCGGTCCTTCAAAAAGGCCAGGGCCTGAATGAGGACATCCGGGCCTTTCAAGGGGATGACGTTGCCCACGAAGAGGAAGAGAGGCGTTTCGTCGTCGGCGAGTCCCAATTGTTGGCGCGTGGCCAAGCGCCGTTCCGTGCGGGTCAAGGCCAGCGCCTTGAAGGCCGCGCTGCCACCCTCGAAAGGTGCGAAGGTCATGCGATCCTCGTCGATGCCGTAGACGGTCGACAGCGTTGCCTGTGCGCTGGGTGTCTGGCAAATGTGCTGGTCGCACCGGGTCAGCAGCAACTTCTTGAGCCGTTTGATCCACCAACGCCGGCCTTGCTCCATCTCGATGCCCAACGAATGGTTCACGGCCACCAGGGGTTTGTTCAGCAAGGTGCTCAGCGCCGTGGCCAGCAGGGCTGTCCCGCCTTGAAGCCCATGAAGCACGACCACGTCTGACTTTATCACCAGCTGCCAGGCAGCGCGCAGGTTGAAGGAACGGGTGAGCCCTTCCGTGCCGATCTTGGTCTTGGGGTCAGCCTCCAGCCCCAGCGGGCGCGCGATCAATTGGCTGGGCAGCCGGTCGATGCGTGCCTGCTCTTGGTGCGGATGGAAGAAGCAGGGGTAAGCCGTGAGCTTGGCATTCGGCAGGACTTGATCGAGCCTGAACAGCAAATCCTCGGTGGCATGTTGCAGGTCGTAGGTCAGCACGCCGATTCGGACGATCCCGGTGCTCATGTCTGGAGTCCTTTTTCAAGCAGTGAAGCTGCTTGCTCCGATCGCTCGCCATGGAGTGCTCGCGCCACGGCCAGAGTGGTGACCAGGGCCAGCCAAAAATTCGGGGATTCCAGCGGATCGCTGAGCGACAAGCCGATGAGCAAGCCTGCCGCTGAGCTCTGCAGGTACAGCATGTGGTGCGTGTCGCCCTTCCATCGCATGGCTTGGTAAACCGTCTGGCCGATCAGCAGCAAGAAGGGGATGGTGCCGATCAGTCCGGCATCACAAAGCATGCGCGCGATGCCGTTGTGGGGGTTGAGCGAGAGGTTGCCCTCATCGCCACCGGGGACGAAGAAGATGAGGGTGCGCGATATGCCTTCCATCTTGTGCCGCCATGCCCAGCCTCCCCAACCCAGGCCGGTCGAGGGCTGCAACGAGAAGGCATCCAGTGCGGATAGCAGGGAGGCCAGCCGCTCGATGTTGGAGGTGGCCCGCCCATCGGATATCTGGGTGTCGATGTAGAGGTAGAGCGCGCCGACGAGCAGCCCGCCCAGGAACAGCGTCACGGCGGTCTGGGTGAGCGTGATGCGTCCAGCCCGGCGCAGGATGGTACCCAGCAAGGCGAGCGTGGCCATGACATGGCCGATGAACATGCGGGAATACGTGGCAAATCCGACCAGCACCAGCGTGCCGAGGATGGTAAGCCGTCCGGCGG
This sequence comes from Pseudomonadota bacterium, assembly GCA_049322875.1. Lineage (GTDB taxonomy): Bacteria > Pseudomonadota > Gammaproteobacteria > Burkholderiales > Burkholderiaceae_C > Aquabacterium. The sequence continues at coordinate 27,559 of JBMOQM010000013.1, forward strand.
ACTGGATGGGCGCGAACGCCAGCAGCGGCAGGCAATAGATCAGCGTGCTGGCCACCATGTTGTCGCCGGGGAAGCGGCCGGTTTCCGCGAACGTGCGGGGGTTGAACAGCAACTGGTAGGTGATGTGCAGCAAAGCGTGACAGATGAAGGCCACGGCCAGGGCGGCCCTTCCGCGCTGGCTCGTCGCAAGGGACTGCGCCACATAGAAGGACGAGGCGAGCACGATGGCCAGTCTCAGCACGGGCAACATGGCCACTTCGTCCAATGGCGATGCGAGGGTGGCCACGGTGATGCCCAGCAAGGTGGCCGCCAGGCATCCTGTGGCTCTGTGCCCCAGGGCGTCGATCACCTGGCCTTGCAGGATCTGGATGCCCAGCAGGGCGGTCAGGGTCAGGCCCAGCACGAGGCCGGGGGTCCAGTACAACCCGATCAGGGGGATGCCCGCGGGGATGGATGAAAAGGCCACGAATGCCAGCGCCAGCGCCTGCGATGTGCTGAAACCGGGCTGAGGCATGTCAACGCTGCTCATGTGCCGCCAGCTTTCTCGTGAATGCCTGTGCGATCGAGTCCACATCGAAACGGGCCACGGCGCGTTGCCGGGAGGCCGTCGACAGGCTCGGCAGGTGGTCCTTGACGAAGGTCACGCCTTTCGCCAACTCGTCGAAGAAGTGGTCGTCGTATACGAACTGCTGTGTCTTGCCCAGAAATCCGGCATCGCCTACCACTTCGACGGCGCCCCCATGCCCGGGCGCCACGACGGGCACGCCGCAGGCCATGGCTTCCGACATCACGATGCCGAAGCCTTCGTAGTCCACGGGGTGAAGCAGGCAATCCAGGGAGCGGTAGCTGTCGATGAGTTCCGGGCCATGCGTCCAGGACAGGAAATTGATGTCCAGAGGCTGCCGGCGCTGCAAGCGCTGAAGCAGGGCGGCGCAATCGGGCGTCAAGGACCCGGACAGCACGAACCGGTGCGGAAAGCCAAGGCGTCTGGAGACCTCGGCGATGGCTTGCACGCGCACTGCGGTCCGGAAAGCGCCGAAGCAGCCGATGGTGAACACCTGGTCGCGGCGTGGTGCCTGGGCGGGGGAGAATTTGTGGATGTCCAGGCCGTGGTAAATGACCTCGCACTTCTGCGGCGCAGGGGCTTCGAGCCCCTCGTCTCGCAAATATTGAAGCCAGACGTCCCTGGTGTACTGCGAGATGAAGGCAATGCTCTGCGCCGCGTGCATGGCCTCGACGCGGATCAGGTTGTTGCCGCGATCGTCCTGGGTGAACGTCTGATCGACGGCCTGACGCTCCTGCGGCGTTTCCGGCTTTCCCATGATGAGGACATGCGGCTTTCGGCTCTGGAGGATCTTTTCATAGTGCTTGGCGGTGCCCATGACGATGGCCTGGTCCCAGGGGCGGGACGGCACGCCTGTTAGTCGGAAAAAACGGGAGGTCGTCAGGTGTCCTTGCGATCGGAAAGCCTTCTGCAGTCGAAGCAGCGAAATGGCAGGGCCGTTCGTCGTCCCTGGGATCGGAGCAATGAGGATGGTCTTCTGCATGTCAGCTGCGGGACAACTTGATTTTGACTGATTTGGCCAGGAGACAGGCGGTTTCCGTGTTTCTTCCCCAGATGTCAAGCGCCTTGACGCTGGGCTCATGCTTGCACCAGGTGACCGTGAGGAGCACCAGATGAATCGAATATCCTAAGGCACACGCCATGGCCGCACCTGCGGCTCCTTGCGATGGGATCAACCATCCCGAGGCGACGGCCAGCACGCACAGGGTGGTGAAGCCGCATTGGAGCGATGGCGTCAGGTGCCCTAGCGCTCGCAGGTTCGTGTCCATGACTCCGGCGATGCCTCTGGCCACCGTGGCGAGCATCAGCCATTGCAAGGTGGTGCCCGCCGCAGCATAGGGCTTGCCGAAGGCGGCGTGCAGCAGCGCTGGGCCCGCCAGGATGATGAACAGTCCCATTGCCCCCAGCAGCAGGATCATGACACGGCAGCGCAGCAAGGCCGCGTGGATGGCGTCGAGCTTGCTGTCGCGCGCGCGGATGTCTGCGAAGCTGATGTTGGCGATGGTGTCGCCCGCCACGAGCACGGGCGCGGTGAAGGTGGCCGCTGCGGCGTACAGCCCCATGTCCTGAAGGGTGCCCATCTTGAGCAGCATGGCCTTGTCCAGGTTGTTGATGAGCAGGGCCACCAGCGACAGCCAGACGAAGGAGCGCTCCGTCTTGAAGAAATGCAAGACGGACATGGCCGAGCCGGGCTCGGAAAGGCCGGTCTTCCTCGAGGCCTTTAAGTAAATGCACATGACCAGCATCGGGAAGATGTTCGCCGCCGCCGCGACCAGGGGGCTTGGCCCGAGCAGCGAGAATCCCGCGATCAGGCCCAGCAGGTACAACAAGGGGATGAGTATCACCGAGTGGCTGATCAAGGCGAACTCGCCCACGCCCCGCCGGATGGCGCATTCTCCGGTGTAGATGATCTGCAGCGTGCTCATGAGCGCCGCCGTGACGATCATTGCCGCCCAGCCATGGTGACCCGGGATGTGGAAGACGTAGGCGAACGCCGGAACGGCAAGTAGAGCGAGGGCGATCTGCAGGCGGATGGCTTGGCGGGCCAAGCGGATGCCCACGTCGTTCGGATGCTGGGTGATGTGTGACGTGATCGCCTGAGGCGATGCCCCGGCGGCCACCCAAACTCCCCCACTTATGGCCACCTCAAACTCCCCCACCTGAGTTGATCGGGGTCAGGGGGTAAACGCTGGCGTAGCTGGCACCTGTGGCAGGACATTGAAGTCCGGTCTTC
>JBMOQM010000014.1:0-30280 GCA_049322875.1 Pseudomonadota bacterium
TTCCCCAAGGACGAAAAACAAGCCTCAGGCACTACACTTATCCACAGCCAGCCTTCACAGGTTGGCCAGCAGCCCTGGCTCAAAATTCAATCGGCACGGTGGCTCAATTTTGAATCGGCGCCAACAGGGCAGGGCCGCGGCCAGGTCCAGCACGCTCAGCGACGCCAGGGCCGTGTGCCATGACCAGACATCGGCCAGCATGCTGGTGCCCACCCGGCCCGCCATGCCGCCGAAGGCCGTACCGCTCACGTACAGCCCGATGGACAGGCCCAGGCCGCGCGGATCGATCTCGTCGGCCAGGTAGGCCATGGCCACGGCGGGCACGCCGCCCAGGCTCAGGCCGGCCAGGGCGCGTGCAACAAGCAAGGTGTGCCAGTCGTTCACCAGGGCCGCGGCCAGATTGCAGGTGGCGGCCAGGGCCATGGAGCCGAACATCACATATCGACGATCACGCCCTTCGGACAAGGCGCCGGCGCACAGGATGGCCAGTGCGAGGCAGCCGGTCGACAGCGAGAGCGCGAGCGAGCTCTCGGCCGCGCCGATCTGGAACTGCTGCGCGAACATCGGCATCAGCGGTTGCACGCAGTACAGCAGGGAGAAGGTGGAAAAGCCCGCCAGGAACAGCGCCAGGTTGATGCGCCAGTAAATGCGGGAGCCCGGCACAGCCCAGCCGAAGGGGTTGTTCGCAGACATCGACAGACCTCGTGAGCCGCCAGTATTGGCTTGACCGAGGTATCTGTCCAATATATTTTAAAGACCAATTTCATATGTTTAGAGTATGGCAATCGAGTTGCGACACCTGCGCTATTTCCTGGCCGTGGCCCAGGAGGCCAACGTCACGCGGGCGGCGGCCCGCCTGGGCATCAGCCAACCCCCGCTCAGTCAGCAGATCAAGGAACTGGAGCGTGAGGTGGGTGCGTCACTCTTCCATCGGACGCCGCAGGGCGTGGTCTTGACCGAGGCGGGTGCGGCCTTCCTCACGGAAGCACAGCAGATCGTGGGCAGTACCGAACGCGCTCGTATGGCTGCACTGCGCGCGGCGCATGGTGAAACCGGACAACTGCGTGTGGGTTTTACCGGCTCGGCGGCTTTCAATCCGGTCGTGGCCACCATGATCCGCAACTTCCGGCGGGCCTGGCCCAGTGTCCGTGTCACGCTGGAAGAGGCCAACACCACCCGCCTGGTGGAAGGCCTGGCGCAGCAGGCGCTGGATCTGGTTTTTCTGCGCCCCGGCGTGGGCGGTATGCCGGGCATTCGGCTGCAGCGCCTGGCCGATGAGGCCATGAAGGTCGTGCTGCCCGCCAGCCACCCGTTGGCCAAGCGCAAGCGTCTTCGCTTGTCGGCCCTGGCGGGGGAGCCTTTCGTACTGTTCCCGCGTGCCGTGGGCCTGAGCCTGTACGACTCGGTGTTCACGGCCTGCCGTGACGCGGGCTTCGAACCCCAACTCAGCCAGGAGGCGCCGCAGATCTCGTCGGTGGTGAACCTGGTGGCGGCCGAGTTGGGGGTGTCCATCGTGCCGGCCTCGATCGCGCAGATGGCGGTGCGTGGCGTGCGCTATGTGGACATCGACGGCGATGCGCCGGTGGCCAGGCTCGCGCTGGCCATCCGCGAAGGCGATGCCCGGATGATGGTGCGCAACTTCATGGCGCTGGAACCCATCTGAATCGCATCACTTGCGCAGCAAGGCAGGCGCTCACAGATTGCCCACGCCGCCATCGACCTGCAACTCGGTGCCGACGACAAAGCTCGACTCATCCGACGCGAGGAACACCGCGGCATGAGCCTGCTCCAACGCGGAGCCCATGCGGCCGATGGGTACCAGCTCGCGGATCTGCTGCTTGAGCGCGGCTTCCTTATCAGCGGGCAGCCCCAGCTTGCCCAATGCCGATGTGGCCGTGGGCCCCGGGCTCAGGCCGTTGACGCGGATGCCACGTGTCGCCCATTCGCCCGACAAGGTGCGCGCCAGCGACAGCAACCCGGCTTTGCTGGCGGCATAGACGCTGCTCTGCGGCAGCCCGATGTGCGCGCTGACCGAGCCGCACAGGATCACCGATGAGGGATTGGCCAGCAGCGGCAGCAGCGCCTGCAGCAAAAAGAAGGGTCCCTTGAGGTTGGTGGCCATCAACTGGTCGTAGGTGGCTTCGTCCCAGGCTTCGACCGGGCGGTGGGTCACATCGCCTGCGTTCACGAAGACGGCATCCAGCCGGGGCCAATGCTCACGCAGTTGCCGGGCCAATGCCGCCTGGTCCTCAAGCTGACCGGCATCGCTGTGCAGCAGCAGGGCCTGCGGCCCCAGGCTTTGCCCAGCGCCCTTCAAGGCGGCTTCGTTGCGCCCGGTGATGGCCACATGGGCGCCTTCGGCCAGGAAGCGGCGCGCTGTTTCCAGGCCGATGCCGCCTGTGCCACCGGTGATGAGGGTGTACTTGTCATGGAGTCTGCCAGCCATGGCCGTGTGCCTTCGCAAGGGTGTCGATGGCCCATTGTTGATCCATTGGTATGCAATGTATAGTAGGCACCGTTTGGGTACTAATAGAGCGTCAGGAAACCATGCCAGCTGATGATGCAACCCATGCCGTGGCGCGCTGCCCCATGGTGCGCTTCGTCGATCTGGTGTCCGGCAAATGGGCTATCCCCATCCTCTACCGGCTGATCTTGATCGATGCGCCGGTGCGCTTCGGTGAGTTGCAGCGCGCCGTGGCGCCCATCACCCAGAAGGAGCTCACGCGCCAGTTGCGTGCCTTCGAGCAGCGCGGCCTGGTGCACCGCAAGGTCTACGCCGAAGTACCGCCCCGTGTCGAATACCAGGCCACCCCGCTGGGCAAAACCCTGCGCAAGCCCCTGGCCTCGCTGGCCGCCTGGATGGAAACGCACGCGGGCGATCTCGAAGATGCCAAAGACACGGCCTGAAGCTCACTCGACCACACCATGCCCGAAGCTCCCCGCATCCTTGTCCTGGCTGCCCACCCGGATCTGCGCCATTCCCGCGTCAACCACCGGCTCATGCAAGCTGCAGCCAGCGCAGGCTCGCAGGTTCAGGTGCGTGATCTCTACGCCCTGTACCCCGATTTCGACATCGACGTGCCGGCCGAGCAGGCCCTGCTGGCCGATGCCGACCTGATCGTGTGGCAGCACCCGCTGCACTGGTACAGCATGCCGCCCCTGATGAAGCTCTGGCTCGATGAGGTGCTGGCGCACGGTTGGGCTTATGGCCATGATGGGCATGCCTTGCGCGGCAAGGACCTGTGGCTGTCAGTGAGCACCGGTGGGCCGGCGTCCGCCTACCACCCGCAGGGCTACAACCGCTACTTCTTCGACGCCTTCGTGCCGCCCTATGAACAGACAGCCGCCCTGTGCGGGCTGCGCTTCCTGCCGCCGCTGGTGCTGCATGGTGCCCATGCCGTGAGCGAGGCTGATCTGCAGGCGCATGCCGATGTCTACCGGCAGCGCCTGGCCAGCTACCCGCAGTGGCCTGAAATGGCGGAGCTGGGCGATTGCCCGGAGTGCCGCGTGCCCGACGCCGATCGCCCGCAGGAGGCCTGAGACCATGGAACACAGCAACTGGCTGGCAGCAGCCCTGGTCTACCTGGGCGCGGCCATCATCGCGGTGCCCCTGGCCAAGAAGCTGGGCCTGGGCTCCATCATCGGCTACCTGGCGGCCGGCATCGCCATCGGCCCCTTCGGGCTGGGCCTGGTGCGGGACACGGAATCCATCCTGCACGTGGCCGAGTTTGGCGTGGTGCTCATGCTCTTCCTGATCGGGCTGGAGCTGGAGCCGCCCCGGCTGTGGGCTTTGCGTCGGCCCATCTTCGGCTGGGGCAGCGTGCAGTTGCTGGGCTGTGCCGCGGTGCTGGGCGGTGTCGCGCTGGGCTGCGGCGTGTCCTGGCCGGTGGCGGTGGTGGCTGCGTTGGGTCTGGCCCTGTCGTCCACCGCCGTGTCCCTGCAGGTCATGCATGAGCGCAATCTGCTGGGCACTTCGGGTGGACAGGCGGGTTTTGCCATCCTGCTGTTTCAGGATGTGGCCGCCATTCCCATCCTGGCGCTGATCCCCTTGCTGGGCACCCATGCCGCGGCCACGGGCAACCCATGGGTCGAGGCGCTCAAGGCCGTTGGCGTCATCGTGGGCATCGTGGTGCTGGGGCGCCTGCTGCTGCGCCATGCCTTGCGCTGGGTGGCCCGCAGCCAATCCACCGAGATCTTCACGGCCGCGGCGCTGGCGCTGGTGGTGGGCATCGCCAGCCTGATGCAGGCGGTGGGCCTGTCGATGGCGCTGGGTGCCTTCCTGGGGGGCGTATTGCTGGCCGAAAGCGAGTACAAGCGCGAGCTGGAGACCGATGTCGAGCCCTTCAAGGGGCTGCTGCTGGGCCTGTTCTTCATGGCGGTGGGCATGTCCATCGATTTCTCGGCGCTGTGGGCGCAGGCCGGCTGGGTGGCGGCGCTGCTGGTGGGCTTCCTGGCCGCCAAGGCGCTGGTGCTGTGGCTGCTGGGCCGGGCGGTGGGCGTGCCCACTGGTGAGCGGCCGGTGTTCACCTTGCTGCTGGCGCAGGGAGGCGAGTTCGCCTTCGTGGTGTTCCAGCAGGCGGCGGGTGAGCAACTGCTCAGCCCGCAGGCCACCTCCATCCTGATCGGCACCGTGGCCTTGTCCATGCTGGTGACACCTTTGCTGCTGGTGCTGGTGGACCGCTGGGGGCGCCGCACATCAGCCACGCAAGGCGCGGCGCAGGCCGCCGATCACGCGCTGGCTGAGCCGCAGGAAGCGCCGATCATCATTGCTGGCTTTGGTCGCTACGGCCAGGTGGTGGGGCGCCTGCTCTACGCCAATGGCCTGAAGGCTACCGTGCTGGACCATGATGCCGAACAGGTGGCGGCCCTGCGCCGCTTCGGGTTCAGGGTGCACTACGGCGATGCCACGCGGCTGGATCTGTTGCGCATCGCCGGTGCGGCATCCGCCCGGGTGCTGGTGGTGGCCATCGACGACGTGGAGCAGAGCCTCAAGCTGGTCGACATCGCCCGTGAGCACTTTCCGGGCTTGAGCATCGTGGCGCGGGCCCGCAACGTGCAGCACTGGTATGCCTTGCGTGACCGTGGCGTGCAACTGATCGAACGTGAAACCCTTGATGCCGCCCTGATGAGCAGCCGCAGCGTGCTGGAGCTGATGGGGTGGCAGCCTTACCAGGCACGCCAGCTGGCCAAGCGCTTCAGGCGGCATTCCGTGGCACAGCTCGAGCGCATGTGGCCGCATCACCGTGATGAGGGCATGATGGTGTCCATGGCCAAGCAGGGTCGCCAGCAACTCGAAGAGCTTTTCGCGCAGGAGCGCGAGCAGGCGCGCGAGGATCATCGCCGTCGGCAGCGTCAGGGCTGGGGTGATGCGCCCGCGCCATCATCGAAGGCGGAGCCTCCGGCAGCCGGTGGCTAGTGCGGCACGCGGATGCCCAGGCGTTCGAGCATGTCGTTGACGAGTTCCAGCCGCAGCAAGGGGTTGTCCAGTACCATGCAGCGCTGCTTGATGTCGCTTGCGACCGGCAGCAGTTCGCACCAGCGGTTGGCCAGCCAGCCGCAGTCGTCCCAGTGGTAGGGCTCCTGCAGGGGCAGGTCGCCCAGGCCTTCGGGGCGGGCCGACAGGTTGTCCACCAGGTGCTGCAGGGCCTGCATGGCGGGCAGCAGGTCATCGGGCACCGGCACGATCGGGTCCTGCGGCAGCAACTCGATCTCGCCCATCCACAGGCCATGCCGCAATTGCTCGCTGGTGCGCAGCTTGAAGCGCTGTGTGCCCGTGCAGCGCACCATCATCAGGCCTTGCTGCGGCCGGTCCAGCTCATCGATGGCGGCCAAGGTGCCCACCATGTGGAATGCCTCGGGCGCATAGGCCGGATTACCTGAGCCATCACCCGCGCTGGGGCGACGCGGCACGCGCACCTCGCCACCGCGGGTCAGGCACACCACGCCGAAGGGCGTGCCTGCCGCATGACAGCGCGCGATCATGTCCAGGTAGCGCACCTCGAAGATGCGCAAGGGCAGGCGCCCACCCGGGAACAGCACCGTCTGCAGCGGGAACAGCGGGATGCGCGTGACCAGCGAGGATGAGGCGGGGGCAACCATGCAGCCCATTGTCCGCCTTGGCGCCGATTGGGCAAGGGGGGCCGGCAAGAGCCTGTTCCATCCATGGGAACTCTGACACGCGCTGTCGCTCTGTTACCCATGCTGCTACCCGTTCCCGCTTACGAGCCCGTGTCCTTGTCCTGGTATCTGAAACTTGCGTTGTTGTGGGGCAGCTGGCTGAGCTGGCCCTTGCTGGCCTGGCAGGGCTGGCGCTTGTGGCGCCTCGGGGCGAACTGGTCATGGGGGCGCCGGGCAGGCGCCATGGTGGTGCTGGCGGCCTTGCTGGTCTTCATCGATGCGCGCTTCATCGAGCGCTACCGGATCACGGTTCAGGAAACGGCCATCCCCATCGGCGTGGCGGCCCGGGTGGCCCTGATTTCAGACCTGCACCTGGGGCTTTACAAATCACCGGCCTACCTGGAGCGGGTGGTCGATCGGCTCAACGAGCTCAAACCGGATGCCGTGCTGATCGCGGGGGATCTGACCGGGGATCCGGACCAGAACCTGACCACGTTGCTGGCGCCCCTCAAGCGCCTGACCATGCCGGCCTATTCTGTGCCGGGCAACCATGATGAACAGCGCCCCGGCCCCCGGCTGGAGCGCGAGCTTCACCAGACCCTGGTGTCCCTGGGCGTGACGCCGGTCGAGTACACGCATGCCGATCTGGGCAGCTTCACGCTGGTGGGCATGGGTGATCGCTGGGCGGGCAAGGACGGCATCGCGCCCGTGCAGGCGGCGCCACATGACAAACCCATCGTGGTGCTGATGCACAACCCGGATTCGGCCATGCAGTTGGAGCCGGGCATGGCCAGGCTGGTGCTGGCCGGGCACACGCACGGTGGCCAGATCCGGCTGCCGGGCCTGTACAAGAAGGTGATCGCCAGCGAGAACGGTTTCGACCGGGGGCTGCACGACTGGGCCCCCGTGCCGGTCTACGTCACCTCGGGCATGGGCGAAAGCCGCGTGCCCTTGCGCTGGCTGGTGCCGCCGGTGATCGACATCATCGACCTGCACTGAGCGCAGGCGGCGGCTGGGCGATCAGCCCAGTTCGCTCAGGCCACCCATGACGTGGCTGAAACCGGCATCCACATAGGTGATTTCGGCCGTCACGCCCGCGGCCAGGTCCGACAGCATGAAGGCGGCCACGTTGCCCACGTCGTCGATGGTGACGTTGCGGCGCAGCGGGGCGTTCTGCTCGACCACGTCCAGGATCTTGCTGAAACCCTTGATGCCCGAGGCGGCCAGGGTCTTGATCGGGCCGGCCGAGATGCCGTTGGCGCGGATGCCCTTGGGGCCCAGGCTGGCGGCGGTGTAGCGCACGCTGGCTTCCAGCGAGGCCTTGGCCAGGCCCATGGTGTTGTAGGCCGGCACGATCCGTTCGGCGCCCAGGTAGGTCAGGGCCAGCAGGGCGGCCTTGTCGTTCAGGTAGGGCAGGGCGGCCTTGGCCAGTGCCGGGAAGCTGTAGCTGGAGATGTCGTGCGCTACGCGGAAGCCCTCGCGCGACAGGCCCTCCAGGAAGTCACCGGCGATCGCCTCGCGGGGGGCGAAGCCGATGGAGTGCACGAAGCCGTCGAACTTGGGCCAGGTCTTGGCCAGATCGGCAAACAGCGCCTCGATCTGCTCGTCACTGCCCACGTCGCAGTCGAAAATCAGGGTTGAATCGAATTCCTTGGCAAATTCGGTGATCCGGTCCTTGAAGCGCTCGCCCACGTAGCTGAAGGCCAGCTCGGCCCCCTCGCGCTTGCAGGCCTTGGCGATGCCGTAGGCGATGGAGCGGTTGGACAGCAGTCCGGTGATCAGCAGTCGTTTGCCGGCGAGAAATCCCATGAGGTCTCCAGGAGAGGATGGCTAAAACGGGGCGGATTGTGGCACGCGCATGGCCGTCCGCCTGAATTTGAGGGGTAAGTCTTGCTGCAGTGCATTCCTCAGGGTAAAATCCTGGATTGGCTCGCAAGGCTCTTTCCTTTGCTTTGATTAATCAGGGCGTTCGATAAGCTTGCGGCACGTCTTGTGACACGTAGTTGTGTGGGCGGAGGAATCCAGCCCATTTTTTTTGCATTGGCGTTTCAGGACGCCTGTTGGTTCTTCCCGGAAGTTGTTTCTGGGGTGCGGCAGGTGCCTGATCGAATTGGCAAGGGTGCATGAACTGGTTGAAGGCTGTTGAAGACACGGTGACCGGCTTGGGTTACGAACTTGTGGACTGCGAACGCAGCCCGCAGGGATTGCTGCGCGTGTACATCGACCGCCTCCCGGGTCAGGCCTACGATCTGCCCGGTGAGTTCGTCACCGTCGAAGACTGCGAAAAAGTCACCCGCCAGCTGCAGTACGCGCTGGAAGTGGCCAACACCGATTACGCCCGCCTGGAGGTTTCATCCCCCGGGCTCGACCGCCCCCTCAAGACCGAGGCGCACTACGCCCGTTTCGTCGGGACAGAGGTCGAAATCACGCTCAAGCTGGCCTTCCAGGGCCGCAAGAAATACAAAGGCGTGCTCGACGCCGTGCCCGCCCAGGGCGAAGTGCCTGCCAGCTGGCAGATCGTCTTCAAGCAGGGCGAGGGCAAGACCGCCGTCGAGCAGGTGCTGGGATTCACGTTCGATGAAGTCCGCGAGGCCCGTCTGGTGCCCGTGATCGACTTCAAAGGACGCGGCCGTCGGGCGGCAACCCCGGCTGTCGATGACACTGCCGCCCCAGAGGTGCAGGAACTCGGAGATCAAAACAAATGAACCGTGAACTCTTGATGTTGGTGGATGCCATTTCGCGCGAGAAGAGCGTGGACCGCGATGTCGTCTTCGGCGCCGTCGAGTCCGCTCTGGCCTCGGCCACCAAGAAGCTTTACAGCGGCGAGGTCGACATCCGCGTGTCCATCGACCGCGAGTCCGGCGTGTACGAAACTTTCCGTCGTTGGCACGTCGTGCCCAACGAGGCCGGCCTGCAGTTGCCCGACGCCGAGATCCTGCTGTTCGAAGCCGAAGAGCAGATCCCCGACATCGAAGTCGATGACTACATCGAAGAGTCCGTCGAATCCGTGCCCATCGGCCGTATCGGCGCCCAGGCCGCCAAGCAGGTCATCCTGCAGAAGATCCGTGACGCCGAGCGCGAGCAACTGCTCAACGACTTCCTCGCCCGTGGCGAGAAGATCTTCGTCGGCACCGTCAAGCGTCTGGACAAGGGCGACATCATCGTCGAGTCGGGCCGTGTCGAAGGCCGACTCAAGCGCACCGAGATGATCCCGAAGGAAAACCTCCGTTCGGGTGACCGCGTTCGCGCCTACATCGCCGGCATCGATTCCGCGGCCCGTGGCCCGCAGATCATGCTGTCGCGCAGCGCCCCTGATTTCATGATCGAGCTGTTCCGCCAGGAAGTGCCCGAGATCGAGCAGGGCCTGCTGGAGATCAAGAGCTGCGCCCGTGATTCCGGTTCGCGCGCCAAGATCGCTGTGCTGTCGCACGACAAGCGTGTCGATCCGATCGGCACCTGCGTCGGCGTGCGCGGTTCGCGCGTCACCGCCGTGACCAACGAACTGGCTGGCGAGCGCGTGGACATCGTGCTGTGGTCGGAAGACCCGGCCCAGTTCGTGATCGGCGCCCTGGCTCCGGCCAACGTGCAGTCGATCTTCGTCGATGAAGAGCAGCACGGCATGGACGTGGTGGTCGACGAGGAAAACCTCGCCATCGCCATCGGCCGTGGCGGCCAGAACGTGCGTCTGGCTTCCGAGCTCACAGGCTGGAAGATCAACATCATGACGGCCGAGGAATCGGCCGAGAAGCAAGAGGTCGAGTCCAGCTCGATCCGCAAGCTGTTCGTCGAGAAACTGGATGTGGACGAAGAGGTCGCCGACATCCTGATCGCCGAAGGGTTCACCAGCCTGGAAGAAGTGGCCTACGTGCCGCTGCAGGAAATGCTGGAGATCGAATCCTTCGACGAAGACACGGTCAACGAGTTGCGCACCCGCGCCAAGGACGCGCTCCTGACCATGGAAATCGCCAAGGAAGAAGAAGTCGAAGCGCTGTCCGAGAGCCTCAAGGGTCTGGAAGGTCTGACCCCTGAGCTGATCGCCAAGCTGGCTGAAGGTGGCATCCACACCCGCGACGATCTGGCCGATCTGGCCGTCGATGAACTGGTCGAGCTGACCGGCATCGACGACGAGCAGGCCAAAGCCTTGATCCTCAAGGCCCGCGAGCACTGGTTCGTCAACTGATCACACGCGCGCCCCACACTTCCAAGACCTCGAACACCGCACAAAGCACATCGCAAGGATCAACACAATGGCCGTGACCACCGTCGCACAATTCGCCGCGGAGCTGAACCGCCCGGCTGCGACACTGCTGGAGCAGCTTCATTCGGCTGGCGTCGCCAAGGCGCAGCCCGATGACGTGCTCACGGAAGCCGACAAGGAACGTCTGCTCGATCACCTGCGTCAGTCGCACGGCTCTGCCGGCGCCGACCGCAAGAAGATCACGCTGACCCGCAAGTCGACGACCGAAATCAAGCAGGCCGACGCTTCGGGCAAGGCCCGCACCATCCAGGTCGAAGTGCGCAAGAAGCGTGTGTTCGTCAAGCGCGAAGACGGTGTCGACGAGGCGGCAGCCGCTGCCGAAGAGGCCGCCGATCTGCAGCGCCGTGAAGAAGAAGCCCGCGCCCAGGCCGAGGAACTGCGCCGCCAGGAAGAAGCCCTGGCCGAGCAGCGCCGCCTGCGTGAAGAGCAGGAGCGCGCCGAGCGTGAGGCCGCCGCAGCCCGTGAGCGTGAAGCCCAGGCTGCCCGCGAAGCCGCCGAGCGCGCTGCCCGTGAAGCCGCTGACAGCGCACCCGCTGCTGATGGCGAAGCCGCCAAGGCTGAAGCTGCCGCCCGCCGCGCCGCTGCGCAAGCCGCTGCACAGGCCGAAGCCGCTGCCCTGAACTCTGCCGCCCGCGCCTCCAAGCAAGCACGTGCCGAAGCCGCTGCTGCTGCCGCGCAAGGTGAAACCGTGGCAGTGGCCGCGCCGGCCGAAGCCGCGGCGCCTGCGCCCGCCGTGGCTGAAGCCACCGCTGCAGCGCCGGCACCTGCCCCCGCACCGGCTCCGGCCGTGCGCGTGGTCAAGGCCGCAGACATCGAAGCCGAAGAGCAGAAGCGCCTGGGTGACCTGGAGCGCCGCCGCAAGGCCGCCGAGGCCGAGGCCGCCGCCATCCGCGCGATGATGGCCGCCCCCAAGAAGGTGCTGACCGCCAAGAAGCCCGAAGTGGCGCCCAAGCCGGCCGATGCGGCCGCCGCGGGCATCAAGGGCACCATCCACAAGCCCAAGACGGCGGCTGGCGCCCCCGCGCCCGCTGGTGCCGCCAAGCCGGGTGACAAGAAGTCCGTCAAGTCCGAGAAGCTGTCCTCCAGCTGGGCCGACGACGCCAAGAAGCGTGGCGCGCCCACAGCCAACAAGGGTCGCAACGATTCTGGCGCTGGCCGCAACAGCTGGAAGGCCCCGGGTGGCCGTGGTGGCCGTCGCGGTGGTGACCGTGGCGAGAGCTCGTCCAACTTCGTGGCGCCGACCGAGCCGCAGATCATCGAGGTGCATGTGCCCGAGACGATCTCCGTGGCCGACCTGGCGCACAAGATGTCGGTCAAGGCCTCCGAAGTCATCAAGCAGATGATGAAGCTGGGCCAGATGGTCACCATCAACCAGCAACTGGACCAGGAAACGGCCATGATCCTCGTCGAGGAAATGGGCCACAAGGCCTTCGCCGCCAAGCTGGATGATCCGGATGCCTTCCTCGAGGAAGAACACGAGGATCAGACGGCAGAGGCCCTGCCGCGCGCACCGGTCGTGACCGTCATGGGTCACGTCGACCACGGCAAGACCTCGCTGCTGGACTACATCCGCACCACGCGTGTCGCCTCTGGTGAAGCTGGCGGCATCACGCAGCACATCGGCGCTTATCACGTCGACACGCCGCGCGGCATGATCACCTTCCTGGACACCCCGGGTCACGAGGCCTTCACGGCCATGCGTGCCCGTGGTGCCAAGGCCACCGACCTGGTGATCCTGGTCGTGGCTGCGGATGACGGTGTCATGCCCCAGACGAAGGAAGCCATCCACCATGCCAAGGCGGCGGGTGTGCCCATCGTCGTGGCCATCAACAAGATCGACAAGCCGGGTGCCAACCCCGAGCGCGTCCGTCAGGAACTGGTCGCCGAAGAGGTCGTGCCGGAAGAATACGGCGGTGATTCGCCCTTCGTGCCGGTCTCGGCCAAGGTGGGTACCGGCATCGACGACCTGCTGGAGCAAGTGCTGCTGCAGGCCGAAGTGCTGGAACTCAAGGCGCCTGTCACCTCCATGGCCAAGGGCCTGGTGATCGAAGCCCGTCTGGACAAGGGCCGCGGCCCCGTGGCGACCGTGCTGGTGCAATCCGGTACGCTCAAGCGCGGCGATGTGGTCCTGGCTGGCTCCAGCTATGGCCGCGTGCGCGCCATGCTGGACGAAAACGGCAAGGCTGCCACCGAGGCCGGTCCTTCCATCCCGGTGGAAATCCAGGGCCTGACCGAGGTGCCGGGAGCCGGTGACGAGTTCATGGTGCTGGCCGACGAGCGCCGCGCCCGTGAAATCGCCACCTTCCGCCAAGGCAAGTACCGCGACGTCAAGCTGGCCAAGCAACAGGCCGCCAAGCTGGAGAACATGTTCGAGACCATGGGTCAGGGCGATGTCCAGACCCTGGGCCTGATCATCAAGGCCGACGTGCAAGGCTCGCAGGAAGCTCTGGCTGCCTCGCTGCTCAAGCTGTCGACGCCCGAGGTCAAGGTCCAGATCGTGCACGCCGCCGTCGGTGGCATCAGCGAGTCGGACGTCAACCTCAGCATCGCGTCGAAGGCCGTCATCATCGGCTTCAACACGCGTGCCGATGCCGGCGCGCGCAAGCTGGCCGAGCACAACGGCGTGGACATCCGCTACTACAACATCATCTATGACGCCGTGGATGAGGTGAAGGCAGCCATGTCCGGCATGCTGGCCCCGGAGCAGCGCGAGGAAGTCATCGGCTCTGCCGAGATCCGCCAGGTGTTCGTGGCCTCCAAGATCGGCACGATCGCGGGCTGTATGGTCACCGACGGTGTGGTGCGTCGCAGCGC
Source organism: Pseudomonadota bacterium (assembly GCA_049322875.1). Taxonomy (GTDB): domain Bacteria; phylum Pseudomonadota; class Gammaproteobacteria; order Burkholderiales; family Burkholderiaceae_C; genus Aquabacterium. The sequence goes on from JBMOQM010000014.1 coordinate 13,190, forward strand.
CCGTCTGCGCCTGCTGCGCGAGAACGTTGTCATCTACACCGGCGAGCTCGAGGGCCTCAAGCGCTTCAAGGACGATGTCAAGGAAGTCAAGGAAGGCTTCGAGTGCGGCCTCAACATCAAGGGCTACAACGACATCAAGGAAGGCGACGTCCTCGAGTTCTTCGAAATCAAGGAAGTGGCCCGCACGCTGTAAACCACCGCGCAGGCTCCCCCACACAACCCCGCCTGCCCACCGCAGGCGGGGTTTGTGCTTGAAAGAGCCAGCGCCGTTTCACGGCAGGAATTCACCATGCGCCATAAACGCTCCACCCCCAACCGCAGCCTGCGTGTCTCGGACCAGATCCAGCGCGACGTGGCCGAGCTCATCCGTGAGCTCAAGGACCCGCGCATCGGCATGGTCACGATCAACAGCGTCGAGGTGACGCCCGACTACGCCCATGCCAAGGTGTTCTTCTCGCTGCTGATTGGCAAGCCCGACGAGTGCGAGGAGGCCTTGAACGAGGCCGCAGGTTTCCTGCGCAACGGCCTGTTCAAGCGCCTGCAGATCCACACGGTGCCGACGCTGCACTTCCACTTCGACCGCACCACCGAGCGTGCGGCCGAGATGAGCGCACTGATCAACAAGGCCGTGGCCGACAAGGCCAAGGACGATTGATCCGCCTGCCGCCCTGCCGCCGTACCTCACCATGAACGCCACGACCGACACCCCGATCGCCCAGGCCACCGCCCCGCAAGGCCGGCCCGCGCGCTTGCCGCGTCGGTCCCTCCACGGCGTGCTGCTGCTTGACAAGCCCCTGGGCTGGTCCAGCAACGATGCGCTGCAGAAGGTCAAGCGCCTGTTGCGTGCCGACAAGGCGGGCCACACCGGCACGCTCGATCCGCTGGCCACGGGCCTCTTGCCGCTGTGCTTCGGCGCGGCCACCAAGTTCTCGCAAGTGGCGCTGGACGCGGACAAGCGTTACACCGCCACCGTGAAGCTGGGCGTGCGTACCAGCACGGGCGATGCCGAGGGCGAGGTGCTGAGCACCCGCCCCGTGGCCACCACCCGCGAGGCCATCGAGCAGGCCTGCGCCCGCTACACCGGCCCGATCGACCAGGTGCCGCCCATGCACTCGGCGCTCAAGCACCAGGGCAGGGCGCTGTACGAATACGCCCGCGAAGGCGTGGAGATCGAGCGCCAGGCGCGCCGCGTGACCATTCACGCGATCGACATCCTGGATTGGCACGATGACGTCCTGATGATCGACGTGCGCTGCTCCAAGGGCACCTACATCCGCACCCTGGCCGAGGACATCGGCGAGGCGCTGGGCTGTGGCGCCCACCTCACGGCCCTGCGCCGCACGGGCAGCGGCCTGGTGTCGCTCGACGGCGCCGTGACGCTGGATGCGCTGCTGGCCATGACCGAACCCGAGCGCGATGCCTTCCTGCAGCCGCTGGACGTGCTGGTGACGCACTGGCCCGACACGCTCTTGTCCGACGAGGACGCAGGGCGTTTCCTGACTGGCTTGCGCCGCCGTACCACTTTGCCGAACATGGAGGCCGTGCGGGTATACGGCCACAATCCGGCTGCGACGCGAGACCAGCGTCCACGTATTTTCCTGGGCAGTGCCCATGTGAAGGAGGGAGAACTGATTCCCTCCCGCTTGCTGAGCCCCCTGGAGGTGCAAGGCCAGATCGATGCCACGGCAGATGCCCCGATCCCTATTCCGATAGCGGGCGCACCAGTCACCACCTCCTGATCCCCCAGCCGCTGCGGCGGCCTGACCCGATTTCCAAAGAAACCGAGCCTCCCATGAGCACTCAAATCCGCAACATTGCGATCATCGCCCACGTTGACCACGGCAAAACCACCATGGTCGACCAACTGCTGCGCCAGTCCGGCACCTTCGCCGACCACGAGAAGGTCGTCGACACCGTGATGGACAACAACGCCATCGAACGCGAGCGCGGCATCACCATCCTGGCCAAGAACTGCGCCGTGAGCTGGGAAGGCACGCACATCAACATCGTCGACACCCCGGGCCACGCGGACTTCGGCGGTGAAGTTGAACGCGCCCTGTCCATGGTGGACGGCGTGGTGCTGCTGATCGACGCGCAGGAAGGCCCGATGCCGCAGACGCGCTTCGTGACCAAGAAGGCCCTGGCCCTGGGCCTCAAGCCCATCGTCGTCGTCAACAAGGTGGACAAGCCCGGTGCCAAGCCCGACGCCGTCATCAACGCCGCCTTCGACCTGTTCGACAAGCTGGGTGCCACCGACGAGCAACTGGATTTCCCCGTGGTGTACGCCTCGGGCATCAACGGCTGGACCTCGCTGGAAGAAGGCGCACCTGGCGAGCAGTGGGGCCCCGACATGTCGGCCCTGTTCAACACCGTGCTCAAGCACGTGCCTGCCCAGAAGGGTGACCCCAAGGCCCCCCTGCAGCTGCAGATCTCGGCACTCGATTTCTCCACCTTCGTGGGTCGCATCGGCGTGGGACGCATCAGCCAGGGCACGGCCAAGCCGGGCCAGGACGTGGTCGTGATGGAAGGCCCCGATGGCAAGACCATCAAGGGCCGTATCAACCAGGTGCTGACCTTCCAGGGCCTGGACCGCGTGCAGGTGACTGAAGCCACGCCCGGCAATATCGTGCTGATCAACGGCATCGAGGACATCGGCATCGGCGTGACCGTGACCGACCCGGCCAATCCCGCGCCGCTCCCCATGCTGAAGGTGGACGAGCCCACGCTGACCATGAACTTCTGCGTGAACACCTCGCCGCTGGCCGGCCGCGAAGGCAAGTTCGTGACCAGCCGCCAGATCTGGGACCGCCTGCAGAAGGAACTGCAGCATAACGTGGCCCTGCGCGTGAAGGAAACCGACGAAGACGGCATCTTCGAGGTCTGCGGCCGGGGCGAACTGCACCTGACCATCCTGCTGGAAAACATGCGCCGTGAAGGCTACGAGCTGGCCGTCTCCAAGCCCCGCGTGATGTTCAAGGACATCGACGGCGTCAAGAGCGAGCCGATGGAACTGGTCACCGCCGACGTGGAAGAGCTTCACCAGGGTGGCGTGATGCAGGCCCTGGGCCTGCGCAAGGGCGAGATGATCAACATGGAGCCGGACGGCCGTGGCCGTGTGCGCCTGGAGTACCGCATCCCCGCCCGTGGCCTGATCGGTTTCAGCAACGAGTTCCTGAACCTGACGCGCGGCTCCGGCCTGATCTCGTCGATCTTCGACGGCTACGAAGCCCACAAGGGTGACATCGGCGGCCGCAAGAACGGCGTGCTGATCTCCATGGACGAAGGCGAAATCTTTACTTACGCCCTGGGCAAGTTGGACGACCGCGGTCGCATGTTCGTCAAGCCGAACGACCCGGTCTACGAAGGCATGATCGTCGGCATCCACAGCCGCGACAACGACCTGGTCGTGAACGCCACCCGCACCAAGCAGCTGACCAACTTCCGCGTGTCCGGCAAGGAAGACGCGATCAAGATCACGCCTCCGATCGACCTCACGCTGGAGTACGGCGTGGACTTCATCGACGACGACGAGCTGGTCGAGATCACGCCCAAGTCGGTGCGCCTGCGCAAGCGCCACCTGAAGGAACACGACCGCAAGCGCGCCTCGCGCGAATCCCAGGCCTGATCGGCTGATGGTTTCCCCCTGGGGCTCTGTCTGAGGAGTTTCCCGGGTTTTGGCTGATTCGGTGAATGAGTGGCCGGCGTGGCGAATGTCACGCCGGCCTTCGTTTTCTAGCATCCATGCATCTTTCAATGCATTTGGATCAGGAGACAAACTCATGGACAACAAGATGAATCGGCGCCTGTGGGGACAGCGGGTTTTGGCGGTCGGTGGCCAGTTGGGCCTGGCCAGTGTGGCCATGCCCGGCAAGCTGCTGTCGATGGCGGCAGCGCCCACGGTGGGCATGCTGGCCGGCATGATGACCGACGAGGCCTACGCGGCCCAGGCCAACGAGCATGTGCCCAACCTGGTGGTGGGCTCCGGTTACGGCGGTGCCGTCACTGCGCTGCGTCTGGCTCAGGCTGGTCAACCCGTCACCGTGCTGGAGATGGGCCGCCTGTGGAACACCCCGGGCAAGGACGGCAAGATCTTCTGCAAGCCGTTCTCGCCTGACGACCGCGCCATGTGGTTCAAGGACCGCATCACGGCCGTGTTCTCCACCGTGTTCGGCATCATTCCCGTCAGCAGCCTGCTGAAGGTGCCCGTGTCGGCCGGCATCCTGGATGTGGTGTCTTCGCCGAACATGGAGGTCTACCTGGGCCGCGGCGTGGGCGGTGGTTCGCTGGTGAACCTGGCCATGCTGATCACGCCGTACCGCCAGACGCTGCAGCGCATCCTGCCTTCCAGCATCGACATCAACGAGCTCTACAACGTCTACTACCCGCGTGCGCTCAAGGGCCTGGGTGCCAACATGATCCGCCCGGCCTACTACCAGGCCAGCGCCTATCACAAGTACGCCCGCGTGGCCTGCGCGCAGGCTGCGAAGGCGGGCTTCCAGTGGCGCACGCTGGATTCGGGCTACGACATGGCCTACATGGAGCAGGAAGAAGCCGGCTTGGTGCCCAAGTCGGCGCTGGGCAGCGAAGGCGGCTTCGGCAACAACTACGGCAAGAAGAGCCTGGACAAGACCTACCTGGCCGAGGCCGTGGGCACGGGCCTGGTGCGCATCCAGCCGTTGACCGAAGTCACGTCCATCACGCAGGCCAGCGACGGCCGCTATGTGGTGTCCACCAAGCAGATCGATGTGTCCGGCACCGTGCTGGCCACGCGCACCATCAGCTGCGACCGGCTCTTCCTGGGCGGCGGCTCCATGGGCACCACGCAGCTGCTGGTCAAGGCCCGCGCCACCGGCACGCTGCCCAAGCTCAATGAACACGTGGGCACGCGCTGGAGCTCCAACGGCGAGATCTTCTCGGTGCGCAACGTGTTCACGTCGACGGGCGCCAAGACCTCGGTGCTGCCGGCCACCGGCATCGATGCCTACGACCACCGCGGCAACCAGGTCTACTCGATGAACATCGCCATGCCGCTGGGCATCGACACCTTCACCACGGCGCACATCACGATGACGCAGACGCCGGAGCTGGGGCGCTTCAACTACGACGCGCAAAAGCAGCAGGCGGTGCTGCAGTGGTCCAACACGGCCAAGGACGAGCCGGTCACCAGCGCCCGCTCGGTCTACGACAAGATCAACAAGGTCAACGGCTCCACCTACAGCAAGGCCTGGTTCGGCGGCAAGACGGTGGGCGACAACGCCACCTACCATCCGCTGGGCGGCGTGCCGTTGGGCCTGGCCACGGACGACATCGGCCAGGTCAAGAACTACCCGGGCCTGTACGTGATGGATTCGTCGCTGTTCCCCGATTCGCTGGTGGCCAACCCGGCTCTGTCGACGGCTGCGTTCGCAGAGCGGAACATCGAGCGCATCATCGCGCGGATCTGAGCGATTTAGGCGGCGGCCAGCCCCCTGGCCGTCGCACGATGTCCCCCCGTTTGGGCTATCCTCCTGCCAGCCATCCGGGCGGGCTGCTGCGTCCGGCACCACACTGCAGTACGGAGCGCGATGACATCGAACAGCTTGATCCAGACCGAGGTCATCGGGGGCCTGGGCATCATCACCCTGGACCGCGCCAAGGCGCTCAACGCGCTGACCCTGTCCATGGTGCGCAGCCTGCATGGCCAGTTGCTGGCCTGGGCTGACGACCAGGCCGTGCACGGCGTGCTGCTGCGTGGCTCGGCCCGCGCACCTGTTGAAGGCAAGCCTTCGGCCACGCACTTCTGCGCTGGCGGTGACATCCGCTTCATGCACGAGGCTGCCACCACGGGCGACCTCGCCATCGACGACTTCTTCACCGAAGAGTACGCGCTCGACCACCTGATCCATGTCTACCCCAAGCCCTTCGTGGCCTGGATGGAAGGCATCACCATGGGCGGCGGCATGGGCCTGGCCCAGGGCTGTTCGCTGCGCGTGGTGACGGAAACCGTGCGCATGGCCATGCCCGAGACGCGCATTGGCCTGTTCCCCGACGTGGCCGGTGGCTACTTCCTGTCGCGCTGCAAGGGCCATGTGGGCGAGTACCTGGGCGTGGTCGGCCCGCACATCAACGCGGGCGATGCGCTGGCCCTGGGCCTGGCCGACATGCAGGCCGAAGCCGCCAGCCTGTGCGAGCTGCTCGACGGGCTGAAAGCCAGCCCTGTTGAGAGCGGCGCCGAACTCACCGAACGCCTCTGCGCCCACGCGGCGGCCCATCCGGCGCCAGGTTTGCACGCCCCCACGCTGGCCGGGCTGCATGCGCAGATCGACAAGCACTTCTCGCTGCCCGACGTGGCCGCGATCACCGCCTCGCTGCAGGCGGACGACAGCGACTGGGCCCGCCAAACCCTGGCGCAGATGGCCGGCCACTCGCCATTGATGATGTGCGTCACGCTTGAGCAGATTCGTCGTGCGCGCGGCATGGCCCTGGCCGATGAATTCCGCATGGAACGTGATATGGTCCGCCACTGCTTCAACCTGCGCAAGGGCGCGGCCAGCGAGACGGTGGAGGGCGTGCGCGCCCTGGCGGTCGACAAGGACCACCAGCCCCGCTGGAGCCCGGCCACACTGGCCGAGGTCACGCCCGAGATGGTGCAGGCTTTCTTCGATCCGGTCTGGCCGGCGCACGCCCACCCGCTGCGTGATCTGAAGGACGCCTGATCCACCTGACGCGCAGGCGCTTCATGCCTTGAGTTTCCCTGCCGCCTGCTGCTGTCTGTTGTTTCCCGATGAGCGCCCTGATCGATCCCAAGACCGGCCTGAGCCCCTGGCGCGCCTGCGTGGCGCCCATGCTCGACTGGACTGACACCCATTGCCGATATTTTCACCGCCAGCTCAGCCAGCACGCCCGCCTGTACACCGAGATGCTGACCACCGGCGCGCTGGTGCACGGCAAGATGCTGCGCTTTCTGGATTACAACGAGTCCGAGCATCCGGTGGCGCTGCAACTGGGCGGCAGCGAACCGGCCGACCTGGCCGAGTGCGCCAAGCTGGCCCTGGCGCGCGGCTATGACGAAGTCAACCTGAACTGCGGCTGCCCCAGCGAGCGCGTGCAGCGTGGCGCCTTCGGGGCCTGCCTGATGAACGAGTCCACGCTGGTGGCCGATTGCATCAAGGCCATGATGGACGCCACGGGCAACGACCCGCGCATGCCCATCACCGTCAAGCACCGCATCGGCATCGACAAGATCGAAAGCTACGATTTCGTGCGCGATTTCGTCGGCACCATCGCCGACGTGGGCTGCCAAGTGTTCATCGTGCACGCGCGCAATGCCTGGCTCAAGGGCCTGAGCCCGAAAGAGAACCGTGACATCCCCCCGCTGCGCTACGAGTTCGTGCACCGCCTGAAGCAGGATTTCCCGCACCTGACCATCGTGCTCAATGGCGGCCTGGCCGACAACGACCAGGCGCTGGCGCAGTTGCAGCCGGGCGCCGCGATCGACGGCGTGGCGCTGGACGGCGTGATGCTGGGCCGCGCGGCGTACCACACACCCTGGTTGCTGGCCGAGTGGGACGAGCGCTTCTTCAACCAGCCAGCGCGCACGGATGCGCCCACGCGCGAGCAAGTCGAGGCCGCGATCGCTGCCTATGCCGATGCGCAGGTCGAACGCACGCACGGCTGGCCACATGGCGAGGTGCGCTGGCCCCAGGTGATGCGCCATGTGCTGGGCCTGTACAGCGGCCTGCCCGGCGCGCGTCGCTGGCGCCAGGTGTGGTCCGACCACAAGCTCAAGCACCATACGGCGGCCGAAGTCATGAAGTTGGCCCACCAGCGGCCAGCCTGAGTTCGCTACAAGGCCCCCCAACGGGGTGGGGGCGATCAGGCATCGCACGGTGCCATAATCCCCGCGCACAACGACATCGCGACACCGGGGAGGGTGGATGGCAAACCTGCGCACCGTGGAACTCAAGGCCTTCGTGCCTGCCAAGGATTTCGAGCAGTCCAAGCGCTTCTACCAGGACATCGGTTTCACGATGGCCTCGGACAGCGATGGCATTGCCTACTTTCACCACGAGAACGTCAGCTTCCTGCTGCAGCAGTTCTACGTGAAGGAGCTGGCCGAGAACCTGATGATGCACCTGCTGGTCGAGGACGTGGATGCCTGGTACGCCCGGGTGGAGCAGGCCGATATCGCGGGTCGCTACGGCGTGAAGCTGACGCCCATCGAGGCGCGGCCCTGGCGCATGCGCGATTTCATCCTGTTCGATCCTTCCGGCGTGCTCTGGCGCATCGCCCAAAACACGGACTGAACCCGAGGTGCGCCAGCCGATGACTGTCCATTCGATCCGGGCGTTCTGCTTGAGCCTGTTGTTGCTGTGCACGGTCTTCGGCGCCTTGGCTGCAGAGTCTTCCGAGGCCACCCGGCGCGAGGTGGCGCACCTGTTCTCCCACCTGGCCAAATCGGGTTGCCAGTTCCAGCGCAATGGCACCTGGCACGACGCACGCCAGGCCAGCGAGCACCTGCAACAGAAGTATGACTACCTGCTCAAGAAGGGCCTGGCACCGACCGCCGAGGCTTTCATCGAGCGGGCTGGCAGCCAGAGCAGCATGAGCGGCAAGCCCTATGAGGTGCGATGCGGCACGGCGGCGCCTGTCCGCAGCGCGGATTGGCTCAAGGCGGAGTTGGCGCGTTACCGGCAGAGTGCCCGCTGACGCTGGCTGGCCCAGACATTTCGCTTTCCTGTGTTCGCCCCGACCTTTTCAAACAACACATGACAACCAAATACCTCGCCTCGTTTTCGCTGATGGCCCTGGCTTGCCTGGCCACCCCCGTTATCGCGCAGCCTGCATCCCAGGCCGCTGACAGCGCAGCCGCGCCTGATGCCGCGGCATCAACACCGGCTACGCCTGCCAGCAGTGCATCGCAGCCGACACGGGCCTACATCAACCAGGCGGGGGATGCCGTCATCGCTCCTCTGGGTGACCTGAACCTGGTGCGGGCCAAGATCCCAGATGCACTGAAAGAAGCGCTGGCGTCGCCCTATGCCGAGCCGCCCGCGCGCGAATGCGCGGCCCTGACCGAGCGCATCCAGGCGCTCGATGCCGCGCTGGGCGCCGATCTGGACGCTCCCAAGACGGGCAACGAAGCCAGTCTGCTCGAGCGTGGCGTGGACCAGGTGGGCAAGGCGTCCATCAACATGATCAGCGACACCACGACGGGCATCGTGCCTTTCCGCGGCTGGGTGCGTCGCCTGACGGGCGCGGAGCGCCACTCCAAGCGCGTGGCGGCGGCCATCACGGCCGGCTCGCTGCGCCGCGCTTACCTGAAGGGCTATGCCCGTGCGCAAGGTTGCCCGGCCACGGTCGCGACTGTTGCTGCACCGGCGGCAAGAGCCGCGAGCGCGGTGTCGGCGGCATCGGCGCCTTGATGATGGATAGAGGGCAGGGCGCCGGGCCTCAAGCCCTGGTGCCTTGACTGGGCCCCGTTCAGGCCTCGGTCAGGCGCCCCAGTCCGCTGTTCACCGCCCACAGCCCTTGCTGCAGGTGCTCGTTGGTGTCCAGCTGCATCTCGAAGCTGAAGAAGCGGTTGCGCCCCTGCACCTTGGCGGCGTAGAGCGCTTCGTCGGCGCGCATGATCAGGCTCTGCACGGTGGTGTCGTCATCCGGCACCACGGTGGTGATGCCGCCCGACAGCGTCACGTGCTCGGAGACGGGTGAATCCGGGTGCGGCAGGCCGCGCGTGCGCACCAGGCTTTGCAGCGCACGCGCGAAAGTCATGGCGCCGGCCTTGGGCGTGTTGGGCAGGATGATGCCGAACTCTTCGCCGCCATAGCGGGCCACGAAGTCGGTTGGGCGCCGGCAGACCAGGCGCATCAGGCGCGCGATGTTTTGCAGACACTGGTCGCCCTCGACGTGGCCAATGCTGTCGTTGAAGCGCTTGAAGTGGTCCACGTCGCACAGAATCAGTGTGAGCGGCTTGTGCTCGCGCCGGCACTGACCCAGCTGGGTGTGCAGGCGCTCGTTGAAGCTGCGGCGGTTGCCCAGGCCGGTCAGGTCGTCATGGAAGCTCAGGTGAGACAGGCGCTCATTGGCGGCGCGCAGTTCTTCCGTGGCGGCGATCAACTGGTTGCGCATGTGCAGCAGGCGGCGCATGGCGTGCAGCTTGGCGCGCAGCACCACGGGTGAGATCGGCTTGATCAGGTAGTCGTCACCGCCAGCCTCGATGCCTTCCCAGAGGCTGAGTTCATGCTCCTGGCCGGAGACGAAAATGATCGGTGTCCAGCGGCTGCCTTCGGCATCCCGCACCTGGCGGGCCAGCCAATAGCCGTCTTCGCCGCCGGGCAGGCCGACGTCGACCAGCACGAGATCCGGGCGCTGTGTCTGGAACAGGGTGAGGGCTTCACGGGCCGTGCTCGCCTCCAGCACGTGGTGGCCCAGTTGGCTGAGCGCTTGGCCCAGTCCAGACTGCGAACCCTGCTGGTCTTCCGCCAGCAAAATGGTCATCGAGGCGTCCTGCATTCAGTGTGTTCTCCCTCTGCTCCCTCTCGAATCACCACCGTACCATGCGCCACTCGGCCCATGGAATGCCATGTTTTAGGTGGCACGCGCGAGATTGTCGCAAATGTGCTGCAGTGCACAAAAAAAGGCCACCGCAGGGTGGCCTTTTCTCATCATGGGAAATTAACGCTCACACGCGCTTCTTGTATTCGTGCGTGCGGGTGTCGATTTCGATCTTGTCGCCCGATTCCACGAACAGGGGCACGGGGATCTCGAAGCCGGTGCCGACCACGCGGGCGGGCTTCATGACCTTGCCGGAGGTGTCGCCCTTGACGGCGGGCTCGGTCTCGATTTCACGCACGATGGTGGTGGGCAGTTCGACCGAGATGGCCTTGCCGTCATAGAACACCACTTCGACTTCCATGCCATCTTGCAGGTAGCTGATGGCGTCGCCCATGTTCTCGGCTTCGATCTCGAACTGGTTGTACTCGGCGTCCATGAAGGCGTACATCGGGTCGGCGAAGTAGGAGTAGGTGCACTCCTTCTTGTCCAGCACGATCTGGTCCATCTTGTCGTCGGCCTTGAAGACCAGCTCGGCGCCAGCACCGTTCAGCAGGTTCTTCATCTTGATGCGCACGGTGGCGGCGCCGCGGCCACCACGGCTGTATTCGGTCTTGAGGACGACCATCGGGTCCTTGCCCTGCATGATCACGTTGCCGGCGCGGATTTCTTGAGCGAGTTTCATGGGTGGGTTCCCGAAAGCGGAAGGGGAAAGCAAAAGGTTTTGCGCACAAAAAGTGCGAACAGCCTTCGATTTTAACCCGGCGCAGTGACGAATTGAAGTAGTTGGGTCACCAAGTCGGGCTGGCGCGCCAATTCCTCGAGGGATTGCCGGCTGTGTGCCTGCCAGAGCGCCAAGGCGGGGGGCTGCCAGAGTGTGTCCAGGGCGTTCAGGCCGGTGCCGGGCGTGGGCAAGCCGTTCCAGGCGCGCCACAGCGTCTGCACGTCGGCAGCCAGGCCAGGGGGCCACGACGCCATCCAGCGGTCCATGAAGGCCTGCAGCTTGCCGTCGTGCACACCGTCGTCCTGTGGGTAGATGTGCCAGACGTGCGGCCGGCCGGCCCACAGCGCGCGCACGGCGGAATCCTCGCCCCGCACCATGTTCAAGTCGCAGGCCCACAGCAGCTTGTCGTAGGCCGGCTGGGGCAGGTAGGGCAGCGGGTGCAGGCGCAGGCCCTCGGGGGCGGCGGGCAAGGCCTGGGCGTCCCGCGTTGCGGCGCCTGGGGTCAGCAGCACATGGGTGATGGTCGCGCCCGAGGCTCGTGACAACTGGCTGAGTCGGTGAAGCAGGGGCTGCACGGGGGCCCCTGGGTAGCAGAACACCGAGACCACGCGCTCGCCCGCTTGCCAGAGCACGCCCAAGGTTTCGAGTGCCTGGGCGCGTGCTGCGGGGTTGTCTTGAATGGCATCACGCAGGCCGGCCAGACCAGGCTCCCGCAGCAGCCCGCCGGTGCGTTCGGTGAAGCCAGGGTAGAAAAAGTGCTTGAGCAGCCCGGCACCGGGCCCGCTGAACACCGGCGAGCGCAGGCCATGGCTGCGCTCCACATAGCTTTCCGCGCTCAGGTATTCGAGGTTGATCCAGCGTGGCGGGGCAGGGCGCTGCATGCGGGCCAGGATGCCGGCGGGCAAGTCGCAGCCGAAGGCCTCGATGACCACGTCGCCGGGTTCTGGCCAGGCTTGGGCCGGCGATGCATCGCCGGCAGGCCAGGCCAGCACGGTGATGCCGGGGTGTCCCGGGCCCTCAGGCGCGGCTTCCGGGGCCATCCAGTGCAAGGCCGCAGCATCGTCCACCCAAAGGCGCACGGTGTGCCCGCGCGCGGCCAGGTCGCGCGCCAGCCGCCAGCACACCCCCAGGTCGCCGTGGTTGTCGATGACCTTGCAGAAGATGTCCCAGCGCATGGCTGGATTATCCTCGCGGCCATGACCCAGGTCCCCGCCAGCGACGGCATGCCCGCCGACGCACCCGATTCCCTGCCCGACGCCCAGCCCGATGCCCCACCAGTGGACAACCGCGAGGCCGTCTGGGAGCGTCTGCTCGGCGAGGTCGCCGCGTTGCCCGGCCTGCCCGGCGTTTACCGCTACTTCGATGCCCTGGGCGAGGTGCTCTATGTCGGCAAGGCGCGTGACCTGAAGAAGCGCGTCTCCAGCTATTTCCAGAAGAACCACGGCGGCACGCGCATCGGCCACATGGTCTCGCGCATTTCGCGCATGGAGACCACCGTGGTGCGCAGCGAGGCCGAGGCCCTGCTGCTGGAAAACAACCTGATCAAGATGCTGAAGCCGCGCTTCAACATCCTGTTCCGCGATGACAAGAGCTATCCCTACCTGAAGATCGCCTCGCACGCGTTCCCGCGCCTGGCCTACTACCGGGGCGGCGTCGACAAGAAGCACCGCTACTTCGGCCCGTACCCCAATGCCTGGGCCGTGAAGGAAACGATTCAGTTATTGCAGAAGGTGTTCCTGCTGCGCACCTGCGAAGACGCTGTCTTCAACCACCGCACGCGCCCCTGTCTGCTCTACCAGATCAAGCGCTGCAGCGGTCCCTGCGTCAACTTCATCACCCCTGATGATTACCGCCGTGACGTGGGCCAGGCCGAACGCTTCCTGCTGGGCGAGCAGCAGGAGGTGCTCGACACCATGCAGGCGCAGATGATGGAACACGCTGACCGGCTGGAGTTTGAGAAGGCGGCCGAGATCCGCAACCAGATCGCCGCCTTGTCCAAGGTGCTGCACCAGCAGTCGGTGGACACCGGCCTGGAGAAGGACGTCGATGTCCTGGCCGTGCGCGTGGAAGGCGGCCGTGCCTGCGTGAACCTGGCCATGGTGCGTGGTGGTCGCCACCTGGGTGATCGTGCCCATTTCCCGGTGCATGTGCAGGATCACGTGCTGGCCCCCGATGAAGCCGCTGCGCTGGACGAAGCCCACGCCACCCCGGCCGACCTGGCCCTGGCCACCGAGGTTCGGGTGCTGGAAGCCTTCATGGCCCAGCACTACCTGGATGGTGGCGCACCGACCCTGCTGGTGCTCAGCCATGCGGTGGACCCGGCCCTCGTGGAGGCCTTGTCCCAGCAGGCCGGGCGCCGCATCAATGTGGTCAGCCAGCCGCGCGAGGAGCGCCGTGCCTGGCTGGACATGGCGCTCAAGGGTGCCGAACTGGCCCTGAGCCGCCTGCTCAGCGAAGAGGGCTCGCAGCAGTCACGCACCCGTGCACTGGTCGAGGCGCTTGACCTGGCCGTGGACGCGCAGGCCGAGGGTGATGCCCTGGCCACCTTGCGCATGGAATGCTTCGACATCAGCCACACCGCGGGCGAGGCCACGCAGGCTTCCTGCGTCGTCTACGAAGGCCACAAGATGCAGCCCTCGCAATACCGGCGCTACAACATCAACGACATCACCGGCGGCGACGACTACGCCGCTATGAAGCAGGTGCTGCTGCGCCGCTACGGTGGTGGCAAGCTCGAACGCATGCCTGATCTGGTGCTGATCGATGGCGGCAAGGGGCAGGTGGCCATGGCCCGCGAGGTGTTCGAATCGCTGGGCCTGGACCTGTCTCTGCTGGTGGGCGTGGAGAAAGGTGAGGGCCGCAAGGTGGGCCTGGAAGAGCTGGTCTTCGCCGATGGCCGCCCCAAGCTGCAGTTGGCGCCCAGTTCCGCCGCGCTGATGCTGGTGGCGCAGATCCGTGACGAGGCGCACCGCTTCGCGATCACAGGCATGCGTGCCAAGCGTGCCAGTGTGCGCACCGGTGGCAGCAAGCTGGAAGACATCCCCGGCGTGGGCCCCAAGCGCCGGGCAAAATTGCTGCAACGCTTCGGTGGCGTGCGCGGCGTGGCCCAGGCCAGTGTCGACGACCTGGCCTCCGTCGATGGCATCTCACAAGAACTGGCCGAGGAGATCTACCGTGCCCTTCGCTGACAAACCTGCCGGATCGCAGGACATCCGTGCCCACGGCCGCACTCGCTTGGGGCGCTGGCTGCGCGGCCTGTTGGGTGCCAGCCTGGCGCTGGCCGCGACCGGTTGCGATACCCTGAACATCGGCCGCTCTGACACCGCCCCGGGCGGCACGCCCACCAGCAGCCCGGCCAATGCGCAGGCCGATCGCGAGGCCGCCAAGGATGGCCTGGGCCAGGCTCGCACGTTGGGCGCGCCCACCCCGTCGCGCAGCATGGCCGAGGTGCGCCTGCAGGCTGCCCGCCGCCTGGTGGCCGCCAACCCGCAAGGCACCTACACCGGCAAGCCGCCCGACATCCTGCTGGCCATCCCTGTGCTCACCGTCGAGCTCAATGCCGACGGCTCCATCCGCCGCATCGAAGTGATGCGCTACCCGCGCCAGGCCAAGGACACGGTGGACACGGCCATTGCCGCCGTGCGCCGCGCTGCACCGTTCGGTGATGTCTCTCGGCTGCCCAAACCCTGGAAGTTCAACGAGACCTTCCTTTTCAACGATCAGCGAAAGTTCAAGCCGATGACGCTGGACCGCTGAGCGCGAACCCTCGCTTGCAGGCACAATCCCGGGATGTTCTGGAATCTGCCCACATTGCTCACCTGGGCGCGGATCGTGGCGATCCCGCTGATCGTGGGTCTGTTCTACCTGCCGCTCCCCCCGGCCGACATCAACCTGTGGGCCTGCGGCCTGTTCGCCGTGGTGGCCTTCACCGACTGGCTCGATGGCTGGCTGGCGCGCAAGCTCAACCAGACCTCGTCCTTCGGCGCCTTCCTGGATCCGGTGGCCGACAAGTTCCTGGTCTGCGCCTCGCTGCTGATCCTGCTGGAGCTGGGGCGGGTCAACGCCGTGGTCGCGCTCATCATCATCGGCCGCGAGATCGCGATCTCGGCGCTGCGTGAGTGGATGGCGCAGATCGGTGCCTCGCGCAGCGTGGCGGTGCACATGCTGGGCAAGCTCAAGACCGCCGCCCAGATGGCCGCCATCATGCTGCTGCTGTACGACGGCGACTTCGGCTGGCTGCACATCCATGCGCGCACCGTCGGCACCTGGCTGATCTACATCGCCTGCGGCCTGACCATCTGGTCGATGGCCTACTACCTCAAGCGGTCCATTCCGGACATCGTGGCCAAGGCCAAGTAAGGCAGGGCGGCACAGGCAGAATGTGCGCCGCATGTCAAGCGTGCATCCACGGCCTTGAGGCGCTGGGGGTGCCCAAAGATTGAGCATAGAATGGTTCGGCAGGGCGGGGTTCTCCCGTTGGTCTCGCGCATGGCGCCCGATCCGCACATCCAGCGCCGCGAAGACATCACCAGGCTCGTTTTTTGGCACCTTCCAGAGGGGATTTTTCGTGAACAAGTCCGAGTTGATTGATCACATTGCCAAGCAGGCTGATATTTCCAAGGCTGCTGCTGGCCGCGCACTCGAGGCCGTGATCGGCGGCGTACGCACCACCCTGAAAAAAGGCGGCACCGTGTCGCTGGTGGGCTTTGGCACTTTCGCCGTCACCACGCGTGCGGCACGCACCGGCCGCAACCCGCGCACCGGTGAAACCATCAAGATCAAGAAAGCCAAGCTGCCGAAATTCCGGCCGGGCAAGGCTCTCAAGGATGCTTTGAACTAAAATACAAAGCTTTCCTCAAACTGCCGGGTGCTTAGCTCAGTTGGTAGAGCGGCGCCCTTACAAGGCGTAGGTCGGGGGTTCGAACCCCTCAGCACCCACCACCGGCAGCGTTTAAAATCAACAACTTAGCCCAGTTCTAGTGACTGGGCTTTTTGTTTTCTTCGGGTTTTTGCGACAGTTGCGACATTTTTGCGCCAGTCATTCCTCTAACTGCTGCGCTTGGCGCGCTGTCTTGAATGAAAAGTCACTGTCGCAAGATGCTATTTCGGACACCCGATGCGACAGTTACTGTCGCATCTGTTCTCAGCAACCAAGGACAGGTCGCGCTCACATTGCTAGTGCCTTGTTCGTTACCCCATCGAGCGTGTCACGGACACTATTCCGGCTATGAGCTGCGCAACTTCGGACTCGCTCTAGCATCGGCTAACCGCAGGTGCAGAAAGTGCGTGAGACACGCTCATATCGGGCCATCAAGATTTGTTGAATGACATCCCAGCCATCAGGCTGGTATTCCTGCATGGTCACTTCCAGCAAGTCGTATGGGTCAATGCCAAGCGATCGGGCAAGCAGGCTCACCTTAGCTGTCGGTAGCTTCATCTTGCTCTCTTTGAGCATTGAGATGACGTTTTCATTGTCCCAACCGCAGTCACTTGCAATTTCGAATGGAGTCTTCCCGCTTGCCTCAATTTGAGTCCTAAGGAAGTCCGCAACTGATGGGCGGCTTTGCTGAGCGGTGTCGTCGTTCATGGTGTGTGTGCTAGTGAAGGGACTGCTTTGTGCCAGATCCGTTTTACAGAGCTGACGCCTCCGATGGTTCCTTGTGACTACAGTTGAAGTGCTTGAGAACATCGTGGTTGGCCGTGTTCGCCCCCGATGGCCACTTCAAATTCCCCCACCTGTGGCCACCCCAAATTCCCCCAGGCAAGACGGCTGGATTATGCGGGGTCAGGCGTGATGGCCAGGCGGGCGGCAGCCTCCTTGAGCCGATAGCTCT
>JBMOQM010000015.1:0-171802 GCA_049322875.1 Pseudomonadota bacterium
TTCAGCGCCGCGTTGTACGTCTTCCAGTTCGTCGTGCGGTACTTGCTCCGCTGCCTGTTCTTTGCTTCTGTCACGCTGTCAGTCTACGGGCGCCGCTCAGGCGGGGCGATTTGTGCAACAAAGCCCACGGGAGGTATCCATATAAGCAGCACAGGGCAGTCACGCCGCAGGCGTGACCGACAACAAAGAAGCCTGGCCAGCTACCCCCACATCCCGCGCCCCGCGCTGTCACGCCAAAGCGCCTAGACCGCCGCATGCAGCAGCCAGCCAGCAGGAGATGGATCAGCCGATCCGGCCTAACAAAAGGTACTCCATGAGTACCTTTTGTACGTGCAGCCTGTTTTCAGCCTCATCCCAAACGACCGATTGAGGCCCATCAATCACCTCGGCTTCAACTTCTTCGCCACGGTGCGCCGGCAGACAGTGCATGAACAGCGCATCCGGCGCCGCCACACCCATCATCTCGGCGTCCACGCACCAGTCGGCGAAAGCCTTCTTGCGCGCCTCGTTCTCGGCCTCGAAGCCCATGCTGGTCCACACGTCGGTGGTGACCAGGTGGGCGCCACGGCAGGCGTCCATCGGGTCCTTGAAGACCTTGTAGCAGCTGGTGTCGCTGATGCCGGCCACGTCTGGGTCGATCTCGTAGCCGCTGGGCGTGCTCACGTGCACCGTGAAGCCCAGCAGTTCGGCCGCCTGGAGCCAGGTGTTGGCCATGTTGTTGCCGTCGCCCACCCAGGCCACCACCTTGCCTTCGATGGAGCCGCGGTGCTCGATGAAGGTGAAGATGTCTGCCAGGATCTGGCAGGGGTGGTACTCGTTGGTCAGCCCGTTGATCACCGGCACGCGCGAGTTGGCCGCGAACTTCACCAGCTTGGCCTGCTCGTAGGTGCGGATCATCACGATGTCGACCATGCGCGAGATCACCTTGGCGCTGTCCTCGATGGGCTCGCTGCGGCCCAGCTGGCTGCCGTCGGTGGTCAGGTGCACCACCGAGCCGCCCATCTGGTACATGCCGGCCTCGAAGCTCACACGCGTGCGCGTGCTGGCCTTCTCGAAGATCATGGCCAGCGTGCGGTCGGCCAGGGGTGTGTACTTCTCGTAGTTCTTGAAGCGCTTCTTGATCAGGGCCGCGCGCTCGAACAGGTAGTGGTATTCCTGGGCGCGCAGGTCCTTGAACTGCAGGTAATGCTTGAGCAGGGTATGGCCAGGCTTCATGGTGCTCACGCCTTGGCGGTTTCGCTCAGGAACTGCTTGACCAGCGGTACCAGGATGGCCACGATCTGGTCGGCCTCGGCCGTGGTCAGGATCAGCGGCGGCACCAGGCGGATCACCTTGTCGGCGGTCACGCTCAGCAGCAGGCCGGCCTCGGCGGCGCGGCCCAGCAGCACGCCGCAGGGGCGGTCCAGCTCGATGCCCAGCATCAGGCCGTCGCCACGGATCTCGGTGAAGCCTGGCAGGGCGCCCAGCTCGCGCTGCAGCGCGGCCTTGAGGTGCGCACCCACCTTCGCGGCGTTCTCAAGCAGGCCGTCGGCCTCCATGATCTTGAGCGTCTCGACGCCGGCGCGCATGGCCAGCGGGTTGCCGCCGAAGGTGGTGCCGTGGTTGCCAGGCTTGAGCACGTTGGCCGCCTTGGGGCCGCACACCACCGCGCCCACCGGCACGCCCGAGCCCAGGCCCTTGGCCAGGGGCATCACGTCCGGCTGGATGCCGGCCCACTGGTGCGCGAACCACTTGCCGGTGCGGCCGATGCCGCACTGCACTTCGTCCAGCATCAGCAGCCAGCCCTTGTCGTCGCACAGCTTGCGCACGGCGCGCAGGTAGTCGTTGGTGGCTGGGTTGACGCCACCTTCGCCCTGGATCACCTCCAGGAACACGGCGACCACCTTGGGGCGCGTCGCGGCCACGTCTTCCAGTGCGGCGATGTCGTTGAGCGGCACGCGCACGAAGCCCGGCACCAGCGGCGCGAAGCCTTCCTGCACCTTGGGGTTGCCCGTGGCCGACAGCGTGGCGATCGAGCGGCCATGGAAGGCCTTTTCATAGACGACGACCTCGGGCAGGTCGATGCCCTTGTCATGGCCGTACTTGCGGGCGATCTTGAGCGCGGCCTCGTTGGCTTCCAGACCCGAGTTGCAGAAGAAGGCGTTGGTCAGGCCGGAGAGGCGCACCAAGTGGGCGGCCAGTTCTTCCTGCAGCGGCACCTGGTAGTAGTTGCAGCAGTGGATCAGCTTGCTGACCTGCTCCTGCAGCGCCGGCACCAGCTTGGGGTGGTTGTGGCCCAGGGTGTTCACGGCGATGCCGGCCAGACCGTCCAGGTACTCCTTGCCGTCGGTGTCCCAGACTCGGCAGCCCTGGCCGTGCGACAGGGCGAAGGGCAGGCGACCGTAGGTGGGCATCACATGGGGCATGGGCGCGGCGGCAGTCATGGGGGATCTCGCTGTGGTCTGACAATGAAAAAAGCGCAGTGCACGGTGACTGCGCCCGGACCATTGTAAGGAATGCGCATGACGGATGTCACCGATGGCTGTCATCAAGCCGGCATGGGGATTGCCGAAGATGCGGAGAGGCGGCCGGTGGTGTTGCGGGCTAGGGGTTGTCCCTTGATCTAGCCCGATGAAGGTGCAAGGCTACTGGCACCGATGTTGCGATTGTGTCCAACTCCAGGGACAATGGAAGGCGTTTCTGATGGCAACAGTTTCAGACCCTGTGACCTCAGACCCGGCGTTGGCGCAGGATCACCCTTCCGCGCAAGCGCCGAGCCACCGCGGCGAGCCGACACGACCGGCGGCCGTGCCTGTACAACCTGTCAATGCACCCATTGCACAGACCGTGGGATCTTCCAACGTGTCCAGCTCCACTCCGGCAGCGCCGGCGGCTGCGGCCATTGCCGCAGTCAAACCACGTGAAGTCTTCATCCAGGGCATCACGTCCAACGGACGGCAGTTCCGCCCCAGCGACTGGGCCGAGCGCCTGGCTGGTGCCATGTCGTGCTTCCGGCCCGGGGGCGCGAAGGGCGGGCCCGGCTCCCACATCGGCTACTCCCCGTATTGCTTCCCGACGACCCTGGGCGGCGTGAAATGCGTGGTGGTGAACGAATCCCTGCGCAAGATCGAACCGATGGCCTGGGATTTCGTCATGAATTTCGCCAAGGACAACGATCTGCAGGTCTTTGAGGGGTGCATCATTCCTGATTGAGGCCCACCCCCTACCGGCTTCGCCGGCCCCCTCAAGGGGGCGCATCCATTCGACCGGCAGAGCCGGATCGTCGGATGCCACTCGGGGCGGTCGCCTTCGGCGTACCTTGATGAGGTGGGCGGTGTGGTTAGAAAAAAGCAAAAAGGCTCGCCATTGGCGAGCCTTTTTTGAGGGGCGCTGCTGTGGGGGCAGCGCGACCGGGCCTGAGATCAGGCGGCGGTGGCCAGGGCCTTGACCTTGGCGGCCAGGCGGCTCTTGTGGCGAGCGGCCTTGTTCTTGTGGAAGATGCCCTTGTCGGCGATGGAGTCGATCACGCTCTGGGCGGCCTTGAAGGCTTCGGAAGCCTGGGTCTTGTCGCCGGCCTTGACAGCCTTGAGCACGCTCTTGATGGCGGTGCGGAACTTCGAACGCAGGGCCGAGTTGGCGGCGTTCAGTTTGACGTCCTGGCGGACGCGCTTGCGGCCGGAGGCGATACGGACGGTCTTCTTGACCTTCGATGCAGATGCCATGATGTGTGGGCCTTGTCGATGCCTGCACGCAGCTCAAACGCAGCAGTGCAATTCGCACCTGGCAAAGCCAGAGTTGGTTGGAAAGCCGAACAGTATAACACCTGTCGGATCCCCTGACCAGGGGTGGGCGGCGCGTTCAGGTGTCGGCCCCATAATCCGCGCCCATGAGTTTGCTCAAATCCGCCTCCATCGTGTCGCTGTTGACACTGGCATCGCGCATCACCGGTCTGGTGCGCGAGTTGCTCATCGCGGCGGCCTTCGGTGCCAGCGCCACCACCGATGCCTTTCAGGTGGCGTTTCGCATCCCGAATTTGCTGCGGCGCTTGTTCGCCGAAGGGGCGTTTTCGCAGGCTTTCGTGCCCATACTGGCGGAAAGCCGCGCCCGCCAGGGCGACGAGGCCACGCACCGGCTGATCGATGCCGTGGGGTCGGTGCTGTTCTGGGTGCTGGTGCTGGTGTCGGTGCTGGGGGTGATCGGCGCGCCGGTGCTGGTGTGGCTGATGGCCTCTGGCCTGAAGGAATCCGGCGGGTTCGATGCCGCCGTGCAGATGACGCGCTGGATGTTCCCCTACATCGCGTGCATGTCGCTGGTGGCGCTGAGCGCCGGTGTGCTCAACACCTGGGGGCATTTCGCGGTGCCGGCGGCCACGCCCGTGCTGCTCAACCTGGCCATGATCGTGGCGGCGCTGCTGCTGGCGCCCTGGTTCCGCCAGCAAGGCTGGGATCCGGTGCTGGCGCTGGCCGTGGGCGTGATGCTGGGCGGTGTGCTGCAGCTGGCCATCCAGTTCCCGGCGCTGGCGCGGCGCGGTGTGCTGCCGCGCATCGCCACCACGCGGGCGGCCTTGTCCGCCGCCTGGCACCACGAGGGCGTGCGCCGCGTGCTGCGCCAGATGGGGCCGGCGGTGCTGGGCGTGTCGGTGGCGCAGCTGTCGCTGCTGATCAACACGCAGATCGCATCGCACCTGGGCGCTGGTGCCGTGTCCTGGCTGACCTATGCTGATCGCCTGATGGAGTTCCCGACCGCGCTGTTGGGCGTGGCCCTGGGCGTGGTGCTGTTGCCCCAACTGTCGAAGGCGCAGGCCAGCGGCGACGTGGCGCGGTTCTCGGGCCTGCTGGATTGGGGCTTGCGCCTGGTTGTGCTGCTGGCGCTGCCTGCGGCCGTGGGCCTGCTGTTGTTCGCCACGCCGCTGGTGGCTGTGCTGTACCACTATGGCCGCTTCACCGATGCCGATGTGCAGCAGACTGTGCTGGCGCTGATGGGCTATGGCGTGGGCCTGATGGGCCTGATCGGCGTGAAGATCCTGGCGCCGGGCTTCTACGCCACGCAGGACATCCGCACGCCCGTGCGCATCGGCATCGGCGTGCTGGTGCTGACGCAGTTGCTCAACCTGGTCTTCGTGCCCTGGCTGTCGCAGGCCGGGCTGGCGCTGTCCATCGGGCTGGCCTCGCTGGTCAACTCGGGGCTGCTGCTGTGGGGCTTGCGCAAGGCGGGCCGCTACCAGGCCGCGCCGGGCTGGGGGCTGTTCGGTGCCCGCGTGGGGCTGGCCACGGCGCTGCTGGCCGGCGGTCTGTGGTGGGCCTCGCAGGCCTTCGACTGGCTGGCGCTGCGCCACCAGCCGCTGGAGCGGGTGGGGCTGCTGCTGGCCTGCCTGGTGGGGGCTGCGGTGATCTATTTCGGCACGCTGCTGGCCACGGGGTTGAACCTCAAGGCCACGCTCAAGCGCTGATCAGAGTCCGCGCACCAGGTCCACGGCCTGCTCGATGCGGTCCACGGCATGGATCGTCAGACCCTCGATCGGCTTCTTGGGCGCGTTGGCACGCGGCACGATGGCGGTGGAGAAGCCCAGCTTGGCGGCTTCCTTCAAACGCTCCTGACCACGCGGGGCAGGGCGCACCTCGCCGGCCAGACCCACTTCACCGAAGGCGATGAAGCCTTTGGGCAGCGGGCGCCCGCGCAGGCTGCTCTGGATCGCCAGCAGCACGGCCAGGTCGGCCGCCGGCTCGCTGATGCGCACACCGCCCACCGCGTTGACGAACACGTCCTGATCGCCACAGGCGATGCCGGCATGGCGGTGCAGCACGGCCAGCAGCATGGCCAGGCGGTCGCGCTCCAGGCCCACGCTCAGGCGGCGCGGGCTGGGGCCCCCCTCGTCGACCAGGGCCTGGATCTCGACCAGCATGGGGCGCGTGCCTTCCAGCGTGACCAGCACGCAGGAGCCCGGCACCGGCTCGCCGTGCGTGGACAGGAAGATGGCGCTGGGGTTGGTCACGCCCTTGAGGCCCTTGTCCGTCATCGCGAACACGCCGATCTCGTTGACGGCGCCGAAGCGGTTCTTGATGGCGCGCACCAGCCGGAAGCTGCTGTGCGTGTCACCCTCGAAATACAGCACCGTGTCGACGATGTGCTCCAGCACGCGCGGACCGGCCAGCGCGCCTTCCTTGGTCACATGGCCTACCAGCACCATGGTGCAGCCGGTGGATTTGGCCGTGCGCGTGAGGTGGGCGGCGCATTCGCGCACCTGGGCGACGGAGCCGGGCGCTGAGGTGAGCTGCTCGCTGTAGAGCGTCTGGATGGAGTCGATCACGCAGAAGCTGGGCTTTTCAGCCTCCAGCGTGGCCAGGATGTTCTCGAGCTGGATCTCGGCCTGCACGCGCACGGCCTTGCCTTCCAGGCCCAGGCGGTGGGCGCGCAGGGCCACCTGGGCGCCGCTTTCCTCGCCGGTCACGTAGAGCACGGGCATCTGGCGTGACAGCGCATCCAGCGCCTGCAGCAGCAGGGTGGATTTGCCGATGCCCGGATCGCCCCCGATCAGCACCACGCCGCCGGCCACGATGCCGCCGCCGAGCACGCGGTCCAGCTCATCGAGGCCGGTGGGCGTGCGGGCCACGTCACCTGCTTCGATGTCCGACAGCGTGGTGACGGGCTGGGGCGCGGCCAGGCCACGGGCCAGGGCCTGCATGCGGTGCCTGGGCGCGGTCTCGGCGCGGCCTTCTTCCAGCGTGTTCCAGGCGTTGCAGTGCGGGCACTTGCCCAGCCACTTGGGGCTGGTGCCGCCGCATTCGGTGCAGGTGTAGATCGTTTTCTCTTTGGCCATGGGTGCGTTGCTCAGGCCTGGTCGTCCGGGGGCGGGGCCGAGGGCGCGCTGGCCTGGATGGCCTTGAAGCGGCGCTCCAGATCCTGGCGCAGTTCGCGGCGCATCCTGGCGGCAGCGAAGCGGCGGTGCTCATCAGGTGTCTCGGGCACCAGGGCGGGCACGGAGGTCGGTTTGCCCTGGTCGTTCACGGCCACCATCGTGAAGAAGCAGCTGTTGGCGTGGCGCACCACCTGGTTGCGGATGTTTTCGGCCACGACCTTCACGCCGATCTCCATCGACGAGGTGCCGGTGTAGTTCACCGAGGCCAGGAAGGTGACCAGCTCGCCCACGTGGATGGGCTGTCGGAAGGTGACCTGGTCCACCGACAGGGTCACCACATAGGTGCCCGCATAGCGGCTGGCGCAGGCATAGGCCACCTGGTCGAGCAGCTTGAGGATGGTGCCGCCGTGGACATTGCCCGAGAAGTTGGCCATGTCGGGCGTCATCAACACGGTCATGCGGAGGTGGTGGCGTTGGGCGTCGGTGTCCATTGGGGGCGGGCGGGGCTGGTGGATCAGAGTCCGTGGGGGTGGGTGACGTCGACACGCACGCGTGGGGAGACCGCGCACATGAGCTCGTAGCCCAGGGTGCCACAGTGCTGGGCCACTTCGTCGATGGACAGCAGGGTGGGGCGGCCGTCGAGCGCAGGGCCGTGGCCCCACAGCGTGACCTCGCTGCCGATGCCGGCATTGGGTGCGTGCGTCAGGTCCACGGAGAGCATGTCCATCGAGATGCGGCCGGCCAGGGGCACCTTCACGCCATCGACCAGCACCGGCGTGCCATCGGGGGCGTGGCGCGGGTAGCCGTCGGCATAACCGCAGGCCACCACGCCGACGCGCATGGGCGTCTGGGCCGTATAGCGGCTGCCGTAGCCCACCGTGTCACCGGCCTGGATGTGCTGGATGCCGATCAGGCGCGAGCGCAGGGTCATGGCCGGGCGCAGATCCCAGTCGGCGGCCTCGTGCTCGGGGTAATCCGGCGAGGAGCCGTACAGCATGATGCCGGGGCGCACCCAGTCGCCGCGCACCTGCGGCGAGCCGGCGTGGCGCAGGATGGCGGCGCTGTTGCACAGGCTGCGCTCGCCGGGCAGGTCGGCGCAGGCGGCGTCGAACACGGCCAGTTGCCGGGCGATGCCTTTGGCCGCGTCGGCGTCGGAGAAGTGCGTCATCAGCGAGACCTCGTCCACCTGGGGCAGGGCCGACAGGCGAACCCAGGCGTTGCGGAAAGCCTCGGGCGTGAAGCCCAGGCGGTTCATGCCGGTGTTCATCTTGAGGAACACGCGGTGGGGCCATTCGGTCTTGTGGATGGCCAGCCAGTCGATCTGGGCCTCGTGGTGCACGGCATGCCACAGGTTCAGGCGCGAGCACCATTCCAGATCACGGGCGTCGAAGGTGCCTTCCAGCAACAGGATGGGGCCGCGCCAGTCGAGCTTGCGCAGGCGTTCGGCTTCGGCGATGTCCAGCAGCGCGAAGCCGTCGGCTGCGCGCAGGCCCTCGAAGACGCGCTCGATGCCATGGCCGTAGGCATTGGCCTTGACCACCGCCCAGACCTGCGCATCCGGCGCTGCTTCGCGGGCCCGCCGCAGGTTGTGTTCAAGGGCGTCGAGGTGGATCAGGGCTTCAAGCGGGCGGGGCATTGGGCTATTTTGCCAGCCCCCGCAAGCCGGGGCCGGGCAGGGCGCGCCGCCGGGATCGAAACGGGCGGCATGCTATAACCGGCCCCCGGTTGTCCAGAACATGAACGACACCTTTCGATATCGCATGGTCCCCACGTTGTCCCCGCCCCGTCCACGATGAAAAAAGGCTTCTACACCATCATGGCGGCGCAGTTCTGCAGTTCGCTTGCAGACAACGCGCTGTTCGTGGCGGCCGTCGAGCTGCTCAAGACATCGGGCGCCCAGGAGTGGCAACGTGCCGCGCTGGTGCCGATGTTCGCGCTGTTCTACGTGGTGCTGGCGCCTTTCGTGGGGGCGTTCGCCGATGCCTACCCCAAAGGCAAGGTGATGTTCGTGTCCAACACCATCAAGGTGGTGGGCTGCCTGATGATGCTGTTCGGCACGCACCCCCTGATCGCCTACGCGATGGTGGGCCTGGGCGCCGCCGCATACTCACCAGCCAAGTACGGCATCCTTACTGAATTGCTGCCACCGTCCCAACTGGTCAAGGCCAATGGCTGGATCGAGGGCCTGACCATCACCTCCATCATCCTGGGCGTGGTGCTGGGGGGCCAGCTGATGGGCGCGCACATCGCGCCGCAATTGCTGGCGCTGGATCTGCCCTTTGTGGATACCGGCATCGACACGCCGGCCGAAGCGGCCATCGCCTGCATGGTGATCCTCTACATCGCCGCCGCGATGTTCAACCTGCGCATTCCGCGCACGGAGGCGGCGCTGCAGCCGCTGCCGGCCAACCCGCTCTCGCTCACCACCGATTTCTGGCTGTGCAACCAGCGCCTGTGGCGCGACAAGCTCGGCCAGATCTCGCTGGCCACGACCACGCTGTTCTGGGGCGTGTCGGGCAACCTGCGCTACATCGTGCTGGCCTGGGCCGGCGTGGCCCTGGGCTACAGCACCACGCAGGCCTCGTCCCTGGTGGGCGTGGTGGCCATCGGCACGGCGGTGGGCGCGGTGGTGGCCTCGATCTGGATGCGCCTGGACTGGGCCACGCGGGTGATCCCGCTGGGCGTGGCCATGGGCGTGCTGGTGATCTTCATGAACGCCATCCGCGATCTGCACGTGGCCATTCCCTTCCTGGTGCTGTTGGGCGGGCTGGGCGGCTTCCTGGTGGTGCCGATGAACGCACTGCTGCAGCATCGGGGCCACAACCTGATGGGGGCGGGGCGCTCGATCGCGGTGCAGAACTTCAACGAGCAGGCCTGCATCCTGCTGCTGGGCGCCATGTACGCGGGCACAACGAAGGCCGGCATGTCGGCCTTCGGCGCGATCACCGCCTTCGGCGTGGTGGTGGCGGCCGTGATGGCCCTGATCGGTTGGTGGCACCGGCGCAACGTGCGCATGCACCGCGCCGAGGTGGAGCACCTGCTGGACATCGCCCGTTCGGACGGCCACTGATAGACGTGGATTCTTGCCTTGCCCCTGGTTTTCAGGGGGCGCTGCGTGAATGATGTCGTTGTAAAATTGTGAAAATGGCTTAGCGGCCCCGTCAGGGACGTACCGGCCTGGCGGGAGGCAGCCTGATCACGACGCAGGTGCCAATGGGTGATCAGACTGGCCTTGGCTGTGTGGGTGGGTGTGTGCATTTCGAGTTCCTGATACGTCAATGGGCGGCGTACGCTGGCGCACTCGCGGATCCCGCCGACTGGCTGGACTGGGCAGCGCGGCCGCTGGTGGCGCCACCGCCCTGTGCTGATGTCCCTCCCCCCGCTTTAAGCGAGATGCCCACCATGATGCGGCGCCGCATCGACCGGCTGGGCCGCATGGCCTGCCAGGTGGCTTATTGGTGCCATGAACCACGTGAGGGCGTTCCCCTGGTGTTCGCGTCGCGCTATGGCGATGCCGCGCGCTCGCTGGCGCTGCTGGGCGATCTGGCTGATGGCCAACCCCTGTCGCCCACCGGCTTTGGCCTGTCGGTGCACAACGCCGTGGCCGCCCTGTATTCAATGGCCCGGGGGGACACGGCCAATGCCGTGGTGGTGGCGGGCGGCCGTGCCACCGTGGCCGCGGCATTGACCGAGGCCGCCGGCCTGCTGGCCGATGGCGCGCCCGAAGTGCTGGTGGTTTATTACGAATCTCCCCTGCCCGCCGATTACGCCTGCTTTCATGATGAAGCGGCATTGGATTACGCTTGGGCATGGCGGGTGGCAGCGGTGGACTCGGAACGGCCTGACGCTGCTGGCAAGGTCCGCCTGACCCTGTCAGTCGGTGAGGCGCCGCCAGTGAGCAGGGCAGCCTTGTCGGCTGTGCCGGCAGGATTGCAGGCGTTGCACCAAGTGTTGAGCGCCTGGCAGGCGGGCAACGCTGGTGCAGCAGACAAATATCTGTCATGGCAGAGGTCGCATGATCGCTCGGGTGCCACCTGGCATTGGAGCTGCCATGGTGCTTGAGTGGCTGGATCGGCTGTGGCGCCTGCTCGCCACCGCCCTGTGTTTCACTGCCTTCGGCGTCGGAGGGTTGCTGCTGTGGTTCCTGGTGTTTCCGCTGTTGTCGTTGCTGGTCCGCGACCGCTTGCGCCAGTCGACCCTGGCGCGCCGGTTGATCCACCACCTGTTCCGCTTCTTCGTGGGCATGATGCGCCAGTTGGGCGTGCTTACCTACGAGGTGCATGGGCTGGACAGGCTGCAACGCCCCGGTCTGCTGATCCTGGCCAACCACCCCTCGCTGGTCGATGTGGTGTTTTTGATCGCGCTCACGCCCCGTGCCGACTGCGTGGTCAAGGCTGCCTTGAAGCACAACCCGTTCACGCGTGCCGCCGTGCGCACGGCCGGCTTCATCCGCAACGACGCTGGGCCGGCCATGGTGGGCGATTGCATCGCCACGCTGCAGCGGGGCAATCACCTCATCATCTTTCCGGAGGGCACGCGTACGGTCGTGGGCCAGGCCCTGCAGTTGCAGCGTGGCGCAGCCAATGTGGCCGTTCGCGGGCAGGTGGATGTCACCCCCATCGTGATTCGCTGTCATCCCAGCACGCTGACCAAGGGCGAGCCCTGGTGGCGCATCCCGGCACGCCGTCCGCATTTTGTCTTTCGCATCCAGGACGACCTGTCCGTGGCCGCCGTGACAAAAGGGTGCGCCAGCGATGCCCTGGCCGCGCGGCGCCTGACCGATTACCTCGCCGATTATTTTGCCAAGGAGACCGCACGTGACGGCTGACACCACCACGCTGGAGCAGGACATCAAGACGCTGATCATCAGCGCCCTGGCGCTGGAAGACCTCACGCCCGACGACATCGATGCCGAGGCGCCGCTGTTCGTCAAGGGATTGGGTCTGGATTCGATCGACGCCCTGGAGCTGGGGCTGGCGCTGCAGAAGCGCTATGGCGTGTCCGTCTCGTCCGATTCGGAAGAGACGCGTCGTCATTTCGGCTCCGTGAAGGCCCTGGCGGCCTTCGTGACCGCGCAGCGCACACGCTGAGCACCGGCCCTCTCCATTGCCAGAGACTTGTCATGAACAAAGACGACATCTTCCAGCGCATCGTCGCCATTCTGGGCGAGACCTTCGACATCGAACCGGCGGCCATCCGCCCTGAGTCGCGCCTGCGCGAAGACCTGGACATCGACAGCATCGACGCCGTCGACCTGATGGTGCAGCTCAAGCCCCTGGTGGGCCAACGCCTGCAGCCTGAGATCTTCAAGTCCGTGCGCACCATCGCCGACGTGGTCGACGCCCTGTACACCCTGGTGGACGCGGGCAAGGCCAATGCCTGACAAGGGGCGCCTGGGTGGCGCGGTGTTGCTGCTGGCCACACTGAGCTACCCCGTCATCATCTACTTCAGCCAGGGGCATATCGAGCCGCGTTGGCTGGCGGTGCTGCTCGTGGCGCTGGGCCTGGTGCGCCTGGGCGTGAGCCAGACCTCGGTGGCCTGGGCTGTGGGCGCGGGGGCAGCGCTCCTGGCCGCGGCGGCCTGGTTCAGCAATGGCTACCTGCCGCTCAAGCTGTACCCCGTGGGCGTGAACGTGGTGATGCTGGTGCTGTTCGGTGTGAGCCTGGTGCGCCCACCCAGCCTGGTCGAGCGGCTGGCCCGTCTGCGCGAGCCCGAGTTGCCGCCCGTCGCCATCGCCTATACGCGTCGTGTTACCCAGGTGTGGTGCGTCTTCTTTGCGGTCAACGGCAGCATTGCCCTGTGGACGGCCCTGTACGCCAGCCACGCCACCTGGACGCTCTACAACGGCGGCATTGCCTATGGCCTGATGGGCTTGCTGGCTGGTGTCGAATGGCTGGTGCGCCGTCATGTGCGCCGTGAAGACCGCGCGCAAGCTGCTGCGTTAAGGGGCGCGCCGTGATGTGGTCCCTGAGCGATCTGGCGGTGCGGCCTGCGGATGCCACGCGTCTGGTGGCCCTGCAGGGCGATCAGTGGGTGACGCATGCGCAGTGGTGCGGGCAGGTGTCGGCGTGGCACAGCGTGTTCGCGGCCCATCCCGCGACGGATTGGGCGCTGTTCCATCACGATCCCCTGGTGTTCTCGGCCGCGTTGATGGGGGCCTGGCATGCGGGCAAGGCGGTTGTGCTGCCGGGCGATGACCTGCCGGCCACGGTGGCGCAGCTCAAGGCGCGCGGTTGCGAGTTCGCTGGCAGCCTGCCGGAGGGGCTGAGCGTGCCGTCTTCTACCGCCGTGCCTTCCACGTCTGCATCGGCCCTGACCAGGCCGCTCGATTTGTCGCGCACCCGCCTGCAGGTGTTCACCTCCGGATCGCAGGGCCAACCCGTGGCCATCGACAAGACCCTGCTGCAGCTGTCCCTGGAGTTGGATGTACTGGAGAGCACCTTTGGCTCGCCGTTGGGCGACACGGCCAGCACGGTATGGGCCACGGTCTCGCATCAGCACATCTACGGCTTGCTGTTCCTGGTGCTATGGCCCTTGCGTGCTGGGCGCCCCATGGCCACGCGGCGGCTGCTCTACCCGGAAGACATCGCGCAAGGTCTGGCCGAAGGTGGTCCGGCGCTGCTGGTCACCACGCCTGCACATCTCAAGCGTCTCGCTGAGCATCTGGATTGGACTGCTGCGCGCCAGGCGCTGCGTGCGGTGTTCTCATCGGGCGGGCCCTTGCCCTTCGAGGTCTCGCAACAGGCTGCGGTGCTGCTGGGCCATGCCCCGATCGAAGTGCTGGGCAGCTCGGAAACCGGTGGCCTGGCCTGGCGTCGTGCGGTGCAGGCCGATCTGCCATGGACCCCTTTGGCCGACATCGACTGGCGCGCCGATGCCGATGGCACGCTGAGCATCCGCTCGGAACGCGTGGCCGGTGACGCCTGGTGGGCCACCGGCGATCGTGTCGAGGCCTTGCCTGATGGTGGCTTTCGCCTGCTGGGCCGAGGCGACCGCATCGCCAAGATCGAGGAAAAGCGCATCTCGCTCGCGGCCATCGAGCAGGCCTTGATCAGCACACCCTGGGTGGTGGAGGCACGCGCCTTGGTGGTAGATACGCCGATCGGCCCGCGCATCGGCGTGGTGGTCGTTCCCACGCTTGCCGGGCAGGCCGAGGCAGAAGTTGGCAAGCGTGCACTGGGTGAGCGCCTGCGCCAGGCGCTGGCCGAGCGTATTGAGCCGGTGGGCCTGCCCCGCCGCTGGCGCTTTGTCGATGCACTGCCGCTCAACCCGCAAGGCAAGGTCACGCAAGCCCTGTTGCTGGCGCTGTTCGCCTCGGAGCAAGCGCGACAGCCGGCGGTGGACAAACACTTTCCGCCGGTGCAATGGCACCTGCGTGAGGCGGCACAGGCCCTCGCGGCCCTGGACATCCACGCCGGCCTGCACGTGTTTGAGGGGCACTTCCCCCAGGCGCCCATCCTGCCCGGCGTGGCACAACTGCACTGGGCCATCACCCTGGCGCGAGATTGTTTCGACGTGCCCGCCCGCTTTGTGCGGATGGATGTGCTCAAGTTCATGCGTCCCGTGCTGCCAGGCACCACCTTGATGGCGGATCTGCGCTGGGGCGGCGTGGCCTCTGATGCGTCGCTGGCTTGCCTGACCTTCAAGCTTTACTCGCTGCGTGGTGAGGACCGCACCGAACATGCCAGTGGCAAGGTGCTGTGGTCGCATGCCCCGCAGCCGTCACACCCGACCGAGGCTGGCCAGGCGCCAGCGCACCATGCATAGCACGGTCGCTGTCATCCCCTGCTACAACCACCCCGAGACCATCGGCCTGATGGTGCAGGCCGTGCGCGAGCGTGGCCTGGAGGTGGTGGTGGTGGACGATGGCAGCGATGCCACCTGCGCTGCCGTGCTGGACACCCTGGCTCAGGCCCACGCGCCAGCGCTCACCCTGGTGCGCCTGACGCAAAACCAGGGCAAGGGGGGCGCGATGATGGCCGGCTTGCGCAAGGCCCTGGCGCTGGGCTTCACGCATGCCCTGCAGATTGATGCCGACGGCCAGCATGATGTGGCCGATATCCCTGGTTTCCTGGCCTTGTCAAGGCAGCATCCGCAGGCTGTGATCTGTGGCCAGCCGGTGTATGACGAGTCCGTGCCCAAGGGACGCCTTTACGGCCGCTATGCCACGCACATCTGGGTGTGGATCAACACCCTGTCGCTGGACATCCGGGATTCGATGTGCGGTTTTCGGGTCTACCCGCTGGCGCCGGTGGTGGGCCTGATCGACCAGGTGCGTCTGGGGCGGCGCATGGATTTTGATCCCGAACTGCTGGTGCGCCTGCACTGGCGGCGCGTACCGCTGGTGAGCGTGCCCACGCGCGTGTCCTATCCGCTCGATGGCATCTCGCACTTCAAGCTGCTCAAGGACAATGTGCTGATTTCGGGCATGCATGCGCGCCTGTTCGCCGGGATGCTGGCGCGGTTGCCGCTGTTGCTCTGGCGCAAGGTGGCCTGATGCGTGACGCTGCCCGCACCGCTGATCAGTCGGCTACACCGGAGTCTCCCGCACCGTCTGCACCGCATTGGGCCAGCCTGAACGAAAACACCTTCGTGGCAGGCATCAAGCTGCTGTTTTGGATCTACCGTGTGCTGGGCCGCACGCCCTTCAGGCTGTGCCTGTACCCGGTGGTCGCCTATTACTGGGCCACTAAACCGCTGGCCCGCCAATCGTCACTGGAATACCTGCAGCGCCTGCATACGCACCAGCGTGCGCAAAAGCTTGGCTCTGCCGACAGCCCGGAGCCCGGTGCCTGGCAATCCTTGCAGCACCTGCTGGCTTTTGCCGACACCATCCTCGACAAGTTGCTGGCCATGAGCGGGTCACTGGGAGGCGAGGCCCTGCGCTCGGTTGGCGAGGAGGATCTGCTGGCCCTGAAAGACCAGGGGCGTGGTGCCATCATCGTCACCGGCCATGTGGGCTGCATGGAGCTGTGCAGGCTCAGCGCCGAGCGGCACCGGGGCGTGCGCCTGAATGTGCTGGTGCACACGGTGCATGCCGAGCGCTTCAACCGTCTGCTGCAGCGGTTGCATCCTGACAGCCCGGTGCGCCTGATCCAGGTCACCGAGATCAGCCCGGCCACGGCCATCATGCTGTCCGAGAAGGTAGCCCAGGGTGAGTACGTCGCCATCGCCGGTGACCGCGTGCCGGTGTCTCACACCACCACCGTGCCCGCACACTTTCTGGGGGCACAGGCTCGTTGGCCTGTCGGCCCTTACGTGCTGGCCGCCTTGCTCAAGTGCCCCCTGTACGCCATGGCGTGTGTACGCGAGAACGATCCGGTACATGGCCACGGCTACGTGCTGCGCGTGCAGCATCTGGCGGATACCGTCGTGCTGCCCCGAGGGCGGCGTGAAGAAGCCATGGCGCGTCATGCGCAGGATTTCGCCACCTGGCTGGAGACGGTGCTGGTGCGTTCGCCCATGGCCTGGTTCAACTTTTTCCCTTTCTGGCGGCAGGCCGAGCAGCCGCCCGTGAAGCCCGAGCAGTGATGACGAAGCAACAAGGTCCCGAAGCCGCCGACCCGGTGGTGTTCAATGGCAGCCCGCTCAACATCGACGATGTGGTGGCCTTGTCCACGCGCCGTCGCGTGGCGAGGCTGGACACCGCGCCGGCCTTCCGCGACCGTATCGAGCGTGGCGCGGCTTTCCTGGACCGGCTGCTGCGCGAAGATGGCGTGGTCTATGGCGTCACCACGGGCTATGGTGATTCATGCACGGTCAGCGTGCCGGCCGAACTGGTGGCCGAGCTGCCCCACCACCTGTACACCTACCACGGCATCGGGGCAGGGCGCTTCCTGACGGCCGAGGAGACCCGGGCCGTGCTGGCGGCCCGCCTGTCGTCGCTGTGCCAGGGGGCCTCGGCCGTGAGCTGGGGCCTGCTGGTGCAGCTCGAGCAACTGCTGGTGCATGACGCCTTGCCGCTGATCCCGGCGGAAGGCTCGGTGGGAGCCAGCGGCGACCTCACGCCCTTGTCCTATGTGGCGGCCGTGATGTGCGGCGAGCGCGAGGTGTGGTTCGAAGGCAGCCGCCAGCGCGCGGCGGATGTGCTACCCCGCATTGGCCTGACCCCGCTCAGGCTGCGCCCGAAAGAGGCTCTGGCGCTGATGAACGGCACCTCGGTGATGACCGGCCTGGCCTGCCTGGCCTGGCAGCGTGCCTCGGCCGTGGCCGACCTGGCCACGCGCCTGACCGCCTGCAACGTGTGGGCCAGCGCTGGCAACGCCCATCATTTCGACGAAACACTGTTCGCCTTCAAGCCGCACCCGGGGCCGCAACGCGTGGCCGCGCGCCTGCGTTCCGATCTGCAGGCTGACCAGGCAGAGCGCAACGAGAAACGCCTGCAGGATCGCTATTCGCTGCGCTGTGCACCCCACGTCATCGGCGTGTTGGACGATGCCTTGGTGTGGCTGCGTCAGGTGATTGCGAACGAAATCAACAGCGCCAACGACAACCCGCTGATCGACCCCGATGGCGAGCGGGTGTTGCATGGGGGGCATTTCTATGGCGGCCACATCGCGCTGGCCATGGACACGCTCAAGAACGTGGTGGCCAACGTGGCCGACGTACTGGACCGCCAACTGGCCTTGCTGGTCGATACCCGCTTCAACCACGGGCTGCCCTCGAACCTGTCGGGTGCCACGGGCCCGCGTGCCACCATCAACCACGGCCTGAAAGCCCTGCAGATCAGCGTGTCGGCCTGGACGGCCGAGGCGCTCAAGCAGACCATGCCGGCCTCGGTGTTCTCGCGCTCGACCGAGTGCCACAACCAGGACAAGGTGAGCATGGGCACCATCGCGGCCCGCGATGCGTTGCGGGTGTTGGAGCTGACCGAGCAGGTGCTGGCCGGCATGCTGATCGCCGCCCGCCAGGCCATGGCGCTGCGCCAGCGTTTGCCCGATGCTGGCCGCCTGCCGCCCGCGCTGGCTGATTTCCTGGCGGCCCTGGCCGATGAGGTGCCCCTGGTCGATGAGGACCGTGCACTCGATGTCGATCTGCAGCGCCTGTTGACGGGCCTGCGTGCTGGCCGCTGGGAGTCCTATCATGGTTGACACCGTGCCCCATGGTGGCCTAGATCTTTCGCATGAGATCGAGCTGTCGCCCGCCTTCCATGACCTCGACCCGATGGACGTCGTCTGGCATGGCAACTACGTCAAGTACCTGGAGATTGCGCGCAATGCGCTGATGGCCCGCTTCGACTACGACTACCCGCAGATGAAGGAATCCGGCTATGCCTGGCCCATCGTCGACCTGCGGCTCAAGTACGTGCGCTCGCTGGTGTACGGGCAGAAGGTGCGCATCCGCGCCCGTATCGTCGAATGGGAGAACCGCTTGAAGATCGACTACCAGGTGCGCTGCGCTGACAGCGGCGAGGTGCTCACCAAGGCCCACTCCATCCAGGTCGCTGTGGACATCACCACGCGCGAGATGTGCTGGGTGTGCCCGCCGGTGCTGTGGCACAAGCTGGGCGTCAAGGTTGGCGCAGGGGAGGGCGCATGAGCATCCGTCTGACCCGTCAACATCTGGTGCGCGCACTGGCGCTGGCTTCGGCAGGCGCCATCCCCTGGCCTGTGCTGGCGCAGCAAACCGGCGCCGCCGATTCTCTGGCCGAACTGGGCCGCCGCCTGACCTCGCCACCCGTGCTGCGCGGTGATTTCGAGCAGACCAAGACCATCAAGGGCTTCAAGCGCCCGCTGGTATCACGCGGTACCTTCGTGATGGCGCGTGGCCGTGGCGTGCACTGGGCCACGCGTGAGCCCTTTGCCTCGACCATCGTCGTCACGCGAGACCGCATCCGTACCTTGGATGCCGCAGGCAGCAACACGATCGAGACCCGTCAGGAGCCGGGCCTGCGCATGGTCAATGACCTGCTGCTGGCCTTGCTCGCGGGCGACATCAAGGCCCTGGCCTCGCGCTTCCAGACCGACCTGGTGCTGGACGGCGCGCGAGGTTGGCGCCTGACGCTGTTGCCGCGTGATGCAGCCCTGGGCCGTTTCGTGACCCGCATCGAGCTGCAGGGTGATGAGCATGTGCGCCAGGTGCACTGGCAAGAGGCTTCGGGCGATGAGACGCGTCTGCGCTTCCCCCAGCACCGCACCACACCGCTGAGCCCGGCCGAAACCGCTTGGTTCGATTGAGCGCCGAGATGAGCACGCCTGCCGCGAGCCCTGGGAGGGGCTGGCCTCTCTGGACCGCACTGCTGTGGCTGGTGGTGGTCGCCGTGATCGCTGGACACCAGTGGGTGTTCTGGCGCGCGCCTGCGCTCAACACCGACGTGTTCGACCTGCTGCCGCAGGATCAGCAGCAGCCCCTGGCGCAGCAGGCCATGGCCCAGTTGGCCGGACAGGGCGAGCGCCGCATCGTCGTGATGCTGGGCGCGGCCGATTGGGACACGGCACAGGCCGCCGCCCAACGCTTCGACCAGGTGCTGCTGGCCCAGAAGGCCGGCCTGCACCGCGGCGCCGAAGCAAGCGGCGATGCCTTGGCCTTCTACAAGCCCTGGCGCGATGCGCTCTTGACCGATGCCCAGCGCCGGGCCTTGGCCCACCCGGATGTGGATGCCCTGGCCGGGCAGGCGCTGGCCCGCCTGCATGGCTTGTCCGCAGGCCAGCCCACCAGTTGGCTAGCCGACCCCTTGAACCTGTGGACAGGCTGGTGGTCCGAGCGTGCCAGTGTCACGGCGGCGCGCCCGCGAGATGGCCTGTTGTGGGTGCCTGATCCCAAAGGTGATCGCGAGTGGGCCGTGCTGCTCTACGAGGTGGAAGGCAGCGCCTTCCGCATGGATGGCGAGCGTCGTTGGGCCGAAGCGCTGGCGCGCGCAGGTGAATCGGCCAAGGGCGTGCAGGTGATCAGCGCCGGCATCCCTTTGCATGCCGAAGCCGGCGCTGCCCAGGGCAGCCAGGAGATGAACGTCATCGGCTTGGGTTCTCTGGCTGCGGTGGTGGCGCTGGTGTGGAGCGCCTTCCGCGCTTTGCGCCCGGTGGCCTTGATTGCCGTGTCCCTGATGATCGGTTGTGCGGCAGGCCTGTCGGCCACGGTGTGGCTGTTCGGTGAGGTGCATGTACTCACGCTGGTGTTCGGCGCCAGCCTGATAGGGGTGGCCGAGGATTTCGGCATCCACTACTTCGCTGCCCGCCTGGGCACACCCAAGGTGCCCCGCTGGACCCTGATGCGGCACCTGTGGCCCGGCCTGCTGCTGGCCCTGGCGACCAGCGTGCTGGGCTACCTGGTAATGGGCGTGGTGCCCCTGCCAGGCCTGCGCCAGATGGCGGTGTTCTCGGCCGTTGGCCTGATAGCGGCCTTCCTCACGGTGGTGCTGTGGTTCGCCTGGCTGGACACGGGCAGCCTGCCGGGGGGAGCGTTGGAGCGTCGCCTGGCGGGCAGCCTGAAAGCCTGGCCCCGCTGGGGCGGTCGTTGGGCCTGGGTGCTCAGTGCTGTCGCGCTGATGTGGTGTGCCTGGGGCCTCAGCCGCTTGTCCGTGAACGACGATGTGCGGCAGTTGCAGTCTTCCCCGCCGGCCTTGATGGCAGCGCAGCGCCAGGTGGGGCAACTGCTCAAGGTGCCTAGCCCGGCGCAGTTCTTCCTGGTGCAGGGCAAGGATGCCGACGAGGTGCTGGGGCGCGAAGAAGCGCTGAAGCAAGCCTTGGCGCCCTGGTTCGCCGAGCAGGCCCTGCGCGGTGGCGATGTGGGCCTGGCAGCCGTGTCCGACTGGGTGCCTTCGGCCTCGCTTCAAGCGGCCGACCGCGCCCTGACAGCCCAGGCCGAACAGGCCGTGCTGAAGCGCGTGGGCCAGGCGCTGCAAGAGCCGCTGGCCAGGCCTGACTTTGCGGCGCAAGCGTTGACCGTGCCGGTCTGGCTGGCCAGCGAAGCCTCACTAGGTGCCAGAGCACAGTGGATCGCCCAACCCGAAGGCGGTGGACAGGCCAGCGCGGTGCTGGTCCGAGGCCTCTCGCACCTCGATCAGTTGGACACGCTCAAGACGCTGGGCGAAGCGGTGCCTGGCGTTCGCTGGGTCGACCGTGTCGATGCCATTTCGCGCTTGATGGGCCAGTTTCGCCAGCACATGGTCTGGCTGCTGGCGGCAGGCCATCTGCTGGTGTGGGGCGCACTGGCGCTGCGCTTCGGGCGCCACGCGTGGCGCGCCTGGCTGCCCACGGCCGTGGCTTCGGTGCTGTGCGTCGCCACGCTGGGCGTGCTGAACGAACCCTTCCAGCTGTTCAGCCTGCTGGCCTTGATGCTGCTGCTCGGCATGGGCGTGGACTACGGCATCTTCCTGATGGAACACCAGGGCGACGAGCAAGGCCATGCCTGGCTGGCCGTGGTGCTGGGCGCCTGCAGCACCGGCCTGTCGTTCGGGCTGCTGGGGCTGTCGGCCACTCCCGCCCTGCACAGCTTTGGCCTCACGCTGCTGGTGGGCTTGAGCATCGTGTGCCTGCTGGCACCGTGCCTGCGGCTTGAGGCAAGCGATACGGACCAGACAAACACTTCCAAGAGAACAACGTGACATTGCAAACCACCGACATCGTCATCATCGGCGCCGGCCCCGCAGGCGCCGTGGCGGCTGGCCTGCTGCGCAAACAGGGGCGCCAGGTCGTCATCCTGGAGCGAGAACAGTTCCCGCGCTTTTCCATCGGAGAGAGCTTGCTGCCGCAGAGCATGGAGTTCGTGGAAGAAGCCGGCATGCTGCAGGCCGTGGTTGAGGCGGGCTTTCAGTACAAGAACGGCGCGGCTTTCGGTCACGGTGAGCGCACCACCGAGTTCGATTTCCGTGAGAAGTTTTCGCCCGGCTGGGGCACCACTTACCAGGTGCAGCGTGCGCGCTTCGACAAGGTGCTGGCCGACCAGACCGAGAAGGCCGGGGCCGATCTACGCTACCGCCACGAGGTGCTCCAAGCCGACGTGCAACGGGACAAGCCCATCCTGACGGTGCGTGGGCCCGATCAGCAGGTCTACCAGATCGAGGCTGGCTTCGTGCTCGATGCCAGCGGCTTTGGCCGCGTGCTGCCGCGCCTGCTGGATCTGGAGTTTCCCTCCAACTTCCCGGTGCGCGGGGCGATCTTCACGCATGTTCGTGACCACATCCCGGCGGGCGGTGAGTTCGATCGCCACAAGATCCGCATCACCGTGCACCCGAAGCACACCGATGTCTGGTACTGGAGCATCCCGTTCTCTGATGGCACCTGCTCGCAGGGCGTGGTTGCGCGGGCCGACTTCCTGGCCGGCTACGAAGGGGATGACACGACGCGCCTCAAGGCCATCCTGGCCGAAGACCCGGCTCTGAGCCGCCTGTTGGTCAATGCCGAGTGGCATGTGCCTGCTCGGCACATCATGGGCTATGCCGCCAATGTGAAGACGTTGGCCGGCCCGGGCTTTGCCTTGCTGGGCAACGCGGGCGAGTTCCTCGACCCGATCTTCTCCAGCGGCGTCACCATCGCGATGAAGTCGGCCTCGCTGGCCGCCGGCTGCCTGGGCCGCATGTGGGATGGTGAGGTGGTCGACTGGCAGAAGGACTATGTCCAGCCGCTGAAGGCCGGGGTCGACACCTTCCGCGTGTTCGTGGAGGCCTGGTATGCCGGCGGCTTCCAGAAGGTGATTTTCCATGAGCACGCCACGCCCGAGATCCGCCGCATGATCTCGTCCATCCTGGCGGGCTATGCCTGGGATCGCAACAATCCTTACGTGGCCGAGCCGGCCCGTCGCCTGAAGGTGCTGGAAGAGTTGTGCTCCGCGTGATGACCTCAGCTGTCTTGTCGCCAAGCCCCGCTGCTCGACCGGAGCGCCGTGCCGTGCTGGCAGCGTCGCTGATGGGGCTGGGCGCGCTGCTGTCGGGCTGCGCCGGCCTGCGCGCGGGTGCTCAGGCGCCGACGTTCCTGCTGCGCCTGCCCCCCGCGGCCTTGGGCCGCGAGCTGATGCTGACCCAGCACATGGAGATCCGCACCGCAGCAGGTGCACGGGCCTTCGACGTTGCTTTGGAGGTGGATGCCGACGCCGTGCGCCTGGCCGTGATGCAGTGGGGCCAGGTGATGGCCCGCATGAACTGGGACGGCCGTGAGCTCACGCAAAGCACGGTGCCCGGCTGGCCACACCAAGTCAGTGCCGAAGGTGTGCTCAGCGATCTGCAACTGGTCTGGTGGCCTGCGGACGCGGTGCGTGCCGCCTTGCCGGCCGGCTGGACCTTGCAGGATGATGTCCGGGGCCGTGTGCTCCGTGAGGGCGAAGAGGCAGTGAGCACGGTGCGCAGGCTGGGGCCTGAGCACATCGAACTGACTCAGCACCGCCAAGGCTACACCGTGCTCGTGTCCAGCCAGGATGCAGCCCAGTCAGATCAAACACCGGCCCGCACCACGCCATGAGCAGACACACCATCTACCTTCAAGCCATGGGCCTGGTGTGCTCGCTGGGCCGCCATGCCGATGACGTCCGTGGCGCCTTCAAGAGCCCGGCGCCCACGGGCCTGAGCCTGACCGACGCCTATTCGCCTGGCCGCCTGCTGAACCTGGGCGTGGTCTCCTCGAACCTGCCGGCCATCGATCATGTGGCGCCACACCTGCGCGTTCGCAACAACGCGATGGCTGCCGCCGCTGTGGCCCAGATCCGTCCTGCGGTGGAGGCGGCCATGGCCCGCTTCGGGCCTGGTCGGGTCGCCGTCGTGGTGGGCACCAGCACTTCCGGCCTGCCGGAGGGCGAAGCCGCTCGCCGGCAATGGGCACAAACCGGTAGCTGGCCCGACGGCTTCAGCTATGCCCAGCAAGAGCTGGGCAACCTGGCTGATTTCCTGGCTTCCGAGTTGGGCGTGACGGGGCCCGCACACGTCATTTCCACGGCCTGCTCGTCCGGCGCCAAGGCGCTGGCCAGTGGCGCTCGGTTGTTGCAGGCGGGGCTGGCCGATGCCGTGGTGGCTGGTGGTAGCGATGTGCTGGGCGCGTTCACCGTGGCGGGCTTTTCGGCGCTGGAGTCGGTGTCCACTGACCGGTGCAACCCGTTCTCGGTGCACCGCCGGGGCATCAACTTGGGCGAGGGCGCGGCCTTGTTCTTGATGTCGAGAGATGAGGGGCCGGTGTGCCTGGCCGGATGGGGCGAGAGCTCCGATGCGCACCACATGTCGGCCCCCGAGCCCGAAGGCAAGGGCGCCATCGTGTCG
Source organism: Pseudomonadota bacterium (assembly GCA_049322875.1). Taxonomy (GTDB): domain Bacteria; phylum Pseudomonadota; class Gammaproteobacteria; order Burkholderiales; family Burkholderiaceae_C; genus Aquabacterium. The sequence continues at coordinate 24,016 of JBMOQM010000015.1, forward strand.
ATGAACCAGGCGCTGCAGCGCGCTGGCCTGCGCCCAGAGCAAGTGGACTACCTCAACCTGCATGGCACCGCCACGCCACAGAACGATGCGATGGAGAGCAAGGCGGTGACTGCGGTGCTGGGCGCCCAGGTGCCGGTGAGCTCGACCAAGCCAATGACCGGGCACACCCTGGCCGCCGCGGGTGCCATCGAGGCAGCCCTGGCCTGGCTGACGCTGGTGGACAATCCGCAGGGCCTGCTGCCCCCGCACTGGTGGGACGGCGAGCCAGACCCTGCCTTGCCATCACTGAACATCGTGGCGCCCGGCATGACGCTGGGGCGCGCGCCCCGCTACGTGATGAGCAACTCATTCGCCTTCGGTGGCAGCAACGCCACCCTGCTTCTGGGAGCCGCCTGATGAGCATGCCAGAGCAAGGCACGTCCGTCGCATGGCCCGCCATCGATGAACTTGTGCCCCACCGTGGCGGCATGAGCTGGCTGGACTGCGTGCTGTCGGTGGACGCCGAGAACGTGGTGGCCGAAGCCGTGGTCCGCCCGGACACCTTCTGCGTCGAGGACGGCCTGGTGCCTGCCTGGGCGGGCATCGAGTACATGGCCCAAGCCGTGGCCGCGTGGGAAGGCCATCGTGCCCGCACCGAGCAGCGCTCGGTGGATCTGGGCTTCCTGGTGGGTACCCGCCGTTATGACAGCACGGTGCAGGGTTATGCCGTGGGTGCACGTTTGCGCATCGAGGGGCGCTGTGAATTGATGGGGGATAACGGCCTGGGCATGTTTGCCTGCCGTGTCCTGTTGGATGGAGACTGCGTGGCCAGTGCCAACCTGTCGGTGTTCGCGCCGCGCAACGGCCTGGCCTTCGTGAAGGGGTTGGAAGGGACCACATGAACGACAACAACACCGTACTCGTCACCGGATCGAGCCGAGGCATCGGGCGGGCCATTGCGCTGCGTCTGGCGCAGGCAGGCTACGACGTGGTGGTGCACTGCCGCCACCAGCGTGAACATGCCGAGGCCGTGGCCGATGCGGTACGCGCCTTTGGCCGCAGCGCCCGCGTGCTGGCTTTCGACGTGGCCGACCGTGCGGCAGCCTCCAAGGCCCTGTTGGCCGATGTGGAAGCGCATGGGGCTTACTACGGCGTGGTTTGCAACGCCGGCATCGCCCGTGACAATGCCTTTCCGGCCATGAGCGGCGAGGAGTGGGACGAGGTCGTGCACACCAACCTAGATGCCTTCTACAACGTGCTCAATCCGCTGGTGATGCCCATGGTGCGCCGCCGTGCGCCAGGCCGCATCGTCACGCTGTCGTCCGTGTCGGCGCTCATGGGCAACCGGGGGCAGACCAACTACAGCGCGGCCAAGGCCGGCGTCATTGGTGCCACCAAGGCGCTGGCCATCGAGCTGGCCAAGCGCGACATCACCGTCAACTGCGTGGCCCCCGGCCTGATCGACACCGACATGGTCGATCCGCAGGTGCTGGAGGAAGCCCTGAAGATGATCCCGGCCCGCCGCATGGGCCGTCCGGAAGAGGTGGCCGCCGCCGTGGCCTTCCTGATGTCGCCGGATGCGGCCTACATCACCCGGCAGGTCATCTCCGTCAACGGAGGGATGATCGGATGAAGCGCGTCGTCATCACCGGCATCGGTGCCCTGAGCCCTCTGGGGCATGACTGGCCTACCGTGCACCAGCGCCTGCGCGCTGAGCGCAACGTGGTGCGCTACATGGAGGGCTGGGATGTCTACGAGGGCCTGAACACGCGCCTGGGCGCCGTGGTCGAGCCCTTCGAGTTGCCCGCCCACTACAACCGCAAGACCACACGCAGCATGGGCCGTGTGGCGCTGATGGCCACCCGTGCCAGCGAGATGGCGCTGGAACAGGCCGGCCTGCTGGGGCACGAACTCGTCAGCAGCGGCCAGATGGGCGTGTCGTATGGCTCATCGGCAGGCAGCCCCTCGGCCATCGGCGACTTTGGCCTGATGATGACCCGGCGCACCACCGAAGGCATCAACGCCAATTCGTACATCAAGATGATGTCGCACACCGCGGCGGTCAACATCGGCGTGTTCCTGGGGCTCACGGGGCGCATCATCACCACGTCCAGCGCCTGCACGGCGGGCAGCCAGGGCATCGGCTATGCGTACGAGGCGGTGGCCTCGGGGCGCCAAGTGGCCATGCTGGCGGGGGGCTCCGAAGAGCTGGAGGCCATGGACGCGGCCGTGTTCGACACCCTGTTTGCCACCAGTGTGAGCAACCAGGCGCCAGAGGGCAGCCCGCGCCCCTTCGACGCGGGGCGTGACGGCCTGGTGTTGGGCGAGGGTGCCTGCACCTTCGTGCTTGAAGAGTTGGCGCATGCCCGGGCGCGCGGAGCAAACATCATTGCCGAGATCATCGGCTTCGGCACCAACAGCGATGGCACCCACGTGACACAGCCCAGCGCCAAGACCATGGCCCGTGCCATGCGGATGGCGCTGGGCGATGCGCAGTTGCCACCTGAAGCTATCGGCTATATCAACGCCCATGGCACGGCCACGGAGCATGGCGATGTGGCTGAAACGCAAGCCACCTTCGAGGTGTTCGGAGGCAACACCCCGATCAGTTCGCTCAAGAGCTACATGGGCCATACCCTGGGCGCCTGCGGCGCGCTGGAGGCCTGGATGACGCTGGAGATGATGAAGGAGGGCTGGTTCTCGCCCACCGTCAACCTGCGCGAGGTGGATCCTCGCTGTGGCGCGCTGGACTACATCACGGCGGGTGGGCGGGAGATTCAAACCGACATCGTGATGAGCAACAATTTTGCGTTCGGGGGCATCAACACCTCGCTGATCTTCCGACGCTGGGCCAACTGACCGGGCGTGTCGCACCGGTTGCCATTTCAACAAGGGGAATCGAATGAAGTTTGTGTTTGCCGGCGCGCTGTTGGCGGCCATGTTGATGGCTTCACCGGCCCATGCGGGACGTCAGGCGCCATTGATCGAGCCCGCGCGCGTCGTGCTCTACAGCCCGGACGGCCAGCCGCTCACGGCCGAGAAGGTGCGCCATGCCATCCTGATGGGCGCACAACCCCTGGGTTGGCTGGTCAGCAAGGATGCACCTGGCGTGCTTGAACTGAGCTACAACAAGCAGAACAAACACTACGTGGTGGTGCTTGCCACCTACGATGCAGAGGGCTACCTGTTGCGCTATGTCAGCAGCACCAACCTCAACTACGAGCTCAAGGCCGAAGGGCCAGAGATCCACCCCAACTACAACCGTTGGATCCAGAACATGATTTCGCGCATCATGATTCCTGGTCAGGTGATGCGTGCGCCTGGCACAGCGCCTGTAGCGCCTGCGGCCTCGGAAGCGGCCAGCCGCTAAGATGCGCGAGCCACCTCTTCGGGGTGGCGACGATCAATTCTGGGAGACTTCATGAAACACACCCTGCCTGCCACCTTGTTGGCCATCACCGTTGGCCTGTCGGCCCTGACCAGCCTGCCTGCCATGGCCCGTGACACGGAGCTGCACCTGCCTTTGGCTGATGTGCTGAACATGCCTGAGGCCAAAGAAAAGCTCGATGGATCCGTTCGGTTCTTCCTGGACGGGCAGGCCACGCCCAAGGTGCTCAAGCGCCTGCAGTCCGATGTGTCCAATCGCAAGACCAATGGCGTCGGCAAGGCGGATGATGTGGCTTGTCGCTGGGCGGCCCTGTCAGCCTTGATCGCCTTCCAGGACAAGGCCAAGCAGTTGGGCGCCAATGCCGTGGTCGACATGGTCAGCTACTACAAGAAAAATGAGACCAAGAGCGACGTCAACTACGAGTGCCATGCGGGCGCCGTGGTCGTGGGTGTGGCGCTGAAGGGCACTTTCGCAAACGTCGCTCCCTGAGCGATCCAGCCTGTTGGCCCATGGAAACGCCCTCTCTTCAAAGGGGGGTGTTCATACTGCGAGTGGTTTCATCGCCACGGCATTGACCAGCGTTTCTTCGCGTTTGGCCGGCACCGGCACCCCGATCCACTCCAGGAACCCGATGTCAGGCCGGCTCCACCACAGGTAGGGGGTGGAGATCTGCTCGTCCGGCAGGTCGAACCCCGCAGCGCGCACCATGGCGATGTACTCGGGCGCCGTTTTCTGCACCTCCATCGGGTGTGCAAACAGGAGCTTGATCGGCAGCGAGTGGATGTAGCGCTTGGTCGATTCGGCGAACAGCAGCGCGCCGCCTGGCTTGAGCACCCGCAGGAACTCGGCCATGGCCGCCTCTTGCGCCACGATGTGGTGGAAGGTCTGATGGCAAAACACCATGTCCACATGGTTGTCCGGGAAGGGCATCTTGGCTGCATTGCCTTCCACCAGCTCTACTGGTGCGGGGCATAAGCCCGCCTGGTCGCCAGCGCGAGCCTGCAGGCCTGGGTCGGCATCCATGCCGATGATCTGGCCGGGCTGGAAGCGCCGAGCAATTTCAGCGAAGGAATGACCGAAGCCGCAGCCCACGTCCAGGATGCGTTGGTAACCTTGCGGACGCGCAGGCATCAGGCGCTGCAAGTCGGTCAAGGCGCGGCACAGCACATGGGTCTTCCAGGTGGCGGTGCGCAGGAACCAGTTGCCGAACCTGGTCTCTTCTACGAAGCTGTCGATCTGTGAGGCATGTTGCATGCCGATGCTCCCCGTTTTGGTCCCCGCGATTGTAGGGTTCCTGAACGGAGGATCACATCCTGTCATGCCCTCAGTCCTGGGCGCCAGGGCAGTCGCCTGTTCAGCGCTTGCGCGTGCGGCTGCCGCCCAGGATCGAGCCCAGCACCCCGCGGATGATCTCGCGGCCCACGGTGGAGCCGATGGTGCGCGCCGCCGATTTGGCCACCGTTTCCAGCACCGAATCCTTGCGCCCGCTGCCGCGCAGCAGGCCGCCGGCCATGTCGCTCAGCCAGCCGCCGCCCAGGTCGCTGCCTGCGCGGGTGGCGGCATCGGTGGTGCTGTTGCGGATGGCGTCGCGGGCCTCGTCGTCCAGGCCGACACCCTTGCCGCGCGGTTCGGCCGTGGCCGATGGCGTGGGGGCGTTGGGCGTGGCGGCCGTGCGGCCCTTGATCTTCTCGTAGGCCGATTCGCGGTCTACCGCGGTGTCGTACACGCCGGCCACCAGCGATCCCTTCATCAAGGCCTGGCGCTGTGCCGCATCGATCGGGCCGATCTGGCTGCCGGGCGGCAGCACGAACACGCGCTCGGTGACGCCAGGGCGGCCTTTTTCATCCAGCAGGCTGATCAGGGCCTCGCCCACGGCCAGCTCGGTGATGGCCGTGGCGATGTCCAGGCCCGGCTTGGCGCGCATGGTCTCGGCGGCCGACTTGACGGCTTTCTGGTCACGCGGGGTGAAGGCGCGCAGCGCGTGCTGCACCCGGTTGCCCAACTGGCCCAGCACGGTGTCGGGCACGTCCAGCGGGTTCTGGGTGACGAAGTACACGCCCACGCCCTTGGAGCGCACCAGGCGCACCACCAACTCGATGCGCTCGACCAGGGCGCTTGGCGCATCCTTGAACAGCAGGTGCGCCTCGTCGAAGAAGAACACCAGCTTGGGTTTGTCCAGGTCACCCACCTCGGGCAGGGTTTCGAACAGTTCGGACAGCATCCACAGCAGGAAGGTGGCGTACAGGCGTGGCGAGTTCATCAGCTTGTCAGCAGCGAGGATGTTGATCACCCCCTTGCCGTCGGCCGTCTGCATGAAATCGGCGATGTTGAGCATGGGCTCACCGAAGAACTTGTCGCCGCCTTGCTCATCGATCTGCAGGAGGCCGCGCTGGATGGCACCCACGCTGGCGGGGCTGATGTTGCCGTACTCGGTGGTGAACTGGCTGGCGTTGTCGCCCACATGCTGCAGCATGGCGCGCAGGTCCTTCAGGTCCAGCAGCAGCAGGCCGTTGTCGTCGGCGATCTTGAAGACCAGTTGCAGCACGCCTTCCTGCGTGTCGTTCAGGTTGAGCATGCGGCCCAGCAGCAGGGGGCCCATGTCAGACACCGTGGCGCGCACCGGGTGGCCCTGGGCGCCGAACACGTCCCACAAGGTCGTGGGGCAGGCCAGGGATTCGGGCGTGGCGATGCCGCGTTCCTCCAGCACCTTGGCCAGCTTGGGGCTGATGCTGCCGGCCTGCGAGATGCCGGTCAGGTCGCCCTTGACGTCGGCCATGAACACCGGCACGCCGATGCGCGAAAAGCTCTCGGCCAGGGTCTGCAGGGTGATGGTCTTGCCCGTGCCGGTGGCCCCGGTGATCAGGCCGTGGCGGTTGGCCAGGGCGGGCAGCAGGTGGCATTCGATGTCGCCTTGACGCGCGACGAGGATGGGGTCTGCCATGAGGAGCACTCCGGGGGCGGGTAAAATCACGAAATCACAGTATGGCTCAGCCAGAGCCGTGCCAATACCCCTGCGCACCCGTGCCGCCCCCCATGTCCGGCACCGGTGCGCCATGTGTCGTTCAACGCCGACAGATATAACTATCCGGAGCCTCACACCATGGCCGGTCATTCCAAATGGGCCAACATCCAGCACCGCAAGGGTCGCCAAGACGAAAAGCGCGGCAAGATCTGGACCCGTCTGACCCGTGAAATCATTGTGGCGGCGCGCCAGGGTGGCGGCGACATCGCCATGAACCCGCGTCTGCGCCTGGCCATCGACAAAGCCAAGGGCGCCAACATGCCCGCGGACAACATCAAGCGCAACGTCGACAAGGCCACGGGCAACCTCGACGGCGTCACGTACGAGGAAATCCGCTACGAAGGCTACGGCATCGGCGGCGCGGCCGTCATCGTCGACTGCATGACGGACAACCGCGTGCGCACGGTGGCCGAAGTGCGCCACGCCTTCAGCAAGCACGGCGGCAACCTGGGCACCGAAGGTTCGGTGGCTTTCCAGTTCAAGCACGTGGGCCAGTTCCTGTTCGCCCCCGGCGTGAGCGAGGACAAGGTCATGGAAGTGGCCCTGGAAGCCGGTGCGGACGATGTGGTCACGCACGATGACCAGTCCATCGAGGTGCTGAGCAGCCCCACCGAATTCGAAGCCGTGCAGAAGGCGCTCGAGGCCGCCGGCCTCAAGCCCGAGGTGGCCGAAGTCACCATGCGCGCCGACACCCCCATCGAGCTGGCCGGCGACGACGCCGCCCGCATGCAGAAACTGCTGGACGTGCTGGAAGATCTGGACGATGTCCAGGACGTCTTCCACAACGCCGAACTGAACTGATCTTTCGATTGCTGATATGAACATCCTCGTCATCGGCTCGGGCGGCCGCGAGCACGCCCTGGCCTGGAAGCTGGCCCAGTCCCCCAAGGCCCAGAAGGTCTTCGTGGCGCCGGGCAACGGCGGCACGGCGCGTGACCCGCGCCTGGAAAACGTCGACATCACCGATGTGAAGGCCCTGGCCGATTTCGCCCAGGACAACAAGATCGGCCTGACCGTGGTCGGCCCCGAGGCGCCTTTGGCCGCTGGTGTGGTGGACGAGTTCCGCGCGCGTGGCCTGCGCATCTTCGGCCCGACGCAGAAGGCGGCGCAGCTGGAAAGCTCCAAGGCCTTCGCCAAGGCCTTCATGAAGCGGCACAACATCCCGACGGCCGCCTACGACACCTTCACCGACAACGCCGCCGCCCACGCCTATGTGGACAAGATCGGCGCGCCCATCGTGATCAAGGCCGACGGCCTGGCCGCCGGCAAGGGCGTGGTCGTGGCCATGGACCTGGCCGAAGCTCATGAGGCGGTGGACTGGATGCTGCCGCTGGAGGCGGGTGACAACAAGCTCGGCGTGCAGCACAACGACGGCGTGGCCCGCGTGGTGATCGAAGAGTTCCTGCAGGGCGAGGAAGCCAGCTTCATCGTGCTGGCCGACGGCAAGAACGTGGCCGTGCTGGCCACCAGCCAGGACCACAAGCGCCTGCAGGACAACGATGCCGGCCCGAACACCGGGGGCATGGGCGCCTACTCGCCTGCGCCCGTGGTCACGCCCAACGTGTATGCCAAGACCATGCACGAGATCATCCAGCCCACGCTGGCGGGCATGGCCAAGGACGGCATCCCGTTCACCGGCTTCCTGTACGCCGGCCTGATGATCGATGCGCAGGGCACCCCCAAGACGCTGGAGTTCAACTGCCGCATGGGTGACCCTGAAACCCAGCCCATCATGATGCGCCTCAAGAGCGATCTGGTGGACGTGTTCCTGGCCGCCACCGATGCCACGCTCGACCAGCTCGAGCTGCAGTGGGACCGACGCGTAGCCCTGGGCGTGGTCGTGGCCGCGGGCGGCTACCCGCTCAACCCCAAGAAGGGCGATGCCATCACCGGCCTGCCTGCCGAGGCCGATGACGCCATGGTCTTCCATGCCGGTACCACCCTGCAGGATGGCGTGGTGCGCACCAGCGGCGGCCGCGTGCTGTGCGTGACGGCCTTGGGCGACTCGGCCAAGCTGGCCCAGCAGCGCGCCTACGAGTACCTCAACGGCATCCAGTTCGATGGCATGCAGTTCCGCACCGACATCGGCTGGCGCGCCATCAAGGCGCGCTGAGCCGGTTGCGCCCATGAGCACCATGCCTGACAGCACAACGCCCACGTCGATGGACCCGGCCGTGGTGCGCGAGTACCTGCTCGACTTGCAGGACCGCATCGTCGCCGCCTTCGAGCAGGAAGATGGCACGCCCTTCGTGCGCGATGCCTGGGTACGCGGCCCGCAAGAGCGTCTGCAGGGCGATGGCTGCTCACGCCTGGTCGAGAACGGCAACGTGATCGAGCGTGGTGGCTGCAACTTCTCGCACGTGAAGGGGCCGCAGCTGCCGCCCTCGGCCACGCAGCACCGCCCCGAGCTGGCCGGCTGCCCCTTCGAGGCCATGGGCGTGTCGCTGGTGTTCCATCCGCGCAACCCGCATGCACCCACGGTGCACATGAACGTGCGCATGCTGGCCGCGCACAAGCCCGATGGCGAGGTGGTGGCCTGGTTCGGCGGCGGCATGGACCTCACGCCCTATTACGGCGTGGAAGACGACGCCCGCCACTTCCACCAGACCTGCCGCGATGCGCTCGCCCCCTTTGGCGCGGACAAGCACCCCCGCTACAAGCAGTGGTGCGACGACTACTTCTTCCTCAAGCACCGCAACGAGGCGCGCGGCGTGGGCGGCATCTTCTTTGATGACGTCTCCGAGCTGGGCTTCGAGGGCGGCTTTGCCTTGATCCGTTCGGTGGGTGATGCGTTCACCCAGGCCTACCTGCCCATCCTGCGGCGCCGCCGGGACACGCCCTACGGCGAGCGCGAGCGCGAGTTCCAGACCTACCGCCGCGGCCGTTACGTCGAGTTCAACCTGGTCTGGGACCGGGGCACGCTGTTCGGCCTGCAATCCGGCGGGCGCACCGAGAGCATCCTGATGTCGATGCCGCCGGTGGTCACCTGGCGCTACGACTGGCAGCCCGAGCCCGGCACACCCGAGGCACGGCTGTACACCGATTTCCTCCCGCCACGGGACTGGGTCTGAGTTGGGAGCCCCTCCCACCATCACCACCGCCGGCTCGGGCGCGGACATCCGCCGCATCGGGCTGATGGGCGGCAGCTTCGACCCGGTGCACACCGCGCACCTGGCTTTGGCGCGCACGGCCCTGTCGCACCTGCTGCTGGACCAGGTGCGCTGGATCCCCGTGGGCCAGCCCTGGCAGAAGGCCCGCCAACTGGCTGCGCCTCAGCATCGCCTGGCCATGGTGAGCCGGGCCACCGAAGACGAACCCCGCTTCGTGGTCGACGACATCGAGATCCGCCGTGAGGGCCCGTCCTACACCCTGGACACGGTGCGCGAGTTGCAGGCCCGCGACGCTGAAGGGCAGAACGCGCCGGCGGCCGAATGGTTCCTGATCATCGGCCAGGACCAGTACGCCAACCTGCCCACCTGGCACGGCTGGCGTGAATTGATCGATCGCGTCACGCTGGCCGTGGCCTGCCGGGGCGACCAGCGCCCCAGGCCGGCGCCCGATCTGGCCGACACCCCGCACCGCATGGTCGAGCTGCCGATGCCGCCCATGACCGTGTCTTCCACCGACATCCGTGCCCGGCTCGCCCAGGGCGATGCGCCCGACACCCTGGCTCCCGCCATGGTGCCGCCGGCCGTGGCACGCTATATTGCCAACCATCAACTCTACGCCCCAGGCGCACCCCGCTGAATGGACATCCGTAAACTGCAAAACGCCATCGTCGATGGCCTCGAAGACGTCAAGGCCCAGGACATCGTGGTGTTCAACACCGAACACCTCTCGCCGCTGTTCGAGCGCGTGGTGATCGCCTCGGGCACGTCCAACCGCCAGACCAAGGCCCTGGCCGCCAGCGTACGCGATGCCGTGCGCGCGGCCGGCTTCCAGGTCATGCGCACCGAGGGGCAGGACAACGGCGAGTGGATCATCGTCGACTGTGCCGCTGCCGTGGTGCACGTGATGCAGCCGGCCATCCGCCAGTACTACCAGCTCGAAGAGATCTGGGGCGACAAGCCGGTGGCGATCAAGCGCAAGGCTGCCTCGGGTGGCCTGGCCAAGGCCTCCGAGCCCATTGATGAGGACGAGGCCGACGAAGCCCCGGCCAAGCCGCGCAAGGCCGCCGGCAAGACCACGGCCGCCCGCAAGGCCGCCACCGAAGCGCCGCCGCGCAAGGTGGCCGCCAAGAAGGCCGCCGGCACGCCCGCTGCTGCTCCCAAGGCCGCGAAGCCCGGCACGGCGCCCAAGGCCCGCACCAGCGCCGCCAAGACCCCGGCCGTGAAGAAGCCAGCCGCCAAAAAGGTGGCCGCCAAGAAGGCCACCGTGACCAAGGTCGTGGTCAACGCGCCCAAGCCGGCCCGCAAGGTCGCCGCCAAGAAGGCGCCGGCCCGCAAGACGGCTGCGCCCGCATCGGCAACCAAGTCGGCAGCCAAGCCCGCGGTCAAGCGCGTGGCCGCCAAGAAGGTTGCCGCGAAAAAGGTCGCTGCCAAGAAGGCCCCGGCCCGCAAGAGCGCCCGTTGAGCTGGCGACAGCGTCCGGCCACCCGCCGCATGAGCGCCGCCCCGACTGAACCCGTGGCGGCCGGGGCGGGCGCGCCATGAAGCTGACCGTCGTCACCATAGGCCACCGACTGCCCGACTGGGCCCAGGAGGCCTGCGAGGACTACCTCAAGCGGTTCCCGCCCGACTGGAAGGTCGAGGTCAAGGCGCTCAAGGCCGAGCCGCGCGAGGGCAAGCCCGTGGCCGCCATCATGCAGTCCGAAGCCGCCCGCATCGAAGCCGCGCTGGAGCGGGGCGTGCGCCGCGTCATCCTCGATGAACGCGGCAGCCGCCTCACCAGCGTGCAACTGGCCGAACGCACCGAGGCCTGGCTGCACGATGGCCGCGACGTGGCCCTGATCATCGGCGGTGCCGACGGTATCGACCCGCAGCTCAAGCAGACGGCCGACGAGGCCATCCGCCTGTCCGACATGACCCTGCCGCATGCCCTGGCGCGTGTGCTGCTGCTCGAGCAGCTCTACCGCGCCTGGTCGCTGCGCAACAACCACCCCTACCACCGGGCCTGAACGGCGCCGGTGACTGCCATGCCCGCCGCCACCGACGCCCCGACCGACCCGACCACACCCTGGATCTACCTGGCCTCGCAAAGCCCCAGGCGCCGGCAGTTGCTGGACCAGCTCGGCGTGGCCCACCGCCTGCTGCTGCCCGATGACACCGACGCCGCCGAGCTGCTGGAGGTGGTCTGGCCCAACGAGGCACCCGACGACTACGTGCGCCGCGTGACCCAGGCCAAGTGGCAGGATGCCGCCGCCCGACTGGCCGCCCGCCACCAGGCCGACCCGGCCGCCTGGCCCATCGCGCCCATCCTGTGCGCTGACACCACTGTGGCCCTCGATGGCGACATCCTGGGCAAGCCCCGTGACGTCGCCGACGCCGTGCATATGCTGCGCCGCCTGTCGGGCCGGGTGCACCGCGTGCTGACCGCCGTCGTGGTCGACGGGCAGGCGCGCCTGTCCATCTCGGGTGTGCACTGGCGTTCGCTCTCGGATGAAGAGATCCAGCGCTACGCCGACAGCGGCGAGCCCATGGGCAAGGCCGGGGCCTACGCCATCCAGAGCCGCGCAGGGGCTTGGACGTCTCGCATCGAAGGCAGCTACAGTGGCATCATGGGGCTGCCCCTGTTCGACACCGCCGAGCTGCTCAAGCCGCTGGGTTTTCACTTCTGACCGATGTTGTGACAGATGGACACCATCCTCCCACCCTTGCCCGCCATGCCGCCCGGCACGCTGCCACGCGTGCTGCTGGCCGGAGCCACCGGCCTCGTCGGGGGCTACCTGCTGCGCGCCCTGGTGGATGACCCCGGCATCGGGCTCATCACCGTGCTGACGCGCCGGCCCCTGCAGCCTGCCAGCCTGCTGGGCGCCGAGCGGGCCACGGCCCTGCCCGAGGGCCGCCTGCGCATCGCCGAGCTGGATTACGAGCACCTGGACAAGCACACCGACCTGCTGCAGGCCGACTGGGTGTTCTGCACCCTGGGCACCACCATCGCCCAGGCCGGCTCGCAAGAGGCCTTCCGCCGGGTCGATCACGACTACTCGCTGCAGCTGGCCCGCCGCGCCAAGGTGCTGCGCGCGCACCAGTTCCTGCTGGTCAGCGCCGTGGGGGCCAGCGCTGATTCCAACCTGTTCTACAACCGCGTCAAGGGCGAGGTGGAAGACGCCTTGCGTGCCCTGCAGTTTGAATCGCTCACGCTGGCGCGCCCCTCCTTGCTGCTGGGCGATCGCCCCAAGCAGCGCCTGGGCGAATCGCTGGCCTCGCACTTCGGCTGGCTGATGCCCGCGCGGGCCAAGCCCGTGCACGCGGCCCAGGTGGCCGCCGGCCTGCTGGCGGCCGCGCACGAGGCCCAGCCCGGCGTGCGCATCCTGGACAACCAGGCCCTGCGGCGCATGCCGCTGGCGCCCTCCCTGGATTCCACCACCACCACAGCATGATCCAAGACATCCTCGTCAACTGGACCCCGCAGGAAACCCGCGTCGCCATCGTCGAGGGCGGCGCCGTGCAGGAGCTGCACGTCGAGCGCACGCTCGAGCGCGGCCTGGTCGGCAACGTCTACGCCGGCAAGGTGGCCCGCGTGCTGCCCGGCATGCAGTCGGCCTTCATCGACATCGGCCTGGAGCGTGCCGCCTTCCTGCACGTGGCCGACCTGCACCGCGAGGACCACGGCAGCCGCGGTGGCCGCTCGCCCGACACCCCGCTGCCCATCGAGAAGCGCCTGCACGAAGGCCAGACCCTGATGGTGCAGGTGATCAAGGACCCGATCGGCACCAAGGGCGCGCGCCTGTCCACGCAGATCAGCGTGGCGGGGCGCCTGCTGGTGTTTTTGCCGCAGGACGAGCACATCGGCATCTCGCAGAAGATCGGCTCGCCCGAGCAGCGCGAGCAACTGCGTGAGCGCATGATGCAGCTCACCCAGCCGGTGGGCGATGCCAAGCGCAGCGGCGGCTACATCCTGCGCACCAACGCCGAGGACGCGACCGACGACGAGCTCGCCTCCGACATCGCCTACCTGCGCAAGACCTGGAACACCATCCGCGAGCAGAGCTTCAAGGCCGCGCCCGGCTCGCTGCTCTACCAGGAGCTGAACCTGGCCCAGCGCGTGCTGCGCGACCTGGTCAACGAGCAGACGCAGACCATCCGCATCGATTCGCAGGTGCAGTTCGAGGCCCTGCAGGCCTTCGGGCAGGAGTTCACGCCCTCGGCCGTGGGCCCCCTGAGCCTGTACCGGGGCGAGCGCCCCATCTTCGATCTCTACAACATCGACACGGAGATCGAGCGCGCGCTGGCCCGCCGGGTGGACCTCAAATCCGGCGGCTACCTGATCGTCGACCAGACCGAAGCCCTGACCACCATCGACGTCAACACCGGCGGCTATGTGGGCGCGCGCAACTTCGACGACACCATCTTCAAGACCAACCTGGAGGCCGCGCAGGGCATCGCGCGGCAGCTGCGCCTGCGCAACCTGGGCGGCATCATCATCATCGACTTCATCGACATGATGCGCGAGGAGCACCGCGACAGCGTGCTGGCCGAGTTGCGCAAGCAACTGGGGCGCGACCGCACCAAGGTCACGCTCAACGGCTTCTCGCCGCTGGGCCTGGTCGAGATGACCCGCAAGCGCACCCGCGAATCGCTGGCCCACATGCTGTGCCAGCCATGTCCCACCTGCGAGGGCAGGGGACAGGTCAAGACGGCACGCACGGTCTGCTACAACATCCTGCGCGAGATCCTGCGCGAGGCGCGCCAGTTCAACCCGCGCGAGTTCCGCGTGGTGGCCAGCGCCGCCGTGGTCGAGATGCTGCTGGACGAAGAGAACCAGCACCTGGCCGGCCTGTCCGATTTCATCAAGAAGCCCATCTCGCTTCAGACCGAGCCGTCGATGTCGCCGGAGCAGTACGACATCGTGCTGCTCTAGGCGGGGTGAAAGCCCCTGGCGATGTCTGCTTTTCCGCGCGTGCTGCACAGGGGAATCGAATCCTGGGATAATCCCTGGGCTAAGGAAAACCCTTCCTTGCCTGGCGCCACGTCCGGCGCGAGAAGCCTGCAGTCACCCTCGCAGGCTTTCTTTTTTTAGCCCCAGCCAAAGAAGCCCAAGAGGCATCCCATGAAAAAAATCATCAAGGCGTTGCTGAGCGCCTTCGTGCTGCTGCTCGTGGCCGCAGCCCTGTTCCTGACCTGGCCCATCTTCCCGCGCTCGGTGCCGCCGGCCGAGAACGAGCAGCCCATCGATGTCGTGATGGTCGGCGGGGGCGTGATGAGCACCACCCTGGCCACCTACCTGCAAGAGCTGCAGCCCGAGTGGAAGATCCAGGTCTTCGAGCGCCTCGATGGCGTGGCCCTGGAAAGCTCCAACGGCTGGAACAACGCCGGCACCGGCCACTCCGGCTTCGCCGAGCTCAACTACACGCCCGAGCTGCCCGATGGCTCCATCGAGACCAAGCGCGCCGTGGGCATCGCCGAGCAGTTCGAGGTGTCGCGCCAGTTCTGGACGCACCAGATCGGCCGGGGCCACATGCAGGCCCCCGAAACCTTCGTGAACGCCACGCCGCACATGAGCTTCGTGTGGGGTGACGAGAACATCGAGTACCTGCGCAAGCGCCACCAGGCCCTGATCCGCGAGCCGCTGTTCTACGGCATGCAGTTCTCGCAGGACCAGGAACAGATCCGCAAGTGGGCCCCCCTGATGATCGAGGGGCGCGACCCGGCCCAGAAGGTGGCCGCCACCTACATGCCCCTGGGCACCGACGTGAACTTCGGCGCGGTGACCAACCAGCTGATGAAGGGCCTGCAAAAGAGCCCCAACTTCGCGCTCAAGCTCAGGCATGAAGTGCGTGCCCTGCGCCAGAACGACGACAAGACCTGGAACGTGACCGTGGCCGACCTGGCCGACGGTGGCAAGGAGCGCACCGTCAAGGCCCGCTTCGTGTTCGTGGGGGCGGGCGGCGCGGCACTCAAGCTGCTGCAGGCCTCCGGCATCCCCGAGGCCAAGGATTACGCCGGCTTCCCCGTGGGCGGGCAGTTCCTGGCCATCGAGAACCCCGCGCTCACGCAGCGCCACGACGTCAAGGCCTATGGCAAGGCCGCCACCGGCTCGCCCCCGATGTCGGTGCCCCACCTGGACGCCCGCAACCTCGACGGCAAGCCTGTCGTGCTGTTCGGGCCCTTCGCGCTGGCCACCAGCAAGTTCCTCAAGGAAGGCTCGTGGTTCGACCTGTTCTCGTCCGTCAACAAAGACAACGTGATGGGCATGCTGCGCGTGGGCATCCACAACCTGGACTTGGTCAAGTACCTGCTGCAGCAGGCCGAGCTGAGCGACGAAGACCGCCAGCGCGCCCTGCAGGATTACTTTCCCAACGCCAAGCGCGAGGACTGGAAGCTGATCACCGCCGGCCAGCGCGTGCAGGTCATCAAGCGTGACCCGAAAGAAGGCGCCGTGCTGCAGTTCGGCACCGAGATCGTGACCGACAAGGACGGCACCATCGCCGCGCTGATGGGCGCATCGCCCGGCGCCTCCACCGCGCCGCACATCATGCTCAACCTGATGGCCAAGGCCTTCCCGCAGCAGATGACGGACGATGGCTGGAAGCCGCGCCTCAAGCAGATCGTGCCTTCGTACGGCCGCAAGCTCAACGAAGATCCGGCTTTGACCAACCAGATCCGCCGCATGACCAGCTCGGCCCTGCACCTGCCTTACCTGGACGTGCCGGCCGATCTGGTGGCCACCAAGGCGGCCGCGGTACCGCAGGCAGCGGCCTCTGCCCCGGCTGCTGACCCGGCCTCGTCGCCGCGCCAGCTCAACAAGGAGCTGCAGGCGCTGTGATGGCTGTTTGAGCAGCGCCTCCGTGGGGAATTGAGTTCGGCCTGCGCGACGCTGAACTTTTTCCTCGTTTAGCATTCCATGTCCAGACCTGATGGGTCCGAGGTCATGAACCCCTGCTGTTGAGCGCGCATGCAAGAACGTACGTATCCGTTTGTCACTTCTCCCACCTGCTCCCGCCGGCGTGCGGTAGCCGCCCTGGGCCTGGCCAGCGCGCTCGGCCTGGCCAATCCCGGCTGGGCCCAGTTCCGGGTCCAGATCAGCGGTGTGGGGGCCACGCAGATCCCGATCGCCATCGGCACCTTCCGCGATGAGGCACGGGGCCCGCAGCCCATTTCCGCCATCGTGCGCGCCGACCTGGAGCGCAGCGGCCTGTTCCGCTCGCTCGACGCCTCGGCCGACCGGCTCGACGAGGTCTCCCGCCCGCCGCTGGCCGACTGGAAGACCAAGGGCGCCGATGCCCTGCTGGCCGGCTCCGTCAGCCCGCTGGCCGATGGCCGCTTCGATGTGCGCTACCGTCTGTGGGACGTGCTCAAGGTGCGCGACCTGAGTGGCCAGAGTCTGGTCGTGCCCGCCGCCGACCTGCGCCTGGCGGCCCACCGCATCGCCGACGACATCTACGAGAAGCTCACCGGCGACAAGGGCGTGTTCGCCACGCGCATCGCCTACGTCAGCAAGGCCGGCCGCCGCTACACCCTGCTGGTGGCCGATGCCGACGGCGAGAACGCCCAATCGGCCCTGACCAGCCAGCAGCCCATCATCTCGCCCGCCTGGGCGCCGGATGGCAAGCGCCTGGCCTACGTCAGCTTCCAGAACGGCAAGGCCGAGGTCATCTCGCAGGAGATCGCCACCGGCAAGCGCCGCCTGCTGGCCAGCTTCAAGGGCTCGAACAGCGCGCCGGCCTGGTCGCCCAACGGCAGCCAGCTGGTCGTCACGCTCAGCCGCGATGGCGTCTCGCAGCTCTACCTGATCAGCGCCGATGGCGAAGGCGCGCCGCGTCGGCTCACCTCCAGCTCGTCCATCGACACCGAGGCAGCGTTCTCGCCCGATGGCAGCTTTGTCTACTTCGTGAGCGACCGCGGAGGCGGGCCCCAGATCTACAAGGTGCCTGCCGGCGGCGGCTCGGTGCAGCGCGTCACCTTCAATGGCGGGTATAACATCAGCCCCAACGTCAGTCCTGATGGAAAATGGCTGACGTACATCGGCCAGGTCAGCGGCGCTTTCCGCGTGCACCTGATGGATTTGTCCTCCGGCGAGACCCGCCCCCTGACCGATACCCGTGATGACGAACGCCCCAGCTTCGCGCCCAACGGCAAGCTGATCATCTACGCCACGCGCCAGCAAGGCCGTGACGTGCTGGTGACCACCTCGCTCGATGGCCGCATCAAGGCGACGCTGTCCACGTCGCAATCCGATGTGCGCCAGCCCGTGTGGGGCCCGTTCCAGAAATAAACTCCGATTCCTTCTCTTTCACATCAACAACTCGACCTCCTGGAGCCTGAAGATGAATGCACAACGCATCGACGCTTCCCTGATGACCCTGGCGCGCCGCGCCACTGGCGTGGCCCTGGCCTGCTCGGCCCTGTGGCTGGCTGGCTGCGGATCCAACGTCAAGCTCGACGACAAGCCCGCGCCCATCACCACCAGCTCGCAGGCCCCCACGACCACCACGCCCGCGGCATCGACCGTGGCCCCGGTGGAAGCCGCCCCGATCGACCCGACCGCGCTGCCGGCCGACCTGGCCCGCGTGATCTACTTCGACTTCGACAGCTTCGTGGTGCGTGAAGACGCCCGCGGCACCGTCGAGGGCTACTCGAAGTACCTCAACGCCAACAAGTCCAAGCACATCACCGTGGAAGGCCACACCGATGCACGCGGCGGCAGCGAGTACAACCTGGCCCTGGGCCAGAAGCGCGCCGAAGCCACCGTCAAGGCCCTGGGTCTGCTGGGCGTGTCGGCCAACCAGCTCGAAGCCGTGAGCTTCGGCAAGGAGCGTCCGGCTGTTGAAGGCACCGGCGAAGAAGTCTGGGCAAAGAACCGCCGCGCCGAGTTCAAGGGCCGTTGATCCTCGTTTGCTGAAAAGGGTGTTGCCGTGAGAGCACTGCGTGAGTTGTCTGGCCTGAAGGTGCTGCGGCCCGTGGTCGTGGCCCTGGCCGCGCTGGGGGCTACCGTGGGTGCGCAGGCCGCCCTGTTCGGTGACGATGAGGCCCGCAAGGCCATCCTGGACATGCGTCAGCAACGCACGCAGGATCAGGATGCGCTCAATGCCAAGCTCACCACGCTGAGCGGACAGATCGATCAGCTGCGCCGCAGCCTGCTCGAGATGAACGCCCAGCTGGAGCAGTTGCGCAGCGAGATGGCCTCGCAGCGTGGCCAGAACGAGGTGCTCTCGCGCGATGTGTCCGAGGTGCAGCGTCGTCAGAAGGACTTGCAGCAGGGCATTGACGACCGCGTCAGCAAGCTCGAACCGCAGAGTGTCTCTCTCGACGGCAAGACCTTCCAGGCTGACCCGGAAGAAAAGCGCCAGTTCGAAGAAGCCCTGGCGCAGCTGCGCCAGGCTGACTTCGCCGGCGGCTTGGCGGCGCTCAACAACTTCCTCAAGCGCTACCCGTCGACCGGCTACAAGGAATCTGCCTTGTACTGGCTGGGCAATGCCTACTACGGTCAGCGCGACTACAAGCAGTCCATCACTGTGTTCCGCTCGCTGCTGTCGGCGGCGCCGCAGCACGCACGTGCGCCTGAGGCGCTGTTGTCCATCGCCAATTGCCACACCGAACTCAAGGAAACGAAGTCGGCGCGCAAGGCCCTGGATGATCTGATCAAGAACTACCCGGATTCCGAGGCGGCCCTGGTCGCGCGCGAGCGTCTGGCCAGTGCATCGACCAAGCCCAAGGGCTGAGCCGATCACAGCCGACACCGCGGCCCATGTGGCGGCGGGTGCGCAAGCGCCTGTCGCCATTTTCTTTTGACGAGCACAGCATGATCCCGACCCCTGATGACGCCGATCTGGAGCGCCGCTTCGGTGGCCTGCGCCGCCTGTACGGCCCGGCGGGCTACGCACGCGTGCGTGCCGCGCGCATCGCCGTGGTGGGCGTGGGTGGGGTCGGCTCCTGGACGGCCGAGGCCCTGGCGCGCAGCGGCGTGGCCGAGCTCACGCTGATCGACCTGGACCACGTGGCCGAGTCCAACATCAATCGCCAGGTGCATGCGCTGGAGCCCACGCTGGGCCAGGCCAAGGTGCTGGCGCTGAAGGAGCGCATCGCGCTGATCCACCCGGGCTGCGTGGTGCATGCCATCGAGGAGTTCGTCGATGAGGAGAACGCTGCTGCCTTGCTGGGCGCGCAGCCGCTCGACGGCGTGATTGATTGCTGTGACCAGGTGCGGGCCAAGGCCGCCGTGGCGGCCTGGGGCCGAGCGCAGGACGTGCCCGTGGTGAGCGTGGGGGCCGCCGGTGGCAAGGTGTCGCCGCAGTTGCTCGAAGTGGCCGATCTGGCCGAGGTGACGCACGACCCGCTGCTGGCCAGCTTGCGCCAGCGTTTGCGCCAACGCCATGGTGGCGCGCGCAAGGGCGCGATGGGCTTGGCCTGCGTGTTCTCACGCGAGGCGGTGCGCCCGCCGCAGGACGCCGTCTGCGAAGTGGATGATGTGGCTGGCGCGGCAGAGCAAGGCGCGTCTCGCGATGCGCCCAGCGATGGCAGCCTCAATTGCCACGGCTTTGGCTCCACCGTCACGGTGACCGCGACCTTCGGCATGGTGGCGGCTTCGGAGATGGTGAACAGATTGATGGCGAGGAAGCCCTGAAACAGGCTATACTCTTGGGCTTTTCCGGGGGTCGTTAGCTCAGTCGGTAGAGCAGCGGACTTTTAATCCGTTGGTCGCAGGTTCGAATCCTGCACGACCCACCAGAATTTCTTGGATGACTACAACAGCGCTTGCCAAACACTTGCAAAGTTGTCTATAATCTGAGGCTTCGCAGAGATAACCAAATCACTGTGATTCGCTTGAAAAAGCGGTGCTTGAAAAAGCATGAAGGGCTCTTAGCTCAGTTGGTAGAGCAGCGGACTCTTAATCCGTTGGTCGAGTGTTCGAGTCACTCAGGGCCCACCAACAATTCCTAGCCCCGCGTCCCGACCGTCACAACGGTTGAGGCGCGGGGCTTTTGTCATTTCCCTCTCGGTTCGCAAAACCGGAGGATCGAAATGGCAAGACGAGTGACAGCCCTCAGCAGCAAGGGCGGAGTGGGGAAGACAACCAACCTGGCCAACCTTGGCGCGGTACTCGCCGACATGGGCGCCCGGGTGCTGTTGTGCGATGCAGACATCCAGCCCGCACTGTCCAAGCACTATCCCCTCGAGTACGAGGCCCCGAAGGGGATTGTGGAAGTCTTCGCCCAAGGGTGGATCGACCAGGAATGCATCTCCCGCACCTCGCTCCCCCGCCTGCACCTCATCAAGTCCAACGATGGCAAGGCCCAACTGCAGCACTGGCTCTACAACCGTGCAGACCAACGCACCCGTCTGAAGGGTGCGCTTGCCGCCCCCCTCATCGATGACAACTACGACTTCGTGCTCATCGACACCCAGGGCGCCATTGGCCCGGTTCAGACAGCGGCGGCTTTTGCCGCGCACACGCTGATTTCTCCGTTACCTCCTGACAGCCAGTCCATCCGAGAGTTCGCCACAGGCACTTTGCAGGTGCTCAAGGCCCTGGAGCACTCGGACACAGAGCCCACTGCGTTGCTGGCGCCTCTGCATGTTCTGATTTCCAAAGACAGGTACACGCGCAACGCCAAGGCGCTGTTGAATGCGGTGCGGAGCGAGTTCAAAGAAAGCGACGAGGTTCGCTTTCTCTCGACCGTCGTGCCAGATGCCGTGGCCTACAACGAGGCTGCGACGTTGCAAGTGCCCGTACACATGCACAACCGCGTCAGCGGGCAGCGCATCTTGTCGGCATTCGAGGTCATGCATCGTTTGGCCTGGGAACTGTTTCCCGAGCTCTATGGCTGGTTTGCAGGGGGAGTCAAGGGCGATCCGGATCAGGTGTTTGCTCCTCCACAAGACCCAACAGGAGGTGAGATTGCTGATGAGGCTGGTGGCGAGCAGCTCGCCTCAGCAGGGGGTGCTCAATGACAGCGCCCAAGTCGCTGCCCCCTCTTCCTGTGCCGAGTGGTGGTGTCGCTACAACACTTGGCCATGTCCTTGGCGGGGGAAGACGCGTGCCAAACCTGTCTTCCGTCACGCCGGCTGGTGAAAACGACATTCGCCAGGCGATGGCCAATGCGTCTGTGACCGCCAGAAACCCTCAGGCATCGACGGTCGACCTGAACGATCCGGACATCGACGGCGCCACGATCCGACTGAAAAACGCCGACGTTGGGTTCAACCCTTATCAGCCGCGTCAGTATGTGAACGAGTCGTACGAGGAAATTCGTACGTCGATGAAGGCCAACGGCATGGACGTGGCCCTGCAGGTCACTCGAAGGGGGCCTGGACAGCCCTACTTCCTAGCCGGGGGAGGGAACTCTCGCCTGGGCATTGCGCAGGACATCTTCCGAGACGACAACGATCCGCGGTTCGAGTACAGCCACTTCATCTTCAAGAAGTGGCCCGGTGATCGCCGTGTCATGGCCAGCGCACTATCCGAGAACCTTGCACGTTCCGATCTGAAGTTCTGGGAAGTGGCGAGGGCTGCAGGCGAGATCATCGACGACCTCGAGAAGGAGCATGGTCCGCTAAGCGAGCGCAAACTGGAAGAATTGTTGCCCGCTGAAGGCATCCATGCCAAACGAGCGCTCATTGGCCGATGGCTTTTCACGCGCAAGCGTCTGGGCGCACTCGACAAAGCGCTGATCGAGCTGACGGGACAACAGGTCCTCTCCAAGTATCAACCAAGGCTGAACTCACTGTGCCGGCTGGCGGGCAAGTTCGAGTTGGATCCAGAAGATTTCTGGTCGAGCGTGGTGTCGCGCACGCTTGCCCAAGCGAGTGAAGACTTTCTCCGAGATGCTCGGACCTACGATGTCGATCGAATCTGTGACGCGGTCGAGGTGGCCTTGGCAGAGCGGGTTGGCGAAAGCGCAGCAAGCATCAAGCGCATGCTGCAGCTCATGTCTGCAATGGATGGCAATGTCACCCTTGCAGACCTGAAGGCCCCTCCATCACCGCCTGCACAGCCCCCAGCAGTTGCTCGACAGGGAGGTAGTGGCAACTCGTCGGGAACTTCAAATGCACCTCAAGCTGGCAGTGCAGTTGCACCAGCCGATGACGACGATCGCGGTGCCGTAGTGCCGCAGGAGGCGCTTCGGAGTCTGCGCCCAGCATCACCGCAATCTCCAGCAGCTTTGAGCATCGTTTCCGCCGCAGGTGGCGCACCGGAAACGCGGCATGAAGCCGCTGACGAGGCGTCTACCCAGCAGCTCGAGCAGGCCGCTCAAGCCATGGTGAGGCATGCCATCCTGGCTCCACACGATGGTCAGGACGTGCGGGGGCTTTTGACTCATGAATTGCGCTACCTGGTTGAGAGAGTCGGCATCGCTGAGTGCTTTGTGCCCTGCGATTCGATGCCGTTCGGCTTCTTCATGGAATATCCAGAGCCGGGCTCGCTCTCGTCGCCGAGTGTCCAGCAGAGTGCTGCTGATCTACTGGTTCGGGCTCAGGCAGGGGCAGTGTTCTGGACATTGCAGAAACTCTCAGGGCAGCTTGCGCCTGAGCTAGCCCGGCAGCTGCCGCCGGCATCGCGCTTCTACCAATCACTCGTCAATGACGATTTCTCTCTCGCGTCACTTAGTGGCAGCCTGATCGGCGATTCCGCCATCGATGACGTCCTGCTCCTGGCAACGAAGCCGGGAACTGACGCAATGACGCAGCTGCTGCAGGTTGTCGTTCTGATGCGTGCGGTCAGCGAACGCTACCCCTCTGGCTTCGAGGGGGCTGTGTCATGAAGCTCGGCGAGTTCTTCAAACCGTCCTTCTACAACCCTGAGACGGGAGAGCAATTCATCGAGGTCCGGTGCATGAGCTATGCATTCATTCTCATGGCGCTGGCTCGGTGGGTAGTTCCCATGCTCCCGGGAGCAAAAGATCCGCTGCTCGTTGAGATGAATCACCTGGTGGACGTGGTCGCGAGTTTGGCCCTTGTGGTGTCCACATTGGTGAACGTAATTCGGTCACCAGTCTTGCCAGTGCTTGTATGCGTTGTATGCATGTTGGGCTCAGGAATGTCGCTCGCTCTGGGGCAGGGGCAAGCCAGCCAAGGGCTCATCGCCGATGCTGGGCTGAGCGTCATCCTGGTTTTGCTTCATGTGCTGGTGAACAGCCTCTATCGGCGCTTCAAACCAGCAGCCTTCTAGCAACCACCACCACAAATTCAATCAGTCACTTTTCAGGGAGCTTCACGTGTCTTCTGTCAACGTCCTCGACCCGACCATCAGGCTGATCGTGCTCGCGCACATGCTTCAACAGTTCGACCAACTCGATCCCGACTGCATACAGGAATACCAGATGGCAGGTTTCGATGCGGCTTCGATTGATCGGCTGCGCAACCTGACCACGGCCGATCTGGTGCGGCTGGCTCAGCACTCTCGCGACACGAGCATCCAGATCAGCATCAACCCGACCAAGTTGGTGGCTGACATGAATCGCTACGAACACATGCGAGCGGACGAGCGCTTGTACGAATACTTCGTGCGGCATGGCGCAAGCCTCAACTTGATCATGGACCTGTTCACCAAGCGGCCGTCCGATGTCAAGCGCATGCAGCTGATGCTAGGCGTGACTTCGCAGATCGGTCGCCGCGCGCTGCCTGACGACGACACCAGGCTTGAAATCACAACGGCTTGGCACCGGCTCCGTGGTAACGACTCATGGCCGTACCGGGGCCGTGAGCACTTTCGTGCTCTGCACGAGGCCTATCCCACCCTGACGATCGCGCAATTGGAAGCCGTGATCGCCTCCTTCAAGGTGCGTCAGGCCCCTGGTGCCGGCACCGCGAGCGGTGACGGTCGGATCGGGAGCACCCAGCCATGACGGTGCTGGCCTTACCCGTTCGTCGGCAGCCGGGAGGGCGTCCACGCCCGATGTTGCGTTACCACGGAGGGAAGTACCGCATGGCGCCATGGATCATCAGCCACTTTCCGGCACACGACACCTATGTTGAACCATACGGTGGTGCGGCCTCTGTCCTGCTGGCAAAGCCGCGATGCCGCGCCGAGGTCTACAACGATTTGGACCATCGCATCGTGAACGTCTTTCGCGTGGTGCGGAACCCCGCCACCGCGCAGGAACTGCGCCGCCGGCTGATGCTCACGCCCTTCGCTCGTGCTGAGTTCGAATGGAGCTACGAGGATCCGATTGACCCCTTGGACGCAGCACACAAGACGATCATCCAGTCGTACATGGGTATCGGTGCGGATGCCGCGACGCGCAATGATCGTCCAGGTTTTCGCGCAAAACGCGCCAACGCCACCTTGCCCAGCTCCGAGTGGGCGGGGTGGCCTGACAGCGTTCCAGCGCTGACAGAGCGACTGACCGCCGTGACGATTGAGAGCAGAGAAGCCACAGGGGTCATGCAGGACTACGACACGCCGACCACGTTGCACTACGTGGATCCGCCGTATGTACGAAGCACGCGCTACGAGAACGGCCGCCATGGCTACCGACATGAGATGAGCGATGACCAACATCGCGAACTCGCTCAGGTTCTCCATGGCCTGCAAGGCCTCGTCGTCTTGTCGGGCTATGCATGCGATCTGTATGAAGAGCTCTTTTCCGATTGGCATCAGCTCGAGCGCGATGCCGTTGCCGACAGCGGCGGCGCCAGAACCGAAGTGCTTTGGCTCAATCCGGCTTGTTTCGCAGCGCTTCGCAAGGAGCAAGAGCAAGCCAGCCTGTTGATGAGCGATGAGCTTGTCAGCCACACACGATGAGGAGGTCTTGGTGATGCAGCGCCAACGGTTTGAGTATTCAACAAGCTACTTCCCTCTGGCCTATGAGGCGGTCAGGGAAGGAATGCTCTTCTTCAAGGGCCCTCCGATGCCCACGAATCCCCTCACTGCCGACTTCGTGCAGGCCAGCCAGTACCAGGACCACATGCAGGCGATGGGTGCGGAGGGATGGGAATTGGTGGGTGTGCAGCCTGCCTTGCGAGCCACAGTGGTCCCCGCCAAAAAGGCCGAGGGCCAGATCGTGAGTTACCCGACCACGTCCGGGTACTTCTTCTTCTGGAAGCGAATCGTCCTTGCCCGAGAGGAGCATTGAAATGCACAGCCCTGATGATCAGCTCGCAAGAGAGCTGAATGCGAACCCTGAGTTCGCGCTCTTCATGCTCGATCTGCCCATCGTGGTGCAGCGAGCGTTCATTCCGCTGACGGGACGGGTGACAGCGGCTTTGATGCTCTCTTGGGCAATCCAGGTGACCGATGAGCCTGGCGTCGCCGATGCAGAAGGTTGGTTTGCGAAAGGCAATGACGAGTGGCACGCCGACATCGGCCTGTCTCGTGATGAGCTTCAGACAGCACGCGACTGCCTTGAACAACTGGGGCTGCTCGAAGTCAAGCGTGAAGCAACTGAACCAGGCACCAGCGCGTTTCGTCGTGTGAATCACTATCGCGTGGATCTCAAACGACTGTCGCAGTTGCTTCTCGCTCATGCAGAGAAGTTGCGTCAGGCCAAGGGGATGCATTGACCGGCTACCAGGTCATCCAGAGCTCATGAGCCTGTTCCAAGCTCCCAACAATCCAAGCGCCGCCTTGTCGCAGCACTTGCTGCGCAGTCGCCCCATCGCCGTCCACCGCCACGTTCTTGCAATTGCGGGAAGCCCTGCTGCGGGCGTCTTGCTGTCGCAGCTCGTGTATTGGACTCGCCGAGGTATCGGCGTTGCTGAACAACAAGGCTGGATTCATAAAACTGCTGAGCAGTGGGCACGCGAAACAGGGATGACCTGGAAAGTGCAGCAGCGTGCTCGCAAGGCACTGATTTCACGCGGTCTCATTGAAGAGCGCACCTCTGGTATGCCGCGCCGTACGGAATATCGACTGAATTTGAATGTGTTCGCCTCACGCACAAGTGAGCTCATTCAAATCCAGTTGCAGGATGACTTCGTCTCCCTGGATCTGTTTCGAACCGATGACATCGTCATCAAGCAGCTGCTGGGTAACGCGGTGTCGTACCACCGCGTCCTTGCAGAGTTGACCCCCCACATCAACGACGCCCTTCTCCTGTCGCGTCTGATCCACGATCAGCGCCAGGCGGGGCGTTGGATGGTCCGCAGCCGTAGCGACTGGCTGCGGGAGTTGTGCATGTCGCGTGACGAGTGGGAAACCGCGAGGCGCCACCTTCGGACGCTGGGCGTCTTGGTTGAGCGTCAGAGCAACTTCCCTCGACGAGTGAACCTGCTGGTTGACCAGGCCGCCCTGGTTCGGGCTCTCAACAAGAATGCACAGGGGCAGTTCGTCAAGGCGCAACCCATGTCTCGACGCTCATCTGACAAGACGTCTGGTGTGCCTCCGAGATCTGCCAGCGTTGCCGAAAAGCCCGTGGATCCTACAGTAGGCGGGATTGGGCGATTCTGTACAGCGGGATTCCCGACATCAGAATCGCCCAATCCCGCCTATCCCAATCCCACCCATCCCAATCCCGCCTCTAAGGCCTGCCCAAAGCCTCCTGCACAGATCGCCCAATCCCGCCTTTATATGGAGAGAGGGGGATTACAAGACCCACTACAACAAGATGGCTTACCGCCAGTGGTGGGGGTGGTCGATGAAGGTCGGGGATTGGAATTCGGTCTGGAAGAGGTGGCCAGGCCCGGGCCACCTTCCCAGAATCCCCCAATCCCGCCCAGCCAAGCCCCCGCTGTTGGCGCCAGTCCGGACCATCTTGTGTGGCCTGACTTCCTCAATGAGGAGCAGCGTCCTGGAGTTTGGTGGCACCTGAGCCATGTTGCTGCTCGTGCGCAGGACGTCCTTGATGAGGTGGCCTGGACGCACGCAAAGAGCGTGGTCAGGAATCCTGTGGGCCTCGTTCGGCATCTGGTGGGGTTGGTCGCGCAAGGCACCTTCATCGCTGAAGGTGCTCCTGAAATTCAGCGGCGACGCAAGGCAGCAGCCGACATCGCAGCTCGCATGGATCACAGGGCGAGTCTCGACACCACGCCTGAAGCCTTGACGTTCGCCTCAGGCGAGACGCCCCAGCCCGTTGCAACGGAAGCCTCGCTCAAAGCACGCGATCTCATCCGCGAGCATCTTGAACGAGTCCGCCGCACGCGGCCTCCGTCAGGTCCGGGGCGCAGCGTATGACCGAGCACGCCTTGCGCCGTGAGGGGTGGCCCGGGCCGGGCCACCCTTCCTGGATCACCCAATCCCGCCCAGCGTTAGCAGGGTGTCAGGTGGCCCTGGTCGAGGGCAATGACCGGGCGTTCGAATTGGTCGAAGGGCCTTTCGACAAGGCTTTGGTTAACACAGCAGTGCAGTCGGCTGAGTAGCAAACACAACCGTTTATTTGAGAGGGAAACACCATGAGCGAAAATGATCAAACCGTTGATATTCAGTCTCCGATTGCGGCAGGTTCGCCGTTTCCGGATGGATATGACATCGTCGGCGAGCGTGAGTTTCTGAAAGACTTGATCGATTCTGATCAGGTTGATCCCACAGATCCGCGGTACCCGCGTCTCGTTGAGCTTGAAAACCGTGAAGCTGCGTTGTCGAAAATGCGTGTGGCTCACAAAAGCCGCGAAGGTGCGAATACGGAAGTAACCGATCGCGAGGCTCTGGGGTTGCGTGACATGGGTAAATTGGCTGTTGCCAATGATGAAAGTGATTCTGTTGATATTCACACCATGCATGCCGCCCGGTTGTTTCTTGGCCGTGAAACCAAGCCTGGTGAAAATGGCTATGCAATGACTGGCGGTCGTCGCGTAGCAAGCGCCTTGCGTGCCATTTGGCACTTGTCGTCGAAAGACAACCCATACGCCGACTACGCTTTGATTCTTTCGGATGAAAGAATGGATGAGGTGCGTCGAGAAATTGATAAGCGCATCAAAAATATGCAGCGGGATTTGGAGA
This sequence comes from Pseudomonadota bacterium, assembly GCA_049322875.1. Lineage (GTDB taxonomy): Bacteria > Pseudomonadota > Gammaproteobacteria > Burkholderiales > Burkholderiaceae_C > Aquabacterium. The sequence continues at coordinate 52,383 of JBMOQM010000015.1, forward strand.
GGTATGAGTCGCAGGGGCTCAATTTCCATGTGCTGAAGAATCCGAAGCCATATCGTGTGGAATTGGGCTTCCGGTCACCCTATGGTTATTCCGTCATCATGCTGATCAATCGCTTTGATTACTACGTGCGAATGGTCAAGACAATGGCTGCGAAATCCATCATTGGCGACAGCGAGGGGCGCAGCAAGATCTACGAGCTCACGAAGCAATGCCGTTCCATCTTTGAAGAGGTGGTGAACTTCCATCGCATTCTCATGCGCCCTCAGTTGGTCGAATTGTCTCGTTCTGATTTTCTGCCTACCGCGCAGGATGATGGCAAGAAACGGGTTACTGCCGTCGTCAAGCTGCTGGGTGAGGTTCCGCGCGAAGTATTCAAGGGTCAGATTGTGCCTCGCCATTCTCGTCGTCGCATTCAGCTTTCGCCTCAAGAGTTGCGCCTGCTGGATGAGGTACCACTCAATGGTGATATGCCTGTCGCAGAGGAAAGCACGCTTCTCTAATTGTCTGGACCAGTTTCGACCAATTTGTTTGTTTGAACGCGATGAATGCCAAAAGTAATTTGATTGCCTCGGCCATTCAGGCGTCCTCTGGCTTAGCAGGCCTCAGTTTGTTGTGTGTCTATGGCCGAGCACGATGCTCGGTCGCGGGTGGCCCGGGCCGGGCCACCCGGGTTGAAGCTGAAAGCACGGTTCCTGCCGCAGCCCTGGATGGGCTGGCTCATGCGCCTGTCGCACAGGCTGGCCCGGCCCGGGCCACCCATGCAGGCTCCTGGAATGTGGCCACCTCCAAAGAAATTCGGACAGATGTGATGCTGGAGAGGGGGGGCCCGGGCCGGGCCAGCACTTTTGGAGTGCGGCAGTGTGGGCTGAAAGGGCTGTGGGGGATGAAAGGGACCTGCGGCAGCAGTGATGGGCTGCATGACCTGCGGCAGCTATCTCCTGATCAGCATGAAGTTCAAAGTCATCAACAAATGCAACAGCAAACTTGTCAAACAATGGATTCTTATAAAGGGCCCTTAAAGGGTAAGGCGCATGCCGTGCGCCAATGGGTGGCTGCTGCGGAGCAAAGACTTGCGGCGGTGCATGAGGACATGGAAGGGCTGCGGCAACAAACGAAAGAACTGATTTCGGGTGAGTCGCCATGGTCGCTGGACATCTACAGCATTACCAAGCGAGGTGCGAAAAGCTTGCGCTGGCGCATGGTGGGTGGTGCCCATTCGCGCTGGGACAGGATTGTGCCGCTGCTGTCTCATTTGCCGCCGGCATCTGCCCAGTGGTATAGAGAGGCCAATATTCGTGCCGCAGTTTTGAATGCACAAGAACAGGCCGCGAGGTATGAGATTAAGACTGCGAAACGCTTGGAGCAGTCTTTGGGTTTGGAGTAATTCAAGCGTTAATGATATTGAAATGGATGGGGGTTGTGATGAATCGAGAAAAGTGGATGAGTACTGAGGGGTATGAGAGTGGAGTGCAGGCAGAGATGAAGCAGGGGTATGAATCCTTGCGGGAGAAAAACGGTCTTTTGTTTGCGATTGAGCTGGTGCTGTATTGCTCTGCCAAAGGGTATCCAGCTCCACGCAGCACTGCCGCATTGGTTATTGGTATGGCTGCGGGATTCGCTGTCGCATGGGGAGGGTTTTATATGGCCTTGCTGGACGGAGTTGGGGCGAGTTTGCTTGTTGGGGTGCTGCTGGGGCTTATATGTGGCATGGTTGTTTATCGTTACTCAAGCCTTTATCGCTCGCACGTAGATCATCTTGACGATTTGTTGAGCCAGTACGACCCGCTCGTGAAGCAGGCGTACATTGACCTCCAGGAGAAAATTAGCCGGGATGGTTTCGATCTCAAGAGCATTGACAATTGGCTTCAGCAGGAACGCGGCGCAGTAACGAGGGCTTTGAGGGCTCTGAGTCCATCCAAGTTCTTGAGCAAGAAAGTTACGTGAGTTCAGCGAGTAAAACTAGAATAGACACGATCAAAAGAATTGCTGCTCAACGAAGCAGGCTTTGAGAAATGCTTGACAAGGCTCCATTGAGGAAGAACAACTGGAGCTACAAATGGGAATCGAATCAACCGTCATCGGAAACATGTTGACCAATCCGGAGCGCCGGATCGTCAAGGTCAAAGGAGACGACACCACGGTCACCGAGTTCAGGGTCATGGCCGACGTATACAAGCGGGACGGCAACGACCAGCTGGTGCAGGACGAGCAAAAGTCCGAGCCGGTGCAGGTCTCGGTGTGGAACGAAAAACTGGGCGAAGAAATTGCTCGTCATTTCAAGGCGGGTTGCCGTTTGATCATCATCGGCACGCAAACGATCCAGACTTGGCAGAAGGATGGACAGAACCACTACCAAGTGCAGATCAACGCTGCGGCTGTGGGCCTGGTGCCCTATCGCATCGACCGCATCGAGTTTCGACAGAAACGTGAAGCCTCGACCCCTGATCAGCAGGCGGCCTGAGCGGGTGCCACCGCCGTCAGGCGGTGGCCGATCTTCACCTTCATCGAGTATCGACATGAACACCATCAAGCGCTGGCGCATGGAGCGTGACGCAGCCTATATCCATGCCATCCTGAGCTGCCTTCGTTGTCATGGTCCACTGATCGGTGCGGCAGAGGTTTTGCGGCAATCCGTGTCCTACCTCCGAGCTCGTCATCCTCAAGGACGTGAACTGGAAGATGCAGTGCATCTGCGGCGAGTGGTGCGTGCGTTGTTGGGGCTGCTGGCCACAGGCAAGGTCCGAAGCTGGCTATGGCAAGGCCAGGTTTGCTATGCCCTGCCTTCCTTGAGCCAGCAGTGCTCGCCTAGCCTGGGGCGCAGCGGTTTGAAGCCCTTCGCGGTTCCTGTGGCTGTGGCAGCGGCTGCCGTGGTTGCTGGCTGTGCCTCCTCTCATGACGGCGGCTTCAGCTCGCCGCGGTACAGCTACTTCGTTGAACCCGGTTTGCATCAGGAACTTCCCGTTGCTCGATCCCAGCCTGCGCAGCTGCTGGCTGAGCCCTTCACGCGCCGTGTGGCGCGTGTCGAAGCAGCGGCTGTGGCAGCGTCTGGTGCTCCATCTGGAGCAGTGGGCGGATCGACATTGGCTGTGGCAGGAAAATCCGTGGCTGGGGAAGCCGCGAAGCCGGTGCTGGTGCAGCCGGAACTCATCGAGGCATCGGTGCATTTCGCCTACGCGAGATCGCAACTCGGGCTTGATGGCTTGGCTGAACTGCGGGCCCTCGTTCCTCGACTACGCGAGGCAGCCAGTATCAGATTGATCGGTCGCGCGGATCCATCGGGGCAGCCGGCAATGAATGCTCGTCTTGCGCAGGCACGTGCGGATACTGTGGCGGTTCAGCTGAAGCGGCTGGGCATCAAGCAGGACAAGATTCGGGCGCAGGCCTGCGACAAGTGCTGGGTCGCTCCGGAGGGGCTGGACGCAGCTACCGCGCAACTGCGTCGTGTCGACATCGAGGTTCGGTTTCCGACCGTGGCTCACGACTGATCGCTGCACATGAGCGATCCACAGGTTGTGGCTGAGCCTGGCTCGGCCACAACACCCTTCACGCCGGTCACGCCGTTCAGGCCATCGTTGGTGGTCAGAGCGGTGTGCGATGGCCTGCGCCTGGGCTTCAACGTCCAGTATGCCGAGGGCGTGAACACCGTCATGAAGAAGGCGGGCTTTGCCTGGAGCCGCTTTCGGCGGATGTGGGTCGTCCCAGTCGCCCAGGCCAGGGACGCCATGGAGCAGGTGCGAGAGAACGCGCCTGTCGACCTGAGCTTCTCACTCGACGATCTGCGCGACAAGGGCGCTGTGGCTTGGCTGAACAAGCAGCCAGACTTCTTCACGGAGCTTCTGGACTCCCAGTTGATCCCTCTGGAGGACGGTCGTTTTGCTTGCACTTTTGAGTTTGATGCTCTAGCAGCTCAAGCCATGCGGGAACTGGGGGGGAAGTTTCACAAGTATGCGAACGCATGGGAGGTCACCAGAACGAAGCAGGAGATCCTGCAGGTCCTTGAGAGAGTGGCTGGCATCCGAGAAGACTTTGTCTTCGTCCACGAGCACCACATGCGGCTGGAGCAGCTGGTCGCCAGGTCAAAGTCAGAGGTTCCAATCACTGTCCCAGGGGCTCCACCTCCCTTTGCTGGAGGCGGCGCGCGCGAGCCCGGCGAACTGGTCGGCAATGGCTTCTTGTCGGCCATCGGTACGCCCATGGCAAAGCTGCATGTGGACGATGTTGCGCTGCGCTACTTGGCGAAGAAGTGCGGCCTGCGTAGTTACCAAGTTGAGGGGGTTCGCTTCCTGGCAGAGAGGTCAGCTGCGCTGCTGGGTGACGACATGGGGCTCGGCAAGTCTCGGCAAGCGGCCGTTGCAGCCAGGCTTGTTGCCGGCGATGAGATCGTGTTGGTGGTATGCCCTGCCAGCTTGTGCATCAATTGGCAGCGCGAGATCAACGCGGTATTCCCCGATGAGCAGGTTGCCTTCATCGGCGAACACTCCTTGGAGGAGTGCGCCAAGGCACGGTGGATCGTCGCGAACTATGAGCGCCTGGCAGGCCTGGTGAAGGCCACGGATTTGCCTCTGGCTTGCATGCTGGTGGACGAGGCACACAACCTCAAGGAGTACCAGGCCGGGCGCACACGCAATGCCTTCCTGCTTGCCGAGCGGATCAAGAGGCGCTTCCTGTTGACGGGCACGCCCATCCTCAACCGTGAAGTCGAGATGCATACCCTTTTGCGCTTGTCTGGGCACCCGCTCGGCGAGCTTGGCTTGAAGGAGTTCCGCAAACGGTACGCAGGCAGCTCTGCAAATCGCGGTGAACTGGCCGACCAGATCCGCGACTGGATGCTTCGACGTGGCAAGGACGTGCTGACCGATCTTGGCAAGAAGATCGAGCAAGTCCGGTATGTGAACCTGGCTGGAGGGTTGGCGTCCTACGAGACGATCCTCAAGGACGCCACGATGCAAACGATGCCCAAGCTGATGAAGCTTCGGGAGCACCTTGAGCATCTCAAGGTCGACTTCATCGTCGAGTCCATCCAGGCCCTGCCATACGACCAGAAGGCCTTGATCTTCGTCGAGTTCACCGAGACGGTGGACATGTTGGTCAAGGCCCTGGCGGATGTCGGGATCAAGGCGGTGTCGATCATTGGTGCACACAGCCCCAAGCAGCGTATGAAGGCCGTGGACGCGCTGCAGAACGACCGTGACGTTCAGGTGCTCATCGGCACATCAAAGGCCGCTGGCGTCGGCCTGACGCTGACACGTGCCAACTACGTGTTCCTCATGAGCCTGCCGTGGACCAATGCGCTAAAGCGACAGTCGGAGGATCGGGCATATCGCAGCGGGAACACCAGCGATGTCTTTGTCATGATCCCGATCATTGCCGGCACGCTGGATGAACAGGTGATGGCTTTGCTGAACTCAAAGGAAGAAATCGAAGATGACGTTGTCGAAGCGTTGCGTGTGGCTGTGACAGCGTAAGACTTGCAGTTGGATGGTGCAACATGGCATCTATCCAGGATCCGAAGACAAGCGTGGTGACAGAAGAGCTCCACAGCACGCAGCCGGCTTGCGGCTGAGCTAAACCGGAGATAGTCATGTCATTTTTCAAACGCCTCAACTGGGGGGCTACGCGCGTGGAACGCAACCATCCTGCCAATGAGCAGGATGCAGTTCCCGGCCTGGTCCAGGCGCTGCTTGCCGATCGCAAGAGCGAACGCAGGGCAAGCATCATCCGCACGTCGTTGTATGTCGTCATGGTCACCGCACCGGCATTGCTGTTCATGCCGAACCTGTTCTCCGGCTGGAGCTTTTCGTCTGGCCCTGTGGTGGGCGTTGTGCATCTCGACGGCCCCATCGAAGCCGGTGCACCAGCGTCGGCTGATCGCGTTCTGCCGGCACTGCGTCGCGCCTTCGAAGCGGAGAACGTGAAGGCGGTAGTGCTGAGCATCGACAGCCCTGGTGGAGCGCCTATCGAGTCGGAGCGAATAAATGATGTTGTTGCCGACCTGCGGAAGAAGAATCCCAAGCCCTTCGTCGCGGTGATCAACACGCTGGGCACCTCTGCCGCCTATCTGGTGGCAATGCATGCGGACACCATCTATGCCGGGCGCTACAGCATCGTCGGTTCGATCGGTGCCGTAATGGAGGGCTGGGACGTGCACCAGGTCCTAGCCAAATACGACGTCAGCCGCCGCGTGTACGCATCGGGTGAACTCAAGAGCATGCTCAATCCATACATCCCGATGTCGGATAAGGCCGATGCCGAGGCGCGGGAGCTCGTGGTGGGCATGGGCAAGCGCTTCAACGAAGAGATGCGTGCGAAGCGCGGGAGCAAGCTCAAGCCCGGCATAGACTACGGAAATGGTGGGGTGTGGCCTGGTCCGACAGCGAAGGAAATCGGCGTCGTGGACGAGCTGGGCACGCTGGAATCCGTCGTTGCGAAGCGATGGAATCTTCCCATCAAAGATTTTGGCCCTCGCGAGCACGGCATGCCTTTCGTGGCCACGGCCAGCGAATGGCTGACGGGGGTGGTCTCTCAGACCACGCTGCGCCTGCAGGCCAACGTCGATGGCGTGAAGTTCCGATGAATCAAATTGGGGATTGAAGATGAAGACAAGCAAACTCTGGGCATTTGCTCTGATGTTCGCCGCTGGCGCCGCCACTGCGGACAAGACCGTGACGGCGGAGAAGGACTACGAGCTGCCGCGGTGCTCCAAGCCCATCGCCTCCGTGATGGTGGGGCAACTGGTCTGCAAGTCGGCCTCGTGCCAGGCGACAGGCAAAGACTCTGGCGCCGGCGGCCTCATGGCGCTGGCGGCACTGGCCTCAGGCAACTCGTCTGTGAATTTTCCCGGTGTAGGGGAGGGCATGTCGGCCATGCTGACCACAGTTCTCAAGGAGACGGGATGCTTTGAGATCCAGGAGCGCGAGGCGCTCGAGGAACTCGCCAAGGAGCTGGCTCTTGTCGGGAAGAAGGTGGATGTTCAACAGGCCGACTTCATGATCACGGGGGCGATCACATCCATCAACATGGTGACGGAGAAGAAGCAGTTTGCAGGTGGCTACATCCCGATCCTCGGGGCGATCTCCACGACAACGAAGACAGCAGATCTCGGACTGGACATCAAGGTGATCGACGTCAATCGCGCAAAGGTCCTGCAGGCCCGGACGTTCACTGGCAACAACGAAACGTCGAGCACGAGCTGGGGCGCAGCAGGCTTTGCCGGCATTGGCGCATTGGGCGGCATGTCCACCATCAAAGGCACGCCTATGGAAGAGGTCGTGCGTGATGTCCTGGTGCGCGTCGCCTCCTTCACTTCTCGCACCCTGGTGGATGCCCGTGGCGCGAAAGATGTAGAGCTTGTGAGCCCTCTGGCTCAATCAGCGAAGTGAGGGGCCTGGTGCTCATTTGTCGAGCACACCGAGTTCTTGATGGCGCTTCCTGCGGGGGCTCGATGTGGTCGCAGCGCTTATCCACAGTTTCTGTGGATAAGTTCAGCGCACGCAAGGGCACCTTGCCGAGGCCATCCATCAAGGTACTTGACGGATTTATTTAGTAATACCAAAATGCGACCTCAGTAAACGAGGTCAGACATGAAAGCTGTGCCCCAAAGACATCTGGAACAAGACGATGCACAGCTGAGTGCTTTGCGTGTACCTCCTCACTCCATCGAAGCCGAACAGAGCGTGCTCGGCGGTCTACTGCTCGACAACGCTGCGTGGGACCATGCAGCTGATCTGCTGGTGGAGAGTGACTTCTACCGGCACGAGCATCGGCTGATCTACGGTGCGCTGGCAGAGATGATCAGCGCTATGAAGCCCGCCGATGTAATCACCGTCTACGAGCGGCTGAAATCCTCTGGAGCAGGTGATGAATGCGGAGGATTGGCCTATCTCAACTCGCTGGCTCAGAGTGTTCCCAGTGCTGCAAACATGCGGCGCTACGCGGAGATCGTGAGAGAGCGATCGGTGCTGCGCAAGATGATCGCGGTCAGCGACGAGGCGATCGCGAGCGCCCTGCAGCCTGACGGTCGCTCTGTCACTCAGATACTCGATGAGTTCGAATCGAAGGCTCTGAAGATTGCTGAGCAAGGGTCTCGGCATGCCAAGATCTGGAGCCCGCTGGACAGCCTGATCGCTGAGGCCATTGATGGAATCATGGCCAACGCGGACAAGGGGGGCGTGGCGTTGACGGGGCTCAGCACGGGCCTTGCCGACCTCGATAAACAAACGTCTGGTTTGCAGGACGGGGACCTCATCGTCTTGGCTGCGCGTCCTTCCATGGGGAAGACGGCCCTGGCGCTCAACATCGGTGAGCACGTTGCAGTCAACCTCGGATTGCCCGTGGCCGTGTTTTCGATGGAGATGGGGGGTGGTCAGCTGGCGCTTCGCATGATCGGGTCTTCCGCTCGCATCGACCAGTCAAATCTGCGGGCAGGCACGCTGAGCGATGATGAATGGTCCCGTCTGAGCGAGACGACTGAACGTCTCATCAAAGCCCAGATGTTCATCGACGAGACAGGCGCTTTGTCGGCCAATGAGCTGCGTGCGCGAGCTCGCCGCAAAGCGCGCGAGTGCGGCGGAAAGCTGGGACTGATCATCGTGGACTACCTGCAGCTGATGGCTGGTGGCGAAGGGGCAAGTGGCGGGGGGGCGCAAGAGAACCGGGCGACCATGTTGGGCGAGGTGTCGCGAGGACTGAAAGCGCTTGCAAAAGAGCTGCAATGCCCTGTCATCGCGCTCTCGCAACTCAACCGTGCAGTGGAGAGCCGCCCTGACAAGCGCCCGATGATGTCTGACCTGCGAGAGTCGGGGGCCATCGAGCAGGATGCGGACGTCATCATGTTCATCTACCGCGACGACTACTACAACAAGGAATCGAGTGAGCCCGGGGTGGCCGAGATCATCCTTGGTAAGCAGCGCAACGGTCCTGTCGGAACCGTGAAGTTGGGCTTCCTCAAGCCTCAGACCAAGTTCGTCAACCTACAGGTCTAAAAGGAAAGGGGCGTTGATGAGCTTGGTTGCGGGTACAGCACTTTGGGTGCTTTTGGTGGTGCCGTCCGAAACGAAGAGCGGGATGATGGCTCAGAGCTTCCAGACATTACAGGCTTGCGAAGCGGCAAAGGCCTGGGTGATGGAGCAGAAACGTGGGAATGATTTCGGAGGCCGCACGGTGTTTTACGCGACGGCAACCTGCATTGAAGATCCGCCGCCAAAGGTAGTTCCCATGGGAGCGACCAGCAAGCATCAGCGGAAGTAGGAAGTTGGCCATGAACACACCTTCAACATCGCAGGAAGAGGTCCACATCCTGCGGGACATCGCCAAGGCCCTGATGGGGCGATGTCGCAGCAGGTAGCCTTCCTTGCCCGGACGTCTTTCGGTAAACTTGAGCTCAATCCCTCGGCTGAGGTCAATCAGCCCGTCTGCTGCACGTTACGCAGCGCCATGCACATGGTTTGGCTTCTGAAAAACCATGGATACCGCCTGCGGTATTTGAAGTTTCATCAACCCCCTGGGGCTCGTCACGCCCCTAAGGGGTCACGTGCGGGCTCCGTTTTTATTGGAGATCCCATGTCTATCATCCTGATCAAATACCTTGTGCAGTTGGCAAGGCAGGTCATACGAAGGTACTATCTGCTCATGGACAAGATCATTCGTCAAGGCGACAAAGAGGTGCGTGTGTTCCGCACGCCCGATGGCGTGACTGGCATCGTGGACACTTCTGTTCCCATGCCCGCGCTCGACGGCCTGGCCGCCAAGCTCGAGCAGCGACTGGCTGCTCGCGCAGGTACGGCGAAGTTCGCACTCACGCCCTTCGGCGGCGTGAAGCCCATCGCAGGCTCCAGTAGCTGACGTCCTGCGATGACCGCCACGAACTTTGTTCGTGGGTCGGTTCTCAAGTGTTCGTTTCCCTACGTCGATCGCCCTAGCAGGCCGGGTCCTTACCCGCACTACTGCTTGTTCGTGGACTCATTCGAGATCCGCGACAGGATTTACTACGCAGTCTGCTACGGCACGTCCCGTCTCGATGAGCCTCTCCTCGAGAACCACAACGGGGCCATCTTCAGCGTCGACAGCTCCCTCATCAAAGGTTCGCCCATGTCCAGGCGTGTGACGCACTTCGTGTGCTCGCACGTGGCGGTCATCCCTGACCGATGGGTTTACCGGAATTTCCAAGCTCGCCTTGATTTCATCCGCCCGGAAGGTCGGAAGGGAGATCGTCTGCGCGAGCGCATGTACGACCAGTTCGTGCTGCTGGAGCCGGTTATGGAGTACGAGGCGCTGATCGCCGTGAACTACGTTCGGAAAACGGGCCGACCAGGCCTGCCTGGTGAGACCACCCTGCGGTAAGTCCAACCGCATTCTTCAAACCCAAGGTCGTTGCGACCGGAGCCTCTGGCCCGTCGCACGACCTTTTTTCGTTCTGAGGCCAATATGCAAGACATCGTTAAACAAGGCCAGGCCGTGGCCGCACTGAACCCCGCTGCGTGGCATGCCGCGCACGTCCCTGAAGAACGTCGTCTCGACATGCTTCCCAAGCTGTTTGGCGAACGCCTCATGATCAGAGGCGAGCATGCGGTCTACAACTTCATGAGCGCGATGTGCAGCGCGTACAGAGGGGGGTTCTGGGACTACTACGAACTGCCCAACGGGGCCATCTACATGGTCCCGACCAATGCCATGCACTTCGATTTCAAGTGGGAGGGCAATGGCTATGAAGGGTGCGTCAGTGCTCATGCTGCCGGGATCATCGTGACGCTGTGTGCGTTGAGCGAGATGAGCTTCCATGACAGCACGGATACCTGCGCGGAGAACTATCACAAGCTGCGTGACGTGCTGGCCTTGCATCCAGAAGGTTCCCAGATCTATCTGGCCACCGATTGAGCGGTCGTTCTCAGGCATGGACCTGGGATTCATCGTCGTACTGCGGCTCTTGTTCGCTGCACGTACTTGCGGGTGCTCCCCTCTGGCGACGAGCCGGAGGGGAGCTTCTTTCAAGAGGAACTCAACATGATCAACGATTGGGATGTTCACGCGGGCGATCCCGCCATGTCGATGCCGGCACTCGACCAAATCGAGGTCCCGGCTCATCTGCGAGATGTCGTCAACGACATGCAGCTGCAGCGGCAGCAAGGCACGTTGTCGGATGAGGATTTTCAGCGGCGGCTCAGCCGGATCCTGGAGCGACATCGGCGGGCAGCCAGCCGCGAAGGAGCAAAGCCATGATGCTTCACTACATGGTGAGATCCGTTGGCCTGAATCGAGGTGCTCCCCGGATCTTCCTCGACGGCCCGTTACTGCGCGCCACGGGGTTTCGACCCGGTACAAGATTCAACCTTCAGGTCGATGTGCAGCGTTGCTGCATCGAGCTCGTGCTGGCTTCTGGCGGTCAGCGCAAGACCAGTTCTCGCAAGAGATCGGATGCCGAGGAATCGGTCATAGACATCAATGGCAGAGACGTGCTGCGCTCGTTCCCGGCCGGCATGGCCGTGCGGATCGAGCTCTATGCGGATCGTGTGCTGATCAGCCCGCTTGCCAGCGAGTTGGCCAGGATTGCCCGCCTGCGGCGCTTGCTGACGTGTGAGGCACAGGGATGGATGAGCTCTGCCAGCCTTGCTCATGGGATCGGTGTCATGGCCAAAGCGGCTCACCTTGGCTTTGCTCGGAAAGGTATGGCGCTCAAACTTGTGGCCGCCGTCGAGCTCGACGCGCGCTGGATTGACCAAGCGTGCGAAAGGAATGATGCCTGGTCACAGGAGACGATCGGCATTGCAGCCCCCCTGCAGGAGGTTGTGCAGGATGGGGCATTGCTCAGGCGCATCGGCTTGGTCGACCTGGTCGAAGCTGGTTTGCCATGTTCCGGTGCGAGCCGGGCCGGAAAGGCAAAGCGTCGACTCCGGTGCATGGAAGATCATCCCGAGGTGGGGCACCTGGTGGCGCCAGCACTGGGGGTGGTCCAAAGCTGCCAGCCGATCGCATTCATGCTGGAGAACGTCACGAGCTACGCCAACGAAGCGAGCGCTGCCATCTTGAGGTTCATGTTGAGAGACATGGCTTACGACGTCCACGAAGTCGTGCTCGAGGCCACGGCCTTTGGCGCGATGGAGGGACGGACAAGGTGGTTCTTGGCCGCAGTGACATGCGGCATCGAGTTGGACGTGCAACATGCCTTGGAGCAGCATCTGCAGCGGTTCCGCCCGCCAGCGCGCTACGTGGGGGAGCTGTTGGATCCTGTGCCACTGGATGACCCGAGCTGGCGATCATTCGCCTACATCGGTGTGAAGGCTGATCGTGATGCCCTGGTTGGGAATTGCTTCAGCCCTCAGGTCGTTGAAGCTCACTCCATAGAGGTTCCTACGCTTCGGAAGGGCTACCAGAAGGCGGGATCGACAGATCCGCTCCTGCAGCACCCATCCGAGCCTGAACTGCGACGCCAGTTCACTGTGGCAGAGCATGCGAGGTTCAAGGGTGTGCCAGAGCACCTGGTTGAGGGGCTTTCGTTCACGAGTGGCCATCAGGCGCTGGGGCAGTCCATTGCGGTTGAGCCGGTCGCCTGGCTCTTCGAGGTTCTCGCTGGCGCGCTGAGAGACTGGGCCATGGCAGCACGTGCGAATGCTCGTTATGCGTTCGATCTCAGACCAAGGGTCGACCGATCAGCAGCTAGGGCTGTGACGGGATGACTTGAAACGAAAAGGCCGGACACTGTCCGGCCTTTTTTTCTGGAGCCAGTAGAGGCTCGTTGGTGGATCAGCGCTTGTTGAAGGCGCGGTACCACGGAGCCGCCTTTCTCGGAGGGGGGTGCCGGGCATTCCACTTGCGGCAAACACGTGCCTTTTCAAGCAGATCCAAGTTGCTGCTGTCCGGGGTCATCTGATTCGCCCTGGCGAGCCCGAACGGGTCGGCCTTGCCTAAGGCGGTTGTGCCTACGGTCAGCACGTGGTTGGTGTCATGGCCATCGAACACGTTGATTGGCCTGGTTGAGTGCTTGTCAGGCATGGCCGGAGGCCGTCAACAGGGTGCGCCCCATATGGACGCTCAAGCCGAGCGGTAGGCCCATCAGCCATACGCATGCGTAGATCGGCACCATGGTGTCAACGCTTCCCTGATCTCTTTTGCTGATGAAAGCCCAATAGGCCAGAAACGCGGGCAGCAAGAGCGAGGTCAGGGCGCGGATGGTATCTCCTTGAAAGGCATTGATGATGCCCATGGCGGCCGTCGCGGCGCAGGCCGAGCCGATCAACGCCAAAGTCATGCCCATGAGCATCATTTCTTTGCGTGCCTTGGCAATCGTGTTCATCGTCTGCTCCATGAGGATTGATGTGAGCAGCATTTTGCGGCAGTTCTAGGTCCGCATGCACCCTCCGGTATAGAATTTAATCGTACTAAATTGTTTTCCATGAACTAGGCCGTATGACGCAAAAAGACCTGACCGCCAAGGAGCCTGCCGCGCGAAAGTCCGCGGCGCGGCAAGCCGCGGCCAAAGAGGTGGAGAAGCCGAGCGGCGGGGAAACTCGCGGACGTCGGCGAAAAGGTGGAGCGGCATTCGCAAAGCGCACGTCCGTTACCCTTGTGCAGGAGACCTACGACTTCCTGGTCAAGGAGGGCGACGGCGTGGCCAGCGAAGGTATTGAGCGAGTGGTGGCCGAGGTTCAAGCCACCAGGCAAAAGAGGCGAGTCCAGGCCCCGAGCAAGTGATGTATGTCGACAGCGTCGAGTACAGGAGCTGGCATGAGGTTGGCCATGCAGTTGTCTGCTTGCATTTGGGCGGAGATGTCGACTTCATCGAATTTCTCGATAGCGATGAGCGCGGCCACGCGCGAGCGCGCTGTGTTGTCACACCGGAGATTGAACGGAGTGTGGCGTGTGGAGGATTCGCTGCAGAGTTCTGCTTGTTGAACAGTGGCTATGCAGAGCTTGCTCCCGGCGACAGAAGGGACATCAGCCAGGTCGTCTTTCATAACGCCACGGGTGACCGCGAGGCATTCTGGGGACGCAAGCTCGATAGGGACGAAGCCTTCACGAAGGCGGAAGACGAGGCGTTCATGCACCACGCAATCGAGCACGTGGCCCCGATCTTCAACCTTTACTTCAGTGGGATGCAGGAACTGGTCCGCGAGCTTTGCACCACAAGGAGAGTCGAAGGCCGGCGAGTGAAGGAGCTCCTGCAGGTCGGCTCCCCCAACTGATGCAGGAGAAGGCGCATACCCCAAAAAAAAAGAGCCGACCACTAGGTCGGCTCCTCTGCTATGCGGCCAGCAACTGGCGCGCAAGTTCTACCTCGATGCTGTCACCGCCCTCGTTGAGGACGTCCAGCCCCGTTTCGGGCATCTCGCCTGAGGTGGACTGGGACACAGCGATCTTGGTGGCCATGAGCTGCAGGCAGCTGATCTGCGCTGTTCCCAGGAATCCAAGGAAGTACACCTCCACATCACAGCGTTGGCCGATGCGCCATGAGCGCCTGGCGGCCTGCTGCAGCGTGTAGACGTTGTAGCCGGATTGAAGGAACACGATGGTCGGGAACTCCATCAGATCCAGGCCGGTTTTCACGAGCTCGGGGTTGGTGATGATCACCTCGATGCCCTGGTCAACCTTCTCAAGAATCCAGTCTTCGCGCTCTGCCGCATCGACGGCAGCGCGGAGAACGGCGACTTTGAAGCCCTGGAGCTCCAAGATGCTTTTCAGGCGAGAGGTGGTATCCCGGACACCTGTGTAGGTGGTGTAGACCAGCACCCTGCGGCCACGTGCCTTGGCCTCCTTGCAGAGGCTGACCAGCCGCTCCTCCTTGGGGCTGAGCTCATGCTCATCAACAAAGATCTGCGGTGCGCTGGCCAGCAGCGCCCTGGTGCGAGGGTGGTAGACCAGCTCTGACCGGAACGCGCAGTCTGGCCAGGCCAACAACACATTCAGAACCACGCCCATCAGCGTTTTGTCACCGCAACGCATGGCCTGGGCAAGCTCCTCCTGCAGGCGCCCAGCCAGATGAGCGTAAGCGGCAGCCTGGTCGTCCGTCATGGTGATGGGAAGCATCTCCTCTTTGTAGGGAGGCAGGATGTTTCCACCGATGTCCTTGAGCCGCAGGAATGCGGTCAGCGGAAGGACGTAGCGCATGATGCCGACCGGACTGAATCCAGGCGCCTTGGCCACCCGGTGGGTGGTCTTGGTCTTGCCCTTCGCTGTCCTGTGGGCGCGCTGCCCATCGACGCCGGCGGACTCCTTGTAGATGTCCTTCAGCACGCCGTGTTCTCGCATGTAGGCCATGCTGGCCGAGGTGAGCGATCCGTCTCGGGCGGTGAACCCGTCATCGATCATCAGTTGAGGGTTCAAGCGCCAGAGCAGATAGAAGAGGTCATCGGCGTACCCGCCCATCAGCGTGCCGGTCAGCAAGACCGCCTTGCGGCACTGACTGGCGATCACGCCGAAGGCTTGCCCTTGGGCAGAACCTTCGTTCTTGAACTCGTGCCCCTCGTCGGCGATGACCGTCTCGAAGAACCCTTTTGGAAGGTAGCGCTTGATGAACTCGCTGGGCTGATAGCCGCCGGTGCCGAAGCTGAACTCCTTGTTGGCCATGGCGCGTTCCATCCGTCTGGCTTGCCGGTCTGTGAAGACCAGGTCACCGTCCTCGTCCATCAAGTTGATGAACTCGTGGACGTTGTCTTCAAGCATGCTGCCGATGCGATCGGAGCCGAAGATCTTGAGTAGCTTGGCCGCTGTCTTGTCGCCGATCGTGGGGATCTGCTTCAAGGCTTCGGTCATCACTTCCTCCTTGGACCTGGTCGGGCCATTGCGATAGAGGGTCCACAAGGCTTCTCCGCAGGCCTTGCAGGCCGTTTGGTGGACGTTGAGTACCTCCATCGCTTCCACGGGGCTCAGAGGCCTTGGCAGGCCCTCTGGGTCGTCGCCGTGGATCGGTTGGCCGCATCGAGGGCAGGCGGCAACCCGCTGTACGGAGACATCACCGGCCTCGGTGCGCTCGCACACGGTGCGGAGGGTGAAGCTGGGCTTCCAATTGAAGCCCATACGCATGCGGACACGTCCCATGATGAAGAAGGTTGGAACGGTCGGCCGCTCCTGCATGGCGCGCAGCAACAGCAGCTTGCGGAGCGTGTCGGGCCCGTTCAGGATCCAAACCGCAGCTCCCGGAACCGTCTGCTTGATTTCCCGGCGCCACTTGTAGACGAGGTGGGGCGGGCAAACCACCAGGTTGCGGTTGAGGCCTGCTGTGCTGAGCACGGCCGCCAATGCGATGGCCATGATCGTCTTGCCCGTGCCCATCTCGCCATTGATGACGCAGGCGCGTTCTCCGACGTCGACGAGCAACCTGGCGCAGGCCTGCACGACGTGCTGCTGCTCGACGAACGGAGTTCGCAGCAGCTGCTCCATCACGAGAGCGCGATCGGGGTGAGGGTCCTTGTTGTAGACCGGCGCGTTCTGGGCTTGCACGGCCTGCAGCAGGCCGGTGCCGAACGAGGCGATGAAGTCCGGCAGGCTCAGGGTGAGCTCCGGCTGGGTGTCGGTGATTTCTGCCTGAATGGCTTCTGTTTCCATGGTGACTCCAAGAAAATGGGGCCACCGTCCCCAGGGGCGTGGCCCCATGGGGTGAGATTGAGAAAGGGTCAGGTCTTCTTGATCCAGGCGCGCATGCTGGGATCGCGTTCTGGGTGGTAGCGCCTGGCGACGATCTTCTTGCCGCCCTTGAGCGACAAGACCCGGCGCCAGTATTTTCCGCAGGCTAGTGCACTCTGTTCATCGACGGCGCGCACGTAGACAGGGCTGCCGCAAGCCTTGCCCTTTTTGTCAACGGGATAGACCTCCCATTGCAGCTGAGGTGGCGGTTCCCACCAAAGTCGATCTGCCATCGGTCATCCTCCTCATGTCAAAAGTCAGACCGCTGCGACGGCCGCCATAGGTATGCACAAGTTCCCATTGCGAATCGACTCGCTGATCAGTGCCTCGAAAGAGGAGGGGAGCTGGATCAGCGAGAGGTCGATGGGACCGATGCTCGGAGTCGGGGACAGGCAGCGATGGCCGCTTTCCTCGTCAACCAGCGTTTCGCGCAAGGTGGCGAGAACAAAGTCCTTCCAATCATCCAGCAGTGGAATGGGCGATAGGTGCTTGACCAAGGACCATGTCGCGCTTTCACGCATTTGTGGGTTGTGCCCTGCATCGAAAGTCAACCAGCCGCGGCCGTTCACTCGATCTGGTGTTGTGAGCTCAGGGTCGAAGATCCAGCCGTGAACAAGGGGGCCAAAGAGGCATTGCTTTGGCAATCTGCAGGTGACCTTCTGCAAACGCCGAGGGTCTCCTACCAGTGCTTCGAACTTGCTTGATCGGCCGGGGAATGTCGTGGTCACCTTGGTGACGCTGTCCGCGTGCTGGCTCAGTTGCATGCGGCTGAGCAGCTGCTGCACAGAACCATCGCGGCCGTAGATGCTGAGAAAGACCATCTGGCCATTCAAATCGCGCCCTATGGCGTCGATCATGATGTCGCCCTGTTGGTCACATGTGGTGACGTCCATGTGTTGTTGCTCCAGGTAGAGGCGCCCACCGGAAGGCGGTGGGCGCTGGGTTGCTCAGCGGTTGCCGAGATTTCCGAACTGGGTCAGGCTCATCACCGAAGAGGCGAAGACTGGTCCAGACGAGATGTGGGTGACGTAGAAGCTGACATCACCATCAGGAAATACACATGCGTGCAGGCCGGTGAAGTCCTTTTCCGCAGCCCGTGTCATTTGCCTGATGACTGCGTAGTCCTCTCCCTCTTCGGGGGAAGAGACGAACTCGAAGGTCGTGAGATGCCACTCATGGATCTCATGTCCGCCAGACAGCTTCAGGCAGGCCCAAAGCGTGAACAGGCGTCGAATCTGATCTGGGGTGATCACTGCGCGCAGCAGCTCGGGGACGAACAGCTCCTCCGACAGGTGCCTCATGGGAGACACAAAGGTCTGGTCGACCAGGTCGCGAAAGCCGTACGGGAGCATCGCAGCGAGCAGCTGCTCGGCCGTGGCGGCCGGATGGCCTTTCCTATCGGCCTTCTCATGGGTTTGGGGATCTGACGATGGCATTGCCTATCCTTTTGTGAAGTGGAAGAACGCCATGGGCAGACCCAATGCGGGTGTTGCCACCCGGCGGGTTGGAATGAGGTGTGACTGCAGGCAACGCCCTGCGGTCGTTCTGCGCCTGGCTGGCCAGGCGTGGTCGTTAGCGGATCGTCAGGATGGATCCGAAAAGCGGCGTGTCCGGGGTCAGGTCGATGGCCTTGATGACCGGGACGAACCTGTCGATCGCGACGGTGGTTTGCAGGACCGAACCGTCAGGGCGATGGTCGAACTCGCGCGAGATCTCCTTGCGCTTGAACGTGGCGCCTTTGACCAGCAGGATGCGGTTGTCACATGAGACCAGGCCGGAGATCTGCCCAGCCGCCAGGGCCAGGGCAAGGTGCCATTGAGACAGAGGGCACAGAGGGCGCCGGTGCGCCTGGATCTGGCCGGATCGGAAGATTTGCCTGTAGCGTGGCCACAGCGTCGAGTTCGCCATGCGGCCGGCAATTTCTTGTCCGAGCTGCCTGGGATCGAGCCTCACCAAAGTGAAGGAGAACTCAAGCTCGGGAACCTCAGGCGCCAGGTAGACGCCCGTGTCGTCGAACTCGATGGCCTCTTGGTGGCCAGCCGCGAATCCCACCATCTGGCGTACCAGTTCTGCAGGAGGATGAGCAGGGCGTCGTTTGACACCGATGATCACGGCTTGTCTGAATGCCTGCTCCGGGGCTTTTCGAACCGATAGCCGGTCAAAGTTGCGTGCGATCAGGGTCGACAGCTCTTCATCGAGCACATAGAACGGCACGACGAGGATCAGAATGCCTCCCACCTGCAGCGTCTGAAACCACTGCCGGCAAAAGAGCTTCTCATGACGATCACTGTTACCTCGTTGGAACGCCTCGGCGGTGTTCATGGTGTCGCCGTAGGGTGGGTTGAGGAACAGGAGATTGAACGAGCCACGGGGCGCGAGCACGTCGGCCATGTCCGCATGAACCACCGTAGCGCCGAACGGCGAGAGAACATGCCGCGCTTGATCGGAGCGATCTTGATCGATCTCGATGCAACAGGCCTCTACCTTCGTGCCGTTCCGGCTCAGGTGGTCGATCAGGTGGAGCATCGCAGCGCCTTCGCCGCAGCATGGATCGCAGCTCCGGATGGCGCCGGCGTCGGTGTCAATTCGGGAGCAGATCGTGGATAGCGTTGCAAGGTCCGTGGGGTAGTAGCCTTGCTTGATGTGGTTGTGAGCCACACGAGGAAATATCAGTGCCATGGCGGTCCTGGGAAGGATGCGGGCACTTCCCGCGGGAAGGTGCCCGCAGGGTAGAAGGAATGGCCGACTTACGTCGGCCATAGGTCAGTGCATCTTCATCCGGTCAAACTGCTCCGGCGTGAAGTGAAGCTGAAGGACTGAGCCTTCGAGTGTCGTGTTGACGGTGCCTCGGAGGACGTCTTCGGCGAGGTCGACGGGCAGGACCAGGATCTTGGCCATGCGGTCGATCAGATCGTTCAGCTTTGCCTTCAGGTCGATCGTGGCGTCGCTGATGGCGATGGCTTCGACGAGCTTCTGAAACTGAACGGTGGCGGTCATGAGGGTCATCATGGCGTTCTGATATTCAGAGCCCAGATCAACGACGTGAGTGTGCTGTCCCATGGTGTTCATATGGTGGTTGATTGTCTGAAAGAGGGAAGGCCCTGACGCGTATGCGTCAGGGGCCAAGGAAAGGCTCAGGAGCCCAGTTTGCTGAGGACCAGCAAGGCGACCGCAGCGAAGCCTGGGCCTGCCACGTTCGGGTTCTGCTTCATCGCGGCAACGCCACGACCAAGCCAGTACGTGAGGGAGCGCTGCCGTGCTGCTTGCAGTTGCCGAGCCTCTTGCTGACGCTGTTCAGCTTGTCGTTGAACGACCAACTGAGCGGCGGCTTGCGTTTTCTCTTCAGCAGCTTTCTCGGCATTGCTCTGGGCTTGTGCGAATTCGATCTGACCGCGTTTGATCACGATCTGAGCTTTCACATACAAGCCGGTGAGCGAAGCCTTGAGTTCCGCATCGGAGTCGAGGAAGTCGACGACCGTCGCAGCTGCGGCGTATTCACCGCGCTCGATCAGCTGCTCGAACTCAACCCAGTGGGCGTTGTTCGAGCGCAGCTGCAGCGGGGTCATCTCGGTGGCAGGTGACGGAGCGTCACCAGGCACGTGGATTTCCTCGACAGACAGCAAGGTGGGGAAGACCAGTTCGGCGGCATCGGCCTGGTGGTCATTGGCGCTGTGGCCACCTTGTGCCAGTGCATCCTTGACGGGTTGCAGCTGGTCAGCGATGGAACCTTGAGCCTTGGGTTGACGACGAGTAGACATGTGGATCTCCAAAAGAAAAGGGGACCCACTACCCGCCATGGGGATTGGATCCCCATAGGGTTGCAATGAAACTCCAAGACCGAGGTCTTTGCTGCTTCTCAGGAGCCGAGCAGCTAGGGCGATGCGTAACGTGCATCGGTCGGGACGATTAGTCGTCCAGGCTGTGGAACTCCTGTTGTTGTAGCAGCGTGCGGCGTTCAGCTCAAGGGGTACTTGTGGCGTTTCGCCTGTTCCTGTCAACCAGGTTCTTCAAGCAACCAACTTGGCAGATGCTTGAAGAACCCGGCGTGCAAATGACGCCAGGTCCGGGCTTGGAGGTGGTGTCTGCATAACTGACGTAGTCCATCCCATAGACTCGCTTGCAGCGTGCTCGAATTGCAGACCAGAGCACTACCCATTCACCCATTGACTGCCCGCAGGCTAGACGGCACCACGTTCGAGGCCATGGTCACCCTTGCAAAAATACCCCGCCTTGAGCGTGAGCTCTCAGCGGGCTATTGCCAGGCGGTGTTGGCCGACTCGCAATAGCCCGCTGAAACGGGCTGGTGGATCATCAGAGCGTTACTTCTGAGGTGGCTGCCAGTGCTGATTGGCAAGGTCCAAGGTGTAGCGAAGGTCCTCGCGCAAGAAATGAATCTGCTGCCTCAGCAGCTGGCGATCGACCGTCGAGTCCAGTTTGACGGGTTCTGTGCCGGCAGAAATGAGCTCGGCAGTTTCGGCGCCGAACAGGTCAATGAGCTGCTCCAGTCGATCGTCCTTCCGTCCAGCTTGCTGGCGGCGGTTGCGTGGGCCTGAAGCGCCTGCAGCTCGAGCGTTGGCCGGGCGCTTGGAGGCTACTTCGGTGCGCGCCGGCGGCGGGGTTTCATCTTCCAGCGGATCTCGCTCAGGGAACGTGGCGCCATCGCTGCTGGTGGGCTCTTCAGCCTCTTTGAGCCGATAGTCGAGGACGCGGGCCTGGATCTCGATGAACACCCTGGTGCGCCAGTTTCTGGACGTGGGCTCAAGCCTCGATATCCAAAAGTCGCCTTCGTAGGTTCCGGCGTCGAGCTGCTCGACCCACTTGTCGATGACTTTAAAGTCAGCAAGCGGGGTGACCAGTTCTCCGACCGTGAAGGTCCGGTAGGTCCCGGCGTGCTTCTTGACCGTTAGCGTTCCTGGCAGGCAAATGGAAAAATCAGCCGTCGATGATGGCTTCTTCATGCGTGGACTCCATGAGATGCGCGGAGCCACACTGGCCGCGGCGGACAGCAGGATCCGCGGCGGGTGAGAAGGGTGAACAAGGCGCCGCGTGAGCGGCGCTTTGTCATGCTTCGAGGTGACCCTGATGGTTCAGATCAGGGCAGTAGGACCGCACAGGTACTGTCAAAGCCGGCGTAGTTTGAGAGGGCTATGCCAGCAAAGAGGGAGTTCTGATGCAATCGATGAAACTTCAGATCAGGCGAACCTGAACCATCGTCTTTCAGAAGCCGGACGATGTTTAGGGCGCTCGTTTTGATGGAACGAGCAAACCGGGCGGTGCTTTTGCCGATGAGCACCAACGGGAACAAACCTTTGACTTTCACCAACAGGCAGCGGGCCTGCTCGTGAAAATCAAGATGCAGCCATTGTAGCGACCTCCGGCTCGGCTTGAGTATCTGAATGCGCAATGAAGAGCGTTCTGATCAGTTGATGGTTTGCACTGGAAAACTCGACACCACCGAGGGAAACCTCGGTGGTGCGGAGAGTCAGGTGGTTGAGTCGATGCAGCGACAGCCTTGGAACTCATCGCCGATCTCTGCCTTGAGCAGCCATTCAACAAATCCGGCGTCGTGCTCGTTGGCCAGCAGCATGTCGAACATGCTGCTGATCTGACCATTGAACGCAAACGCGCGGGTGTCGTTGAGCGACTTCAGCTCTGCAAGCAAGTAGGTGGTGAAGAGATCTCGCGCGGCGTCATGAACCTTGCCGGTGAAATGCATTCCGGCCAAGTCACCACTCTGAATGCCGAGGCGATCCTGAATGACTTTGGCTCCGGCATCGAGGGCAGCATGCGTTGCTTGCTCGATCAGTGCATGTGCGTCGGAAGAGTCGGGATGCATAAGCTGGCGGTTGAGAAGTTGGCGGGCTACCTGGTCAATCCACGCGGTGGCATGAGGGCCGACCAAGCCGAGTGCGGTCTCAGAAGAGCGGTGGCCAGCCTGATGATCCAAGCGGGTCATGATGGCCAAGCTCCTGCAGAGGTCGCTTCGGATGCCCTCGAAGCTGATCGGTTGGCTCATGCCGCACCCCCTTTCTTGCGCCGAAGCGAATCAGGCACATGTGCCGGATCGCGCAGGCGCCAGATGGGGGAAACAACGTAGCCAGAAGGGAAGCAGCGTCCCGTGTTCTCGAACAAACCGCTGGCAAGCATCGGTTCAACAAAGCACTCGTTCTCACTCCAGTTCTTGACGTTGAACTCGTCATCGCTGACCTGGCAGCCGTAGGACTTCAGGTTGATCGAGAAGGTCGCCAGTGGGCCTGGAAAGTCGTCCTCGTCGTCGCCGGCACAGCTGACCAACTGGACGAAGATCGCGCCACCTTGGGGGTAGCGTCCGATGTTGATATCCGCCTTGCCATAGGGCGTGTCCACAGTTCCGATGGTTTTCATGATGAATGGGTCCTCAAAAGAAGAAAAACCCAAGGAGCCGAGGCTCACTTGGGTTTTAGGGGGCCGAAGAAGGCTTAGGCGGCGGCGCGGGCGGGTCGACGCGAGGTCGAAGCGTTGCGCGAAGCCGGGGCAGCGCGGCGAGCTTGTTGGCTCGACTGCTGCGGTTGCTGCTCGGGTTCACTGCGTTGGCGGGAACTCGAGCTGCGTGCCTGCTGTTGCGGCTGAGACTGCTGCTGGTCGGTGTCATCACCGAAATCCTGGCCATCAGGATGACCGTCGTGACCGGAGTGATCCTGGTCAGTCTGTTCATCATCAAGGCCGGGCAGGTCGATGACTTGGCCATCGATCTTGCAGGACGTGATCTTGAGCAAACGACCTTTGATGCAGAACCGCGTCTTGGGACGCTGATTGCCTCGGCCGTCGTCGGCTTGAATCACATAGGAGTCGGGCTTTGCGTCACCCATCCGGAAGCAGACGATCACCTTGGCATCCTTGTTCGGGATCGCCTGGTCGATGATGTCGAGAGCCTCCAGGGCCTGCGTGCCCACGACCCGCAGATCGATTTCCCGATAGGCCACCTTGTTGGAGGGGCCGACGAGAGCGTTGATCTTGCAGCAGGTGTACGGATCGCCGTCGTTCGGTTGAACTTCGCGGATCCGGTTGAGATAGCCAATGCCTGAGGTGATCAGGTCGAAGAAGGTGACTTCTTCGTTGGCGCGAGGGGAGGAAGCGTTGGAAGTGCGGTTTGCCATGATGGATCTCCAATAAAAAAGGGACCCATCACCCCTATTGGGATCAGAGTCCCAACAGGGTTGCAATAAAACTCCAAGACCGGGAGGTCTTCGCTGCTTCACAGGAGCCGAGCAGCTTGAGGGCCATGCGTAACGTGCATGCATCGGGCCGAAGCCAAGGGAAAACGGCACCGAATTTACACGCGTCTCGCTGTGTCGTCAATGCAGTTGCGTGCAAATGTGTCGGTCGGTCGCTATACTGGCAGCGGAGCCGTGTTCGCACGTGCCTCCCCTGCTTTTCCTCCCTGAGCAGGTGCCTTGCCGTGTTGACAGCGCCAAGGCTTCCGCCCGCTGGCTTGTCCAGCGGGTTTCTTTTTTGTGGCTTGATCGGTGATGACGGTTGAGTTCATAATTCGAGAACCAACCGATGGCTCGCCGGCAGCGAGCCGAAAATCACCGTGAGGTGATCAGCTGCTCGGCTCCTGCGAAGCAGCGCATGCGGGGCTACCCGCCTGTGGAGTTACCTACAGTCCAGGCCGCGTGAGCGATGTCTTGGGCTCTGCATGGCCAGTGGCCACCTCCGTTCCACCCGTCTTGGCTAACGCCAGGACATTCGTCATCGGCTGATGCTTGCCGATTCAATCCGAGGGCTTGCCCTCAAACCCGCATGGGGAATGCTCCCGTGCGGTGGCTTTCCCTTGTGCCTTCAACCTCAAGGAGAAAGCAATGTCTCAACACCACCTGACCATGTTGCACAACGGTGCACCCATCCACATCCAGCTGGGGTGGGATCGCCCTTTGCAGGAGTTCTTCATGCATGTCGAAAATCTGGTCGCCCATGATGACGATGACGAGGTGTCGCCCTACCTCTATTCGACGTTCGAGGATCGTGAGCTTCGTTCTGGATGTCTGAACCTCGAATACTTCCTCGACAAGCTCAAGAATCTCGGCATCACGCTTCCTGCGCAGATGATTGAAGACCTCGAGCTCGACAAGCGGGAGAACGTGGGTAACAAGCACGTCGTCTACCACACCAAGTTGGAGCTTGGTGGTCACTTCGTTGGCCTGGCCTCACCTGGCTCTGGCGACCAACTGGTGATCCCTGCGGAAGCTCAATTGCTGCCGCTGCGCATCACCTCACGGGATGCCAAGCACGAGCTGCGCGTCATCAACTCCGGGGAGGGGTGGACGACAGAAGCTGTGCGCGAAGTTTTGGGTCGTTCTGACCTGATCAAGGACCTTGAGGCGTCGTCCGAGTTCAAAGAATCGGGTGGCGCGCATGCGTTCATCGGAAGCGTGTGGATTGCCCGTATGTCTGCCTGACGAAGCCATTTTCAGAAACCCCAAGGGGAGCGCATCCCCGCGGGGCGCTTCCCCATCACCGGAGAAGCAAAATGAGTTCGACCATCATCGTCCCAGGCAGTTCATTGCAGGTTGGGCCCGCATGCAAGCGCGGGCTGACGGCGGCAGAGTTGCTCTGCCTCAACTCGCCTTGGGGCAAGCCCGACTATGGCGTGGAGCTGCTGCCTGGCGTCGTCCAGATCAGCACGCCGAGCCATGGTGGGTTTCATCTTTCCGCGACGCGGCTCGCCGCGATGCCAGCTCTGCTGCAGGCGGTTCCGACGTTCACTGGTAATCCCTGCTGGTTCGAGGAGGACTGCGACTGGGCCCTCGTCGCGATCGGCTTTCCTGGCCTCTTCAATGATGAGCACATCCATGCTGCAGTTGAGACGGTACGGCACACGTCGTATCACTCGCCGGCGTCGCTATGGCTGAGCTTGAGGGAGGCCTCATTCATCATCGAGCGCGCAACGCGGGGTGCGGATGCGCTGCGCCAAGCGGGCAAAGCGGGATGAATGTGACGCGGCATTGATTGTTGTTCGCGGTGCGGTTACGCCGCTTCTGTTTCTGCCGAATTGTTCATAGCTTAGGTGTCTCGGAACACCCCACGTAGGCAGCACTGCTGTCGACTTTCACAACCCCTGATGGGCTCGCCAGTAGCCCATTGGGGGAGGTGGCCCATCGCACACATGGAGCCATCTATGAGCGTAGTTCCTTACGAAGAACCATCCACGTCCGTACTGGGCAGATGCCTTTCGCCCCAGGAGTTGATCTCCTTCAACAAGGGCATCTTGCTGGAGGTGCTGAGCGCATCGTCCGTTGCCACCGCAACGGTGACCTACTCTGGGGCCGGCGACGAAGGGCAGATCAATGAGGTTTGCACAGAGCCTTGCATTGACCTCTCGGTTCAAATTTCCATGCTGCACGACCGCGCCTCCTACCAAGCCGAGCGCGGATGGATCAGGCACCAAGAGTTCAAGGCCATGTCCATCGATGATGCTTTGACAGCCTTTGCTGAAAACGTGATCGGGCAGAACCACAGTGGCTATGAGATCAATGACGGTGGTCACGGTGAGCTGGTGATGGATTGCAAGGCCGGTCGTGCATGGCTGGATCATCACGATTGCTATGTTGAAACTGAACAGACGGTGACCGAGCTATGAGAGCCCAAGTCTCATTAGCTTGCCTGCCTGGTCGACCAGTTCTTGAGGCAATGCGGTTCGTTGCCGATAACGGCCTGGTGGAGCCCGTGTTTGGGTTTCTCGGGACGGATCATGTTCAGCTCGTCCCCCAGTCTCGCGGTTGCGTCGATGACGAGCTCGTCGACGTGCTTTTGGAGGCCTTTCCAGCCGTTCAGTTTCGCTTGCACGCCAACGTGCGCCTGGCGGTGGGTCCAAGACTGGCAGACCTTTCCAACTATGAATCGCATGCCGATTACTTCATTGAGGCAGCGCGGGTCAGCCAAAGGTTGAGGGCGCCTGCGTACTCGGCCCACAGCGGCCGGCGTCGGAATGCGACTTTTGCCCAGTTGGTGGACAACACCTTGCGCTGCCAGGACCTCTTCGGTTGTCCTGTCGCCATTGAGGGGCAGTACCCCAGTGCCCGAGGGGATGAGTTGCTGGTGTCGAGCTGGGCTGAGTACGGGCAATTGCTCGAAGCGAACGTCTTCTTCGCCATCGATCTCTCGCATCTGAGCATCTTGGCCACGGCCTCGGGTGATCGAAGCATGGCGTTGGTGCAGGAGCTGGTGAGTTCGCCGCGCTGCATCGAGGTCCATGTCAGCGACAACGATGGCCGATGGGATCAACACAAGGTCTGCGACAGGCCGACCTGGTGGAGTTCGGTGCTCCCTTCCATCCACGAAAACTGTGTTGTCTTCTCCGAAGGCAACCACCGTTCCAACATAGAAAGGTGTGTATGAATTTCGAAGAACTGATTAGCCAGGCTGACTACACGCTTGGCCATGAGGACCAGCCCTTCCAGGCCAACCAGGCTGGGGTGGCTTTGATCCGAAATCTCCTGCCGCTCGCCGAGCGTGCCAGGGCTGCGATGGACAGGGCCTATGCCGGCTGTTGCTTGCTGGGCGCTTTGCTCGAATTCCCATGGATTCGGGAGGTGCGGTTGGTCGTGGCGGGTGACTTTGCCATTGATGATAACGGCCATGGATACACCTACGCGGATGTGGAGGCGAAGGACCTTGTGCTTGACCCCGAGGCGCTTGCCTTGTCGGCTGCAGGTGCTGATCAATCCGAGGAGGTGCTGTTGGAGCAGATCGAGGATTGGCTCGATGACTTTTCCTGGGAGATCTACGAGGGATTCGGCGGCGACGAGCATGAGCTGGTGGATGTTGTCATCCAGCTTCAGCGTTCACTGCTGTCGGAACTGCCGGTCGAGCACGCTCGCAGTGGTGGCCGCCTGGCCGACTTGCTCGATGAAAGAGGCCTCATCAGCATCGGTGGGGATCCTGTGACCAGCTGATCCGTGCGGCTGTGGCCGCGCTTCGGAAGTGCCTTGAATTTTGTTTGACAAGGCAATCTAGCGTCCACCTAACAGCCATTAGGTGGACGCATTTTTTATTCGCTTAACTCCTCACTTTCCAGTTGAGCCAGAGCAGAAGGCCTGCCACCGAGGCGATGCGCGCTCTGGCGGTTGGTCGTCACGAGGAGCTCGAAGCCGCCACGCGAGCGTGTGTTCGCACAACATGCGCCAAGCCCTCTTGACTTGATTTATTTAGTATTACTAAAATGGGGGCGTCAACAGGCTCGAAAGCGATCGAGCTGGGCGAAGGACTCAGGACCAACGGGGGTAGACCACATGGCATTGAAGCTCGATCTCAAACCAGAACAACGTGCGCGCATCGAGCGGGTCACCTGCGAGGTGTTGCGCCTCTACGCGCTGACGCCGCGCTGGCTGGCGCGCTACTTGCTGACCACCGCGCGAGATCTGCGGCGCTTCTGCGCATGGGGTCCGATGGACTGCGTCTACGATGCCAGGCTGCTCTGGCAGCTGATACCCGAGTTGGCCTACCGGCTCGGTGAGGCCAGGTTTCTCGCCGACGAGCGGATCGATGGCGAGGTGCGCTGCATGAGCGACGACATGCTGCGCTGTCAGGTGCTGATGGCATTGCGCAATGTGTCCATCCATGCCTACTGGCACAGCCCGTCGGCGCATGTCTTCTTTCACGAGGTGGCCAACGGCAACCCCGTGGTGTTTGGTGTTGATCGCCTGGTGGCTCCTGGACCTGGTGATTGGGCGGCGAAGTACATCTCCGAGATCGCGTTGCGTCGTGGTATCCGAGACTTTCAGGGGATGTGGACCCCGAGCGTTAGCGCTGCGGGTAAGGAGGAGGTATGGGGGTGAGAGCAGGGCAAGGCTTCGGGCGGAAGAAGCCCAAGCGGTTGACGTGTCCAGACTGCAAGAAACAGGGCGTCACCCAATGGAAGCCGACGCCGGTGGGCCTGGTCAGGCACTGCCGGTACTGCCAGTCGTCCTGGGGGGCGGCAGGGTGGAGGTTGATGTCCGAAGGGCGTCAAAGACCGGGGCATGCTGTCTTGCCGGCAAGGCCGTACTGGCTGTTGAACCTGGATCAGCGTCAGGCTCATGAACACTACCTGTCGCAGTTCATCACTGCTCGTTGCCCGGCTTGTTGCTGCCACAAGGTCTTTGTCGATGGCGATGAGCACACTGTGAACGTAAACGGTGAAAAGCAGCTCCTCGCTGCGTACTATGCCGTCTGCGATGAGTGCAGTAACGTGTGGTGCCGCGCAGCCAGCCCTGATCTTGTGGTGGACCAGTGCCTTGCACAAACCGCGGCTATGGATCTCGATGTGCGTGTGCCGATATCGCTGCATGATTCGGCGCCAACCACAGTCAATGAGCGGGTCGAGAAGGGCTTCGACCAGTTCACCAAGGAGCTTGCCGAGCTGGACCTGAACCTGCAGGTGAGAGTTGTTCGTCCAACAGTGGACACAAGGAAAACATAATGGGATTGCTGGAAATCATCTGGGCTGTCTCCTTCATGATCGTGGGAATTGGCACGCTCGTCTATCGAGGGTATCGGTATGAAGGAGAGGCGAAGACGTACTACGATTTTGACGGAACTGTCCTCCTTCTTGCTTGCGCAGCGATTGCTGGCAGCATCGTGTTCGACAAGGAGGCGCTGATGCGGTCGTGGGAAGCGCTGTATGTTGCGCTGAAGCCTTACAGCGCCAGTTCTGCAACCGCCTTCATCACGACGATCGTGCTCCCCATCCTGGCTAGTTCATTCGCCTTTGGTCTGCTTGCCGTGGGGGCATCGCACGTGGGCCTGTTGGCGCGGGGGCGCACGCGCTCGGGCGAGCGTCAAGGCCGAAGCCGCGTAACCCAGGACGGGAAAGAATATCAATCATGACCACCATCAAAATCGGCTCTCTTGAAGAGGCCCTGTTGTTCCTGACCCAGGCGGTTCGAGCTGGCGAGGGAGGCGATCCGCGGGCTTGGGAATGGCTTGCACTTGGACTCAAGATCGTTGCTGATCATGTGGACGCTGGCGATCCGAAATTTGGCACTGCTGAAGCCCTGGTGCCACAGATGCTTGTGAGAATTGGTGGCCGCCTTCCGCGTGCTGGCCAGTACCTCAATGTGGACGACGTTCACACTGGATGGCTGCACTACGAACATAAGGACGGTCGCCAGGCGATTTGTCTGGACGGTCAGGCATCTTTTGCCGCCGTCGCCCCTTCCTGGTATCGCACCGGGCCCGTGGAGTTTTCGGCAACCTGACCCTGAAAGAAGACGAAGCATGTTGAAGCCCGCCGACCTGGCCGCCAAAATGCTCACGAGCGCTGATGAGCATAAGCGCACCGCGACAAATTTGCGCCGGTTGACAGGTGGCATAGCCGCACAGCGCGACGGCTCTTTCGGCTTGTCTGACTCGGAGAAATCTGTTCTCGCCGCAGCCTGTCAGCTGCTCGACCGCATGGCTGATGTGGCATCCCAGGCGTCAAAGCTGCGCAAGAAGGCCGATGAGGCCGCAGAAGCACGGCGTGCTGCGATCAAGTCGGCGGCTGCCTCCAATTTCGGTCGGTTGTCATCGGTTGCTGACAAGGTGGCACTCATCGGTGCTGTGCAGAGTTACAGCCTGAGGAACAACGCTGAGGAGTGGGCCACCAGTAAGCACATGCTCCCGCAGGTATTCCGCGAAGCGCTGGACCAACTGACCTGGACGCTTGCTGGCTCGAATGCGAGCGAGCCTGCCGACCAAGTCGTTGCGCAGGCCTGGGAGAAGTTTCAACTGGGGCGGGCCGCCATCGAGGATCAGCATGCTCGCCTCATCGTTGCGCAGCAACGGATGCACGGCGAGCAGCTGGCCGGCAGCAACTGACAGGGGGCCTGGCCGCGACGGCAAGGAAGGCTGTGGTTCGACCACAGAGCAAATGCAAGGTGAGATTGCCGCGGCCATCTACGCTCATTGCCACCGCATGAACAACGCCCAGCTCGAAGAGATCATCGGTTGGGTGAAGCGGTACAAGACCAACTGACCGCGGAAAGTTTAAGGTGACGACGCATCGTGGAGGCCCCTAGGAGACCATGCCCAAAATATTCGATCCTTTGAAGGAAAGAGCGATGAAGAACGTCCGTGGGGACATTGAGCGATCAGACCTCAACGTGCATGCGTACGAGCAGTATTGGGGGCGACCCGATGGTTCTGTGTACGCGGTTGCAAGGCTGCACGGTAAAAGCATGCCTAACCTTAGGCTTTGGTATGGCCCTGTTGATTCATGCGTAAATCAAGAGGACGCTCGTTGGGATGCAGTCGATCGATTGGACGAGGTTGCTGCATTCGTGTGCGCCGCAAGTCAGGCAGATGCGCAGCGCATCATCGAAAGCTACAGTGGCAAACGCCCATCAAGTCGACACGTTGCAAATCACTGGCGCCAACATTGGCCTAGTCCCATGAAGGAGATCGTGCCGGAACGGGGGCTATGGATTCTGTTTAGCCATCGAGAAAACCCGGTCAAAGTAGCCTAAAGGCAAGGTGATGTACTTGGCCGATGAACGCGACCATCCAGTGGAGGACCTGCGAGCGCCGGTGATCTTTCCTGGCAACCAATGCCGTTCATTGAGCGTCTCCGCAGTGCAACATGAAAGTCGAGGAGAGATTGAATGTTGAAGAAGCCCAATCTGATTGTCGTGATGATGCTTCATTGCACGCTAGAAACTGTGTTCGGTGTTGTCATGCTTGCCATCGGGATCATGAGTATTGATGCATCGCAGGCCCCGGTGCCGCAACAGGTTGATACGGTCAGTTCCCTGTACGGTATGCCTCTCGGTTGCTTGGCAGTTTTTATGGGGGCAGGCCTGCTGCTGTTTGCGGTGTCGAAGGCCAAGAGCCTTCGCGGTTGATCGAAGCGAGGAGGAGCGTGCGTGAGCAAGT
Organism: Pseudomonadota bacterium; assembly: GCA_049322875.1. Classification (GTDB taxonomy): domain Bacteria; phylum Pseudomonadota; class Gammaproteobacteria; order Burkholderiales; family Burkholderiaceae_C; genus Aquabacterium. The sequence goes on from JBMOQM010000015.1 coordinate 83,865, forward strand.
CGAGTGTTTTTATCAACGGCGTTGTCGTCAGTGGTGGTCGTAACATCAGGATTCATGGCGGTCGAATCATTGTGGATGGGCAGGATGTGACGCCTGATGCCAAGGTGATCACCGTCGAGGTTCACGGTGATCTCGATCGCTTGGATGCTGAGGTGTGTGACAGCATCGTGGTGCACGGAAGTGCCCAGGACGTGGCGACGCAGTCTGGCGACGTGACATGCGGAGATGTTCATGGCTCGGTTCAGACCATGTCTGGGGATGTCCGTTGTGGCAATGTTGGAGGCAACGTGAAGACGATGTCTGGCGATGTGCGGAAGGCCTGACAAGAGGCCGTACGAGGTGCGTTGGATGGATAGACCTGATGTGATCGAGCTGGACCTCAAGGATGTGGTCGGCAAAGCTGATCGGGATCTGCTCGTGGCGGGGCTTCAAGCGCTTCATCGGGAGCGTGTGGGAGCGTGGAACGCTCAGTGTGCGTTTGCGTTCCGCATGGGCAGGGAGCCCATGCCCAGGGAATCGTTTGGGATTGACGAGGTGGTTGGCCTGCTGCGACGCATCGGCTCGGGGCCAGGGACCGTCTTTTGATGGTTGCTCTGTGTCTGCGTACACTCCATGCTGGACGGTCTCTTGACGCCCCACAACAGCAAATTTTGGAGAAGGATTCGGTCATGTCATCCCTGTGCTTTGATGCTTTCAACTTAGACAATGCCGTCAAGGCGGTCATCGCCAGCGTGCGAGACAAGGGCCAAGCCTACTTGCCTGTTGTGGGGACTGGAAAGCGTATCGATATCGCCAACACACAGGAGGTGAGGGAGCACCTGATGAATCAGGCGCTTAAGCGCTACCAGCAGTGCCGTGAAGCTGGCGGGGTGGAGATTGCGCGCATTGAGGGCGTCATTTACTCGCCTGTGGGCTTTGTTTTTGAGCACGCCCCTGAGATCATCACGCCGGCTCCTCCCGTTCCTGCGGGCCAGCCAGAGTTGGAGCGCTACACCCACCAAGCCTACTTCTGGTCGGTGCTTTGATCGGGGGCTTTGTGCCGCCTGACGAGCGCCAAATTACGACCCGCCAACACGTCTTAGCGCGTTCGGTCCTTCGTCGCTTTTTGGGCATCGGCGGTCGTCTGCAGGTCCTGGACCTGGGGTCCGGTGCGGTTGGTCGGCACGGCTTGGATGCGGAGCCGTTCGTCGTCAACCGCGGTTGGGATCAGCGCTCGGAGGCAAGCACCATGGGAGCCATTGAGCGATCGTTTGGCATGGTGGCCAAGGCAGTCCTGCGTGACGGCGTCTTACCGAATAAGGCAGGCGTACAAGAAGCAGTTTCTGCCATGTACAGCTTGTGGCGCATCCGCCATCACCGTGCGATGAACCCCCTGCCGGATGTGAAGCTCAACATGGTGAGGACTGAACGATCTGTCTCAGACGATGTGAGCGATCAGGGCGAGCATTTCGGGATCATCACGTTGACGTCTGATGGAAGGCTGCCAGGCCGCATGCAGGCTGGGCCGCTTATCCAACTGGCGCTGGATCGGCAGGCCAAGGTCATGTCAGGTAAGCGGTGGGGGATCGTTCTTGCACGAGAAGGGGAATTTGTTCTGCCGGATACCTTTGGCGACTACATGATCATGCCTTTGTCGCCGACACACTGCTTGGTCGCTGACGAGGATGACGGTAGCCTGAACATGGAAGGCGTCATGCACCTGAACGCTAAAGCCAGGGCTTGCGCGCAACGCTACTTGGCTGCACGGGATTTTGCGGCCTGCCCCGGCATCGATATGGGCGGCAGCCCGCCCACGGGGTAGGCAATAATGTGTCTTGAGAGGGCAGCTCCCCCGCAGGAGAGACACCGTCATGCTCGCCCCCTCATCCAAGCCAGACCTCCAGCCGAACGCTCGCCGACCTCGAGGTCGGCCGCGTGGGAGCGCGACCCAGGATCTCCGGCATAAGCACCTTGGTCTGCCTCACTTCGCCTTCCTGAGAGCGTGGCTCCAAGGCTTTGACCTCGCTCAGGCCTGGGATCGCTTCCTTGCCTTCCAAGGCGAAAGTGGTGACCTGAGGCACGTGCGTGCAACCCGTGCTCGACTGTGGATGCAACTGCTCGACGATGCGCAAGCGCTGAACGACAGCCTGCCACTTGATCAGCGGATCGACGACGTGCTTGAGAGGCTGCAGAGGCGCGAAAGCAAGCCCAAGCTGGTGGAATTGCCGTCGCTTGAGACTTTTTGCTCTGAGCAAGGGCTAGAGCCCGATTTCTACAGCGAGCAGGAGCTGCTGCAGCTCATGAGGGAGCACTACGGCCTGGACCAGGTCCGTGACGAAGGTGCCCAGGAGCCCTCTTCCCAAGACGGGGTGCAAATCAGCCCCCAGGTGAGGGCGCTCAATACGCTGCAGACCTACTTGGCCAAGCCGCTGTTGCCTACCGACAGGATTGCCCTCTGGGTGTCGGCTGCGCTATGCCGGCGCCTTGCTCTGGCCGGCGTGGCCACCGTCGATGACCTGGTGCGCCTGCAGGCAGCCTGTGGGCCAACTTGGTACCGCAAGGTGCAGGGGCTGGGGCAAGTCCGGGCCGATAGGCTTCTGGGATGGCTGCAAAGCCATGGGTTGCTGGATGCAGCCACGGCAAAGCCTGCGGCAGAGGTTGTCTCCACCAACATCGTGCCGCTGGAGCAGTTGGGTATCCCGCAGGCCCTGCAGGGCCGCTCAGGCGGCTTTCGTGCGACGGGACCGAATGCCTACGGTGCCGAATGCGATCAGCAGGCGTGGGATGCCTGGCTCAGGCCTTACGAGGGGCAGCCCAGGACCTGGGAGACCTATCGCAGGGAGATCGAGCGATTCGTGCTTTGGGCTGTTCTGGAGCGCAGTCGCGCCTTGTCCGCCATGACCACGGCCGACTGCCTCGCGTATCGCGATTTCTTGGCCGGCCCGCCGGCGCGCTGGGTCAGCGGCGGTGTTCGTACTCGTAGCGCTGCCAGCTGGCGGCCATTTCGAAGTGGTGGGCTGGATCAGGTCAGCGTGCGTCATGGACTGGGCGTGGTGCGAAATCTGTACGCGGCCTGGCTGGAGGCCGGCTACGTGGTGGCCAATCCCATGGCCACCGTCTTGAAGCAGGTGAAGTTGCCGGCGCCGGCGGCCGACGCCAAGCGAGGGTTCACCGCAGAGCAGTGGCGGTGGATCCTCGCGCAGGTGCCCGTCGTGGCGACGGGCCTGCGAGCCCTTCGCCTGGCTGCGTTGCTGCGGCTCTTGACGGAAACAGGGCTTCGGCTCGATGAGCTTGTGCGAGCCAGGATGGGGGCATTGGAACAGGTCCATTTGGAGCCTGAGCCCGACTCGGGCCAGACTGGGGAAGAACTGGCCTACTTGCTTCACGTCGATGGGAAGGGGGGGAAGCCCCGTGTCGTGCCCATGTCGGCCGCGTTGGTCGAGCAGCTGCTCGAGCTCCACCAGTTGGTCGACCAGGTGAACCCTGCCGCCGGCAGCTGTGCCGACTTGGAGCGCCCGCTGCTGGGAGCCCTGCAGGGGCCAGTGGGCCAGCGCGGAGGAGAGGCTCGCGTGGCGATGGGGCGGGCGGGCCTGTACAAGCTGCTCAAGCGGTTCTTCCGGCGCCTGGCACGCCTGGCGGTCAAGCAGGGGCGTCAGGACGCTGATCGGTTGGCGGCGGCCTCTACGCATTGGCTCAGGCACACGTTCGCGCGCCAGGCAATCGCTCAAGACGCCCCGATCGGGGTCGTTCAGGAGGTACTGGGCCATTCCAGTCAGAGGACAACCAGCGAGATTTATGTTTTGCAGGAGCGGACCAGGCTGGTAAGGGCGATGCTGCAGGTGCACAGGACGGGACGCACCTGATGACGGCACTGTGGTGAAATATTCGATACTTGGACCCTTTGCGTTCCTGCGCAACGGGAGAGTAATCATGGGAGAGGCAAGACGACGCAAATTGCTGGCGGGCAGCAATCCGGTGCCCGATAAGCTCTGGCCTTTGAGCAACCCGACAGCTCAACAGCAACTCGAAACTTGGTTCACCCAGCGCGGAGTCGATCCGTCGAGGCCTGGGTTGCACGATACAGCCGAGTTCCTTCGCGTTGAGGCGCTGGATCCCACGGCCATGAACATGGCCGCACGCCTCGTCGAGGCTCGTAGCTATTCCGCTGACGAGCTGCTGCAGGCCGAGCGAAAGATCCTGGCCGCGACTGAGGCTATCGCAAGTCGCGTTGCACGTGACGGGCGCCCCGGGCTGTGCGTGGTGGCCTCGGGCGTGTTGTCTCGGATGCTGGACGAACTGGGCGTGTGGAACTACACCGCCAAGTCCAACTTGGCAATCTACTTCCCAAGGTCCGTGTCGGTCGAGCCGCGCTACTTCTACTCGATCGACACAGGGCAGTTTGTGGCTCCACACGCGATTGTGGTGGCCCCGCCATTCACCGTGGTCGATGTCACGGTGAAGCATCAGATGTACGACCTGGACGCGATGGTTCGCTGGTTACCTCCGATCGCGGCCACCAAGGCGTTTCGCCCCTACCGAGTGACGCCGAATGAACTTGTCTCTCCTGAAGCTCGGGCTGCACTGAGGATGAGCGGCGATACGGCCCAGAGCTTCCTGTCGCGAGAGAAGGCCTCCATGTTGGAGGTGATGGCACAACTACCCTCGCGAGAACTAGCTTTGGACGGCGGACGTTTGGGCTATGGGCTGATCGCGGTTGGTGGGTATCAGGAGCGCCTGAACGATTTGCATGGCAAGAACTGCAGTATCGATGGTCTGACGCCTATGGAGATTTTTGAGCAGGACGTGCTGCCCAGGCTCTGAGATGCCTCTGTCCGCTCCGCTACGCGGAGGCAGCCATGTTGTCGGGCTCGACAGCCGACAGCCCTACGACACGAACCGTCTGAGCTATGTAGCCCTTGTCGGAGCGGGCCAGATCAAATTCAACCTTCGTGTCGGGCTCCAAGGTCCGAAAGCCAGTCATCTCGATCGAGGAGAAATGTACGAACACATCTCCATCGACATCTGACGCTGTGATGAAGCCATAGCCCTTGGCATCATTGAACCACTTGACCTGTCCGACTGGCATAGCCACCTCCTTATCTTCTCTCTCGTCTGTGAGCAAATTTTAAGGCAACAGCCTTACCGACCACGCTCACTGCTGCTGGCCCAGGTCCGGTGCTGCGCTTGCAGCTCAGCTCTTACCTCAGTGACTTGTTCCGCCACCGGCCGGGTATCCGTGCGCTTCAAGGCGATTCGACGAGCGGCGTTGAGAACCAGCCAGGCTTGGTAGTCATGGAATGGATTGAGGCCGACCAGGTTGCCCAGCAAGTCATCTGGTGCCGGCGGCGCCGTTTTGACGCGGCAGAAGAGCGCGCTGGCGCGCTGTAGATCCCAGCAGCTCAGGAACAGCAGCAAGGCGCTCAGCGCAAGCAGAGGGTGGGCTGCTGCGGGTTTCCAGTAGTAGGGGTGTTCCCGGGCCAAGGCGTGTGGCTTCGTCCCTGGTTCGAACAGGTGGTGCGCGGCGAAGGACGCGAGCTGCAACGCGGCATCGTATTTCTCGCGCAGCGCGGAAGGGTCGAGCACCTGTTGGCCAGCATGCTGAGCAAGTAGGCGCAGCGGGCGCTCGAGCGATTGGCGCTGGAAGTAAACGTGGGGGCCGATCTCGCTGAAAAGTGGCTCGTTGCGGCGTGCCCATTCGAGCTTGGCGGCGACCTCCCAGTCAAAGCCGGTCAAAGAGCCATGCTCTGGGATGAACGACAAGCTGCCGGCGTTCCGGATCGCTCTCGTGGCTTGCATGTCACTGCACCACTGCAATTGCTCGGGCGTCACGTCCAGAAGGATGGTGCGCGCGGCCTTTTCCTGAAGGAACCATAGGCGCATGGCGCGCATTTCTGCCTGGCTGAAGATGCCGGCGGAAATCCCCCGACAAACCAAGTCACGAATCGCCCTTGTCAGGGCGGACTTGTCGCTGGCGAAGCTGGTGAGGTAGTCGGCACCCCTGACGTTCTGCTCGTCGTGGAAGTCGCAGAGGGGGTGGTGGGGGTTCCCGCCTTCCGCAGTGCGAAACCGAAAGTGGCTTTGCGCCACAGCCTTGCCAGACCCTTTGGACCTGGCGCTGCGGACCAATGTCGCACCGAGTGCCCCGCAGGCGCTGCATTCGACGTCGGTGCCGGCTCTTGCCCGGAGCCAGTCGGGCACGTCAAGCTGCTTGAATGCCTCGGCTGGCTGGAGTCCGTTAAGCTGGAGCCACTGCTCGAGATCAAGCTCTCTCTGAGCCGCTTTGGAGTACGCGGTAAGGGGCATTGTTCCTCCTGATGGTCTTGTGTGGCCAGGCCGGCATCACGCCGTGATTTTGTCCCCCAGCTGGAAAGCCGTGCTCCCAGGAGGAAACGACAAATCTATGAAAATCGGACATGTGTGCTGCGAATTTGAGCTCCAAAATCGGCGGCGCATTTTTGACGTGGTGTGGAAATCACAATAAAATTGTTGTAGCGAATTTCGCAACGCTCCCAGAGCGCGATGCGAAAAACGCACACCACGTCACCGCGTAGGAAGCACCATGGCCAAAGCCAAAATCGTCGAAGTAGTTCAGGGCTCTGCCGTCAAGGCAGCGGTGCCCGTCTCGGGCGGTTGGGTTCTCGTGAAAACGGGAGACACCAAGGCGCGGCGAGTCAAGCCGGAAGAAAGCGTCGGCACGCTCGTCATGAAGGCGGCCAAGGCGCTGGGCAAGCCTGGGATTGACCGCTCCGTGGTGTTCGGTGGAGGGGCTTCCCAGCGTTCGGCTAAACCCGTTTACGCCTACTCGGTCTACGCGGCCGACCCCACCAAATTTGTGCGCGAATCCGAGGATGGCACCAAGGCGGTGGGCAAGATGGTCAATGGTAAATTCAAGGTCTTGGCTACCACCTGATCGCCTTGAGCAAGCGCGTTCCTTCTCTTCAAACACTGATCAACAAGGCCTTGGGTGACCGCTCAAGGCCTGTTGCTTTTGTGCTGGCCGGTCACAACGGATCTGGCAAGTCGACGCTCTGGTATGAGCGCCTGGCTGATCGCCTGCAGATCCCGCTCGTCAACGCTGACCGGCTCACCATGTCCATCCTGCCCGAACCGGAAAACGGTCGCTTGGTGGCGTGGGCCCAGCAGCTTCGTGATCAGAATGAACTCTGGATGAAGCTCTCGCAAGAGGCCGTCAGGGCCTTTGTTCTGAGCATCCAGGCGGCCAAGGCGCCATTCGCGTTCGAGACCGTGTTTTCTCACTGGAAGCGTTTACCTGACGGCTCCTACGATTCGAAATACAAGACGATCAAGGAACTGCAGGAAGCTGGCTACTTTGTCGTCCTCTTGTTTGTCGGCTTGGCCAATGCCGAGATCTCGGTGCTGCGCGTTGGGACTCGTGTCGCCAAAGGTGGGCATGGCGTACCAGAAGAAAAGCTGATGGAGAGGTTTTCCCGCACACAGAAGGCCATCGCACATGCAGCACCGCTGGCCAACATGACGCTGATGTTCGACAACAGCCGTAAGCATGAACAAGCGTTCACGCTGGCTCGAGCTCAGTTGGGGGGGCAGGTCTTGTTCGATTGCCGAGATCCGTCGTTCAACGTCGACCAAGAGCTTCGTGACATCGCTTCGCATTGGTTGTCGAAAGTTGCACCGACTGCTTGACGAGTCGGCGGCCAGCGAGCCCTTGCGGCACCCCTGCTACAGTGCTGGCAAACGCACAAATGCAGGAGAGCAGCATGGGACGGCCTTTCATCGTCCTGGGCGACCGTACCGACCACGGAGGTGTGGTGGTGGGCGCCACAGGAACAACGGAGACGCATGGCAAGCGGATCGCTCGCGTGGGCGACCAGGTCACTTGCCCCAAGAAGGGACACGGCGGCACCTCGGTGATCGTCACCGGCGATCCGACGATGATCATTGACGGGCAGCCGGCCGCGCGTCATGGGGACAAGTGCGCGTGTGGAGCCACGCTCATCGCTAGCCAGGTCGTATCGACCACGTCGGATGGTGGGGCCTCGAACCCCGCCGCAGCGAGCGCAGAGCAGGCCGCCAAAGCAGCTGCCGCAGGTTTTGCTGCACCCAAGCCAGATGTCCGCATCACCTACGACGAGAAGACAAGGCTTGAAGTTGCTGGCGACACGGCCATGCTTGTCGGGCTACCGTGGTTCGTGAAGACCCTGTCTGGTCAGACGCATGCTGGCCGGCTGGACCAGAGCGGCGAGTTGCCCCGCATCGTGACCTCCTCTGAGGAGGACTACGAGGTCTTTTGGGGTGAGGATGCCCTCGAGCTCATGGAGGGCAACTGACGTGGCCACGGCCCTCAAGCAGAAGGCGAGGGTGCGGACCAACGCAACTCCCCAGTCCATTTGCGCCATTCAGATCAGCCCGGTTCAGTTCACTGGGCTGTGGGCCGCTTATCCGAAGGAGCGTGACCCGTACCGCGACGCGCAAGGCAAGGTCCCTGCGGCGTTCGAGAATCAGTGCGCGATCCGGATGAGCGTCAGCCTGCACCAGGTGGGTGTGACGATGAAGTCGTTCAAGGGGGCTGCTGTGCAGCTGGGGGGACAGCGCGCAGCCATCCGGGCCGAAGAGTTCGCCGCATGGCTGAAGCTGCAGCCCTTCTGTGGCCTGCCGAACAAGCCACAAGCCATCACTGGGCCGGATTGGCAGCAGAAGATCAAAGGCAAGACCGGCATCATCTTTTTCAAGGACTACTGGGCTCGCGACGGCGAGGTCAGCCACGCGTCAGGCGATCACGTCGACCTGTGGAACAAGGATCGGTTGACACCGAGCTTTGCCAGCTTCATGCGATTTACGGTGGGTCTTCGAGGCAGCACCATCCTCGGCTTCTCGGACCTCGGCAAGGCCAAGGAAATCCTCTTTTGGGAGATCAAGTGACAACACGGGCCAGATCCGCAGGTTTCTTCTTCCTGGCCGGCGTGGGGTTCGTGGTGCTGGTCGATGCGCTCTCAACCGTGGCATGCAACGACACGTGCCCAGCTTGGTTCTCAGGAGTGGTGACTGCGCAACTGATGTTCCCTCTGATTTGGGCGGTGATTGGTGGCGCTGCACCACCAGGGCGCCGCGTTATTTGGTTTGTGGCCACGATGGCTCTGTCCGCAGCAATCGTGTATGGAATCCACCAGCAGACCTTGAGCTTCACAACGCGAGCCGTCAGCGGATGACCTAGCCGCTATGCCGAAGGCGAGATGTTTTCGAGCACGCTCACGCCGAGCTTCTCCGCCGTGCGATGAAGGCGAGATGGAAGTGTCCGTTCGAGGACGAGAAACACCTTGACGATGGGCGGGGCGTCCGGGTGATCGACTTGTGCCTGTGCTTCCAGAACTGCAGCGTATTTGATGGCTTGGTACAGGCCGCGCTCATAGTCGCGCTCGAGCTTGTCGGAGATGCATGACTTCACTTCGACGCCGATCCATTGATGGCCAGACCTGAAGAACACATCGATCTCGTCGCCCGACTTGAGAGCGTATTCCTCTTCAGAGAACCAACCAAGCTCTGCGCCAACAAGATGAGGGTTGGCCTTGATGAACTGCTTGAGAGCCTTGTGTTCGTCCGATTCTCCACCGCCCCAGCCGCCGGCTGAGGACGTACCCGCTTTCGTCGCATCGGCGGGCGGCAATCCGAGTAGCTCTAAGACAGTGCTCCAGCGGCTTCCGAAGCTCAGGATGCGGAGGTATTCTGCGAAAACCTTGGCCTCCTTCTCCTGCCTTTTCAGGGCTTCGTAGTCGCGCCACCTGCCGCTGATGCCAATGCCTGGCAGCCCTTTGTTCTTGCCCTGACCCGAGACGACTATCGTGGTCAGGTATGGAATGTCTTCGAGTTCAGGTGTCGCGATGGAATCAATCATCTCGGTCACCATGCCGAGGACTTGTCCGAGGCCTTTGGCCCAGGCTTCTCCGTGCTTGTTGCGTCGGTTCAACCTTTCGGCGAGGTCTTTGTAGGTGAGCGGCTGGAGCACGCCATCTCGCTGCACTCGGACGTGCTCAATGAGTATGGGCACAGCCAAGCGTGCGTATTCTGCGTTGGACAGGCCGCCCGTAGGCGCCTGATCGAATAGGCCCACCTCATCATCTTCGGGTGGGTTGGCGAGGGCGCCTGGCGGCGATTGGCGTCCAGGGAAAGCCCCCTTGGGCGACACGAGCTCGAACAGGTAGCCGGGATCGATGGTGTCGCCGCGACGCTCCTGAAAGCGTTCTTCAAGGCGAAGCCGCGTCACAAGGTCGGCCCCAGAGAAGCCAAACACCCGTTGCAATTCATGCGCGCGGTCCATGTAAAAGCGAGCGACCTTGCGCTCCCCCCTCTTCAAGGACGCCGGATCCGGATCTGCCTCATAGCCGACAACGCGCAGCTTGTCTGCTGCAGCTCGACGCAGGTTTTCATCAGCCTCTCGGCCATGGGCCACAGCGGGGCCCTTCCATTCCCGCATCTTCCCGCCCAGTCTCACGAAGCGGCGAAGGCGGCCTCCCTCTGCGTCGTCCTCGATGTCGAGGATCTGGTCTTTCCAAAGGGTGCAGACCAACACATCCTCAGGGCTGAAAGCGTTCCATGGCGTGTCGTGTCGCGCGTGTTGAGGGCTTTTTCGATAGGTGTCGACGTCGCAGGTGAGCTTCCAGAAATTGTGGGTGCTCGTCTCTACTCGTTCCTTGTCCACGGCTGTGTGCTTCCCTGAATCGGTCTAGGAGGGCCGAAGCCCTCATCTGGTCAGATCGCGAAGTCTTCGAGCTTCTTGCCTTCTGCCTGTGCGGCCTTGAGCCACTTGGGCTGGAGGCCCCGGCCAGTCCACGTGTTTCCTGTGGCTGGATCGCGGTACTTGGGAGCCACTGTCCGGCCGGAGAGTTTGCTCGCCGCGCCGGCGTCTGCTTGAGCTCGACGCTTACCTGGCCATGCTGTGGACAGGTCATCGACGGTGAGCTGGTGCTCTGCCATCAAGCCTTTGATTTTTGCGATCACTTCCGCGCGTTGAGCACGATGTGATTCTTGGATTTGTCTTTCGACTGCTTGCAGTTGCCTTTGAATCGTTTCTCGTTGATCCAGCAGGGTGGTCAAGGATTCTTGTGTGCTCATCGCGCCCTCAATGTTGTTTTGCGACGGTGGTTACGAATTGACTAAGTCTCGTCGGCCCAGCCTCCCCTCGATGCTGGTCAAATCCGAGCATGAAGAATCTACTCGAAAAACTTGGAGGTTTCCTGGCTCTCTTGCTGATGGTGGGGTGGTTTGCCATTCAAACCTTCGGTGGCCAGGCCGGAATGGCTCTGTTCGGCAATTCGACACCCGTGCGCTTGTTTGCTGGCCACACTCTGGCTGCGTTGTTCCTGTGGGTGGCCATCCGAGCCGTTCTCAGCCGCTCTGAGAAGGCAGGGGTCACGCCGATTCGAATTGGCAGCGTTCTGCGCAATGACGTGTTGATCTTGGGTGGGCTGATGTTGGCGGGATACGCGCTTGAGCGGCTCTACACCGCTCTGTTCGGCATCCAGGCCGAGTCGTACATGCAGGACCTCCTGAGCCTTCCTTCATGGCAACTGGCGCTCATGCTGGTCACGGTGATTCTGGTCGCACCTATCAGCGAGGAACTGCTCTTTCGGCATGTCTTACCAGGCTTGCCAGCTGAGCCTGCGCCCAAGATTGGTCGAGGGATATGGGTTCGAATGATCCTGTCGGCGCTTTTGTTCATGTGGGTCCATTCGCAGTATCAGCAAACCAGCACGTTGTTGCTCATGCTTTGGGTGGCCATCGTCTGCACGGCCGCACGTTGGAAAACGGGCGGCCTGGCGTTGCCTGTTGGCCTCCATGGGTTTGCCTCGGTCTTGGCCCTCGGCTTCCAGTTGCTGCGTTGACCTGCAGGTGCTGGCCAGCGCTTTCGCGCGGGTGCAACAACCTCGCGGCCAACCCGGGTACGGCCCTTAAAATGCACAAGGTGAAAAATATCCTGTGATGGCTGCGAACGCCGCAAGCCATCCCGGGAGAGAGATCGAGCACAAATGCCCTTGCGCGGCGCTTTGGGCCACGATCAAATTCGTGTGGCGATGCTGTGAATTCCCACGGCAACGCCTCTTCCTGAAGCCTCTTCCTGCTGATCGACATGGGAATGCAGATCACAACCGTCGTGCTCGACGAAGCAGGAGAGCCCCGCTTCAATGCTGAGGTCCAAGTTGACCCCATTTCCCTGATGGTACTTGCCGAAACCAAAGAGGATCTGGTGCGTAGCAAGGGAGCGGAATGGGCTGCTGGCGCCATCCCTTTCTGGGGCAAGCAGTTGGCCGATGCCGCGGTAAGCGCGCGTCCGCAAGTAGAGATTGAGCAGGTGGCCATCCAGGTGGCCATTGCTGCATGGCTGTTCGATTCGGTCTATGGGGGAATCGAGGCGGAGCTGTTCGCACACAGTGACCTGCATTTCACCGTGACGCCGCAAGGCGCGGTCAAGTATGACCGCTACCTGAGGTCCTGAGCTTCGCACCGGGCAGTCCGTTCCCGCTCTTCCAGCATCGCTACACTCACAGGTTCAATGGCATTCGAATTCGAAAGGTAGGTAGAGCGATGAATGATCCCAAAATCAAGGAAATTCGGCGGACGACTGATGTTAACGAGGCCAACAAGTACTTGGCCGCTGGATGGGTGCTGCTGGCCACTGCTACAGGACAGGATGAGATGAACTATCCACTGACGGTGTATTCGCTGGGTCGGCCCGCCGAATCCCAAGACCCGGCGGACAAGGGTTAAGCCAGAACTCATGAGAGCGAGGCCGCCGAGGATTCACCCCCTTACTCACGTTGGGCCGTCAATTCGACTTGGTAGGTTTGAGCCCCAGGGGCATGGGTGACCTTAGCCGTGCCTCGCAAAATGGTGCCGTCAGGCTGAATGACAGCTGCCCAGGTTTCCTTGACAGCCGCCTGGCTGTTCGCTCGAAGAGACGGGGGAGCTTGGCCAGGGGTAGTGCCGACGCCCATCATGATCAGCACTCCGACCAGTAATACACATAGCACCGCCATCACGGCTGTGTGCTTTGTGCTGTCGGAGTATTGACCAGGCACCAGTTGCATCAGCCGGAGGCGGACCCGGTCGGCTGGTTCATTGACGGCTGGTCCAAAGCCACCCACAGCAATGAAAACACATAGTATGAGGAAGACCAAGCCGATGTACATCGCCTTGAGGTTGTAGAAGGCGCTGGCGATGCTTGCGTCATCTGCAACGACCATGCTGGTGCCGATGCTGCGCAGGTCCTCGACGCTGAAATTTCCCATCAGGCACAGGACACCGATGAAGTTGAACGGCAGCATCAGCGCGAAGGCCGTCGCCTTGACGATTGGCCAGAGAGACGCCCAGAACGCCCTCAGGCGTGTAGCAGCGGTTGGAGCTTGGGTTTGGTCGGTCATGGTTTCCTCTGCAGGAAGTCGGTGAAGTGGTCAGGCCCGAGAACGGCTGTGTCGGCATGCTCATCCGGGTGCACGTCGAACTCGCCGCAATCAGGGCAGGTAAAGCAGGCGGCACCTGCAGGAAGAAATGCGGTTTCGGGTCCTCGGTGGCCGCAGCTGTCGCAGAAGAGGTTCATGGGCGCTCCTGAGGGTGGTGCTCGACGTCGCCAAAAGGGATGGCGAGTACCAGCTCATCTACCTCGTTCACGCCATGGCCCACGCAGGTGAGCTGCTCGAGCTCGGGGAAATGGGTGAAGTGGCTGATCGGCAGTGCCTCTTGCTTGTAGTCGTCCAGGTTGACCGGCGTGGCCACGTCGACGCCGGCTTTCAGCCGGAACACGGTGATGTTCTCGTCGTAGGCCTCGCCGAGCTCGACGCCGGTTTGGGCTGTGAGAAGCACCAGGCGGTCGTGATCCCGCTCGAGCCGCATGGGAAGCAAGCCAAAGGCCTCGGCCGAGGCCCGGTTGTTGGTAAAGCCGGCCTGGACGCGGACCAGCCAGGCGCCGGAGCGCCAGTACGTGACGGACTCGAAAAGCATGTTTCTCTCCTGGAACAGGCGCGGGTCACAGGCCCCCCACGCGCGGGCGCAAGGGGCTGGAAACTGCTTTTCCCCCGTGGAAAACTGAATTTGGTATGATGAAAATGCTCTTCCTGGCCCTCACGGCGCCCAGGAAGTGGCCGAAAATGAATTTTGGGAACTGAAGGAGCACGCCATGGATGCATGGGACTACCTGGTCGCTGTAGTACGCGAGGCCTTGCAGGGCCTGGGCCGCGGCATGGCCGGGGCAGTACATGCGTACAGGGAGTCGGTGCAAATGCGGCCAGCTGTCGCGGACGGCTATCCCTATCACTGGACCAGGGCCGATGCCCGGCGAGTGAACGAGACGCTCTGGCAAGAGGGCGAGCAGATGGCCGATCATCCGGTTGGTGATCGTTCGATGTCGGACGACGAGGGCCATGGTCGGTGGACCGATCCCTCTTACGCTTACGAACCAGACAACATCTACCACGGCTCTCTTGTGGATCCCACGAGTGACCATCGTCTGTGAGCAGCAGTTCGTGGCTGAGACTGGTGAGCGTGGTGGCGTCCACGATGAACGTCCCGTTGGCTAGACGGTGGCCGTTCATTTTGGAATCCGATCGACTGCTGAGCGGTCGGGGACTGGGCCTTTCGGAATCAGATCGACCGCACTCGGCGCCGGCGGAGCTGGAGGTTTGACGTCCGGCATCGGTCGATGGGTTCGGTCGATCTTTGCGATGTCGTTGGGACCGGAGGAGAAGCCGTCCGTGGGCGCGTTCTTCAAGCCCCGATCCATCAGGCCATCCAAGCGGGCCTTCTCGTCGTCGTTTTTCGCCTTCACTGAGCCCGAGCCAGCCAATGCGTCTCGCTGGATGTCGGCCGCTTCGCGAGTAGATTGACCTTCCAGCGGTGTCAGATCGGTTGGCCGCTCCAAAGGGGTTGCCATATCGACGCCTGCGGCGCCGGCCGCGCCGCTGACAGCTGCGCGGTTGCCGGCTCCGGCTCCGCGAACAGCGGCAGCGCTTGCATTGCCAGGCGTGATGGCCGATTGCGCGGCCAGGTTCTGGGTACGATCTTTTGCGAACTGCTGATCCAGGCGCCCGTCGCCAAAGGCTTGTGCTGACTTGAGGTGTCCGCCGCCGGCCAAATAGTCGGACACGTCGTTGAACTCTCGCAAGGCCAAGAACGGCCCCTTGTCGTCTTGGGCCAGCTGGGTGCGATTCAAGAAGAAGCTCTTCATGAGCGCCGCGTGCTCCGCTGCGCTCATGTCATTGGGATCTTTGCCCAAAGAGCTCCATGCGTAGGCGTTGTACTCTCGAACGAAGTCGAAGCCGATCTGCTGTGTCGCACTTTTGGCGGACTCGGCGGCCTGCGCATACTCCTGGGATGATCGAAGCGCGACATCAGCGCTCTTCACGTAGCCGCGAGCTCGGGAGACGTCGGAGGAGATCCGCTTGGAAAGTTCTTTCGACTCGGTGTCTCCCTCTGCAAATCCTTTCTGCTGAACCACCGATTCCAGTGTCGAAGCACGGTTCTCGAGACTCATGGACCTGGCTTGATCGGTGGTGCGCCTCAGAGCATTCTCGATCCTCTCTTCGTTGGCGCGAGCACCAGCGTGTGCCAGGCTGGTACGAACGCCAGCGCTGACCCCGCCAATAAACCCCTTTGCAGGAGAACTCACAGAGGCGTCAAGCGATGCCTCAACAGCACTCCGGAGTTCACGCCGATTTGCTTCCGTGACGGTGATCCCGAGGTTCTGCGCGAGGCTGTCAACCAGTCTGTCCTGTTGGGCCGAAGAGAGGCCATAGCTGTCGCTTCGGCCAGCCTGCATCAGGCGGTCAAGTGATGTGCGGTCGCCTCGCGCCTGCGCCCACGCCATGGCCTCCTGGTAGTTGGCATTGAGCGATGATGACGCGCTATCCATCTGACCGCTGGCCAGGCTCTGTTGTTCTCTTGACGCCTCGCTCCAGCGTTGGGTGCTCTGGAACACATCGGAGACCTTGACAGGGCTGCTGCCCAGCCTAGCCTCCGAACGCCGTGCATCTGCATTGAAGGGGTTTCGGGAATCGAAGTAGGTAGAGCCGGCCACGTTGTCCATGCGGACCATGTTGGCGTCGGTCTTCTGCATGGCCAGGCTGTAGTTATCGAAGCTGGCCGAGCCACCGCTGACGGTGCCGGTCATGGCTTCCGCTGTCTTGCGCCCGATCGTTGCGGCCATGCCAGAGGCACCACTGGCCATGGCGCTGACGGCCTTGTCCATGCCGAAGAACAATCCGAAGCAGATCACGGGAACGAACTTCATTGCCATGCCAACCATAGCCAGGTCCGAAATCGCACCGGAGTAGATGGCGTCGGCATTGATCAAGGCCATGCCACTGCCACCACCCGGGAGCGCACCTGCCATGGCCATGCGATGCGCAGCATAGGTGTTGCCCACGAAACTCACGGCCGCGTTCATGAACGGCCATGCTTCGATGCATACCAGGGCAAGGATGTATTTGATGCCCAGGGACCTCAGCCCTTCGCCTTCGGTGGCAATTAGCAGCAGTGCCACGATGGGAAATGCAGCAATGAGGATGACATCTAGGATGTTCTTGAGGATGGCCAGCGAGGCGCTCACGGACTCGCCCTCGGCGATCAGCGAGGAATTGACCTGCACGGTGCCTTGCTGGCGCGCGAAGGCCTGCAGCACGGCCGCCGAGTCGCCCATCTGGGTGGCCATGGCCGCAGAGGCGTCGCTCATGACGTTGATGAGGGCGTTCTGGAGGATGATCGCGTTGGCATCAGCGCTCGCGGCCGCGATGTTGGCCTTGGAGTAGGCCGCGACCAGACCGGGCTGGAGCAAGGCGTTGGCAGCTGCTGCGTCCTTGGCCTGAGGGAAGACCATGGTGCCGATGCGCGTGAGCACGTCGTTGGTGGCTGCCGCAATCTTCAAGTCCAGGATCGCATAAACGGTGGGGCAGGTGGCGTACTTGTATTCGCCGCTGTCCCAGTAGGAGGCGAACAAGGCGTTGTTGGTGTTGGCGAACAAACCCCAGAGGTTGGTGGACTTCATCAGGTCGTCCATGCTGATGAGGTGGCCCACAGAGGGGATGACGCAGTCCTTGACGTAGTTGGTCAGGTCGGTGCGCAGCACTGCATCCGGGATGTTCGCGCTTCGCGAGGCGTCGACCAGGCGGGCGCCGAACATCATCCCGTTCTGCAGGTAGCTCAGCTCCGACGGCAGGACGAAGTCAGGAGCACCACTGACGCCGGAGGGAATGGTCTGAAAGCCTGCTTCACCCATGACCGTGAGGTCGTGGCCAAAGCCTGATTTCGTGCCAAACAGGAAGGCGAGGGCGTAGGGGACATTGGCGACCACGGCCGGCGAGCTGTGCCCCGTCGCATCTTCGATGATGACGTTTGCCTTCGGCGTGAAAAGGATGGACGACATCAGCGCGACCGTGACCAGCCACTTCCAGCCGCGG
Organism: Pseudomonadota bacterium; assembly: GCA_049322875.1. Classification (GTDB taxonomy): domain Bacteria; phylum Pseudomonadota; class Gammaproteobacteria; order Burkholderiales; family Burkholderiaceae_C; genus Aquabacterium. Next base: position 101,261 of record JBMOQM010000015.1, read on the forward strand.
TGAGCATGAACGCCGGCGTGCATCATGTAGAGGATCATCGTCATGGCGCCGAAACCCAGCATCATGCGAATCATCGTCTTGTAGACGTCGTCGCCCATGATCATCACGACGCCGTTGAGCATCCCGTAGAGGGCGCTCACATCGCCGTAGGTGTAGATCGTAAAGTCCATGGCCTGGCTCAGCGACCGCGCATGGCGCTCATGTGATTGGAGAAGGTCATCATGTTCTGCAGGCCTTGTGGCAAGGTCGCGTACATCTGCCGCTCGGTGTCAACGATGTTGGTGACCATGGCCGACATGCCGATGTTGTCGGTGGCCTTGATGTGGCGCTGGCCCTCGAGCTGGTTGATGAGGGCATCCATGCGCGAGATCATGTTGTCGACCTCGATGTCCTCTACGCCGCGGCGATGCGCGCCGTTGGCGAGGTAGACCTTGGCGTCGAGGATCGACCGGGAGAGGAAGTTGTAGGCGAAGTCGTAGCCGATCACGTCGGCATAACGATTCGTCAGCGAGCGAGCCAGATCGTCGCGCCGAGACATGTAGCCCACGCGGAGCATCATGCCTATCGGCAAGGACGAGTAGTTCACGAAGTTCTGGTCGGAGAGGGACGGCTCCTTGTTGTTCCACAGGGCGTTCAGCAGCGCGGTCATGCGGTTGAACGCCTGTTGGGCGAAGGGGGTGAACACTTTGGTGGTGGTGTTCTTGGGGTTGAGGCATTCGGGGTCGGCGTCCTCATCGCAGCTCCACCAGCCCGCGATGGCCACGTCACCTGGCTGGGCGCTGGAGGGAGGAGTGGTGTTGCCCTTCTCCAGGACGTTCAAGCTGTCCAAGACCGGGGGAATGGTCTGATTGGTGTCGCCGCTGCTGTCGCGCTTGGCGCGCACGATCACGGTGCCCGTGACGTTCATGTAGAGCTCGCGCTGCTCATGCGTGAGCTTGGTCTTCTTGAGCGCGTCCCAGATCAGGTTCACATCGCGTTGGGCAACGGCACGGACGGCGGGGTTGCTGTCGCTGGCCGCTGCCTGGTTCACGTCGGGAGCCTGGTCCTGGCACTTCGTGCGGGCCTCTTCCTCGTCCTTGGCAAACAGCCGCTGAACCTTCATGCACGCGCTGTAGGTATCGGCCGTCTTCTTCCCCATGAGGCCATCGAGTGCCATTTCTGCACTGCGGCAGGTGTTCGAGAAGAAGTTGGACGCGTCTTGCACCTGCTTGAGCAGCATTTCGATCTTGCCGCCGATCAGCGGTGTGATCGTGCTGATCGCGGCAGAGAAGAGCAGGCCCACGGAGTTGTTGCCGATCTGCTGAAGCATCTGCTTGAACTTCTCGGTGTTGATCCACGAGAAAGAGCCCAAGCGCAGGTCGACGCCGCCACAGCCCGCCTTCATGGACGGCAGGTCGTAGCTCATCATCTGGTAGTTCTGGACAGGCGTGCGGACCTGCAGACCACCCAGGGCGGCGATGTTGCTGCTCTGGGAGTGGTAGACGTTGGGGGGCGTGTCATTGGCCATCATTCCCGAGGCCTTGAACATGTCCGCCATTTCGGTCTGCAGACTTGCCTGCGCGGGCGTCAAGCCGGCCGGTGCGGCCAGCAGCAGGGTGAGAGAGCAGGCGACGGCGACGGATCGGCGAGAGGGCAGTTTCCGGGTGAGATGGCGCATGAGGCCTCCGTGGTCTTGTTGTGGCTGTTGATCAGGGGCGGACAGGCGTGACGCCGGCGGCGGCGGCCGTGCGTCCCAGGGCTGCCGCCGTGCCTGCAGGAGCTTGCCAGCCCGGCGATCGGGCATCGGATCGAGCGCGGGTTGCCTCCCGGGCGAAGAGGTCGAGGCGTTCGCTCAGCTCGTCCTCGTTCATCACACCAAAGCCGACTGGAACGATTTCCTGGGGTGCTGTGGGCTTGGCCAGAACGGTGAAGGGCACGACGAACTGTTCGCGTGGAATGCCCAACTGGTCGACGAAGCGCCCGGCGATACCGTTGTTTGGGACGGCGTCCGGGAAGTCGGGGATGGTGGCACCATCCATCGTCACCGGGAAGATGGTCAGACCATGGCGGAGCGCGAAGCGCTTGAGCAGAGGGGCGTAGGCGTGGCAGTAGGGGCAGTCGCTCTTGAAGAAGAAAAAGATGCCGTGCGTTTTCGCCAGGGCCTTGATGTTGGCTTCTTGGGATTGGCGAGAGGCCGCGTCCCATGCGGCCGTCGCCGCCGGATTCGGGGGACGTACGTTCTGGCCGTTGTAGCGGTCATCGACCATGGGATTGAGCGCAGCCACGCGCATGCCGGCGTCAGTGAAGACGGCGGCCTTGCGCCGGGTCTCAGCCATGAGCGTCAACACTCGAACGATGTTCTTGTCGCTCGGGTTGATGGTGGCGATCTTCATGGCATCGTCCAACTGCTTCTGGAAGGAGGAGAACTTGGCCAGGTCCAGCTCATCCTCATTCGGAGCCGGTGAGGCTGTCGGCGGGGTCTTTGCCAGCTCCGGCTTCTTGTCCTTGGGCTCTGGAGCCTTGTCCTCGTACCAGAACCAGCCTTCGCCCCGACGCTCGTAGAAGGGGAGTTGCTCTGACGAGGTGGTCTGGGCATGCGCGGGCGTTGCGCTGGCCACCGCCAGGAAAACGACGAGCATCGCTTTGATGCGCGCGGCGATGAGCTGGGTCACTGTTGGCATTTGCCTGCTCCGTAGTAGCACTCTGGGGCGCTGCTGCCTGCCTTGTCGATCAGGCTGTCGGTAGAGGGGATCACGGGCTTGATGTCCGCATAGAAGTCGCTGAAATCGATCTGGGAGAAATCGAGGCTCTGCAGCTGCTCCACGGTGAAGCCCGTGCAGTCCGGGTTGTCCGGATTGCTCTTGCTGCCCCAGCCCTTACCGATCTGAGCCCGGCCTTGCTCGTTGATGATTCGCCCCAGCTTCGAGTTGAAGCAGCAGTAGGACTCGGACTCCTCGATCGTGATGCCCAGTGGCCCTTTTTTGGAGGTCCACTTCCAGTTCCAGTGGCACAGTCCTTGTTCGCGCTTCTGAGACAGTTCCATGACCTGGTCCCAGTCGGACTTGCAGGCCAGCAGCAAAGTGCCGCCGCCGCCCACCGAGTCGAGGATCGTTCGGCTGTCGCAGCAATCGACGAAGCCCAGGACGTAGTTCTTGCACTTCAAGGCCTTGCCTTTGAAGATGGTCATGGTTGCTGTGTCCAGGTCCTCGGATGCCTCGGCTGCTGCGGCGAGCTGGCTCACAGAGGTCACAAACTGAGTGGGCGGCTGGCTGGCCTGGTTGGTGCTGTCGTAGCAGGAGCCGCCAGAGCAGAAGGTACTGGGGCCGCAGTTGACGGCGGCGTTGTACTTGGCTTCGGCGGTGGGGCACTGAAGAGGGAAGCTGACGCTGGAACATGAGCCGCCAGGTCCTGCCACGCTGCACACGGAAGGGTTGACCTGGTTGCATTGGGTTGCGTCGGACGCCGAGCACGTCGAGCTCGTCGCAAGGTCAGAGCATGAGAAGGTGTTCTGGTAGCGCCAGCAGCTCTTGTAGACGGCCTTGCCGTCGAACACTCGCGTCTCTGGACCCTCAAGGCAGACGCTGTTCGTACGCGCGCACTGATGAGGCATATTGAGCGCATTCAGTGGTAGCGAGTAGCTGGTGTGTGCTGTGTTGTCGCCATCAGGTGGCAGCGCCCCGGCGGGGACCATCTTTTCATAGGGCTCGCACTCATTGATGGTCATTTCTTGAGCCTTCTGGGTCATGTGGGGCTCTTCGAAAGACAGGGTGCCCCAATGCTCCTCACGACCAGGCCACACAAAGTGGAACGATTTCGTGCACGTACCACCTTGGCACCCGGGACCGTATTCGTAGACTTGGACGCCCTTGCAGCCGCCGCCCCAATGGGGCGACAGGTCTGCGACCTTGTGGGCCCATGGGTCCGATGTCGGGGTGTTCATGTCGACCTCGAACTGTTGCCAGCCCATGCATGCACCCTTGCCACCGTAGGCCCAGACGCGATACGTCCTGCGTCCGTCCAGGCGGGTTGGTTCGCACAACGCCTGAATCTCCATCTTGTCGGCGCCGTTGCGGAAAACTGTGGTTGCTGAGAACCAGGTTCCCGGCGTGCATGAGTACCGATCCGAGCCGAGTATGTTGAAGCTCTTCTGGCAGCTTGCAGTGCTGGTGTTGGTGAAATCCAGGCTGCAGGTCTTCTCAGCGAACTGGGCGGCCGATTGCACTTCCGGGGTGGTGGTGGTGCAAGCGTTGTAGGTGGTAGAGAAGTCACCCAGGATCGCTTGAGGGTTCGTGACAGCGGTACGGCCGGCAAGGGCCTTGTCGTCCAGACGGATGTAGACCTTCTGGCGGTTCTGGGTGCCTGAATTCACGCCTGCGCAGGTTGCGTCGTTCGGGTTCGCGGTGCACTTGGCTCGCAAGGCAGCGGTCGCTGCAGTGGGGTTCTGTGCGTAGGCCTCCGTCTCTGGGGTGGATGTCTGGCCCTTGTAGGTAGGCAGATTCTGTTTCGCCGTGTCGTTGTTGATGGTGCCGGCCAGGTCGCTGTTGCGAGCCTTGCCTAGCGCCTTCGCATCGTTGAAGATCTGCTGCGGATCGTTGTCAGCTGCTCGAGCTGGGGCCGAACTTGTCAGGACCAGGAAGGAGACGAGCACGAGCACCACGCACGGCAAGCCGGCGAGCGACTTAGGCATGGCCCAGGTCGCTCTGATGCCGCAGGAGCGGCCCTCGGTCGGGGCGTGGGCTTGCTGCCTCATTTTGCCAAGCCCTCCCGGTCGCTCAACTGCTTGAGGGAAGTGGTGGCCTGGGCCGCCAGGTATGGGTGGGCTGAGCGCTCGATCTCCTCCAGTGCGTAGCGCAGTGAGACATCTCCGGTGACCTTGGCGAAGTTGGCCTGGCCGTTGCAGCGTTGGTCCTGACACGATTGCATGGATGCACCGGGTTCAACCATCACGGTCACAGGAACTGCAGTGATCCCATAGAGCTTGAACAGGCGAGGGTCGATCATCCAAGACACCTTGCGTTCACCGATGACGTCTTTCACGGCCATGGCTGTAGCGGTCAAGGACTTGTCCACCAGGCCCCGAAGAACGAGCGTTGCGCCAGCACGTTCGGCCTGCTGGACGATCCGAGCCAACGCGTCCTTCGGCATGCCCAGGCTCACGAAGACGAAGAGCCCGTCAGGAATGCGGTTGTCGGCCGTGCCTGACTGCTGTGCAGCACCTTTGGTCGCCTCGAAGCGCCTGGCCAGGCCTTCGAGGTCGATCGGCGGCTGCGTACCCGGACGAGTTGCTGCGCTGGGAAGTTGGACCTGGCCCGGAACGCCGGCGGGTGCAGCCGGGACGCGCGGGATGGTCTGGGCCCGAGCTGCAACGCACAGCACACCCAGGATCAGAACCAGGCTCAAGCGGTATCGATCACTTTTGGACATAGGAGGCGCAGCAGTTGCGTTTGCGGAAGATCTGGTAGACGTAGTCCTCGCCCCGAACCGGAAACTCCATGCCTGCACCCCACAGGACGGATGAGCGCCCAAGGGGTGAGCAGCATTGGCCTGCAATCGTGGTCTGGTTGAGGGGGTAGACAAGGCTCTTCTTGTAGGCCGACTTCGTCATCAAGGGGGCGACCTTGGGGCCGCAGACGGCCTCTTCGCCCCAATACTGGCGGGCGAGGAACTCGCGATGCATCTTGAAGAGCATGCGGGTGACGATCAGTGCCGACGCTTCGATACCGCCGATGTGTTCCTGAACATGGCCGTTGGCGGGGTACATGATCCCGTTGCAGCCGGCGCACCACATCATCAAATCGATCGGCATGCCGACCATCGAAGCCACGCAGTCCGCCACGCATGTCATGGCGGCCGGAAGGCTCGCGAAAAGCACGGCTTCTGGGTTGAGCAGCAGGGTCGTTTCATCGCTGTTCCACATCGGGTCCAGCTCGGTCACGTAGGCGACGTCGAAAGCGCCGTCCTCGAGGCAATCCAGGCCGGACAACAGGCCAAGGATGTAGAGCAGGGGGTTGACGTAGACGTGCGCCTGATAGAAGGATGCATTGGCACCGCCTCCGATGACCGTGCGCGAGTCCTGGCCCGCTTCTGGGGCCGTGCTAGTCATGCCGATGGAGACGCCGCCAAGCCCCGGGAAGCAGTTGGGTGTGCGAACGACCTCGACCATCCGTGCTGGCTCCCAGAAGCCGATCTCCAGACCGATCTTGACCCAAGGAAACATTGATGTTGGGCAGATGCAAATGGGGCTGCCCGGGTTGGGGCGGTCGTCTTGCTTGGGTGTGGGCGTGAGGTTGGCTGCTCCGATGGTGATGGGCAGCATGCAGGACCAGCAGATGTCCGTAATCGGGTTGGCCATCCGGCCAAAGCAGGTGCCTGGAGCCACCGCATTTGCATGGGTGGCCAGCAAAAGCAGGACGACCGCGCCAAGGCTGCGCAGCCAGTTGTTGAGGCGGTGCATCATGACTTCCCGTCCTTCTCTGCAGCTGGCGCGATTACTTCGTCTATCCGCATGACCTTGCCTTCCTGGTAAACCCAGGCAGGTACTTGCTGGATGCCGAAGCGTTTGACCAGCAGCCCTTGCTGGTCAAAGAACAGCCGGACCTTCCACCGATCCATGAGGTCGTACACCGCGCCGCCGACGAGGATGGGCGTGACACCCGATCCGAGCTTGGCGATGGCTTGTTTCGCATAGGCCAGCTGCGCAGGATCCCTGGCGTCAAAGAACAACATGCTGCGCTTGAGTTGGACGTGGTCCAGGGGGTTCGTGACGGTGCCTCTGGGGACAACGACACGGCCCTTGTCATCGATGATGTTCTCTTCGATGGAGATGGAGGGGTTCCAGTAGCGGGTGCGCGCCACCATCGTGCGGTTGAGCCCTTGGACCGGCTTCGGTTCGCGGATGGAAGCGATGGCGCGCTGCCGTCCCTCAGCCTGGATTCGAGCGAGCTCACCGCTGGCCTCCTTCTTTCGGAGTGTGGCAGTGATGTCTTCAAGCAGATCGGGTTCCTTGATCTCGTAGGTCGGGCCCAGTGTTCCAAGGTCGCTCGAATAAGTCTTGGCCCCGCCGGTGGAAGCGATCGAGGCGAGCGACAGCGCCAGGACCAGCTTCGTGAGGTGCGCGACGGCGTTGGATTGGCGCAAAGGAAGGTGTGCCATGGACGCCTCAGAAGATCTTGATGGCCCGGCCGAGGAACGTGTTCACCGGCACCAGCCCCATGGCTGCGTACCGCGAGTCCAGGGCATCGCGGTCAGTACCCTGAACCCAAACATGGCCAGGAGGAATCACGCCACCTTCAGATGCCTGCAGCGGCACGCTCTTCAGAGGCTTGGCCCAGCCCAGCTCTTCCAGCTTGCGGGTGGTCCAGCTCTTCTTGGCTACCCCCGATCGTTCCTTGGCATGCCCCAGGGGGTGACCATCAAGGAAGAAGTCGCGGCCCGAGCGTTCGATCCGATCGCCAGGGATACCGGCCAACACCTTGACGATGCCTTCGCCCGGACTGTGTCCGCCGATGTCTCGGCCGGTGTAGATAAATGCCACCAGTTCCCCCTTCTTCGGCGTGGTGCCTTTGAGGACCAGGACCAGGTGGGCGTCGATGCTCTGTGTTGTCACGAACCCGATCGCAAGGTGTTGCGAAGTCACCCAAACCGCCAGAAAGAGAGCGATGACCCACGGCAGCCGGCGGCGCGCGATGGCGGGCTGGGTGGCTTTGTACCTGCCCCAGCGCTCATCCCAGCCAGGGCGGCGGGTCACGAGATCCACCAGAAGGGTGGTGAGAGCGATCGGCTGGTGCGGGCCCTGTGGGCTTGGTGCCGTGGTCATGGTGCGTTTCCGGGGGAGGTCTGGGGAGCGAGCTGGCCGACGCCCAGCCCTTGCTGGGGAACGGGCACGCGGAACTCGGCCGGATCCACCGTCAGCCCGTAGGCGGCCTTGATCGCAACGGTGTAGTCGGGCACGGCCAGGGTGCTTCCGAAAACTGCCGGGCTGGCGATCAGCAGGCAACCGCAGCGACGTGAGAAGTCTTGCAACTGCTTGGACATGTCCTGGCCAGCCTGTGCTCCCAGGGCATCGGCTGGCATGTTCGAGGAGCCTGAGAGCAGCTTCTTGATGGCAACCGCCTGGTTCGCTGCAAAGATCTGCCCGATATCTACGGTTCCGAGCCGGGGGGTACGTGGATCACGAACAAATCGGTCGTAGACCAGAAGCGCACAGGCTGTCAGAACGATGGAGGTCATCGCAGCGATCAGGACGATGCGGATGCCGGTCGAGGGTTGATCCTGGCTGGTCATCGCGCTGTCGTCAGGAACAGAGGCGGAATGGGCATCGCCTCCTTGGGGGGATTTGGTGGTCGTGTCACTCATGCGGGCTCCGTGATGCCTCGGGCGGCGAGCAGATCGTCGATGGCCTGGGCTGTGCTCATGCCCGCCGCCATGCGCTCGTCAAGCGGGTTGTTGTCTTCGGCACGATTGCTGAACAGCAGCACCTTCGAGGGGTTGAGCAGCAGGCGGATCACGCCCTTGTAGATCTTGGAGTGCAAGTACCACTCCTTGTAGTAGCCGGATTCGCCGGAGAGCGTGCCGATGAGGCGCTTGAGCTGGTCGTCCATGATGAAAGACTCGGACTTTGCAGCTGCGGCGATGGAGGTCTCTGACTGCGACCCCATGAAGATGAAGTCCGACTGGTTGAAGATGCTGCGTCCTGCCGCAGACACCATCCAGTGCGCAACGTCCTGAGATGCGGTGATGGCCGAGCCACCGTACTTGCGCACGCGCAGGTACATGTTTTCCAGGAACTCGCCAGAGGCCTGGTCGTCGGGTCCGTGGCCGGCCAGGTCGTCCTTGGCCTCGTCCAGGATGAAGAGCTTGCGGCGCTTGCGCTCGACCAGGAACTCCTGTGTCGTCTTGTACATGAGGATCTGGCGAATCACCCCGTGGAGGTGCTGGTTGGCCTCCAGATCCTGTGTTTCGTAGACGATGAAATCGTTGCTGAAGTCGATGTTGCAAACGCCGTTGAACCACTTCTCGTAGACGCCGCCAACACACCAGGGCGCGAGCATGTCGTAGAGGTCCAGGTAGCGCTGATCGACGGGGCGGTCCTCGTAGATGCGGCCCGTGCGGTATCGCTCGCGCACGTCCGTGATGGTCATCTCGCGACCCTTTTTGATGAACTCTTCCTTGATGACGGTCGCGATCGTTGCGTAGACGGCGGGATCGAGGTCCTGGCTCGGGGATGCCATCTTGGCCACCATGGGCTGCAGCAGCGCCACGTCGTCGTCAATGCCGCCGCACATCTCGCCATCGATCTCCATGGGCTCACTGACCATGGAGAACGGGTTGACGCAAATGCGGGATTGGCTGACGAAGCGAATGAACTGGCCGTTCAGGCGTTCGGCGATTTTCTGGAACGAGCGGCCTTTCTCGGAAACACGGACCTTGGCGCCGCAGCTGTAATACGACTCGGCGATCTCCTGCAGGAGCGTGGACTTGCCAGAGCCGGTGGCTCCGACGACGGATGCGTTCTTGCCGCCAAACTCATTGTCGAAAAGGTCGATGGGCGCAATCTGCCCGCGTCGGCCTACGCCGAGAAGGACGGGCGTGCCAGTGCCACGGCCTTCAGCAATGAGCGGAGCCAGGTGAATGGCGTTGCCGCTGTGCTTGGGCGTGAGCTGCTTGTTGAAGCGCATCTCGTCGGCGAAGCCCTTTGACATGGTCATTGGCAAGCTGCCATACCAGTATTGCTCCTGGCGACGCAGGGCCACCTTCAGCTCGAAGCCGCGGCTGTAGAAGATGTTGCGCATCGCGTTTTGAGCGCGGTTTGCCAGCTTCGGATTGGCATAGAGGCCCACGCACATGTAGGCATCCAGCATCTTGCGACCATCGTTGAGTGCCTTGCGCGTCGCAGCCCACTCCTTGGCCTTTTTGGTCATGCCGGGGTCGATCTGGGCCATCTCAGAATGGGCATCCTTCTCGGCCTTGATCGAGTTGACAGTCGCGCCGGCCTTCTCCTTGTTCTGGTCGCCGATCCAGGTGCCAAGCGTGATGCTGTAGGGGCAGGGGACCTGCAGGGCGGGTTGGAACAGATCTCCGATCAGCATGCCCATGTTCCAGAGCGCGTTTCGCTCGGGGTACTTGTCGACCACCATCATGCGCAGATCAATGGTGTGCTTCTCCTCGGCTCCGCCCTGGGCCAGGATGGCCCGGCGCGGATCTCGCCAGTTCGAGTAGGCGTCAGGGCCCACGCATTGTTCGTTGATGAGGCGGCTCTCGTCGTAGGTGAGGTGCGCGCGCTCGCCATAGAAGCGCTGCGCGTTGCAGAAGTCAGCAGTCCAGTTGATGAGCTCTGTGGCATTCCAGTTGCGCACGTGGAACCCAGCCGTGCGGAACGTGGACATGATCTGATCGCGCAGTTCGGAGAGCTCGCTCACGCGGCTCGTGTCGTCAACCCCGCCAGGCAATGTGAAGCAGAAGAAGCCCTTGTAATCTCGAATCATGAGGGGAACCGAGGGCACCAGCGACTCCATGACACCGGACTTCATGAACGCGAAGCGGCGCCGTGCCATGGACCGTGAGATGTTCTCGTGGCGGCCTGGTCGACCGAACTGGGCCATGACACCCGAATGGTTCAGATCGTTTCTTCGCATGGAAGCGTAGCGCTTCAGCAGGTCATCGATGTGTGGCGATGCGAAGAGGGTGAACTGCTGGCCGGTGTTGTCTGGCAGGATGGAGTAGATGCCCTTCAGGCTGTCGACCATGGACTGATCAGCACCCGTCTGTGGGGTGAAGCCGATCACGCAACCGATGGAGTCTTCGTTCACAAAGACCTCGTTTGCCTGGTCGTACGCTCGATACGGCAACCAATGGGCCAGCCGGTCGGATGGGTCGGAAGGGTCCACCTCCACTTCGCCGCTGGCAAAGTGCTGGGAGACATCGAACAACTCGATGGGCTTGGCGGCCATCAGGCGCTTCAACTGGTCCAACATTTGGGCTTCCTGATCAACGCGTGGGCTTGGGGCTTGTCTCATCCGCGCCTGCCGGCGGATTCGAACCAGGTTGACTGGCGCGGCGCATGGCCTCCTGGATCCTCTGGATCATGGAGGCGGGGTCCTGGGTGTTGTTTTGTTCAGCTGGCGTGCTGCCTGCTGCCGTGTCCTGGCCTTTGTCGGCTGCGTCGGAAGGGAGCACAGATGTCGGGCGATTTGCGCTGGACCCACTGCCTGCGGTGGGCAGGCCCGTTCCCATGGCCCTGACAGGGCGGGAAGGGGCATAGCTGTCTCGGACGAGCTGCTGCGCGTGCTCGATCATCCAATGGCCGGAGTCCAGCGCCATGTACACGTAGAACTGGTCGACGATGTCACCATCGGCGTCCTTGTACGACATAACCCACGTGCGAATGGTGGTCGGCTCGGAGCGGATCGCGCCCGAATAGGTAGGAGGCAGGCCTGCCCCCATGTTTCGGGCAGCGGGCAAGGGCAGGGCGCCCGAGGTCGAATCGGTTGCACGGCGGCCTTCCTGGGGGGCTGCCTGGTTCGATGCAGAGGTGCCCCCCTGGGAGTTGGCATAGACACCGCTGATCGACTGGCACTGCACACCGGGAGGGGCCTTGCACTTGAACTGGTTCTCGGCGTCGTAGCCGTTGAAGAAGCCAGCGCAACCCGAAAGAGCACCCCCAGCGATCACGGCCACAGTGATGCCGCGGAGCAGCGGATTGAGAATGGGGCGCATGAGCGATGAGGTCATCATGCTTATTCCTTCGTGGACTTGAGAGAAACAGCCTGTCCTGCGTTCGTGGGCTGATTGCCCAACCAGGCGGATAGCTCTGCCGCGGAACGAGCACCTGCGCGCTTGCGGCCATCAGTTGCGATGAACGTCGGGGTGCCTTCGACTCGAAGTGACTTCGCCAGTTGGCTCAAGCGTTCGACGGGGGCTGCTGCGATGCAAGCCGCCGAAGCTGCTGGAGGTTGGACGGCCTTGGTCATCCAGGCTTTCCACGCAGCAGCTCGATCAGCGCTGCACCAGATGGCCTGTACCTTGCTCATGGAGTCCTGGCCGAGGATCCCGACTGGGAACACGTAGATCTGCGTGTCCTTGAGCTGGGGAAGCTCCTTTTCCAGCACCTTGCAGTAACCGCAGTTGGGATCGGCAAAGATGGCCAGGGTGCGCAGTGGCTTGCCGTTGATGAAGCGAATGGCCAGCTCGGTGGGCAACTGGTTGAAGTCCACTCGGTCGAGATCGGCCATGCGTTCTTGGGTCATGTCGGTTTGACTTTGCATGTCCCAGACGTGGCCAAAGACCCAGTAACGACCGCTGGCGTCCACATACGCCAGATTGCGTCCCATGGCCACCTCGAACAGGCCCGGCAGCGGCGAGGTCTTCACGCTGTCGAACTTGGTTGCAGGCTGCAGTTGACGCAACTTGGACAACACCTTTGTGGCCTCATCGTCCTGGGCGTGCGCCCCCGTGGCAAGGCTCAGCGCCAGGCCGATGGTCACGGCTTTGATCGTTGTGAGGATGGTGGCGTGTCTCATGAGGTCACATGTCCTTGAATAGAGCGGAGATCTCGGCGCTGCGGTCCAGGTTTCGACCGGAGGCAGCCTGAAGGGCTTCAACGTCGTCGTCGCCGGGCACGATGTCGATCTCGATGCCCTTGGTGAATGCCAGATCAACCATGCGTCCTGCATCGATCTCGATGACGGGGTACATGCGGTCGGCACGTTCGATCCAATACTGGGCAAGTCGGTCCATCGCGCTGCCGAAGCCTTGCGCCATCGAGTTGTTGAGGATGGTCTTGGCGTCTTGGGACTGCTGGGTCGTAACGCCCAAGGGTGATTGCGAAACTGTCGTGCCCTGGTTCCCGAAGCCCTTGCCAATGCCTGACGCAATGCCAGCCATGGCGGCATTTGCGAGGATCTGGCCTTGCTTGGTGACCAAGCGGCCTCTCATGCCGTTCTTGCCGTCTTCGCCGAACACGGACCCTTTGACGGAGGCTTCCAGGACATCGCCGTTGTGCTTGACGCAGCTCAGGGTGAGCAGGCGGATGTATGCACGTTCGGACGAGATGTCTCCCACACCGCCGCCCACGATGAAGCAGTTGCGCACTTTGGAGCGCCAGCCGTTGGGCAGGATGGCATCGTCTTGGAGTAGGAAGAGAACGGGCTGGGGATCGCTTTGCGATTGCCCCCCTGTTGCCGCGTCGATGCCGCCAAGCAGCTTTGCTCGGACAAATCCCACGGGCAGGAAGTTGCGGGTCACGTTCCACTTTGGCCCTGCTGCCTTCTGGCCATCACCTGCGGGCTTGTCGCCCTGGGCGCCGCTGGCGCCGGCTTTCACAGAGATGATTACCGGAGCACGAGCGGCGCTGGCGTCCAACTGGGGGCCGCTGCCAGCGTTGGAGTTGGGAGAGCCTGGTGGGTACTGCGTGAGGCCGAGGTGTGCACCAGGTGCATTCGGATTGACCCGTTGAGGATCAGGAATGCCGTTTGTACCTGTGCCAGCAATCTGGCTTTGCTTGGGGTATGGCGTCGGTTTGCCACCCGCACGATCATTGCTCTCGACCACGACGACTGCTGGCTTTCCTGTCGCAGGTGTCTTGGCTTCACCTGGAGCAGGTGCAGATGCGCTGGATGCCGCTGGGGCAGCCGTCTCGGCTTGGGACGCAGCAGAGGTGGCGGCCGGTGTGGGGGCACCTCGGCCATCGCGCTCTTGCTTGATCTTGTTGACGAATTCCTCCAGGTGGTCCAGGCGCTTGCGCTCGGTCGCCATCCAATACTGCTGAGGGTCAACCTTGTTCGATCCGGGGGCGCTGAGCTCGGCCGGCGTGACGTTCTCGAGCTCCGGAGGTGGGGGAGGCGGGGCGCTGCTGCTCAGCACCCAGGACACGAACGACACGAGGATGACGCTGGCCAGGCCACCCAGCACCATGTTCGCCGTCTTCTTCTGCTTGGTCGAAAGGTTCCGGTATAGAGACAGGCCGGGGAGTTTGATCTGTTTCAGGCTCATGATGGCTCTCAGTCCTGCTCAGAGCGTGTGCGCAGAACCCACACGGGCGTGCTGGTGCCGGGTTCGACTTGGTGCTTGAAAACCGTGACTGCAAGGACGCCGTTTCGATAGAACTCACGCTCGTCCAGAATCAGCGTGCGATCGGAGACATTGGTCAGCGTGAATCGGTCGCCGACCATGGCCTTGCCGACCCAGCTGTCGTCCAGCGTGAAAGTCACCTCGCTCCACAGCGCGATCCGCTTGTCAACCCGACGAACATCGACGGCCTCGGGCGCGCGATTCGATGCCATTGCCAGCATCCATCCTTTGATGCTTCGAACATAGGATGAGCTGGTGAACTCCGGCGTCTGCCCACGGGCTGGTTCCTGCGAGTAGCTGCTCGCAGCGCGCGCGGCCCCCGGGGGCTGGGCCTTGCCCCTCGACTGCATGACGATCGCATCGGCGGGCATATCGAGAGGCTTGAGCAGAAGCGAGTAGGTGCCCAAGTCCGTTTTGAGCGTCAGCGTCACGGCCTGGTAGCCGGCACCGCCAACCAGTACCGGCTGCACGAAGATCTCACCCGATTCGGCGTCCGTCATCACGGTGATACGGCCATTCGGATTGCGCGTTTGGTCGTAGACATCGCCAACCACGTCAACGATCTTGCCGCCCTGCAGGGTGATCCTCGTCGGGTCGCGCAGTGACATGCTGGCGATGGAGCTGTCGCCGTCTCGCACAGTGATGAACTGTGCGGCTTGCACGACGCTGAGAGCGGATGTGCTGATCAGGCCGGCGAGCAGCAGGGCGCGCAAGGTGTTCAAGGGTGTCGTCATGGCTGTGTCCGTTTACTTTCCGGCCGTCTCGTCGTTTTCGGTCTTCAACTTCTCGAAGGGCTTGTCCTTGCTCGATTCGAACCAGTCAGCCAGATACAGCCGCGAGCCGTCCTGCGTGAAGATGTAGGCGTAGGTGCGGGTCTCGGTGGGAATGGGGACCCCGTTGACCCATTGGCGGAACTCGCCTGTCAGCGCGATGCGCAGACGCTCAGGGTCTGGCGTGGCGAAGAGGGGGTTGAAGCTTTGAACGCCTCCGATCCGCTCCAGTGCGAGTGAGGCCTTCTGGATCTTGCGGTTCATGACGTCCCAGCCGGAGGCAGGGATCCATGTCTTGAGAAGTTCGCCCTTGGTTTTCACGGATCCAGGTGACACGTCGAGCGTCAACGAGCTCATGAAGAAGCCCGTGTCGATGATCTTCTGTCGTGATGGGCCCGAGCTTTCGCTGATCCAACGGCTGCGGTCGCCATCAGGGGTTTGCTGGACGATCTTCTCGGCCTTCCTGGCCGACATGAACATGAATAGGAGGACGATGATCGCCAAGGCCTGGGCGGCGTTGACGAGCAGGGACACCGAGAGCCAGGACTTGGTGTCGGCGATGGTGTTTTTGGCTGCTATGGGCGAAGTCATCCGATGAACTCTCGCTTGTGAGAAGGTGGGCAGACATGCTTGAACAGCGTCCACAAGGAGGCGGGGGTGTGCCACCACAGCCAGCGGAATGCGAACCCCTTCGGGTTGTTATTGCGAGAGGTCTGCCACTTGTATGCAACGGCCACTGCGATGGCCAGCCCGATGAGCTCGTGCTTGAGCATGAAGCCCATGAATGCCGTGGGCGCTACACCCATGGCGATGTCAAGATCGAGGACCAGCAGCTTCCAGGGATCCTTGATGCTGTTGATGATGATCGTGTCCGGATCTTCTGTTTGTTGAGTCATGGGCTGGTCATGCAGTGGTGTTGCTCAGTGGCGCTTCTTCAGATCAGCGCGCCGCCCAGGGCGAAAGCGGCGCCCAGAGCCATCGACGCGTAGATCGCGATACCGATGTACTTGAGGACCGGGCCGGTGGCTTGCGAGGCCAGGATGCCGAAGACCGTGACGATGAAGCCGATCGACAGCACCAAGGCCTTGCCGTAGCCACCAGTCAGGTCATCGACGGCGGTGTAGGCAGCTTTCAGGGCCTGGCCCTTGGCGGTGGCATCCAGGGTGCCGACAGCGTGTGCGGCCTCCATCAGGCCGATGACCGCGAGCATGGCGATCAGGGCGTAGGGCAGGTACTTGAAGAAGGTCTGCAGGAAGGCCTGTGCCTTCGTTTGGTTCGCGGCGACAGCGGCGTTGATGGTCAGGGAAGTCATTGCTTGAAGCTCCGTAGAAGAAAGGTCATGTGTTGTGCTTGTCCAGCTGCTGACGCAGGCGCTGGCGAGCGTGTTCAGCCACCTTCTCCAGACCACCGGGGCTTGCCAAGAGCGCCGAGATGGCGCCCTCGACGAGATACCGCATGTCCAGTCGGGGCTGGGTCTTGCGCTGGAGCTCACCCAGGTCGTCCAATAGGTCGTTGGAGAGCAGGATTCGCCTGCACCCTTCGACCATATGGACGCCTTTGGCTCCGCTGTGCTTACGTCCTTCTTCGGTGCCTTCATTGCCTGAATTCATTTGTCGGTTCCCCAGTTACTGATCGGCCTGCCTGGTGGGCAGGGCATTGGCCGCTTGCTCAACATCAACTCTTCGATTCATCGCACGGCCTTCGGGTGAGTTGTTGGGTGCGACATAACAGCAAGCGCCCTTGGCTTGCTCGTCGACATGCAGTGCTGTGCCTTGCTGTTCAGCGCATGCGCGTAGGAACTGCGATGTGGTCCTTGCCCGCTGCTGGGCAAGTCGATGATTGCGAACTGGGGCACCAGTGCTGTCCGTGTGGCCGGTGACGGTCAGGCCGTCGAGCTGCATGCGGCCTTGGCAGAAGGCCTTGAGGCGAGACTTGGCAGTGGCATCAAGCGCAGCCGAGTCGGAGGCAAAGTGCACGCTCGTGGCGACGATCGTTTCCTTGTCGACCTGGGGCTTTGCTGGGGAGGCTTCTTGGGCTGGGGCAGCGTTGGTGCTTGCTGCGGGCTGCCGTGAAGGCGCTGGGGCAGTCCAAAGCGTCTTCTGCGTTGGTTGGGCGCAAGGCTGGCATGTCACGAAGGTCTGGGACAGCCCCTTGTCGAGTTGCTGGAAGCCGACTGGGACAGGCGGAGCTTGCGGCGGGGTTTCTTGTTGAACGGATGAGCAGCCGCACAAAGCAACTGCGACACCCATGGCCATGAACTTGAGCTTGCTGATCATTGCGGAGCCTGCGTGGGTGCTGTATGGCCCACGTCTTCTGGTGTGAGGTTGGCCATGGCCTGGTAAACCTTCCAGCTGTACCAGGCGCGTTGTGAGCGGCATCGCGCTCCTTTGAGCGTCGTGCAAGCGGCGTTGAGAGCGCCTACGGCTTCCCAGGTGTCGCCCTTGGCTTTGAGCTCATGAGCCAAGATCCAGGCCGCGACATCGATGTTGGTGCAGGGCTCCAAGAGGTCGCTCTTGGTGAAGCCGAACCGTTGTTTGAGCTTGGGAAGCCAGCTGTGGTCTACCTGCAGCAGGCCATATGCGGGGGAGGGGGAGACAGCCGCAGGGTTGCCTCGGGATTCAACAACGGAGATCCCGGCCAACAGGTATGGGTTGATGTTGTAGCGCGCACCGCTGATCGAGAAGCACCTGGCCCACGTCGCAGGAGCCTTCTTCTGTTGTGCACGCTTGGAGGAGGCATGAACTGATGGGGCGATGAGCGCGCACGCGAGGGCGACAGTGCATGCGACTGTCGCCCCAACGATCCGCCGATTGATCCACCTGTGCTTCTGCATCTCTTCGTGTCCTCAAGCGGAAAAGAACCCGGGGCGGCTGGCCCCGGGTGAACGCTTGACAAGGGTGTGTGGCCGAGGAAGTTGGCCAACACGGGGGCGACTCTAGGAAATCGATGCAGAAAAGTCGCGTTTCAAAGCAGTTGTAACGGGATGTCCTTTTGCCTTGACGAATCAAAGCAAGTCACAGAAGATGGAAGGTTTTTCGCGTTGCCAAAAGCTGGCGGAAAGGGCTAGTTTCGACGGAGAATCAAGCACTTGCCGCATATTTGCGCGTAACTCGGAGTTACGAATAGACGCAAATAGGCTCGTGCTAGGGGCGTATGAGGAAATGCCTGTGAGGGCCTTCTGTAACAGATAACGGCCCTACCCAAAGGGCCGGCAGCCGCTGCCGCTAAGCCGCTCCGCGGCTGCCTAAATGGCATTAATGGGCAATGGGAATTGCCTTAAAGGCTAATCAATTCAAATGGTTAGCGGCTTCGCGCAAATGGCAGAAGGGCTGTCGCGATAGAGGCTGCCGCAGGTCATTCTGTGCGTGTGCGATGCAATCGAAACGTCGCGCAAACCGACCAGTATATCGGGAAAGGCTTTTCCTACGGAAGCTTAAACACCTGCCCGTTACGTTTGCCTTTTCGCTGGACTGCGGCGATGCACATCAATAGTCTGCGGCGGCTCCCATCCCAGAAGCCATCTGCCCTCTATGACGTCTGTCCAACTCCAGCCCCTGCGTTGCCTGCTCGAAGAGCGAGGCTTGGCACATTGGCATGACGTGGTGGTTGACTTTGCCTGCAGGTGGGATGGTTGGCAAGCGCACTATTACGCAGATGACGCGATGTCACCAGACCATGAGCCCCTGCAGCAGGTCATGGAGGCCGTTAGAACCGTGCCGGTGCTGGATGGTCCGCCTGGTCAAGGTCGTCGCCGGGAAATCCAGGATCGGGAGCTGGCTTGCGCCGAAGCGTTGGCCTGTGTCGACATGACTGCCTGGCAGGCGATGGTTGACCAGCAGGTGCCACAACCATGGAATCCCCTGGAGCAGCCGTTCCTGAGCTTTCGGCAGGCGCGAGGCAGGTTGCTCACCTGGGAGGATGTGAAGACTCTCTGGCCTCGTACGGTGCTTCGGACCTGGTTGCTCGGTCGCGTGAAAGAGCACGAGCTGGGCTTTGCTGTGTCGGAGGTCTGAGCCATGGCCATGAGCCCGACTGCCGAACACATGTTGCTGCTGTCCGCTGCATTCATCGGCGGTCTCAGTGTGGTGTGGGCCTTGCAAAGGCGATCAGACGTTCGAGCGATCAGCAAGAAGCCCGCCGGCGGCACGGTGCCCGTGATCAGCAGGCCTGCGTCGCACATTCGCGTCCAGTCATTCGAGGAGATCGTGGCCGCGACGAGCACCAGCTCGTTGCTCGACTCCATCGAGCGGCGCACGCGCCTTTCGCAGAAGGCGTACAACTCGGATTGCCTGCCGGTGCTTCGGTTGCTGGCCGAGTTCGTGCAGATGCTGCCCGCGAGCGAGAGCCATCACCACGCTCAACCGGGTGGCCTGTGGATCCACATGTTGGAGGTTGCCGATGCGGCGCTGGCTTTCCGGGCTGGGCTTGAGTTGCCGCGCGGGGTAGGCACAGAGGATCGCAAGCGGCTGGAACATCGCTGCACCTACATGGTCTTCATCGGCGCGTTGCTGCACGACGTGGGCAAGCCTGTCGCAGATCTTCGCGTTACCGTTTTCCCGGACGATCCTAGGCTTGGCAAGCCATGGGCCGCTCTGGCAGGGCCCATGGAGGTGGGGCAGTATTACCGGGTGGAGTTCGCCCCAAAGGACGAGCGCGAGTATCAACTGCACCAGCGTCTGCCAGCCATCCTGGCGCAGCGATTTGTGCCTGAGCACACCATCAAGTGGCTGGGCGATGAGCCGCAGCTGCTCGGCGAGCTGTTCAAGTACCTCAGCAGTGAGGATGCACCGCAGTCGTTTCTGCCCGACATCGTCAGACAAGCTGACGCTGCGTCTGTGAAGCGTAATCTGGCTTCTGGTCCAAGAACAAGGTTTGCCACAGCCAAGGTGGTTCCCTTGATCGAGCGCCTGATGCAGGGGTTGCGTCGAATGCTGGCGCAAGGTGGGCTGCTGCCCTTGAACAAGCCTGGTGCAGTAGGTTGGGTCTACGACGGGGCAGTGTGGTTCGTCTGTGCTCGCCTGGCTGACGAAATCAGGGACTACCTGGCGCAGCATGAATCGGCCGAAGGCATTCCCAGTGCTGCGAAGAATGATCGCATCTTCGATGAGTTCCAGGACTACGGTGCATGCGAGTCCAATCCTGATGGCTCTGGCGCAGTGTGGAAGATTGAGGTAGAACTTGAAGTGGGCTGGAAGTCCCCGCCTCTGACGGTGCTGAAGTTTCCACTGGTCAAGCTGTTTGGTGCCGATCAATCGACCTGGCCAAGCCCGATAGTCGGCAGCCTCAAGG
Organism: Pseudomonadota bacterium; assembly: GCA_049322875.1. Taxonomy (GTDB): domain Bacteria; phylum Pseudomonadota; class Gammaproteobacteria; order Burkholderiales; family Burkholderiaceae_C; genus Aquabacterium. The sequence continues at coordinate 121,366 of JBMOQM010000015.1, forward strand.
TGTTGGGGTCAGCCTCCAAAGCTGCCGCAGCCAATGTGGTTGTAGTTCCCGCGCAAACCAGCGAGCAGGGGACTGGAGCAGCGCCTCAATTGACCCAGCCTGCCGCAGTGTCGAATGCCTCGCCTGGGCCAGCCGTCAAGCCTCTGGCTCAACCCTTGACGACAGCTGGAGCAGCGATAAAGCCCGTCCCTGTTCAGCCTGGGCCAGCCATCACCACAGTTCCCTCTGCAGGGGAGAGTGCTGTCAAGGTTGAGGCGCCTCAGCCCAAGGCAAAGTCTGCGCCAACTTCTCCGCAGGAGCTGCCACATGACCTGGCCCAGTCTTCATCGTCATTGGACATGATGGCGATGCCTCCCGACGAGGAAGAGGCTCCTCCTGAAACTGTTCGACATGGTGGCCTGCCACAGCCTGAGGGGGGCGATACCGATGTAGCCGAACCCGGCAAAGCTCCTGTCTCGTCACCTGAGCCATCGACTGCCCAGGAGCAGTCCGATCAACTGAAGGATGGTGAGGGGTCGCCGTTCCTGCGCGAAGAGGACCAGGCTGATCTGTCAGCGATGGCCGGCGCCCCGCGACAGACGGCCAAGGCCGTCAACAGCGTGCCTCTTGCGATGCCGGTGGTCATGCGTGATGAGGCCATCGCGGCTCCGCAGCAACCTCACCAGAAGCTCAAGAAGAGCCCCAGGCCTGCCAAGGATGCGACGCCTGCTGCAACTGCCTTCTTCGTGTGGCTCCAAACGTCTGTCGCAACTGGACACCTCAAGTACAACGAGCCACAGGCTTTGGTGCACTTTGTGCCAGAAGGCATGCTGCTGCTTTCCCCTGGGGTGTTCAGGCGCTTCCTGGAGGACCACGATGGCGTTGAAAGTGGCCCTGTGGCGGCGTTGAAGCAGACCTATGGCGAGAAGGTCATGCATCGCCTGCAGAACGAGGTTGCCAAGTCCCCTTACACCTTGCGCAACGGGGATGAGAACCTGCATTACTACGCATTCACGAAGCACGACGGTGGCGTCTCCGCAACTTCGAGCTTCTTCCTCGTGCCACAGCCTCAGCTGTTCTTCAATCCAGTTCCTGCTCTGAATTCACGCATCGTCAAGACGGGGCGACCGGCGCGAAAGCTCAAGCCTGTCGGGGCAAACAGCGCTCAATCCAAACCATAAAGAGGGAACCTGAATGTCTGAATCGCAAACGGTCACACTCGTCATCATTTCGCTGTTCGTGCTGGCCTTGTGCATCAGCTTGTGGATGCTCGGAAAGAGAGGGTGGGTGGTTGATGGCGTGCGGAACTCGCCACGCATTGCTACAGGCCCGACATCACCATACCGGGTCATTCATGGAGATCACGGAAGCCTCGTGGACCTGGGCCTGCTTCAACTGCTTGAGCGCAGTCAAGGTGGTGTACACAAGCGCATCTCCGAGGTTCGTGAAGTCGCCGAGGCCATACGGCTTCGGCACCCTGAGCTCTTCAAGGACGAGTTTGGCCTCACTTACTGGCTGAGCGCTACGGACGACTTCTTATGTGGGTTGCGTGACGCTGCATGGCCAGAGGGGACATCACCTTCGCATGATGAACTGCGTCGTCGCTTCGAGCGACATCAGCCCAGGCCTGACTATGAAGCGCTGCGCTGATCACTGAGCGAGGTGGCCCATGCAGGTCAAGATCGAGAACGTCTATCGGCGTCCTTACGAAATCCTTCCAGCAGCAGGTGCGTTGGCTGCTGCCATCGCGTTGAAGACATGGCCGGAGTTGTTCGTCATCCCGACCCAAGCGGCCATGGCCTGCTCAGCAGGTCTGGCAGGCCTGGCTGCTGTGCGCGGCATGCAGGCACGCAGAATCGTGCGCTATCGGCGCAGCCTGCGGCGTCTTCCCGCCTATGCATTGGAGCCGAAGGACATCCCTCACGCTGGCGACGGCCTGTTCTTCGGCCGAGGGTTCGAGTGGACGCAGGTGCATGCTCAGCGCCTGCACCAGGCGCGCATGCCCTACAACGCCCACCTTCTCAAGTTGGGGCGTCTCTACAAGTTCGCACGCGACTACGAGCGAAAGCACCCACAGGGCGACTGGCTGACCAGTGTCACCCAACGCAGTGCCTGGTGGAATCCCGTCGAGCCCCTGGCGCCTCTCGGGGGCAAGCCCGAAATCCATGGCGTTGAGCCGGATGAGGAGGAGATCTGGACGGCCCTGGCCGAGCTGACAAACCACGTCATCGTTTATGGCACGACCCGGGTGGGGAAGACCCGCCTGGCCCAACTGCTCGTCACGCAGGACATCCGGCGGGGAGATCCCACCTTTGTCTTCGACCCAAAGGGTGACGTCGAGTTGCTCCTGTCCATGTACGCCGAGGCTGTCCGAGCTGGGCGTGAGAAGGACTTCGTCGTGTTCCACCTCGGCTTCCCTGAGATCTCGGCAAGGTACAACCCCATCGGCTCGTTCGAGCAAGAGTCCGAGGTGGCGAGCCGCACGACAGGCCAGCTTCCCGACGAGGGCCAGTCGGCGGCGTTCAAAGCCTTCGCTTGGCGCTACGTCAACACCATCGCGCGTGCAATGGCCGCTACCGGGGAGAAGCCCGACATGGCCAAGATCTACGCGTACGGCGTGAACGTCGACAAGCTGGCGCGTGACTACCTGGAATACTGGCTCGACAAGCGCAGCCCGAATTGGCGGGCCACCTTCGATCCAAACCCGACGAAGGACATGAAGGATCTCGTCGCGAAGACCGAGCGCAATGGGCGCGACATCACGGTCGTGCTCTTGGCCAAACACTTCCGCGAGCTCGGACACAAGGATCCTGTTGCAGACTCGTTGACCGGCATCCTGTCGAACGACCGGACCTACTTTGAAAAGCTGGTCAACAGCCTTTATCCGTTGCTGGAGAAGATGACCACGGGCAAGCTCGCTGCCCTCATCTCTCCCGACTACATGGATTCGATGGACCCGCGCCCGCTCATGGAGTGGCAGTCGCTGATTTCGCGGAACGCGATCGTCTACTGTGGTTTCGACGCGCTGTCGATTCCAGACGTGGCCGAGGCCGTCTCGGCGTCGATGCTCTCCGACCTGACATCGGTGGCTGGCGCCATCTACAAGCATGGCCTGGGATACGGTCAGTCCGTTTCCGAGAAGGTGAGGCGCATTCGGCTACACCTGGACGAAGTCAACGAGCTCATTGGCCCGTACTTCAAGCAGCTTGCCAACAAAGCTGGCGGAGCCGGCATGCAGATCACGGCTTACACGCAAACCGGCCAAGACATCGAGGTCAAGACGGGCTCTCCTGCAGCAGCTGGTCAAATCGGGGGCAACCTGAACACGATGATCATGCTGCGGGTCAAAAACGAGGACACGGCGAAGCTGCTGACCTCCCAGCTCGAGGAGGTCCCCGTCTGGTCTGTTACACCGGACAGTGGGGTCACAGACACCAACGATCCCGGCGACTTCGCAGACTTCAGCAGTCGGTCGGGCGACAAGCTCAGCTCCGAGAAGGTTCCGTTGGTGACCCCAGCCATGCTGATGTCCCAGCCCAAGGGGCAAGCCTTCGCGTTGCTGGAGGGGGGGCGCCTTGTCCATGTGCGGATACCGCTCGCGCTTGCAGAAAAGGACCTGGTGGTGCCGAGCAAGTGGGAAGAGATGCTTCAACACATGAGGCGCCAAGCTGCAGAGCTATCGTCGCACGAAGACGCGATGGAGGAGCTGACGGTGGAGGGGGCGGGAATTGGCTTCTAAGAACGCTTCAATGACCGATGGTCAGGCGTTCTCCGCCCTGATCTGGCCAATTCGTGCCGCGGCGTGGACAGCGCTTCTGCTGGCCGTGTTCTGGGTTTATGGCGTCGTAGCTCTTGCCGGCGTAGCCCTGTGGCGTCAACACGATCCCGTCTGGGCAATGCAGGAGCTCGCGCAGCAAGAGATCATGCACTCGGCTCAACTGAGCACGCCAGTCCTGGATCCTACGAGCTTGTCCATCGAGTTCGGTGATGCTGTCCGTAGCGGCGTCATCGGATTGATGACCAAGGGGATGCGCAGCCTGCTCAACCTGCCGTCGCACCTGCCCGGCCGTACAGCGAGTCCTGAGGATGATCCAGACCCGGGCAAGACGTTCTTTGATCGATGGTGGGCCAACAACGGCGACATCGTCGAAACATGTCTGTGGGCGAACTACGTGCTGGCGATCCGGGCATTGGCCCTTCTGACGGGTGCCATTCCGATGCTTGCCCTGGCGTATGCCGTGGGCCTCACGGATGGGGCATCCGCTCGGGCGATTCGACGTGCCGACGCAGGGCGCGAATCGGCGAATCTGTACCACCGTTTCAAGATCGCGCAACTCCAGATCATCGCCGTCACGTTCATGGCCTACCTTGCTTGGCCCACGGCAGGCGTCCCCGTTGAATGGGTCATCGTCGCGATGGTGCTGCTGTGCGCAATTTGTGCGCGGATGCAACTGACCTACTACAAGAAATACGCCTGAACACTAGTCTGAATTCTCCGGCCCCCACCTTGTGGGGGTGCTAACCCTAAGTCCTCTCTCTCAGAATGATTTGACGTGCCTGACCGGCACGTGGAAACGATGACAAGTGAGAGAAGAGGAAGCCGATGAAAGTGCGTGAGTTGATGGAAGAGGTTCGCCAGCTGAGTGTTTGGACGCCGGCCACCTACAAGACCTACAAGTATTGCGTGGATGTGCTGTGCGCAGAGTTTGAGCATGGGGACCCTGACTTGGAAGAGATCACCGTTAGCTGGTTGACCGGCTACCGGGCACGCTGTCTTGCCAGGCTCAGCCCCGTGACGTTCAACTCTCGCCGCAGGCATTTCTGTGTGCTGTGGAAGCATGCGGTCTCGCGAAAGTACATCGAAGAGAACATCTTCCGCCTGGTGAGGCCCGCGCCGGTGCCCAGGAAGCCGAAAGCGATCCCTCGCGAGGTCCTGGCCCGCTACGTCCAGGTCCTGTCGTCAGCCAGGCGCGAACTGCGCGACGGCACCGAGGTCGACATGTTCCCGCCCCAGTTCTTCTGGCTCGCCGTGGTGAAGACCTTCTACACGACCGGCATGCGCCTGCGCCAGCTGGTGGGGTTGAAGTGGAAGGACATTGACTGGGTCGCGCGCTCCATCCGCTTGCGAGCCGAGACGAGCAAGACGAAGCGTGAGTGGGATGTTCCCATTTCGGACGCACTCTTGCCTACGCTCGAGGACCTGCGTAGGCGGACGAGGGAGATTGTGGGATACGACCTGGCCGATCGACAGGTGTTCTGCTTGCCGCTGTTCTCTGCGAGGCCGTTCAAGCACGACGTGATGACTGGTGAGCGCGTCATCAGGTTCTTTGCACGCTTTCATAGCAAGCAGGACGAGGACTCTGTTCGCATGACTGCGCACAAGATCCGGCACACCACAGCAACGCAGTTGCTACGGGGCAACAGGTCGAGCCTCAAGGTGGTGCAAGAGCTTCTTGGCCATACGACGCCCTACACCACGCTGCAGTACGTCCATCCGGATCTTGAGGACATGCGCGCGGCGGTGGACCTTCTGTAACACATCACCATGCGAATGTTTGACACGTGATTTTTCCCGTATAAACTAGGTACTTGAGAGGGCTTTGCAGCGAAGGGTTCGCCGCAGGGGCTTTAAGCATGGCTTAAAGACCTCTCAACCTTGTGTCTTCGGTCAGGCGCTGGCCGGCTAGGGGTGGACGGACTCTTAATCCGTTGGTCGAGTGTTCGAGTCACTCAGGGCCCACCAACATTTCTTCAAGCCGTGCGAATGTGCAAACGTTCAAATGGCTTGGACTTCAAAAAGCCACCCATCATGGGTGGCTTTTTTCATTCGGGCCTTCGCCCCTGGCCCTTGGCTTGTGTTCGAGGCAGCGCCTGGGCGCCCCGAGCTCAGTCAGGACGACGACAGCTGCGGATTGAACTTGCCCGCCTGGTTCATCAGGGCTGCATGGCCCCGGGTGCGCACGGCGGGCCGGGATGGTGCCACTTGCAGCGTGCTGGACTGTCCATGCCCATCGCTTGCGAGCTTGAACACACTCACGGCCTCGGTCAGTTGCGAAGCCTGCTGATGCAGACCGTCGGCGGCCGTGGCGCTTTCTTCCACCAGCGATGCGTTCTGTTGGGTCATCTGGTCGAGCTGGGCCACGGCCAGGTTCACCTGACCGATGCCCGAAGTCTGCTCGCTCGAGGCGCTGCTGATCTCGCCGATCAGGTCGGCCACGCGCTTGACCTGGCCCACGATGTCGTCCATCGCGCTGCCTGCCTGGTTGACCAGTTGGGCGCCGGCATCGACCTGGGTCACGCTGTCGGCGATCAGGGTTCGGATCTCCTTGGCGGCTTCGGCGCTGCGCTGCGCCAGTGAGCGCACTTCGCCAGCCACGACCGCGAAGCCGCGGCCTTGCTCTCCAGCCCGGGCTGCTTCCACGGCGGCGTTCAGCGCCAGGATGTTGGTCTGGAAGGCGATGCCATCGATCACGCCGATGATGTCGCCGATCTTGCGCGAGCTGGCGCTGATGTTCTGCATGGTGTCGACGACCTGGGTCATCACGACACCGCCGTTGGTGGCCGCGCGGCTGGCTTCGTCGGACAGCATGCTGGCCTGGCGGGCCGTTTCGGCGTTGTGCTGCACGGTGGTGTTGAGCTGCTCCATCGACGCGGCCGTTTCCTGCAGGTTGGAGGCCTGCTCTTCTGTACGCTGCGAGAGGTTCATGCTGCCGTGGGAAATCTGCGCCGAGCCATGGGCGATGCTGTCGGAGGCATGGCGCACCTGAGTGACCAGACCGGACAGGCTGCCCTGCATGTGGCCCAGCGAGGCCATCACGCTGCGGCGGGGGGCGGTGTGGGCGCCGGCGATGGGGCTCAGATCGCCCTCGGCCACGCGCTGGGCGGCGGCGCCCAGTTCGGCGGGTTCTGCGCCCAGGGCGCGGGTCAGCCCACGGGTGATCAGCAAGGCCAGCCCACACGCGGCGGCAATGGCCAGGATGCACAGGGTGATCAGAAGCGCGCGGTCGGCCTCGTAGTCGGTCTGGGCGGCGGCTTCGTCTTCCTTGGCCTGCCGTGTGGTCAGGCCGATGTAATCGTTGGTGGCCTTGATCAGCGCGGCCAGCAGCGGGCGGCAATCGGCGTTCATCTTGGTGATGGCCTCTTCGTGGCGGTCATGCATCGCCAGGTCCACGATGTTCAGGGCCACGGGGCCGTACTTGGATTCGATGCTCAGAAGCTCCTGGTACTGGGTGCGCTCGCCGTCCTGGATGCCCTGGGTCTTGGCGATCATCTCGCCCAGTTCCTTGAGGCGTTCCTGCATCTGCTCATGAGCCTGCACCACGACACGCTGCTCGTTCTGGCGCTCCTGCGCGTCCTTGATGAGCACCAGGTTGCGTGCCCCGACGGCGCGTGCATTGGCTGCGGCGCGTACCTGGTTGGCCAGTGCCGCGCGGGCGCTGGTCTGCTCGACGTAGTCTGCGAAGTCCTTGTGGCTGCGCGAGAGCGAATGCAGCGACAGGGCGGATACCACCAGCACCATCAGGGCCAGGGCGCCAAAACCGCCCAGCAGCTTGGTGCGGACGCGGAGGGATCGGAGGCTCATGGGGAGCACCTTCAGCTTTCTTGCGCGGGGGGGCTGACAAGGGGATGAACGGCCAGGCGTTGGCGCACACACAGGTCGTCGCTTGCCGGGTTTTCGGTCGGGCTGGCGCTCACTTTAGTCATTTGTGAGCGCTTGCAACAACACCCTAAAGTGCAAAAATCCGTGCTGGACGTGATCAATTCCGCGTGATGGGTGACGCTGTGCGGTTCACAATGTGGATTGCTGTAACAGGCCGTGCGCATGTCACGCGCTGGCCGCTCTTTTGCCGATGTCTTTCGATGCCATTTCCTTGCCGGACTCCGTGGCCCTGGTCGATGACGACCCGGAATACAGTGAGTTCCTGGCCCAGCACCTTATTTCTGCCGGTGTACAGGTGCACCGTTACGCCGACAGCGCCGAGCTGCTGGCCGACCATGAACCGTTCCGGCATGCCTTCTACCTGGTCGATCTGATGCTGCCTGGCATCGATGGGCTGGAGCTGATCCGCGTGCTGCGCAAGCGCACGCAGGTGGGCGTGCTCGTGGTGTCGGGGCGTGTCTCGCCGGATGTGTTCGCCTCGGTGGTGGATGCCGGTGCCGACATGTACCTGGCCAAGCCCGTCAGTTTCGAGCAGGTGACGGTGGCGATCCGCGCCGTGCACCGCCGCGTGGTGGCCACCCGTGGCCGGCCTGCGGCCTGGGTGCTGGACCGCCGCGCCGCCCAGTTGGTAGCGCCCGATGGCGTGCGGATCGACATGAGCGATCTGGACATGGCCGTGATGGCCTGCTTCGTGACAGCGCAGGGGCAGTCCGTCACCCGCGAACTGCTGTGCCAGCAGTTGGGCCGACCGGTGACGGAAGAGCCTGACAACGCCTTGAGCGCCACCATCTACCGCCTGCGCCGGCGCATCGAGCGCGCGACCGATTGCGTCGTGCCGTTGCAGTCGTTGTCGCGCGTGGGCTACGTGTTCAAGGGGCCGCTGGTCGAGGGCTGATAGGCCTGCGTGCATGGCTGCACGCATCGCCCATCAAGCGTCCTGCGGCAGCCAGAGCCTGAAGATGGAGCCTTGAGGCGTGTTGGGGCGCAGGTCCACCAGCCCGCCGTGCAGGGCCATCACGCGCTGCACGATGAACAGCCCCAGCCCATGGCCTGGCAGGCCGCTGTCTCCGCGCGTACCGCGTTCGAACAGGTGGGGGCGCAGGGCCGGCGGGATGCCGGGGCCGCTGTCGATCACCTCGATCACCAGCGCCAAGGGGTCGTCGCTGTCGCTGATGCGCAGCACCACATCGGTATCAAGCGGCGCATAGACCAGGGCATTGCCTAGCAGGTTGCGCAGGGCCAGGCGCACCAGGCCGATGTCCATCGAGGCGGTGCGCGTGGCGCTGTGCCGTTCGATGCGCACGCGGTGGCGGGCCTGCGGGTCCAGATCACCCAGGCTGAGCTCGATCAGGGTGTCGACATCGGCGTCATGGCACTCGATGCGGTCGGGGCTGGCCAGCAGGGCGGTGGCGGCCAGGGTGTTGTTCAGCGAGGCCACGATCTGGCCAATCACCGATTGGGCGCGGCGCACGGCTGTCGCGGCATCGGTGGATTCGGGGTGCCCTGAACCGCCGGTATGAGCGCTGCTGTCTTCGGACAGGGCCGCACGGGCGCCCTGCAGGGCCGCCGAGGCGTTGTTCAAGGGCTGGCGCACCTCATGGGCCAGGATGCGCACGAACTCTTCGCGCTCGGACACGCGCTCGCTCAAGGCCCGCGCGCGTTGCTCGGCCACCAAGCGTGCGGCATGTTCGCGTGCGGCGGCCTTGCGGTCCGTCACGTCGCGTGAGGCGCAGAACAGCAGTGGCTCGCCATCGAGCATCACGCCCACCGCACTCACCTCCACCTCCATCAGGCTGCCATCGGTGCGGCGGTGCACGCTGCTGAACTTGCTGCGGCGGTTGGTCACGATGGGGGTGTACAGCGCGGCCAGGTCCTTGCTGGACAGGCCCGCATCCCATTGGCCCAGGTAGGTGCCCAGCAGCTCTTCGCGTGTGGCGCCCAGCATGGCGCCGAAGCTGTCGCTTACCTCGACGATCTTGCCCCGGGCATCGATCACGTGCACGCCATCGCTGGAAGTGCGCAGCAGGGCCTGGCTGCGTTTGCCCGCCTGCACGATGGCCTGCTGGCTTTGCAGGTCGCGGCGCCAGCTGCGGTAGAGCAGGGCCGAGCCGCCCAGCATGGCCAGGGCCACGATCAGCAGGTAGGCGGCCAGGTGCATGCGCTGCAGCCGCCATGAGGCCAGTTGCTCGCCCGTGTCCAGGCCCACCACCACGTACAGCGGGTAGCGGCCGACGCGTTCGTAGTGGTTGATGCGCTCGATGCTGTCCAGCGTGGTGGGGGCGGTGTAGTTGCCGCCTTGCGGCGCCTTGGCCAGTGCCTGGCGCAGGGCTTCGGACACCTTGGCACTGCCGATGGCGCTGGTGTTGTCACCCTGGGGCGTGCGCCGTGCGATCAGCCGCATGCTGGCGGTGCGCAGGCTCACGGCGCCCTGAGCGCCGATGTCCACCCCGGCGAAGAGCTGTTCGAAGTGCTGGGACGACAGAGCCGTGTAGATGACCCCGGCGAAGCTGCCATCCGGCTGGTTCACGCGCCGGGCCAGCACGATCACCCAGCGGCCGCTGACGCGCGATTGCAAGGGCTCCGACACGATGAGCTGGCCCGGCGCCGCGTTGCGGGCCTGGATGAAGTAGGGGCGATCGCCCACGTTCACGAGCCTGGCCTGGGGCAGGCCTGCACCGTGCCGTATCAGCCCTTGTGCATCGGTGATGCGCAGGCCTTCGCCTTCGACCAGTTGCTGCTGGTGCTTGGCCAGCAACTGGTCCACCTGCTGCGGCTGGGTGTGGCCTTGGCGCAGGCTGTCTTCATAGGCCTGGCCGGCCAGGCGCAAGGTCAGGTCCAGCTTGTCGATGGTGGCGCCGATGCTCTGCTGCAGCGCGCGCGCCAGGTTGGTGGTGGCCACATCCGCGCGGGCCAGCTGGCTCTGCAGGCTCCATTGCAGCGAGAGCACGGACAGGCCGATGAACAGCGACAGCAGCAGCAGGTTGCCCAGCACCAAAAGGCCCAGCAGGTGCCCGGACGATGCGGCGCGCGTCGGCGTGCTGGTGTCATCCAGCGTGCTGTCTGAAAATGCGGAGCTTGTGATCACGAGGATGGATGATGCGGCAGACGATGCGCCGTGCATGTCATTTGACGTGAATCAAAACGGCACAACTGGCGCCCATGACGGGATTATTCACGCGATGAGGCACCCCCATGGTGCGTATAGTCAGGTCACCTGACCAAGGCCTCCACGTGAGGCCTTTTCCTTTCATCGCGGTGTGGCTGAAACGCTGGTGACAACAGCGCGACGACACCCTTGTGTGAAGTACCGACGCACGATGAGAAAGAACCTGCCCATCACCCAACGCGAGTTCGCCCTGCCTGATGGCGAGCCGCTGGTCTCCGCCACCGACCTCAAGGGGCGGATCATGTATTGCAACCCGGCCTTCGTGCGGGTCAGCGGCTATCTGAAGGACGAACTGATCGGCCAGCCGCACAACCTGATCCGGCATCCGGACATGCCTGCCGAGGCCTTCCGTGACCTGTGGGCCACGGTGCAGGCGGGGCGCCCCTGGTCGGCCTTGGTGAAGAACCGCCGCAAGGATGGCGATCACTACTGGGTACAGGCCAATGTCACGCCTGTGCTTGAGGGCGGGCAGGTGGTGGGTTACCTCTCTGTTCGCACCAAGCCCAGCCGTGCCCAGGTCGAGGCGGCCACGGCGCTGTACCAGCGCATGCAGGAAGAGGCGCGCGAAGGCGCCTTGGCTTTGCACCTGCGTGAGGGCCATCTGTGGCGCCGCGGGCTGCGTGGCCGTTTGCAGACGTTGTGGCGCCCTTCGCTGGGCCGACGCGTATGGATGGGCGCCTTGGCCACGCCTTTGTGCATGGCCGTGATCGCTTGGTGGGCCGCGGGGCTGCAGCCTGCGCAGGGCCTGGGCCTGCTGGGCGCGGCGATGGCCTTGGGCAGCTGGCAGGCCTGGCGCTGGCAGCATGGCCTGGTCCAGCCGATCAGGGGGCTGATCGCGCAGGCGTACCGCATGGCGGCCGGCGATCTGTCGCTGACGGGCGAGCGTGGCCGCCACGACGAGCTGGGCCAACTGGACCGGGCCATGGTGCAGTTGAACGTCAACCTGCAGGCTATCGTGGGCGATGTGCGCCGTGAGATCGCCGGCATTCATTCGGCCTCGCGCGACATCGCGCAGGGCAACCATGAGCTGTCGGCCCGCACTGATTCGCAGGCCAGCAACCTGCAGCAGACGGCCACCACGCTGGAGCAGATCACCGGCAATGTGCGCACCAGCGCCGATGCCGCGCGCCAGGCCGCGGGCCGTGCCGAGCACACGCATGAAATGGCGCAGCGCAGCCAGCAGTCGGTGCAGGAGATCGTGGCGCAGATGGATGCGATCGCGCAGGCCTCGGGCCGCATCGGCGAGATCGTGGACGTGATCAACCGCATCGCCTTCCAGACCAACCTGCTGGCGCTCAATGCCTCCGTGGAAGCCGCGCGTGCCGGTGAGGCGGGTAAGGGCTTCGCGGTGGTGGCGGCCGAGGTGCGGGCCCTGGCGAATCGCTCGCGCCAGGCGGCGGGTGAGATCAAGGTGCTGGTGGACAACGCGCTCACCACCATCGCGCAAGGGCATGAGCGGGTGCGCGCCAATGGCGATTTGATGCAGCAGACGCTGGGCTCGGTGCAGGCGGTGAGTGATCTGGTGTCCAGCATCAGCCGGGCCAGTGCGGAGCAGTCCGTGGGGCTGACGGAAGTGAGCCGTGCCGTGGCCTCGCTCGATGGCATCACGCACCACAACGCCGCGATGGTGGAGCAGTTGTCGGTGGCGGCCTCGGCCTTGAGCGGGCAGGCCGACCAGGTGGCCGAGGCGGTGCGGATTTTCCGGGTGCGTCAGTCGGCGTCGGCCGAGATCTGCGAAGTGCCTGCTTGATCGATTGCTTTCGCGGGGGCGAAGCTGGCTAAGGCCTCATCAGGCATCGCCAGCCGAGGCGCCGCCCACCACGCAGGCAGCAAGCGGCGCACATGCGGCTGCATGAAGCGCTCGTCCATCAGCACGACCACGCCTTCGTCGTGCGGGGTGCGGATCACGCGGCCGGCCGCTTGCACCACCTTCTGCAGGCCAGGGTACAGGTAGGTGTAGTCGTGCCCCAGGCGCGCGCCGAATAGGCTCTGCAGCCGGTGGCAGATCTCTTCGTTGACGGGGTTGAACTGCGGCAGGCCCAGGGTGGCGATGAAGGCGCCCACCAGCCGCTGGCCGGGCAGGTCGATCCCTTCGGCGAACGCGCCGCCCAGCACGGCGAAGCCGATGCCCTGGCCGTCTGGCGTGAAGCGCGCGAGGAACTGGCTTTGCTCGCCTTCGCTCATGCCGCGTGACTGGCGCCAGGTGGGGATGTCGGGGTGCAGGGCCTCGAAGGTGTCGGCGGCCTGTCGCAGGTACTCGAAGCTGCTGAAGAAGGCCAGGTGGTTGCCGGGCCGGGCGCGGTAGTGCGTGGCCATCAGCATGGCCATGGGGTGCAGCGAGGCGTCGCGGTCCTTGTAGCGGGTGGAGAGGCGTGCGGCCACGTGAACCTGCAGTTGTTGGGCACTGAAGGGCGATGGCAGGTCGATGCAGGCCGTGTCCTCGGGCAGGCCCAGTGTGTCGCGCTGGTAGTCCCAGGGCTGCAGCGTGGCGGAGAACAGCGTGGCGCTGTGCAGGCTGGCCCAGCGTGGCGCCAGGAAGGGCCTGGGCACGACGTTGCGCAGGCACAGCACGGTGGATGCCTTGTTGCGTGATCCCGGCGGTGGCGGCACCTTGCGAACGTCGAACATCGAGTGCTGGTCGAAGAGTTCGGCCACGCGCGTGAAGTGTAGCGCGTCGAAGTAGAAGGCCTGGAGGGCCGCGTCGGTCGCGGCCTCGGGGTGATCGCCGAAGTGCTCGGTGATGGCGCCCACCAGATGCTGCAGGGCCTGCAGCAAGGTGGTGGGCAGCTCTTCATGAGCCTGGTAGTCGGCCTGCTGTTGCTTGGTCAAGGTCTGCCATGCGCGGTAGGCGCGTTCCAGCGGGCGCTTGAGCAGCGCGGGGGCGGTGCGGCGCATGGCCCGCAGGCTGTGCTGGGAGAGCTCTGCCGAGTACATGGCCCGCGCGCGCTCCAGCAGGTTGTGCGCTTCATCGAGCAGCGCCGCCACGCGCCATGACTGCGACTGCGCGAGGGCGTACAGCATGGCGTGCAGATCGAAGTAGTGGTTGTAGTCGCCCACGACGATGTCGGCCCAGCGCGCCAGCTCCTGGCCCAGGTAGTAGGGGCAGATGCCGTGGGCGGCGGCGACGGCGCGCACCTGGGCCTTGTCCAGCGCACGGCCCGCATCGACGGCCGCCTGGCGGGCCTGCGGCAGGCGGTCGTAGAAGCCTTGGGCCAGCGGGCAGGAATCACCATGGCAGGCCTTGTCCGGGTGCTCGCAGGCCTTGTCGCGGGCCACCAGTTCCAGCACGCGCCACGGGGCTGCGTCAGGGCCTGGGTGAAGTTGCTGCAGGGCATCGAGCGCGAGTTGTCGGCCTGAGGTCTTGGCCGACAGGTAGAAGACCTTGTCGATGTCTTGCGAGGGGCAGGCCTTGAGCAGGGGGAACAGCGTGCCGATGGTCTTGCCGATGCCGGTGGGCGCCTGGGCCAGCAGGCAGCGTCGGTGGGTGGCCGCCTTGTAGACGGCTTCGGCCAGCGGGCGTTGACCGGTGCGGAACTCGGCGTGGGGAAAGCGCAGTTGGCCCAGGGCCTGGTCGCGCGCCTGACGGTGGGCCGCCTCCTGCGTGGCCCATGCCAGGAAGCGCTGGCATTGGTCGATGAAGTGCGTGTGCAGGGCTTCGGCCGACCAGGTTTCGAGCAGCACGGTTTCCTGGTCGCTGCCGACATCCAGGTAGACCAGCGCGATGTCGAGCTGCGCCAGGCCCTGCTGGGCGCAGAGCAGGTGGCCGTAGACGCGGGCTTGCGCCCAGTGCAGATGGCGGTGGTTGGCGGGCTGGGTGTCCAGCGGGCCGCGGTGGGTCTTGATCTCTTCCAGGCGCAGGCGGCGGGCATCGAAGCCATCGGCGCGGCCGCGCACGTGCAGGGTCTGGCCACCGGCCGCGAAGTGGCCGCTCAGGGGCAGCTCGGCCTGGTAGTCGGCGCCCCGGCGGCTGGCCACCAGGGTGTGGCCGGCCATGCCTTCCTGCGCGGTGGGCGAGGGCGTGAAGCGCAGGTCCAGATCGCCCTGGCGGGCGGTGAACTCGCACAGGGCGCGCACGGCGACGGTGTAGGCCGGCGCTGCAACGACGGGGTCGTCCTGCATCAGTCCAGTGGCGCCAGGGGGCTCTGCGGGGCGTCTTCGGCCGGACCCAGCGGCGTGGCCTTGGCCAGCGCCATCCACACGGCGAAGGGCAGGGTACGCGGGGTGTGGCGGGCCGGCCGGGCCAGCTCCAGCCGGCCGGTGTCCAGATCGCCGTGGAGCAGCCACACGCCGAAGGCTTCGGGCACCTCGGCGGGCTCCGCGATGCCGGCCGGGAAGACGTAATAGCACTCGCAGGACAGCCACTGATAGGCCTGCCGCTTGGCCTCGTGCCGCAGATCGGACAGCAGGTCGGCGCGGCTGACCTTGATCTCGTGCACCATGGGGCGCAGGTAGGCCTCGACCGTGGTGTTGCGCACGGAGAAGATGTCGGGGCGGGCCATGCGCCAGTGGTGGTCGCCACGCAGGGGGGCGGGCAGGGCGCCGCCGGTGTTGTGAAGGGGCGGCCACAGTGAGGCAGGGCCTGGCTCATGTACTGCTACGAGGGCGGTGGAGGGGGCTTCCACGGCTTCTGGCAACGCAGTGTCCGGCAACTGTGGGATGGCGGCTTCGATCAGGGCGCGCAGGGAGAGCTCGCGCCAGACGATGCGCCCGTCACCCTGCAGTTGCACCGACAGGCGTTCAGCGAGTCGGTCATGGCGGCTGGCGGCGCGCTGGTTGTGCTGGCGCACATCGGCCAAGGCCTGGATGCCGGCTTCGGTCAGGTGCAGGGTGTCGCGGCCATGGGCATCGGTGCGCAACTGCACCAGGGCGGCTGCCAGCAGGTCGATCTCCAGCGGATCACGACACGGCCAGCCGGCCGAGCGCCAGATGTGCATCAGGCGCGTGCGATGCTGGCGGGTGGCAACGAAAACAGGCGAAGCGGACATGGCGATTCTGTATGCATATACAGTATACGTCGCCGTGTCGGGGCATGAACCAGCGTTACACCTGCTGCCTCGGGCGCAGGGCTCGGCTCATCAAGTGCACTGATGCAGGCCGATGAGGCTCAGGGACGCCAGGTGCGCTCGACCAATGCCTCGGTCTCCAGCGGGCGGCCGGCCTGGTCCATGGCGGCCCGCCATTCTTTCGGGGCCGGGAAATCGCGGCCGGTGGCGGTGCCGCCCCACAGGCTGGCCTTCACGGCCAGCACCACCGGCCCGCCTCGCACTGCAGGGGGTGTGACGGCGCGCATGGCGCGGAGCACGGCATCGGCCAGGGGTTGCGGCAGGGGCGGCTGGAAATCCAGCCAGGCGTTCGAGCGCAACCCCGGGCGGATCGCGATCACCAGGAAACCGCTGGTGGGTGGGCCGGCCTCGGCCTGGCGCGTCACTTCGGCCGCCTGGGCGGTGGCCTTGTCGATGTAGGTGGCCAGGCCCTGCACATTGGGCACGCGCGGCGCCAGCACGGATTCGGGTTGCAGCAGGACGATGTCGGAGCGCTGCATGGCGTCGGCCTGGGCCGAGGTGGCTGTGATCACCATGAGCCAGGCCAGCCCGGCAGGGCGAAGCAGGCGCTGGGCGATGTGCTGAAGAAGGCGCTGGAGGCGGCGGTGCATGGGCGGTCTCCTGTCGAGATGGCCGCACCGGGGGCCGTTTCTCGTGACAACGTGGAAGAGAGCCTCGATACAGCCTGGCTCGGCTTGTCGCTGAATGCGGGGTTGGCTGCCGGTCACTGCTGTCTACGACTGTAGGCAGTTCAATCACAGCAACGCATGGCATTCATTGCGCGTGTGACGATGCCACGCATGGCGCAGGCCCGCAACGCCGGAAACGCGGGGGGTGTCAGGGCGCGGGCGGCGTGTCGGGCGGGGCGCCTTCGTCGCACTTCTTGCAGGCCAGGAGGCGGCCCAGCGTGGCCTGCCGGCCTTCTGGCGTGGTGGTCCAGGGGCGGTTGATCCAGGGCGGATCGTGGCGCACGTGCTGATGGTGGCCGCAGGCCAGTCGAGCCACCCAGTGGCCTTCCTCGTCGAGGTGGAAGCTGGTGATCGGCTGGTCCACGGCGCGGGCGCGGTATCAGGCGGCCTTGGGGGCCTTGGGGTAGAGCACCATCTGCGTACAGCGGAACAGGGCCATGGTCTTGCCCGTGTCTCGGTGGGTGACGGTGGCGTCCCACACCTGGGTGTTGCGGCCCAGATGCACGGCTTTGGCCACGCACTCCACCACGCCTTCGCGCGCGGTGCCCAGGTGGTTGGATTTGAGCTCGATGGTGGTGAAGCCGTTGGCGCCCTCGGGCAGGTTGCTCACGCAGCCATAGCCCGAGCAGGTGTCGGCCAGCGTGACGACGCTGCCGGCGTGCAGGAAGCCGTTGGGCGCCATGAGGTGCGGTGCCACGGTCAGTTCGGCGCGCACTTCACCTTCGGCCACATGGGTGACGACGATGCCGAGGTGGCCGGGCAGGCTGTTGATGCCGCGCTGGTTGAGTTGGTCTGGGGTGATCATGGCGGTGATTCTGGGGCCAGTGTCAAAGGCCAGGGGTGCGCTCGGGTTCAGTCCGGCACGTCGCCCGCTGCACGCAGCGCCTCACGGTCCAGGATCTCGATGCGGCCGTAGCGCCGGGCCACGGTGCCCTGGGCCTCCAGATGGCGCAGCACCTCGTTGACGGTCTGACGGCTCAGGGCCAGCATGGCGCCCAACTGCTCCTGGTTCACGGCCAGGGTGCTGCGCGCGCCTTGTTCCGTCAGCATGCCGTGGCCCAGGCTCATCTCCCACAGGCGGCGGGCCATGCGTTGCGGGGCGGGCAGCAGGGTCAGCTCCTCCAGGCCCGAGAGCACGGCGCGCATCTTCTCCACGGCCAGCGCGCCCAGGTGGTGCCAGTCGCCGGGGTGGGCGGCCAACTGCTCCTGCAGGGCGTGCAGGGGCACGTGCAGCACGGTGGTGGGCGCACGGGTGTCGGCATCGTGGGTGCGCGGGCCGGCATCGAACAGGGCGATCTCGCCGAACCACAGGGGCGGCTCGATCATGCTGAGCACGGCTTCCTTGCCGCCCGCACTGATGCCGCCGATGCGCACGGCGCCGTCCACCACGGCGTACAGGCCGTCGTTGGGATCACCCCGGCTGAACAGCCGGTGGCCCGCAGGCAGCAGGCGCACGGCGGCCTGGGCCATCAGGCGCTGGCGGACATCACCGGGCAGGCCGGCAAACCAGCGGCCCTGGGACAGCAGGGGCAGGAAATCTTCGGGGGAGGGCAGTGTCTTCAAGGGGCGGGGGCCAAGGGACGGGGGCGACGGCGGGGACGACAGCGGGGGCTGGCCGGCAATATGCCTCATGCGGGGCGGCGCGGGCATGGGGCGATGCCCAGCCCGTGAACGTAGCCTATCCGACAGACAAAAAACGCAGACGGGTGCATTATTCGGGCAAAGAACCAGCCGAGAGAGACAGCCATGAAAACCCTCGTCGAACAGCTCACCAACTACGCGGCCTACCACCGCGACCGCCGCAACATCGCCACGCACTTCATCGGCATCCCCATGATCGTGCTGGCCATCGGCTGCCTCACGGCGCGCCCGTCAGTCGATGTGGCCGGTGTGCCGCTGTCGCTCTCCTTGCTGCTGGTGCTGGGCACCTCCATCTACTACCTGCTGCTCGATCTGCGCTTCGGCGCGGCGATGACGGCGCTGCTGGCCGCCACCTGGTGGTTCAGCATCGGCGTGGCGGCGCAGCCCACCAGCGTGTGGCTGAGCACGGGCGTGGGCCTGTTCGTCATCGGCTGGATCTTCCAGTTCGTGGGCCACTACTACGAGGGCCGCAAGCCGGCTTTTGTCGATGACCTGGTGGGCCTGTTCATCGGCCCGCTGTTCGTGGTGGCCGAGGTGGCCTTCGCGATGGGTCTGCGCCCCGAGGTGCTGCGCGCGATCGAGGCCAAGGTGGGGCCGACACATTTGCGCCAGGTCGGGCTCGATTCGATCAAGCACTGAGATTTGTTATCCATCCGCCAGCGCCCTGATGACGCTGGTGCGGCGATGTCAGAATCGCCAGCAGGGGGCCTTCACAGGCCCCTTTTTCATGCGGCCAGCCAGCGCTCGGCCAGCTTAACCCACAGCGTGGCGCCCACCGGGATCAGCCGGTCGTTGAAGTCGTAGCTGGGGTTGTGCAGCATGCAGGGCCCCAGGCCGTGGCCGCCTTCGCGGTGTGAGCCATCGCCATTGCCGATCACGAAGTAGGCGCCGGGCTTCTTCTCCAGGAAGAAGCTGAAATCCTCGGCGCCCATGGTGGGTTCGAACTCCAGCACATTGACCTCGCCGACCACCTCGCGCATCACGGTGCGCGCGAACTCGGTCTCGTCCGGGTGGTTGACGGTGGGCGGGTAGTTGCGGTGGAACGCCAGCTCCGCCGTGCAGCCGAACCCGGCCGGCACGTGCGCGCAGATCTCGCGCATGCGTTGTTCGATCAGGTCCAGCGCCTCGGTGGTGAAGGTGCGCACCGTCCCTTGCATGGTCACGCGGTCGGGCACCACGTTGGTGGCCACGCCGGCCTCGATCATGGTCACCGAGATCACGCCGGTTTCGATGGGGCGCAGGCTGCGCGTCAGGATGGTCTGGAAGGCCTGCACCAGCTGGCAGGCCACGGGCATCGGGTCCAGGCCCAGGTGGGGCATGGCGGCGTGGCAGCCCTTGCCGATGACGGTGACGCGGAACTCGTTGCTCGACGCAAAGCAGGGCCCGGCGTTGATGGCGAACTGGCCGGCCTTCATGTTGGGCCAGTTGTGCATGCCGAAGATCGCATCCATCGGGAAGCGCTCGAACAGGCCGTCCTTCATCATCTCGCGGGCGCCGCCGCCGCCTTCCTCGGCAGGCTGGAACACCACGTAGACGGTGCCGCCGAAATCCCGGTGAGTGGCCAGGTGCTGGGCTGCGGCCAGCAGCATGGCCACGTGGCCGTCATGACCGCAGGCGTGCATGCGGCCCGTATGGCGGCTGGCGTGCGGGAAGGTGTTGTGCTCGGTGACGGGCAGGGCATCCATGTCGGCGCGCAGGCCGATGGCCTTGTCACCGGGGCGCTTGCCCTTGATCACACCCACCAGCCCGGTCTTGCCCAGACCACGGTGCACCTCGATGCCCCAGCCCTCGAGCTGTTGGGCGATCAGGTCGCTGGTGCGCTCCTCCTCGAAGCACAGCTCGGGGTGGGCGTGGATGTCGCGCCGCAGGGCCTGGATGGCCGGGGCCTGGCGCAGCAACTCGGGCAGGACCGTCGATGGCAGATCGGTGGTGTCGACAGACATGGCGAACCGTCAGGGAGTCTGGTGAGTGAGAGGCCATCTTACCCGGCGGGACGGGGTGGGGCCGTGGCAGGGTGTCCACCCCCTTGATCCAGTGGGGTTCAGATGACCCTGATCGGGCTGGGGTTGGCCTGGTCCTTGCTGTTGAGAGCGGCTGTATCCAGATTCAGCCCCCGCCCGCGCGGGACCGGTGCATGACCTACCCCAGCAGTTCCGTGGTACCTCGTTCTTCCCGCTCTTTGATGTCCTGGCCGTCTGGCCTGCTGTGCCTCATGGCCGGGCTGATGCCGGGCCTGGCCCTGGCGGCCGATGCGGCGCCCCCGCTCACCCTGGAATCGCTCAAGGCGGCCACCGACATGGCCTGGGTGGTGGCGGCCGGCGCGCTGGTGTTCTTCATGCAGGCGGGCTTTGCCTTCCTGGAGTCGGGCATGGCCCGCTCCAAGAACACGGTCAATGTGATCATGAAGAACTACTGCGACATGTGCTTCGGCGCGGTCGCCTACTGGGTGCTGGGCTATGGCCTGATGTTCGGGTTGAACGAGAGCGGGTGGCTGGGCACCACGGGCTTCGCGCCGCACATGGTGAGCGATTCGGAGTACGGCGCCCTGTTCTTCCAGACGATGTTCGCGGCCACGTCGGCCACCATCGTCAGTGGTGCGATCGCTGAGCGTGCGCGCTTTTCGGCCTACATCGTGGGCTCGGTGCTGATCACCGGGCTGATCTACCCCGTATATGGCAGTTGGGTGTGGGGCTCCACCCACGGGGGCGAGGGCTGGCTCAGGCAACTCGGCTTCATCGATTTCGCGGGCTCGAGCGTGGTCCATGCGGTGGGCGGTTGGGCGGCGCTGGCGGCGATCCTGGTGGTCGGCCCGCGCACGGGGCGCTTCGGGCCCGATGGCGAACCGCGCCAGATCCTGGGGCACAACCTGCCGCTGGTGTCGCTGGGTGCCTTCATCCTGTGGATCGGCTGGTTCGGCTTCAATGCGGGCAGCACCGGCGCGGCCACGGTCGGTCTGGGCAAGATCGCGCTCAACACCCACATGGGCGGTGCGGCCGGGGCCCTGGGTGCCATTGGCATGCTGGCCCTGCTGCGGCGCAAGCTGTTGATGACCAGCACGCTCAACGGCTCCATCGCCGGCCTGGTGGGCGTAACTGCGGGGTGCCACGTGATGGAGCCCGCGTTCGCGCTGCTCACCGGCGCGGTGGCAGGTGGGCTGAGCGTGGTGGCTGGTTCGGTGCTGGAGGCATTGCGCATCGACGATGTGGTCGGCGCTGTGTCCGTGCACGTGGTGGGTGGTGTGTGGGGCACGCTGGCGGCCGGCATGTTCAACGCGCACGACATGTTCAACCCGACCCAGATCGGTGTGCAGGCGCTGGGCTGCCTGGCCGCGTTCGCCTGGGCGTTTGGCGCTTCGCTGCTGATGTACTGGCTGGTCAACAAGGTGATGCCGCTGCGGGCCTCGCCTCTGGCGGAGCAGCGTGGGCTGGATTTCAGCGAGCACTATGAGCTGGGCTATCCGGAGTTCCAGCAGGATGTGGTGCACGGGGGCAAGCAACATGGCTGAGCCGGCCTTGTCGACACCCGCGGCGCCCCAGGGCTCGCCCGCCTGGATGGCGCTGATGTGGGCCCTGCAGCCCTACCTGGACGCGGACCGCGCGCGTGAGGCCGTGGCCCTGTGGCAGCCGCCGGATGCCAGCGGCCCGGCGTCGGCCATGGTGGGCCTGAGCCGCTATTGCCGGCTGGTGGGGCAGCGCTTCGGGCTGCAGGGCAAGGAGGCCGAACTGCACCTGCGCATCATCCGCGCGCTGCAGGCCCAGGGCCTGGGTGGACAGCGGCAAGCGGCACCCGCGGAGGCGCCAGGGCCGGCATCGCCAGAGGGTGGCGCCGCTGGGCGCGCCTGGAGCGCGGCAGGCGCGAGCATCAGCGCCAACGATTCACAACCGGCGGGCGCATCGGCCCTGCTGGTGCAGCGCTTTCTGGAGATGGTGGAACAGGCCGTGGCCCACGAGGCTCCGATGTCCTACAGCCCGCAGCGTTGGCGGCACACCTTGATCAAGCAGGCCGGGCGCCTGCCCGAGCCGGTGCTGCGCCTGGCCACGGATTGGCTCTGGGGCCGTGTGCCGGCCTTGACGGGGGAATGGCGGGCGGGCGCGGCAGGGACCCGCCTGGTCAACGCGGCCTATGTGGCACTGGCCGAATGGGTGGGGCCGGTCAAGGCCGATGCCTGCTTTACGCGCATCGTGCGCGAGTTCGAAGGCAGCGGGGATCCGCACCTGGCGGCGGTGCGTCGTTATCTGTGAATGTGTGAATGACGTCGCCAATGGCTCCCTGGCCTGGCGGCGCGGTGGTGTACGGGCTTATATAGTGGCGCCCTTGAACCGCCAACACGATCAGCGAAGACACCCGACATGAGCGACATCCACTACGAACGTGCCCACGATCTGGGCCTTGACCGTGCCCGCGAACTGGCCCGCGAATGGCTGGACGACGCTGCCCGCAAGCTGGGCCTGAGCTGCCAGACGCAGGCCGGCGAGACGCAGGACACCATCACCTTCGAACGCACCGGCGTGAAGGGCACGATGCTGGTGTCGGGCACCGGGTTCACGCTGGACATCAAGCTGGGCATGATGATGGCGGCGTTCAAGCCCATCGTCGAGGCCGAGGTGTCGCGCAATCTGGAGCGCATCATTGAAAAAGCCTCAGGGGGCTCGTCGGCCGCCTGAGGCTTTTGGATCGACCTGGCGGTCGCGCGGCCTGATCAGGCCTTGAGCGATTGGATCAGGTCGATGTAGGCCTGCTGGGCCTGCTCCTGGGACTTGCCCTTGTGCGCAGCCCAGGCGTCGTACTTGGCGCGGCCCACGAAGTCCATCATGCCGGGGCGCTCGCCCTGCACGTCGCCCACGCTGCCTTGCTTGAACAGCGAGTAGATCTGCAGCAGGGTGTTGTTGTCGGGCTTGGCGGGCAGCAGCTTGGAATCGGCCAGGGCCTGGTCGAAGCGGGCTTTGAGGTCGGACATCGTTGTCTCCTAACGGCGTGTCGGTGTTCTGGAAAGAAGCCCGGATCTTAGCCGGCCCGAGGGGCCAGCCACCATGGGTCCATCCCGAAGGCATCCCCCGGTCCGAGGTGGGTGTCCATCAACGTGCGGTCGGGCCCGGCGAGCGCTGGGCGCAGCAGGCCCAGGGCACGGCCCAGCGCCACATCCACCGCGTGCGGACCGGATTGGCGCAGGTGCTCGCGCGGGTCCAGCGCGCCATCCAGTCCGGTGCTGCCGGTCAGGGCGGCCAGCATGTGGCCCACCCAGGCGGCCAGCGCCGCCTCATCCGGCGCGGGCGCCTGCCAGGGCAGGGGGCGCAGAGCCTGCGTCAGCGCCAGGGCCTGGCGGCGCAGCAGGGGCGGCAGGCCTTCTTCCAGCACGCGGTGGCGCGACACCAGATCGCTCAGGTCCCGAAACAGGAAGCGGTAGGTCCAGGCGACGTGCGCCATCGCTTCGGCCAGGTGGATCAGGTCGGTCAGAGGCTCGGAGGTCTTGCCTTGCCACCAGGGGGGCGT
Source organism: Pseudomonadota bacterium (assembly GCA_049322875.1). Taxonomy (GTDB): domain Bacteria; phylum Pseudomonadota; class Gammaproteobacteria; order Burkholderiales; family Burkholderiaceae_C; genus Aquabacterium. The sequence continues at coordinate 145,033 of JBMOQM010000015.1, forward strand.
CGGCGCCTCGGCATCGGCCTCGGGGGGGATGTCCGAGGTGATCGGCATGGGCACGGCCAGCGCTTGGTCCAGGGCCCCCTGATAGCGCACGAACAGCCCCGCTACCAGCGCATCCCGGGTGGCGTGGTGGTAGAACAGATTGCCCGGGCTGATGCCAAGCTCGCCACACAGCTGGCTGGTGGACACATTGGGCTCGCCGAAACGGTTGAACATCGCCAGGGTCACGTCCAGGATGCGTTCGGCGGTACGACGGGGTCTTTTGGCTGTCATGAAGGCGGTGTGACCGGTGACTTCATACAATTGTCGCCTCCCATGAGCGCCATCACCTTTCAAAACGTCACGAAAACATTCGATGCCGGCGGTCGCACCGTGCATGCCCTCAAGGGCGTGAGCTTCGACATCCCGCAGGGCGAATTCTTCGGACTGCTCGGCCCCAACGGCGCGGGCAAGACCACCCTCATCAGCATCCTGGCGGGCCTGTCGCGCGCCAGCGGCGGCCAGGCCCTGGTGCACGGCCACGACGTGCGCCGCGACTACCAGGCTGCCCGCCGAGCCCTGGGCGTGGTGCCGCAGGAGCTGGTGTTCGATCCCTTCTTCTCGGTGCGCGAGACCCTGCGCATCCAGAGCGGCTACTTCGGCGTGCGCCGCAACGATGACTGGATCGACGAGCTGCTGGACAACCTGGGCCTGCTCGACAAGGCCGAGGCCAACATGCGGCAACTGTCGGGCGGCATGAAGCGCCGCGTGCTGGTGGCCCAGGCCCTGGTGCACAAGCCCCCCGTGATCGTGCTGGATGAGCCGACCGCCGGCGTGGATGTGGAACTGCGCCAGACCCTGTGGCATTTCATCGCCCGGCTGAACCGCGAAGGCCACACCGTGCTGCTGACCACCCACTACCTGGAAGAGGCCGAGGCCCTGTGCCACCGCATCGGCATGCTCAAGCAGGGCGAGCTGGTGGCGCTGGAGCGCACTTCCACGCTGCTGGCCGGCACCGCCCACACCATGCTGCGCTTCAAGACGGACGACACCCTGCCGGCCGACCTGGCCGCCCGCGCCCGCATCACCGGCCGCGTGGTGCAACTGGCCGCGCACGACGCCACCGAGGTCGAGCAGGTGCTGACCACCTTGCGCCAGGCCCAGTGCCGTGTGGAGGACCTGGAGATCGGCCGTGCTGATCTGGAGGATGTCTTCCTGGCCATCATGCAGGGGCAGGGCGCCACACCGGCCCATGCCGCGGCGGCCACGACGGAGGTGTCCGCATGAACTGGTCCGACAGCCTGACCGGCGCAGCCCCCCTGTTCCGCAAGGAAGTGCTGCGCTTCTGGAAGGTGGGCTTCCAGACCGTGGCCGCCCCCGTGCTCACGGCCGTGCTCTACCTGCTGATCTTCGGCCATGTGCTGGAGGACCACGTGCAGGTGTTCAAGGGCGTGGGTTACACCAGCTTCCTGATCCCGGGCCTGGTGATGATGAGCCTGCTTCAGAACGCCTTCGCCAACAGTTCCTCATCCCTCATCCAGAGCAAGATCACCGGCAACCTGGTGTTCGTGCTGCTGACACCGCTGTCGCACCGCGCCTGGTTCCTGGCCTATGTGGGCGCCTCTCTGGTGCGTGGGCTGGCCGTGGGGGCGGGTGTCTTTGCCGTGACCGCCTGGTTCGCGCCGCCGGGCCTGGCCCAGCCCTGGTGGGCCCTGATCTTCGCGGTGCTGGGCGGTGCCTTGCTGGGCGCCCTGGGCCTGATCGCCGGCCTGTGGGCCGAGAAGTTCGATCAGATGGCGCTGTTCCAGAACTTCATCATCGTGCCCATGACCTTCCTGTCGGGCGTGTTCTATTCGGTGCACTCGCTGCCGTCCTTCTGGCAGGGGCTGTCGCACCTGAACCCCTTCTTCTATCTGATCGATGGGTTCCGGCGCGGCTTCTTCGGTGCCAGCGACGTCAGCCCCTGGCTCAGCCTGGGCGTGGTGGGCAGTGCCACGGTGATCGTCTCGGCCATTGCGCTCCAATTGCTCAAGACCGGGTACAAAATCCGGCATTGAACGCGCCAGGCGTTCACTTGTTTCCTATATTCCATATCACGAGATTTCCCCCATGGCCGATCCCACCGCCGCCGAGGTCCAGCAGTTCATCGAAGCCGGCCTGCCTTGCTCCCACCTGCACGTCGAGGGCGACGGCCGCCATTTCTTCGCGACCATCGTCTCGGTCGAGTTCGATGGCAAGACCCGCATCGCGCGCCACCAGCGCGTCTACCAGGCCCTGGGCGATAGAATGCGCGAGCAGATCCACGCCCTGTCGATGAAGACCCTGACCCCGACCGAATGGGCCGCCCAGGGCAGCGCCGCGTCGTGATTTCTGCCTTACTTGCCGACCTTACAACCTGACAAAGGCTGATGGCGCGGGCCGCCCCGATGTGGTGGCCTCGCGCCCTTTGTGTTTCCCCATGGACAAACTCCTGATCCGCGGCGGCCGCCGCCTGCAAGGCGAAGTGACCATCTCCGGCGCCAAGAACGCCGCGCTGCCCGACCTGTGCGCCGCGCTGCTGAGCGCCGAACCCGTCACGCTGGCCAACGTGCCCCAGTTGCAGGACGTGAACACCACGCTCAAGCTGCTGGCCAACATGGGCGTGGTGGCCGAGCGCCATGGCAGCGATGCCGATCTGGTCACGCTGGACGCCGGCCAGGTCAACAACCCCGAGGCGCCCTACGAGCTGGTCAAGACCATGCGCGCCTCGATCTTGGTGCTGGGCCCGCTGCTGGCCCGCTTCGGCCGCGCACGCGTGTCGCTGCCCGGCGGCTGCGCCATCGGTTCGCGCCCGGTTGACCAGCACATCAAGGGCCTGCAGGCCATGGGCGCGCAGATCACGGTCGAGCACGGCTACATCGAGGCGCGCACGCCCGTGGGCGCCGACGGCCAGCCCACGCGCCTGAAGGGCGCCCGGATCACCACCGACATGGTCACCGTGACCGGCACCGAGAACTTCCTGATGGCCGCAGCGCTGGCCGAGGGCGAGACCATCCTCGAGAACGCCGCGCAGGAGCCCGAGATCTCCGACCTGGCCGAGCTGCTGATCGCCATGGGCGCCAAGATCGAAGGCCACGGCACGCACCGCATCCGCATCCAGGGCGTGGACAAGCTGCATGGCCTCACGCCCGCCAAGGCCCACCAGATCATCCCCGACCGCATCGAGACCGGCACCTTCCTGTGTGCCGTGGGCGCCGCCGGTGGCGATGTCACCCTGCGCCGCGCCGACGCCAGCCACCTCGAATCCGTGATTGAGAAGCTGCGCGAAGCCGGCCTGCAGATCACCGTGGGCGAGGGCACGATCCGCGTCCAGGCCGATGCGCGCCCGCGCTCGGTGGGTTTCCGCACGCGTGAATACCCCGCCTTCCCGACCGACATGCAGGCCCAGTTCATGACGCTGGACTGCGTGGCCGAAGGCACGGCCGTGATCCACGAGACCATCTTCGAGAACCGCTTCATGCACGTCAATGAGCTGGTGCGCCTGGGCGCCCGCATCGAGGTCGATGGCCACAGCGCCGTCGTCACGGGCGTTGCCAAGCTGTCGGGCGCCACCGTGATGGCCACCGACCTGCGCGCCTCGGCCAGCCTGGTCATCGCCGGCCTCGTGGCCGAAGGCGAGACCCTGGTCGACCGCATCTACCACCTCGACCGTGGCTATGACCGCATGGAAGCCAAGCTGCGCGCCATCGGTGCAGATATTGAGAGAGTGAAAGCATGATCACCCTGGCCCTGTCCAAAGGCCGCATCTTCGAAGAGACGCTGCCCCTGCTGGCCGCCGCCGGCATCCAGGTCACCGAAGACCCTGAAAAATCCCGCAAGCTGATCCTGCCCACCACCCGCGACGACGTGCGCGTGGTGCTGGTGCGCGCCACCGACGTGCCCACCTACGTGGAATACGGCGGTGCCGACATCGGCGTGGCCGGCAAGGACGTGCTGATCGAGCACGGCGGCGACAACCTCTACCAGCCGCTGGACCTGAACATCGCCAAGTGCCGCATGAGCGTGGCCGTGCCGGCCGATTTCGACTACGCCGCCGCCGTCAAGCAGGGCTCGCGCATCCGCGTGGCCACCAAGTACACCAGCATCGCCAGTCGGCACTTTGCCGACAAGGGCGTGCACGTGGACCTGATCAAGCTGTACGGCTCGATGGAACTGGCGCCGCTGATCGGCGTGGCCGATGCCATCGTCGACCTGGTGTCCACCGGCAGCACGCTCAAGGCCAACAAGCTGGTCGAGGTCGAGCACATCATGCCGATCAGCTCGCGCCTGGTGGTCAACCAGGCCGCGCTCAAGCTCAAGCGCGAGCCGATCCGCCAGTTGATCGAAGCCTTCCAGTCCGCGATTCCTGCCTGATAGCCGCCTGACCACACCCAGAGCCGTGTGCCGATGCCTATGGCGCCCATCGCCAGATCCCATCGCCGCGCCGCTCCTTGAACCCGCAAATCTGAGATCCTTGGCTCCATGACTGTCCAGATCCGCCACCTCTCCACCGCCCAGCCTGACTTCGACGCCGCCTTCGCGCGCGTGCTGCATTGGTCGGCCGAGACGGACGTGGCCATCGAGGAGCGCGTCGGCGCCATCCTGGCCGACGTGCGCCTGCGCGGCGACGCCGCCGTGCTGGAGTACACCGCCCGCTTCGACCACCTCGAAGCTGCTTCGATGACAGCGCTGGAACTCACTGCCGCTGAGCTCAAGGCCGCCTTCGACAGCCTGCCGGTAGAACAGCGTGAAGCGCTCGAATCCGCCGCCCGCCGGGTCCGCGCATACCACGAGCGCCAGAAGGAAGCCTGCGGCCTGAGCTGGCAGTACCGCGACGAAGACGGCACCCTGCTGGGCCAGAAGGTCACCCCGCTGGACCGCGTCGGCATCTACGTGCCCGGCGGCAAGGCGGCGTACCCATCGTCCGTGCTGATGAACGCCATCCCCGCCCACGTGGCCGGCGTGGCTGAGATCATCATGGTCGTGCCCACCCCGCGCGGCGAGAAGAACCCGCTGGTGCTGGCCGCGGCCCACGTGGCCGGCGTCACGCGCGCCTTCACCGTGGGCGGTGCCCAGGCCGTGGCCGCGCTGGCCTACGGCACGGCCACCGTGCCCAAGGTCGACAAGATCACCGGCCCCGGCAACGCCTACGTGGCCAGCGCCAAGAAGCACGTGTTTGGCCAGGTCGGCATCGACATGATCGCCGGCCCCAGCGAGATCCTCGTGCTGGCCGACGGCTCCACGCCGCCCGACTGGGTGGCCATGGACCTGTTCAGCCAGGCCGAGCACGACGAGCTGGCCCAGAGCATCCTGCTGTGCCCCGACGCGGCCTACATCGCCAAGGTGCAGGCCGAGATCGACCGCCTGCTGCCCACCATGCCCCGCGCCGACATCATCCGCGCCTCGCTGGAAGGGCGCGGCGCGCTGATCCTCACGCAGAGCATGGAAGAGGCCTGCGCCATCAGCAACCGCATCGCGCCTGAGCACCTGGAGGTGTCCAGCAACGAGCCCCACAAGTGGGAACCGCTGCTCAAGCACGCCGGCGCCATCTTCCTGGGCGCCTACACCAGCGAATCGCTGGGCGACTACTGCGCTGGCCCCAACCACGTGCTGCCTACCTCGGGCACGGCGCGCTTCTCGTCGCCGCTGGGCGTGTATGACTTCCAGAAGCGCTCCAGCCTGATCGAGGTGAGCGAGGCCGGCGCCCAGGTGCTGGGCAAGACGGCCGCCGTGCTGGCCTACGGCGAAGGCCTGCAGGCCCACGCCCAGGCCGCCGAGTTCCGCCTCAAGAAGTAAGCCATGAGCCTGCTAGATACCTTCCGCCCCGACGTGCGGGCCCTGCACGCCTACCATGTGCAGGACGCTGCCGGCTTCATCAAGCTGGACGCGATGGAGAACCCTTTCGCCTTGCCGTCCGAGCTGCAAGACGAGTTGGGCCGCCGCCTGGGCGCCGTGGCGCTCAACCGCTACCCCGGCCCGCGCATCAACGATCTGCACGCCGCGCTGCGCCAGCACGCCCAGGTGCCCGAAGGCTACGGTCTGGTGCTGGGCAACGGCTCGGATGAACTGATCTCGCTGCTCTCGCAGGCTTGCGCCACGCCCGGCGCCACCGTGCTGGCCCCGCTGCCCGGCTTCGTGATGTACGAGATGTCGGCCACCTTGCAAGGCCTGCGCTTCGTCAGCGTGCCGCTCACGCCCGATTTCGAGCTGGACGCGCCCGCCATGGTGACTGCCATCCGCGAGCACAAGCCGGCCATCACCTACATCGCCTACCCCAACAACCCCACGGCCAACCTGTGGGATGCGGAGGCGATCGAGCAGATCGTGCAGGCGGTGGGTGCCAACGGCCAGGGCCTGGTCGTGATCGACGAGGCCTACCAGCCCTTCGCCAGCCAGAGCTACCTTGGCAAGCTGACCCAGCACCCCCACGTGCTGCTGATGCGTACCCTGTCCAAGTTCGGCCTGGCCGGTATCCGCCTGGGCTACATGCTGGGCCGCGCCGACCTGATCGAGCAGGTCGACAAGGTGCGCCCGCCCTACAACATCAGCGTGCTCAACACCGAGGCTGCCCTCTTCGCCCTGGAGCACGAGGCCGAGTTCACCCGCCAGGCTGAAGTGATCAAGGCCGAGCGTGATCGCGTGCAAAACTTCCTGACCACGCTGCCCGGTGCCAGGGCCTACCCCAGCCAGGCCAACATGATCCTGGTGCGCGTGAACGACGCCGCCGGCACCTTCGCAGCCCTCAAGCAACGGGGCATCCTGATCAAAAATGTGTCTGGATTACACCGTTTGCTGGCAAACTGCATCCGTCTGACCGTGGGCCTGCCCTCGGAGAACGACGCCTTGATGGCCGCGCTGGCTGATCTCCTGCGCGAGCCCCTGACAAACCACACCGCATGAACGCTCCCGAATTGACCGCCCCCGGCGCCACCGACCGCGTGGCCGAGGTCGCCCGCAACACCGCGGAAACCCAGATCACCGTGCGCGTCAACCTGGACGGTGCCGGCACGGCCCGCCTGGCCACCGGCATCGGCTTCTTCGACCACATGCTCGACCAGATCGCCCGCCACGGGCTGATCGACCTCGACATCGACGCCAAGGGCGACCTGCACATCGACGGCCACCACACGGTGGAAGACGTGGGCATCACCCTGGGCCAGGCCGTGGCCAAGGCCGTGGGCGACAAGAAAGGCATCCGCCGTTATGGTCACGCCTATGTGCCGCTCGACGAGGCCTTGTCCCGCGTGGTGATCGATTTCTCCGGCCGCCCGGGCCTGACCATGCACGTGCCCTTCACGGCCGGCAGCATCGGCGGCTTCGACACCCAGCTCACCTTCGAATTCTTCCAGGGGTTCGTCAACCACGCGGGCGTCACACTGCACATCGACAATCTGCGCGGCGTCAACGCGCACCACCAGTGCGAGACCGTGTTCAAGGCCTTTGCCCGTGCGCTGCGCGGCGCGCTGGAGCGCGACCCCCGCATGGCCGGCGTGATCCCCTCGACCAAGGGCTCACTGTGAGCCTGAGCCACCCGGTGCTGTCGACCCGAACCGTTTCCTCGATCCTCCCTGCTTCCTTCTGATCCCATGAACCCCGCTTCGACCGTGGCCGTCATCGATTACGGCATGGGCAACCTGCGTTCGGTGTCCCAGGCGGTGCAGCATGCCGCCCAGGGCCTGGAAGGCCTGAACGTGGTGGTCACCAATGACCCCGAGGTGGTGCTGGCCGCCGAGCGCGTCGTGCTGCCGGGCCAGGGCGCCATGCGTGATTGCATGCGCGAACTGCGCGAAGCCCATGGCGGCGGCCTGCTGCAGGCCGTGCTCGATGCCGCGAGCCGCAAGCCCCTGATGGGCGTGTGCGTGGGCATGCAGATGCTGCTGGACCACAGCGAAGAGCAGGACACCCCCGGCCTGGGCCTGCTCCCTGGCCGCGTGATCCGCTTCCGCCTGGAGGGGCAGACCCAGCCCGACGGCAGCCGCTACAAGGTGCCCCAGATGGGCTGGAACCGCGTGCACCAGCCGAGCAATCAGGGCGGGCAAATCCACCCTGTGTGGGCAGGCATCCCCCAGGACAGCTACTTCTATTTCGTCCACAGCTACCATGCAGTTGTGGATAATCCCCAACACAGCGCCGGGGAGACCGACTATGGCACCCGCTTTACCTGCGCGGTGGCCCGGGATAATATTTTCGCGACACAGTTCCATCCGGAAAAGAGCGCGGCGCATGGCCTGGCCCTGTACCGCAACTTCCTGACATGGCAACCGTGAGCGCCGCCGTACGCGCTCACGGCTGATGTTTCACCACTTCCTTCCATCCTCTGGCCCCAAGCCATGCTGCTGATCCCCGCGATTGACCTGAAAGACGGCAAATGCGTGCGCCTCAAACAAGGCGACATGAACGACTCCACCACCTTCGGCGAGGACCCGGCCGCGATGGCCAGGCGATGGCTGGACGCGGGCGCCCGGCGCTTGCACCTGGTGGACTTGAACGGGGCCTTCGCCGGCAAGCCGGTCAACGAGGCGGCGATCAAGGCCATCATCAAGGAAGTGGGCGACGAGATCCCCGTGCAGCTGGGCGGCGGAATCCGCGACCTGGACACCATCGAACGCTACCTGGATGACGGCCTGAGCTACGTCATCATCGGCACCGCCGCGGTCAAGAACCCCGGCTTCCTGAAAGATGCCTGCAGCGCCTTCGGCGGCCACATCCTGGTTGGCCTGGACGCCAAGGACGGCAAGGTGGCCACAGATGGCTGGAGCAAACTCTCCGGCCACGAGGTGATCGACCTGGCCAAGAAGTTCGAGGACTACGGCGTCGAAGGCATCATCTACACCGACATCGGCCGCGACGGCATGCTCACCGGCATCAACATCGATGCCACGGTGAAGCTGGCTCAGGCGCTGGCCGTGCCGGTGATCGCCTCGGGTGGCCTGTCCAACATCCTGGACATCGAAAAGCTCTGCGCGGTCGAGGACGAAGGCGTCGAGGGCGTGATCTGTGGTCGCGCGATCTACAGCGGCGATCTGGATTTCGCTGCCGCGCAGACCCGCGCGGACGAGCTCAACGGGGCCTGAGGCAAATAGGGCCAGCTGAGGCAATGTGATCTCTTGATTCAACGCTTGTTTCGGCGCACGAAGACCCGGCTTTGGCCGGGTTTTTTCTTGCCTCGCTCATGCGCGCGGCCTTGCAGGCCTCATGGGCCTTCGGGTCGGCGCCCAGTTCAAGCAGAAGCGCCGTCATGGTTGTGCTGTGGTAGTCGCTGGCTTCAAGGTAGGCGGTCTTGCAGCTTCTGGTTGTCAGGTTGACGTTGGCGCCTTTGGCCACCAAGTGGCGAGCAATCAACGACAGCCTGACTTCGGTCATTCCGATCTGCTGGAGTGCTTCGGCCTCTGGCGGCAGGCCGCCCAGGCGGCCGCTGTACCTCATGAGGGTGATCAGAGGTGTGGTGCTGTGATCGCGGTCCATGCCATTCGGGTTGGCGCCACGCTCGAGAAGGAAGTCCACCATCCGCAGGTTCTGTTTGTCCGCGGCAACGAAAAGAAGAGGCTCATGGTTGACATCTGCTCCCTCGTCGATCAGTTGCTTCGCCATCTCGATCTGGCCGGTTTGCACAGCCAGGCCCAAGGCAAGGTCGATGTCCGCCCCTCTGCTGATCATGTACTTCGCCATGTCGAACTGCCCCGATTGCATGGCCAGGCCCAAGGGCCAATGATTCACGTACCGATAGGCATTGAGGTCGTCTTTTGGTGGGGTGGCCTTGGCGCCTCTGTCAAGGAGCAGCGTTACCATGGGCATGTCCTTGGCATGGACGGCGGCTTTCAAAGCCGCAGACTCCATGGCATTGATTTTTGCGCCCCGCTTCAATAGCAGTTTCACCATTGCCGCTTGCCCTTGACCAGCGGCAACGGCCAGCAACGGCGGGGTTTCCCAGGCCTCGAAGCTCAAGGGCACGCCTTGATCGAGCAGCCGGGTCACTTCATTCAGTTTGCCTTGGCGCACCGCCTCGGTAAGCTGGCTTCTCCGTCTCCAGGCTTCGATCTCTGCCTGGTATTTTTTCAATGCCTTGTCAGCCAAGACCAGCCTGGCAATAGCGTGATCCAGTCGCCCTGTCCGAGGATCGAGCCCTGGGGGAGCGTCGGGGGTGGGAAGGAGTCTTTCCACCATGGCGATGGGCCTTTGAAGCACGGTGCCGTGTTGGTAGATGCTCAGGAAGCCGACGTAGTTGAAGAAGAAGGCCGGCTGGTCACCATGAGACTTGCCCACGGCCGCTCTGCTCGGATCCTTGGGGGCTGGCAGTGCCACGAACCCTCGAAGCTCCCGGATGAATTGATCCATCTTTTTCGGATTCAGGGGTTCGCAAGGCTTGTCCATGGACTTGCGGCGAAAAGTGCAAGCCACGGCACTGTTGCGTGTCCTAATGAACCAGGTCGCCACCGGAGAGCCTGCATAGCCATCCGGTGTCTCGATGAGCACGGAGCCCTCAATGGTGTCGCCGACGTACGCCTGTATCTTGGTATGGACAGGGCGCCTCGGGTGCTCACTGAGCCAGTAAGGGAGGAATTCGCGCGCATCCATTGCCTGGATGGCGGCTTGATAGCTGAGGTCCCAGCCCAGATCCGCGCCGGCAAAGGCCAGGGTGCTTGGGAGCAGGCATGACACTGCGAACAGGCCAGAAAGGCCCCTGCTGCGTGCGAGTCGCGGCATTGGTGTTCCCCCCTCGGGAGTAATTTTTTGAGTGATGAGAGTATTCCACGGCGCCAGCACAGGCCTCATGGCCCGGCATACACCCGTTGTGGGGCTTGGAGGCTAGAGGAGTCGCATGTAAAAGGGGCCAGCGCGATCAATGGCCTTTTGGCGCCACGCCGGCCAATCCCTACAATATTGACTTAACCAAATGGTTGCATCAGGTGCACCGCTTGGTGTCCAGAACCTCTTGCCCAACCGTTCCCGCCTCCCATGCTCGCCAAAAGAATCATCCCCTGTCTCGACGTCACGGGTGGCCGTGTCGTCAAGGGCGTCAACTTCGTGGAGCTGCGCGACGCGGGCGACCCGGTCGAGATCGCCGCGCGCTACAACGAGCAAGGCGCCGACGAGCTCACCTTCCTGGACATCACCGCCACCAGCGATGGCCGCGACCTGATCCTGCACATCATCGAGGCCGTGGCATCGCAGGTGTTCATCCCCCTCACGGTGGGCGGCGGCGTGCGCGTCGTCGAGGATGTGCGTCGTCTGCTCAACGCGGGTGCAGACAAGGTCAGCTTCAACTCAGCGGCCGTGTCCAACCCGCAGGTGATCCGCGATGCTTCCGACAAGTACGGCTCGCAGTGCATCGTGGTGGCCATCGACGCCAAGCGCCGCCAGGGCGATGACCTGGCCGCGCGCGGCCCCGGCTGGGATGTCTACACGCACGGCGGCCGCAAGAACGTGGGCCTCGATGTCGTGGCCTGGGCCACGCAGATGGCTGAGCACGGCGCCGGCGAGATCCTGCTGACCAGCATGGACAAGGACGGCACCAAGTCGGGTTTCGACCTGGCCCTCACGCGTGCCGTGAGCGATGCCGTGGGCGTGCCCGTGATCGCCTCGGGCGGCGTGGGCAACCTGGATCACCTGGCCGATGGCGTGCAGCAGGGCGGGGCGGATGCGGTGCTGGCCGCCAGCATCTTCCACTACGGTGAGTACACCGTGGGCCAGGCCAAGGCCCTGATGGCGCAGCGTGGGATCCCGGTGCGGCTCTGAGCGGCGCGCAGGCATCTGCCGATGCGCAAAGACAAGGGCCGCATCATGCGGCCCTTTGCACTTCTTCACAGCGATGGGTGCATGGCCTGAGTTCTGCCACATATCCGCTGTCTGAACAGGCGTGAATGGCATCACATCAGACAGGCTATGGCCATGCAAACCTGTCAACCTGAACGCGTACTTCGGCGTAATGTAGAGGTGAGGTTTGGACAACATCCGCCGCGCCCAGCCACCCCGAAGCATCGGGCCATGACGGGCCACCAGCGGACGCTCCATCCGATGCAAAGGAGTTCCTCATCATGTCTGACGCACAACAACAAGCACCGCGTTTCCGCCCCGTGCCTCTGTCGTCGCTGACCCAGGCGCCCAGCCTGCCCCAGCTCAAGCGCACCGCGCGCCCCGACGACCGCGCCCTTCCACTGCTCACCGATGTTCGCTTCAGCCCCCTGGTGGTCGCCAGCCACCGCGATGGGCTGGACCAGACCCTGCACGTGATGCTGCGGGCCGGTGTGCGCATGGCCTTTGTCTCGGGCGCTCAGGGGGATTTGGTCGGCATGGTCACGGCCGATACCCTGATGGGTGAGCGCCCCGTGCTGCGCGCGCTGGCGCACAACGTCCATCGGCAGGAGCTGTCGTTGGCCGATGTGATGACGCCGCTGACGCACTGGGAAGTGGCCGACATGCAGGCCGTGCGCCACGCCCGCGTGGGCGACATCGTGGCCACGTTGCGTGAGCATGGCCTGCGCTACCTGCTGGTCACCGAGCAGGTCGATGGCAAGACCTCGTTGCGCGGCCTGTTCTCGGCCAAGCGCCTGGAAGCGGCCCTGGGCCAGCCTATCGACGCTGACCTGCACGCCCACAGCTTCGCCGAACTGGAGGCCACGCTGGTGCGCTGATCCTGTGCGCCAGCCCTGATGTCGACGGCCCCGTCGTTCAGGCGGGGTTGTCGATGTCGATGAAGGCGTGGGCCACGCCGAAACGCTCGTACACCGACTGGCCCAGCGCCTGCACGCCATAGCGCTCGCTGGCGTGGTGCCCGCAGGCCATGAAGGCGACGCCCATCTCGCGCGCATAGTGGGCCTGCGGTTCCGAGATCTCGCCGGTCAGGTACACATCGGCGCCGGCCGCGATGGCCTGCTCGAAGTAGCCCTGGGCACCGCCGCTGCACCAGGCGATGCGCTTGATGGCTCGTCCATCGCCGCGCACGAGCGTGGGCGTGCGGCCCATCACGTCGGTCACGCGATCGGCCAGGCCGTCCAGGCTCAGATCGTCAGGTACCGCCCCCAGGAAGCCCAGGTCCTGCTCTCCGAAGCGCCCATCTGCGCTCAGCCCCAGACGCTGGCCCCATTGCGCGTTGTTGCCCAGGCTGGCGTGCGCATCCAGCGGCAGGTGGTAGGCCAGCAGGTTGATGTCATGGCGCAGCAGCGTGTTCAGCCGCTGGCGCATCCAACCGGTCACCCGGCCATCCTGCCCGCGCCAGAACAGGCCGTGGTGCACCAGGATGGCATCCGCACCGGCGGCCACCGCCGCCTCGATCAGGGCCAGGCTGGCCGTCACGCCTGTCACGATCTTGCGAATCTGGGGTTTGCCCTCCACTTGCAGACCGTTCGGCCCATAATCGCGGAATCGCCCGCTGTCGAGCAATAGGTCGAGGTGGGCGGTCAATACCTCGCGTTCGATCACGTCGGTGGTCATTCCGTTGTCCTTCAATGCGCAAACTCTGGCTTATTTTCTCGCAGGCGGTCACCGTCGCGGTGGCCGTTATTTTCGTGGTGTCCACGCTCAAGCCGCAGTGGATCCAGCAATTGCCCTGGCAGCAAGGCTCGCCCATCGTGTCGCTGCCGCTGGGCAGCCCGCAGCCCAGCATCCCGGCATCGGGCGTGAAGGGGGTGCCGGCGGCTGATGTGGGCTTCGCCGAGGCGGCCCAACGCGCCGCGCCTACGGTGGTCAGCGTGATCACCAGCAAGACGGCCTCGCGCAACCAGCGCCAGCGCGATCCCTGGTTCCGCTACTTCTTCGGTGAGCAGGGTGGCAATGGCCAGCCCCAGGCGGGCGTGGGTTCGGGCGTGATCGTCAGCCAGGATGGCTACGTGCTGACCAACAACCACGTGGTCGATCGCATGGACGACATCGAGGTCATGCTGACGGATGGGCGCAAGGCGCGCGCCAAGGTGATCGGCACGGATCCGGAATCTGACCTGGCCGTGCTCAAGATCGACCTGGAGAAGCTGCCGGCCATCGTGTTCGGTGATTCCGACACGCTGCAGGTGGGCGATGCGGTACTGGCCATCGGCAACCCCTTCGGCGTGGGCCAGACGGTCACCTCGGGCATCGTGAGTGCGCTGGGGCGCAACCAGCTGGGCATCAACACGTTTGAAAACTTCATCCAGACGGATGCGGCGATCAACCCGGGCAACTCGGGCGGTGCGCTGGTGGATGCGCACGGCAACCTGATGGGCATCAACAGCGCCATCTATTCGCGCTCCGGCGGCAACATGGGCATTGGCTTTGCGATCCCTGTGTCCACGGCGCGCCTGGTGATGGAAAGCCTGATCCGCGACGGGCAGGTCACCCGCGGCTGGATCGGTGTGGAGCCGCGTGACCTGACGCCCGAGATCGCCGAAACCTTCAACTTGCCGATCAAGGAAGGGGTGCTGATCACCGGGGTGCTGCACAACGGGCCCGCGGCCAAGGGCGGCGTGCGCCCGGGCGATGTGGTGGTGCAGGTGGCCGAGGCCAAGGTGGGCAACACGACGCAGTTGCTCAACGCTGTGGCGAGCCTCAAGCCGGGTTCGGTGGCGCAGGTGCAGGTGCGCCGCGGCAATCAGACGCTGTCGATGAATGTGGCGGTGGCGCAGCGGCCCCGGGCGATCAACCGGCCGGCGGCGTCGGCGGCGGAGCAGGATGACGATGAGGAGTAAGGTGTTGGCTTGCTCTCCTTGCTAGAGGATTCAGGGAACGCGTCTTTTCTAAGGCGCGTTTTTTGTTTGCGCCTTTTTGGGAATGCCGCGTTGGTGTGCCTTGGTTGAGACGTTTTGGCGGGGCAGCGCGGGGCGCGGGATGTGGGGGCAGCCGGCCGGGCTTCTTTGTTGTCCGTCCTGCCCTGCGCTGCTCGGCGCCAACAAGGCGCCCGCCGGCCACCCCCACATCCCTGTTTCGCCCCGCTGGTGGCGCGGGCAGAAAGCCCATGCATGCGAAGCGTAGCGCTTGAAATCCAGGCTGCGCTGTGTTTGCCCAGGCCTATGCCAGTGTCGGCACGAGAGCAGGTGAGGGCGTTGGTATGCGCCAGCCCCACGCAGTCAAAGGGCAGCAGCCTTCGCATGCGAACAGCGGGGCATCAAGGGCTGAGCCGGCCCCGCGCTGTCAAGCCAAAGCGCCCAAGCCCACGCAGGCAAAGGAGATCAAGAGCCGGAAGCCGAAGAAGCATCCTGCGCCTCGTCCGACTTTTTCTTGCCCCGCTCAGCCAGTTGCGCTGCCCAGATCCCCACTTCATAGAGGATGCACATCGGAATGGCCAACGCCAGCTGCGACACCACATCCGGTGGCGTCACCACCGCGGCGATCACGAAGGCCACCACGATGAAGTAGCCCCGGAACTCCTTGAGCTTGGCCACCGACACGATGCCCATGCGCGCCAGGATCACCACCACCACCGGCACCTCGAAGGCTGCCCCGAAGGCCAGGAACATGTTCAGCACGAAGCCCAGATAGGCCTCGATGTCAGGCGCTGCCGTGATGCTCTTGGGCGCGAACTGCTGGATGAAGTGGAAGACCTTGCCGAAGACGAAGAAGTAGCAGAAGCCCACGCCGATGAAGAACAGCAGCGTGCTGGAGATGATCAAGGGCATCACCAACTGCTTCTCGTTGGCGTACAGGCCGGGCGCCACGAAGGCCCAGATCTGGTAGAGCACCACGGGCAGGGCCAGCATGAAGGCGGCCAGCATCGTGATCTTGATCGGCACCATGAAAGGCGAGATCACGCTGGTGGCGATCAGCGTCGAGCCCTTGGGCAGGTTGGCCACCAGCGGCTGCGCCAGGATGTCGTAGAGGCCCGAAGGGCCGGGGTACAGCGCCAGGGCGATGAAGCACACGCCGATCGCGATCACCGCCCGGATGAGCCGGTCACGCAGTTCGATCAGGTGGCTGACGAAGGGCTGCTCGGTGCCCTCCATCTCGTTGTTTTGCGGGTCTTGGCTCACGGGGCCTCAGTGGGGCAGAGAGGGAAGGGCATCAGTGCGACACCAGCGGAGCGGAACATCATCGCGGACCAGCGCCCGGTGGCCTGAAACGCGCCACGCGCGCCGCGCCCGACTGCACGTGCCGGCGCACCCCGTTCTGCTGCTTGTACCACATGGGCATGGTCGCCTTCTTCAGGCGCCAGTTCTTGCGTGGCGGGGTGTAGCCGCCTGCGTAGTGCGTGTACGGGGTGTGGTGAGAGCTGGTGCTGCCATCAGCCAGCGAATGATCGCCGTCATGGAAACCATCGCCAGCCTGCTTGACCTCATCGAGGTTCTGGTAGACGGCGGTTTCCACGTCCGAGGCGGCCGTTTCCAGCCCGGTCTTCATCTTCTTGAGCTCTTCGAGCTCGATGGACCGGTTCACCTCGGCCTGCACCTGCGAGACATAGCGCTGGGCCTTGCCCAGCAGCACCCCGACGGTGCGGGCTACCTTGGGCAGCCGCTCAGGGCCGATCACGATCAGCGCAACCGCACCGATCAGGGCGAGTTTGTCTATGCCAAAGTCGATCACGTGGCGTCCGGGGCCTGCTCAGGCCCGCTTAAAAGGGTGTCAGGACTTGGTCTTGGCTTCGACGTCCACCGTGTTGGCGTCGGTCTTGGCGGTGTTGCTCACCTGTTGCGCAGGTGCATCTGCCGCAGCAGTGCCGCCATCCTTCATGCCGTCCTTGAAACCCTTCACGGCGGAACCCAGGTCCGAGCCCATGTTCTTCAGCTTCTTGGTGCCGAACACCATCACCACGATCACCAGCACGATCAGCCAGTGCCAAATGCTCAACGATCCCATCGTCTGCTCCTCAACGGTCTTATGACCTTACCACTACAAAAACAGTCTGTTGCGAAATACGTGCCAACTTGGTGCATCAGGGGCTGTCAGCCCTGCGTACCGGCCGGTTGGGTGCGCCGTGCGAACTCTTCCAGGCCGGACAGGCCCTCGCGGCGGGCCAACTCGGCCACCACATCCTGAGGGCTCAGGCCCAGGTGGGCCATGGCCACCATCGAATGAAACCACAGATCAGCCAATTCGCCCACCAGGGCCTTGCGGGCGGCCTCATCAGCGGGAGCGTGGGCCAGATCCTTGGCGGCCAGCACCATCTCGGTGGCCTCTTCGCCGACCTTCTTGAGCATGGTGTCCGTGCCCTTGTGGAACAGGCGGGCCACGTAGCTCTTGTCGGGATCGCCGCCCTTGCGGGACTCGATCACCTCGGCCACGCGCAGCAGCACGTCCAGCGTGTCGACAGGGGGCGTGGCGGGGGAAGCTGAATTGCTCATGATGAAAATGCAGAGGCTGCCCGGGCGCGCAAAGCACCCCGGAGCCCCTATTTGTAGATGTTCTGCGGGTCTTTCAAGACCGGGTCCACAGCGACCCAGCGGCCATTGTCGTGCCGTTGGAAGAAACAGCTGTGACGGCCCGTGTGGCAGGCAATGCCCGGTTCATGGCCCAGCTGTTCAACCTTGATCAGTACCACGTCGTTGTCGCAGTCGAGGCGGATGTCATGCACCTTTTGGGTGTGTCCGGATTCCTCGCCCTTGTGCCAAAGGCGCTGGCGCGAGCGGCTCCAGTACACGGCCTCGCCCAGTTCGGCGGTGCGCGCCAGGGCTTCGCGGTTCATCCAGGCGAACATGAGCACGTCGCCCGTGCCCACTTCCTGGGCGATGACGGGGACCAGACCTTGGTCGTCCCAGCGAATGTCGTCTAACCAGTTCATAGCTGGTCAGTGTACCGCCGGGGCCTGCGCGGCAATGTCCGTGAACCGTCAAAATCGGGGCATGCGACATCAGCCTTCCGACATCGACGATTTCTCTGCCCTGGCCGGGGTAACGGGTGGCCCCGCGCCCCTGGTGCTGTCCATGGGAGATCCCTGCGGCATCGGGCCGGAGATCCTGGCCTTGCAGTGGCTTGCGCCGCAGGCTCCGGGCGCCGTCGTGGTCGGATCAGCGGCGGTGATGCGGCGGGCTGTGGTGGCCTTGGCGGGCCGTTATCCCCAGGCGGCCAAGCTGCTGGTGTGGGCTGTTCGCACTGAAGCGCGTCCGGCAGTACAGGGCACGCCTGGCCCTGGTGCTTCTGCGGCGGCTCCGATCGTGGTGCCGGTGTGGGAGCCAGATGGCCTGCCCGAGGGGCTGGAGGCCTTGCCCTGGGGGCAGATCGATGCGCAGGCGGGTGCCGCAGCAGCTCTGTGCGTGCGCGAAGGGGCGGCGCTGGTTCAGCAGGGCAGGGCGCTGGCGCTGGTCACGGCGCCACTGCACAAGGAATCTCTTTCACTGGCAGGCGAGACTTTTCCTGGCCACACCGAGTTGCTGCAGGCGCTGGCCACGCCCGAGGGGCAACCGCTGGTGCCCGTGCGCATGATGCTGGCCAACCATGAGTTGCGCACCGTGTTGGTGTCCATCCATGTGTCGTTGCGGCAGGCACTGGATGCCGTCACCTTCGACAACGTGCTGGCCACCGTGCGCATCACGCACCAGAGCTTCCTGAAAATGGGGTTCGAGCGGCCCCGCATCGCCGTGGCCGGGCTCAATCCGCATGCGGGTGAGGGCGGCTTGTTCGGTGATGAGGAGCTGCGCGTGATCATTCCGGCACTTGACGCGGCGCGCGCCGAAGGGATGGACGTGACCGGGCCGCTGGCGCCGGACACCGTCTTCATGCGGGCCCGCCACGCACCGCCCGAGCATCCGGGCGAGTTCGACGTGGTGGTGGCGATGTACCACGACCAGGGCCTGATCCCGGTGAAGTACCTGGGCGTGGCCCATGGGGTGAACGTGACGCTGGGCTTGCCCTTCGTGCGCACCAGCCCGGATCACGGTACCGCTTTTGATCTGGCAGGCACCGGCCGCGCAGACCCCTCCAGCCTCACGGAGGCGATGCATGTGGCCCGCCAACTGGCGGCTTCGGGCTGACGAGGCGTGATGAGCGGCGGGCGGTTGCGGCTCAGGCCGCGACCTTGCTGCCACGCGGCTGGCTCAACGCGGCCAACTGGCGGCGGGCACGGATGGTGGCGCGCTCCAGCAACTGGGCCTGCTCGAAGGCCTTGAAGCGGCCTGAGGCGCACATCTGCGTGAGGGTGCGGGCCGTCAGCGAGATGGTCTGCTTGGACGGCGAATGCCCCTGCGTGAACATGAAGAAGGTGCGCCCTTCGGACACCCAGGTCAGGCGCACCTTTTTCCACTGCCCCTTGAGCAGCATGCGGTAGGCGGCACCGGCCTGGATGTAGTTCACCAGCGAGGGGCCAGCAGCCGGCGGCGCGGGTGAATCCAGCGGCAGGTCCACATCGACACTGACCAGATCGGGCTCGTCGCCAGCACTCAGGTCGATGTCCAGAGAGCCATCACCGCTGTGCTCGTCCAGCAGGCTGGCTTCGCTGACCCAGCCGGCCGACTGGGCCTCCTGAGGTGACAGCGTGGCGGCCATGGCCAGAGGGCCGGGCTCCGTGGTGGAGCTGGGCGCGGGCAGCGGGTCGTTGGCGGCCTCTTCGCGGCTGGGGATGGCGATCTGCTCGACCTTGCGCAGGCGTTGCTCCAGCAGGCGCAGGGTCAGGTCGTGCGGGGGCGGGGCCTTCAGCGCCTCGGCGTGCAAGGGCAGCAACTGGGCGAAGAAGCCTTCCTTGGCCTCGGCCGCCCACTGGATCAGGTCCAGGCCCTCGTGCAGGTCCTTCATCAACTGGGGCAGCTGGCGCAGGAAATCCTGCCGCAGCGAAGGGTGCCCCTTGGGCTGCACGCTCAGCACTAGTTGGTGCGAAGCATTGCGCATGCGCACGGCCTTGTCGCTGTCCGGGCCGTGGCGCGCGGCCACCATCACCTGCACCTGGGTCCAGATCTGTGCCAGGAACTCCTTGAGGAAGGCGGGCGCCTCCAGATCGGCCAGCTCGCTGCGCACCTTCTGCATGTAGCGCTGCTGCACGCGCAGATCGGCTTCCTTGCCGCTGAGCAGGGCGGCCACGGCAGCGTTTTCTTCCACCTCGCGCGCGGTCTGCGAGGCAACGAAGGTCTCCAGGTCGGCCAGCTTGGATTCGTACAGGTCCAGCCGGTCGAAATCGCCCTCGACGATCTCGCGCACCAGTTCGGTGACGATCTGGATGCATTCGCGGCCCGGGCCGTCGTCCAGTTGGTCGAAAGCGACGGCCAGGCTGGCCATGCGGTTGACCAGGCGACGCACCGGGTGCTTGCGCGAGTGGAAGAAGCTCTGGTCACGCAGGGCCACCCGAAGCACGGGCAACTGCAGACGCCCGATCTGGCGCGCCATCTGCGGCGGCACCTTGGGGTCGGAGAGCACCTGGTCGAACAGCGTGGCCACGATGTCGATGACCATCTGGTCCAGGGCGGTGCCGCCACTGGCCTGCAAAAGCTCTTCGCGGTGGACGCGGATCAGGTTGGATGGGGTGGGCGCCTCGTGGGTGCCCAGGCCGCCCGGAGCGGACACGGCCCAGCCGGATGCCACGGAAGACAGGCTCTGCAGCCGGCGCATCAGGCCGAGCATGCCGCTGTCGACATCGGATGTGCCCGAAGCAGCGTCGCTCAGGCCTTGCCCGCGAGCACCACCGGCCGCCGCGGGGCCCGATGCCGAGGTGTTGCCGCCAGCGCTGCCGGGCAGCCCACCGCCATTGCCCCCACTGCCACTGCTACCCGCCAGGCCCGAGGCGCGTGCTGCCGCGGCCTTGAGTTCCTCAGGAGAGGGCAAGGCCACACCGAACAGATCACCCAGGGCCTTCATCGATGGAGGTGGCGTCCAATCGTTCGCCTCACCAGAGGCACCCAGCGCACCATGGCCCGATGTCAGGGGCGCACCGCTGGTCGATGAGCGCGTGGAATCACGCTCCAGCCCCGGGCTGCCCGTGTGCCTGGTGGGCTTGCGCACCAGCAGCGGGGCCTGTGTCACGCCATGCTGGCGGCACTCTGCCAGCAACTGTTCATAGCAGGCCTTGAGCGCGGCGCTGGCATGCACGGCCAGCACGCGGGCCAGTTGCTGCTGGGCGGCGGTGTCCTCGCTGGCCTGCGTCACGGCCTTGAGCAGCGCCTTGCCCACGATGGCCGGCCGCAGGGGGAACACCTCATCGCCCGGTTCGGCCTCTTGAAGCGTGACGAAATAACCACGGAGTTCGCGCAGCGAGGCCTCGGTGTCGATCTCCAGCAGCCGGGTCAGGCGCGCGGCGGTGACGGTTTCCTCGACCTCGGCGTTCTCCACCAGGCGCAGGGCCGTCCAGTCGGTGTCGGCATAGGCCGTACCCTCGGGCTGCTGGCGCTGCAGATCCTTGGCGACGCGCTCGCCCAGATCACGCGCGAACGCCTGACCGACCACCGTGCAACGGCGCTGCAGGTCGTATTCGGCGTTCATCAACGCCTGGCGCTCGGCATTGCTGCTGGCCGCCAGGGCCAGCATGCCCAGCTGGGTACCTGTCTTGTCGATGGCCTGCGTCATGCCCGCCACCAGGCGGGTTACAGCAGGTTCGAGCAGACGGTCCAGTCGGGGATCAGTCACGGTTGGTTTACATCCAGATCACAAGCGGGGCGAAGACTTGCACCCCTTTCGATCCAGATATCGGCCGGATGGATCCGGACTTGCGTTACCGTTTCAAACTGTCACGAATTTCCCGCAGCAGCACGATGTCTTCCGGCGTGGGCGCCGGGGCGGCGGGCGCGGCCGGTGCCGGTTGTGCGCGCAGCCGGTTGATCTGCTTGATCATCAGGAAGATGATGAAGGCCAGAATCGCGAAATTCAGGGCCACAGTGACGAAATTACCCCAGGCGAACACGGCGCCGAGTTTTTTGGCATCCGCCAGCGCCAGGCCTGCGGGCTGCCCGGCCAGGGCGACGTAGTAATTGGAGAAATCCAGGCCGCCGACCACCTTGCCCACCAGCGGCATGATCAGGTCATTGACCACCGAATCCACGATCTTGCCGAAGGCCCCGCCGATGATGACGCCCACGGCCAGGTCGACCACATTGCCCTTGACGGCAAATTCCTTGAATTCGGTCATGAAACTCATGCGCCCGCTCCTATCTTCTAGCACTGGTTGGTGTTGGGAAATAATCTAAATGCACAGGGTTTGATCTGACTGCGCGTGCCCGTCTGGCATGGTTATAAACCATAGGGCCCATGGCTAGAATAACAGCCAACCCCCTTCCATCGTTCATCGTCCCCGAGGAACCAATGAGCAATCAGCCAGTGGATCAAAGCCGCCGGACGTGGGTGACCATCGCCTGCGTCACCGGTGGTGCAGGTGGCGTTGCCGCCGCCGTGCCCTTCGCCCTGACTTTCCAGCCCTCCGAAAAGGCCCGTGCGGCCGGCGCCGCCGTCGAAGCCGACATCAGCACCCTCAAAGAGGGCGAGATGCTCACGGTGGAATGGCGCGGCAAGCCCGTCTGGATCATCAAGCGCACGCCCGCCCAGCTGGCCGAGCTGGAAAAGATCGGCGGCGAGCTCGCCGACCCGGATTCCCAGCGCAAACCGGATGAACTTACCCCCAAGTACGCCCAGAACCGCCACCGCTCGATCAAGCCCGAGATCCTGGTGACGGTGGGCATCTGTACCCACCTGGGCTGTTCGCCGACCGCGAAGTTCCAGGCCGGCGCCCAACCTTCGCTGCCCGAAACCTGGCCGGGCGGCTTCCTGTGCCCCTGCCACGGCTCCACCTTCGACATGGCCGGTCGCGTGTTCAAGAACAAGCCCGCGCCCGACAACCTCGAAGTGCCGCCGCACATGTACCTCTCGGACACCAAGATCCTCATTGGTGAAGACAAGCAGGCCTGAGGCAGGAGCACATCGACATGGCTGAATTCAAGCAAGCGCCCGCAGGCGCCTCGGCCGGCGTGAAGTTCATGACCTGGGTGGACAACCGGTTCCCGGCCACCAAGCTCTGGAACGAACACGCCGCGCAGTACTACGCCCCCAAGAACTTCAACTTCTGGTACTTCTTCGGCTCGCTAGCCCTGCTGGTGCTGGTGATCCAGATCGTGACCGGCATCTTCCTGGTCATGAACTACAAGCCCGACGGCACGCTCAATGCCGCCGGCATCCCTGTGGCCTTCGCCAGCGTCGAGTACATCATGCGTGATGTGCCCTGGGGCTGGCTGGTGCGCTACATGCACTCCACCGGGGCCTCGGCCTTCTTCGTGGTGGTGTATCTGCACATGTACCGCGGGCTGATCTATGGTTCCTACCGCACGCCGCGTGAGCTGGTCTGGATCTTCGGCTGCCTGATCTTCCTGTGCCTGATGGCAGAGGCCTTCATGGGCTATCTGCTGCCCTGGGGCCAGATGTCGTACTGGGGCGCCCAGGTGATCATCAACCTGTTCTCGGCGATCCCATTCGTCGGCCCTGACCTGGCCATCCTGATCCGCGGCGACTACGTGGTGGGTGACGCGACGCTGAACCGCTTCTTCGCGCTGCACGTGATCGCTGTGCCGCTGGTACTGCTGGGCCTGGTGGTGGCGCACCTGATCGCGCTGCACGAAGTGGGCTCCAACAACCCCGATGGCATCGAGATCAAGGCCAAGAAGGACGCCAACGGCATCCCGCTGGACGGTATCCCCTTCCACCCCTACTACACGGTGCACGACATCATGGGCGTGGCGGGCTTCCTGATCGTGTTCACGGCGGTGATCTTCTTCGCGCCCGAGTTCGGCGGCTACTTCCTGGAGTACAACAACTTCCTGCCGGCTGATCCGCTCAAGACACCGTCGCACATCGCCCCGGTCTGGTACTTCACGCCCTTCTACTCGATGCTCCGCGCCACCACCGACTGGATGGTGCATGTGTTCGCGGCACTGCTCGGCCTGGCAGCGCTGCTGAACCTGGTCAAGGGCCAGGGCAGCAGTGGCGCCAAGATCGGCGGCATCATCGGCGCAGCCGTCTTCATCGCCCTGCTGTACACCTTCGAAGCCAAGTTCTGGGGTGTGGTCGTGATGGGCGCCGCGGTGGTGATCCTGGCCTTCCTGCCCTGGCTGGACCACAGCCCGGTCAAGTCGATCCGCTACCGTCCTGACTGGCACAAGATCGTCTACGGCGTGTTCGTGCTGAACTTCGTGATGCTGGGCTGGCTGGGCATCGAGCCTCCGTCGCCCGTGTACGAGAAGATGGCGCAGATCGGCACGCTGCTGTACCTGGGTTTCTTCCTGCTGATGCCGTGGTGGAGCCAGCTGGGCACCTTCAAGCCGGTGCCCGAGCGCGTGACCTACCACCCCCACTGAGCGTCAGGAGCACACCAACATGATCAAACGCATCATCGCTTCGCTGCTGACCACGCTGGCGCTGGTCTCGGGCGCCCAGGCCGCCGAAGGCACGGCCCCGCTCGACCGCTTCCCCAAGGAGCGCGTGACCGACCTGGCCGCGTTGCAGAACGGCGCCAAGCTGTTCGTCAACTACTGCCTGAACTGCCACTCGGCCGCCTTCGTGCGTTACAACCGGCTGCAGGACATCGGCCTCACCGAGGACCAGATCAAGCAGAACCTGCTGTTCACCGCCGAAAAGGTGGGCGAAACCATGACCGCGGCCATCAAGCCGCGTGACGCCAAGGACTGGTTCGGCGCCGTGCCGCCCGACCTGACCCTGGCCGCCCGCGCCCGGGCCAGCCATGCCGGCACCGGCCCGGACTGGCTCTACACCTACCTGCGCACCTTTTACAAGGACGACACCCGCCCCACGGGCTGGAATAACCTTGTCTTCCCCAATGTGGGCATGCCGCACGTGCTGTGGGAACTGCAGGGTGAACGCGCCGCGGTCTACAAGGAAGAGGTCGATCCACATGATGAAAAAAAGAAGGTTCACACCTTCACTGGATTCGAGCAGTTGACCCCGGGTAAAATGTCGGCCCAGGAGTACGACAGTGCGATGGCCGATCTGGTGGCCTACATGACGTGGATGGCTGAGCCGAACGCTCAGCACCGCATCCGCATCGGTGTGGGCGTGATGATCTTCCTCATCGGCTTCCTGTTCGTTGCCTGGCGATTGAACGCCGCGTTCTGGAAAGACGTGAAGTGAACTGAGTGTCGACGGCGCCCTTGATCAAAGGGTGTCTGGCGCAGTGAACACCCTTCGCGGGGTGCCACTGCGCTTCGTTGTTTTTGGCATTTGCCTGTTTCTGATTGAGGATCCTGCCGCCATGATGGTGCTTTATTCCGGTACGACTTGCCCCTATTCGCACCGCTGCCGCTTCGTGCTCTTCGAGAAGGGCATGGATTTCGAGATCCGCGACGTCGACGTCTTCGCCAAGCCGGAAGACATCGCCCTGATGAACCCCTACAACGAGGTGCCCATCCTCGTCGAGCGCGACCTGATCCTGTACGAGTCGCACATCATCAACGAGTACATCGACGAGCGCTTCCCCCACCCGCAACTGATGCCTGGTGATCCGGTGGCCCGTGCCCGTGTGCGCCTGTTCCTGCTGAACTTCGAGAAGGAACTGTTCGCTCACGTGAACCTGCTCGAAGGCCGCGGCGGCCTCAAGGGCAACGACAAGCAACTCGAGAAGGCCCGTTCGCAGATCCGCGACCGCCTGACGCAGCTGGCGCCCATCTTCCTGAAGAACAAGTACATGCTGGGGGATGACTTCTCCATGCTGGACGTGGCCATCGCGCCCCTGCTGTGGCGCCTGGATTACTATGGCATCGAGCTGTCGAAGAATGCGCTGCCGCTGCTGAAGTATGCTGAGCGCATCTTCTCGCGGCCTGCCTACATCGAGGCGCTGACGCCCTCCGAGAAGGTGATGCGCAAGTAACGACGACGAACCGGGATTTCATGACCACGCCGACCGACGCCGACGCCCAGGGCAGTTCCACCCGCCCCTACCTGATCCGGGCCCTGCACGACTGGTGCACCGACAACGGCTTCACGCCTTACCTGGCGGTGTACGTCGACAAGACGGTGCAGGTGCCGCGCGAATACGTCAAGAACAACGAGATCGTGCTGAACGTGAGCTTCGATGCTACGAGCCAGTTGCAGCTGGGCAACGAGTACATCGAGTTCAAGGCGCGTTTCGGTGGCGTGGCGCGTGACATCGCGGTGCCGGTGGACCACGTGATCGCCATCTATGCCCGTGAGAACGGGCAGGGCATGGCCTTCCCGGTGCCCACGCCGCAGGATGCCGAAGACGGTGCCGAGGTACCTGTTGTTGGTGAGCGTAAATCGGGTATCCGCCTGGCCAGCGTGCCGGACACGGATCCCGATGCCGCGGTTGCGCTGGAGGTGGTACCGCAGGATGAGGCGGGTGGTAATGATCCCGAGCCTCCTGCTGCGCCTCCGGGCGGTGGCAGACCGTCGCTGCGGCGCATCAAGTAAGCGCCAGAAGTCATCAAGGGCTGCATTACAATGCGGCCCTTGCTTCTTCATTGAAAGCATGCCGCCTTAGCTCAGTTGGTAGAGCAACCGCCTTGTAAGCGGTAGGTCGTCAGTTCGAATCCGACAGGCGGCACCAGACAAAGAACCCCCTCATGCCGATGGCGTGAGGGGGTTTTTCTTTGGCTGATTGCTTGCTTCGGGAGAGCCCCCGGAAGGGCAGGTCGCTGGTGTCGTTATAGTGGCGTAACAAAGGCGTAAACGCCTGTCCAATAACGTGGGAGTGAGGGGCATGCGATCAGGCAGATCTCTGGGGCGAATGGCGTCTGGGCACGATTTGTTGGCGCGAGGTTATGCGACATCTGTGTCGCATAACCTGGAGTGTTCGCGGACAGTTTTGTCGTCTACATTGCGTTAGGCCAAAGGAGTAAGCTTGAAGGACGAGAAGGCACTAACAAATGAGCGCAGCCTTAAACGCGGGAGTATTGTGTTCCTCGTTGTGTGGGCAAGTGCTGTGGGCGTATTTGCATTAGAGTGG
>JBMOQM010000016.1:0-25600 GCA_049322875.1 Pseudomonadota bacterium
TTGCGGCGACTGCCTACGCACAAAGCCAGTCACATTGGCGAACTGTTGCCCCATCGCTGGATACCTCAGGCTGCCTGACTCCGAGCGCCGCGCAGCATGTCAACATGGGTTCGCCGGACGCTTACCGTCATGCGACAGCGCCAGGCGATGCAGCTCCAGCGCATTGACGCTGGGCGGCAGCTCCACCCAGGCGAAGTAGCCGCCCTCAGGACTCGTGGCTTTCGTGCCCGCAGGGAAGTGCCTGGCGATGCCACGCAGCACCTGTTGCTGCTGCTGCGCCAGCAGGCCGCGAAGCTGGCGCAGATGCCGGTCGTAGCCGCCATGGCGAAGGTATTCGCTGAGCCCCTCCTGCGATGGAACAGGCGCCGCCAGCGAACTCATCAGTTTGCGCTTCGCCACCTCGGCCGTGAACCGCCCGGCCGCTGCCCAACCGACCCGGTAGCCAGGCGCCAGGGTCTTGGAGAACGAGCTGCAGTGCATCACCAGGCCACTGCGGTCCCAGGCCTTGGCGGGCCTCGGCCTGCTGGGGCCGAAGTAGAGCTCGCCGTACACGTCGTCCTCGATCAGCGGCACCTGGTGCCTGGCCAGCAGCTCGACCAGCGCCTGCTTGGATGCGTCCGGCATCAGGCTGCCGAGGGGGTTCTGGAAATTCGGCATGAGCCAGCATGCCTTGACCGGGTGCTCGCTCAGCACGGCCGCCAGCGCGTTGACGTCGATGCCCGTGCGCGGGTGGGTGGCCACCTCGACCGCACGCAGCTTGCGGCGCTCGAGCGCCTGGAGGGCCGCATAGAAGGTCGGCGACTCCACGGCGACCAGATCACCCGGCTCGGTGACCACCTCCAGGCACAGGTTGAGCGCTTCCATCGCACCGTTCGTGATGACGAGCTCATCGGCATCGACACCGCAGCCCATCGGCAGATAGCGCATGGCGATCTGCCGGCGCAGCTCGGCACTGCCCGGTGAGAGATCTTCCACGGTCTGCCATGGATCGAGGCGCCGCATGGCCTTGCCCATGGAGAGCGCCAACTTGGGCAACGGAAACAGCCCGGGGCTCGGAAAGGCCGCCCCCATCGGCACCAGCGCGCGGTTCTTCGCGTGCCCCAGCACCTGGAACACCAGCTCCGAAATCTCCACCGGACGACCGGCAACAGCCGGCGCAGACGGTTCGGGCTCCACATGCTTCGCTGTGGCGCGGCTGACGAAGTAGCCGGACCGCGGCCGCGCCTCGATCAGCCCGCGTGCTTCCAGCAGGTAGTACGCCTGGAACACGGTCGATGGACTGACGCCTCTGCTGCGGCAGGGCCTCCCGAACCGACGGGAGCCGCTCTCCTGGGCGTATGCGCCCCTGCGCGATGGACTCGGCAAGCTCATCGGCAAGGACTTCGTAGCGTTTCATGACAGGGCGGCTGGTCTGCAGGAACTGGCGTCTGAGGTGGATCACGCACCATACCAGCCTGCCATCTGATACGTAGTTTTTTCAGAAAACTGAATCTGGTATCAAATCAGATGGTCTGGCAAAGTTCTGCCCAGCAATAGTCCGGAAATGCTCGAAATGGATTGGGTTCCTACAGTCTTCATTGTGTTCAAGGTCATCGTGCTGGCTACGGGCATGTTCTTCGCGATCAAGTGGCACTACGACCAGGGGAGAAAGGGGAAGGGCAAGGCGAAACAGGGCGCGGTGTTGCGCGCAAGCGCAACCGTGGCCGTCGTCTTCGTGCTGTTGCTCTCTGGCCTGTTGCTCCTCGCCTTCGGCCTTGCCAAAATGCTCGGCCTGGACCTGACCCTGCCATGATGGAAAAAACCGGCTCGACCTTTCACCATGGATAAATTCCTGCAGCAGCAGCAGGTGCTGGAAAGGCTTGCCGAAGACCTGCTGCAAACCGAGCAGGCAGCACGGGTGGCCCATGAAACGGCGACCCACGAAGAAAACATCGCCGAAAACAAGTACGACACATTGGGGCTCGAAGCCGCCTACCTGGCCACCGGCCAGGCACGCCGCGCCGAAGCCATCCGCCAGGCGATGGCCGCTTGGCACCAATTCCGCCCGCGCCTCTACGACGCCAGCAAAGGCATACAGCTCGGCGCACTGGTCTGCCTAGTCGATGCCGATGACAAGCAACGACATCTCTTTCTCGGCCTGGATGGGGGCAGCATGAGGTTGGTCAGTGGCGATCAGCTCGTTCAGGTCATCAGCAGCGAATCCCCTCTGGGCAGGGCCCTGCTGGGTAAATGCGAGGGTGATGAGGTGTCGATACAGGTCGCTTCAATCCGACAGCAGTTTGAGGTGCTGCGGGTTCAGTGATTGACGGACGGCAGGCATCAGTCTGCCTGCATATGGATGCAGGTTAGACACGGATGCGCCCCGGCCAGCCCCGCCAGCGATCAGGAACACACATCCCATCACTTCGGCGCAAACCGAAGCAATCGCAACCAAAGATCGGGAACAGTCAGGAGGCTCTTCACTTATGCCTTCTGACATGACCATCACATGCTTTATTCGATACCAGATCGACCCCTTCCAGCGATCTGCATTTGCCCACTATGCCGAAGCCTGGGGCCGAATCATTCCGCGGTGCGGCGGGAACCTGATCGGATATTTCTTGCCTCATGAAGGCAGTAACGACATCGCCTGGGGCTTGATCAGCTTTGACGACATGGCTGCGTATGAAAGGTATCGCACCGCGCTCAAAGAGGACGACGAAGGGAGGCGCAATTTCGAGTTGGCCCAGTCCAGACGATTCATCCTGCGTGAAGAGCGCACCTGGCTGGAAGGCCTGACATCCACCCTGAACAGAAGCCGTGAGGTGATGCCGTGATCGCCGTCATCTTCGAGCTGGAGCCACGCTCCGGGCTGACGCAGAGCTACTTCGACCTGGCCAATGAGTTGACTGCGTCGCTGATGGGCCTTGATGGGTTCATTTCCATCGAGCGCTTCGAAAGCGTCAAACAGCCAGGGCGCTTCCTGTCTCTGAGTTTCTGGCAAGACGAGCAGTCGGTGCAGCGTTGGCGCAACCACCATGGGCACCGCATGGCCCAACACCAAGGGCGGTCCCGAATACTTTCCGACTACCGCTTGCGTATCGCTCATGTGATTCGGGACTATGGATTGTCGAATCGCGAGCAGGCCCCGCCCGACTCCGTGAGTGCGTTAGGCTAGGCGCATGTCTCTCCCCGCCGCATATGAGCCCCGCATTGCCAGCGTTGCCGCGATGATGGCGGAGCCCACCCGTTCGCTGATGCTTGCATACCTGATGTCGGGGGAGCTGGCGAGCGCGAGCGAACTCGCGTCCGCAGCGTCAGTCACCGCGCCCACCGCCAGCGGGCATCTGTCCAAGTTGCTGGACGCAGGGCTGCTCATTTGCGAAGCCAGGGGCCGGCACCGCTACTACAAGCTGGCCAATCAAGAGGTGGCGCATGCACTTGAGGCGCTGGCCGTGGTGGCAGAGCGCTCCACGCATAACCGCTCCTGGGAACATCCTGCGCGCAAGCGCCTCAGGTTTGCGCGATGCTGCTATGGGCATCTGGCCGGCGCGCTGGGCGTCAAAGTGCTTGCCACCTTGCAGGCGCGAGAGGGCTTGAAGGTCAGCCCACAAGGTTATGAGCTCACGCCCTCCGGACTGGCATGGCTGACAAGCCTCGGTATGCAGCCCAGGAGTGCGACATCTGGGCGACGCTTCGCATACCCTTGCCTGGACTGGTCGGAGCGGCGTGATCATCTTGCCGGGCAGCTCGCAGATGAACTGCTTGAACACTTCATCGAGCAAGCCTGGATTCGTCGCGCCGGTGGCCGGGCACTCGAATTGACGCCAATGGGCGCGCAAGCGCTTGTGCCAATGCTGGTCACGATGGACTGACGGCCTGCTCTTCGCGCCCTCATTCTCCACACACCACCAGCGGGGCGAACCAGGGATGTGGGGGTGGCCGGCCGGGCGCCTTGTTGGCGCTGAGAAGCGCAGCGGCGAGGTGGGCACGCGCGCAGCGCGTGCTTCGTTCATCTGACTGGCCGCATATGTTTGAACGCAGCGGCCAAAGGCCGCGGAGTGAGTTATGCGGCCCCACCTCGACGCGAGCATCGCAAGGGAGTCACGCCGCAGGCGTGACCGCCAACATTGAAGCCCGAACGGCCACCCCCACATCCCGCGCCCCGCGCTGCAACGACAAAGCGCCCCACCCCAAGCACGCAAAGCAAAGCAACCATGAAAAAAGCCGCTGCAAACACAGCGGCCTTTCCATTAGCGAGAAGCTAAAAAGCGATCAAGCCGCCTTCTTCTGCTCATCACGCAGCTCGCGCCGCAGGATCTTGCCCACGTTGGTCTTGGGCAGATCGTCGCGGAACTCGATGTACTTCGGGCACTTGTAGCCCGTCAGCTGTTCCTTGCAGAAGCGCGCCAGGTCTTCCTCGGCCAGCGTCGGGTCCTTCTTGACCACGTACAGCTTCACCGCCTCGCCCGACTTGGCATCGGGCACGCCCACGGCAGCGCACTCCACCACGCCCGGGTGCAGGTTCACCACCTGCTCCACCTCGTTGGGGTACACGTTGAAGCCCGACACCAGGATCATGTCCTTCTTGCGGTCCACGATCTTGCACAGGCCGGTCGCGTCCATCACGCCCACGTCGCCGGTGCGGAAGTAGCCGTCGGCCGTCATGACTTTGGCGGTCTCGTCCGGGCGGTTCCAGTAGCCGGCCATCACCTGCGGACCACGGATGGCGATCTCGCCCGCCTCGCCGATGGCCAGCTCATTGCCGGCATCGTCCAGGATCGCGATCTCGGTCGAAGGCACCGGCAGGCCGATGGCGGCGTTGAACGCGGTGTTGTCCAGGCGGTTGATGGTGGCCACCGGCGCCGTCTCGGACAGGCCGTAGCCTTCCACGATCGGGCAGCCCGTGACCTGCTTCCACTTGTCGGCCGTGGCCTGCTGCACGGCCATGCCGCCGCCGTTGCACACGCGCAGACCGGAGAAGTCCAGCTTGCTGAACTCGGGGTGGTTCACCAGGCCGTTGTACAGCGTGTTCACGGCCGGAAACTGGTTCACCTTGAAGCCTTGCAGCGTCTTGATGAAGCCGGGGATGTCACGCGGGTTGGCGATCAGGATGTTGAGCGTCCCCATGCGCGCGCCCACCATGTAGCAGGCCGTCAGCGCGAAGATGTGGTACAGCGGCAGTGCGCACACGCCCACCAGTTGCTCGTTGCCGTTCTTGTCCAGCTCGGGCTTGAACCAGGCCTCGACCTGCAGGATGTTGGCCACGATGTTGCTGTGCAGCAGCGTCGCGCCCTTGGACACGCCGGTTGTGCCGCCCGTGTACTGCAGGAAGGCCACGTCGTCCGACTTGATCGTCGGGCGCGTGAACTTGGCGCTCGCGCCCTGGGCCATCATGTCGTTGAAGCGGATCACCTGGCGGCCGTTGCCGTTGGGCAGCGAAAACTCGGGCACCATCTTCTTGACGTGGCGCACCACGAAGTTCACCAGCTTGCCCTTGGCCCACGGCAGCATGTCGCCCATGGCGGCCAGCACCACGTGCTTGACCGGCGTGCGGTCGATCACTTCCTGCAGCGTGACAGCAAAGTTTTCCAGGATGACGATGGCCTCGGCGCCCGAATCCTTCAGCTGGTGCTCCAGCTCGCGGGGCGTGTACAGCGGGTTCACGTTGACGACGACATAGCCGGCGCGCAGCACGGCCGCGATTGCGACCATGTACTGAGGCACGTTGGGCATCATCAGCGCCACGCGCGCGCCCTGCTTCAGGCCCTTCGACTGCAGCCAGCCGGCCATCACCTTCGAGGCCTCGTCGAACTGCTCGAACGTCCAGCGGCCGCCCATGAAGGCCGCCGAATCACGCCGCGCGAACTTCTTGAATGATTCATCCAGAAGATCGGCCAGCGAGTTGTAGATGCTCGGGTCGATCTCGGCGGGCACACCAGGTTGGTAGTGGGCCAGCCAGGGCTTCGCGCTTGCCATGCTTGTCATCCTCTATCTCTATGGAAACGAAAAAAAGCGCCCAGGGGGCGTCCGCAAAACAATTACAGCCATTCTGCAACAGTTCCACACACCTAAGGCGCCATTCAGACGCGGGGAGCCCTGGGGTCTTCCCGTACTTTAGAGCAATCTGAAATCAAACGTTTCCATTTAAGATCCCCCGGCTGGCGTGGAGTCCCCAAAAAACGTCACACGCCTCACATGCAGCCCCCTGAGCCCGCCCATGAGTACTGCTTCCGCTTCCCCCGCACCGGCGTCGCCAAAGCGACGCTGGTTCCTCAAGACGACCCTGGCCGTGGTGGCCGTCGGTGCTGCCGTCGGCGGTGGCATCTGGTTCCGCCGGGGGTTTGAAGGCACGGCGCTCACGCCGCACGGCCGCGAGGTCTTCAAGGCCGTGGCCCGTGGCGTGCTGGGGCCGATGCTGCCCGCGGCGGGAACGCCTGAGCGCGAAGCGATGCTGGAGCGTTATCTGGGCAACCTCGAGGCCCTGATCAACAGCCTGCCCCAGGCCAAGCGCAACGAGATCGCCCTGCTGGCCGGCATGCTGGCCAACGCACCCACCCGCTGGATGCTCTCCGGCATGTGGACCTCCTGGGCCGATGCCAGCGACGAGCAGGTGATCCATGCCCTGCGCGAACTGCAGTCCTCCGACTCCCTGGTGCCCAACATTTCCTACGCGGCCGCGCGCGCCCTGACGTGCATGGCCTACTTCACGATCCCCGACTACTGGTCTCATGTGGGCTACCCCGGCCCGATGGCGATATGAGCAAACAGCCCGATGTTTTTCGCGACGGCATGCAGCAGCATGGCTGGAAGGTTTTCAATGGTGAACAAGGCCTGCCCGAGAAGCTGAGCTGCGATGTCGTGATCGTCGGCACCGGCGCCGGCGCCGGCGTCACGGCTGAAGTACTCACCCGTGCCGGCCTGGATGTCATCCTGCTCGAAGAAGGCCCGCTCAAGACCAGCAGCGACTTCAACCAGAAGGAGACCGAGGCCTACACCACGCTCTATCAAGAGAGCGCGGCGCGGGCCAACGTCGACAACAGCGTCGCCATCCTGCAGGGCCGCTGCGTGGGCGGCACCACCGTCATCAACTGGACGAGCTCCTTCCGCACGCCGCCCGACACCCTCAAGTACTGGCAGGACCGCTTCGGCCTGAAGGACTACACCGTCGAGTCCATGGCCCCGTGGTTCCAGCAGGCCGAGACCCGCCTGGGCGTGGCCCCCTGGGAAGTGCCGCCCAACCCGAACAACGAGTTGCTGCGCACAGGCTCGACCAAGCTGAACCTGCCCTCGCACGTGATCCCGCGCAATGTGCGCGGCTGCTGGAACATCGGCTCGTGCGGCATGGGCTGCCCGACCAATGCCAAGCAGTCGATGCTGGTCACCACCATCCCGGCGGCCCTCACGGCCGGTGCGCGCCTGTACTACCAGACCCGCGCCGAATCCTTCACCATCAAGGATGGCCAGGTCCAGCAGCTCAAGTGCGTGGGCATCCGCCAGAACGGCGACAAGGTGTCGGACAAGGTCCTGACCATCACGGCCAAGCACTACGTGGTGGCCGGTGGTGCCATCAACTCGCCTGCCCTGCTCAAGCGCTCCGACACGCCTGATCCGCATGGTCTGATCGGCAAGCGCACCTTCCTGCACCCGGTGTCCTTCTCGTCGGCTGTCTATGCCGACAAGATCGAGGGCTGGACGGGCGCGCCGCAGTCCATCTACTCCGACCACTTCCTGCACACCGGCCCGGTCGATGGCCCCATCGGCTACAAGATCGAGGCCGCGCCCATCCACCCCGGCCTGGTGGCCGTGCTGCTGGGCGGCATCGCCGGTGACCTGGCCGAGCGCCTCAAGCACTACCCGCACACGCAGATGCTGCTCTCGCTGATGCGCGACGGCTTCCACCCTGAATCCGAAGGCGGCAGCGTGTTCCTGAACGTGGACGGCTCACCGCTGCTGCACTACCAGCTCACGCCCTATGTGCTCGACGGCTTCCGCCGCTCGCTGCTGAGCATGGCCGAGATCCAGTTCGCGGCCGGCGCGCAGAAGGTGCTGCCCTACCACCAGCAAGGCAAGTACTACACCAGCTGGGCCGAGGCCAAGAAGGCCATCAACGAGTTCGAGATGCGCCCCTTCCTGACTGGCGCGGGCAGCGCGCACGTGATGGGCGGCTGCGCCATGGCGGGTGACGAACAGCGCGGCGTGCTCCAGCCCGATGGCGTGCACTGGCACGTGTCCAATCTGTCGGTGCACGATGGCTCGGTGTTCCCGACCAGCGTCGGCGCCAACCCGCAGCTGTCGATCTACGGCACCACCAACCGCCTGGCCACTCAGCTGGCCAAGCGGCTGTCCGGGAAGGATGTGGCGCTGGTCTGAGCCGCCATCGGCTCGCCCAGTATCACGCCTGCGGGCAAGGGCTGGTTGTGCGGCACGCGCCGCCCACTGCCCGAGCCCAGACGCCAGGCCACCCAGCCCACACAGGCCGCCAGCGCCAGATGGCGCATGGAATGGCCACTGATCACCTGGCCTGACCAGTCGAAGAACGGCCGGTCGGCCCAGTCCACCGTCTGCGCCACCACGAAGCTCAGCTGCGATCGCATCCAGTCCTGGCGTGACAGCAGGTGGCCGTGCAGCGTCCAGGCACCCGTGGCCACCAGCGCAATGGGGCTCAGCTCCAGCCAGATCAGGGGCCGCAGATCACCCACGCCCCACACATGCAGGCTGTAGAGCCACCAGATGCCACCGAGCAAGGTGGCGATCAGGGCCGTCGCGATGGCGGGGCCCAGCCCGAAGCGACGGTCGATGCGCTCGGCCAGAAAGGCGGCGGCGAACAGTGAGCAGGCCGCCGAGCGCGGTACCTGATCCCAGATGAAGGAGACGTCACTGGGTTTCCAGTGGTAGACCATCCCCCCCACCGTGGCCAGCATCTGGCAGCAGAAGAACCAGCCCCATACCCAACGCAAGAGCTCATCACCGGGCAGACGGCTGACGCGCCACATGCCCCACAGCCCGATGGGCAGCAGCGGCAGGTGCGACCACACATTGACGGCGTACGGCATGCCCCACAGGGAACGCTGATCGGCGAACTGGTGCATGTGCGGCACCAGGCTCACCGGCCCCCAGGCCACCAGCCCGGCCGCCCCCGCCAGCGCCATCGCGAACACCAAGGCCACGGTGGAACGCCGTGACAGCACGGAAGACACCTGGGCAGGTTCGATGGATGAGGGCTTGGGCATGGTGAACGGCAGGTCTGGCAGGCATGGCAGACAGCGCGATCCTCCCGCAGGAGCGGGGAAGCGTTCAATGCTAACCCCCTAGAAACAAAGCAACAAGTGCCGTTACAGCTGGCGCGCAGGGGGCTGATCAGCGCCATCCAGGCATGAAAAAACCCCGCCGGGGCGGGGTTCTCGTTGCTTGCGTTCCTGGCAGACCCAAACAGGCCTGCGGGGAACAGCAAAGGCAGCTTACTTGGCGCGGGTGCCGACCACTTCGATTTCGACGCGGCGGTTCTTGGCGCGGCCGTCAGCAGACTTGTTGTCAGCCACGGGTTGCAGTTCGCCCTTGCCTTCGGTGTAGACGCGGTTGGCTTCAATGCCCTTGCCGGTCAGGTAGGACTTGACTGCTTCGGAGCGACGCACCGACAGCTTCTGGTTGTAGGCCTCGGAGCCGACAGAGTCGGTGTGACCCACGGCGATGATGACTTCCAGGTTCAGGTCCTTGACCTTGTCGGCCAGGTCGTCCAGCTTGGCCTTGCCTTCGGGCTTCAGAACAGCCTTGTCGAAGTCGAAGAAGGCGTCAGCGGCGAAGCTGACCTTCTCGCTGGCGGGAGCGGGCGGCACCACCACGGGGGCGGGGGCGGCAGCAGGTGCCGGAGCGGGGGCAGCAGCAGGAGCGGGCGCAGCGGCCGGGGCGGGCACGCCGTCGCAACCTTGAACGCCGGTGGCCGGGGTCCAGAAGGCATCGCGCCAGCACAGTTCATTGGTGCCGTTCTTCCACACGGTGCCGTCGGAGCCGCGCCAGTTGTCGATCGCTTGAGCTTGGGCCGCGCCAGCGGTCAGGGCGGCAACAGCGAACAGGGCGGCAATGTTGTTCAGTTTTTTCATGTGTGAATCCTTACGTTGGTCGACGTTTGACGGCAGCCGAACTGCCTGGGGTCCCTTTTGGCTGGGGCAACCAACGGGGGTATACCCTAGCGAATAACGCACAACCCATTCTGCCATACGCCGACGAAGGCTCAAGTCAAGTCCCTCAGACAGGTCCTTACAGCCTTCACTTGTTGCTGTGTTACGACAAGCCGCGCGGCCGGCTGTCTGGAAAAGCGAGCGGAAAGCGCCCTGCGCGCGCGATCTACAATCGGGGGTTGCCCAGCGCATCCCACCATCACGCATGACGCAATTCGCCAAGGAAACCCTGCCCATCAGCCTCGAAGAGGAGATGCGGCGTTCGTACCTCGATTACGCGATGAGCGTGATCGTCGGCCGGGCCCTGCCCGATGCCCGTGACGGCCTCAAGCCCGTCCATCGCCGCGTGCTGTACGCGATGAACGAGATGGGCAACACCTACAACGCCAAGTACCGCAAGAGTGCGCAGGCCGTGGGTGAAACGATGGGTAAGTACCACCCGCACGGTGACTCGGCCATCTACGACACCATCGTCCGGATGGCGCAGCCCTTCTCGCTGCGCCACATGCTGATCGATGGCCAGGGCAACTTCGGCTCGATCGACGGCGACAACGCTGCCGCCATGCGGTACACCGAAATCCGCCTGGACAAGATCGCGCACGAGCTGCTGGCCGACATCGACAAGGACACGGTCGACTTCGGGCCCAACTACGACGGCAGCCACAAAGAGCCGCACGTGCTGCCCACGCGGCTGCCCAACCTGCTGGTCAACGGCTCGGCCGGTATCGCGGTGGGCATGGCCACCAACATCCCGCCGCACAACCTCAACGAGGTGGTGGATGCGTGCCTGCACGCGCTGAAGAACCCGGATTGCAGCGTCGATGAACTCATGGAGATCATCCCGGCGCCCGACTTCCCCACCGCCGGTATCATCTACGGCCTGAGCGGCGTGCGCGAGGGCTACCGCACCGGCCGTGGCCGCGTGGTGATGCGTGCCCGCGTGCACTTCGAAGACATCGGCAAGGGCGACCGCCAGGCGATCATCGTCGACGAGATCCCCTACCAGGTGAACAAGAAGAACCTGCTCGAGCGCATCGCCGAGCTGGTCAACGAGAAGAAGATCGAAGGCATCAGCCACATCCAGGACGAGTCCGACAAGTCCGGCATGCGGGTGGTGATCGAGCTCAAGCGCGGCGAAGTGCCCGAGGTGGTGCTCAACAACCTGTACAAGCAGACGCAGCTGCAGGACACGTTCGGCATCAACATGGTGGCGCTGATCGACGGCCAGCCCAAGCTGTGCAACCTGCGCGACCTGGTCATCGTGTTCCTGGAGCACCGCCGCGAGGTGGTGACCCGCCGCACAGTGTTCGAGCTGCGCAAGGCGCGCGAGCGCGGCCACGTGCTGGAAGGCCTGGCCGTGGCGCTGGCCAACATCGACGAGTTCATCGAGACCATCAAGACCTCGCCCACGCCGCCGGTGGCCAAGACGGCCCTGATGAGCAAGGGCTGGGATTCGTCGATGGTGCGCGAGATGCTGGCCCGGGTCGACGGTGAC
Organism: Pseudomonadota bacterium; assembly: GCA_049322875.1. Taxonomy (GTDB): domain Bacteria; phylum Pseudomonadota; class Gammaproteobacteria; order Burkholderiales; family Burkholderiaceae_C; genus Aquabacterium. The sequence goes on from JBMOQM010000016.1 coordinate 11,653, forward strand.
CCGCAGCAGTACCGCCCGGAAAGCCTGCCGCTCAACTTCGGCCTGCAGGCCGATGGCCTGTATCGCCTGTCGGACGCCCAAGCCAGCGAGATCCTGCAGATGCGCCTGCAACGCCTGACCGGGCTGGAGCAGGACAAGATCATCGGCGAGTACCGTGATGTGATGGCCGAGATCGCCGACCTGCTGGACATCCTGTCCAAGCCCGAGCGCGTCTCCACCATCATTGCCGAAGAGTTGGCCGCCATCCGCCAGGAGTTCGGCCAGACCAAGCTGGGCGCGCGCCGCTCGACCATCGAGCACAACGCGCAGGAACTGGGCACCGAAGACCTGATCACGCCCACCGACATGGTGGTCACGATCAGCCACACGGGCTACATCAAGAGCCAGCCGCTCAGCGAATACCGCGCCCAGAAGCGCGGCGGGCGCGGCAAGCAGGCCACGGCGACGAAGGAAGACGACTGGATCGACCAGCTCTTCATCGCCAACACGCACGATTACATCCTGTGCTTCAGCAACCGGGGCCGCGTCTACTGGATCAAGGTCTGGGAAGTGCCGCAGGGCTCGCGCAACTCGCGCGGCAAGCCCATGGTCAACATGTTCCCGCTGGAGAAGGAAGAGAAGATCAACGTGGTGCTGCCGCTCACCGGCGAGTTCCGCAGCTTCCCCGAAGATCACTACGTGTTCATGGCCACCCGCCTGGGCACCGTCAAGAAGACCCCGCTCACCGATTTCAGCAACCCACGCAAGGCCGGCATCATCGCCGTGGGCCTGGACGACGGCGATTACCTGGTCGGCGCCGCGCTGACCGACGGCAAGCACGACGTGATGCTGTTCTCCGACGGCGGCAAGGCCGTGCGCTTCGACGAGGAAGACGTGCGCCCCATGGGCCGCAGCGCCCGCGGCGTGCGCGGCATGATGCTCGAAGAAACGCAGAGCGTGATCGCCATGCTCGTGGCCGAAGACGAGACGCAATCGGTGCTGACCGCCACCGAGAACGGCTACGGCAAGCGCACCAGCATCGTCGAGTACACGCGCCACGGCCGTGGCACCAAGGGCATGATCGCCATCCAGCAGTCCGAGCGCAACGGCAAGGTGGTCGCGGCCACCCTGGTGCGCCCGGCCGACGAGATCATGCTGATCACCGACAAGGGCGTGCTGGTGCGCACCCGCGTGTCGGAGATCCGTGAGCTGGGCCGCGCCACGCAGGGCGTGACCCTGATTGCGCTCGATGAAGGCGCCAAGCTGATCGGCCTGCAGCGCATTGTCGAAAACGACGCCAATGCCGACGAGCCCGGCGCCGAGGGTGGCGATGACACCCCTGCCGGCGACTCGCCCGACACTTCCGCCGACAATGGTGGAACCGAAGGCTGAGACCTGAACACCAAGCAACCAGAGGCCCGTCGCGGACGGGCACTTTTTTCACAAGACAAGGACTCCTTATGAAGCTGACGAAAACTGTGTGGGCGACCGCGGTGGCCTCGACCCTGCTGGTGGCCTCGCTGAGCGCACAGGCTCAGAGCAAGAAGGAACTGGTTCAAAAGCTGATCGACATGCAGCAATCCTCGCTGGAGAACACCGCGCGCGGATTGACCGAGAACCCCGCTCGCCAACTGGTCGCTGCCGCCCAGCAGGTGATCGTGCAGGGCGTGCCCGAAGACAAGCGCGAAGCCACCGCCAAGCAGGTGGACGCCGAGATCAAGAAGTACCTGGACGCCGCCAACCCGATCGTGCGTGCCAGCACCATCAAGCAAAGCCAGGCCTCCGTGGCCCCGCTGCTGGAAGAGAAGTTCACGGATGACGAGCTCAAGCAACTGGTCACCATGCTGGATTCGCCCGTGCTCAAGAAGTACCAGGGCCTGCTGCCCGAGATGAGCAAGACCCTGGTCGACAAGGTCGTGGCCGATGCCCGCCCGCAGGTGGACCCCAAGCTGCAGACCGCGCAAACCAACATCCGCACGATCCTGGACAAGGCCACTGGCGGCAAGTTGAGCCAGCAGCAGCCTCAGCAGCAGCCCGCTGCCGCCAAGCCCAAGGCCAAGTAAGCGATGGTTCGAGGGTGGTTCCAGGCATGACGACGCGTCCCTTCAATTTCTCGGCCGGCCCGGCCGTCCTGCCCGAGGAGGTGTTGGCCCAGGCCGCCGCCGAAATGCTCGACTGGCAGGGCTCGGGCATGAGCGTGATGGAGATGAGCCACCGCGGCAAGGAGTTCATCTCCATCGCCACGAAGGCCGAGGCCGATCTGCGCGACATCCTGGCCATCCCGGCCAACTACAAGGTGCTCTTCATGCAGGGCGGGGCCATCGCAGAGAACGCGATCCTGCCCCTGAACCTGTCGCGTGGCGGCCGTGCGGATTACGTGGTCACGGGGTCGTGGTCCATCAAATCGCAGAAAGAAGCCCGCAAGTACTGCGATGTGAGCGTGATCGCCAGCAACGAGGCTGACGGGCACACCACGGTGCCCGCCCCGGCCTCCTGGAAGCTCAGCGACCAGGCTGCCTACGTGCACATCTGCAGCAACGAGACCATCAACGGCCTCGAGTTCCACGAACTGCCCGATCTGAAGGCGCTGGGCAGCGACACACCGCTGGTGATCGACTGCTCCTCGCACATCGCCTCGCGCCCGATCGACTGGTCGCGCGTGGGCGTGGCCTACGGCGGTGCGCAGAAGAACATCGGCCCGGCCGGCCTGACCCTGGTCATCATCCGTGAAGACCTGCTGGGCCATGCCCTGCCGGCCACCCCCACCGCCTTCGACTACAAGGTGGTGGCCGACAACGAATCCATGTACAACACCCCGCCCACCTACGCCATCTACATGGCGGGGCTGGTGTTCCAGTGGATCAAGCAGCAGCGTGAAACCACGGCACAGGGCGATCTGGTTGGCCTGGCCGCCATCGAGGCGCGCAACGTGGCCAAGGCCCGCCTGCTGTACGACTGTTTCGACACCTCCGGCTTCTACGCCACCAAGGTGGTGCCGGCCGCACGCTCGCGCATGAACGTGCCCTTCTTTTTGCCCGATGACAGCCTGAACGACGCTTTCCTGGCCGGCGCCAAGGAACGGGGTTTGCTTCAACTGAAGGGGCACAAGAGCGTGGGCGGCATGCGTGCCTCCATATACAACGCCATGCCGCTGGCCGGGGTGCAGGCCCTGGTCGATTACCTCAACGATTTCGCGCGGCGCCATGGCTGATTCTTCCGATTCGAACGCTGCTCACCACGTGCCCGACGGGCGCCCGGTGGACGAGCAACTGGCCGACCTGCGCGTGCGCATCGACAGCGTCGACCGCCAGTTGCTGGCCCTGCTGAACCAGCGCGCCCAACTGGCCCAGGCCGTGGGCGAGGTCAAGAAGATCGACGGCTCGCCCGTGTTCCGCCCGGACCGCGAGATCCAGGTCATCGACAAGCTCAAGGCCGCCAACCCCGGCCCGATCAAGCCCGACAGCCTGGGCCCGATCTGGCGCGAGGTGATGTCCGCCTGCCGCGCGCTCGAATCGCGCCAGCGCGTGGCCTTCCTGGGCCCGGCCGGCACCTTCAGCGAGCAGGCGACGATCGGGCATTTCGGCTCGTCCATCGAGCTGCTGCCCTGCCCCAGCATCGACGAGGTGTTCCGCGCCACGGTGGCCGGTTCGGCCGATTTCGGCGTGGTGCCCGTCGAGAACTCCACCGAAGGCGTGGTGGCCCGCTCGCTCGACCTGCTGCTGCAGTCACCGCTGGTGATCACCAGCGAGACCAGCCTGCTGATCACGCACAACCTGCTGCGCAAGGAGCTGTCGCGCGAGGGCATCACCGCCGTGGTGGCCCACCCGCAGGCCTTGGCGCAATGCCAGGGCTGGCTGAGCCAGAACCTGCCCGATGCCGAGCGCCGCCCCGTGTCCAGCAACGCCGAAGGCGCCCGCCTGGCCGCGCAGGACCCGAGCCTGGCCGCGCTGGCCAGCGAGCGCGCGGCCTCGCAATATGGCCTGCACGTGGTTCAGGCCGCCGTGCAGGACGAAGCCCACAACCGCACGCTGTTCGCGGTGCTCACGCACCCGGATCGCCACACGCAGTCCGCGCCCACGGGCAACGACCGCACCAGCCTGATCGTGTCCGTGGACAACCGCCCAGGCGCCGTCCACGACCTGCTGGCACCGTTCAAGGCGCACGGCGTGTCGATGACGCGCTTCGAATCGCGCCCGGCCCGCTCTGGGCTGTGGGAGTACGTATTTTTTGTCGACCTGTCCGGCCACCTGCAGGAGCCTGCCGTGGCCAAGGCGGTCGAGGAACTGCGCAGCATCTGCGGGTTCGTGAAGGTGCTGGGCTCGTTCCCGGTAGACAAGCATTGAGGAAGTAGGCCGATCGGTATGTTCAATCAACTCGGTCTGATCGGATGCGGCCTGATGGGCGGCTCCTTCGCGCTGGCGCTCAAGAAGGCCGGCCTGGTGCGCCGCGTGGTGGGCTACAGCAAGTCGCCCTCCACCGTCGAGAAGGCACGCCGCCTGGGCGTGATCGACGTGGCCGCCGAATCGGCGCTGCTGGCCGTCTCGGGCTCGGACATCGTCATCATCGCCGTGCCGGTGGCCGCCACCGAAAGCACCTTCCGCGCCATCCGCCACCTGGTCGATCCGGGCGTGCTGTTCATGGACGTGGGCAGCACCAAGCGCGATGTGGTCGATGCGGCCCGCCGTGTGCTGAAAGAGCGCCTGCCCTCTTTTGTGCCCGCGCACCCCATCGCCGGGCGTGAAGTGGCCGGCATCGAGCATGCCGACGCGCAGCTCTACCAAGGCCGCAAGGTCATCCTGACGCCGCTGCAGCAGACCGACCCGGTGCTGGTGCAAAAGGCCACCGACGTGTGGGCCGCCATCGGCTGCCAGGTGCTCAAGATGACACCGGAGAACCACGACACGGCCTTCGCAGCGGTGAGCCACCTGCCGCACCTGGTGGCCTTTGCCTACATCAACGCGATGCAGCAGCAGCCCTCGGGCCGCGAGTTCCTGTCGCTGGCCGGCCCGGGCTTCCGCGATTTCACGCGCATCGCGGCCAGCGAGCCCACGGTGTGGCGCGACATCCTGCTGTCCAACCGCGAAGAGATCCTGAAGCAATCCGAGGCCTTCCGCGCCGCGCTGGACGCCATGGAACGCAGCATGCGAGACTGGGACGGCGAGACGCTGGCGCAGCAGATCCAGTCTGCGGCTGATTCGCGCAGCCAGTGGACGCTCAGCACGCATACACCGCCCAGCGGGCCCTCTGGCGGGGGCAAGCCCTCCCGCTGACCCAGACCATGGGAACACAGGCCCCTGACACGATGTTCCGGGGCCTTCTCTTTTCAGACCGCAGCCGCCATGTACACGACCGCCTTCCTCGACCTGCCGCCCCTGCTCCAAGCCGAGGGCGCGGTGCGCCTGCCCGGCTCCAAGAGCATCTCCAACCGCGTGCTGCTGCTGGCCGGCCTGAGCGAAGGCACCACCCGCGTGCACGACCTGCTGGCCTCGGACGACACCCGCGTGATGCTGGATGCCCTGCGCACCCTGGGCTGCGACATCCGCCCCGAAGGCGAGACGCTGGAGATCACCGGCCTGGGCGGCAAGCTGGGCGTGCCCAATGCGCAGCTCTTCCTGGGCAATGCCGGCACCGCGATGCGCCCACTCACGGCCGCGCTGGCCCTGCTGTCGGCCACACAGGGCGGCGTGTTCGAGCTGAGCGGCGTGCCGCGCATGCACGAGCGCCCCATCGGTGACCTGATCGACGCACTGCGCCCCCTGGGCTGCAACATCGAATGCCTGGGCCAGGAGGGCTACCCACCCCTGCGCCTGAACGGCGGCACGCTCAAGCTCGATGCCCCCATCAAGGTGCGCGGCGATGTGTCCAGCCAGTTCCTGACCGCGCTGCTGCTGGCCCTGCCCCTGGTGTCGCAGCAACAGGCCCTGACCATCGAGGTCGAGGGTGAGCTGATCTCCAAGCCCTACATCGAGATCACACTGAACCTGCTGGCCCGCTTCGGCATCGCCGTCGAGCGCCAGGGCTGGGAGCGCTTCGTCATCCCTCAGGGCAGCCGCTACCAGTCGCCCGGCGAGATCCACATCGAGGCCGATGCCTCGTCGGCGTCCTACTTCATCGCGGCCGGTGCCATCGCGGGCATCGACCAGCCCGTGCGCATCGAAGGCGTGGGGCTCGACTCCATCCAGGGCGACATCCGCTTCGTCGAAGCCGCGCGCGCCATGGGCGCCCAGATCGCCGGCGGCCCGAACTGGCTGGAGATCAAGCGCGGTGCCTGGCCTTTGAAGGCCGTGAGCATGGACTGCAACCACATCCCCGACGCGGCCATGACGCTGGCGGTGATGGCGCTGTACGCCGAGGGCACCACGCGCCTGACCAACATCGCCAGTTGGCGCGTGAAGGAAACCGACCGCATCGCCGCCATGGCCACCGAGCTGCGCAAGCTGGGCGCCGTGGTCACCGAAGGCGAGGATTTCATCGAGGTGACACCGCCCGCCCCCGGCGGCTGGACGCACGGCAGCATCCACACCTACGACGACCACCGCATGGCCATGTGCTTCTCGCTGGCCGCCTTCCACCCGCTGGCGCCCACTTTTGCCGCCGAGCAGACGGTGTCGCAAGGCCACGCCGAGCCGCCTCAAGTGGCCTTGCCCCCCTTAGGGGGCGGGCAGGGTGAAGCCCAGCCCTGGGGGATCTCAGTTCGCATCGAGGATCCGCGCTGTGTCGGCAAGACCTTCCCGGATTACTTCGAGACGCTTTTCCAGGTGGCGAAAACCGAGCCCCGCCTGATCCCCGTCATCACCATCGACGGCCCCACCGCCTCGGGCAAGGGCACGCTGGCCAGCGCCCTGGCCACCCGCCTGGGCTACCAGTTCCTGGATTCCGGCGCCCTGTACCGCGTGACCGCCCTGCTGGCCCTGCGCCGCGGCGTGCCTTCCGACCACGAGCCCGCCCTGGTGGGGCTGGCCCGGCAACTGGGCGAGGAAATCCCCCTGCGCTTTCAGGGCCATCAGGTCTGGCTGGATGGCCAGGAGGTCAGCGAAGACCTGCGCCAGGAAGAAGTCGGCCAGACGGCCTCGAAGATTTCGTCGCTGCCCGGCGTGCGCCAGGCCCTGGTGCGCCAGCAGTTGGCCTTCCGCAAGCTGCCCGGCCTGGTGGCCGATGGCCGCGACATGGGCACCGTGATCTTCCCCGATGCGGGGCTCAAGGTGTTTTTGACGGCCACCGTGGCACAGCGGGCGGAACGCCGGTATAACCAATTGATTTCAAAAGGGATTTCTGTTACCCTTGACGAGATCTGCGCAGACCTTGAGGCGCGCGACCAGCGGGACAAGAACCGCGCGGTCGCCCCGATGGTGCCTGCACACGATGCCCGTTTGCTCGACAACTCGGCATTGACCATCGACCAGTCGGTGGACACGGTGCTGGGTTGGTGGACAGACGGGTGGCCCCATGTGGTCGCGCCCCAGGCGTGATCAGGCAAGGCCAACCTTAGGGCGTGACCTGAAAAGCACGCCCTGAGACAGGGCGTGATGTGCCCTCCCCGCCGCCCGGCGGTGAGGCGAGGTTTGAAACCTCGGCACGGCAACAAAGCCAGGCCGCACATCGCTTCTTCAACTTAACCGCTTGTTCCGTTGCCTGTCGGTCCAAGCGTTACCGCCGGCCCCAAAGCTGGCACAGGAAATCTCATGTCTGAATCTTTTGCCGCCCTATTCGAAGAGTCGTTGCAGCGCGCCAATATGCGCACTGGCGAAGTCATCACCGCCGAGGTGGTGGCCGTTGACCACAACTTCGTGGTTGTCAACGCCGGCCTGAAGTCCGAGGCCTACGTGCCCATCGACGAGTTCCGCAACGACCAGGGCGAGGTCGAAGTCCAAGTGGGTGACTTCGTCTCGGTGGCCGTGGACGCCATCGAAAACGGTTACGGCGACACCATCCTGTCGCGTGACAAGGCCAAGCGCCTGGCCTCTTGGCTGTCGCTGGAAACCGCCCTGGAATCGGGCGATTTCGTGACCGGCACGGTCAATGGCAAGGTCAAGGGCGGTCTGACCGTCCTGGTCAACGGCATCCGCGCCTTCCTGCCTGGTTCGCTGCTCGACACGCGCCCTGTCAAGGACATGTCGCCGTTCGAAGGCAAGACCATGGAGTTCAAGGTCATCAAGCTGGACCGCAAGCGCAACAACGTCGTGCTGTCGCGCCGTGCCGTGGTCGAAGCCTCGATGGGCGAAGAGCGCGCCAAGCTGATGGAAACGCTGCGCGAAGGCGCGATCGTCCATGGCGTGGTCAAGAACATCACCGAATACGGCGCCTTCGTGGACCTGGGTGGTATCGACGGCCTGCTGCACATCACCGACATGGCATGGCGCCGCGTGCGTCACCCGTCCGAAGTGGTGACGGTTGGTCAAGAGCTGTCGGCCAAGGTCCTGAAGTTCGACGCCGAGAAGAACCGCGTCTCGCTGGGCCTCAAGCAGATGGGCGACGATCCCTGGGTTGGCGTGTCGCGCCGTTACCCCTCGGGCACCCGCCTGTTCGGCAAGGTCACCAACATCGCTGACTACGGTGCTTTCGTCGAGATCGAACCGGGCATCGAAGGCCTGGTGCACGTGTCTGAGATGGACTGGACCAACAAGAACGTGGCTCCCAACAAGATCGTCAACCTGGGCGACGAAGTGGAAGTCATGGTCCTGGAGATCGACGAAGACAAGCGTCGCATCTCGCTGGGCATGAAGCAGTGCAAGCCGAACCCCTGGGACGACTTCTCGCAGAACTTCAACCGTGGCGACCGCGTCAAGGGCCCCATCAAGTCGATCACCGACTTCGGCGTGTTCGTGGGCCTGGCTGCCGGCATCGACGGCCTGGTGCACCTGTCCGACCTGTCGTGGAACGAGCCGGGCGAGTCCGCTGTCCGCAACTACAAGAAGGGCCAGGAAGTCGAAGCGATCGTGCTGGCCATCGACGTGGAACGCGAGCGCATCTCCCTGGGCATCAAGCAGCTGGATTCCGACCCCTTCACCAACTTCACGACCCTGAACGATCGCGGTGCCACCGTGACCGGCGTGGTTGCCACGGTTGATGCCAAGGGCGCCGAGATCAAGCTGGCCGATGACATCCTGGGTTACCTGCGCGCTTCCGAAATCAGCCGCGACCGCGTCGAAGACGCACGCAACGTGCTGAAGGAAGGCGACGAAGTCACGGCCATCGTGATCAACGTGGACCGCAAGACCCGCAACATCCAGCTGTCGATCAAGGCCAAGGACAACGCAGAGCAGCAAGAAGCCCTGCAATCCCTGCGCGCCGACACGACCAAGGAAGGCTCCGGCACCACCAGCCTGGGCGCCCTGCTCAAGGCCAAGCTGGACCAGAACAACGGCTGATCCTCGGCTGTTGACCGCCGGCAGGCCTTCGGGCTTGCCGGCAGCTCCCAGAGACCGTTCCGGCCCAAACCCGCTAACCAGCGGGTTCTGGCCGGCTCGCCCTGGGGGCTGTGATGAGGCCTCCTGCGTGGCCTCATCACAGCCCCTGAATCAGTTGTGTTTCATCACCCATGACCCGATCCGACCTGGTGGCCAAGCTGGCCGAGCGCTTCGGCCAGCTCACGCAACGCGACGCCGAATTCGCCGTCAAGACCATTCTGGATGCCATGTCGGAGGCGCTGGCCAAGGGGCACCGCATCGAGTTGCGCGGCTTCGGCAGCTTCTCGATCAACCGCCGCCCGCCCCGCATGGGCCGCAACCCCCGCTCCGGCGAGCAGGTGCTGATCCCCGAAAAGCTCGTACCCCACTTCAAGCCGGGCAAGGCGCTTCGTGAAGCCGTCGACATCGATGTTCCCGAAACGCAACCCTCTGCTGCCGAGGCCGGCGCGATGGTGGACAATCAGCCTCAGCGCTGAGCAAAACCCCACCATCCCCAACCGAGCCAAGACGAGGGATCGACATCCATGCGTGCACTGACCTGGCTGTGGCGTGCTTTCCTGTTCTTCGTGCTGTTCGCTTTCGCCCTGAAGAACCAGCACGTGGTCGACGTGCGCGGCTTCTTCGGCTACAGCTGGCAGGCCCCCATGGTGTTCGTGATGTTGGGCGTGTTCGGCCTGGGTTGCGCCGCCGGCGTGGTGGCCATGGTGCCCAGTTGGTGGCGGCATCGGCGTGATGCCCGCAAGCGCCTGCACCTGATCGCCGAGCAGGCCCCGGCCGCCGAAGACACCCCCGCCGCCCCAGACACGAGCGGCGCACTGCCCTCGCAGCTGCCCCACCCGCCCGACATGCCGGCGCCGCGCAAGCAGGGCCGCTGACCTTTTCACCGCCCACCCGCGGTCACCACGATGGACTTCGATCTGCAATGGCTGCTGCTGGCCCTGCCCGGCGCCTTCCTGCTGGGCTGGCTGGCCTCGCGCCTCGATCTGCGCCAGATGCGCCGCGAAGAGAGCGCCACGCCCCAGGCCTACTTCAAGGGGCTGAACCTGCTGCTCAATGAACAGCAGGACAAGGCCATCGACGCCTTCATCGAGGCGGTGCAGCACGACCCGGACACCTCTGACCTGCACTTCGCCCTGGGCAACCTGTTCCGCCGCCGTGGCGAGTACGAGCGCGCCATCCGTGTGCACCAGCACCTGCTGGCCCGCGCCGACCTCAAGCGCGAAGAGCGCGAGAAGGCCCAGCACGCCCTGGCCCAGGATTTCATGAAGGCCGGCCTGTTCGACCGCGCCGAAGAGGCCTTCAAGGCCCTGGAAGGCACCGCCTTCGGCACCGATGCACGCCTGTCGCTGCTGACGCTGTACGAACGCTCGCGCGATTGGCACCCCGCCATCGAGGTGGCCCGCCAACTGGAGGCCGCCGGCACGGGCTCGTTCGCGCCGCGCATGGCCCACCACTGGTGCGAGATCGCGCTGGAGGCCGATGCCCGTGGCCGCACCGACGAGGCCGACCAGGCCCTGCGCCGCGCCCGCGAGGCGGCCCCGCAGGCCGCACGCCCGCTGGTGCTGGAAGGGCAGCGCCATGCGCGCCGTGGCCAGCCGGCTGATGCCCTGGTGTCCTGGGATGAACTGATGGCCCTGCAGCCTCAGTCGTTCACGCTGGTGGCCGCCGATTACGCCAAGGTCGCGCAGCAGTGCGGCCAGGCCGACGACGCACGTCACAAACTGCAGGCCCTGTACGGGCAGTACCCCTCGGTGGATGTGCTGCAGGCCATCAACAGCCTGCAGAGCGACAGCGCCGAGCGCCGCACCCGCCTGCTGAGCCACCTGCAGCACCAACCATCGCTGTCGGCCGCGCAGGGGCTGATCCGCGAGCGGCTGGCCACGGGCGTGTCACTGAGCAACCAGGAAATCGAGTCGCTGCAGCAAGCCCTGCACACCGCCTCCAAGCCCATGCAGCGCTACCGCTGCGCGGCCTGCGGCTTCGAAGGCCAGCACTACTTCTGGCAGTGCCCTGGCTGCCAGGGCTGGGACACCTACCCGCCGCGCCGGCTGGAAGACCAGTGATTCACTGACGGACTGCGGTGTCAGTGCGCATGGTCATGCGCCTTGGCCGCGGGTGCACCTGCCGGCGCAGCACTGCGCACCGGCACGGCCACCTTCTGCTCCAGCAGCTTCCCATCGGGCGTCTTGAAGCGCAGCACCAGCGGCACGGTGCTGCCGGCCGTCAGCGGGCGCTTGAGCGCCATCAGCATCAGGTGGTGCCCGCCCGGCTTGAGCTCGACCGTCTGGCCGGCCGGCAGGTCCAGCCCATCGACGGGACGCATGCGCATCACGTTGCCGTCCATGGCCATCTCGTGCAGTTCGGCCGTGCCGGCCACCGGCGTGGAGAAGCCCACCAGTTGCAGGGCGGCGCTGGGGCTGCGCAGGCTCATGAAGCCGCCGGTACCGCTCTGGCCCGGCACCGTGGCGCGCACCCAGGCGCCCTGCACATCGACGAATGCGGCCGGCTTGGCATCCTTGGCCTTGGTGGCAGTGGCAGAGCCATGCGATTCGCCTGCGGCATGGTCGTGATCGGCCCTGGCTGGTGCCGTGCACACCGCGGCAGCCAGGCCGGTCGCCATCGCGAGCACCCATGGTTGCACGCGCTTGTTCAGAAGCTTCGGGGTCATCGTGGGCTCTCCTCTATCGGGGTTGTTCGACAGATCAACAGGCCAGGGCTTCATCAAGCGCTGGCGTCACCCCGGCAGTCTACCCATCACGGCGCCTCACGGTTCAGCCTTGCATCAACACCTCAAGCCGGCACACCCAGGCGGCTGCCACCAGGCCAGGTGAAGATCTCGACGCCGGTGTCCGTCACGCCCACAGTGTGCTCGAACTGGGCCGACAGGGAGTGGTCCTTGGTGACCGTGCTCCAGCCATCGCCCAGCACCTTCACGTCGGGCTTGCCGCCGTTGAGCATGGGCTCGATCGTGAAGATCATGCCTGGCTCGAGCAGCACGCCTGTGCCGCGCTGGCCGTAATGCAGCACCTGCGGCGCGTCATGGAAGATCTGGCCCGTGCCGTGTCCGCAGAAGTCGCGCACCGACGAGAAGCCGGCCTCGCGCGCCAGCGCCTCGATGACCGCGCCGACATCGCCCAGGCGCGCCCCGGGTTTGACTTCGGCGATGCCGCGCATCATGGCGGCGTGCGTGGTGTCCACCAGGCGCTGGGCCAGGATGGAGACTTTGCCCACGGTGAAGGTGCGGCTGGAATCACCATGCCAGCCGTCGAGCTTGGGCGTGACGTCGATGTTGACGATGTCGCCGGCCTTGAGCACCTTGGCGTCAGACGGGATGCCGTGCGTGACAACGTGGTTCACCGAGATGCACGAGGCGTGCTTGTAACCCTTGTAGTCGATGGTGGCCGGGATGGCGCCGGCCTCGCGCATGAAGGCCTCGCACAGGCGGTCGAGCTCGGCCGTGGACACGCCGGGGCGCACGTGCGGTGCGATGAAATCGAGCGTGTCGGCGGCCACGCGACCGGCGCGACGCATGGCGGCGAAATCGGCTTCGTCGTGCAGGGGGATGGGGCGGCCGGCGTCTTGCTGGGTGGATTGGCGCATGGTGGGCGAAGGGATGGATGGATCAGTGCGTGGCGGAGCGGGCTGGGGTCGGCTCGGCATGGGCCAGCGCGGGGGCCATGGATGGCAGGGGCGTGCTCAGGCGCGCGTCGGGTTCGTCGTCCTGCGCCGGGGGCATCGCCCAGGGACACAACGCGGCATGTGAGGTGTGCAGCAGAGCCTCGGCGCCTGCGGGGATCTCGCGGCCCTGGGCCAGGTAGGGCCGTGCCAGCGCCAGCGGGCTGTCGAGCAGGGCGAAGCGCAGCAGGGTCCCCATGGACTGGGCCTGCCCCGCCTCGCTGCCGCCATGGCGCGCGCAGTGCCGCACGATCTGCTCGAAGGCCTGCTCCAGCGCGAGTTGCTCGTCTTCCAGGCGCTGGCGCCAGGGCTCGGCCAAGGCCTCGTCGATGGGCGGGTGATCTTCGCACTGCAGCAGGAAGCGGGCGTGCAAGGGGTGTTCGCGGCACCAGCCCAGCAACGCTTGCACGGCCGGCCATGTGCGGCCCGCCTGCCAGTGCGGCTCGACGGCCTGGCGCAAGCCGGACTTGGCGCGCAGCCAGGCCCGCGCCAGCACCTCGCTGCGTGAACCGAAGCGGTGATAGACCGAGCCCATGGGCGCGCCGGCCTTGCTGGCGATGGCAGCCATGGACACCGCGGCCACCCCGCAGGTGGCGGCCACCTCGATGGCGGCCTGCACGAAGGTGTCGTCGTTGAATTTGGCGAGTCGGACCATTCAATTAGAATAAATCTTCTAATTGAAGGCGTCAACTCCGTCATGCTTGACCGGGTTGGCGACAAGGCTTGGGCACCTCGGCGCGGCGCCCGCCATATACTGTACGTGTTGGCGCCGATTCAAAATTGAGCCACCGTGCCGATTGAATTTTGAGCCAGGGCTGCTGGCCAACCTGTGAAGGCTGGCTGTGGATAAGTGTAGTGCCTGAGGCTTGTTTTTCGTCCTTGGGGAA
>JBMOQM010000017.1:0-2778 GCA_049322875.1 Pseudomonadota bacterium
TCATGTCCATGGTGATCACCCTCTTCAGTCCCTTGCTGCAAAAAGCAGCAGGGTAGGTAAAACACCTGGCTCAATTTTGGGTCGGCATCAACCAAAAAAGTGGCTCAGTTTTCGGTCGGCGTCAACATTCTACCAGCATCAACGGCTTGCCATCGTCGCCCCAGAACACGTAGTCCACGAAGCCCTTGTTCTCACTGTTGGGCATGCCGGCGACTTCGATTTCGAAGTTCTTGGCCGGGTCGAGCGTCCAGCCGGCCTCGCGCAGCAATAGGTCGATGTAGGCCTTGCGGGTTTCGGCTTCGGAGTAGTCGTGGGTGTCGGGCTCGGCTGCATTGGCCTGCTTGGCTGCCGCTACTTCGGCCCGCAGTTGCTGCAGTTCGGCATCGAGTGCCGCCTTCTCGTTGCGCAGCGTGGCCAGCGCCTCATTGCGCTGCTCCAGGTCTTGCGACAGCTGTTGCAGCTGAGGCTGGCTCAAAGCGGGCGTTGCAGCTGCCTTGGGCAGCAAGGCGGGTGAGAAGCTCAGGCCGGGATCGGGCCTGGCGGTGCGCCCGTAGCGGCGAGCCAGCCAGAAGCAGAAGTGGAACAGCTCGCGGGTGGCCGAGAGGGCATCGGTCTCCAGCACCTTTTTCTGGCTGTGCACCGCCATGTTGCCCAGGTCTTTGATGAGCTTGGCCTTGGTGAACAGCGCATCGCCCACCTGCTGGCGGAAGCTGGGCTCGAAGATGAAGGCGCTCAAGTTGTCCTGATACGGCACCTTGAAAGCCTTGTCATGCGCGTACAGCCAGGCTACCCCCAGCTCCAGGCTCCGGCGGGCGTAAAAGCAGGCCGTGCGTGGGTCGTGGTGCACCGCCTGTTCGGCGCGGTGGGCTGCCTCGTGCAGGAAGCCCCATTCGGCCCGCAGGAACGCGAAGTTGCTCATTGCTTTCTCCCCTGTGATGCTTGTGTCGTGTCGGGCCTGCACTATTCGTATCGTTCGAATTCGTGCGTCTCGTTCCCCAGCAGCCGCAACAAGCGCGGATGGACGAAGAGCTTCTCCTTGCCCAGTGTCTTTTCTTCCAGCACGCCCAGCTCGGCCAGTGCGTGCAGGTAGCGCGATGCGGCTTGCCGCTGGGCGATGCCTCGGTCCACTAGGTTGGCGATGCGGCAGTACGGCTGCTCGAAAATCACATCCACCAGTTCACGGCTGTACAGCTTGGGCAGGCGTTCGCGCACATGCTGGGCCGTGTAGTCGGCCAGTTGCTTGATGGACAGGATCTTGGCCGTGGTCCACTGCGCGGTTTCTTCCACGCCTTGCAGCATGTACAGCAGCCACGGCTCCCATGCGCCAGATTGCGTCACCTCTCGCAACAGGCGGTAGTAGTCGGCCTTGCGGCGCAGAATGGCTCGGCTCAGGTAGAGGATAGGCAGATCAAGCAGGCCTTCCTGCACCAGGAACAACAGGTTCAGCACCCGGCCTGTGCGGCCATTGCCGTCCACGAAGGGATGGATGGCTTCGAACTGGTAGTGCGCCGCGGCCATGCGCACCAAGGGGTCGATATCGCGGGCGTTGTGAAGGAAGGCTTCCCAGTTGGACAACAGTTCGCGCAGCAGGGCCTCGCCCTGTGGCGGGGTATAGACCACCTCGCCGGTCCGTTCGTTGACCAGTTGCGTGCCCGGGGTGCGGCGCACGTCCAGATCCACCCCCTTGATTTGCCGGCATACCTCCACCGCCGTGGCGGTGGACAAAGGGCGCTGGGTCAGCGAGGCGGCCCCCCAGTACAAGGCCCCCCTGTAGCGCAGTGCCTCCTTGGTGGCCGGGTCAGCCAACTGCTCGGCGCTGTCGGCATGCTGGAACAGCCGGTCGGCGGTGGTCACGATGTTCTCGATTTCCGAGCTGTCCCGCGCTTCCAGCATGGGCAAAGTGTTCACCAGCATGGCCGGGTTGGGCATCAAGGCCGCAGCCTGGTTCATGGCTGCCAGCGCCGCCCGTGCCGGGATGCAGGCCTTCAACACCGCGCGCGTTTCCAGCTCTACGTCGGGTGGCAGAGGCGGCAAGGCGTTGTAAGGCTGTTCGGGCACCCAAGTCATGATGACATTTTCTGGTTTTGACGACACGAGTTCATCTTATGTCGTCGCCAGCGACATGTCACGCTGACGTGGTGGTGTTTGTTGATTTTTGCGACACGTTCCGCTCTCATGGCTTCACTAACGACGCGAGGTTGGTTTCCAGCGCTGCCGTCAGATAGGGCGAGTATCCCAGCAGCAGGATGGACAGCGCAGCCAAGTCACGAGTCTCGATGCCGCGAAGTCGGCCAGCCGGGTTACCTGCGTGGCGTATTCCAGGATAGTCCGAGGCAAACCCATACAGCTTCTTCAATGAGTCCTTCACCGTTGTGTGAGGCCATGAGCGCACTTGGTCGCACATGTCCCCCAAGGTTTTGGCGGTCACGTCGTCGGCAGCGGAGGCGATAGCTTCCAGCAGCATGAACTGTTTGCTGATGCAGGTCTTAATGCGCTCTTCGGTGGCGCCGAATCGAAGGTCTCTGACCGCCTCGTCATGGGCACGGTACAGATCCGCAAGGTGCTCGTCGGCGCTGGTCAAACGCTTCAGAGCGCCTGCCAAATCTGCGAACATCCCGGGTAAGGTTGGGCTGAGGGCACAGGGGCGGCGAGGCTCTGTTGCACAAATCGAGTTTCGGACGGCATGACCCCAACCCCAGGCGGATCTATGCCACAGCAGCCACCGGCACGGTTTTGGGACGGCCGATCTGGCTGAACCGATTCAGCAAGGCCACGCGC
>JBMOQM010000018.1:0-24312 GCA_049322875.1 Pseudomonadota bacterium
GGGCCAGGCCCATGACCTTCAGGGGGCCGATGTGCTGCTTGAGGACACCCCAGCCCAAACCGTCATCGCAGACAAGGCCTACGACGCCCAGGCCCGGGTGATCGAGCCGTTGCTGGCCAGGGGCAAGCCCGTGGTCATTCCTTGGCGGGCGACGAACAAGCAGCCCCGCGAACTTGACCGGGACCTGTACAAGGCGCGGCATCTGGTCGAGAACTTCTTCGCGCGGCTCAAGCAGTACCGGGCCATTGCCACGCGCTATGACAAGACGGCGTGCAACTTTCTCGGCGCCATCCATCTGGCCGCATCCATCGTGTGGCTGGCTTGAGGAATTTCCATGTCACATGGTCGGATTTGATTGATGACACGCCCTAAGCCATTGATTGCAATGGACTTTTCTCACTTTTAACGGTTAAGACTCCCCTTAAGGCCAGGGAGGAAAACCCGTCCGCTCCGAATCGATTGATTCAGGCGGCGACCCGCATTGTGCACATCTGTAACCTCCCGCACAAGCCAATCCGGCCATTCCTCCCCCTTCCGTGGGATATCACACGCGCCTCATGCACCCGGCAAAGCCCTGCGGTACTGGATGGCCTCGGCCACCTGGGCGGCCGACACGGTGTCCGTGCCCGCCAGATCGGCGATGGTGCGCGCCAGCCGCAACACCCGGTGAAAGCCGCGTGCCGACCAGCCCAGCCGTGCACTGGCCGTCTTGAGGAATTGCTGCGCGGCCGGCTCCAGCGCCGCGTGCTCATCCAGCCCCCGGCCATCGAGCGCGGCATTGAGGCAGCCCTGACGGGCGCGTTGCACGGTCTGTGCGCGCAGCACGCGGTCGGCCACCACCTCGCTGGGCTCGCCGTCCGGTGCGCCGGCCAGCACCTCGGGCGCCACGGCGGGCACCTCCACCTGCACGTCGATGCGGTCCAGCAAGGGGCCGCTCAGGCGGGCCTGGTAGCGCGTGACCTGATCGGGCGTGCAGCGGCAGGCCTTCAGCGGATTGCCCAGGTGCCCGCAGGGGCAGGGGTTCATGGCGGCCACCAACTGGAAGCATGCGGGGAAATCATGGCGCCGGGCCGCGCGCGAGATGGTGATGTGGCCCGTCTCCAGCGGCTCGCGCAAGGCCTCCAGCGCAGCCCTGGGGAACTCGGGGAGTTCATCGAGGAAGAGCAAGCCACGGTGCGCCAGCGAGATCTCACCCGGCCGGGGCGGAGAGCCCCCACCCACCAGTGCCACCGACGACGCCGAGTGGTGCGGAGCACGCCAGGGCCGCATCAGCCAGGTCTCGGCCTTGAAGCCACCGGCCAGGCTCTGCACGGCTGCCGCCTCCAGGGCTTCGTCCTGCGTGAGCGGGGGCAGCACCGAGGCCAGGCGCCGCGACAGCATGGACTTGCCCGTGCCCGGCGGCCCGATCATCAAGAGGCTGTGCGCACCCGCGGCCGCCACCTCCAGCGCGCGCTTGGCCGCGGCCTGGCCTTTCACATCGCGCAGATCGCCGAATGCGGCAGTGGGCAGTGCCTGCGGCATCGCATCGGGGCGGGCCACGCGCAAAGGCTCGGGCGGCGGCTCGCCCTCGCGCTCGGGGCGCAACGCGGCCACCACCTGCGACAGATGCTCGGCCTCCAGCAAGGTCACGCCTTCCACGCGTGCGGCTTCGCGGGCGCTGGCCATGGGCAGCACCAGGGTGCGCGCGGCGGGAGCGCTGTCCACCGCAGCATCCACCGCAGGACTGCCATCAGGCAAGGGACCCGCCTGCCGACGCCTGAGCGCCAGGGCCATCGCCAGCGCACCGCGCACCGGCCGCAACTCACCGCCCAGCGACAGCTCGCCGGCGAACTCCATGCCCTCCAGCCGCCGTGCATCGACATGGCCCAGCGCCGCCAGGATGCCCACCGCCATCGGCAGGTCGAAACGGCCTGACTCCTTGGGCAGATCGGCTGGCGCCAGGTTCACGGTGATGCGCTTGTTGTGCGGAAACTCCAGCCCGCTGTTGCTCAGCGCGGCGCGCACCCGCTCGCGCGCCTCCTTCACCTCGGTATCGGCCAGGCCGACCAATGTGAAACAAGGCAGGCCATTGGCCAGGTGCACCTCCACGGTCACCTCAGGCGCATTCAACCCGTCCAGCGCGCGGCTGCGGACCACTGCCAGCGTCATGGCGTCTCTCCTGAATCGATGTCGATGCCGGCGGGGTCATGCCCGCCGGATGGACCGATTGTGCGGAGAAAGCACGCCTGGCCGCTCCCTCTGATGGGGGCCCCGATCGGCCACTCAAGCCCCAGGATGGAACGCTCCCCGGCCACGCCTGGCCGCGCCCAACCATCTAAATGGCACCACTGCTGTGCAAACGGGAACCGGCTGTGACAAGCGCTGACAAATGCACCAAATTAATGCACCATCACGGTGCCCAAAGAGTGGATTGCTTTGTTTTGGTGCTCATTCACGCCCCTGTCCGTGAGAGCGTCACAACAGTCCGCGATGGCATGGATCGTGCAGTCCGAGTCCCCGCAAAGCTTTTTACCTTAAAGGAGCCCCTCTATGAAAATGGTGACCGCCATCATCAAGCCCTTCAAGCTTGATGAAGTGCGTGAGGCCCTGTCCGCCATCGGCGTCCAAGGCATCACCGTGACCGAAGTCAAAGGCTTCGGTCGCCAAAAGGGCCACACCGAGCTGTACCGTGGCGCGGAGTATGTGGTCGACTTTCTGCCCAAGGTCAAGATCGAAGCGGCCGTTGACGAGTCCATCATCGACCGCGTGATCGAAGCCATCGAATCTGCCGCACGCACCGGCAAGATCGGCGACGGCAAGATCTTCGTGACCTCGCTCGAACAGGTGATCCGCATCCGTACCGGCGAGACCGGCAAGGACGCGCTCTGACACCGCGTATCGCCATTTTCTGATCGAGCCGGCACCAGCCTACGCTGGTGCGCCACGGCCCTGACTCCTGTCCACATTCAACCCGATTCCAAGAGGCAATCCATGAGAAAACTCATTGCGTCGATCGCACTGGGTCTCGCAGCGTTCGGTCTGCTGGGCGTATCGCACGCCCAGGACACCGCCACCGCGACCCCAGCTGCCGCCGCGTCGGCAGCCGCCGACACCGCACCCGCCGCAGCGCCTGCTGCTGAACCCGCCGCCGCACCGGTGGCCGCCGAAGCAGCCGCTTCTGCTGCCGAGCCGGCCGCTGCCGCGCCCACCCCCAACAAGGGCGACACCGCCTGGATGATGGTCTCCACCGTGCTGGTGATCCTGATGGTCATCCCCGGCCTGGCCCTGTTCTACGGCGGCCTGGTGCGCAGCAAGAACATGCTGTCCGTGCTGATGCAGGTGATGGTGACCTTCTCGCTGATCGCCGTGCTGTGGTTCGTCTACGGCTACAGCCTGGCCTTCACCGAAGGCAATGCCTTCATCGGTGGCCTCGATCGCCTGATGATGAAGGGCATCTGGGACAACAACGCCGGCACCTTCGCCCTGGGCGCGACCTTCTCCAAGGGCACGCCGATGTACGAGATCGTGTTCGCCACCTTCCAGGCCACGTTCGCCGGCATCACCTGCGCGCTGATCGTGGGCTCCTTCGCCGAACGCATCAAGTTCTCGGCCGTGCTGCTGTTCATGGTCCTGTGGTTCACCTTCAGCTACATCCCGATGGCCCACATGGTCTGGTTCTGGATGGGCCCGGACGCCTACACCACGGCTGAAGTCGCTGCTGAAATGAACAGCAAGGCCGGCCTGATCTGGCAACACGGCGCGCTGGACTTCGCCGGCGGTACCGTGGTGCACATCAACGCCGCTGTCGCTGGCCTGGTGGGTGCCTACATGGTCGGCAAGCGCATCGGCTACGGCAAGGAAGCCTTCACCCCGCACTCGCTGACGCTGACCATGGTCGGTGCCTCGCTGCTGTGGGTGGGCTGGTTCGGCTTCAACGCCGGCTCCGCCCTGGAAGCCAACGGCTTCGCCGCCCTGGCCTTCGCCAACACGCTGGTGGCCACCGCCGCTGCCGTGCTGGGCTGGATCGTGGGTGAAGCGCTGCTCAAGGGCAAGGCTTCGATGCTGGGTGCCGCTTCCGGCGCCGTCGCTGGCCTGGTCGCCATCACCCCCGCCGCCGGCAACGTCGGCATCGGTGGTGCCCTGATCATCGGCCTGCTGGCCGGCCTGATCTGCCTGTGGGGCGTGACCGGTCTGAAGAAGCTGCTGGGCGCCGACGACTCGCTGGACGTGTTCGGCGTGCACGGCATCGGCGGCATCCTGGGTGCCCTGCTGACCGGCGTGTTCAACTCGCCCAACCTGGGTGGCCCCTCGCTGGTCGCCGACTGGACGACCGTCGCCATGGTCTCGGCCGCCGACTACTCCATCGCCAGCCAGCTGTGGATCCAGCTCAAGGGCGTGCTGATCACCATCGTGTGGTCGGGTGTGGTCTCCGTGATCGCCTACAAGATCGTCGATCTGGTGATCGGCCTGCGTGTCCCCGAGGACGAAGAGCGCGAAGGTTTGGACATCACCTCGCACGGCGAAACGGCTTATCACAAGTGAATCCGACGGGAGCCCGGCAACGGGATCCCTTCACGACAAGCCAAAGGGCTGCCTCCGGGCAGCCCTTTTTGCTTTTCCGGACAAGGTGATCTTCTTCGGCAGCAGCCCCTGGAAATCCGCCAACGTGCCCCAACGTGGGCACATCGTCACGAAAAGAGCGTGGTTCATGTCGCGATGCGGCGCTGCCGTTCCAAGCTCCTACAATGATTGCCACCACACCGCAGACGACTTCGAAGAGCACCACCCCATGGTTCCACACCTGATCACCGCGCTGACCGGCCCCATCAACGAGCTCGAGCAGCGCATGCTGGAATCCATGCCCGCCATCGAACGCTGGTTCCGGCTGGAATGGATGGAGCACACGCCCCCCTTCTATACCTCGGTCGATCTGCGCAACGCCGGCTTCAAGCTGGCCCCGGTGGACACCAACCTCTACCCCGGCGGCTGGAACAACCTGACGCCGGAGATGCTGCCCCTGGCCGTGCAGGCCGCCATGGCCGCCATCGAGAAGATCTGCCCCGAGGCCAAGAACCTGCTGCTGATCCCCGAGCGCCACACCCGCAACAGCTTCTACCTGACGAACGTGGCGCGCCTGGTCGAGATCTTCTCGGCCGCCGGCCTGAACGTGCGCCTGGGCTCGCTCGATGAAACCATCACCGAGCCGACCACGCTCAACCTGCCCGACGGCAGCCACCTCACGCTCGAACCCCTGGTGCGCACCAAGCGCCGCCTGGGCCTCAAGCACTTCGACCCCTGCACCATCCTGCTCAACAACGACCTGTCGGCCGGCATCCCGCCCGTGCTCGAAGGCCTGTACGAGCAGTACCTGCTGCCGCCGCTGCATGCGGGCTGGGCCGTGCGCCGCAAGAGCCAGCACTTCCAGTCCTACGAGGAAGTCGCCAAGAAGTTCTCCAAGCTGCTGGGCATGGACCCGTGGCTGATCAACCCGATGTACGCCGTCTGCGACGAGGTCAACTTCCAGGAAGACGGCAACAACGAGTGCCTGCAGACCCAGGTCGATGCCCTGCTGGGCAAGATCCGCCGCAAGTACAAGGAATACGGCATCAACGAGAAGCCTTTCGTCATCGTCAAGGCCGACAACGGCACCTACGGCATGGGCATCATGACCGTGCGCGATGCGAAAGACCTGGCCGACCTGAGCCGCCGCACCCGCAACAAGATGTCGGTGGTCAAGGATGGTCAGGAGGTCAGCCGCGTGATCATCCAGGAGGGCGTGCCCACCTACGAGCAGATCAACGAGGCCGTGGCCGAGCCGGTGGTCTACATGATCGACCGCTACGTGGTGGGCGGCTTCTACCGCGTGCACGCCGACCGCGGCATCGACGAGAACCTGAACGCGCCGGGCTCCAGCTTCGTGCCGCTGGCCTTCGCCGAGCCCTCGCACCTGCCCAAACCGGGCGCCAAACCCGGTGCCAGCGTGCCCAACCGCTTCTACATGTACGGGGTGGTGGGCCGCCTGGCCATGCTGGCCGCCAGTTACGAGCTGGAAGCCACCGACCCGAACGCCGAGGTCTACGAGTGATATTCATTTGAGCCTGGTTCACGGCACAATGCGGCTTCCGCTCTGATCCGCAACGAGTTCCCGTGCAACCAAGCTCCAAAGAAACGCTGAGCCGCGCTCAGCTGGGCGCGCTCACGCTGGGCGCCATCGGTATCGTCTATGGCGATATCGGCACCAGCCCCCTGTACGCCTTCAAGGAAGCCTTCACCCACGGGCACCTGCCGGTCACGGCCGAGAACATCTTCGGCATCCTGTCGCTGATGTTCTGGACGCTGACGATCATCGTCTCGCTCAAGTACGTGACGCTGATCCTGCGGGCCGACAACAACGGCGAAGGCGGCCTGATCGCCATGCTGGCCCTGGCCTCCACCGCCGTGAAGGACAAGCCGGTGCTGCGGCGCGTGCTGCTGGCCATTGGCATTTTCGGCACGGCCATCTTCTTTGGTGACGGCGTGATCACGCCCGCGGTGTCGGTGCTGTCCGCGGTCGAAGGCGTGAAGGTGGCCGCCCCCGGGCTGGAGCGCTTCGTCGTGCCGATCACGCTGGTCGTGCTGACCATCCTGTTCATGGTGCAGAAGCACGGCACGGGCGGCATCGGCAAGTTCTTCGGGCCGATCATGGTCACGTGGTTCCTGGTGCTGGCGGTGCTGGGCTTCATCCACGTGGTGAAGAACCCGGCCGTGCTGGCCGCGATGAGCCCCCATTACGCGATCAGCTTCATCGTCAACCACCCGATGCTGGCCTTCGTGGCCCTGAGCGCCATCATCCTGTGCGCCACGGGGGTCGAAGCGCTCTACGCCGACATGGGCCACTTCGGCAAGAAGCCGATCCGCATGGCCTGGTTCGCGCTGGCCATGCCCGCACTGGTGCTGAACTACTTCGGCCAGGGCGCCATGCTGCTGCAGCACCCCGAGAACATCAACAACCCCTTCTTCGAGATGGCGCCGCACTGGGCGCTGTACCCGCTGGTGGTGATGGCCACCTTCGCGGCGGTGATCGCCTCGCAGGCCCTGATCGCGGCGGCTTTTTCGGTCACCAAGCAGATCATCCAGCTGGGCTACCTGCCGCGCCTGCGCATCCTGCACACTTCGGTGGTCGAGACGGGCCAGATCTACATCCCCTTCGTGAACTGGGCGCTGTACGCCTGTATCGTGCTGGCGGTGGTGTTCTTCGGCTCGGCCAGCAAGCTGGCGGCGGCCTACGGCATCACGGTCACCATCGACATGCTGATCACCACGGTGCTGACTTTCTTCGTGATCCGCTACGCCTGGAAGATGTCGCTGGCCCTGTGCCTGTTCGCCACGGGTTTCTTCTTCGTGATCGACCTGCTGTTCTTCAGCGCCAACGTGGTCAAGGTGATCGATGGCGGCTGGTTCCCCATCCTGATCGGCGGCGTGATGTTCACGCTGATGATGACCTGGAAGGAAGGCCGCGCCCTGCTCAGCGAACGCCTGCGCACAGACTCCATCGAGCTCGAGCCCTTCCTGGACGCGGTGTTCTCCAGCCCGCCCACGCGCGTGCCCGGCACCGCCGTGTTCCTGATCGCCGATGCGGGCACCACGCCCAACGCGCTGCTGCACAACCTCAAGCACAACAAGGTGCTGCACGCGCAGAACCTGTTCGTCACCGTGCGCTCGCACGAGGTGCCCTGGATCGGTTTCGAGAAGCGCGTGGAACTCAAGCCCCTGGGCAAGGACTGCTGGCAGGTGATGCTGCATTTCGGCTTCAAGAACGAGCCCGACGTGCCTGAAGCGCTCAAGCTGCTCAAGCAGCGCGGCGTGCAGCTCGACGACATGGAGACCAGCTATTTCCTGTCACGCGACATCGTCATTCCGACCATCGGCAGCGGCATGGCGCCCTGGCGTGAGAAACTGTTCGCCTCCATGCACCGCAACGCGGCCGGTGTTGCCGACTTCCTGAGCCTGCCCACCAACCGCGTCATCGAGATGGGCTCCAAGGTCGAGATCTGAACCCCTCTCCCACCTCCGAGAACGCTGTCATCCCGCGCCTGATGCGGGCAGCGGCGGATTCATCCTTCGCGGCCTTTGCGGCCGGTTTCGTGGCCACGCTGGTGGGCTTCACCAGTACCATCGCGCTGGTCTTCCACGCGGCGCAATCCCTGGGTGCCACGCCGGCGCAGGCGGCCTCGTGGGTGTGGGCGCTGGGCATCGGCATGGGCGTGGGCACCATCGGCCTGTCGCTGTGGACGCGCATCCCCATCCTGATCACCTGGTCCACACCGGGCGCGGCCGTGATCGCGGCGGCGGCTGGCGGCGCGGGCGGCATCACGATGCCCGAGGCGATCGGCGCCTTCCTGGTATGCGGCCTGCTGATGCTGCTGTCTGGCATGACGGGCTGGTTCGAGAAGCTGATGAACCGCATCCCGGCCACGCTGGCCGCGGCGCTGCTGGCCGGCATCCTGACCAAGTTCGCGCTGATGGCCTTTGCCGGCACCACCGAGCATCCGCTGCTGGTCGTCGTCATGTTCGCGCTGTACCTGCTGGGGCGGCGCTTCTGGCCGCGCTTTTCCGTGCTGGGGGTGCTGGCCGGCGGTGTGGCCGTGGCGGTGGCGCAAGGCCTGCTCAACACGGCGGCGTTCAACGGCGGGCTGACCTCTCCTGTGCTGGTGATGCCGGCCTGGTCCTGGCAGGCGGCGCTGGGCATGGGCGTGCCGCTGTTCATCGTGACCATGGCCTCGCAGGCCGTGCCGGGCGTGGCGGCCATCCGCGTGGCGGGCTACAAGCCACCCGTGTCACCCATGATGAGCTGGTCGGGCGTGTTCACGCTGCTGCTGGCGCCTTTCGGCGGCTACACCTTCAACCTGGCGGCCATCACGGCGGCCATCGTCACCAGCCCGCATGCCCACGCCGAGCCGGGCAAGCGCTACACGGCCGCGCTGTGGTCGGGCCTGTTCTACATCGCGATGGGGCTGCTGGGCAGCGCGGTGGCCGGCGTGCTGGCGGCCTTCCCGCATACCCTGGTGATCGGCGTGGCCGGTCTGGCGCTGCTGGGCACCATCGGCGGCGGCCTGGCCACGGCGCTGAGCGGCATCGCGCACCGTGAGGCGGCCCTGATCACCTTCCTGGTCACCCTGTCGGGCATGACGCTGTGGGGCGTGGGCTCGGCCTTCTGGGGGCTGGTCGCCGGCGCGATTGCGCTGTTCGTGGAACACTACAGGGCCCCGTCACCCGATTCTGCCGATTCGCCATGAAACTGCTGTTCGTCGCCGACCCGCTGGCCACCTTCAAGACCTACAAGGACAGCACCTTCGCCATGATGCGCGAGGCCGCTAAACGCGGCCACGAACTGTGGGCCTGCGAGGCCCGCGAGATGGGCTGGCGGCAGGATTCGCCCGTCAGCACGGCCGCCCGCCGCATCCGCCTGACGGGCGACGAGGTCGACTGGTTCGCGGTGGAAGAAGAAGCCCGCATCGCACTGCGTGACGTGGACGCCGTGGTGATGCGCAAGGACCCGCCCTTCGACACCGAATACCTCTACGCCACGCACCTGTTGACCCAGGCCGAACGGGAAGGCGCGCGCGTGTTCAACCGCGCCCAGGCGCTGCGCGAGCACCCCGAGAAGCTGGCGATCCTGGAGTTCCCGCAGTTCATCGCGCCCACGATGGTCAGCTCCGATGTGGAGGCGATCAAGGCCTTCCACGCCGAGCATGGCGACGTGATCCTCAAGCCGCTGGACGGCATGGGCGGCGCCGGCATCTTCCGCGTCAAGGAAGACGCCCTGAACCTGGGCAGCATCCTCGAATCGCTGACGCTGCTGGGCACGCGCACGATCATGGCGCAGCGCTACCTGCCGGCCATCAAGCAGGGCGACAAGCGCGTGCTGCTGATCGGTGGCGAGCCCGTGCCCTACGCGCTGGCCCGCATCCCCCAGGGCACCGAGGTGCGCGGCAACCTGGCGGCTGGCGGCAAGGGCGTGGCCCAGCCGCTGAGCGCCAGCGACCGCGCCATCGCCGAGACGCTGGCCCCCATCCTGGCCGCACGCGGCCTGCTGCTGGTGGGCCTGGACATCATCGGCGATCGCCTGACCGAGATCAACGTGACCAGCCCGACGTGCTTCCAGGAGATCACCCAGCAGACGGGCTGGGATGTGGCGGCGCGCTTTATCGACGCCCTGGAGCAGCAGGTGACGCTGGCGCACTGAAGGTGTCCAGCAGGCCCAGGCGATGGGCCTCGAACACGGCCTCGCTGCGCGAGTGCACGGCCAGCTTGCCGTAGAGCTTCTTGATGTAGGTCTGCACCGTGTGCACGGTGATGCCCTGCTGGCGCGCGATCTCCGCGTACGAGAAGCCGCGTGCGATGAACTCCAGCACCTCCTGCTCGCGGCGCGAGAGCGTCACGGGGGCGGCGTCATCGCCCTCCTGCCCCGTACCCTCAGTGGGCAAGGGGGTGGCTTGGGCGGCAACCTCATCAAGCGAGGCGGCTTGCCCGCGCGACAAGGGCTGCATGCGCCGCAGCAGGTGCCGCGCGATCATCGGCGAGATGGGCGAGGCGCCCTGCTTGACGGCCAGCAGCGTCTGCGCGATGTCGGCCGCGTCGTCGTCCTTGTGCACATAGCCCACGGCGCCGGCCTCGATGCTGGCGACCACGTTCTCTTCATCGCCGAACATGGAGACGACCAGCATGTCGCAGGCCGGCCAGCGGGCATGCACCTCGCGCATCAAGGTCAGGCCACTGCCGTCGGGCAGGCCCAGGTCGATCAGCAGCAGGTCGGCATCGTTGGCCTGGAACCAGGCGCGCGCGGGCGCCAGCGTCGAGAAGGCGCCCGACAGCGACAGGCCCGGATGGGCCTGCACACAGGATTCGAGGAATTCGCGGTGCTGGTGGTTGTCCTCCACCACCACGACGCGCCACACGCTGTTGCCGACGGTGTTCATGCCGCGGAGGATAAGGCAGATGCGGGCTGACCACGGCGCGGCAGGCTCAGGCGCAGCTCCAGGCCGCCCTGCGCAGGCACCAGAAACTCCAGCCGCGCGCCGATCACCGAGGCCCGCCCCTGCATGGTCTGCAGGCCATGGCCCGAGGCCTTGGGCGATGTATGCCAGCCGCGGCCGTTGTCGATCAGGCTCAGGCGCAGATGGTCATCGAACACGCGCGCCGACAGCACCAGCCGCGTGGCGCCCGAGTGCTGCAGCACGTTGGACAGGCCTTCGAACAGGATGTACTGCACCTGGCGCAGCACAGGCGGCTGGCCCGGCGGCCAGGGCGGCAGGTCATCGACATCCCACACCAGTTCCAGCCCGGCGGCCTTCAGGCGCGGCGTGAGCCGGAAGCGCCAACTCGCCAGCAGGCCCACCACATCGCCCGGCTGCAGCGACATCGCATCGATCGACAGCTTGAGCTGGTCCAGCGAATCGCGCAGCGTCTGCGTGACCAGCGGCACGTCGACCTCGCCCTGCGGCGTGGCCGTCAGCTGGCGCAAGGCCGACGTGAGGTGCGCGCCCACGCCATCGTGCATGTCCTTGAGGATGCGGCTGCGCTCGGCCGACACGGCCTGGGCGCTTTCCAGCGCGGCCAGGCGCTCGAAGCTTTCGCGCAGGGCCTGCTCGCGCTCGGTCACACGGCTGGCCAGCCCGGCGTTCAGGTCGGCCAGGGCCTGGCGCGAGCGGGCGTAATCCCCCACCAGGATCATGAAGGTGCAGGCGATCATCACCGGCCCGGCGGCTGGCAGCCAGTACACCTCGTCGAAGGGCAGGCTGCCGATCTGCACCATCACATCGTGCGCACCGGCCGGCACCAGCAGGCCGCAGCCCAGCACCAGCCAGGCGCCATCGGGGCGGCGCGCGCGCAGCACATGGCCGATGGCCGCCACCATGCCGGTCAGAGCCAGGGCATAGATCAGCGCGAACACCAGGGCCGTGATCTCGAAGCGCGGGAAGAACACGTAGTAGGCCGGCAGCAGCACCATCAGGGTGATGACGAAGCGCTCCACCCAGGGCCAGGGCCGCTCGGTGAAACGGAAGAAGAAAGCCGTGAGCGCCAGTTGGTACCAGACAGTGGCGGTATAGCTCAGCCGCTCCCACACCCGCAGGTCAAAGAAGGGTGTCGGGCTGATGAGCATCAAGGTGCTCACGCCCCAGAACAAGGCCGATGCCCCCATGAAGCCGAACGCCGACTGCGTACGGTCGCGCAGCCACACCGTCACCATCACCAGGCCCAGCGTGATCATGGCCACGTGCGCGATCTGCACACCGTCGACCTGGGCCCACTTGCGGTGCTGGTAGATGGTCGCCACCTGGTCCACCGGGCCGACCTGGATGGGCGCCAGACCGTTGCGGGCCTGGTAGCCACTGGCCACACGCACGTGGATGAGGTTGTCGCCCGGCTTCCAAAGGTTGGAAGGCACGTTGAACAGCAGGGGCACGTACCAGTGCCGCGTGACCGGATCGGCCATGGAGCCGGTGTAATCCAGCGCCACGCCGTTGACCCATACCTGCGCATTCATCACCACGCGCGGCAGGTAGACGGCCCAGGAGGCCTGGGGCGTGGCCGGCAGTTTTACCCGGAAGCGATACCACATCGAGCCCTCGAAGCCCGGGTGCGTGTCCTTCCAGCGGTGCGGCAGGTGCACGTGCAGCCAGGGCGCGGCGTCATCCGGCGGCAAGCCGGGCTGCAGTTCGGCCAGCAGGCAGGCTTCGGGCAGCACCGTGACCTGGTCCTGCGGCAGATCCACCCACGGGTGGACCACGGCGGCGGCACGCGCCTCGGCCTGGGTATCCGCTGGCGCCGTCAACGTCGTGGTCTCCGGCGCCGCAGCCTGCGCCACACGCGCCGGTACCGCGATCAGCCACAAGGCGCACGACAGCACCGCCCAGAGCAGCAGCCCCAGGCGGTCGATGGTCCGGCGTCCTCCCACGCAGGCCCGGCGCTGTAACCGAGATCGATCGTGCATGGCCGAGATTGTGACCTCCCCCGCCGCGCGGCGCACCCCCAGGCTTCCAGGGAATTGGCGCCCAACCCGCCGATGCGGCGACAATCGGGGATTCGGCCGCCCGCCGGCCTCGCGGCCCAGCCCCTGGCCCGCGGCCTGTCTTTCACGTTTTCCCAGCTTTCTCCCTTTGCCCACACCATGGCCGTTCTGACCCTCAGCCAGGCCCAACTGGCCTTCGGCCACGTCGCCCTGCTCGACAACGCTGCTTTTTCGCTCGAAACCGGCGAGCGCGTCGGCCTGATCGGCCGCAACGGCACGGGCAAGTCCTCCCTGCTCAAGATCCTGGCTGGTCTGGAAAAGCCGGACGATGGCGTGCTGCAGCTGCAAAGCGGCACCGAGCTGGCCTATGTGCCGCAGGAGCCCGATTTCGCCCCGGGCGCCACCGTGTTCAGCACCGTGAGCGAAGGCCTGGGCGAGGTGCGCAGCCTGCGTGAGCGCTTCGAGGCCCACGCCGACGGCGAAGATCTGGATGCCCTGATGACCCAGATCGAAGCCCGCAACGGCTGGAACTGGGAGCAGCGCGTCGATGAGACCCTGCAGCGCCTGCGCCTGTCGCCCGAACTGCCCATCGAGGGCCTGTCCGGCGGCACCAAGAAGCGCGTGGCCCTGGCCCGCGCGCTGGTGGCCAGCCCCGACGTGCTGCTGCTCGACGAGCCCACCAACCACCTGGACCTGGACGCCATCACCTGGCTGGAAGAGCTGCTGGTGGCCTTCAAGGGCAGCGTCTTTCTGATCAGCCACGACCGCGCCTTCCTGGATGCCGTGTGCACACGCATCGTCGAGCTGGACCGCGGCACGCTGCGCTCCTACCCCGGCAACTTCGCGGCCTATGAAACGCTCAAGGCCCAGCAACTGGCCGACGAGGCCGTCTCCAACGCCCGCGCCGACAAGCTGCTCGCGCAGGAAGAAGTCTGGATCCGCAAGGGCGTCGAGGCCCGCCGCACGCGCAGCGTGGCCCGCATCAAGCGGCTTGAAGTGCTGCGCGAAACCCGTGCCGCCCGCCGTGACGTGGTCGGCCGCGTGAAGCTGGAGGTGTCGCAGGGCGAGCGCGGCGGCAAGATCGTGGCCGAGCTGGAAGGCGTGTCCAAGCGCTACGGCGATCGCGACATCGTCAAGAACTTCACCGGCACCATCCTGCGCGGCGACAAGGTCGGCCTGATCGGCTCCAACGGCGCCGGCAAGACCACCCTGCTCAAGCTGATCCTGGGCGAACTGGCCCCCGACAGTGGCACCGTGCGCCAAGGCGCCAACCTGGCCGTGGCCTACTTCGACCAGATGCGCGACAACCTCAATCTGGACGCCACGCTGGCCGACTTCATCAGCCCCGGCAGCGAGTGGATCGAGATCAACGGTTCGCGCAAGCACGTGATGAGCTACCTCACGGACTTCCTGTTCTCGCCGGCACGCGCCAACTCACCTGTGCGCACCCTGAGCGGTGGCGAGCGCAACCGCCTGCTGCTGGCGCGGCTGTTCGCGCGGCCGAGCAACGTGCTGGTGCTTGACGAGCCCACCAACGACCTGGACATCGACACGCTGGACCTGCTGGAAGACCTGCTGGCCGACTACCCCGGCACCGTCTTCCTGGTCAGCCACGACCGGCGCTTCCTGGACAACGTGATCACCAGCTCCATCGTGGCCGAGGGCGAAGGCCGTTGGCGCGAGTACGAAGGCAGCGTGGAAGACTGGCTGGTGCAATCGCGCCGTGCGCAGGCCCTGGCGGCGTCCAAGTCGACCCCGCCCAAGGCTGCGGCCGCGACGCCTGCCCCAGCGCCAGCCGCCCCGGCCCCTGCAGCCAGCCCGGTCACCAGCAAGCCCAAGAAGAAGCTCAGCTACAAGGAGCAACGCGAGCTGGACGAGCTGCCTGCCCGCATCGAGGCCCTGGAAGAAGAGCAGACCGAACTGAACAAGACGCTGGCCGCCCCGGACCTGTACAAGAAGCAGGATGCCCACAGCATCGCCAGCCTGCAGGCCCGCATCGCCACCATCGACGACGAACTGCTGGTGCTGCTGGAACGCTGGGAAACGCTGGGCGGGGCCTGATCAGGCCGCCGACGCCAGTCGCGCCGTGGCCGCCGCAGCCGCTGCGGCATTGCCAGCGGCCTGCGCGTCGGCCCAGGCCTTCTCGGGCTCATCACTGGCCAGCACGATGTCGACCGCGCCTGCCAGGCGGCGCGTGTCCGCCCTCAGCACGCGCTGCTTGACCGCCGCCACCTGCGTGGGGTGCATCGAGAAGCTGCGCAGGCCCATGGCCAGCAGCAACTCGGTGAAAGCCGGATCGCCCGCCATTTCACCGCACACGCTCACGCCACGGCCAGCCGCATTGGCCTGCTGGATCGTCTGGTGGACGAGGTTCAGCACCGCCGGATGCCACGGATCGTACAGATGTGCCACGGCCTCATCGGCCCGGTCGATGGCCAGCGTGTACTGGATCAGATCGTTCGTGCCGATGGACAGGAAATCGAAGTGCTTGAGGAACACGGGCAGCGTGAGCGCCGCGGCCGGCACCTCGATCATCGCGCCCAGTTGCACCTTGCCGATGGGCTTGCCCGATTCGGACAACTGACGCTGCACCAGGGCCACCTGCTCCAGCGTCTGGCGGATCTCGTGGGCGCTACCCAGCATCGGGATCAGGATCTTGACCGGGCCATGCGCGGCCGCGCGGAACAGCGCCCGCAACTGGCGGCGGAACATGCTTGGCTCGGACAGGCTCCAGCGGATGGCCCGCAGGCCCAGCGCCGGGTTGAGCACGGATTCATGCCGCAGTTCGCTGGGCGTCATGCCCTCCAAAGGCTTGTCGGCGCCGATGTCCACCGTGCGGATGGTGACAGGCATGCCATTCATGCCCTCGATCGCGCGGCGGTAGGCGTCGTACTGCTCTTCCTCGTCGGGCAGGTTGCTGCCGCGGCCCATGAACAGGAACTCGCTGCGGAACAGGCCCACGCCGGCCGAGCCGGCCTCCAGCGCCACGGGGGCGTCTTCGGGCATCTCGATGTTGGCCAGCAGCTCGATGCGCTCGCCGTCGAGCGTGACGGCCGGCGTGTGGCGCAGGCGGGCCAGGCGGCTGCGTTCGAGCTCGCTCTGGCGCTGGCGGAAGCGGTATTCCTCCAGCACGATGGGTGACGGATCGACGATCACCAGGCCGGCATCGCCGTCGATGATGATGCAGTCGTCCTGGCGGATCAGGCCGCTGGCCTGGCGGGCACCCACCACGGCCGGGATGTCCATGCTGCGCGCCACGATGGCCGTGTGCGAGGTCTTGCCGCCCACATCGGTCACGAAGCCGGTGAACACGCTGCGCTTGAAGGTCAGCATGTCGGCCGGCGAAATGTCGCTGGCCACCAGCACCAGGGGCTCGTCACCGCCGAAATCGCGCGAATGGGGCTGCATGGCCGGCAGGCCGGCGGCACGGCTCAGCACCCGCAGCAGACGCTCGACCACCTGTTCCAGGTCGGCCTTGCGCTCGCGCAGGTAGGGGTCTTCCATCTCGTCGAACTGGCGGGCCAGCACCTCGAGCTGGGCGGACAGCGCCCACTCGGCGTTGTAGTGCCGCTCGCGGATCCAGTCGCCAGCGGCACCGATCAGGGCCTCGTCCTGCAGCAGCATCTGGTGCACGTCGAGCAGGGCGGCCAGTTCGGCCGGCACATCGCTGGGCAGGTCGCGCTTGAGGGTGTCGAACTCCACGGCCACGGTGTCGCGGGCGTCCGTCAGGCGCGCGAATTCCTCGTCGACCCGGTTGGGGTCGATGAAATGGTGGGGCACGTCCACACGTCCGGACGCGACCAGCACGGCGCGACCGATGGCCACCCCCCGTGAAACTGGCAGGCCGAAGATCTGGATACTCATGTTGGAATCCTAGCAGTTCACCCGTCTTAAGGGTCTCCGGATTTAACCAGGATGTCCCCTGTCAGGGTCTTGCGGCACGTCATGGTTCCGTCACACAAGGTTCATGGCGTCGTCACGCCTGCTGACCACACTTCCGGGCATTGATGACCAACCCGGAGATGACGATGCGGGACCTGCCCTTGCCTACCTTGCCGCTGTCGGACCTGACTCCTTCGCTCTCACGCGGCTCCGCGCCGTCCCGGAGGTCCCTTCACCGTGGCTCCGCACACCCCGATGCTGCGGCAGCGCCGAAACTGGAAGTCGTTTGGGCACGCACTGCGCAGGATGTTCTCGCGGCCCAGCGCCTGAGGTATCAGATTTTCGCGGAAGAGATGGGCGCGCGCCTGACCGTGCCCGCCGGCAGCCCCGCTGGCCATGACATCGACCTGTTCGACCCCTACTGCGAGCACCTGCTGGTGCGCCTGGAAGGCCAGAACGGCGAGCCCGGAGAAGTCATCGGCACCTACCGCGTGCTGACACCCGCCGCCGCCAGGCGCGTGGGCGGCCTGTACAGCGAGACCGAGTTCGACCTGACCCGCCTGCGCCCCCTGCGCGGCAAGATGGTGGAGCTGGGCCGCTCCTGCGTGCACCCCGACCACCGCCAGGGCGGCGTGATCATGGCCCTGTGGGGCGCGCTGGCCGAATTCATGGTGCGCAACGAGCTGGACACCATGATCGGCTGCGCCAGCATCAGCATGCGCGACGGCGGCCACGTGGCCGCCAGCCTGTGGGAACAGCTGCGCCATACCCACCTGGCCCCCATCGAGTGGCAGGTGCGTCCCCGCCTGCCCCTGCCCGTGGCCGACCTGGACAGCCACCTGGCCGTCGAGCCGCCCGCACTGATCAAGGGCTACCTGCGTTGCGGCGCCAAGATCCTGGGCGCCCCTGCCTGGGATCCCGACTTCAACACGGCCGATCTGCCGATGATGATGCGCATCGCCGACCTGCCGGCCCGCTACCGCCGCCACTTCCTGGGCGCCTGATGGCCCCCTTCTGACCCCCGCTTCACGAAACTACACGCGCAGCGCATAGACTGCGCGCCATGTCTGCGTCGTCTCGCCCCCGCAATCCCGCATCGCGGGATTCAAGCCCTGCCCCTGCCGGTGCGCCACCCCTGTGGCGCCTGCTCACCCACTGCGCCGACGCGGTGGCCGCGGTGCAGGGCGGGCGCTCGCTCACCGAGGCCCTGGAGGCCTGCCCCCCTGCCCTGCGCCCCGGCACGCAGGCCCTGAGCTTCGCGGTGATGCGCCGCCTGGGCCTGGCCCGCCGCCTGCGCGCCCTGCTCGTGCCCAAGGCGCCCGCCCCCTGGGTCGATGGCCTGCTGCTGTCGGCCCTGGCCCTGGCCTGCGGCGCCGAGTACAGCGCCCACACCCTGGTCGATCAGGCCGTCGATGCCGCCAAGCGCCGCGCCAAACCGGCATCCGGCCTGGTCAACGCCGTGCTGCGCCGCTTCCTGCGTGAACGCGACGCGTTATTGACCCAGGCCGAGCAGGACGATGAAGCCCGCTGGAACCACCCGCGCTGGTGGATCGCCCAGCTGCAGAAGGATTGGCCGGATCACTGGCAGGCCCTCCTGCAGGCCAACCAGCAGCCCGGCCCCCTGGTGCTGCGCGTCAACCGCCGCCACGACAGCCGCGACGCCTACCTGGCCCGCCTGCGCGAAGCCGGGCTGGACGCCACCCCCGTGCTGGATGACGGCCTGCTGCTGAGCCAGCCCGTGCCCGTGCACCAGTTGCCCGGCTTCGACCAGGGCGACGTCTCCGTGCAGGACACCTCCGCCCAGCGCGCTGCCGGCCTGCTGCTGCAGGCCCTGGCCCCCAACCTGCGCCCCGACACCCGCGTGCTGGACGCCTGCAGCGCCCCGGGCGGCAAGGCCGCCCACCTGCTCGAAGCTGCCGACCTGGACCTGCTGGCCCTGGATGCCGACGCCAAGCGCCTCCAGCGCGTCGACGAGACCCTGCAGCGCCTGCGCCTGCCCGCCACCACGCAGGCCACCACCCGTGCCGCCGATGCCGCCGACACGGTCGCCTGGTGGGACGGCCGCTCCTTCGATGCCATCGTGCTGGACGCGCCCTGCAGCGGCTCCGGCATCGTGCGCCGCCACCCGGACGCCCGCTGGCTGCGCCGACCGACCGACATCCCCGCCCTGGCCGACACGCAGGACCGCCTGCTCGACGCCCTGTGGCCCCTGCTGGTCCCCGGCGGCCACCTGCTCTACTGCACCTGCTCCCTCTTCAAGCAGGAAGGCGAGCAGCGCATCGACGCATTTTTGCAACGCCAGCCCGGGGCCAGCCGCCTGCCCGCGCCAGGCCACCTGCTGCCTGTGGTCGAATACTCCGAAGGGGGCCCCTCGGGCAGCCCCGCCGAGTCAGCCGGCCCCCGCGATCCGGGAGACGGCTTCTATTACGCCTTGCTGCGCAAGCCAGCCACCCGCTGACCATGCCCGACTCCAGCCGCCGCGCCGTTCTGCTGCGAGCCGCCACCATTGTGGCTGCTGCCGCCATGGCGGGCAGCACCTGGGCGCAGATCGGCAGCACCGGCAAACCCCAGGTCGAGCTCACCCAGCTGCAGGTGCAGCGTGCCGAAGACGGCGTCGTGCTGAGCTACGACGTGCACTTCGAGCTGCCCCGCGACGTGGAAGACGCGCTCTACAAGGGCGTGGCCGTGGTGTTCGTGGCCCGTGCCGAGGTGCTGCGCGAACGCTGGTACTGGAGCGACAAATCCCGCGCCGTGGCCGAACGCCGCTGGCGCCTGGCTTACCAGCCGCTCACCCGACGCTGGCGCGTCAGCTTCGATGGCCTGAGCCAGCACTACGGCAGCTTGAGCGAAGCCCTGGGCGTGCTGCAGCGCAGCAGCCGCTGGCGCATCATGGATGGCAACATCGCGGCCGACGACCGCAGCCACTACGTCGAGTTCAGCTTCGAGCTCGACCGCAACGAACTGCCCCGCCCGCTGCAGATCGGCCTGAGTGACCAGAACGAATGGACACTGTCCGTGCAACGCCGGCTGGAGATCCCCGCCACCCGATGACCCCGTGAAGAGATGAGCACCATCAAGGCCAACCGCTGGGCCTGGATCGTCGCCGGCCTGGCCATGCTGGGGGCCGGCCTCGTGCTGGCCTTCATGCTCGTGTTCGCCACGCAGAACCGCGTGCGCTACGAGCCCATGTTCGTGTGGCTGTTCTACACGAACGTGGTCATCGCCTCGCTGCTGGGCCTGGTCATCGTGCTGGCCCTGGGCCGCCTGGCGCTGCGCATCCGGCGCGGCAAGTTCGGCAGCCAGTTGCTGCTCAAGCTGGCCAGCATCTTCGCGCTGGTGGCGCTGGTGCCAGGCCTGCTGATCTACGGCGTGTCCTACCAGTTCGTCTCGCGCAGCATCGAGACCTGGTTCGACGTGCGCGTCGAAGGCGCGCTCGATGCCGGCCTGAACCTGGGCCGCAACACGCTCGACAACCTCAGCGACGACCTGGGCAGCAAGACCCGGCTGGCCGCCGAGCGCATGTCCATCCTGCCCGGCCAGCGCATCGTCGATTCCGCCCCCCAACTGCTGGAACTCGAACGCCTGCGCGAGCAGCTCGGCGCCGAATCCATCGCCCTGGTCAGCGAATCGGGCGTGGTCGAAACCCGCGTTGGGGGCGACACGGCGACGCAGCTGCGCACCCAGCGCGTCAACAGCACCTGGCGCCAGGATGCGCGCAGCAAGGGGGTGATGTCGCTGATCGACGGGCTCGATGAGGGCGACACCCCGCGCGTGATCGCGCTGGCCTGGATGCCCGACCGCAGCTTCAGCCTGCAGGGCCGCGGCCACTTCCTGATGGTGCAGCAACGCCTGCCTGCCGAGCTGGTGCGCAATGCGCTGGATGTGCAGAACGCCTACCGCGAGTACCAGCAGCGCTCGCTGGGCCGCGAGGGATTACGCCGCATGTACATCGGCACGCTGACCCTGTCGCTGGTGCTGGCCGTGTTCGGCGCCATGCTGCTGGCCGCCATCCTGGGCCAGCAACTGGCCCGCCCGCTGCTGCTGCTGGCCGAGGGCGTGCGCGACGTGGCCGGCGGCGACCTCAGTCCCAAGCCCATCTTCGAATCCAAGGACGAACTGGGCGGCCTGACGCGTGACTTCGCCGCCATGACCCAGCAGTTGGCGGACGCCCGCACCCAGGCCGAGATCAGCGCGCTTCAGCTCGACAGCGCCTATGTGCACGTGCAGACCATCCTGGACAACCTCACCTCCGGCGTGATCGTGTTCGACCGCCACGGCCTGATCGACACCGTCAACCCCGGCGCCACCCGCATCCTGCGCGCGCCGCTGTCAGCCTACCGCGGCCAGCCCCTCAACACCGTGCCCGGCCTGCAGGCCTTTGCCGTGGCCATCGACGAGCGCTTCGCCTCCTACGCTGCCGAGCCCGAACCCGGCGAGCGCCAGCAATGGCAGGAATCCTTCGAGCGCCCGCTGGCCGACATCGCCGCCAACAACCCCGAAGACCCGAAGGCTGCCGCCCAGACCCTGCTCGTGCGCGGAGCCGACCTACCCGCCGAGGCCCGCCTGATCGTGTTCGACGACATCAGCGAGCTGGTCTCGGCCCAGCGCTCCAAGGCCTGGGGCGAGGTGGCCCGCCGCGTGGCCCACGAGATCAAGAACCCGCTCACGCCCATCCAGCTCTCGGCCGAACGCCTGCAGATGAAGCTCGAGGCCAAGCTGGACGAGCCCGGCCAGCAACTGCTCAACCGCTCCGTGACCACCATCGTCACCCAGGTGCAGGCACTCAAGACGCTGATCAACGAGTTCCGCGACTTCGCCCGCCTGCCCACCTCGCGCCTGGCGCCGCTCGACCTGAACGCCCTGGTCACCGACGTGCTGGCCCTGTACGGACAGGCCGTGGAGACCGGCCTGCTCAGCGTTCAACTGGCCCCGGATCTGCCCCGGATCCTTGGCGACGCGACGCTGCTGCGCCAGGTGGTGCACAACCTGGTGCAAAATGCGCTTGATGCCGTACAGATGAACGCCAGCGGTGACACCCGTACCGAACGGGTCGAACTGCTCACCGAAGTACGGCAGAACATGCCGGGGCACTCCCCCACCGTCCGGCTCGTGATCCGAGACAACGGCCCCGGTTTTCCCGAACAGGTGCTCAAAAGGGCGTTCGAACCCTACGTCACCACCAAAGCACATGGCACAGGCCTGGGTCTGGCCGTGGTCAAGAAGATCGCCGACGAACACGACGCCACCGTGCGGCTGCGAAACCTGGACGCCCCAGGCAATCCCTCAACGCCCGGAGGTTTGAGAGGGGCACAAGTTTCGCTATCATTTTCAAAGCTGTCATCCCATACTCCCGTGGCGGCGCCTCCAGGCGTGTAGCGCGCACCACAGAGACACAAAATTCATGGCCACCATTCTTGTAGTTGACGACGAACTTGGCATCCGGGCGCTGCTGTCGGACATCCTGACCGACGAAGGTCACTCCGTCGAACTGGCGGAAAACGCCGCTCAGGCACGCACCATGCGCGAGCAGTGCCGGCCCGATCTGGTGCTGCTGGACATCTGGATGCCCGATGTGGACGGCGTCACCCTGCTCAAGGAATGGGGCGCCAACGGCCAACTCACGATGCCCGTGATCATGATGTCGGGCCACGGCACCATCGACACCGCGGTCGAGGCCACCAAGGTCGGCGCCCAGGCCTTCCTGGAAAAGCCGATCACCATGCAGAAGCTGCTGCGTGCTGTCGAGCAAGGTCTGGCCAAGCCAGCCCCTGCCACGCCCGCACCGCTGTCGCGCCCCATGGGCATGACCAGCATGGCCGGCATGCCTGGCCTGTCAGGTGGCACACCCGGCCTGCACGGCACGCCGCACCTGGCCAGCGTCACGCCCATCACCGCAGCCCCGTCTTACCACCAGAGCGCCCCGGCCGGCCATGTCGTGCCCCTGCGCAGCAGCGATGTCATCGGCGGCCAGCCCCTGATGCACGGCCATCAGCCTGCACACGGCCTGCATGGCTCGCATGGCGGCGGCCACGGGGTGATGTCTGGCGGCCTGTCGCACGAGCAGCTGTTCGAACTGGACCGCCCGCTGCGCGAAGCCCGTGATGATTTCGAGCGCGCCTACTTCGAGTTCCACCTGGCCCGTGAAGGCGGCAGCATGACGCGCGTGGCCGAGAAGACCGGCCTGGAGCGCACGCACCTGTACCGCAAGCTCAAACAATTGGGTGTCGATCTGAGCCGCAACCGCAAAGCGGTCGCAAATTGATATATACTCTTGGTTTCCCGAGATCGCAGCCAGGCTGATTGATCAGAGGTTGATGGCCTGGTAGCTCAGTTGGTAGAGCAGCGGATTGAAAATCCGCGTGTCGGTGGTTCGATTCCGCCCCAGGCCACCAAAAAATTCAATGAAATCAACGGCCTGCGCTCACGCTCAGGCCGTTTTTCTTTGCGGGTGTCAACGGACTGTCAACCGCCCCAAAGGGTTGAGACTCTTGGCCTCCTGCAAGTGCTCAGGAGATAGATGGGCATAACGCATGGTCATCGTCACGTTGGCGTGACCAAGGATGCGCTGCAGGGTCAGTATGTTGCCGCCGTTCATCATGAAGTGGCTCGCAAACGTGTGGCGCAGTACATGTGTCATCTGACCGTCAGGCAGGACTAGGCCTGCACGCTCTACGCCCTCCCTAAAGGCGGATATGGCATAGCTGAAGATCCGGCCCATGCTGGCATGCTGCTTCGCGTGTCGCAAGACCTCTGCTTCAAGGTGCTCGTCGATGGGGACAGCGCGGGTCTTGCCTGATTTGGTGCGGGCATATTCGATGAGCCCGCCCCGCACTTGGGACTCGCGCAATTCCTCTGCCTCGCTCCACCTTGCGCCTGTCGC
Organism: Pseudomonadota bacterium; assembly: GCA_049322875.1. Classification (GTDB taxonomy): domain Bacteria; phylum Pseudomonadota; class Gammaproteobacteria; order Burkholderiales; family Burkholderiaceae_C; genus Aquabacterium. The sequence goes on from JBMOQM010000018.1 coordinate 23,733, forward strand.
TAAGCAGATTTTGCTGATCAGGGTTACATGGGGGTTGCGGGAGTTCTTCAGCGCACCCAGCAGGCTCTCAATCTGTTCGAGAGTTAGATAGCTCAACTCTGTCTGCTGTACACGGAACTGGCGCAGGTTCGCCATTGGGTTCTCTTTGGTCCAGTGTCCCAGCCTCACTAGCTCATTGAACATTGCTCGCAGGTAGGCGTGCTCTCTGTTCATGTTGCTAGCAGTGATGCCAGAGTCGATACGACCGGTTCGATAAGCCGCGAACATTTCGACTTTGAAACGATCAGCAACCGGGTCGCCCATGGCCTTAGACATGGCTTTCAATCGCCGGTGCATGTCAGCACCCGCAGCCAAGCCAGACCCATGATGGGTAAACCACAACTCGACAAGCTCAGATAGCTTCCGGGTATCACGACGCTCGGGCTGCCACTTTGCATCTTGGTTAACCTGGGTTTGTTGACGCCGACCGAAAACTGAGCCACTTTTTTGGTTGATGCCGACCCAAAATTGAGCCAGGTGTTTTACCTACCCTGCTGCTTTTTGCAGCAAGGGACTGAAGAGGGTGATCACCATGGACATG
>JBMOQM010000019.1:0-158820 GCA_049322875.1 Pseudomonadota bacterium
AGACCGGACTTCAATGTCCTGCCACAGGTGCCAGCTACGCCAGCGTTTACCCCCTGACCCCGATCAACTCAGGTGGGGGAGTTTGAGGTGGCCATAAGTGGGGGAGTTTGGGTGGCCGCCGGGGGCCTAACCAAACACCCGGCCAGACTGCTTCAGGTACGTCAGGAAGTTGATGCACTCAACCCTCACCTCTGGCAAGGCGCACACAGCAGGAATCTTCATCTTTGAAGGAACATTTGGCAGATTTGGCTGGCGCTCCTCATCCGAGATCAGAATGAAATGCCTTAGCCTGCTTGCCGAGATGATCAAGAGGTCGTTCTCCCCTACGCCCTTCGGGTGATAGTTATCACCCTGCACCCCGATCAGTTGCTTGATGCGCAGTGCCTCGTTCAGCTCTGCGTTGCCAATGTCCAAAATGGAGATGCCGCAGTCATTGAGCCAGCGTGCGCACTCGGGCGTCTTATCCCGAACCTCTCTAAAGGCCACGGAAGCGATAAGAAGGCGCCCTTCCCTGATCTCCTCTGCAATCCAGCCCCACATCGGTGGAAACTGGTCTGCTGGGTAGTTATCCCATGCATAGATGATCGATGACGCGTCAATGGCCCGCATAGAACTGTTCGAGCTGACGCAGATCTCGGATCTTGAGGCTGTCTAGGTAGGTGCTTGCCCTCGCAAGGGTGATCTTTCCCGCCTCCAGCGAACCCAGCACCGTGCGCACATAGCGGTCGCCGAATATGTGTCGGGGCTCTCGGTACCTGTACTGGCGATTGCCACTGTCATCCGCCGGTACCTGCACCGCTTGCCGCCATTGACGGTACGCCCCATAGTCTTCTTGGCTGAGCCTACCTACGCCCAATAGCCGTCGCAGTATGGCTTCGGTACTTGCGCCGGAGCGGCGCCTTGGCAAATCAAGCCACCCTTCATAGGCCGCGACGTCCGCTGGCCTGGCACGATCGTCAACCATGGTCAAGACTTCGTCTGGCACCAGGAAAAAACCTGCGAAAGCGTTCGCCTGTTGCTCACCAACCTCATGAGAGTCGAAGTCCCTCTCATCATCAATCCAGCTTGTGCGATGCAGCAGTACATGCCCAAGCTCATGAGCAAGAGTGAAGGACTGGCGAGCAGGAAAGTCTTGCTTCTTCACCACGATGACAGGGCAGCGCTCGTCATAGATCGAGAAACCGAGGATTGGGTTTTCCTTGGCAATCTGCCATCGGCCGGCATACCCGTTCGAACGGAACACCAGTACGCCCTTAGCCTCTATGGCCTGGCGATACGAATCAAAGCTGTTCTGCAGCCCCAGGTTCAACCAACGTCGGGCGGCTGCAGCAGCTTCCTCAGGCGAGCGTCCTGCGACATCCGGCGGAGTGAAGGTCGGCCGGTCTTCTGCATCTATGTCTTCTAGAAGGGCCAAATACACATCACGCTGATACTCCACACGTTCAATCAGTGCACGGAGCTTTGGCGAAAGCTCAGGCTTGCTGTTGGCAAGGGTCCTGAACTGAAAGGTATGGACAGCCTCAGGTTGGACCTGACCCGGCTCTAGGAAGAACAGGACTCCGCGTCCGAAATAGTCAGCGATCTTCTTGATTTGGTTGAAGGTGAAGCCACCTTCTCCGGCCAAGAACTTTTGAATGGTTGCAGGAGCGACATCAGTTTCCGAGGCGAGTTCATCCACGGTGATGCCCTGATCCTGGCAACACCAAAGAATTCGGTCACGGTTGACGTTGTCGATTCGTTCCACTACTTAAATTTTAGGCGCCCTAGCCTCGGCTGATATGCCGACATGCACCTAGGACGTCCGACGTGTGGTCATGGGCCTACTGTAGCGGCCTGGGGGTACTTTTGGGGGTATCCAACAAGAGACCATCCTGCAGAAACCAATGTTTATGCGGCGTCCCAGCGACAGTTAAAGTGACCCCGGCCCATACACAAGCTCTCGGCGCCCGCCGAGAGCGACAAAAAGCCCTAAGTAATCAACCACTTAGGGCTTTTTTTCTGACGCAATCCCGGATGCGGATACGGCTCAGAATGTCTCCCAATCGTCAACGGCAGCCGCTTTTGACGCAGTAGACGGAAGCGCCGCTTTGGACACTGTTGGCGCTGTAGACACCCATCGCGTGCCGTGGGCCGGCACCGTAGTCGGCTTGGTTCGCGAGACTGGAATCGGCTTGCTTGCCTTCGGTGCAGCGCTCGCCGTCATAGGATCGGCAGGGCGTTGCTCCGCCCTCAAGGTAAACACACTGACTGCCCGTACCAGGTTCGCCGCTTGCTGATTGAGGCTGTCGGCGGCAGCAGCGCTTTGCTCGACAAGGGCAGCGTTCTGCTGCGTCACTTGATCGAGCTGATTCACAGCGTCGCCCACTTGGCTGATGCCCTGGGTCTGCTCTCGCGTCGCCGAACTCATCTCGCCAATCAGATCATTGACGCGCCTGACCTGTTTCACGATATCGTCCATTGCACGCCCAGCCTCTTCGACCTGAGTGCTCCCGGCCTCGACTTTTTCCACGCTGTCATTGATCAGCGACTTGATCTCCTTGGCCGCAGAAGCAGAACGTTGCGCCAGGCTTCGCACCTCACCGGCCACAACGGCGAAGCCACGGCCCTGTTCGCCAGCTCGAGCGGCCTCCACCGCCGCATTCAGAGCCAGGATGTTGGTCTGGAAGGCGATGCCGTCGATCACGCCGATGATGTCCACGATTTTGCGGCTTGAATCAGAGATGCCTTGCATGGTGTCAATCACCTGCTCCACGATCAGCCCGCCCTGAACCGCGGCAGTGCTTGCCGAGCTCGCAAGTTGCGTGGCCTGGTTGGCCGTGTCGGCATTGGTTTTGACGGTGGCGGTGAGTTCCTCCATTGAGGCGGCCGTCTCTTCGAGGTTGGCGGCCTGCTCTTCCGTGCGTTGGCTGAGATCAGCGTTACCCGAGGCTATCTGATGTGCACCCGTGGCGATGCTATCGCTGCTCGCGCGCACTTGGCTCACCACCTTGACCAAGCTGTCATTCATTGATCGCAACGCGTTCAGAAGCTGGCCTGTTTCATCGGTGCTTGTGACGCTGATGTCTGAGGTCAGATCGCCGTTTGCCACGGTCTGCGCAACCTTCACGGCCCGATCAATCGGACGCGTAATGGATCGGCTGATGATGAACCCCACGACTGCCGCCATCGTGGCCGCGATGACAGCCAGAACCAACATGGCAGCCGTGGCATGGCCAGCTTGGTCAGAGGCCTCATTGGCGAACTGCTTCATGCCATCTTCTTGCAGATCGACCATGTCGCTCGTCGAAGCGATGTAAGCCTCATACACCGCCTTGACTTCGGCATTCAGATAGCGGGTGGACTGCTCGGTATCGGCGCTTTTGACCAACTCGACCAAACGATTCTTGGCCTCCAGGAACTTCGCCCGGGCCTCCAGGATGACCTTGAGCTGCTGTTTGCCCTTTTCGGTATAGATGATTCGTTGCAGCTCGTCGAGCGCTGCTGCATTGGTCGCGGCGATGGCATCAATTCGAGAAGCGCTTTCGCTGATGGATTTGGCATCGCGGTTGATCAGCAAGTTGCGCAGCTCTCGCTCTTGTCCTCCCACACCCTGCATCAGCCGATTGCTCAATTCAACCTTCACGTACCGGTCATGGACGATCAGTTTGGTGTTCTCGTTCAGGTCTCTTAGCTTTGTGATCCCAATGGCAGCCACCGCGACCAACAGAACAATGACCATGCAATAGCCCCCACCCAGCCGAGCTCCGATGCTTAGATTCTTGAAAAAGGTCACAACAAAACTTTCGGAAAGACGCCGCAGATTGCGACCCTGCGAATATCGGACTTCCGAAGAGGATGCTTGACACTTTGTTACTTGAACCCGGCCTGCAGCGTGACCCATGACACGACAAGGCAACGGGGCTAGGCCAATATCCCTGTTTCTTTCTCGTGGCTGAATGAGATGGGCATCAACAACCTGAGCCAGATTGTCGGCATGCTCAAGCCGGCCCCAGCACCCAGCTCGCGGGTGCCGTCAATCCCAGCCCGTGCCCGTCGGCTTGGACGCGGCCCCACCAGGCCGCGGTGCGCTGAAGCTCGCGCCGTCCTTGCGCTCGCCGCCTGATCGGTTGCCAGCACCGCCGGAGGTGCCGGGGTTGCTGGCCTGTGCGGCAGGCTTTTTTGCCTTCTTGCTCTTGTGGGTTGCCTTTTTGCCGCTGGCTGCTTCGGAAGCCTTGGGGGCGCTGCTTGCCGCCGTGCCCGTGGCAGAGTCGGTGGCGGGCTGAGCATGGGCCGCCATGCCCGCGGACAGCAGGGCCGCCATGGCGACGTGGACAAGGGAGCGTGTTGTTGTCATGAGGGTCTCCAAGTTCTGCTTGTGACCCTTCTTGGCAAACGGGATGCCCAAGAGGCATTGCTGCCCCCACTGCCCCACACACTTCAGCGACAGTTGCTTGCCGGCGGCGATCCAGCCCCTGTTTCCAGGTAGGTGGCCACCCATTGAGCCAGCGGCAAGGGCGGCTGCTGATGGGTGATGCGCGCCAGGATGGGCTTGAGCTCTTGCAACCCTGGCCGCACCGAGGGCCAGGCCGATGGCGTCACCACCTGCCAGCGCCCTGTCGCCGCATCGCACTGCGCCATCTTGAAGCGGAAGGTGTACTGCCCCGCGATGCCCATGCGCAGGTCACTGACCACCAGCGCGTCACCGACCACATCGAGCCGCAGCCAATCACCCGTGAACCAGCGCAGCCGCTCGTACAGCGGCACACCCTTCAACACGGGCCCCACATCGCTTTGCGGAGGCAGGCGCACCCACTCGGGCGGTCCGCGGTCGAACAGGCTGCTCACGGCCTCGATCTGCTGCCCGCCAGGGCCCTGGCCGATCACACGCCAGACCAGGGTGTTGAGTGGCATGGGCACCGCACGCAGACGCTCGACGGCCACGCCCTGTGCACGCAGGGCCTCACCGGCACGCTGCTCGGCCAACAAGCGCGCACCCAGCCCGAAGCCCAGGTAGGCCGTGCTGAACACCAGCGCCCCCACGAGCACCCCGCCCCCCTTGCCTGCCAGGCCAATGGCCAGTGCCATGAGCACGGCCAGTAGCAGCGGCAAGGTGTAGACAGGATCGATGATGAAGATCGCGGCCCAGCTCTCCGGTGTGGGCGCGAGCGGCCAGAACATCTGCGTGCCATACACGGTGAAGGCATCGAGCAGCACGTGGGTGATCAGCACCAGCCACACCGCCGTGAAGAAGCGCCCCGTGCCGTAGGCCGCATCCGGCCAGCGCCTGCGTACCAGCCAGGTCATCAGCGCCGCCAGCGCCGTGAGCACGAACACCGAGTGCGAGAAGCCCCGGTGGTAGGTCATGGAGGACACCGGATCGGCGTAGCGCACGAACACGTCCAGATCCGGCAAGGTGCCCAGGGCGGCACCATAGAGCAAGGCACGACGGCCCTGAACCTTGCCCAGCAGGGCGCCTTGTACGGCCGCGCCCAGAACGGCCTGGGAAATTGAATCCAAGGGTTCCTCACCCGGCGGAGAACATCACCGCCCGCCTCACGCGCTCACAGTCACTCGAAGCGGACACCTCGGAGCTGATCATAGTAGGTCGTGACCCGGCCGATGTCGTTGGTGCCGAACAGGTCGCAGTTGGCCTCCACGGTGCCGGAGATCTCCGAGCCGTTTGCCAGCAGCAGCTTGAGCTTGGCCTTGGCGTTGGCATTGGTGTGGTCATCGGCCTGGATCACGTCGAAGCCGGCCATCTTCTCGAACGCGATGGACTGGCCGTTGTCCAGCGAGATCTCGTGGTTGACCGAGATGCAGTTGCTGAAGGAGCTGGCCCGGACCCGCGCGGTGGTGCCATCGCGCTTGAGCAGCACGGCTTCGGCATCAGCCCAGGGCCTGGGTGTGGCCTTGGCGGTGGTGGCTGCGCTGTTGTTGGGCGCATTGCTGGGCGGGCTGCCTGTCGGGCGCGATGGGTCCTCTGTCGGCGCAACAGGCGCCGTAGAAGCCACATGCGGAATCGGCTGGCTCTCTGCCTTGGCTTCAGCCTTGTGGCCGATCACCCCGTTCTGGAACAGCAGGGCCGCCAAGCCGCTGATGGCCGTGATCGTGGCGGTCAGCGCTGTCAGGACACCGGGCAGGGTCTGCCACCAGCTTGAGCTGGGCTTTTGCGGCTCGGTCATGCGTGTTCCTGAATTGATGGCGGGCTGGGCCGCAGGTCTGGATCAATTCAATGTAGCCGCCCCATGGCAGCCCGCGGGCCCCTAGAACGTGGGAGGCGCCACGCGTGTGTCTCCCACGGGCCTGGCACTCAACGACGACGGCGCACGCGCATCGCACCCATCACCGCCAGGGCCGACAGCACCATGGCGTAGGTCTCGGGCTCGGGCACGGCCGTGGTCAGCTTGTAGACCGAGGTGGTGTTGCTGCCTTCGCTGGAGAAGGCGAAGTAGTAGCTGCCATCCAGGAAGTAGCCCTTGAGGCCTTCGGGTGCCAGATCGCCATCGGAGACGATCATGTCGAGGAAGGTGGCATTGGCCGCATCGGTGATGTCGAAGACGGCGATGCCGGCCTTGAGCGTGCGCTCCAGGCCGATCAGCGCGAAGGTGCGGCCGTTGATGTCCATCACCTCGACGCCTTCGGGCTCGACGCCCTTGTCGCGGCTGCGGCCATCATCGTAGATGCCACGGGCAATGGCTTCGCGGTCGAGGATCTCGCCACTGTCGTACACGATGTTGCCGCTCTCATCGCGGATCGAGAAGGAGCGGGCGCCCGCAGCGTAGAGGTTACCCACGGAAGAGTCTGTGTTCGACACGCGGATGTTGGCCAGGTCACCCGTGCCGCCGAAGCTGCTGGCGGCCGAGCGGTCCTGATCGTCTTCGCGGAAATCACCTTCGTTGGCCGTCACGATGAAGGTCTGGCCGTTCTTCTCGTACACGGCGATGCCATCGGGCATGTACAGGCCCTTGACGTTGGCGGAGATCAGGTTGGGCGTGCCATTGTTGAGCGGGTCGATGCGGTTGCCGGGCAGGCTGAAATCCTTGGCGCCCAGGCCGATCACTTTCTCGAACTGGCCGGTCTGCACGTTGAGCACGCCGATGGCATTGGCTTCCTGCAGCGTCACGTAGGCCTTGGTGCCGGCCGCGTTCACGGCGATGTATTCGGGCTCGAAGTCCATGCCGGTGTTGGTGCGGATGTGCGTGCCGGTCTGCTGCACACCAGCCAGCGTGGCGGTGTGGGTCACGGTGCGGGTGCCCACGTCGATGATGCTGACGCTGCCCACGGGGTCGTTCACCGCGGGGCCGTAGTTGCGGTGGCCGTTGGAATCGGCCAGGCGCGGTCCATAGGTGCTGGGCGTGCCTTCATTGGCCACCAGGATCTTGCTGCCGTCCTTGGTGAAGGTGAGCATGTCGGGCAGGGCCCCCACGGTGATGGGGCTGGAGCCGGCCAGCAGCGAGCGCGTGCTGGTGTCGTACAGCGTGACCACGCCCGGGTTGGTGCGCACGGTCGATTCGATCGCGAATGCCGCCACGCCGTTGTGGATGGACACGCTGTTGATCTGGCCGTAGGCCGTGGTGTCGATGCGGTCGATGAAGGCGCCGGTACGGGCGTTGAGCACGTCCACGCCGCTCACGCCGGCCACCCACAAGGTGCTGGTGGCGGCATCGAAGCCCACGATCTCCGACAGGAAGCCGCCCGTGCTGCTGTGCTGGTAGCTCCAGCTCTTGGACACATCGTCCAGAAGGCCAGCCGATGCGGTGGCGGTGGCCGAGGCCAAGGCGATGGAGGTCAGGGCGATGCTCAGACGGCGAGCGAAGGAAGGCGTGCGGTTCATGGACTGTGATGCGTTGATGGATGCTGGGCGTGGATGGTGCTCACGCTGCGTGACAGTCCCGTGACGCCCCCCTTAGTCCAGGGGGGAGCATCTTCATGCCTCCATCGCCTTGCGGAGGCGGCCGATAAAAGGCCTCAGAAGGAGCGAGCCCTCACAACTCCGCGGAGATGGTCGGCGACCACACGTCCTCATCTTCATCGTGATCGCCGGCGCGCTCCTTGAGCCACACGGCCAGCTGGGCCGGCGGCATGGGCTTGGCGTACAAGTAGCCCTGGATCATCTGGCAGCCCGCATCACGCAGCCAATCGGCCTGCTGCTGGGTCTCCACCCCTTCGGCCACGCTCTTGACACCCAGACGCTTGGCCAACGACAGCATCATGTCCACCAGCACCGGGTCATGCCCCGCCTCGCCCAGGCCGTCCATGAAGGAGCGGTCGATCTTGAGCTTGTCCACCTTCATGCGCTGCAGGCGGCTGAGCGATGAGTAGCCCGTGCCGAAATCATCAATGGCAATGCGGAACCCACGTGCCGACAGGTGGTCCAGCACCGAGCTTTCGGCGCCGTTGACTTCCATCACCGCCCCCTCGGTCACTTCCAGCTCCATGTCGGCCGGGCCCAGGCCATGCTGGCGCAGGGCGCTCATCAGCGCAGGCACCAGTTGCGGATCGGCCAGTTGGCGCGGCGACACGTTCACGCTCACGTAGGGCAAAGCCACACCTTCGCCCCGCAAGGCCACCAGGTCACGGCAGGCCATCTCGATCACGGCCACACCCAAGGGCAGGATCAGGCCGGTCTCTTCGGCCACGCCGATGAACTCGTCCGGCCGGATCACGCCGAAGCGGGGATGACGCCAGCGCACCAGGGCCTCCACGCCCCGCATGCCGCCATCCATGCCCACCTGCGGCTGGTACTCCAGGTACAGCTGGCCCTGGATGATGGCGGGACGCAGCTCCGACTGGATGAACTGGCGGCGCCGCGCACGCGAGCCGAGCAGATCATCGAACAGCACCAGCTTGCCATGGCCCAGGCGCTTGGCCTCATCCATGGCCACGTCCGCCCGGCGCAAGGCCTCTTCGGCCGTGTGCACCTCGGCATCGAGCACCACGGCACCGATGCTCACACCCAACTGGGCCGACATCTGCTCGGCCTCAAAGGGCGGCAGCAAGCTCTCTGTGATGGCATCCACCGAGGCAGCCACGGCCAGCGGCTCGCTCACGTTGGGCAGGATCACCGCAAACTCATCGCCCCCCAGGCGGCCCATGCTGGCGCGCGCCTCGGGCAGTGCGTTGGCAAAACGGCGGGTCACCTCCTTGAGCACCTGGTCACCCATGTGGTGGCCATGCGTGTCGTTGAGGTGCTTGAAGCCGTCCAGGTCCATGTACAGCAGGGTGGCTGGGCTGCGCTCGGCCTTGGGGCGGGCCAGGTGTTCGGCCAGGGTGGCATCGAAGGCCGCACGATTGAGCAGGCCGGTCAGAGCATCGTGCCGGGCGGCATGGCGCAGTTGATCCTCGCGGCGCAGCACCTGCTGGCGAAGGCGTTGTTCGGCACTGAACCACGTGCCCAGCCCCAGCAAGGCCACCACACCCACCATCACCATGTCCCGCAGCGTGGCCAGGTAGGCCGGCATCAGGGAGTGGCGAACCTCCACGAACGTTCCCGCGCCCCGTGGGAAGGACTGCGCGCACACCGATCCCCAGAGCTCCCCCTCGGAGCACAGCGGTGCCGCCCCCTGCCGATAGTGGGCCGTGCACTGGTGGCCCACGCAATAGCTGGACGACACCACCTCACGGAAGCGGCTGGACGCGCTGGTCAGCCACGGCGACACGTCGGTCGAACTCATGGCCCGGGACAGCTCGACCACGGTCATGATCGATTCGGCCTCGCTCAAGGCCGTGCGGTGCGCGTCCTGCATCTCGAAATACAGGCGCTGCCAAGCCAGCAGCAAGGCAGCCACCAGCAAGGCCAGGGTAAATGGCAGCCACGCCAGACGGCGTTTTTCCACTTTTTTCACCTGTGCTGATGCCTGATGTTCCGTCACGCCTTGGCCACCCTTGTCGGTCATGTCACCCCTGCGCCACTCGGGACGCTGTTCACCCAGTCATATCGACCGGATGCCGCTGAACCTGAGGCACGCCGTTTGCCCTGTGTCAAACATCCCGCCGACACAGGAGACGACCATGGCCAAGAACAGCATCCTGGGCGCCACGCCCGCACCTACCCACGCCACCGGGCGTGATGCAGACCTGCTCGGCCCCAGCGACAGTTCCGACAGCGGCGCCGATATCCAGGGTCAGCTGCACCTGGAAACCGATGACGGTTTCGAGAGCCGTGCCGCCGCCATCTCGGGCGCGGGCAATACCGACCTGCAGGCCGACAGCGACACCGCCGGCACCGGTGAGCGCGGCCCCGCCGTGCCCGAGGACTGGCGCGAGGCCGGCGACATTGCCCCTGACCGCGTGGTGCTGTCTGCCCAGGAGGCCCTGGATACCTCCGCCGAACTTGTGTCACTGGATGACCCGCAGGCTGTGGATCTCGAGAACCTGACCATCGACGAAGACGAAGACCCCGAAGACCGGCCCGGCTGAGGGCGGGTCATGCCTTGAAAAAAGCCCAACCGCCCAGAGCGGTTGCCTGCATGCCCTGCGCCACGACGCGAGGTGGTGGATGAACCCAGAACAAGCAACGCCCCACAGAGAGGACACTTCGCCCAATTGGCCGCCGGGTGACAGCGAGCTTGCGCGGATGGTCCGCGCCAAGGATTGGTCCGGTACGGGCCTTGGCCCCATCGACACGTGGTCCGACACCTTGCGCACCGTGGTGTCTTCGGTGCTGGAGAACCGCTTCGAAATGATCTTGCTGTGGGGGCCGCAACTCCTGCAGATCTACAACGATGCCTACGCCCGCCTGATGCGGGACAAGCATCCCACCTACCTGGGCCGCCCCACGCAGGAATGCTGGCCCGAGGTCTGGCATTTCAACGCCCCCATCTACGAACGCGTGATGACGCAGGGCGACAGCGTCTACCTGGAAGACCAGCCCTACCGCCTGCAGCTCGATGGCGGCGAGCGCGTGCTGAGTTTGAGCATCAGCTACAGCCCGGTTCGCGGCCCTCGGGGCGACATCCTGGGCGTGATGGTGACCTTGACCGATGTGAGCCGGCGCGTGCAGGCCGAACAGGCCTTGGCCCGTGACCTGCAGTCGATGACCCAGCTCAACGACCTGGTCGCCCGGCTGGTACATGCCCAGGATCTGGACAGTGCACTGCACGAGGTGCTGGACGCGGCCATCTCGCTGATGGACGCCGACAAGGGCAACATCCAGCTGTTCGATGCCAACCACCGCATGCTGCGGATTGCCGCACAACGCGGCTTCGACGAGAGCTTTCTGCGCTACTTCTCCGAGGTCGATGGCGAACACGAGTCGGCCTGCGGCCGTGCCTTGACACTGGGCCAGCGCGTCGTCATCCCCGACATCGAGCAAGAGGGCGTCTCCAGCCCCCTGCGCGAGGTGGCCCATGAGGCCGGCTACCTGGCCGTGCAGAGCACGCCGCTGCTCGGGCAGAACGGCTCGCCCATGGGCATGCTCTCCACCCACTGGCGCCTGCCCACGCAACCCTCCGAGCAGGCCCTGCGCATGCTGGACCTGTACGCCCGCCAGGCCGCACAGTTCATCGAACGCTCGCGCATCGAGCATCGCCTGCGCCAGACCGCCGAGGAACTGCGCCAGGCCAGCCGCGCCAAGGACGAGTTCATCGCCATGCTGGGCCATGAACTGCGCAACCCGCTGGCCCCCATCCAGATCGCTCTGCACCTGATGGAGATGCGGGGTGACACCGCCTCACAGCGCGAGCGCGCCATCATCGGCCGGCAGGTGCACCACATGACCCGCCTGATCGACGACCTGCTGGATGTCGCCCGCATCATCCGCGGCCACGTCACGCTGCAACCGGTGCCCATTGAACTTTGGCAGGTGCTCAACCGGGCAGTCGAGACTGCATTGCCCTTGATCGAACAACGTCGCCACACGCTGTCGCTCGACGTCCCGGAGACGGGCCTGAAGGTGATGGCCGATCCGGTGCGTCTGGCCCAGGTCATCGCCAACCTGCTGACCAATGCTGCGCGCTACACGCCGCAACAAGGGCAGATCCGTGTCAGCGCCGCCCCGGGTGACAGCAGCGATGTCCTGCTCAGCGTGATCGACAACGGCGTGGGCATCTCCTGCAACGAGCTGGAGCGGGTGTTCGACGTGTTCACACAGGGTCGCCAGGGCCTGGACCGATCCCAGGGCGGCCTGGGACTGGGGCTGACCATCGCCCGCACCATGACCACGATGCACGGAGGCACGCTCACCGCGCACAGTGATGGCCCCGGGCAGGGCAGCCACTTCGACCTGACGCTGCCCCTGCTGGCCGCGGATGACGGCGACACCCCGGGCCAAGGTCTGGCTCAGCAAGACGCACCGCTGGGCGCAGGCCAGACCGTGCTGGTGGTGGACGACAACGAGGACGCGGCGCACATGTTGTCCGAATTGCTGCACAGCTGGGGTTACGCGGTGCTGGTGGCGCACGACGGCCCCAGCGGGCTGAAACTCCTGAGCGACCAGCAGGTGGACCTGGCCCTGCTCGACATCGGCCTGCCGGTGATGGACGGCTACGAGCTGGCGCAGGCCATCCATGCATTGCCCGGACAGGGCGATACGCCTTTGGTGGCCCTGTCAGGCTATGGGCAGGAGCAGGACCGCCGCCGGGCCAGGGACAGCGGTTTCAGCGAGCACCTGGTCAAGCCCGTGGACATCGAGCGCCTGGGCCGACTGCTGGGCGAACTCCACCTCTCAGTGCATTGACACCGCATGGACCTGTTGCAGTGGCCCGCCATGGCCGTCACCCTGATCGCGGCCTGGCTTGTGGCGTCCGTCTCGAGGCAAAGGCGCAACTGGGGCTTCTGGGTCTACCTGCTGAGCAACGTGCTGTGGGTGGCTTGGGGATGGAGTACGCAGGCCTATGCCCTGATCGCCCTGCAGTTCGGCCTGGCGGCGATGAACATCCGGGGGGCGCGCAAGACCGAGGGATAGCGCCCGGTAAAGCGTCAGATCAAGGCCTGGCGCACGCGTGAGATGTGTGGCGCCCGGCCGCGATCGCCGACCACGCCAGCGCGCAACGACAGGGTGGAAGGTGGGCAGCAGCATGGACACCGATCAGGCCAGCCAGGAGATGAGGGTAACCGCCCCACGTTCAAGCCAAACCTGAACCGGGGCTGAGGCAGATACATTCTGAAAAACTTAAATGTTCTGTTTAAGGGTCAATCCCGGATGTCAAATGTCCGATAGCACGAAGGTTGCCTGAGCACAGTCGCCCAGGCATGCCCCGCGATGGCGCCGCCCGGCCGCCACGCATGGCGAGGTTCTCCACCGGGCGCAGCGCAACCGCGCGACCAGGAGCCCCCGCCATGGCATTCAATCAAATGCGCATCAAGACCAAGTTGATGCTCGGGTTCATTTGTCTGGCAGCCGTCGTGCTGCTGGTCTCCGCACTGGCCCTGAGCTCGCTGAGCCGCGCCAACGACCGCTTCTCCGACTACCTTGCGGGTGCCAACCAGCGCGAACGCCTGGCCACGGCCGTGCGGGGTGCCGCCACGCGCCGCGCCATCGCCGCCCGCAACCTCGTGCTGGTGACGCAGCCCGCCGACCGCGAGCTGGAAAAAGCCGCCATCGCCAAGGCCCAGGAAGATGTGGACGAGGCCGTCAAGAACCTGCACACCGCCGTCTCCACCGGTGACGCCACCGAGGAGGATCGCGCCATGGTGGACACCATCGCCAAGATCGAAGAGAAGTACCGGGCCGTGGCCGGTCAGATCGTGAGCCTGGAACTCAAGGGCCAGCGCGAGGAAGCCGTGGCCCAGATGAACACACAATGCCGCCCCCTGCTGGCGCAGTTGCTCAAGGCCACCAACGATTTCGTCGAGCATGAGCACGACCAGGCCGTGGCCCGCGCCAAGGCCGCCGAAGACGCCTACAGCCAGGACCAGGCCCTGATGCTGGCCGCCTGCCTCACCGCCCTGGCTGCCGCTGGCGTCATGGGCTGGATGCTCAGCAACGGCGTGACCCGCCCGCTCAACCGCGCCGTGCGCCTGGCCGAGGCCGTGGCCGCCGGCGATCTGCGCACCGACATCGTGGTGGACCGTGGCGACGAGACCGGCCAGTTGCTGGCCGCCCTCAAGAGCATGAACGAGAGCCTGGTGGGCATGGTGGGCCAGGTGCGCCAGGCCGCCGACAGCATCGCCATCGCGTCCACCGAGATCGCCACCGGCAACATGGACCTGTCCAGCCGCACCGAACGCCAGGCCAGCGCCCTGCAGCAGACGGCCGCCTCCATGCAGGAGATGACCAGCACCGTGCAGCACAACGCTGACAGCTCCCGTCAGGCCAGCGCCCTGGCCGCATCGGCCGCCGATGTGGCCGGGCGCGGTGGTCAGGTGGTCGAGCGCGTGGTGCACACCATGGGCGACATCACCCAGGCCAGCCACAAGATCGCCGACATCATCGGCGTGATCGATGGCATCGCCTTCCAGACCAACATCCTGGCGCTCAATGCCGCGGTAGAAGCCGCCCGGGCCGGCGAGCAGGGCCGCGGTTTTGCCGTGGTGGCCGGCGAGGTGCGCTCGCTGGCCCAGCGCAGCGCTCAGGCCGCCAAGGAGATCAAGCAGTTGATCACCGACAGCAACGAGAAGGTCGAAACCGGCAGCCGCCTGGTCGACGAGGCCGGCAGCACCATGAACGACATCGTCACCCAGGTGCGCCGCATGAACGACCTGATCGCCGAGGTCAATGCCTCGACGACCGAGCAGAGCGTGGGCATCGGCCAGGTGAACCAGGCCGTGGCCTCACTGGACCACGGCACGCAGCAGAACGCCGCCCTGGTGGAAGAAAGCGCCGCAGCGGCAGAAAGCTTGCGTCAACAGGCCGCCGCGCTGCAGAGCGTGATCTCGGCCTTCAAGCTGCGCGACACCGGCATGGCCCTGCACCACCACGCGTCTCAGGCAGAGTTGCTCTACGCCGCGCGCCCCGTGGGCCGTCAGCCCGAGGCGCGCCCCCTGCCGTCGTACAGCCAGGCTCAGGCGTTGAAGTCGCCTTCGCTGGACCGGCCCGCCAGCAGCAAGGCCGCCAGGCTGATCCCCGCCGATATCGACAGGTAATAGCCGACGGCGCCCAGCCCATGGGTGCTGGCCAACGCGGTGGCCGCGTAAGGCGCCAGGGAGGCGCCCAGGATGCCGGCGAAGTTGAAGGTCATGGACGAGCCCGTGTAGCGCACTGCCGTAGGGAACAGCTCCGACAGGTAGGTGCCCAGCGGGCCGTAGGTCAGGCCCATCAGGCCCAGACCCACCGACAGGAACAGGGTCACGCCCAGCACATTGCCCGAGGCGAACATCGGCGCCATCATGAAGCCGTAGACCACGATGGCCGCCGACACCACGATCAGCGTCAGGCGCCGTCCGAAGCGGTCAGCCAGCACCGCCGACAGCGGAATGCACAGCGCGAAGAACAGCACCGAGAACAGCTGGATCTCCAGGAACTCGCGGCGCGTGTACTTCAGGGCCGTGGTACCCCAGCTCAGCGCGAACACCGTCATCAGGTAGAACAGCACGAAGGTGGCCAGCGCAGCCAGCGTGCCCAGCACCAGCACGCGCGTGTGGTCCTTGAACACCGTCACCACGGGCACCTTTACGCGGGTGTCGTGGTCCAGCACGTTCTGGAACACCGGCGTCTCGGTGATCCTGAAACGCACCCACAGGCCCACCAGCACCAGCAGCGCGCTGGCGATGAAGGGAATGCGCCAGCCGAAGCTGAAGAACTGCTCCTCCGTGAGCGTTTCGCCCAGCCACAGGAAGATGCCGCCTGACAGGAAGAAGCCGATGGGCGCACCCAGCTGCGGGAACATGCCATACCAGGCGCGTTTCTCGGGTGGGGCGTTCTCGGTGGCCAGCAACACCGCGCCGCCCCACTCACCGCCCAGGCCGAAGCCCTGCCCGAACCGGCAGATGGCCAGCAGCAGCGGCGCCAGCGTGCCGATGGCCGCGTAGGTGGGCAGCAGGCCGATGGCGACGGTGGACAGGCCCATCGTGAGCAGCGCGCCCACCAGCGTGGCCTTGCGCCCGATGCGGTCGCCGAAGTGGCCGAACACCGCCGAACCCACTGGCCGCGCGAAGAAGGCCAGTGCAAACGTGATCAGCGACTGCAACGTGGCCGCCGTCGGGTCCGACGACGGGAAGAACAGCTTGGGGAACACCAGCACCGCGGCGGTGGCGTAGATGTAGAAGTCGAAAAACTCGACGGTGGTGCCGATCAGGCTGGCGAACAGCACCGTGGCGGGCTTGTTGCGCGGCGGCTGAGGCGCGGCACTGGCCTGAGCGGCCTCAGAGGCCATGTTGGTCGGCGTCATGGAAAGATCCTCAAGGGAGCATCGAAGCAAACCTCGGATCTTAGCCCGACAGGGCCATCCCGCGCTGGCAGTACGTCACGGGCTCAGGGTGTCATGGCCGCGCGTTATGGCCAGTGATGGCCCACCGTCACGGCCGTGAAGCGCGCCTGTCCACATCGGCCCGCACGGCGGCGGGCAGGCGGTTGAACATCATCCGGATCACTGTCGAGACGACCAGCACGTCATCGACCACGCCCAGCAGGGGGATCCAGTCGGGCACGATGTCGATGGGCGACAGCAGGTAGAACACCACCCCCACCGTGCCCAGCTTGAGCCAGGTCGGCGCCAGGGGGTGACGCAGGGCGAACCACAGGCGGCGCGCGTCGCCCTTGATCAGCAGCCACAGCATCGACAGTCGTTTCCACATGCTCACACCTCCCTTGGCCTTGGGCCCCACATGAACGGCAGATGAAGGGCGCCAACCGCGATTTCAAGAGGCCCCTGCCCTGCGCGAGCGCCACAGCGACCACAGCATGAAGGCCACCACCGCCACGTTCGCCACCAGCGCCAGCGCTTTCAGGGCGGTTGGATGCGCCCATAACTCCGCCAGTTCCATCGGCACATAGATGCCGCCCGCGATGGCCGCGAACCATTCGGCCCAGCGGCGACCACGCCACAGGCCATAACCTTCCACCAGGCGGACCAGCGCATAGGCAAACGCCATGCCCGCCAGCGCCCACAGGCGCTGGTCGGTGGTGCGCGCGGCCATGTCGATGAAGATGCGCGGGTAGTGGCTGGCCGGGTTGAGATGCGACAGGCGCACCAACTGCTCGGCGATATGCTGCAGATCGCGGTGCAGCAGCGTCAGCAAACCGAAGCCGGCCAGCAGCACCAGCAGGCCTTTGCCGGCCTCGAACACCGCCACCACCTTCAAGCCCCGCTTCAACCGCATCCCTGCCCTCTCGCAGTTTTTTTCAAAACGCGCCCAAGACCCTTCCAGGCCCAGGGGCCGCGCCAGGCGGCTAGCCTGACAGGCCATCACTCACCCCGGGGGACCATCATGTCACGACTGCCCGTCACGCTTGCCCTCACCGCCACCGTGCTGGCCGCGGCCGGATGCGCCACGCGCCCCGCGCATGAGCACGCCCAGCAGCACAGCCCCATCGCCCTGTCCACCGACCGGGGGCAGGACACTGCCGGCCCGGTGCTGGCCGCCGCCTCGCTCACGCCCACGCAGGGCAAGGAGGTGCGGGGCCTGGTGCTGTTCCGAGAGATGGACGCCCAGCACGTGATGGTCCATGCCCGCGTGATCGGCCTCAAGCCCAACGCCGAGCACGGCTTTCACCTGCACGAGAACGGCCAGTGCGCCAGCCCCGACGGCGCCAGCGCCGGTGGCCACTTCAACCCCGCCAAGGCCGCGCATGGCCCGCAGGATGCCGAGCACCACGCTGGCGACATGCCCAACCTGAAGGCCGATGGCAACGGCGTGGCCGACCAGAAGTTCATCATCCAGGGCGTGAGCCTGAGCCCTGGGCCCACCAGCATCGATGCGCGCTCGGTGATCGTGCACGCCGATCCGGACGACTTCCGCAGCCAGCCTGCAGGCAACGCCGGGCCCCGCCTGGCCTGCGCGGTGGTGGCGATCCAGTGACCACAGGCGAGGCCCCCGATATATTCCCGCGCCCCATCCCGAATGCCACGGCGATGTGATCCAATCGCCGCATGCACAGCCCCTCGCCGTTGGAGGGCGGCCCCCTGACGCTGGACAACTGCGCCCAGGAGCCCATCCACATCCCAGGCTCCATCCAGCCTCACGGAGCCCTGATCGCCTTCGACGCGCAGGGCCGGCTGAGCCACGCCAGTGCCAACGTGACCAGCCTGCTGGGCTGGCAACCCGTGTTCGGGCAGGCCCTGGGCCCCACCGATCTCGAAGGCCATGAGGGCGTGCATGCCCTGATCACACAGGCCCTGGGTGATGTCCATCTGGACGAAGTCATCCCCGCGTCCACAGAGGCCCGACTCAACGGCCAGGCCTTCGATGTGGTGGTGCACGCCCATCAGGGCCTGGTGGTCTGCGAGTTCGAACTGCGCGAAGGCGATGCCGACGAGGTCGCCAGCTTCGCGCAAAAGGCCTACCGCTCACTCGATGTGCTCAAGCGCCAGCGCTCCGAGCTGCGCCTGCTGGAAGGCGCCGTGCAGGCCATCCGCGATATGACCGGCTTCGACCGCGTGATGGCTTACCGCTTCCGCCATGATGACAGCGGCGACGTGGTGGCCGAGTCCGTGCGAGAGGATCTGGACCCGTACGTGGGCCGCCGCTATCCGGCCAGCGACATCCCCGCCCAGGCCCGCCGCCTCTACACCATCAACACGCTGCGCCTGATCGCTGACATGGGCTACACACCCGTGCCGCTGCTGGCCGATGCCGCCCGCGCCGAGCCGCTGGACCTGAGCCACAGCGTGCTGCGCAGCGTCTCGCCCATCCACGTCGAGTACCTGCGCAACATGGGCGTGGGCGCCTCGATGAGCGTGTCCATCGTGGTGGCCGGCAAGCTGTGGGGCATGATCGCCTGCCACCACATGGCACCCAAGCGCGTGCCCTACTCCATCCGCATGGCAGCCGATGTGATGGCCCAGCTGCTGGCCTCGTCAGTGCAATCCATCGCGGCCCAGGCCCGCGCGGCCGAGGTGGCCCAGGCGGCGTGGCTGCGCAGTGAAATCATTGCGCAGGTGGCCCATGGTGATGACCCGCTGGAAGTGCTGCAGGCCCATGCCGAGCCGCTGGCCAAGGTACTGGGCACCGATGCCCTGCTGGTCTCGCTGGACGGCAAGGTGCGCGCCCACGGCATCGCCACCGAGGCCGACCAGGCCTGGGCGGCCATGCTGCCAGCATGGCTGAGCACGCAAGGGCAGGCCGTGCTGCACCTGAGCCACTGCGATCAGGTCCCCCATGACGAAGATGGCGAGCCGCCCCCTTTCTGCGGCGTGCTGGCCCTGCGCTTCGACGCCAGCCAGCAAGGCTGGATCGTGGCGTTGCGCCGCGAGCAGATCGAAACCATCCGCTGGGGCGGCAAGCCCGACAAGGTCATCGCCCACGGCCCTCTGGGCCCGCGCCTGACCCCACGCGGCTCTTTCGACGAATGGCGCGAAACCGTGCGTGGCACCGCCGTGCCCTGGAACGACACGCAGATGGAGATCGCCTCGCAGCTGCTGGATGCGCTCAGCCGCGTGCACGCCGACCGCGCGATGGAGCTCGACCGCCTGCGCTCGCAACTGTGGGCCGTGCTGGGCCATGACCTGCGCAACCCGCTGCAATCGCTGAGCATCGCGGCCAATGTGCTGGACCAGGGCGAACAGCGCGGCCGCATGAGCAACGTGATCAAGAACTCGGCCGGCCGCATGCAGCGCCTGCTGCGCGATGTGCTGGACATCAGCCGCCTGCAGAATGGCCTGGGCCTGGTCATGCACCAGGAAGACATCGACCTGGTTCAGCTGGTACAACAGCTGATCGAAGAGACCTCCGTGGGCTACCCCGACATGCGGCTGACACATGAGCTGCCCACCCAGTTGCGTTTGCAGGCCGATCCCGGGCGCCTGTCGCAACTGGTGTCCAACCTGCTGAGCAACGCCAGACATCACGGACAGGGCCAGGTGCACGTGCTGCTGCGCCAGGACGGTGACCAAGCCATGCTTCAGGTCAGCAACCCGGCCCAACCGATCCCGGCCGAGGACGTCGGCAACCTGTTCAATCCCTTCAAGCGCCAATCGCTGGCCAACCCGCGCAACCGCACCGGCATGGGCCTGGGCCTGTACATCGCGTCACAGATCGCGCAGAGCCATCAGGGCAGCATCGCCTACGGCCATGCCGATGGGCTGGTGATCTTCAGCATCCGCCTGCCGCTGCGGCCCGCCCCGGGCGCCCCGACACCCACCAGCGGACAGGTCTGACGCTTGCACGTGGCCCGTGCTGCCACCCTGCTGGCCAATGGGTCAAAGCGGCCTGATGGGCTCGTCGTTAAGATGGCCCGCATGTTCACAACACCCGAAGGGCCACACCCTGGCGGATTGGATCATCCATGAAGTGTGTTTTGACCACCCTGGCCAGCGCGATGCTGCTGGGCGCCTGCGCCGCTGGCGCGCCGCCCGCCCCTGAGAAGGCGCAACCGCCCACGGCCCAGCTCGACAGCCAGGAGACCTTCGTCGTCTCGCGCCCGGTGGCCCCGCATGAGCCGGGCTTCGCCCAGGCCAAAGCCGATGCGCTGCGTGAGGCCGACCACTACTGCGCCTCGCTGAACAAGGGCCTGAAGGTTCAGGACACCAGCGAGGACCGCCCGGCTCCCGGCAAACCGATCGAGCCCAAGTTCGAGGTGCGCTTCAGCTGCGTGGCCATCCCCGAGGCGGAGTGAACCGCCAGCCTCGGGGCGTCGCTCGCTCAGTTCCAGCCGATCACTTCCAGCCCGCGCTCCTGCACACAGCGCGACACGAAGTTGCGGTAGATGGGGTTGGGCTTGTCGTTGTTGAACGACTCGCTGACCGCACCGGTGGCACCACCGGCCACGACGCCCTTGGCCGCGTTCTCGGCCACGCGCCCGATGCCGCCATTGAAGATGCCGGCCACGGCACCCAGCGTGCCGCCGACCGCCGCGCCGCGCACGGCACCACGGCCCACGGCGTTGTCCTCGATGCGCGGCGTGAGACCCGCATCAATGGCCTTGCCTTCGCAGGCCTGCACCTGCGCCTGCGCCGCCTGCGAGCCCATGCGGTTGAACGCATCGTTGGGATACAGCACGGGCCGCGCGGACGACGACTGCGGCCCGGTACTGGCACACGCGGCCAAGCCCGCCACGGCGGCGATCACCAGGGCGCAGCGGGTGGCTCGGGGCAGGACAGCGGACAAGGCAGGCATACAGGACTCCGGTGACAAAGGCGGGTGATCGATCGCCCGCACTATAGACCCAGCAGCCCTGCCGCTCTACCCCCTAAAAGGGGCCGGATCACAGCCCCAGCAGGGCGTAGAACGCGTTGCTGATCGTGCTGAACAGGCCGATGCCATTGGAGTTCTGCACCGTGCGCTGGGTCTCGTAGGCGCGCATCAGCGGCTTGGAGCTGTCCAGCAGGTTGTCGGTGAAGGCGCCCACATCCTTGATGCCGGCTTCCTTGATGGCCGTGCCGCTGAAGGTGGCCGTGGTCAGCGTGTGCGCCTTGAGGAAGTCGCGGCCATAGGGCACGTAGTAGCCGATGTTGGCCTGCGGCTTCATCGCGTCCACCCAGGTGGCCACTTCCTTGGTCCACTTGGCGTTGAGCAGCGCATCGCGCTTGCTGCCCACTGGCGCCGCTTCGATCTCGGGGTAGAACTTGGTGTACGAGAACGACGAGTAGATCGCGTCGGCCTGGAACACGGCGTAGCCGAAGCGGTCCTGCGGGAAGACCTTGGCCAGGCCGGTGGTCAGGCTGCCCAGGTTGTCCACCGTGCCCGCGTTGGGGTAGGTGGCGATCATCTTGCTGGCCAGGCCCTCGTCACCGTCCAGACCCCAGGTCTCGCGGATCTTGTTGTGCAGGTGCACGGAGGGCGACTGCTCGGGCGAATCAGTGCGGTTGATCTGGAACAGCGGGCCCGAATCAGCCAGCAGCGCCGACTTCTTGGGCTGCACGGCCAGGCGTAGCAGGCCGTAGATGCCGGTGGAGCCGGCGCCGCCGGCCGAGAAGCCCGTCACCAGCAGGTGGTCGGGCTTGGCCATGTAGCGGCCCATCCAGTTGGCCAGCGCCTCGCCGTTCTTGAAGCCCTTGTGGTGGTAGGTGATGGGCTTGGTCGGGTCGGCATCGCCGTACAGGTTGATCTTGTTGCCAGTGTGCACATCGCCCGTGCAGTAGGGCACGTAGATGATGTTCCAGCTCTGCGTCTGCACCTTCTGCAGCGGGTGCACGCGGGCGGTGAAGGGCGTGATCCAGCCGAACAGGGCCAGGCCGCCGCCGCTCATATAGTTGGCCGCGACACCGTTGTAGTTGGTGGCGCCCAGCACGCCGTCCTTCATCTGGCAGGAGTTCTGGCCCCAACAGGCGCCGCCGCCTTCGAACATGACGACCGTCTTGTTCTTGTTGGCGGTGTCGGTGGAGCGGTTGACGAAGAAGCGGTAGGGCGTACCGTTGCCGCAGCTCGCGCCGGTGGAGGCCGGCATCTCGATGGACTCCCACTTCATGAAGGCCGTGGGCGCAGGACCGACGTTGCCGGTGGTGTTGGGCGTCCAGGGGGTGGCGGCGGCCATGGCCCCTGAAGCGGCCACCAAGGCGGATATCGAGGCGGCCAGGCCCAGGGCGGTGGGCAGCAATGCGGTCGAGGCGGAACGGGTCATGGGGCGTCTCCGGTTGTTCATCGGCTTATGCGCCCGGAGTATCCAACCCTCGTTTCACGTTACCCATCAGGACTAACCTGACACCGATCCGAGGGGCCCAGCGGGTGGCCCCGCTTGACGATACGGTGATGTCGCGAACAGCCCCGGCGCGCGTCGCCGGCAGCCCCTTTCAGAACTAGGCGTCGGCAGGGACCGGTGTGAGCGCAGGCGTGTAGGTGTCCAGGAAGGTGCCGGGCATGCGCCGCACACGGCCCTCGGCAATGTCCACGCACACATAGTGCGTCTCGGCGCGGAACACCGTCTTGCCATCAGACACGCGCACGAACTGGAAGCGTCGGTGCAGCGTCAGCCGATCGACATGGGTGATCCAGGTGCCCAGGCGCAGCTGCTCGCCAAAGCGCGTGGCGGCCTCGTAGCGCAGGCGGTGCTCACGCACGACCAGGCCGTGGGCATGGGCCTCGTAATCGGCCGGGCCCAGGCCCAACTGCACGGAATGGGCCCAGGCCACATCCTCCAGCCACGTCAGGTACACGACGTTGTTGGTGTGGCGCATCATGTCGATGTGCTCGTCGCCCACCGTCACGTCGATGGTGAAGGGGGCGGGCAGATCCCAGGTCGGTGTGCTGTCCATGCGGGCATTGTCACCCGGGCCGCGCCTGGGGCTGGCATGCGTGCACGCCAAGCCCCTGCGGCGCGCTCAAGAGGCGTCATCGGGGAAGTCGTCCTCAGCACGACCTTGCGGGGATGACACCTTCTCATCGACCGGCTTGCCCTTCTTCTCCGGCCAGTAGCCGCCGGCGCTGAAGCGCTCCCAGCCCCAGCGGATCCAGCGCAGCATCGAAGCGGCCAGCCACAGCGCCCACAGCAGCATCAGCACGCGGTACAGCAGCACCGGCATGGACACCACCCAGGCCGAGGCCGTGGACTGTGCGAAGCGGTCGGCGTACCAGCGCAGGTGCGAGGCATCCGAACCGTTGCCCAGTACCATCAGGTCGGGGTAGCCCAGCAGGCCCACGCGCACGGTTTCGAGCAGGGTGCCGGCCGCGATCAACCCCCACAGCGCCAGCAGCACCTGCGCGGCCTTGAAGCTGCGCGGCCCCAGTTGCGGGCCCCAGCGGCCACGGGCCTCCAGCACCAGGAACCAGCCGACCACCACGGCCAGCCCGGCCAGCGACATCTGCGCCACGCCCAGGCCCAGGAGCACCCAGGCCACCGCGCCCAGTGGCGAGCCCTGCCAGCGGCCCAGCGCGATGCCCACCGCCACGATCACCAGCAGCACGCCCCAGAACAGCACGGCCGGCCCCACTGCCGGGCCGCCCACGGCCAGCACGACGCGGTCCTGCGGCACGTGGATGCTGACGCTGTCGTTCACACCGGCGGCGCCCAGGTTCAGGCGCGAGCTGACGAAGCGGGGGCCCATGCCACGCGCTTCGCGCCAGTCCACACGCAGCGCGTGCGCACCAGGCGTGACGGGCACCATCAGCACGCCCTGGGCCAGTTGCACGGGCAACTGCTGCCCGTCCACCCACACGCCCAGCAGTTCGGCGCCCTGTGGCAGCTCGACGCGGTGGTTGCCGCCCTGGCTGGACCGCAGACTCACCTGCGCTGACACATCGGTGGCGCGTGCCCCTGGGGTGACATCGGTGCGCACCTGGTCGATGGTGAAAGTCTGGCCGGCCACTCCAGCGGGGCGGCTGACCTGGATCACGACCTGCTCGCCTGGCCAGGGCTGCCAGGTGGGCAGCCAGCGCCCCTCGGCCTGGTGCACCACGGGCGCGATGCCCGACAGCGCCGTGTGCCACTGCGTGGAGGCATCCAGCGTCCAGACCTCGATCTGATTGGGCTCTCGCGTGCTGTCCAGCACCAGGCGCGGGCCGACCGCCAGCGTGCTGCTGAAGCCGGCGGATTCGCCTGCGCCCAGCAGCACCGTGGCCACACCCTGGTCCACCTGCACGGCCTCATCGTTGACGGATTCACCCGGTGCCAGGCGCACGCGCACACGCACCGGCGCCAGGCTGGGGGCCACCCGCTCGATGCGGGTCTCGATCGTCCAGCGCAGGCCCAGGTGCACGGTGCGCTGCACCCGCACGAATGGCGGCAGGGCATCACGCTGGGTGCCACCATCCGGGCTGGCGGAAGCCACCTGCGCACGCGACAGGCTCAGCGCGCCGCTGGCCTGGCCGCGGCTGTCCAGGCCGGACAGCGTCCAGCCCTCGGCCTGGGCGCGCACCTCGCGCACAGGCAGCGGCAGGGCGATGTCCACGCTGGCGGCCTGGCCGGCATCACCCTCCAGCACGACCTGGTGCACACCGCGCGGCAAGGCCACCCACAGGGCGCCACTGCCATCACGGCGGGCCGTGGCCGTGCGGCCATCCACGGTGATCTGCGACGGCCGCCATGCACCGCCCTGCCCGGGCAGCGGCACGGCCACATCGGCCAGGGCATGCACCTCCAGCCGCAGCTGGATGCGCTCGCCTTGCGCGACCACCAGCAGGCGGGCGATGTCGGCGCAGCGGGGCATGCAGTCGGGTGCTGCGGTGAGGCGGTCACGCAGTTCGTCAAGCACGCTGGCAGATGGGGTTGTAGGCCCAGCCTCGGCATCGTTGGCAGCGTCGTCAGCCGGCACGGTGGTCGGCGCCACGGGTTTGGCCGCGGGCGATGCGGCCCAGGCAGAAGCCGGCGTCAGCCCCATCGCCACGGCTGCAGCCACGCTGCAGGTCAGCAGCAGCACGGAAGCCACCGCCGCGCTGCCTTCGGCCGTCCCTGACGCGGGCGCTGATGCAGCCTTGCGAGCGTAGGGCCACGACCAGCCCGCACCGGGCGTCGTACCACGCCCCACGATGCGCCACAGGGCCCAGGCCATCAGGCCCAGGCTGAGCAGACGCAGCAGGACCGTGCCCCAAGGGGGCAGCAGCACCAGCCTCAGGGACTGCCCGGCCTGCACCGGCCCCTGCCATTCCAGGCGATGGCTGCTCCATTGCCAGCGCGGCAGGCCCGGGCCCGTCTGCACGCGCGCGGAAGGGTCGACCTCTTCACGCCGAACGAGAGGCGGTGCCGCTGGCTTGGCCGTGCTGCTGGCCTGGGCCACCTTGCGCGACATGCCACTCGCGCCGTAGTCACTGCCCGTGGGCGAAGGCACTGGCGCAGGCGCTTCGGCCATCACGGCATCGGTCTCTTCATCGGCACTGGCGTGTGCTTCGGCCTGGGCCGCCGCGCGGGTGCGGACGGGATCGGCATCGCCCTGGGTCTGCCAGGGCCGCTCCAGCGACGGATAGATGGACAGGCGAGCCTGCTCCACCGCGTAGGGCAGCAGCACCAGGGCGATCAGCAGCGCGGCACCGCGCTCGCCCCAACGCACCCAGGGCAGCAAGCGGCCGGCCGGCAACACGCGGCCCAGCGCATGCAGCGCCAGCAGCACCAGCCACAGGCTCTGCGGTGCGCCCGGCATGTGCCAGGACAGCACCAGGGCCAGGCCCAGCACGCCACCGGTGGCCACGCCAAAGAGCTTGCCCGCCGCCAGGGCGCTGAGCAGCACGAAGAAGAAATCCCACAGCGTCCAGCGCGACAGCCAGGATCCCTGGGCGTTGTCGACCCCGGTGGCATGCAGCAGGCGCCAGCCTGGCGGCAGGTTCAACTGGGCCGAGGCCTGGTTGATGTCCACCTGCCAGCCCGTGGCCGGCAGGCTGCGGTCGGCGCTGTCGATGCGGCTGTCGGCGCTGAGACGGGCCGTGCCGCCTCGCACCTCGATGCCCTGCGGTCCGCCCTCCTTCAGGCGGGTGACGGGCTGGTCATCCCCATCGACCGAAGCGCGCCCCAGCACGGCCGGTGCCGCCATCTCCAGCCGCGATGAGCGCGACAAGGTGCCGCCGATCACATCACGCGCCGTGTAGCCCTGGCCATCGAAATCCAGCCACAGGTCGCGCGCGAGCGTAAGGCGATCGGGCGGCGGCTCGGGGTTGCCACGGCGCGACTGCACCAGCTTGAGTGTGCCGCCCGGCGCCAGACGATAGGCCGGCAGGCTGCGCCAGTCTTCGGGCATGGCCACCTGGCGCGGATCGACCGAGGGCGCGCCCTCGACACTGACCAGGCGCACATCGTTGCGCGCCTCGAAGGACCAGACCTCGGGCTCGGGGACCTGCGCCGGCAGCGTCAGCGCCTGCACTGGCGACATCAGGCGTGCGCGCAGGCTGATCTGCCAGCGGCCCGGGCGAGCCTGCACGATGAGTGCGCCGCCCTCCTTCAACCGCGCGGGCAGGGCCGACTCGAGGGCCTCGGGCACCAGGCCGGGCAGCAGGGCCACCGGCAGCACGATCTCGCGCGCCTTGCCGGACACGGCGATCTCGATGTGCGTGTTCACGCGCAGGGGCACCCCATCGTCGATGCGGCGCGTGGTGTGCACGCTGTAGGCGTCGGTGCTTTGCTCGACCTCGGGGGCCTGGCGCAGCCACACGCGGCCTTCGTTGTCAGGCGCGCGCTGCACGGGCACACCACCGACGGACAGGGCCAGGCTGCCCACCCCTTGGGGCAGGCGCAGATCCGGCGGCAGCGCGGACCAGTCGATGCGCCCTTCGATCACATGGCGGCCCGCGCCCAGCAGGGCCATGGGGCGGCCATCCTGCTCGGCCACGGGCAGGGGCTGGCCATCGCCACGCACATCGACAGGCCAGCGGCCGGGCTCACCCGGCAGGGCCACCAGGGCCTGCGGGCCGAACAGTTGCACCTCGTAGCGAAAGCGCGCGCCATTGGCATCGGCCTGCACGGCCAGCGACGAGGGCCACACACAGGCCTTGTCGCCATCGGCGTTGTAGGCAGGCGGGCACAGCAGTGCTTCCTGGCCATGCAGAGCCCAGGGCAGCCAGTCCTTCAGGGACGCGGGCACCTCGCTGCGGGGCAAGGGGCCGGCCAGCGCCAGCGCGGCTGTAGCCGCCAACACCACGCCCAGGGCCGAGCGCGTGAGCGCCCGGGTAGCGCCTGGGCTGCGCAGCTTTTGCATGGCCTGCGCCATGGCCGCGATGTGTCCGCCAATCCCCGTGTCCGTGTGCCCCATGGCATCCCCTGCAGCCTTGTTGTGGTGGCTGCACTCTGCCATGAAAACAGCACGGATCGTGCGGGCAGGCTACCCCCTCAAGGGGGCCCCTAGGCGCACAGGCTCAACCGCCCAGCACCAGGGTGCGCGAGGCCGGGTAGGCCGTGCACATGTAGACGGCGCGCCCCAGCGTATTGCCGCTCACCTCGCCTTCGTGCACGGTGAGCTTGCAGGTGCCGCACATGCCCTGGCAGCAGCCGGATTCGAGGTCCAGGCCGTGATCGCGTGCAGCCTGCAGCAGGGTCTTGTTCTGATCGGCCGCCGTGAGCATGATGCGCTTGCCCAGGTGCTTGAAGATCACCTCGGTGCCTTCGGCATTGAAGGCACTCAGGCCCCCGGCCGGGCTGACCACGGCGCTCGGCGCGGTGAAGCGCTCGGTGTGCACGCGGGCCAGGTCCACGCCCAGGGCGGCCAGGTTCGACATCATCGTGTCCATGAAGCCTTCGGGGCCGCACAGGTAGATATCGCGTTCGAGCAGGTCAGGGCACAGGGCCTGCAGCTTCTCGGCCGTGAGGCGCGCACCGGCCTGCCCGCCGAACACGGTGTCGACCTTGACGCCGGCCTGCTGCCAGCGCGGCAGCACCGCCTTGTAGATGACATCCTCGGTGCGGCTGAACTGCGCGATGAGTTGCTGGTCGGGGCGCTGACCGTCAGCGTCAGCCAGCAGGGATTCGATCATCGAATGCGCGGGCGTGATGCCCGAGCCGGCGCACAGGTGCAGCACCTTGGCCTGTCCCCGGTGCACGAAGCTGCCCTGCGCAGCGCCCAGGCGCAGCAGCACGCCGGGGCGCAGGTGCTCGTGCATCCAGCTCGAACCCTGGCCGCCGATCAGGCGCTTGACGGTGATGCTCAGGCGCCCGCGTGGCAGCACGGTGGCGCTGTAGTGGCGACGCAGCGGCGCGGCGCGCTCCCCATCGACCGGCAGCAGCACCTCGATGTGCTGCCCGGGTTGCATGCCGCGCCACAGCTGGTTGGGGCGCAGCTCGTAGGTCTTCACGCCCGGGGCCTCGTCGATCACGCGCACCACCTGGGCCTGCAGCTCGTAGGTCCAGATGAAGCGGTTCAGGCGACGGTTGATGTCCGTCATCGTGTTGCTGGCCACGTAGTCGACCCAGTGCGGATCGACACGGTCGAGCACCCAGCGGCTGGCCCCATGCACGGCACGCTCAAGCATGGCGGGCCTCTTCTTCGTCCATCTGCGCGCGCTCGGCCGGCGTCGGGAAGGAGTACTTCCACATCGCGCCCATGTAGTTGCGGATGGCCTGGAACCAGTTCTCGTTGCACTTGTAGGGGATGCCGTACTTGGCGCAGACCTGCTTGACCTCCTTGGCCATGTCCGGGTAGTGGCGCGAGGGAATGTCGGGGAACAGGTGGTGCTCGATCTGGTAGTTCAGGTGGCCCCACAGGATGCTCATGCGGCGGCTGCCCTTGAAGTTCACGGTGGAATCCATCTGCGACAGGTACCAGCGGCCCTTGTGGGCCAGGGCGTCTTCCGGTTGCAGCGGCTCGGTCAGGTGCGTGGCCTGGATGGTGAAGCTCACCCAGTAGTTGTTGATGACATCGGCCAGCGCGTTGCCCAGCATCACCTTCCAGAACGAGAAGCCCGAGGCCAGCGCCAGCAGCGGGAACAGCGCGTACTCCTTGAACAGGATGCGCCATGTCGACAGGCGATGGCGGCGCTTGCAGTCGGCCAGATCGCCGCCGGGGTGCACGGGCGCATAGCCTTCATTGCCCTTGGGGAACTTCTCCTCGCGCCACACCTGCCTCAGGCCCAGGTTCTGCAGGTTGAAGCCATACAGCACGATGGGGTAGGCCAGGAACAGGTACATGGGCACCTGCCAGCGGTGGTAGGGGTTCCACGGCGTGCGGTCGTTCATGCGCAGGATGCCGTGGTTCAGATCCGGGTCCATCTCGAACACATTGGTGTGCACGTGGTGCTGGCCGTTGTGCTCTCGGCGCCAGGCCTCTTCATCGACCGGGGCCTTCCACTTGAAGTTGCGCGAGTGGAACTGCGGGATCTCGGAGAAGCTGTCGTACTGGCCATGCAGCACGTTGTGGCCGATCTCGATGGCCTCGAGGTTGCGGTGCAGGGCCAGCAGGGCCACACCCACACCGAAGGTGATGGGCTCGGGGCTGATCCAGATGAAGCCGCGGCCGAAGAACTCTGCCAGGCGCGACTTGAAACGCAGGCCCTTGATATAGGCCACATCGGCCGGGCCCAGCTTGGCACGGTAACGCTGCTTGATGGCGTCGAACTCGGCCTCGATCTGGTCGTAGAGGGCTTGGCGGTCTTCAGGCTGGGTGCTGGCGGCGGAAAGCGGGCCGTGCTCGGCGGACGTGGCGTTCATCGTGAAGCCCTGGTCGGGGTTGCATCAATTGAATGAACGCGAGGTTAACGATGTGCGTTATGCCGACCGATGCGGATATTCCCGGGAGACGCCCCGGATCGGGGGGCGTGTTACCCCCAGAAAGCACAACGCCACCGCAGGCGGTGGCGTTGTTGAAGCGAAGCCGTGAGGCTCAGGCCTTGCGGCGGCGCAGGGCGAGCGCCACACCAGCCATGCCGGCCAGGGCCAGGCCCGTCGTGCCGGGCTCGGGCACGGGCGCGGCCATGACTGTCAGGCCGGTGAAGTACACCGTGCGGCTGTTGTACGGCGTATTGGCGATGTTGGTGGGATCGGCAGTCAGGACGAAATCGAGTGCCAGCACGCCGTTGAAGGACGGCGGCGTGGGCAGCAGGGCATCGCTGGCGATGAAATCCGTCGCACCGAAAGAGCCCTCGATCCAGTACAGGCGCACGTTGTGCAGGGTGTAGGCCCCCACGGTGAAGCCTGCGAGGTCACGCGCATATTCGGCCGGCGTGGTGTTCTGGCCAGGGCGCGGCGTGGCATCGGCGTTCATGGTGAACCAGTCCAGGCCGGGGGGCGCTGCCTCATTGCCCTGGGAGATGGTGCCGCTGCCATCCGTGAATGTCAGGCCACTGACCGAGCTGTTGACCGTGCCGGTGAGCTGCGAGATGGCGCCCGAATAGAGCGCCCCGCCTGCCGCGTAGCCGATGTTCTGGGAATAGGTGGTGAAAGGCGTGGCCGCGTCATAGACGAAGCTGCCCGACACACTGGCCGACGTTCCCAGCAGGGCCCGCAGGGTGGCATCGGGTGAGGAAACGAAGGTGGAGGTCGAATAGTTGTAGACCACCGGCGCGGCCATGGCCGACACGGAAATGCACGAAGCGGCGACGGCGGCCAGGACGGCCGTGAGATGACGCGATGCCATGAGTCTTTGTCTCCCTGTTATGGACGGATGGATTCTGCAAAGAGATGTCACAAGACGTCAACGCCCGCCTGGGGGAGTCGCCACAAGGGTTATCCCTCGACATTTGGATGTCAAAAACTGCATGTTTTGTTCGTCGTGAAGATGCCCACCAACCTGACCGACAAAGGACACCCCATGCAGATCCAGCCCTACCTCTCCTTCAACGGCCGCTGCGAAGAGGCCCTGCACTTCTACCGCGACCACCTGGGCGGCCAGATCACCGCACTGATGCGCTTCAAGGAGAACCCCGATCCCCCCACCGATGGCTCCCTGCCCCCGGGCCTGGACGACAAGGTGATGCATTCGAGCATCCGCATCGGCGACAGCGAGATCATGGCCACCGACGGCGGCTGCACCGTGGGCAGCGGCGCCCCTGCCTTCCAGGGTATCTCGCTGACCCTGTCGGTGGCCGATGAGGCCGAGGCCCGTCAACGGTTCGATGCCTTGGCCCAGGGTGGCCAGGTGAGCATGCCGCTGGGCCCCACGTTCTTCTCGCCCAGCTTCGGCGTGCTCACCGACCGCTTCGGGGTGAACTGGATGGTGATCGTGCCGGCGCCGATGCCGGGTTGAACCATCCGGACACGCCAGCGCCTCACCCACCCCAACATGCCCCACGTCGCCTTCACCGCCCACCTGCTGCGCCATGTGCGCTGCCCGGATGGAGAGGCGCCTGGCGACACGCTGCGCGCCGTGCTCGATGCCATCTTCGCGCAGCACCCGGCCGCACGCGGCTATGTGCTGGACGAGCACGGCGCGCTGCGCCAGCACGTGGTGGTGTTCATCGATGGCGTGCGCGCGCGTGACAGGCAGGCCTTGAGCGACGCGGTGCGCCCGGACAGCCGCATCCACGTGCTGCAGGCGTTGACCGGCGGTTGAGCCTGTCACCGGCGCCAGCGCCGGACCACCAACACCCATACGCATCACAAGGAGCACCCCATGAGCGATCTCTGCCTGCTGGGCACCCGCAAGGGCCTGTTCACCCTGCACCGCGGCACGGCCGGCTGGTCGCTGGGCGACACGGTGCATTTCCTGGCCGAACCGGTCTCGCCCGTGATGGCCGACCCGCGCGATGGCCAGTGGTACGCGGCCCTGCGACTGGGGCACTTCGGCGTCAAGCTGCACCGCTCAAGCGACCAAGGCACGACCTGGGTCGAGGTGGGTGTGCCAGCCTATCCAGCGCAGACATCCGACCAGGCCGCCGCAGACAACACCGCACCGGATGCCGCAAAGCCCGCCACGCTGGACCAGATCTGGTGGCTGGAACCCGGCGGCATGGATGAACCCGGCGTGCTGTGGGCCGGCACCATCCCCGGCGGCCTGTTCCGCAGCCCGGACCATGGCCAGACCTGGCAATTGATCACCAGTCTGTGGGACCGCCCCGAGCGCCTCGAATGGTTCGGCGGCGGCTACGACCACCCCGGCATCCACTCCATCAACGTGGACCCGCGCGACAGCCGCCATGTCACGGTCGGCATCTCCTGCGGCGGGGTCTGGCAGACACGCGACAGCGGCGCCACCTGGCAGCTCACCGCCGACGGCATGCGCGCCGCCTACATGCCGCCCGAACTGGCCGGCAGCCCCAACATCCAGGATCCGCACCGCCTGCTGCACTGCCCAGACCAGCCCGATGCGCTCTGGGCCTAGCACCACAACGGCGTGTTCCGCAGTACAGATGGCGCGGCCACTTGGCAGGAGATCCCCAACGTGCCGCCCTCTGGTTTCGGCTTCGCGCTGGCCGTGCACCCACGCGATCCGGACACGGCCTGGTTCGTGCCCGCCGTGAAAGACGAATGCCGCGTGCCAGTGAATGCGCAGCTGGTGGTGAGCCGCACGCGCGACGGTGGCCGCAGCTTCGAGGTGCTGCGCCAGGGCCTGCCCCAACAGCACGCCTACGACCTGGTCTACCGCCATGGACTGGCCGTGGACGACACGGGCAACCGCCTGGTGCTGGCCTCGACCACCGGCGGGCTGTGGGTCAGCGACGATCAGGGGGATCATTGGCAGGCCGTGTCGAACCACCTGCCCCCGGTGTACTGTGTGGGCTTCGTGCCCCCAGCTTCACCCTGATCCCACCATGCCGCTTCAAGAGCCTGCCCTGCCCGATTCGATGCAGGAGATCGCCATCACCGCCCCCGGCGCACCCGAGGTGCTGCAGCCCCGCACCGTGCCCCTGCCCCAGCCCACCGAGGGCGAACTGCTGATCCGCGTCGAGGCGGCCGGCATCAACCGGCCCGATGTGCTGCAGCGCCAGGGCAAGTACCCGCCGCCGCCCGGCGCCAACCCCACGCCCGGCCTGGAAGTGGCCGGCACAGTGGTGCGCGTGGGCCCGGGCGCGCAAGGCTTCGTGCCGGGCGACAAGGTGTGTGCGCTGGTCAATGGCGGCGGCTACGCGCAATACTGCACCGTGCCGGCCACGCAGACACTGCCCTGGCCCGAGGGCCTGAGCGCGGTGCAGGCCGCGGCGATCCCCGAGACCTTCTTCACCGTGTGGGCCAATGTGTTCATGATGGGCCGCGTGAAGGCCGGGGATTCGGTGCTGATCCACGGCGGCACCAGCGGCATCGGCACGACAGCGCTGATGCTGGCGAAAGAGTTCGGCGTGCGCGCCTTCGCCACGGCCGGCAGCGCCGACAAGTGCGAGGCCGTGCGCCAGTTGGGCGGCGAGCCCATCAACCACCGCGAGCAGGATTTCAACCGCGAGGTGATGGCCGCCACGGGCGGGCGCGGCGTCGATGCCATCCTGGACATCATGGGCGCCGCCTACTTCCAGCGCAACATCGCCACCCTGGCGGTCGATGGCCGCCTGCTGATCATTGGCTTCCTGGGCGGTGCACGCGCCGAGCAGCTGGACCTGGTGACCCTGGCCAGTCGGCGCCTGAGCATCACCGGCTCGACCATGCGTGCCCGCACGCGCGACGAAAAAGGCGCCGTGGCCCGCGAGCTGCAGCGCCTGGTGTGGCCCGCGCTCAATGCCGGCCGCTGCCTGCCGCTGATCCACGCCACCTTCCCGCTGGCGCAGGCCGCCGAGGCGCACCGCCTGATGGAGGGCGGCGATCACATCGGCAAGATCGTGCTGGAAGTGGCGCACTGAGTGGCGCCATGCCCGCTGTGACCAGCCCTGGCCGCAGCAGGATGTGAGCAGCCTCAGACCGCCATCTCGGCGCGGTTGCGCCCGTGGTGCTTGGCCCGGTACAGGGCGTCATCCGCCCGCTTGATCAGCGCCTCGGGCAGCTCGCTGCCATGCGGCACGGTGGACGCCACGCCGATGCTGCAGGTGATGCGCACCGGCGCGCCCTGGTAGCTCAGGTTCACCTCGCGCACCTGCTGCAGCAGGCGCTCGGCCACGATGCGGGCGCCTTCGCCATCGGTCTGCGCCAGCAGCACGGCGAACTCTTCGCCACCGTAGCGCGCCACGAAATCGGTGGAGCGGCCCATGGTCTCGCTCAGGGCCCGGCTCACGGCCTGCAGACAGGCATCGCCAAAGGGGTGGCCATAGGTGTCATTGATCGACTTGAAGTGGTCCAGGTCCACCAGCATCACAGACACCGGCGCGCCATGGCGGCACTGGCGCTCCCACTCGTACTGGAACTGGCGGTCGAAATGCGGGCGATTGGGGATCTGCGTGAGGCCATCGGTCAGGCTGGCCAGCTCCAGGCTGCGGGCGCGCGCATCCGAGAGGCGCTGCGTCTGCAGCATCTGCCAGTAGTCGTCGTGCACCACGCGTGATGAGCGCACCAGGTAGACACCGAAGGCGCCTTCCAGCGCCGCCATCATCAGGTGCGAGGCGGTGGGCATGAGCAGTTCCACCGCGAAGACCGGCGCGATCATCAGGCCCGGGTAAGTCAGGCGCAGGGCGGGGTTGATGCCCACCATGGTGTTGCCCCCGGCGCAAAAGCCCACCGTGGCGGCCAGCATCACCCAGGACAAGGTCTCGTCCGGCGCGCGCGCCATGCACACGGCGGTGAGCGCGCCCCAGTAGAAGGCCATCAGCAGGGTCAGCAGGGTGAACGCCCAGCTGGTGGTGCGCTGGCGCACGGTCAACAGGCGCGGCAGCCGGCGGTTCAGGCCCATGCGCAGCACCGCCAGCCCGCCCAGGCCCAGCACGTTCAGCCAGGCGAACAGGGGCCAGCGCTCGTGCGTGCCGGTGGCCAGCACGAGCGTGAACCAGATGGCGGGGTAGACGAAGGTGCCCGTGGCACTGCGCGCCGCGGTGTCGAGCACGCAGCGCCGGGCCAATTGGTCGTCGCTTTGGGGTGCTTGAGACTCCAGGGCGGGCAGCGACGTGGCGGACCCCAGGGACATGGACAAGGGTGGTGTTCCAGAAAGAAAGTCACCGGGGATATCGGGCGCGGACCGCTTCTCTTGAGTCTGTAATTTTACCCGGGTGATATTGACAGGCTAAATTTACCCGGGTAAATTTCAACGCAGACCTTTTCGCTGCGCCGGTATGACGGCGCCGGAGCACGCCATGACCGCGTTCATTGACACGACACCTGCGCCCGATTCAGCCCCTCAGTGGACAGCCTTTGCCGGCACCCACCTGCTGGCGCGTGGCACCCCGCTGGACGTGGCCCTGGCGGTGCAGTCGGCCCTGAAGGGCGACCCGAACACCAGCGCGCTGACCTTCGACGACCAGACCGGCCGCATGGTGGACCTGGACCTGCGCGGCAGCGCCGACGACATCGCCGCGCGCCTGGTGCCAGCGGCAGGCACGGCGGAACCAGCCACCACCGATGCCCAGGCCCGCAGCCCTGGCCGGCCCAAGCTGGGCGTGGTCGCCCGCGAGGTGACCCTGCTGCCCCGCCACTGGGACTGGCTGGCCGCGCAACCCGGTGGCGCCTCGGTGACCTTGCGTAAGCTGGTCGACAGCGCACGCGCCGCGTCCACGCACCAGGAGCGCATCCGCCAGGCCCAGGCCAGCGCCGACCGCTTCATGATGGCCATGGCGGGCAACCTGCCGGGCTATGAAGAAGCCGCACGCGCGCTCTACGCCAGCCAGCGTGAGCGCTTCACCGAGCTGACGCAGGCCTGGCCCACGGATCTGCGCGACCACAGCCGGCGATTGGCGGAACCGGCGTTCGGACCGATGCCGCAGCCGCAAGACACCGCCGTGTCCGGCTGAAGCCGAGATTCGGATCGCTCACCAGCCGGTCATGGCGACCCGCCCCTGATCCGTCGATCAGAACAGGGGCAAGGATTCACCCAGCCGCCAGGCTGCCTCGGCCTCCTGCGCCACCACCGGTTCACTGCCCGGACGACGCAGGTTCTCCACTTTCACGCCGAGCAGGCGCAGGCGCTGGTCCAGTGGCACGGTCTTGAGGCAGCGCCCAGCCCACTGGCGGATGGTGGCTGCATCCTGCGTGTGCACGGGCAGCGTCACCACGCGGGTCACGATCTTGAAGTCGTCGTAGCGCAGCTTCACGCCGACTGATCGGCCCTCGAAGCCCTTGCGCGCCAGGTCGCTGGCCACCTGCTCGCACAGGCGCGTGAAGATCGCGCCCAGTGCTTCGCGGTCCTGGCGCGGGTGCAGGTCACGCTCGAAGGTGGTCTCGCGGCTGAGGGATTTGGGCTCGCGGTAGGTGACGACGGGCCGGTCATCACGGCCATGCGCCGCCTCGTGCAGCCACTGGCCGTAGTTGGTGCCGAAGTTATCCACCAGCCATTCGGGCGTGGCCGCGGCCAGCTCGCCGATGGTGTTCACGCCCAGCGCTTCCAGCTTGGCACTGGCCTTGGGGCCGATGCCGTTGATGCGCTTGGCCGGCAGCGGCCAAATGCGATCGGGGAGGCCATCCATCTCCAGCAGGGTCAGGCCGTCGGGCTTGTCCAGGTCGGAGCACAGCTTGGAGAGCAGCTTGTTGGGCGTGATGCCGACGGAGCACGTCAGGCCTGTGGCCTGGTGCACGGCATCTTTCAGACGCTGGCCCAGGGCGCGAATGCCGGCCAGCGGGTCATCAGGCGTCGTGTCCTGCGCACCGGGGATGTCGGTCAGATCCAGGTAGATCTCGTCGATGCCACGGTCTTCCATCACCGGCGCAAGCTCGGTCACGGCGGCCTTGAACAGGCGCGAATAGCGGCGGTACTCGTCGAAATCGGTGGGCAGCAGGATGGCATCGGGCGCCAGGGCCGCGGCCTTCATCAGGCCCATCGCCGAATGCACGCCGAAGGCACGGGCCGCGTAGGTGGCCGTGGTGACCACGCCCCGGCCGGCGTAATGGCGCAGGGTCGAAAAGCTCAGCGAGCCATCCGGCTGGGGTTCGGGCTGATGGCGCCGGCCACCGCCGATGACCACCGGCTGGCCCTTGAGCTGCGGGTAGCGCAGCAGTTCGACGGACGCGTAGAAGGCGTCCATGTCCAGGTGGGCGATCCAGCGTTGGCTCATGCTGGGCCGAACTGTAGCGCGGGCGCGGTGCCCGCATGCCTGGGCAGGGTCAGGCTGTGATGTCCAGCAGCGTGCCGGTCATCTTCTGGTCGGTCTCGATGGTCTTCAGGTTGGCCACGAAGGCATAGCCCGCGCCCAGCTGGTTGACCACATCGCCCGTGAAATCCGGGCCGGGTGTGTTGACCAGGCTGACCGTGGTCGTGACACCGCCCTCGGGCTGGGCCTGCTGCGCGACCTGCTGGCGCCGAAAGCCCGGCGTCTGCACGTTGGCGATGTTGTGTGCGGCCACGTCAAGTTGAACCCGAGCGGCCTGCATGCCCGACAGGGCGATGGTGGAAACTGGTTTCATAGCGTACCTCTTAGCCGTCCTATCGACGAAAAAGAGGGGGGCTTTAGGCCTTTTTCTCAGCCAATTCTCATATTTTCATTGAGTGAAATCTGATGCAGGGTGCCGCTGGCGCCAGGCCGCCGGCGTCATGCCCGTGGCCTTCTTGAACAGGCGGCCGAAGGCCACCCTGTCCTGGTAGCCCACCTGGGCGGCCACCTCGGGCACGGCCAGTTGGTCGGCCTCCAGCAAGGCCTTGGCGCGCTCGATGCGCACGGCCTGCTGGTACTGGATCGGCGTGAGGCCGGTGGCGGCCAGGAAGCGCCGCTGCAGGGTGCGCACGCTGACGTGGGCCAGGGCGGCCAGCTCGTCCAAGGTCAGGGGCTCGGCATGGCGCGCCACCAGGCAGGCCTCGACACGCCGCATCTCCGGGTCGCCATGGCGGCGCCAGCCATAGGCCGGCATGTACTGGGTCTGCGGGCCGTGGCGCTCGTCCATCACCATCATCTGGGCCACGCGCCGGGCCGTGTCGCGGTCGGCCAGGCGGCGCAGCACGTGCAGGCAGCCGTCCATGGCGGCCATGGAGCCGCCGGAGCAGATCAGCCCGCCGGCCTCGGTGAGCGTCTCCTGCACCTGCACCCGCACCTGCGGAAAGCGCTGCTGGAAGGCCTGGGCCAGGTTCCAGTGCAGGGTGGCGGGCTGGCTGTCCAGGCGGCCGGTGGCGGCCAGCAGGTAGGCGCCCGTGCACAGCGACGCCACCAGCACGGCGGGCGGCAGATCACGCAGGGCCTGGATCAGCACGGCATTCTCGGCCACCGCCGCATCGCCCTGCGTCCACAGCGAGGGGATCAGCACCGCCTGAGCCCGGGCCAGCAAGGCCACGCCACCATCGACGCCCAACAAGCCATCAGGGTGCGGCACGGGCTGGCCATCGGCGCTCACCCGCAGCAGTTCGAAGCGGTGCGCGCTGGGCACCTGGTTGGCCATGCGGAAGGTGTCCATCACCAGGCCCAGACTGGCCAGGCTGTGATGGCGGCACAGCACCACGGCCACCCGGTGCACTTGCTTGGGTGGCCGGGGCATTCTGCCGGCCCCGGCTGTCACATTGGCCATATCAGCCTCAAAGATGTCCAAAATGACAATTCTAGGCAAGGCCGGTGATCACCACAATCCCTGCAACGCCCCTCAGAAAGAGACGACACCGCTGTGAGCATCACCCCCATCCTCCATCACTACCCCGAATCGCCCTATGCGGAGAAGATCCGCACCCTGCTGGGCTACAAGGGCCTGGCATGGCAGTCGGTGATCGTGCCGCGCATCGCGCCCAAGCCGGATCTGGTCGCGCTGACCGGCGGCTACCGCAAGGTGCCCGTGCTGCAGCTTGGCGCCGACCTGTACTGCGACACCCGCCTGATCGCGCAGGAGATCGAACGGCTGGCCCCCGCGCCAGCCGCCACCACCGTATCCCCCGGTTGGAACGACGTGGTCGAGCACTGGGTGGACGTGAGCCTGTTCGGCCAGGCCGTGGCCTATACCCTGGGCGCCATCGTCGACCACCTGGACGACGCCTTCCTGGCCGACCGGGCCGCCCTGCGCGGTGCGCCGCTGGACCGGGCCGCCCTCAAGGCCTCGGTGCCCATGGCCGCACAGAACCTGGCCACCCAGATCGCCTGGGTCGAGCGTGGCCTGGCCGGCGGGCCCGGCTTCGTCAACGGCGTGCGCCCTGGCAGCGGCGACTTCACGCTCTACAGCACGCTGTGGTTCGCGCGCAATGGGCGCTTCGATTTCAGCCCTTTTCCCGCCACCCAGGCCTGGATGGAGCGCCTGCGCGCCTTCGGGCACGGCCAGCGCAGCGACATGAATGCCGACGAGGCCATCGCCCTGGCGCAGCAGGCCAAGCCTGCCGCCCTGATCCCACCCTCCAGCGACACGCCGGACCCGAGCGGGCTGGTTCCCGGGCGCACCGTGAGCATCCGCCCCGAACTGCTGGGCCACGGCACCACCGTGACCGGTGCCCTGGCGCACCTGGACGCACAGCGCGTGACCCTGGCGCTGGACACCGAACGCGCCGGCCGCGTGCACGTGCACTTCCCCCGCCTGGGCTACCGCCTGCAGCAGGCCTGACGATGAACCCGACGCAGCCCATGCCCTACACGCTCTACACCTTCGCGATGTCGCACTACAGCGAGAAGATCCGCTGGACGCTGGATGCCAGCAGCATCGCCTACCGCGAGGTGTGCCTCACGCCTGTCTTCCACCTGCTGCCGGCGCTCACCATGGGCAAGCGCGGCCAGACCACGCTGCCCGTGCTCAAGACACCGCACGGCAGCATCCAGGACAG
This sequence comes from Pseudomonadota bacterium, assembly GCA_049322875.1. Lineage (GTDB taxonomy): Bacteria > Pseudomonadota > Gammaproteobacteria > Burkholderiales > Burkholderiaceae_C > Aquabacterium. The sequence goes on from JBMOQM010000019.1 coordinate 40,020, forward strand.
CCCCCGCATCCTGCGCTGGCTGCGCGAGCACCACGGCCCGATGGCGCTGATGCCCGCAGCCCACCTGCCCGAGATCGAGGACGTGGCCAGACGCTTCGACACCATCGGCAAGGACGTGGCCCGCTACCTGTACGCGCACAGCTTCGGCAGCGGCGACGAGCACATCAAGCGCCTGTGGACGGACCACGCCACCCCCACCCAGGCCGTGTTCATCCGCCGCGCCTACCCGCTGATCCAGTGGGCCTTCCGGCGCAAGCTGCACATCACCGAAGCCGGCGCGCACCGGGCCCATCAGCGCATCGATGCCGCCGTGGCCTGGCTGGATGCGCGCCTGGCCGATGGCCGCACCTACCTGGTCGGCAACCAGCTCAGCACGGCCGATCTGACGGCGGCCTCGCTGCTGGCACCGCTGGCCTGCCCTTCAGAGCACCCGGTGTATGGCGATCCCGCCTTCCGCCAGACCATGGCCGGCGCCGCCGCGCCCTGGCAGGTGCGCCCCTCGATGGCCTGGGTGCGCCAGATGTACGCCCGGCACCGCGGTGCCATGCACGGCGGCGTGGCGCTGAGCCCGAAGGCGGCCTGAGCCACGGCCCGCGCAGGCGGCCACCTCAGACGGCCCCTTCAGGCAGCCGGCAGTTCGGTGTGCAGCTCCTGCACGCCCACATCGGCCACCAGGCCGATCGACACGATGCCGGCGATAGCGCAGGCCTCGTCCTTGTCGGACAGATCACCGCTGATGCCGACCGCGCCGATCAAGGCGCCATCGGCCGTGCGCACCAGCACGCCGCCCGGCACCGGCAGCATGTCGCCATCGGCCAGCGCGGCCAGGGCCCCGATGAAGGCAGGGTTGGCTGCCGCACGGCGCGCCAGTTCACGGCCACCAAAGCCCATGCCCAGCGAACCGCGGGCCTTGGCCGTGGCGATCTGCGGGCGCAGGATGCTGGCGCCGTCTTCCCGCTGCAGCGCCATCACATGACCGCCGGCATCGAGCACGGCCACGCACAAGGGGGCCATGCTGTGCGTGCGGGCGTGGGCCAGCGCGGCGGTGATCAGGCTGTTGGCGGCGGCGAGGTTCAGGGCGGTCGTCATGGTGAGCTCTTCAGGGAATCCAGGGAAAGACCACTGGACACGCAACTTCTGCGCCACGCAAGGCAAAGCCCACACCGCATCAGGGATGCCGGACAGGCCCCGCACCCACCTCAGGCATCCAACGATTCATGGTGATCGGCCTGCCCCTGCTTCCAGTAAGCCGAGGCCCGCACCCGCTCCTTGGGCAGCCCGTGGTGGCCCACCAGCACGCGGCGCACCTCGGCGATGGCATGCGCCTCGCCAGCGGCCCAGGCATGACCGGTGCCCGTGGGCAATTGCAGCGCCTGCACGGCGGCTGGCAACTGCGCGGGCTCGTCCACCAGCACCAGGTTCAAGGCGGCACGCGTGGCCAGCTCGCGGCGATCGGCCGGGGCCAGCGCCAGCACCACGGTGACGGGCTTGCCTTCGGGCAGCTCTTCCAGGCGCCGGGCGATGGCCGGTAGCGCGGAGTCATCACCCACCAGCAGGTGCCAATCAAACCCCGTAGGCACGATGAAGCTGCCGCGCGGGCCCGCCACGGTCAGGGTCTGGCCTGGCTGCGCCTGGCGCGCCCAGTTGGCAGCCGGCCCGTCACCATGCAGCGCGAACTCGATGTCCAGCTCCAGTGCCTGCGCGTCGAAACGGCGGGGGGTGTAGTCCCGCATCAACGGGCGCAGCGAATCGGGGCCCCACTGCGGGCCTTCCGGGCCCATGGGTGGCAACTCGGGCGCCGACAGGCCATCGGGGCCCCACATCAGCTTGACATGGTTGTCGAACGAGGCCGTGACGAAATCGGCCAGATCGGGGCCACCCACGGTGACGAGCAACTGGTTGGGGCTGAGCAGGCGGGTGTGGCGTACCTGCAGGCGGCGCACCTTGACCGGGTGCCGCACACGCTGCACCGTGATCTCGGTCGATGAGCTTGTATCCATCATGATCACAAGAACTGCTTAATAGTTGATAATATCAACATATCGTAGACCTTCATTGTTGACTATGTCAACCATATGGTCTTGTGCCATCCGTCCCCACACGATGCCCGCCATGCCCACGCCCCCTGCCCGAGACGAGGTGGTCGACCAGTTGGCCGACCTCACCCACCTGTTCAAGTCCCGCCTGCGCCAGGCCGTACAGCAGGAAGGCGGCGGCCTGGCGCCCATGGAGGCCAAGGTGCTGATGTTCTTTGCGCGGCACCCCGGCAGCACCGCCAGCGACCTGGTCGACCACAGCGGCCGCGACAAGGCCCAGGTGACACGGCTGGTGCAGCTGCTGGTGGACCGCGGCCTGCTGCGGCGTGAACCTGATCCGAACGACCGCCGCCAGCAGCGCCTCACGCCCACGGCTGAAGGTGCGGCCCTGCAGCGCGTGCTGCACCGTCAGCGCCAGCGCCTGGGGCAGGCCATGGTCAAGGGCCTGGGCACGGATGAGCTCGACCAGCTCTCCAGCCTGTTGCGCCGCCTGCAGGACAACCTCAAGCCCCCCGCCGACTGAGCCCATCCCTCCCGCAGGGCTGGGCGCAACGCGCGGGCGTCTCATCCCGGGCACACTCCGCTGGGCAGGGCCGTGGTGCTGCAGTACAGTCAGCCACGCCCGGCCGCGGCCCGCGCCTTGACAGGCCTTCCCGAGAACATGGCCGCCGGGTTCATCCACAGGAGGCCCCATGCGTTCACGCCGTTTCGCCCGCCCGACCATCCGCCACGCCACGATCTGCAGCGCGCCTTTACTGGTCCTGGCCCTTGCGCAACTGGCCCACGCGGACGATGCCATCAACCCCGATCGGCCCGGGCTCGTCGAATCCAGCAACGTGGTCGGCCAGGGCCGCTTCCAGGTGGAGACCGGTTTCTCAAGCGAGCGCAGCAAGGCCGATGGCATCAAGGACAGGCTGAACACCAGCCCGATGCTGTTGCGCATGGGCCTCAATGACACACTGGAGTTGCGCGTCGAGACCGACGGCGCGACCCGTCTGCGCAGCGAGAACACCAACACCGGCATCACCACGCGCGAACGCGGCTACAGCGACGTCGCCATCGGCGTCAAATGGCACACCCACGACGGCAACGACGCGGGCATGCCCTCCATGGCGTGGCTGCTGCACGCCGACCTGGAGACCGGCTCGCGCGCCTTCCGTGGCGAAGGCGTGCGCCCCTCGCTGCGTTTCGTCGCCGAGTGGGATCTGCCCAACGACTGGTCCTTCGGCGTGATGCCCGGTGTCTTCGTTGACAAGAACGAGGATGGTGACCGCTACATGGGCAGCATCCTGGCCTTGAGTGTGGGCAAGGCTGTGAACGACCGCGTCAACACCTACATCGAGCTGGCCGGTCATCAATTGGCGTCCAGCAAGAATGGCGGCAACGTCGTCACCTGGGGCACAGGCGCCAGCTACTTGGTCACCAACGATGTTCAGGTGGACGTGAACTTCTCGTGGGGCGTCACCAAGGAGGCACCGGATTTCGGCTGGGGTGTCGGCATGGCCTTCCGTTTCTGACGGCATCTCGATGCCAAGCCACGTCATAAAACCCTGAACGTGCGGCAGGCACCCCTGGTGTGGATACTCGGGGGCCATGGAACAGACTTACACAGATTGGTTGGACCGCCTCCCACTAGGTCCTTGGGGGCTGACGCTCGTTTCCGCCGTGATCGCGATGGTGGCCGCCTGGCTGGTCTTCCAGACCGGCGCGGCCGTGGTGCGGCGTGCCGTGGCGCGCTCACCGTCGGCCTCGCTGGTCACGCAGTCGGCCCGCAAGCCCGCCGCCTATGTGCTGCCGTTGCTGGCCCTGCAGTTCGTGCTGCGCGCCGCCCCGGATGACCTCTCCGGCATCGGCCTGGCGCGCCAGTTCACCACCATCGTCCTGATCGCCGCCGTCACCTGGCTGGTGGTGCGCATCGTCCAGTCCTGCGGTGATGCGGTGATCCTGTCGCGCCCCATCGAGAACATCAGCGACAACCTGATGGCCCGCCGCATCCAGACGCAGACCCGGGTGGTCACGCGCATGGTGACCGGCATGGTGGTGCTGATCGGCGTCGCCCTGGCCCTGATGACCATCCCTGATGTTCGCCAGATCGGCACCAGCCTGCTGGCCTCGGCGGGCGTGGCTGGCATCGCCGCCGGCCTGGCCGCGCGGCCGGTGCTGGGCAATCTCATCGCCGGCCTGCAGATCGCCTTCAGCCAGCCCATCCGGCTCGACGATGTCGTGATCGTGGAAGGCGAATGGGGCCGCATCGAGGAGATCACCAGCACCTACGTGGTCGTGCGCATCTGGGACGAGCGCCGCCTGATCGTGCCCCTGCAGTACTGGATCGAGAAGCCCTTCCAGAACTGGACACGCTCCAGCGCCCAGCTTCTGGGCACCGTCTTTTTGTGGGTGGATTACCGCATGCCGTTGCAGCCCATCCGTGATGCCTTGCAGCGCGTGTGCGAAGGCTCGCCGCTGTGGGATGGCCGCGTGTGCCTGGTGCAGGTGACGGATTTCAGCGAAAAGTCGATGCAGCTGCGCTGCCTGGTCAGCACGGCCGATTCGGGCAAGGGCTGGGACCTGCGCTGCCTGGTGCGCGAGGAGCTGATGTCCATGATGCAAAAGGACTACCCCGAGTACCTGCCCCGCCTGCGCGCCGAGGTGGACCCGCCCAGCGACACCGCGCACCGCCCCCCCGCGCCCGAGCAGCGATCGCCCACGCCCGAACATGAACACGCCGTGGCCCCGGCGGACAAGGCCTGAGCCATGCCCCGCCGCCAGCCAAGCCCTCGCCGATCAGACCGTCTGGTCCCAGGGCTTGGACAGGCGCATCGCCCCGTTGATGATGCCCACCATGGAGTAGGTCTGCGGGAAGTTGCCCCACATCTCGCCATTGCCCACGGCGATGTCCTCGGACAGCAGGCCCACGTGGTTGCGGCAGGCCAGCAGGGCCTCGAAGATCTCGCGGGCCTGCTGCGTGCGGCCGATGCGGGCCAGCGCGTCGATGCGCCAGAACGAGCACACGTTGAACGAGGTCTCGGGCCGGCCGAAATCGTCGGGCGCTTCGTAGCGGCGCATGAAGGGGCCGTCGCACAGCACGGCCTCCAGCGCCTCGACCGTCTTGACGAAGCGCGGATCCTTCGGGTCGATGAAGTTGACCTCGGCCATCAGCAGCACGCTGGCGTCCAGGTCCTTGCCGCCGAAGCTCTCCACGAAGGCCTGGCGCTCCTCGCTCCAGGCCAGCGCCAGGATCTTGTCGCGCACGATGCGGGCACGTTCGGACCAGTGGGCCGCACGGTCCGTCAGGCCCAGCGTGGCCGCCACCTTGGCCAGGCGGTCGCACGCCGCCCAGCTCATCAGCGAGGACGAGGTGTGCACCCGCGAGCGCGTGCGCAGCTCCCACATGCCCGCGTCGGGTTGGTCGTGCAGCAGCCAAGCCTGCTCGCCCATGGCCTCCAGCGCGACGAAGTCACTCGCATCGGCGCGGCGGAACAGGCGGTGGTCATGGAAGGCCTGCGCGGCGCCCAGCACGATGTTGCCGTAGACGTCGTGCTGGAAGTGCTCGAAGGCCTGGTTGCCCACGCGCACCGGCCCCATGCCTCGGTAGCCCGACAGGTGCAGCACCATGCCTTCGATGAGCTCACGCTCCAGGCCGATGCCGTACAGCGGCTGCACGTGGCCGCCCTGGGCACTGCGCACCACGTCGTGCAGCCAGCGCAGGTACTCCTCCATCGTGCCCACTTCGGACAGGCTGTTGAGCGCGCGCACCACGAAGAAGGCATCGCGCAGCCAGCAATAGCGGTAGTCCCAGTTGCGCTCGCTGTGGGGCGCTTCGGGGATGCTGGTGGTCATGGCCGCCACGATGGCGCCGGTCTCTTCGTACTGGCACAGCTTGAGCGTGATGGCTGCGCGGATCACGGCGTCCTGCCATTCGAAGGGCAGGGCCAGGCGGCGCGTCCAGTGGCGCCAGTACCAGGCCGTCTGCTCCTCGAAGTCGCGGGCGGTTTCCTCGATGCCGCTGTCCAGCGTCTCATCGGGCCCCAGGAACAGGCTGATCGGGCCGGGCAGCGAGAACCAGGTCTCGGCCGCCACGTAGGTCAGCGGCGCGTTGGTGCTCAGGCGCAGGGTGTGGCCCGGGAACACGAAGCGCAGGTGGTTGCTGCCCCGCGTCACCGTGGGGTTGGTGGCGCCCCAGTCGCCGCGCGGCTGGATGCTCAGGCGCACACGCGGATGGCCCGCCAGCGGGCGGATACGGCGCACCAGCTGGGCCGGACGGAACGCCCGCTCGCGGTTGAAGAAGCGCGGCGCGAAATCCACCACCTCGATGCCCTGCCCGTCGGCATCGAACAACCGCGTGCGCAGGATGGCGGTGCCCGGGTCGTACTGCTGCTCGGTGCGCGCCAGGCCTTCGAGCTCCACCGACATCGTGCCTTCGCGTTTCAAGCCGCCCCCCGAATCGAGCAGGGCATGGAAGACAGGATCGCCGTCGAAGCGCGGCATGCAGGCCCACACGATGCGGGCCTGCTGGTCCACCAGCGCGCTGATGGTGCAGTTGCCGATCAGGGCCAGGCCCAGGGAAGCTTGGTCGGTGGGTTCGCTCATCTTCTTGTTCCTCTTCTGGGTCGTCGTACGCAATGCTGTGACTGTTGTACCGCATGGCCTTCAACCTGGGCGAAACATGGGGGTTTTGGGAAGCCATGTATATTTGTGTAAATGTATAGGCAACCCGCAAAGCCTGCGCGGACACTGTCCAACCCATCCCAAGGAGGACACCGCGCATGAACACGCTGCGCCTTCAACTGCGCTTTCTGGTCCCCCTGGTCATCACGCTGGTGGTGGCGTCCTACCTGGCCCTGCCCTTGATGGACCGCCTCACCCTGCGCTGGTTCTCACGCGATGTGAACCTGCGCGGCGAGCTGATGACCAACACCATGTCGGAGCCCATCGCCGAGGCGCTGAAGGACCCGCTCGGCCTGCGCCTGCAGGTGCTGTTCAACCGCGTGGTCCAGGACGAACGCTTGGTGGCCATCGGCCTGTGCACGCTCGATGGCAAGCTGCTGCGCCATTCGCCCGCCTTCCCGCGCGACCTCGACTGCGCCCAGGCCCGCAACACCGCCGGCCAGAAGGACCCGCAGCTGCACATCGAGGGCGGCTCGGTACACGTGGGCATGCACGCCGTCAAGGCCGACAACGGCGAGCACCTGGCTGATCTGGTGCTGCTGCACGACCTCAGCTTCGTCGAGCGCCGCAGCCAGGACACGCAGAAGTACCTGATCATCCTCATCTCCAGCCTGGGCGTGATCATCGCGCTGATCACCGTGGTGGTGGCGCAGCTGAGCTGGCGCGGCTGGGTCTCGGGCGCGCGCGCGCTGCTGCGTGGCGAAGGCCTCATCAGCCCGCTGATGCCGACCTCACCCGAGCTGGCCCCACTGGCCGCCGACCTGCGCAGCCGCCTGCGCGATCTGGAGGATGAATACCGGCGATCCCTCGGCCCCGAGACCATCTGGAACCCCGAGCGCCTGCGCACCCTGCTGCGCACCCAGCTGCGCGGCGACGAGCTGATCGTGGTCTCCAACCGCGAGCCCTACATCCACGAGAACACGGGCCACGGCCTGATCGTCAAGCGCCCGGCCAGCGGCCTGGTCACCGCGGTGGAGCCGGTGATGCGCGCCTGCTCGGGCACCTGGGTGGCCCATGGCAGCGGCAGCGGCGACCGCGAAAGCGTCGACAAGCACGACCGCGTGCTGGTACCCCCCGGCAAGGACGACTACACCCTGCGCCGCATCTGGCTGACCGAAGAGGAAGAGAAGGGCTACTACTTCGGCTTCGCCAACGAAGGCCTGTGGCCGCTGTGCCATGTGGCCCACGTGCGCCCCGTGTTCCGCGAATCCGACTGGCAGGAGTACCGCAAGATCAACCAGCGCTTCGCCGACGCCGTGGTGGCCGAGGCCCGCAGCGAAGACCCCGTCGTGCTGGTGCAGGACTACCACTTCGCCCTGTTGCCGGCCCTGATCCGCAAGAAGCTGCCGCGCGCCACCATCATCACCTTCTGGCACATCCCATGGCCCAACCCTGAATCCTTCGGCATCTGCCCGTGGCGCCAGGAGATCCTCGAAGGCATGCTGGGCAGCACGATCCTGGGCTTCCACACGCGCTTTCACTGCAAGAACTTCATCGAGACGGTGGACCGCTATCTGGAAGCCCGCATCGAGCACGAGCACTCGACCATCTCCTTCCACGAGGACACCACCTTCGTCGAAAGCTACCCCATCTCGATCGCCTGGCCCACCGAGGCCACCGTCGCGACCTGGGCCCCGGTGGCGCAGTGCAAGGAGCGCGTCTTCCAGCGCCTGGGCCTTCCGGCCGATCACCGCATCGCCGTGGGCGTGGACCGCTTCGACTACACCAAGGGCATCCTGGAGCGCCTGCATGCCGTGGAGCGCCTTCTTGAGAAGTACCCGCAATGGGTCGGCAAGTTCTCCTTCGTGCAGGTGGCCGCGCCCTCGCGCAGCTCGCTCGAAGAGTACAAGGCCTTCCAGGACCGCATCCAGAACACCACGCGCCGCATCAACGAGCGCTTCGGCCGAGAGGGCTACCTGCCCGTGCACCTGCTGGCCGAGCACCATGAATCCGACGCGCTCAACGAGCTCTACCGCGCGGCCGACGCCTGCATGGTCACCAGCCTGCACGACGGCATGAACCTGGTGTGCAAGGAGTTCGTGGCCGCGCGCGACGACGAACGCGGCGTGCTGATCCTCAGCCGCTTCGCCGGTGCCGCGCGCGAGATGAGCGAGGCGCTCATCGTGAACCCCTACCACGTGGAGGAAACCGCCGACGCGCTGCACCGCTCGCTCACCATGCCCGAGGCCGAGCAGCGCGAACGCATGGCCAGCCTGCGCATGACGGTGCACGAGTTCAACGTGTACCGCTGGGCCGGCCGCATGCTGACCGACGCCGGCCGCTGGCGCCTGCGCGAGCGCATCGAGGCCCGAGTGCAGCGCCATCAACCCGGTGTCGGATGAAACCTGCCGATGACCCTTCGCCCTTCCCCTTTCCATCGATTCCATAACAATCCGTCGGGAGGTCTGACGACGTGAAACACCTCTTCTCACAACAAGGCCTGCAGGCGCTGGACGCCGTGATGCGGCAACACCCCCTGCTGGCCTTCGACTTCGACGGCACGCTGGCCCCCATCGTCACGCTGCCGGACGACGCACGCGTGTCCATCGGTGTGGCGCAGCGGCTGGAGCAGTTGGCCCGCCGCCTGCCCGTGGCCATCGTCACGGGCCGCAGCGTGGCCGATGTGGCGCCGCGCCTGGGCTTCGAGCCGCACTTCATCATCGGCAACCATGGCGCCGAAGACCCGGACAGCCCCCAGCTGTCCAACGAGGTCTACGCGGCCCTCACGCAGCAGCTCAACCAGTTGCGCGAGCGCATCGCCGAGCGCCAGCCCCTGCTGGTAGCCGCCGGCGTGGCCGTGGAGGACAAGCTCCACTCGCTGACGCTGCACTACCGCCTGGCCCGAGACCGCGAGCAGGCCCTGCAGGCGATCGACCACACCCTGGGAGAGCTGGACCCGGCCCTGCGGCGCTTCGGCGGCAAGTGCGTGGTCAACATCGTGGCCGCGCATGCCCCGGACAAGGGCGATGCGGTGGCCGCGCTGGTGCAGCGCACGGGGGCCCAGGCCGCCCTGTTCATCGGCGACGACGTCAACGACGAAACGGTGTTCGAGCGCGCCCAGCCAGGTTGGCTCACGGTGCGCATCGGGCGCGACGACCCGATGTCCAAGGCGCGCTACTTCCTCGACACGCACGCCGAGGTGGCCACCATGCTGCAGCAGATGGTGACGGCGCTGCCCTGAGCACTGCAGCCATCGGGTGACGGGCATGGCCCTGCCCCACGCAGGGGTGGCCTGTCGTGGTGCTTGACCTCAAGCGCGCTTGAGGTTGGACAGTGAGGCCTTCTTCTTCACTGGACCCATCCGATGTCTCTGCCGCAGTCCATCCAGCCCGCCATCACAGCCCCGAGCGGACATGCCTTCATCAACCCGCCGGGCCTGTACGACCCGAGCCCCAATGGCTACAGCCATGTGGTGGTGGCCCAGGCACCGGCCCGGCTGGTCTTCCTGGCCGGCCAGGGGGGTGAAACCGCCGATGGCCGGCTCTCGCCCGACTTCGCAGAGCAGGTCCGGCAAGCCCTGCGCAATCTGCAGACGGCCTTGCACGCCGCCCAGGCCGAGCTGGCGCACATCACACGGCTCACCGTGCTGGTGGTCGATCACTCGCCACAACGCCTGGCGGTGCTGAGCGATTCGATCAAGGCCCTGTGGGGTGAAGAACACCCCACACCGGCCTGCACGCTGATCCCCGTGCCCAGGCTGGCCCTGGATGGCATGCTGTTCGAGATCGAGGCCCAGGCCGTCGTGCCAACCGCTGATGCCTGAGCCGATCCGGTCACGTCTGCAGGCGGCTCACCACCGCGTCGCGTTGAGGTCGCGGATGCCACTCTCCACGGGGTAGGCCTCTTTCAAGTGCTCGATCAGGCGTTCGGCGCCGTGCTTCAGCCCTGGCGCAATGTCCTGCGACAGCAGGCTCACCAGAAAGCTGGACGCCCCCAGCACACGGCGCGGGTGGCGGATCTCCGATGCCGTCACGCTGAACTTCTCTTGCAGCAATTGATCCCGCGGTGCACCGGGCGTCTCGTGGGGGCTGGCATCGGTCGGTCCTGCCGCATGGACACCCAGCGAACGCAAGGCCAGGGTCTCACCCACCGTCTTGGCGTCCTCGAAGCTGCTGCCATCCCACAGATAGCGGTTCACCGTATCCAGCAGGGCCTGAGCGCAATCGGCGGGCTGCGCATGCCCGGCCGACAGGCGCAGCAGCCCGTCCAGCAGTTCCGGCGCCGGGGCAATGTCCGGCAAGGGTGGTGAGGTGTTGTTCATGACAAGGATCCTTCTGCCCAGGTGAGGGCGTGTTCAGGCCAGCAGGCGCGCACCAGCCACCGCCGCGCCCACCAGGCCCAGCTCGGGCTGCAGCACCAGGTGCACCGGGATCGACGACATCAGCTCGGCATAGGGGCCCTTCTGCCCGAAGCCGCGCATGAAGCGGCCATCCCGCATCATCTCGCCGCAACGCTGGGCCACGCCGCCGGCCACATACACACCACCCCGCGCCAGCGTGGCCAAGGCGTAATCCCCCGCCACCGAACCATAGGCCAGCAGGAACTGCTCCAGCGCCTGCGCGGCGCGGGCATCGCCTTCCTGCGTGGCCTTGCGGAACACCACCTCGCCGGTCAGGCCATCGGTGTCCCTCGGCGTGAACACCTTGGTGGGTGGCTCGTCGGCCAAGCCCTGGTAGAAGTTGACCAGGCCCGGGCCGGACACCAGGTGCTCGACCACCACCCGGGGCACCAGCGGCCGCAGGCGCTGCAGCACCAGGTCCTGCAGTTCATTGATCGGGGCAAAGCTGTAATGGCCACCCTCGCCGGGCACCACGATGTGGCGCCCGACGGCGCCCTCACCCGACCAGATGCGGAAGGCAACGCCCAGGCCTGAGCCCGCACCGATCACCAGTTGGTTGCCCTTGACACCGGCATCGCCGGCCTGCAGGGTCATCAGTTCCTCGGGCGCCAGGGCCTCGATGCCATGGGCCGCGGCGTCGAAGTCATTGACCAGCTTGACAGGCACGCCGCCCAGGTGATCACTGATGGTGCGCGCATCGAGCCGCCAAGGCAGGTTCGTCATCTGCACGGCCTGCTCACGCACAGGGCCGGCCACGCCCAGGCCCGCGGCCAGCAGCGGCGCCCCGAAGGACGGGCCATGCTTGCCGAGGAAATCGGTCAGCATGGCCTCGAACGAAGGCACCTGTGCGGCCACATAACGTTCACTGGCCTTGACCACCACGCGCCCGGTGCCGGCATCCACCTCGGCCAGCCCCAGCAAGGTCTTGGTGGCCCCCACGTCCGCACACAAGATCATGTCCCGTCTCCTTGTTGCCCACCCCTGCAAAAACAGCTTGGGTGATCTGCGCCACCTGCCGATATGCCCATCATCCATCAACAAGGGAGGATGTGATGAGCAATCCATCGAGAGTGGCCATCCTGGGTGTGGGTTATTGCCTTCCGGACAAGATCCGCGGCAACGACGATCCGGTGTTCGACTGGCTGCGGGCACACCCGCCCTCGGGCGGCGAGCTGTTCGACGGGCTCAAGTACCGCCGCGTGCTGGAGAGGGGCGACCAGATCACCGAACTCGTGGCCCACGCCTGCAAGAACGCGGCGGCGGATGCGAAGGTGGATCTGGCCGACATCGACCTGCTGATCGGTTCGGCCTCGGTGAGCGGCTGTTATGCGCCCAACGACCTGTGTGATGTGCACCACCAGTTGGGGCTGCCATCGACCTGCCGCGTGATGACGCTGAACACCGACTACACCGCCTTCCATGATGGTCTGCGCATCGCCAATGACCTGATCACGGCCGGCTCGGCCCGCAAGGCCCTGGTGGCCTGCGGCAACAACTGGACGCACCATGTGGACTACCACGAGGCCGTGGCCATGGCCGCCTCCGATGCGGCGGGCGCCGCCGTGGTGGGTGCGACGGAAGACACCAGCCGCTTCACGCTGATCGACTGGGACAACGAGACCGACAGCTCCTGGTTCCGCGCCCTGCGCATGGAACCGCGCTTTCACGAGAAGCGGGACGATCTGGCCTTGTTCACCACGCCGCTGATGAAGATCGACGAGAAGAACGGCGCCACCGCCGTGAAGACCTTCGGCGTGCCCGTGCCCCCCAAGATCATCGCGCGCATGCTGGCGCGCCACGGCATCACCAGCCAGGACATCACCCTGGTGGCGCACCAGAGCTCCAAGTCCATCTACGAGGCCTGGAACGCGGCCATCCAGCCGGCGACCTACATCACCACGCTGGAAGACCTGGGCGACATGGTGTCATCGTCTGTGCCGGTGAACCTCGCCAAGTGCTATGGCGAGATCAACACCAGGTACCTGGTGCTGATGGGCACCGGCATGGAGATGCACGCGACCGCCCTACTTTACCTTCGTGCTTGAGTCGGGTGAGGAATCGACCGGGGCCGCCTGCAGGTAGGGCGGCGGGTTGAGGCCCAGGTGGCTCTGCAGCATCTCCTCGGCCGTGGCCAGCGCGCCTTCGACCCAGCCCTGGGCGTGTGAGTAGGCCTCACCGCAGATGTAGACGGGCACGTTGGAGACCGGGTGGATGATGCGGTGGCCCACGTCGTAGCTCTCCACGTGCTGCGGCCAGAAGTTGGCGCCGCCACCGAAGGGATCATCGCCCCAGTCACGGTAGGCCGCGGCATAGGGCTGCAGATCGGGGTGGTCCTGCACGCCGTGCATCTGCAGCAGCAGGCGGTGCGCTTCGTTCACCATCAACTGCGGCGCGGGGTGCTCGTTCCACTCGTCGGCGGGCAGGCCTTGGCTGGCGGGTGCATGCGCCTGGTTCTTGAACTTGACCGGGTTGTCGCGCAGGCCAGCCCAGTAGTCCAGGTCCAGGCCATCGTCGTAGATCAGGATGGCGCCGGCTTCGGTGTCATTGCCCACCGGCCAGTAGTAGCACTGGCGGATCGGCAGGTCGGTGACGGATTGGCCCTGCGTGATGCCGAGCTTCTCCCACCAGCGCGTGCGGTAGCACAGCGCCAGCTTGAACAGCGGGATCGGCACCACGGACTGGATCAGGCGGTGCACCTCGTGGTGCTCGGGTGCCAGCACGGCGCCGCTCTGCTCGATCAGCTCCAGCGAACGGCGCGGCATGGCCAGCACCAGCTTGCGCGCCAGCACCACCTGCTCACGGCCCTCGTGCTCGATGTGCAGCTCGATGCCGTCCTGGCCATCGGGCAGGCGGGTCTTGTCGAAGCGCACCAGGCGGTGGTGCAGGTGGGTGATGCCGCCTGCGTCCTCATAGCGCTTGGCGATGGTCAGCGGCAGGGATTCGTAGCCGTCCACCAGGCGCTTGTACTCGATGGTGGCGCCATAGTCCGACAGGTTCCACGGGAAGCCATCGGCCGCGTTCCAGGTGAAGTAGATGCTGTCGTAGCCGCTGGTGTCCTCGGCGTACTGGAAGGCCTCGTGGCTGACCGAGCGGTTGTACACGTAGCGCATGGCCAGGTCGCGCAGCAAGGTGCCTTCGTAGCGGCCGCTGCGGGCCAGCTTCTCCCAATCGACGGTTTTCAGGTCGACATGGTCCACGCCCAGCACCTTCTGCAAAAAACGCTGCGCGGCCAGCACGGTGAAGCCGTCCTTGATGTTGGCCCGCTCGTCTTCCGTCAGTACATACGGAATCTTGTCCGGGTCGGTCAGATCGCCCGTGCGCAGGTGCTTGCCGCGCAGGTAGGCCACGTTGTTCGCCTCGCCCACCGAGAAATCCACGGTGGGCAGTTGCAGGTAATCCACCAGCGCCTTCACCGTTTCCTGCCCAGTGGTGAAGCGCATGCCGCCCAGCTCGATGCGGGCCTGCGGCATGCCCGGCGGCGTCACCGAGAGCAGGCGCCCACCCAGGCGGCCGCTGCTTTCGAACAGCTTGACCTTGCCCGGTTTCAAACCGCCATCGGTCAGCAAGCGCCAACCGCTGTACAGCCCGGACACCCCGCCGCCAACGATGGCGACGTCCAACACCTCAATACCTGAATGCTTTGTATCCACGACAGAACCCCTTCATATCTAAGTTTGAAACACATGCACGAAGGTTACAAATGTGGCTTCTTCACGTTTCATCGATTGATTCAATAAGGGACGAATCACCATGCAAACAGGCCAATCCGTTTCCGTCATTCCTGGCGCCCAGACTATTCCCAGCTGCACCGTCGCGCAACTGCTCGTGCAGTACCTGATCGCCGAGGGCGTCACCAAGATCTTCGGCATCCCCGGCGGCGCGGCCGTCTGGCTGATGGAGGAGCTCAAGAAGCACGCCGACCAGATCGAGTTCGTCATCTGCCGTCACGAAAGCGGCGCGGCCTACATGGCCGACGGGCACGCGCGGGCCACCGGCGGCCTGGGCGTGGTGCTGACCACCTCGGGACCGGGCGCCACCAACGCCGTTTCGGGCGCCATGAATGCGCAGGCCAGCAATGTGTCGCTGCTCGTGATCACCGGCGAAGTGCCCGAGAAGTACTTCGGCCAGGGCTACCTGCAGGAAGGCACCGACGCCAAGCTGGACGTCAACGTGATCTTCCGCAACGCCGTGGAATCAAGCGCGATGATCTCGTCGCCCAGCAACTTCCAGACGCTGTTCCAGCAGGCCCTGCGCAACGCGCGCTCGCTGCCCAACCGCGCCGCGCACATCAGCCTGCCCAACGATGTGGCGGGCACCTGCATCAGCCCGCCCCCCACCAAGCCCACGCCCAGCAGCTACCAGGCCCGCGCCGCCTGCGCTGATCCGAAAGCCCTGCAGGCCTCGCTGCACGAACTGCTGGAGGCGCGCCGCCCGCTGCTCTTCCTGGGCAATGGCAGCCGCGCCGCGCTGGCATCGCCCGAGCGCCTGCGCGCCTTCACCGAGTTCGTCGACCGCTTCGGCATCCCCGTGATGACCACACCCGATGCCAAGGGCATCTTCCCCGAATCGCACGAGATGTCCCTGCGCAACTACGGCATGTGCGCCAGCGCCTGGCCTGATCTCTACATCAAGCCCCTGGCCGATCCGGACCACTACGATGCGCTGATGGTGCTGGGCTCCACGCTGGGCGAGCTGGCCACCACCACGGCCGCGTCCAACCCGTATGACAAGGCCCTGCTGCCCACGCAGCATTTCATCCAGCTGGACCTGGACGCCGGCGTGATCGGCCGTGACTTCCCCGTCACGCGCGGCGTGATCGGCGAGATCGGTGCCAGCCTGGACGTGCTGCTGGCCCATGCCCACCAGTACCACCACCCCGATCCCGCCAAGGTCGATGAGCGCAAAGCCTTCATCCGCGACATCAAGCGCAGCCACACGGCCTGGGCCGATCCAGATGGCCGCGATTCGAACACCGCACCGGTGCACCCCGCGGCCATGATCCGTGTCATCAACGAACTCGTGAAGGAAGGCGAGATCGTCATCGACGCCGGCAACTGCGTGGGCTGGTCACTCAACTGCCTGGTGGTCGACCCGCCCGTGCGTTACCAGAGTGCGCTGGCCATGGGCCCGATGGGCTTCGGCGTGGCCGCGGTGGTGGGCGCCAAGATGGCCCTGCCCGACAAGCCCTGCGTGGCCATCGTGGGCGACGGCGCCTTCATGATGCATGGCGCCGAGGTCTCCACCGCCGCCCAGTACCGCACCGGCGCGGTGTGGGTGGTGCTCAATGACAATGATCTGGCCATGGTCAGCCAGGGCATGGCTCAATTGCTGCCACCGGCCCCTGCCTGGCAGGACTACTACAAGCTGGGCGCCCCTGATCTGGTGCTGTTCTCGCAGGGCCTGGGTGCCGACGCCGTGGCCATCCTGCCGGACCAGGGCCCCGAGGCCTTCCGCACAGCCCTCGTGAAAGCCCTGAATTCGGCCCAAACCACCGGCAAGCCCCAGGTGATCGTGGTACATATTGATCCGAAGCCGATGCCACCCTATGGGTGGCCCGTGCTGCCGATTCCCAGTTGCACCGTCCCCTCGTCGGCCAGTGCTGCGGGAGGTGACAGTTCTCTTTGAGGTCTCTTTCTATGGTCGATGCAGTTTCGGTCGATGCGGTGGTGGTAGGTGGACGATGCGCCGGCGCGGCCACAGCGATGCTGTTGGCACGCCAGGGGCATCGCGTGCTGGTCGTGGACCAGGACACCTTCCCCAGCGACATGAAGCTGTCCACCCACCTGGTGTGGCACGCTGGCGTCGACCTGCTGCAATCGTGGGGCCTGCTGGACGCCCTGCAACGCGCCGGCACCCCTCTGCTGACCAACTTCAGCCTCGACCTGGGCGAACTGGTGCTCAGCGGCCACCCGCCGCACACCCAGGCCCAGGCCGCCATCGCGCCGCGCCGCATCGTGCTCGACCAGGTACTGCGCGACGCTGCCGCCCAAGCTGGCGCCCAGTTGCTCGACAACATCACCTTCCAGGACGTGACCCGCAACGCTGACGGCGTGGTCAATGGCATCCAGTGCAAGAAGGCCGATGGCAGCCCCCTCACCGTGCAGGCACGCTGCGTCATCGGGGCTGATGGCCGCGGCTCGCGCGTGGCGCGCTCGGTAGAGAGCCCCAGCGCGCACGAGTTCTCACGCGAGCAATGCAGCGTCAACGTGTTCGCCTACTTCAGCGGCGTGCCGATGGACGGCGTGGAGTTCTACTCCCGCCCCGAGCGCATGGGCTATGCCTGGCAGACCAACGATGGCCTGGTCATGAGCGGCGTCATCCTGCCCGGCCGCGAGCAGCGCACCGAGCGTGAAGGCCTCGAGCCCCTGATCCTGGACGAGCTGGCCTCCATGGCCCCTGACCTGGCCGCACGCCTCAAGGCCGGGCGCCGCGAGACCGACTGGCTGCGCGTGTCCATCCCCACGGGCGCGCGCCAAGCCTCGGGCCCGGGCTGGGCCCTGGTGGGCGATGCCGGCATCACCTTCGACCCCATCACCGCGGCCGGCATCACCAATGCCCTGCGCGATGCGCAGCACCTCTCGCAGGCCTTGCACCAGGCCTTCAGCGGTGAAGCTTCGCTGGACCAGGCCCTGGCCGACTATGCAACGCAGCGCGACGCCACCGCCGTGCCCTGGCATCTGTTCGCCCAGCAGATGGCCGAACTGACGCCCCCGCCGCCCGAGCTCGTGCAACTGCTCGGCGCACTCGCGGGCAACCAGCCACAGATCGACCGCTATTTCGGGATGTTCGGCCAGACGGTCTCGCCGGCCGACTTCTTCAGCCCCGAGAACATGCAGAAGATCATGAGCGACGCCCAGGCCCGCGCCTGAGCATCACGCCCTCGCCTTCACACCGCCACCAGCAGCGCCTGGGCCTCGTCGTGCCGTTGCTGTGATTGCAGCAAGGCCCTCAGGTCATGCAGGGCACGCCGCCGCCAGGCATGCGCCTTCTGGGCAGAAGCCACCGCCAGGGCGTGGCGGATGCTGCCCTCGGCCCCGGCCAGATCAGGTTCGGGCCCCATCGCCAGCAGCCCGCCCTTGATGCGGTGCAGTTCTGCCGCGTGCCAGCACTCGCCGCCGGCCTCCGTGAGTTGTTCGGCCTCCGCGATGCGTGCCAGGCCCTCGGCCCGCTGCCCGGCCCGGCCCAGCGCCTCGGCCAGCAGCGCCAGGAAGAAGGGCACGGCAATGCCAGCCCCGGTGGCGCGGAAAGCCGTCAACCCATCCTTCATCAGCGCGATGCCTTCGTCCTGCTGCCCCTTGCGGGCCAGGGCCCAGCCCTTGCTGATCACGGCCATGCCGGCCACATAGGCAAAGCCGTGCTTGGTGGCCAGGCGCAGGCCCTCTTCCACCCGCACCAGCAGCTCGTCGGCCCGCCCGCGGTGCAGGTAGGACATGGCGCCCCAGGTCAGCGTCCAGGCCGTGGAGTAAGGGTGGTTCAGGCGGGCCGCGAAGCGCTCCTGCTCGACGCACAAAGCATCGGCATCGTCGTCCAGGCCCATGAACCAGCGCGTCTGGGCGCCATGCACCATCGACACGAGCTTGAGGTCGGTGGAGTACAGCGCGATCAGGGCACGGTCCTGCGGATCGCAGTAGCGGTGCTCGACCTGCTCCACATGGCCCTGCACCTGGTCGAACTGCCCGCTGTACATGCACAGCTGCACATGGATCATGTTGGCCACCAGCCAGGCGTTGCGGCTGCTGGACTGGCGCGCCACCGTCATCATGCGCTGGCCGATGGCCACCGCGCGGTTGATCTCGCCATGCACCAGGTGGTAGATGCACACGCCCCACAGCGGCCAGATGGCCTCTTCGAGCTGATCGGCCGCGCTGGCCAGCTCGTTGGCGCGGGCGAAGGCGTGCGACACCTCCTCGGCCGCCCAGCCTCTGCCCAGCATGTGGGCCGTACCCAGCGAAGCCTGCAGTTGCAGCTCGATCTGGTTGCGCTCTGACGATGGCGGCAGCGAGGCACACGCTTTCAGCCCGGCCCCCAGGTGCGCGGCAGCCTCCTGCAAGGCCAGGCGTTGCACCGCCAGCTCGCTGGCACGGCGCCAGTAGGGAATGGCCACGCGAGGCTGCCGTGCGGCGCTGGCGTGCCGGGCCAGCAGTTCCGGCTCGGCCTCGGCCACGGACGAGAAACGCTCCTGCAGCACCGTCACGATGGCGCCATGCAGGGCCTCGCGGCGCGGCGTGAGCAGCGAGTCGTAGGCCGCGTCCTGCACCAGGGCATGCTTGAAGGTGTAGATGATGCCCTGGTGGCCCACCTGCTCCAGCGCCAGGCCCGATTGCGTCAGCGCCCGCAGGGCCTCGCTCAGGCTGCGTGGCGGCATGTCGGCCAGGGCCTCGACCAGGTCGCGGCTGAACTCGCGGCCGATCACCGCGCCGATCTGCGCGATCTCCTTGGCCTGCGCGTGGCGGTCCAGGCGCGCCATCAGCGAATCGCGCAGCGTGGCGGGCACCTCCTTGCGGCGGCCATCAGCACTGACCGGGCTTTCCAGGATCCAGCGCGTGAGTTCCTCGACGAACAGGGGCACGCCATCCGTCTTGCTCACGATGTGCTGGGCCAGGTCATCGGGCAACGGGCTGTCACCGGCCAGCCGCATCACCAGCGAGGCCACCTCGTCACGGCGCAATGAGGGCACCTTCAGCGAGGTGACATGGCCACGCGCCTTGAGCGAAGGCGGCAGGTCGAACTCCGGGCGGTGCGTGATCACCAGCAGCAGTGGCACATCGGTGGTGCGGTCGATCAGCTCGTGCAGCATCGCCACCGAGGCCGGATCGGCCCAGTGCGCGTCTTCATAGATCATCACCGTGGGGGCCTGGCGCGCACGCGCCCGGATCAGGTCCACCAACGCGGCGATGGTCTCACGCTCGCGCTCATAGGCGCTGTCGACGATGGGGCCGTAGCGCTCTTCGTTGGCCATCGACAGCATCGAGGCCAGCACCGCCACCTGCGCGCGCGGCAGCCCGAACTCGCCCACCGCGAAGGCGTCGAGCCGGTCCAGCCGCAAAGCCATGGGCTGCTCACGCGTCAGGCGCAGCGAGCGCTCGATGTTGTCGATGCTGGGGTGAAAGGCGCTGTTGATGTGGTGCGCCGAGCACTGCACCCGCACCGCGTTGAGGCCGGCGTTGCCCAGGCGATCGCACAACTCCTTGAGCATGCGCGATTTGCCGATGCCGGCCTCGCCGGACAGCACCACCGTCTGGCCACGCCCCTGGCAGGCCAGTTGCCAGCGCTCGGTCAGCAGGGCCAGCTCGCTGGCGCGCCCCACCAGCGGCGTGAGGCCAGCACTGGTGGCTGCGTCGAAGCGGCTGGCGGTCTGCAGCACATCCAGCACCTGCCAGACCTGCTTGGGCTCGCGCACGCCCTTGAGTTCATGGCGCCCGAGATCGGCGTACGCGAAGCTGCCGCCGGCCAGCAGGCGCGTGGCATCGCTGATGACCAGGGTGTCCGGCTGGGCCAGGCCCTGCAGGCGCGCCGCCAGGTTGGGCGTGTCGCCCAGGGCCAGCAGTTCGCGGCGCGCACCGGCGCCGATGTCGCCGATCACCACCTGCCCGGTGTGGATGCCGATGCGCACGGACAGCTGCATGCCCTGGGCCTGCACGGGCTCCAGGTGCAGCTGGCGGATCGCCTCGATCAGGGCCACGCCGGTGCGCACGGCGCGCTCGGGCGCGTCCTCATGCGCTTGGGGATGTCCGAAGTACACCAGCAGCCCGTCGCCCAGGTACTGCGCGATGGCCCCGCCGTAGCGCTCGATCACCGCGGCCGAGGCCTGCTGGTAGGCCAGCACCACCTCGCGCCACTGCTCGGGCGACAGGCGCTCGCACAGCACCGTGGAGTTGACCAGGTCGCAGAACATGATGGTGAGCTGGCGCAGCTCGCCCACATGGCCGCGCGGGGGCGCGGGCACTGGTGCGACGAGTGGGGATTCACCGGCCTCGTCCTGGGCCAGCGCCGCGATCGCCTTGAGCAGGCGCTTGCGCTCGCCCATGGACAGGCCGAGCTTCTCCAGATCCTGCTCGTTGAGGCTGGTCAGTACATCTTCGGCGATGTCATTGGCCACCAGCACGGGCTCGAGGTGCAAGAGCCCGACGCTCTGGAGCCACGAGGAAAGCGGCTTCATCTGTATCCGACCGGTTGGCGCCACCCGGGCCTCATGGCCTGGGGCGGCATGGGCCCAGTGTACGCGCCCCGGGCCATTCGCGCCCTTCGAGCCGATACAGCCCGTCCAGCACCCTTCATGCGCCTGTCATGCGGCGCCCATCGCCATCAGGCATCGTCGCGCGCCAGGGCCCAGGCGCACAGCGTTTCCGGGTCCATGTCGGCGCCCTCGGCGCTCAGCCGTTCGATGGCGGTGGCATCGAGCGCTTGCTGGATCAGGGCCTTGGCCTGCGCACGGGCCTTGAGCGCCTGGGCATCGCGCGAACCGAGTTGCCGATATGCCTGATCAGCGTGACCCAGCACGCGGGCCGCTGCTTCATGACGCCCTTCCACGGCGGCCAGCAGCGCCAGCAGCCCTGAGTACAGGCCCAGCCATTCCCAGTCACGGCTGCGCGAGGCGGCCACGAAGTCGGTCAG
Organism: Pseudomonadota bacterium; assembly: GCA_049322875.1. Lineage (GTDB taxonomy): Bacteria > Pseudomonadota > Gammaproteobacteria > Burkholderiales > Burkholderiaceae_C > Aquabacterium. Next base: position 61,674 of record JBMOQM010000019.1, read on the forward strand.
CGAACCCCGGGCCTGGTGCGCATCACCCTGGATCAGCGAGGCGCTGGCCACGATGGCCAGGGCATGGAGCACGAAGTTGTCGCGGCGGTGGCGCCCGCGTGACAGCAGCTTGCGGCAGGCCCGGATGGCGGCGTCGGTGTCGCCCAGCGCCAGGCTCACGGAGGCCAGATCGCTCAGCGTGGCCGAAACCACGGCGTCCAGGCCAGCGGCCTGGGCACGGATCAGCAAGGTGTCGCACACCAGGCGCGCCTCGATCATGAAATCACCCGCCTTGAGCACGCCCACTTCGGCCAGCAGGCGCTGCAGCTTCAGGCGCACCGGCCAGCCGGAGTGCTCCAGGCGGGCCATCTCGTCGAGCAGGCCCATCGCATCCTGGGGCGAGACCACGCCGCTGCCAGCCTGGCAGCGCAGCGCCATGTACAGGCCGCGCTGGTCACCCACGTCGCGGCACTGCTTGGCGGCCCGCAAGGCGAACTCGTGCATCAGGCCGTTGGAGATGCCCCAATGCAGGCGGCTGCGCTCGACCCAGTACCGCGCCAGCGATTCGCCGGCCGGCATCGATTCAGCCTGCGCCTGCAGCGCCAGCGCGTGCTGGCGGCACTCGGGCGCCAGGCCCAGCAGCAGGAACAGCACGCTGGCCGCGCCCACCAGGGTCACGGCCAAGGCCGGATCGTTCTGGCGCGCCCACTCCAGGGCCTTGCGCACGTTGTCGATCTCGGGGCCGTAGGTGTTGAGCCAGGCGTTGTCCGGCATGGCCCAGTAGTCTTCGTAGGCACGATCTATCAGCCCGGCCACGGCACGGGCATGGCGCTGCGCGATCGCCTCGCGCTCGCTGGAATCAGCCAGCTTGAGCTCAGCGAAGGCCAGGGTGCTCTCCAGCAGACGGTAGCGGGGTGCATCCGCGCCTTCGAGCACGGCATCGACGGACACCAGGGAGCGGTCCACCAGCTCGCCGAGCAGGTCGATCACGGTCCATTCGTCCAGCCGGTCGTCGCTGGTGACCACGCTGGCCAGGGCCAGCGAGAAGCCGCCCGAGAAGACGCTGAGCCGGCGGAACACCGCCTGCTCGTCGGGCCCCAGCAAGTCATGGCTCCATTCGAGCGCGGCCAGCAGGGTCTGGTGACGCGCGGGCAGCAGGTTCTGGGTGCCACGGCTGGCCAGCAGGCGGAAGCGCTCGTCCAGCCGCATCCAGATGCCTTGCAGGCCCAGCAAGGGCATGCGCGACGCGGCCAGCTTGATCGCCAGGGCCACGCCGTCGAGCCGGTGGCACAGGGCGATGACCATCGCAACATTGGCATCGGCCAGCGCAAAGCGCCGGTCGGCCGCCTGGGCCTGGTCCACGAACAGGGCGACGGCACCGTGCGCCAGCGCTTCGTCCATCGAGGCGCCGTGCTCCGGCACCGACAGGGCATTGAGGCGGAACACCTGCTCGGCCGGCACCTTCAGGGCCAGCTGGCTGGTGACCAGCACCCGCACCTGCGGAGCGGCCTCGACAATGGCATTGACCAGGTGCACGACCGCATCGAGCAGGTGCTCGGCGTTGTCCAGCACCAGCAACACGTTCAGCGGGCGCAGGCCCACCAGCAGGGAAGCCAGGGGTGCATCGGCATTGGTGGGCAGACCCAGAGCCTGGGCCACCACCGTGACCACCAGGGCCGGATCGGTGATGGCCGCCAGCTCCACCCAGGCCACGCCATCGCGCATGCGGCGCTGTCCGGCATGGGCCGCGGCCAGGGCCAGGGCGGTCTTGCCGATGCCGCCGGGGCCGACGATGGTCACCAAGGGGCGATCGGCCAGGTCTTCCAGCGCGGCCAGGTCACGGTCACGCCCGAGGATGCGCGAAGGCAGCGCCGGCAGCACCGACAAGGGCGAATCCGCGGTCGCGGCCGCCCACAGGGCTTCGACGGAATCAGAGGTGCGTGCGGTGGGAGGCGGGCCGCTGGCAGCGCCGCTGTCCACCACCACGGGCTCGACAAAGCGGTAGCCGCGTCCGGGCACGGTGACGATGGAGCGCGCGCCCAGCACCTTGCGCAAGGTGGAGACCTGCACCTGCAGGTTGTTCTCTTCCACCACCACGCCCGGCCACACCAGGTCGAGCAGTTCGTGCTTGGTCACCAGGCAACCGTGGCGCTCCACGAGGGCCAGCAAGAGGTCGATCGCCCGTGACCCCAAGGGGGCGGGGTCTCCCTGAACGTACAGAAGGCGTTCGGTGGGACGCAGTTCGAATCGGTCAAAACGGTAGCTGCGAGACAAAGAACCCTCTTCTCATCTCATTGACGACACAGACCCCCTGGTCGCATCAGCGCATCATCGCCGAATCGGTATGCACCCTTGATGTTTCAGGCCATTTAAGGAACTTTCAGGTTGCCTTAAAGACTGTGTCAAGCCCCGTGCCAGACAATGGCGTCATTCTAAAAAAAGCAGGCGCCGACACACAGAAACGTAAACAACTGTAAGTCTAGCAAGAGATCCCGGGCACCGGAATGCTGGCAAGGCTGCAGAAGTGGCAAATCTGTGACATCCGTCGCCGTCCTAAAGCAAGCGCTGTCATCAGCTCCTTTGGGGGCAAACAAAAAATACTGCAGAGGACTGGACCCGGAAGCTTGCCGCAAGCTTCCGGGATATCCCAGGGAGGGTTATTTCAAGAGACAACGGCCATTCCACCCGGAATGGCCGTTTTCCTTTGGGCCCTTCTCTGCGGCCCTCCACTCAATCGCAGGTGAGCTTGCCGGCCTGGGGCGTGCACGGCCCCTCGCGCTTGGCGGCGCCAGCACCTTCGGTGGCAGCCCGGCCGGCCCCCACCTCGCCGATCACACTGTTGCGAACACGCGAAGACACGTTGGCGCCCTGCCCGGCCTGACCGGTTTCCGCCACGCAATCCAGGCTGTTGGTCTTGGGCGTGCACGCCGCCGGGGCCTTGAGCACGCGCGTGCCGTCGCCCGCGGCTTTGCCGCCCACGGTCACCACAGCTGGCCGGGGCCCCAGATTGACGCTGCCGCGCGTCGGCGCAATGGCATTACCCGGCGAGCTCAGGGACGATCCCGCGGCCGCCTTGGCTGCCTCGGCGGCAGGCGTGTACTGGGCACCGGGCGCCGCGGGCCGCTCTTCGGTCGGCGGGTACTCGATGGGCGGGTTGGTCGGCACACTGGCCTGCGCCTGCACGGCCATGGGCAGCAGGCAGGCCAGGGCGACGGGCAACAGGCGGGCGGCCACCACCGCTGGGAAGAAGGAATGGGTCTTCATGATCGTCTCCAGAAACTGATGACAAGGCCTGGGCCAGGCTCAGAAACTCTTGCTCAACACCGCGTTGGCACGCGGTTGCTGGCGCTCACGGCCATCGGCCAGTTGATCACCCGTGCCGCGCCAGGCCAGGTGCATGCGCAGGCTGATGTCGCCCGGGCGCTCCCACACCATCCCCAGACCATAGGCGCCGAGGGTGGCGGTGTTCTCCAGGCCGGCCGGGCGCAGGTCGGGGTCGTGCGAGAACTTGGCCTGCCCCCAATCGTAGAAGGTGCTGAAGACCAGTTCGCGCGAGAAGCGGCCGAACCAGGTTTCAGGCGGCAGGAAGCGCAGCTCGGCCGTCAGCACATGGCCGGTGTCGGCGCTGGCCACACCGGGCGCATACGCCCGCACGCCCAGCGGGCCGCCCACGGCGAAGCGCTCGGAAATGTCCAGGTTGGTGGCCGAGATCTGCCCCTTGTAGCGCGCATAGAACTGCAGGCGGTTGCTCACCACGTTCTGCAGGCGCGAGTAGCCCAGCGAGAGCTTGTCATAGCTGCTCTTGTAGCCATCCGGCAGGCTGCCCGTGTCGAAGCGGATGCGGCCATGCAGCCAGTGCGCCTCGAAGGTGTTGATGGCGCCGCCGCCCAGGCTGTCTCGCGCATCGCCGATCACGCCGATCTGCCAGTCGTCGCTGTGCTTGCGGCTGTAGCTCACGCCGCCCTGGTCATCGGTGAAACGCTTGTGCTCGAAGCTGCCCAGGCCGAAGAGGTTGACATTGCGTGAGCGCACGAAGGGGTACAGCGCGTAGAGGCTGGCCGCGGTGGCCCGGCCGTCCAGGTCGGTCGGGAAATCGTCCTTGTCGATCTGGTAGTGGATCTGCGACAGGCCGGCGCCCAGCTTCAGGCCCCGTGCCCCGACCGGCGTGACGTAGGTGATGCCCGCCTGGGTCAGCCCGCCGCTGTGCGAGGCCAGCGCGTTGACGGACAGCGCATCGCCCTGCCCCAGGGGGCTGGCCACGGTGAGCAGGCCGCTCAGGCGCACCAGCCCGGTGTAGCGCGAGCCCAGGGTGTCCAGGTCGACACGGCCCCGCACGCGCCGCTGGGCCTGCGGTGTGACCACCAGCACGGCTGTGCCCGGGGCTTGCCCGGCCTCGATTTCGAAGCGTGCGCTCAGGCCCTGCAGATCATTGACCAGCAGCGCCACACGCTCGACCTCGTCGACACGCAGGATGCTGCCCGGCTGCAGCACGGACAGGTAGCGCTCGACCACCTCGCGCTTCACGGCGATGGGCTCCTCGGGCCAGCGCAGGTCCACGCGTTCGAGCCGGCCTTCGAGCGCCTGCAGGCGCACCACACCGCCTTGCGGTGATTGCTCCGGCAGGTAGGCAAAGCCCACGTAGTAGCCCAGGTCACGCTGCATGTAGCGGGTGATGGCCGCGGCCGCGTTGACCAGATCCTCGTAATGGCGCTCCTTGCCGGTGTAGGGCGCGGTGACGGCGGCCAGGGCTTCACGCTCGGCCTGCGGCAGGCCATCGACCTGATAGGTGCTGACGTCCAGCACCAGGTCATCCTCAGGCTTGCCCAACTCGCGTGGCAAGGCGGGGGCCGCATCAGCAGCAGCGCCAGCCTGCGGCGTGGCCGCGCTGGTGCCCGTGGCGGCACCTTGCGCCATCACGGGCGGGCATGCAGCCGCCAGACTCAGGGCCACAGCACTCACCAAACCCTGTGGACGACACAAGGCACGGCAGGCTGACGACAGTGAATACAGGGTGGATGGCACGGCAATCCTCGGCGGAGAGTGGTCAGGTCGATCACCCCATGATGGGACGAAGGGACCACGATCCTCGCACGATCAGCACCATCCGGGGGCACAAAATGAACCCCCTAATCTGGAAGGCCGTTGCACGGCCACCTCAGACGAAACCGTGTGTGTCAGGTGGCGCGGGCACTCGGGCGTGCGACACCGGCATGGCGGTGCAGGCGCAACTCGCTGCCGGGCAGCAGCCAGTCGCCATCGGCGTTCACATCGAGTTGCTCGCCGCTGGCCAAACGGTATTCAATCTCGCCGGTGGGCTCCCACTGGGTGCGGCTGTCCAGCAGCAGGGGCACGTGCGCCAGGCGTTCGAAGGCATGCACGGTGTAGGCATGGCCGGCATCGTCCTGGACAGGGATGCTCTCCAGGCGTTGAAGCTTGATGTCCATGGTTTTCTCTCCTTCAGGCAGAGGAAACCCATTGTGCGCCGCTGCCGCCTGCATGCGCCAGCGGGCTGGCATCACCCCTGGCGCGACATGGCGAGCACTTCGTCCTCGTCGTCCACCTCGGGGCGGCGCACCAGCGGGGCCTCGGGCGCGGGCTTGCTGGGGAAGGCATGGCGCAGGATGCGCCACAGCACCTGGCCGTACTGCTTCCAGAACGAACCATTGTTGTAGTGCACGCCGTAGCGGGCACAGATGTCCTTCACCTCGGGGGCCATCTCCACATAGCGGTTGGCCGGCAGGTCGGGGAACAGGTGGTGTTCGATCTGGTGGCTCAGGTTGCCCGACATCAAATTGAGCAGGCGGCCGCCAGCCAGGTTGGACGAGCCTCGCACCTGGCGCAGGTACCAGTGGGCTCGCGATTCGTTCTTGAGCACGCTCTTGGGAAAGGTCTCGGCATCGGCGGTGAAGTGGCCGCAGAAGATGATCGAGAAGGTCCACACATTGCGCACCAGGTTGGCCACGATGTTGCCCAGCAGCACCGGCAGGAAGAAGGGGCCGGCCAGCAGCGGGAAGATCACGTAATCCTTGATGATCTGGCGGCGCATCTTCTTGCCCACGGGCTTGAAGGCACGGGCCATCTCGCCCGGCTTCATCTTGCCGGCGAACCAGCGGCCCAGGCGCAGATCCTGGATGGCCACGCCCCACTCGAACAGCAGCGCGAAGATCACCGCAATGAACGGCTGGGCCAGGAAGAAGGGCTTCCAGCGCTGCTCGGGGAAGATGCGCAGCAGGCCGTAGCCGATGTCGTCGTCCATGCCGCGCACATTGGTGTAGGTGTGGTGGCTGAAGTTGTGCGTCTTGCGCCAGTTGTCGCTGGTGCCAACGATGTCCCACTCGTAGGTCTTGCCATTGAGCGTGGGATCGTTCATCCAGTCGTACTGGCCGTGCATCACGTTGTGGGCCAGTTCCATGTTCTCCAGGATCTTGGCCAGCGACAGCAGCACCGTGCCCAGGATCCAGGCGGGCGGGAACATGCCGGCGAACAGCAGCGCACGGCCGGCTACCTCCAGGTAGCGCACGGCCTTGACGACGCGGCGGATGTAGCGGGCATCTTCATCGCCGATCTTGGCGACGGTGCGGGCGCGCAGGGCGTCGATCTCGTCGCCGAAGGCTTGCAGTTCGGTGGGCGAGAGGGCGCGGCTGAGCGGTGTGGTGATGGGCTGGCTGAGCGTGGCGGTGGTCATGATCGATAACGGTCAGAGGTTCAGCGTGATGTCGGAGGCGGGGCGGCTGACGCACAGGCGCAGGGCGCTGTCGTGGCCGTGGTGCATGTCGCCGGTGTTCATGTCCTGGGTGCTGCCTTCCAGCTTGGGGCACACGCAGGTGCGGCACACGCCGATGCGGCAACCGAAGGCAGGGCGCAGGCCTTGGGCTTCCAGCGCGGTCAGCAGGGATTGGCCGGCCGGAACTTTCAATGTGCGTTGCGACAAGGCCAGGTGCACGGCCACCGTGCCCGGGAGCGGGGCGACCGTGGTGAGCGCCGGCGGCGTGAAAGCCTCGGCCTGGAAGGCACGGGCGCTGCCCGCCACGCGGCGTGCGGTGTCGACGAAACCAGAGGGGCCGCAGGCATACACCAGGCGCTCGGCCAGATCAGGCACCAGCGAGGCCAGGCGCGCCTCGGACAAGCGGCCCTGCAGTTCGCCCTCACGCAACTGGGGCTCGCGGGTCAGCACGAAGTGCACCTTGAAGCGCCCGTTGCGCATGGCCAGCTCACGCAGCTCATCGGCGAAGCAGAACTCCGCGCGGGTACGGGCCCAGTAGACCAGGGTCAGGCCCGCGGGCATGTCGGCCTCGGCCCAGGCACGCACCAGGCTCATCAGGGGCGTGATGCCGCTGCCGGCGGCCAGGAAGAGCCAGGGCGCCTGTTCAACTCGCTCAGTGGTGGCACGCGTAGGCCAGGTCATCTCGCCGAAGGCCGGGCCCAGGGTCAGCACCTCGCCCACACGGGCGCGGCGCGTGAGGTGTTCGCTGACCACACCGCCTTCGACACGCCGCACAGTGATCGCGATGCGGCCATCACGCCGGGGAATGCCGCTCAGGCTGTAGCTGCGCTGCACCCAGCGGCCATCCACCTGCACGCCCACGTTCAGGTGCTGGCCGGGCGCAAAACCCTGCCAGTGTCGGTTGGGCTGGATCAGCAGGGTGACGGCCTCGTGCGCAGCCTCCTGCCGGGCCACGATGCGGCCCAATGGGCGGTCCCAGGACCAGCCCGGGCGCACCAGGCCGGCCCAGAAGTCGAACACTTCGGGGCTCACCAGGGGTTGAAGCAGCCGGCGCCACAGACCAGGGCGCCGCGATGCGGCAAGGGTAGCGGTGGTCATGAAGCGCAGTATAACGACCACAGCACAAATGTCTATACACTTGTGCATTAATTGATTTGGCTATGATGGGCATTTGGCATTTAGCCGCTGCGTCGCGCTCACGCCCTCAGCACACCCTCAGCGCCTTTCAGCAGCGCCCTCACGGTGAAGCCGTCCTCGACATGACCACCACGATCACCGCCCCCGGCCTCCCGCTCGACCCCGCGCCCGTCGCTGTCAGCGGCCATGGCACGCCGGGCCGCAAGGCCGTGATCTCGCGCGACGACATCATCCAGGCCGCCCTCAAGCTGGTCGGGCCGCACCGCAGCGTGTCCACCCTGAGCCTGCGCGAGGTGGCCCGAGAGGCGGGCATCGCCCCCAACAGCTTCTACCGGCAGTTCCGCGACATGGACGAACTGGCCGTGGCCCTGATCGACCTGGCCGGGCGCTCGCTGCGGCGCATCATCGGCGAGGCCCGCCATCGCGCCACGGCCAACCGCAGCGTGGTACGCAGTTCGGTGGAGGCCTTCATGGAGCAGCTGCGTGCGGACGACAAGCTGCTGCACATCCTGCTGCGCGAAGGCGCCGTGGGCTCGCCAGCCTTCAAGGCAGCGGTCGAGCGCGAGCTGACCTTCTTCGAAGACGAGTTGCGCGTGGACCTGATCCGCCTGGCCCAGGCCAATGGCACCGGGCTGGTCGAGCCGGGCCTCACGGCCAAGGCGATCACGCGGCTGGTGTTCGCCATGGGCGCCACGGCCATGGACCTGCCGCCGGAAAAGGACGCCGAGTTCACCGCGCAGCTCGAAGTGATGGTGCGCATGATCGTGGTTGGCACGCAAACGCTGGCGGCCGACACGCCACCGCCAGCGGCCTGATTCTCAAAGCCTTCTCAGAACCAGTGCGGACGGCGCACCGGCAAGTCGATGCGCTCATGCTCGCCGGGCACATCGGCAAAACGTTTCGCATCCCAATCCTGCGCAGCCTGAGCCACGCGCTCCTTGCGGCTGGAGACGAAGTTCCACCAGATGAAGCGGTCGCCTTCGAGCGGCTCGCCACCGATCACCACGAAGCGCAGTTCGCCGTTGGTGTCGTTGCGGATCTGCGCGGCGCCATCGACCACGGCCATGGTGTGCGAGGACAAGGCTTCTCCATTGATCGTGAGCGAGCGGTCGACACCGTAGACGGCCATCTCGGTGGCCAACGCGGGCAGATCCAGCGTGCGGCCGGACTCCAGGCGGATGTCCAGGTAGAGCGTGTCGGAGTTGGGCTTGACCGGCGAGGTCGCCCCCCAGGCGCTGCCCACCAGCACGCGCACGTGCGCGCCGTCCAGCGGCACCTCGGGGATCTGTTCGCTGCCCGTGTGCGCGAAGCTGGGCTCGGTCTCTTCTTGCTCGATCGGCAAAGCCACCCACAGCTGCAGGCCATGCGAGGCACGCGGCACGGTGCGCAGGTCATCGGGCGTGCGCTCGGAATGCACGATGCCGCGGCCGGCACTCATCCAGTTGATGGCGCCGGGTTCGATGCGCTGCACCGAGCCCAGGCTGTCGCGGTGCATCATCGCGCCCTCGAACAGGTAGGTCACGGTGGCCAGGCCGATGTGCGGGTGCGGGCGCACATCGGTGTTGGCCTCGGGCGGGTGCGTCACCGGGCCGAAGTGGTCGAAGAAGATGAAGGGGCCGACACGCTGACGCTTGCCCGAGGGCAGCAGGCGGTGCACGATGAAACCGCCGCCCAGGTCGGACTCGTGACCGTTCAGCAGCAGGAGGTCACCTTCGCTCATGGCGCCACCTCGGTGCCGGGCGGCTCATCGCCGAGGGCGGTGCTGATCTCGGTGGTCACCGAAGTCATCAGCTTGTGCACCGGGCACTTGGCGGCCACGTTGAGCAGCTCCTGGCGCTGCGCGTCGGTGAGCTCGCCGCCCAGGCGCAGCGTGGTGTTCAGGCGGTAGATGCCCTGGCGCTCCTGGCTGGCATCGCGCGACACGGTCACCTCGATGTCCTGCAGCGGCAGGTTCTTGCGGCGGGCGTACCAGAGCACCGTCAGGGCCTTGCAGGCGCCCAGTGACGAGTCGTACAGGTCATGGGGATCCGGGCCACTGCCCTCGCCACCGGCCGCCACGTCCATGTCGGTGGGGACGAGGTGGTCGCGCACATGGATGATGTGGCGCATCAGCGCGCCGGGGTCTTTGCGCACGGAGATGTGCATGCGGGCCTCTCAGCAATGGGGACGACGATGCACATCATCATCGCCCAAAACAGGCCCGCCTGCCTCCGTCTTTCAGGAGAGTCCGATGTCTTCGGGAAACCGGACCGCCCTGAGTGGCCTCAGCGGGCCGCGCCCGGCCACTCGCGCGGTGCAGCGCCCTCGTAGACCACGCCATCGCAGGGCGTCGGGAAGACGGCGCCGGGCGGCTTGTCCAGCGCTTCCAGATAGCAGGGCTGCATGCCGCCCACGAAGGCGGGGAAGTGCATCATCCCGTACTCGCGCGGCGTGAAGCCGAAGTCGGCGCCGAAGGCCGAGGTGAGCGCGCCGAAGTTCATGCGCAGCGGCTTGCCCTGGGCCTGCAACACGCGGTCCACCTCGAAGCACAGGCGCACGTGCGGGCCATCGGCCAGGCCCAGCTCGCGTGCCAGGGCCATGGTGGGCGCGATGCGCTCATCGTCGGATGCGAGCGGGCGGCCGTAGCCGGCCAGGCGCTTGCCAGCGCGCAGATGCTCGTCGATGGCCTGCTCCACGGTGGCGCCGGCCAGCATGCGCTGGTGCGCCCAGCGGAAGAAGGACAGCGCGCGGTACTCGTTGCGGCGGCCATAGATGGTGGCCTCGGACACCGCCTGCGCGGCGCTGATGGCCAGGTTGGGCGTGCTGCGCGTGGTGCCCGCCAGCGCGGCGACGCGGTTGTTCCAGATGCGTGCGTCGGGGTAGCTGGTCCACACCCACATGGTCTCGATCACACGGGCCTGGTCACGCGTGATGCGCCGGCCGGTGATGCCGAAGGCGCACAGCTCGACCCACGTCAGGTTGCGCACGGTCGGGTCCTGGTGCAGGTCATGGCCACGGAACACCGCGCGGCTGCCTGGGAAGGCGCCGCCCACGCGCGTGCGCAGCACGCCCACATGGGCCTGCAGGGGATGGGGGTGGCTCATGGCAGGCTCTCCAGGGTCGGGCCGCGCCGGGCCGGGTCGTCTTCCAGCTCGATGGGGTAGAAGGGGAAGTTCTTGTAGCTGGTGCCTTCCTGCTCCAGCACATGGGCTGCCGCGCCCGGCAGGCGCAGCAGCAGGAAGAGCATCTCGGCCTGCGCGGGCAGGAAGCCCAGGTCGGCCAGCGCGGCAGCGGCCACGCCGGTCATCGCCAGCGGTGAGCGCGCGGCCTCTTCAAGCATCACGCGATTGGCCTGCAGCCAGGCCAAACGGGGGCCCTGGCTCTCGCGGGCCAGAGCGTCCAGGGCCTGGCGCACGATCAGGGGCGTCGACACGCCATTCACATCGAAGCCAGCAGCGTGCTCGGGCGTGGGCCAGGTGTCCTCGATGGGCTCGGGGCGCGTGGCGATGCGATCGCGCCATGCCTTGAGGTCACAGCCGCAATCGAGCCAGTCACGCACGGCCAGAAACACCTCGCGTGCACCACCGCTCTGCCCCGCTCCGACGGCCAGCGCGGCCATCAGGCTGGAGGCCGCGGGCGAGCCACCGATGCCGCCGCCCATCGCGGCATGCACGGAAGGATCACGCGGGCCGGCATTGGCCATGGCCACGGCCAGCATGTCCATCATGCGGGCCTGCCAGGGCTGCGGGGCCTCGCCACGGAACAGCAGGTAGACCATGTCTGCCCAGCCTGCGCGGCCCAGCATGGCACCGTACACGTCGTAGCCATGGCAGCGTGCCACCTGCGTCGCGAAGGGGTTGTCGGCTTCCGGTGTTTCCTGCCAGATGCGGGTGTGGATGGGTGAGACGCTCATGGTCGTGGTCCTGCCGGTTCAGTCCGGGATGGCGTTCAATCCTGGATGGAATCCAGCGTCTGCATGCGCAGGCTCATCGGCGGCACTTCCTCGCCGTCGATGCGAATGTCGAGCAGCGTCGGCCCCTTGCGCTTGAGGATGGCCTCCATGTCCAGCTTGTCGAAATCTTCCGGCGATTCGATCACGTGGCCGGCGATGCCCATGGCCTCGGCCATGGCCGCGTAGTTGATCTGCGGCAGCTCGAAGGCCACCTGCTCGGCACCCGCCAGGCGCTGGCCGTGCTTGACCATGCCCAGGGCCGCATCGTTGAGGATCACGAAGACCACGTTCAGGCCTTCCTGCGCGGCCACGGTGATCTCCTGGCCGTTCATCAGGTAGCTGCCATCACCGGTGATGCAGACCACCGGGCAATCCGGCTTGCCACGGGCAATGCCCACTGCCGCGCCAATGGCCCAGCCCATGGGTGCGAAATCCATCAGCACGCGCAGCCAACCGGCGTGGTCCTGGCGACGCTCGCCACGGCGGTCACCTGCGCCAGCCGGGCCCGAGGGCACCAGGCCCATGCGGCGGTTGCGCAGTTCCAGATAGTGGATGGCCCAGGCCGTGCTGTTGCCCGCATCGGCCACGAAGCGCGTGGTGGGCGGAAAGCGCTGCGACAGCTCGGTCATCAGGCGCTGCGGCTTGATGGGTGTCTCAGGCGCCATCACCTTGTGCGGCTCGTTCAGGTGCACCTTGTCAGCCGCGTTGGCCGCGATGCGCACCTGGCCCACCTCGGCGCCGCTCCAGGCATCGCCCCAGCTGGCCTGCTCGATGTGCATCATGTCCAGCAGGCGCTCGAACACCGTGCGGATGCGGCCGCGCACATGCTGGCGCGCCATGGGCGAGCGCAGCAGGTGCTCATCGGTGGCATCGATGTGCACCATGCGCTGGTTGAGCACGCTGTCGCTCCAAGCGGCGCTGGTCCACTCGCCCAGGCTGGTGCCCACGGCCAGCACCAGGTCCACGTTGTCGCGCAGGGCCTTCTGCGCCGACACATGGCCAGCGAAGCCGAACACGCCGCGGTACAGCGGGTGGTGCGGGTGCACCAGGCCCTTGGCGTCCGGCGTGGTCACGAAGCTCGAATCGGTCAGCTCCGCAAAATGCATCAACGCATCGATGGCCTCGCCACAGCCACCACCGATGATCAGCACGGTCTTGCTGCTTTGGCGCACCAGCTGGCACAGGCCCCGCACCGCGTCCTCGTCGATCATCGAGGGCTTGGCCATCAGGGCCTTCAGGCTGGCGGGCGACAGGCGCTGCTCGATCTGCGTGCGCAGCAGGTCCACGGGGATGGACAGGTGGACCGGACCATGCGGCAACTGGGACGCACGCATCAGCGCGTTGACCAGCTTGTTTTCCAGTTGGTCCGCATGCGAGACCAGTGTGCTGTAGCGCGTGCAGTGGCGGAACATGCCCACGGTGTTCACGCCGGTGCAGGCCGACTCCTGCAGCGCACGCTTGCCGAACAGGGGCAGCGAGGGCTGGCCGGTGATGGCCAGCATCGGCACGCTGTTGTCGTAGGCGCAGGCCACGCCGGTCAACAAATTGGTGGCACCAGGGCCGGAGGTGGCCACGCACACGCCCAGGCGGCCGGTTTCACGGGCATAGCCATCGGCCATGAAGGCCGCACCGGCCTCGTGGCGCGCCAGCACCGGCTTGGGGCCACCGCGCCGCGAACTCACGGCCAGCGCGTTGTACAGGGGCTCGACCGCACCACCCGGCACACCGAACACATACTCCACCCCGATGGCTTCGAGGTAGGAGACGATGAGGGTCGCCGCCTCGGCGGTCTGCGGGAGAGATGTCGGCAGAACTGAAAAATCCGCCTCGGGGGGTACTGCAGCCAATGACTTCACGTTGCTTCTCGCAGATCAGGGGCCGCACCAACAAACAACACCCATAGCGGCCTTTGTGTAACAAAATGATGCCAACTGATGGCTGGCGCGTCATCCCCCTTCTCATGGGAGAACTGCATGAATGCGGGGGGCAAAGCCCAAAGACTCGCTAAGCTATGGGGATATGCAAGCAAGAGAGCGGGATGGAGGAGTCCGTGGTGGTAGCGTGCAGAGCGTTCTGGGTGGCCCTGCGAATGGCAATGCTGGGTCTCGGGGCGCTGCAATGGCCCGCGGCCCAGGCGGGCCCGGATGACGCCACACGGTCAATCGCTGTGGTTTACCCTGATATCGGGGAGCCATTCCGCAGCGTCTTTACAACAATCATCAACGGGGTCGAAGACCGGGCCAGAGGCCGTGTTCTGGGCTATCCGGTCAGCGCCAACGCCAGCACGGCGGAGTTGGCGGCCGAATTGCGCAAGCGCGACATCCGCTCCGTGATTGCCCTGGGCCGCAACGGCATGCGTGCCACGGCCAGCCTGGACCGCTCCGCCATCAATGTGGTGGCCGGTGGCGTGCTGTCGGTGCCCGAAGCCGAGGCCCAGAACGCTACCGTCCTGAGCCTGGCGCCGGACCCTGCTCTGCTGTTCGCCCGCCTCAAGAGCCTGGTGCCCCACACCCGCCGTGTGCTGGTCGTCTATGACCCGCGCCAGAACGGCTGGCTCATCAAGCTGGCCCGCGAAGCCGCCAAGGTTCACGGCCTGGAGCTCGTGGCCCAGGACGCCAATGACCTCAAGGCCGCCGTACGCCTCTACCAGGAGTTGCTGTCATCGTCCGACGCACGCCGTGATGCCTTGTGGTTGCCACAGGACTCCATCACCGTCGATGAATCGGCCGTGCTGCCCCTGGTGCTGCGCGAGGCCTGGAACCAGAGCCTGCCCCTGTTCTCCAGCAGCGTGGCCCACGTCAAGCGCGGCGCCCTGTTCTCCCTGTACCCCGACAATGTGGAACTGGGCCGCGCCCTGGCCGCAACCGCCCTGACCGCCTCGGGCCCACCTGCCCGCGGGCTGTACCCCCTCAAGGATGTCCTGATGGCCGTGAACACACGCACGGCCAGCCACCTGGGCATCAATCTCACGGCGTCTCCCCAACGCTTCCACCTGGTCTTCCCGGAGCCTTGAGATGACGAGCCACAGCACGCACTCCCCGCTGCCCACGGAAGACAGAAGCTCCGTCGGCATCCTGCGCCGCATGACCTTCCAGCGCCAGCTCAGCATCGCCGTGGCCGCAGGCGTGGTCCTGCTGGCCCTGTTCTCGTCCATCGCCAGCGCCTGGCAGGGCAGCCGCCAGATCCGCGACACGCTGATGCGCCAGGGCGCCCACATCGCCACCAGCCTGGCCGCGCAGAGCACGCTGGCCCTGCTGTACGCCTCCAGTGACAACGCAGCCGATGCCGTCAACGCGGCCCTGACCTTCCCCGATGTGCTGCGCGTCGAGATCCGCAAGGGCGATGGCGGCGTGTTGCTGGTGCGCGGCGCCGTTGGCAAGGACAGCAGCGCGGGCAACCTGCCGCTGCCGCGCCTGCACCCGCGCGAGGCCTACCTGGAGGCCGAGACCGACGACACCTGGCGCTTCGTCGCGCCCGTGTGGACCAAACCCGCCGACACCCCTTTCGAGGTCGTGGCGCCCACGGAAGAGTTCCTGGGCTATGTGCGTGTGGTGCACAGCAAGGCCACGCTGGTGCGCATGATGGCCGACATCTTCATGGTGAACCTGGCCTGTGCCTTCTTCTTTGCCGCGCTGTTCCTGCTGGCCATCCGCTACCTCAGCCGGCGCATCTCGCGGCCCCTGAACGTGCTGTCAGCCGCCATGGCCCGCGCCGAACGGGGCGAGGCGCATGTGCGTGCCGTGGTCGATGGCCCGAAAGACATCGAGCACATGGCCCAGGCCTTCAACCGCATGATCGCCGTGCTGCAGGAGCGCGGCGACGAGCTGCAGCGCCACCGCGATCATCTCGAAGACCTGGTGCGCGAACGCACGGCCGAGCTGCGCACCGCCAAGGAGCGCGCCGAGATCGCCAACCAGGCCAAGAGCGCCTTCCTGGCCCGCATGAGCCATGAGCTGCGCACCCCGCTCAACGCCATCATGGGCTACGCACAGTTGCTCAAGATGGACAAGAGCCTGGGCGAGCGCCAGACCCAGAGCCTCAAGACCATCCACAGCAGCGGCGAGCACCTGCTGCTGCTGATCGTCGACATCCTGGACCTGTCGCAGATCGAGGCCGGCAAGACCGAACTGCACCCGGCGCCCGCGGCCGTCTCCACCTTCCTGCAGGGCCTGTCGGACATCATCCGCATCAAGGCCGAAGAAAAGGGCCTGAACTACGTGCTCGATTGCGATGCCAACGTGCCCCCCGCCATCGACATCGACGAGAAACGCCTGCGCCAAGTGCTGCTCAACCTGCTGAGCAACTCCGTGAAGTTCACCGCCAAGGGCGCCGTGAGCCTGAGCGTGCGCCGCACCGACACAGCCCTGCACAGCACCATGGCCACCCTGCGCTTCGAAGTGCGCGACACCGGCGTGGGCATCCCCAAGGAAGAACAGGCCCGCGTGTTCGAGCCCTTCGAGCAGGCCGGCGACGCCCACAGCCGCTCGGCCGGAACGGGGCTCGGCCTGGCCATCGTGCGCCAGTTGGTCAGGCTGATGGGTGGCGAGGTGCACCTGGAGAGCCAGCCCGGCCACGGCAGCCGTTTCTGGTTCGAATTGCGGGTGCACTGTCCTGCCATCGACACGCTCGCGCTGCCCCAGCCATCGGCCACGGCCCCACGCAGCGACATGACCGGCTATGAGGGGCCGCGCCGCACCATCCTGATCGTCGACGATGTCGAGATCAACCGCACCATGCTGGCGGACATCCTGCGCCCGCTGGGCTTTGACACGGTGGAAGCAGCCGACGGCCAGGAAGCCCTGGACCGCATTGGCCAGTCAAGGCCGGATTTGGTGCTGATGGACCTGGCCATGCCCGTGATGGACGGCCTGCAGGCCACCCGGGCCCTGCGCAGCCTGCAGCTCACCCGCAACCTGCCCATCATCGCGCTGTCGGCCAATGCCTCCAATGCCGACCGCGATGAAGCGCTGGAAGCCGGGGCCCAGGTGTTCCTGGCCAAGCCGTTTGACCGGGCCGATCTGCTGCGATGCCTGGGTGAACAGCTGGACTTGCGCTGGACCGTGCTGCCCAGCGCGGCCTGACTCAGAACTTGTAGCTGGCCTGGGCGTAGACGGAGCGCCCGGGCATGGGGTAGTCGTAGGGAAGTTGCACCCGCCCGCCTACAGCCTCGAAAGGCGAAGGCTCGCGCACGTCCTTGTCGAACAGGTTGCGCACGGACATGGTGAAGCTCCAGGCGCGGGTGCCCATGTCGGTCTTGAGGGTCAGGTCCATGGTCTCGTAACCGGCCAGGTCATCGCGGGGATCACCCGCCACGCGCATGCGCTTGCTGATCCAGTTGACCTGCGAATGCAGCGACCAACCTGGCGTGAACCGCCAGTCGGCGCGTGCATAGACATGGTGGTGCGGTGCATTGCCCGCATCCTGATTGGTGGACTCGTCAGTCGACTCCTGGTAGGCATAGTTGCCTGACAGCCGGAGCGTCTTGCTCAGCTCCCACTCAGCCTCGAACTCCATGCCGTGGCCATTCTGATGGCCGGTGTTCTGGTACACCGCCTGCAGTCCGCCATACACCAGCCTGATGATGTCGCTCATCTCATAGCGGAACACGTTCACACCCAACTGCAACCGGCTCATGGGCTGCCATGTCAGCGCCGCCTCGATCGTGCGGATGCGTTCCGGGCTGAGGTTGGGGTTACCTTGTATCACCGGATTGTTGATGGCATACAGCTCGGACATCGACGGTGCCCTAAAGGCCGTGCCGTACATCAACTTGCCCGTGACGTTGTAAGCCGCATCCCAGACCAGCGCCAGCCGCGGGTTGGTGGTGCTGCCGAAATCGGAGTAGCGGTCATGGCGGATGCCGGCCGTGAGTGTCCAGTCGGCCGCCAGGCTCCATTCGTCCTGGGCGTAGATGTAGCGCTTGTAGCGCCCCTGCGGCTTCATGAAGGGCACCGTGTTGGTCACGTCGATCACGTCGCCGATCGAACCCGTGCCGATGGGCGTGTAGTCGGGGTTGAAGTTCTTGACCTCGTTGGTGCGGTAGACCTCTTCCTTTTCCCAGCCCAGCCCGATGCGGATGCGGTGATCCTCGAACCCCGTGTAGATGGCCGATGCGCTCAGGCGCCCATGCTGCTCCCACTTGTCGGGGTTGCCGATCATGCCGTCGGCAAAGGGGCCGCCACCGGTGTTGAGCTGAGTGCCTGCCGGGAACAGCACCGCATCGGAGAACTCCTTGTAGTGCATGATGCTGGCATGCGCCGACACGCCCCAGTTGGGCGCCACGGTCTTGTGCTCATAGTTCAGCTCGGCACTGACGTTCTGGCTGTAGGAATAGCCGGTCGGGTCCAACGCCGAAGCGACGCCCGTGCCGGAGCCCAGCTTGCGTTCGCGGTAGGCGAAGTGCGCACGCCACTTGTCCAGGCTCAGGTCGAGCATGCCATCGAGGAAGTCGCGGTCGTTGTAGACCCGGCCCGGTGCCAGCGAGGCGTTCGTGCTATTGAGCGCATCCCAGGCAGTCTGGGCATCGGCGCGGACGGTGCTGTGGGCGCCGTCGGTGCTGCCGGTGCGCAGATAGGCTGCCACATCCACCGGGCCCCATTGCCCGCCATGCAGGATCCAGCCGTCTCGGGTGTTGAAGGAGCCGAGACGCGCGCCCACCCGAGTGCCGTTGATCTCACCAGCCGACTTGGTGATGATGTTGATCACGCCTGAGAAGGCATCGGCGCCATACAGGGCCGAGCCCGGGCCTCGGATCACTTCGACACGGGCGATGTTCTCGACCGGCATGCCGCCCCAGCCCGCGCCCCGGTTGCCGGTATAGAGCGTGGTGATGGGCACGTTGTTGATCAGCATCAGCACCTGGGGGTTGAAGCCCATGTTGATGCCGCGGATGCCGTAGACCGGCGCGTAGACCTGCGTCTCGCGAGAGACATGCAGGCCGGGCACGGTTTCAAGAACTTCGTCGAGGTCGGTGGCGCCGATGGCCGCGATGTCCTCGGCCGTGATCACGGTGGCCACGGCCGGCGCGCGCGCAACGGCCACGCGCGAGCCCGTGGCGATGCTGACGAAGGACTTGTCCCCGTAGGACATCGCCAGCTCTTCTTCATCGGAGGACTGGGCCAGGGCCGGCAGACTCACCAACCCCAAGACGGACAGCATCAAGGCCAAACGATTGGCCGAACCACGCCATCTGCCCACGAAGTGCCTGGATCGGGTCATGTTGATTGCTTCCATCGTCACGAAGGGGGCTGGCGTGTCGACCCGTCCATCACCACCCCTTACCGCCGCAAGGATCCTCGGCAATATACGCCGTTTGTCCCAAATTGGAACAGCTGGCGCCAACCCGGGGCGCGTAACAGCACCACAGGTGTTGTCAACCCACCAAAGCGGGGCATGGCGGGGTGCTCAGATCCAAGGTGCTCAGGCCGCGCAAGGCACGATCTTGAACTCGACGCGCCGGTCCAGTGCATCGCGCGCATCGTCGGTGGCGCTGCCCACGATGTTCTCGCGGAAACCCACGCCCACAGCCTTGGTGCGACGCGCCAGATCGGGCGATTCGGCATCGAGCCGCTGCTTGACGTACTGGGCCCGCTGCAGGGACAGGCTCTCGTTGGCCTGGTCGGAGCCGGTCTTGCTGGTGTGACCCACCACGTTCATGCACACCTTGGCGGAGCCCGCCTCGCGCGCGATCTGGCGGATCCACATGCCGTAGGCACCGCTGACGCGCTGGTCGGACCAGAACTCGGTGCCACCCGGGTTGAAGAGGAACTTCACGCTCAGCAAGTTGTTGGCCACCCCGAAGGCCACCAGGCGCGAGAAGGCCTTCTCGGCATCGGCCGTGCGGCCCAGCTTGACGTTGGACATGTAGATACCGTTGAGCACGCGCAGTTGTTCACCCGCCGGGGTGGACAAGGCGTTCTGGTACTGCGCCAGGGCATCGCGGTAACGCTCGCCGTTGTACAGGTTGGTGGCATCGTTGACCAGGGCCGAGGTGGTGATGCGCTCCAGGTAGACCCGGTCGGCCTGCTGACCCGGAGCCGTGGCCGTGGTGCGGATGTAGCCTTCGATGACCTTGTCCTTCACCAGCACGGGGCTGTCACGGTAGTAGGGCGTGGGGTTGGTGTCCAGCCCGTCATCACGCGAGATGGCCGAGGACTGCGCCACCACCTTGCCGGTGCGCAGTTCGGTCAGCGCCAGGTTCAGGCGGAAGGACTTCTTGCTGCGGCTGCCGGGGATGCGGCTCATCGTGCCGGTGAGCAGGTACTGAGCCTTCTGCAGGTTCGGGCCCTGGAAGGGCAGGATCTCGAA
Source organism: Pseudomonadota bacterium (assembly GCA_049322875.1). Taxonomy (GTDB): domain Bacteria; phylum Pseudomonadota; class Gammaproteobacteria; order Burkholderiales; family Burkholderiaceae_C; genus Aquabacterium. The sequence continues at coordinate 81,752 of JBMOQM010000019.1, forward strand.
CAGCTCGTACTTGGTGGTCATGTGCGAGATGACGCGCTGCTCGAGCAGGCGGGTCACGCCGGTCTGCTGGCCTGAGTCCGCATCGATCATGTTGTCGAGCACCACACCGCGCTTGGCGATCTTGGTTTCGAGCTTGGCCAGGAAGGCCGGCAACTGCTGCGTCTGCGCCACCAGGCCCTCGGTAGCCTGCAGCACCGCCTGCTCAAAGGGCAACTCGTTGTCGATGGCCGTGGCCTGCGGCGCGGCACAACCACCGAGCAAGGCCGTGACGGACAAGGCCAGGCTGGCGGCCAGCGCGCCGAACCAGCGGCGTCCCATGATCGATTTGTTCATTATTTGCACTCCGTTTTGAGGAAAGAGGTTTCACTCGGGGTGAGGGGTTCGAGAGAGGCTTTCTGGAGCAGGTCGGCGCAACGTGCGCTCTTGTCGGGGCCGGCCGCCTGCCGTGCGGGTGGCGGCGCCTGAGCCACCGGTTTGTCGACTGGCGGCTTGTCATTGACGGTGGGCACTGTCGCAACAGGTTTGGCCGGAACAGCACGATCCGTGGCAACAGGTACCGGGGCCTTTGCGGCGGGTGTCGGCACAGGTGGGGCCATGGTTGGTGCAGGCGCAGGCGCCGTGGGCACAGGGACAGCCGCCTCGGCACTGGCCGGTGCTGTCGCCTGAGGCTGGCTGTCCACCGGCGCTGGCGCGGGCTCTGCAGCCACCGGCGTGGGCGGCGGCGGCAATGATGCAGTCGACGCCGCGGGAGCGGTTGAGGGTTCGGCCGTGGCAGGTGTGCTGCCGGGCGCTGGGCGGAACATGACCCAGGCACCCAGCGCTGCCAGCGCCAGCAGCGCAGCCGCCACCAGTACCCAGGGCAAGGCGCTGCGATACGGTGCAGCGGCCGTGGCCGCCGGGCCGACCGGCGCCGCCACCGTCTGCGGCGCGGCCTGAGACAGAGGGGTTGTGACCGGCGCCTCGGTGATCGGTGCCTTGGCTGCTGGCGTCTGTGTCGTCACAGGGCGGCCGACTGTCGCAGGCGCCAGCACAGATGGCGCAGTGACGGGTTGCGCGGAAGTGACCTGGGCCGGGAGCGCCTGCCCCGCGGTGGTGGGGTGCGCCACGCCCGGGCTGGTGTGCGGGCCAGCCTGCGGCCGGGTGTGCGGCCCCGTGGTGGCAGGGTGGCCCGTGACGGGATTGGGCCACACGGTACGCACCGGTGCCGTGACCAAGGGGGTGGCGCCCCCCAGGCTCACCGGACCGGTAACGCCACTGCCAGCCTCGGGCCCCTCGCCCAGCAGCGTCGAGAAATGGAGCATGTCCTGCGGGCGGTCCGCAGGCTTGATCGCCAGCGCTGTGTCCACCGCCTGCAGGAAGGTCTCGCCATACTGGCCTTGCGCCAACTGGGCCAGCGGCACCATGGTGTCCTGCACCAGCCGGGTGGTGGCCGACACCGGCACCTTGCCGGTGATGGCGTAGCGCACCACCCCGCCCAGAGCGTAGACATCCGTCCACGGCCCCTGGGTGAGCGCAGGCACCTCGCCATACTGCTCGATGGGTGCATAGCCCGGCTTGAGCACCACCGTCAGGGTCTGGTTGAGATCACCGATGACCTTGCGGGCCGCACCGAAATCCAGCAGCATCGGGCCGGTCTCGGTCAGCAGGATGTTGTCGGGGGCGATGTCGCGGTGCAGGCAACTGGCCTTGTGCAGCAGGCTCAGGGCTTCCATCAGCGGCGTGAGCACCTGGCTGCGCAGCCAGGCCTCATCAGGTGGCGTGCCCATGTCGGCCAACGCGGCCTTGAGCGTCGGGCCCACCACGTAGGGCATCACCATGTAGGCCGTGCCATTGCCTTCCCAGAAGCGGTACACCTTGACCAGCGCCCGGTGGTCGAACTGGGCCAGCAGCCGCGCCTCGTTGATGAAACTGCGCAGGCCGGCCATGAAGGTGTCGCGGTGGCGCTCGGACTTGATCGTCACGTCCAGGCCCATGCGCGAGCGCCCGGCCAGCGACGAGGGCATGTACTCCTTGAGCGCCACCTGCCGCTGCAGGAAGTGGTCGTAGGCCAGGTAGACGATGCCGAAGCCGCCTTCGCCGATCACGCTGAGGATTTCGTACTCGCCCAGGCGCAGCCCTTCCGGCAAGGTGTCGCCGATGTACATGGACGAGGTCGCGAAATCGCTGTGGAAGCCGCTGGCCGGCCCCGTGCGGATCGTGGTGGCGCCGTCGTCGTCGTTCGGGCGGGTGGTGCTCATGGCGGGCGTGGGGAAGCCACCCACGCCCGGGAGCGGAATTCCCGGGGCGATCGGGTCGCTGGAACTGCAGGCCGACCCGAACAGGTCCGCCCATGGAAAACTGTGTCGGATTCTATGCGGGCATCCCCGCCAAGCCAATCCGCCACAAAGGGGGGAATGTATGGCTTAGGGGGGTGCCTGATCGGGGTGGATCAACCGGCCGCCGGTGGCAGCAGTTTTTGCATTTCGGCGATGAACAGCGCGAAGTCCATGGGCTTGGTCCAGTAGGCCCGGGCACCGCTGCGCAGGGCCGATTCGATGTCGTCGGGCTGGGCCTGCCCCGTGAGCATCACCACGCACAAGCCGCGGGTGCGCGGGTCGGCCCGCAGCATGGCCAGCACTTCCATGCCGTCCAGATCAGGCAGTTTCACGTCCAGCAGCACCAGCGTCGGCCGCAACTGGGCCGCCATCTCCAGGCCCTCCCGGCCCGTGCCCGCATGGTGGAACGTCACCCCCGGCCAGCGGCCCAGCAACTGCTGCACGATCACGGCATTAACCGGGTCGTCGTCCACGCAGAGCACCACGCCCTGGCGCGGTGAGTCAGGATCGCTGAGCGATGCGGCCGGCAAGGCCGCCGTCGCCGGCTCGGGCAAGGCCTCGTCGGCCGCACGCGGCAGGTGAATGCGCACGACCGTGCCGGCGCCCACCGTGCTGTGCACCTCGAGCTGGCCCTTCATCAGGTCCACCAGCTGTTTGGTCAGCGCCATGCCGATGCCGGTGCCTTCGATATGCCCATGCTCGCGACCCAGGCGGTTGAAGGGCTCGCACAACTGATCGAGCTGATCCGGGCTCATGCCGATGCCGGTGTCCTCGACCTGGATGCAGACCTGCCCGGCCTTCACGCCCGGACGCACATCGATGTGCACCGAGCCCCCCTGGCGGTTGTACTTGACCGCATTGCCGATCACGTTGAGCATCACCTGGCGCAGGCGCACCGGATCACCCAGGATCTGGCGGTCAGCGCCCTGGCGATAGTCGGCCGACAGGCTCACCCCGTGCCGTTCGGTCAGGGTCTGCACCAGGGGCAGCACCTCATCGAGCAGGCCGCGCAGTGACAAGGGCAGGCTCTGCACATTGAGCTTGCCGGCCTCGATGCGCGAGACGTCCAGCACATCGTTGATCAGGGCCAGCAGGTGCAGGCCGGCCTGGCGGATCAGTTCCACCTGGCGGCGGTGGCGCTCCAGCAAGGGCTCGCGCTTGTCGGCCTGCAGCAGTTGCGAAAAGCCCAGGATGGCATTGAGCGGCGTGCGCAGTTCATGGCTCATGCGCGAGAGGAAATCGGTCTTGGCGCGGCTGGCGGCCTCTGCGGTCAGGCGGGCCTGCAGGGCTTTTTCAGCCTCCAGCTCGGCGGTGATGTCGCGTACAGCAGCCATCAGCATGAGGCGCTCGCCCTCGCCGCTGCGCGAGATCGAGGCCTCGATGGGGAACTCCACGCCATCGGCACGCACAGCGCTCAGGCGCCGGGCCCGAGTGGTGCTGCCCTCCTGGATATCGATGCCAGGCGCCAGGGCACGCAAGGTCATGTGCCGGGCTGGCTTGTCTTCCGAGGCAAAGGCCCCCATGAAGGCCGCATGCTGGTGGCGCAGACGCGCCGGGATGAAGCGCTCCACCGTGTTGCCCATGGCTTCCTGCGCCGACACGCCGAACAGGCGTTCAGCCGCCCGGTTGAAGACGGCCACGCGCAGGTTGCCATCGACCACGACGATCGCATCCATCGCGGTCTCGACGATGCCGGCCATGCGCGCTGCGCCATCCCTCAGGGCGCGCTCCATGGCCTTGCGCTCGGTGATGTCGACCACGATGGTGAGGATGCATTCGCGGCCGAAGAACTCGATGCGCTCGGCATGGAGCAGCACGTCCAGCCAGAGACCTGCCCGGGTGCATACCTGGGTCTCGATGTTGTGCACCTCGCCCTGGGATTCGACCTGCGCGTCCAGGCGGGCCAGTTCCTGCGGGTCGAGCCCGACGCCCAGGCTCTGCCAGCGACGCCCCAGCATCTGGCTGCGCGCCAGCCCGTGGAACTCGCAGGCCGCCTCGTTGACCTCCAGGATCTGGCCATCGTCCAGCGCATGGATGGCGGCCGGCAGGGGCATGGCGCCGAACACGCGCTGCAGCCGCGCATAGCCGGCCTCGACCGCCTGTACCGCGCTGGCCCGGGCGGCTTCGCGGTCGGCATTGTCCAGCGCGAAGGACAAGTCACCCGCCATTTCATCGAGCAAGGTCACCACGGCCTCGTCGAACACACCGGGCTCGCGGGCATACAGCATCAGCAAGGCCACCACCACGCCGCCACGCCGGATGGGCAGGCTGGCCAGGGCGCGCAGTTCAGGCGGGGCATCCAGTACGCGCGCCTCAGCAGGCTCCTGCCCGTGGGGCTCAGCCAACAGCTCATTGCACACCACCACGCGGCCATCGAACAGCGCGGGCACGGGCGACAGGTCCGGCCCCGCCAGCAGCCCGGGCGACAGGCCCACAGGCCATGCCGGTGCCTGGCCATACGAGGCGGCCATCACCGGCCCACCCTGCTGGAAATCCCAGACGGCGGCCATCTGGGCGTGTCCGGTTTCCACACAGATGCGGCAGATCTCGGCATGCAGGGAATCGGTGCCCTGCTGCCGCACGATCAGGCGGTTGGAGCGGGACACGGCCTCGTAGAAGCGTGTCTGGCGCAGGGTGCGTGCCTCTTCGTCCTGCAGGCGCTGCAGCCACAGGCGCTGCTCTTCGAACAAGCGTTCAAGCGCCTGGCGCATGTGTTCCAGCCGCTCGCCCAGGTGCCCGATCTCGTCGTTGTGGCCAGGCACCAGGCGTGCCTGGAAGCGCCCCTCGGCCAAGTCATCGGCGAACGCCCCCAGGGCGCGCAAGGGCCGCGTGATGCGCGAATGCAGCAGCACCAGGATCAGCACCAGCGACACCAACACCTGGCCACCCACGGTGGCCGCATAGAACAGGCGCTGCTGGCTCAAGGCCGCCTGCTGCAGACGGTCGTCCATGGACAGGCGCACATGGCCGATCAGTTGGCCGCGGAAGTGAATGTCATGCTGACGCTCGATCACCGTGGCGTTAGCGACTGGCGGGCGCGACACATCGATCAGCACGCCCCGTGCATCGGCATCGGTCACAACCACGCGCACCACCTCGCGCGACTTCATCATGGCATCGACCACATCGGCCATGGCCGTGTCGTCGAAGGTCCACATCACGTAGGGCAGGCTGGTGGACAGCACCTCCAGCCGGGAAGCCAGGATCTGCTCCTGTTGCTGGCGGGCCAGTTCGGGCTCACGCACCCACACCACATAGCCGCCGATGATCAGCGCCGGCACCCCCAGCCCCAGAAAGGCGGCCAGCGCCAACAGGGCAAACAGGGAGCGGCGCATGCGGCGCTGCCACAAGCCCCCTGCGGGGCCATGCCCGTCGCCGTCGCTCACGGCAACCCCTGACTGCGGCGGAATGCCTGCATCATGGACCGATAACGGCCGTCGCGCTTGAACTCACCCAGGCCATGCTCGAACACCTGCGACAGGCGGCGCCCATCGGGATGGGCCTTGGAGAAGGCCAGCCAGAAGGTGTCGGTGGACAGCTTGCCCACGAACTTGACCTTGCCCCGAAAGGCCGGGTTGGCATGGATGCGCAACTCGCCAGGCAGCCGGTTGAGCAGGATGTAGTCCACGCGCCGGGCCAGCAGCATCCGCAGCAGTTGCTGGTCAGAAGATGCCCCGTACCGGGTGATGCGCGGATCGGTCATCAGCTCGGTCGCATACGTATAACCCACCGTGTAGCCCACGGCATGGTCGCGCAACTCCGCCACGCCGACCTCGCCCTGCACACGGGTGTCGGCCCTGGCGAACACCGCCAGGTCTTCGGCCAGCAGAGGCGTCGGGGTCCAGATGAAGTCGCTCTGGTTGGTCTGCGTCTTGCTCACGTTGAAGCAGCCCGCCACCGACCCGTTCAGGGCGTAGACCAGGCAGCGGGAAAACGGCACGGTCACGAACTCGACGCGGATGCCCTGCGAGGCGAACACCTCACGCACCAGGTCCACCGCAAAGCCCTGCGGCTGCTGCGCCTGGCCCGCCACTGTCACTGCCGAGGAATACGGCGGCCAGTCATCCTCCGCCGCGATGCGGACGACCTCTGCGCCAGCCCGGCACGAGCCTGCCAGCACCAGGCCAGCGATCAGGCACGCAAGAAAACGCATGGACAACAGGCCCTCGACGACAGGCCGGCGAAACGATGATCCCGCAGCATACCAGCCAGGCTGGTTCCGTCTGTGCGGACTTGTGTGTAGACTGGCCCGATGGAATCAGACGCCGCCGCCCGCGCCGCCCTGCTCGCCTCACTCGACCTGCTGGACAGCCCGGCCGAAGAAGAGTTCGATCGCATCACCCGCCTGCTTGCCCGGGTTCTGGATGTGCCCATTGCGTTGGTCAGCCTGATCGACACGCACCGCCAATGGTTCAAATCCCGCGTGGGCCTGGACATCTCCGAGACGCCGCTGGCCGTCTCGTTCTGCGCCCACGCCGTGGCCGCCGATGCGCCACTGATCATCAACGATGCCCGCCAGGATGACCGCTTCGCGGACAGCCCGCTGGTGCTGGGCGCACCGTTCATCCGCTTCTATGCCGGCCTGCCCATCCATGCGGGCAACGGCACCGCGCTGGGCACGCTGTGCGCCATCGGCCGGCAACCGCGCGAGCTGCAGCCCGATGAACTGCAGGTGCTGCATGACCTGGCCCACATCGTCGAGCGCGAACTGAGCTACCGCGAAAGCTCCCGCACCGTCCGCCAGGTCATCCACCACAGCGATGAGCTGGTGCGCGAAAGCCAGTCCCGCCTCAAGGTCACCTTCGAGCAGGCCGCCGTGGGCATCGCCCTGGTCGAGCCGGATGGGCGCTGGCAGCGCGTGAACGCCCGCCTGTGCAGCATCATCGGCTACAGCGAGAGCGAGTTGATGCGCCTGACCTTCCAGGACATCACCCACCCCGCCGACCTGCAGACGGACCTGCACCTGATCGAGCGCCTGATACGGCACGAGATCCCCCACTACTCGCTGGAAAAGCGCTACATCCACAAGGATGGGCACCCGGTCTGGATCAACCTGACGGTGGCCCTGATCCGCAAGGCCAATGGCGAGCCGCACTACTTCATCGCCATCATCGAGGACATCCAGGGCCGCAAGGACACCGAAGAGGCCCTGTCGGCCCTGCGCCACCAATTGGAGATGCGGGTGCTGGAGCGCACCCAGGAGTTGAGCCAAGCCAACGACCGCCTGGCCGTGGCCCTGCACCAGGGTCAACTGGCCTCACGCACGCTGGCAGCCCGCGAGGCCGAGCTCATGGCCATCCTGCGCAATGCGCCTGATGCCTACATCAGCATGGACGACAGCGGCCGCATCACCGAATGGAACCGCCAGGCCGAGGTGATGCTGGGCTGGGAGCGCAGCGAGGCCGTGGGCCAGCACCTGGACTGCCTCATCGTGCCCGAAGCGCTGCGCGAGGCCCATCGCCACGGCCTGCAGCGCTACCTGCGCACCGGCGTGGCCAAGGTGATCAACCAGCGCGTGGAGCTCAGCGCCCTGCGCCGCGATGGCACCGAGCTGCCCGTGGAGATCCGCATCACCGCCCTGCCCAACGAGAACGGGCAGCTGTTCTGCGCCTTCATCACCGACATCACCGAGCGCAAACGCCTGCAGTCCTTCCTGCTGGCGCAGGCGCTGCGTGACCCCTTGACCGGCCTGCCCAACCGACGTGCCCTGCTCGATCGGCTGCCGGAGGCCGTGGCCCGCGCCAAGCGCTCAGGACTGGCCCTGGCCGTGCTGTTCATCGACCTCGATGGTTTCAAGGCCATCAACGACCGCCTGGGCCACCAGAGCGGCGATGCCGTGCTGCAGCAGTTCGCCCAGCGCGTGGCCACCTGCATCCGACGCAGCGACACCCTGGCCCGGCTGGCCGGCGACGAGTTCGTGGTGCTGCTCGAAGGCATGGCCGATCCGGAGCAAGATCCCGCGCAGGTGGCGCGCAAGATCCTGGCGGAAGCCGCCGAGCCCTTCGATCTGGGCGAGGGCGTCCAGGGCCGCATCGGCGCCAGCATCGGCATCGCGGTCTACCGCCGTGGTGATTCGGAAGACAGCGACCTGCTGCTCAAGGCCGCCGACGAGCGCATGTACCGCGCCAAGGCCCAGGGCAAGGGCCAGGCCTGGATGATGGCCAGTGGGCTGGCACCCGCGCCTCAAGAAGGCGAAGACGGCGCCAACATCACCTGAGCTGCCCGCTCCTCATCAGGGCAGGTTCAAGGTTCAGCCGGCCGGTGCACTGAGCAAGGGTTCCGCAGGCTGGCGGGCCAGCGCCCAGGTCTCGAAGGCCGCCAGCGCCATCGGTGCCCCGAACAGGTAGCCCTGGTAGGTGGTGCAGCCCAGACGTCGCAGCACCTCGCGCTGTGCCTGAGTCTCCACACCCTCGGCAATGACGCTGAGCTGCAGCGCCTGGGACAGGGCCACGATGGAGCGGGCAATGGCCGCATCGCTGGGATCGCTCAAGATGTGTCGAACGAAGGACTGGTCGATCTTGACCTGGCTGAGCGGCAAACGCTTGAGGTAGGTGAGCGATGAGTAGCCCGTGCCGAAGTCATCGAGCGAGAAGCGCACGCCGCAGGCCTTGAGCGCGCCCATTCGGGTCACCACCGCCTCTACATCGTCGATCAGCACGCTCTCGGTGAGTTCGAGCTTGAGCCGCCGCGGATTGGCCCCGCTGCGCTGCAGCGCCATCACCACCTGATCCACGAAATCAGGCTGGTGGAACTGCCGCACGCTCACATTCACCGACAGCGTCAGTTCCTTGAACACCGGATGTCGGGCCCAGATGGCCAGTTGCTGGCAGGCCTGCATCAGCACCCAATCGCCCAGCGGCAGGATCAGGCCCGACTGCTCGGCCACCGGGATGAACTCGGCCGGCGACACCAGCCCGTGCTGCGGATGGCGCCAGCGCAGCAGCGCCTCGGCCCCCACCAGGCGGCCGTCATCCTCCACCTGGGGTTGCAGATGCAGCAGGAACTCGCCGCGCTGCAGGCCGCGGCGCATGTCGGCCTCCAGGGCCGTGCGCTGGCTGATCGCCGCCTGCATGGCCGGATCGAAGAAGCGCAAGGCATTGCGCCCTGCCGACTTACCCTCGTACATCGCCAGATCAGCCTGCTTCATCAGCTCTTCCAGGCTGACCAGGGCATGACCCGCCCCGAACAGGGTCACGCCGATGCTGCAGGTGCTGTGGTGCTCATGCCCTTCAAGCTGACACGGGCGGGCCAGCACGTTGAGGAGGCGCTCGCCCACCTCGCGCGCCTGCGCCGCTGATTCCTGCGGATCCGCGCTCAGCGCCTGCAGCACGACCACGAACTCGTCACCGCCCAGGCGGGCCAGGGTGTCGCGCTCGCGCAGGCAAGCCTGCATGCGAGTGGCCAGTTGCTGCAGCAACTGGTCGCCCATGTCGTGGCCCAGCGTGTCGTTGAGGGCCTTGAACTCGTCCAGATCGATCAGCAGCACGGCGCCCGCATGGGCCTCCAGCGCACTGGTCTGCAGGGCCTGCTGCAGCCGCTCCTGCAGCAGGCGCCGGTTGGGCAGGCCGGTGAGCGAATCGTAGAAGGCCAGTTGCTCGATGCGGGCTTCAGCCTGCTTGTGTTCGGTGATGTCGGTGAAGCTGCCCACGCAGTAGGTGGGCTCGCCATGGGCGGAGCGCACCATGGTCAGGCTCAGGCGCTTGGGGTAGACCTCGCCACTCTTGCGCTGGCTCCACAGATCACCCACCCAGCGGCCACGCTCGGCCAGCTGGCGGCCGATGGTGTCGTACAGATGCGGCTCGTTGGCATCGCTTTGCAGGATGCTGGCTGGCAGCCAGCGTACCTCCTGCAGCGTGTAGCCGGTGATGTCGCAGAAGGCCTGGTTGACCTGCAGGATGGTGCCCTGCTCGTCCAGCACCATGATGGCATCCTGCGATTCGAAGGCCGTGGCGGCGAGCCTCAAGGCTGTGTCGGCGCGGCGCATGCGCACTTCGGCATCGCGCACACGCACGTACATCACCATCAACATCAGGGCCACCGTGGCCGCGCCGGCACCCGCCACGTTCATCAGCAGGTGTGTAGATTGATCAGGCCTGCCCTGGCCCTGCATCTCTCCGGCCAGGGCAGCCAGGCCCGCGTCATCACCCACCGTCAGGCCATGCGCGGCGATGAAGACGAATAGCAGGACCACCGCCACCAGCGACACCGCCGAAGGCAGCAGCACGTGGCGCACCAGGCGCACGGGGGGATCGCTCTGATCACAAGGAAGGGGGCTGGCCTCTTCCTCCTTGCTGGTGGGCAGCACCCAGTTGGAGGTGTTCATGGAACCCGCCTGCATGGACAAGCTGCGGGCCGCGCCATGGCAGGAGCGTCAGCGAACAATGGGGAAACTGGGGAGGGAGGGTACAACATGGCTCGAAACAGTCGAGGCCATGCTAGGTCGCCGCCATGTGCCGCAGCTTGATCTGTCACAAGCCTTGGGGCTCATGTCCGCCAATGGCAATGTGCGAGGCGGATCAACAGGATCGGGTCGGGGCAGCAGGTACCGGGATACCGGTCAGCAGCATCTCGTCCCCCGCGGAAGCAGATGCCTGATATCAGGTCAGCGCAGTGCTCAGGCTGCGGCGCGACGGCGGCGGGCCATCATGCCGACCAGAGCCAGACCACCCATGGCCATGGCGTACGTGCTGGGCTCGGGCACGGCGGCGACCTGGTCCACCTGGAGGGCGAGCACCTGCGAGAAGCCGGCGCTCAGCGTGAGGGTGTACGAGGTGATGGGCGCACTCACGCCGGACAGGTCCCAGGTGTAGGTGTGCAGGTCGGAGACACCACCGTTGAGCACGCTGTTCACGCTGGTGGCGCTCAAGGCTTCGCTGCCGCCATTGAGGCTCAGCGTCAGCGTGAACGGTGCGGCGCCGAACTGGGCGTCGAAGTCATTGATGATGCCCTGGAACACCAGCGAGCCGATGTTGCTGGCCATGGTGCTGTCCGTGACGGTGAACACCGAGTTGCTGCCATACAGGCCGTAGCCGGCCGGGTAGTGCGAACCCGACAGGCGCGTGAACACCGCATCCCCCGAGCCGGCCACATTGGAGCCCGTCCCCGCGATGAGCTCGGCCTCGGTCAGCGCGCCGCCCGTGCGACTGCGGTTGAGCTCGTTCCAGCCATCGACCGAGACGGAACCCGCCACATCGACGATGCCTTCGTAAGTGGCATTGGCCTGGGCCAGGCCCGTCACGGCCAGCACGGCCAGGCCAACCATCGTCTTGCCAAACATCGCATTCATTTGAAAACAGTCCTTTCATTGCAAAAAACAACCCGCGCAAAGGCGGGCACAAAGGCGTTGGCCGCCCACCCGATGGGCGCGGACGGCAGTTCACTCCATGTCAAGGGATGAAACGACCAAGGCTGGGTTTTCAGGCCCCCCTGGCTGGGGGATGCCCGGGCACGCCCGTCGGCTTGGCAAGACGATGTACGGTAGGCCCTGTACACCGACCATCATTTACCCCGGGGACCCGCTCATGGCGCCTGACACCACCCTTTCATCGACGCCATCGACACCGTCCGGCGACACCGCCCGCACACCCGCCCTGCCCGATTCGCCACTTCGCTTCATCCTGCACTTCGTGCGGCGCTACCGGCACTGGTATGCGCTGATCACGGTGCTTGAAACGTTCAATGCCGCCTGCGGCATCCTGCTGCCCTACGCCCTGGGCACCATCCTCAAGGCCGTGGCCGACAGCCAGGGCCAGGCCGCAGCCACCCTGGCCAGCCTGAAGGCGCCGGTGCTGCTGTTCATCGGCCTGTGCGCAGGCGAGGTGGTGTTCGGCCGCCTGGCGGGCGCGGTGCAGGTACGGCTTGGGCCCCGGCAACGCCAGCAGGTGGTGCGCGAGATCTACCACTACCTGCAGCACCACTCGCAGCGCTACTTCAGCAACCACTTCGCAGGGGCCCTGGCACACCGCATCAGCGAGACCTCGCTGGGCGTGACGCAAACACTGTGGTCGCTGATCACCGAGTTCTGGCCGACCACGATCGTGCTGGGCGTGACGGTGGGGCTGCTGTTCCAGGCCCAGGCCTCGCTGGGATGGTTCGCGCTGGGCTGGACGGTGCTGTTCGTCGGCCTGTCCTACCTGCTGGCCAGGCGTGCCCGCGTGCACGTGATCCGGGCCGCCGCCGCGCGCAGCGACACCACCGGCGCCGTGGTCGACTCGGTGACCAACCTCACCAGTGCCCGCCTGTTCGCGCGTCTGCGCCATGAGCGCACCCACCTGGAGGGCCACCTCGGCCGCGAGCTGGGCGCCATCCGCATCTCCAACGGCTACGCCGAGCGCGTGCGCTGGTTCCAGTTCACCGCCGCCGCGGTGTTCAAGGTCGGACTGCTGTGCTTCTCGCTGCAGCTGTGGGCGGATGGCCGCATCGGCGTGGGTGATTTCGTAATGACCGTGAGCCTGTCGCTGATGGTGATCAACGAGGCACGCAACCTCAGCCGCCGCTTCCTGGAGTTCTTCGAGTACATCGGCAATGTCGCCAATGGCGTGCACACCATCGTGCGCCCGCACGAACTGGTCGACCAACCCCAGGCGCGTGACCTGGCCATTACGCGAGGGCACATCCGCTTTGACGCGGTCGACTTTGGCTACACGCCCGGCACCGCTGTGTTCCAGGGCCTGAGCGTGGACATCCCAGCCGGCCAGCGCGTGGGGCTGGTGGGCCTGTCGGGCTCGGGCAAATCCACCTTCGTGAGCCTGCTGCTGCGGCTGTACGACCCACAAGGCGGCCGCATCGTGATCGACGGCCACGACATCCGCACCCTGACGCAGGACTCGTTGCACAGCCAGCTCAGCCTGATCCCGCAGGACCCCAGCCTCTTTCACCGCTCCTTGATGGACAACATCCGCTATGGCCGCATCGAGGCCAGCGACGACGAGGTGATCGAGGCCGCACGACAGGCCCATGCCGACGAGTTCATCCGCAAGATCAAGGATGGTTATGCCTCGATGGTGGGCGAGCGCGGCGTGAAACTCTCGGGCGGGCAGCGTCAGCGCGTGGCCATCGCACGGGTGGTGCTCAAGAACGCGCCCGTGCTGATCCTGGACGAAGCCACCTCGGCACTCGATTCGCTCACCGAACAGGCCATCCAGGACACGCTGGAGCGTGTGATGAAGGGCAAGACCGTGATCGTCGTGGCGCACCGGCTGTCCACCATCGCGCACCTTGATCGCATCCTGGTGTTCGATCAGGGCCGCATCGTGGAAGACGGTTCGCACACCGACCTGCTGGCCCGGCGTGGCGCCTACTGGCAGCTGTGGAGCCGCCAGGCCGGTGGCTTCCTGTCCGATGATCCGGATGGTGCACCACCTCAGACACCCCGCCCCGCCAGCCGGCCCGAGGCGGACTGACGGCAATTCGTCACACACGATTCACCCATCTGTCGAAGGGCCTTTGGCACAGGCCGGGGCTGCCCCTTAGAGTAGGTGTCCCGGCACGATCGGTTTGCCCATGCAGACGCTGTACATCATTCAACTGGAGGAGCCCGGCAGCCTGGCCCAGCCCATGCCGCCGCTGCCGCCTTCCGTCGAGTTGCACACCGCACGTGATGTGGTGTCCCTGAAGAACCTGCTCGACAGCCATCAGGCCGCTGGCGTGATCAGCCCTGCCACCGTGTGGGGCCGCGATGCCACCGAGTTGATCACACAACTGCCCGGTGTGGCTGCTTACGTGTTGCTGAGCGACGCGCCGCCCACCCAGCACGGCCACTGGGTCGATGCGGGTGCGCTGGACGTCGTCGCCCCCCATGACGACCTGCGCCTGCGCATCGCGCTGCGCCATCTGTGCACCACCGTCGACAAGGCACGCACCGAGGCCCTGCTGACACGCCGGGCCCGGCTGGTGGACGTGGTGCAGCAGCTGTCCATGACCCGCAGCCTGACCGAGGTCATGGCCATCGTGCGCAAGGCAGCACGGGACTTGAGCGGTGCCGACGGCGCCACCTTCGTGCTGCGTGACCGCGACCAGTGCTACTACGCCGATGAAGATGCCATCTCGCCGCTGTGGAAGGGGCAACGCTTTCCCATGCAAGCATGCATCAGCGGCGTGGCCATGATGCAGCGCGCCCCCGTGATCATCGAGGACATCTACGACGACGAGCGCGTGCCCCATGCGGCCTACGCCGTCACCTTCGTGCGCAGCCTGCTGATGGTGCCCATCCGCACCGATGCACCCATCGGGGCCATCGGCACGTACTGGGCCACGCAGCGCCACGCCACACCCGAAGATGTCGAGCTGATGCAGGCCCTGGCCAATGCCACCTCGCTCACCATCGAGAACGTGGGCTTCCAGAAGGATCTGGAGCGACGCGTCATCGAACGCACGCTGGATCTGGAACGCACCAACCAGGAACTGGAGGCCTTCTCGTCGTCGGTGTCACACGACCTGCGCAACCGCCTCAACGCCATCCTGGGCTTCAGCTCGCTGCTCGAGATGCAGGCCAGCCCGCGGCTTGAGACCGCCCAGCAAGGCCACATCCACACCATCCGCGATTGCGCCTCGCAGATGAAGCAGACCATCTCCGATCTGATGACTCTGGCCCACGCCGGCCGCCAGGAGGTCGAGACAGGGTTGATTGACGTGAGCGCGCTGGCACAGCAATCGGTGGCCGACCTTCGCAAGGGCAGCGCCCTGCCGGACGCCGAGGTGCAGATCACGCCTGGCCTCACGGCCTACGGTGATGCCGGCCTGCTGCGTCTTGCGCTGGACAACCTGATCTCCAACGCCTTCAAGTATTCGTCGAAGCAGCACCATCCCAAGGTCGTGATCGGCGCATCGCCCACGACTCCTGCCGACAAGGTGCAACTGTTCATCCAGGACAACGGTGCAGGCTTCGATCCCCGCCACGCCGACCGCCTGTTCAAGCCCTTCGTGCGCCTGCACGATGAAAGCGAGTTCCCCGGCACCGGCCTGGGCCTGACCATCGTGCGCCGCGCGATCGAACGCCTGGGGGGCCACATCTCTGCCGAGTCGCAACTGGGCATCGGCACCACCTTCCGCATCAGCTTGCCCAGCCAGCCTGCTCCGGCCCCTGCACCAGCGTCCATGGCGGCAGAACTGCTGTAGATCGCCGCGATCCCCGTACGCCTCAAGCCCCGACAATGGCGAAGGGATTGGCCGACTTTTGCAAATTCAACTATCATGAGAATGATTCTCAATTGCAAAAACGGACATGTGGCGGCCCGCACCGCCTGGATCCGGCTTCCACATGCAGTACGCAAGCCCATCCTCGCCAGCCACCCTCGAAGCCACCTACCGGGATCACCACGGCTGGCTGGTGTCGTGGCTCAGGCGCCGGGTCAACGATGTGCATGAGGCGGCCGATCTGGCCCAGGACACCTTCGTGCGTGTGCTGGGCCAGCCAGCCCGTGAGCTCCAGGAACCGCGGGCCTTCCTGGCCACGGTGGCGCGCAGTGTCCTGATCGACCACACGCGGCGCCTCTCGCTGGAGCGCGCCTACCTGCAGACCCTGGCCCAGTTGCCGGAGCCGGTCAGCCCTTCGCCAGAAGAGCGCCTGGCCGCCCTGCAGGCGCTGGAAGAAGTCGACCGCCTGCTCGATGGCCTGGGCCCCAAGGCCCGCAGCGCCTTCCTGCTGGCCCAGCTCGACGGGCTGCCCTACAAGGAGATCGCGGCCCGCCTGGGCGTGTCCGTCAGCTCCGTCGAGAAATACGTGGCCAACGGGCTGCGGCAGTGCTACCGCCTGCTCTACCCTGACGCCTCATGAGCGCTTTGGCCCAGGCGCCCAGTGCTGCCGTGGTCGACCAGGCCATTGGCTGGATGGTCAAGCTGCAATCAGGCGAAGCCAGTGCCGATGACTGGGATGCCTGCAAGCGCTGGCGCGATGCCCGCCCCGACCATGCCGTGGCCTGGGAACGCGTGCAGGGCATCCACGGGCGCTTCAACCGCCTGCCGGGCCGTGCCATGGACACGCTGGAAAACGCCCGTCGCGACACCAGCCGGCGCCGTGCGATGCAGGCGCTGGGCCTGGCCTTCATCGGCGGCACCAGCGTCTGGCTGGTGCGCCACACCGCGCCGGTCGATGCCCTGATGGCCGATCTGCGCACCGGCGTGGGCGAGCGCAGGCAGCTCACCTTGGCCGACGGCAGCGCGCTGTGGCTGGACACGGACACGGCTGTGGATGTGCGTTTCACCCAGGCACAGCGCCAGTTGATGCTGCACCGCGGGCGCGTGCTGCTCAGCAGCGGCGCGGACACCGGCGCACGCCAATACCGCCCCCTGGCCGTGGCCACACGCGATGGCAATGTGCGCGCCCTGGGCACGCGCTTCATGGTGACGCGCGCCGAGCAGGATACGCAGACCCAGGTCTTCGAACACGCGGTGGAGCTGCAGCCCTTGCACGGCCCCGCACGCGTGCTCAAGGCCGGTGAGCAAGCCCGCTTCAACACAGAAGGCGTCACGCAACTGCGTGCAGCCGACACCGACACGGACGCCTGGACCGATGGCCTGCTCGTGACCCGGGGCATGCGCCTGGGTGATCTGGTCACTGAACTGGCCCGCTACCAGCGAGGCCGCCTGGCCTGTGATCCGGCCATCGCGAACCTGCGTGTGTCCGGCGTCTTCAGCCTGCAGGACGTGGACCAGACGCTCACCCTGCTGGAGAAATCGCAGCCCATCCGCGTGAGCCGGCTCACGCGCTACTGGGTCTCGCTGCAGCCGCGCTGAGTTGCGCTGAGCCGCGCTGCACCACCGGCCGAGGGCGTGAACGCCCCGGCTTTTCAGCCTCTTCAAAAAAAGTTGGTGCATCGATTGAGGGTTTGGCGATCTCGTCCGTCCTATCAAGCAGGACCGACGCATTTGATCAGGTTCGCCCCAAGGAACCCTCGTCTTGAAACCAGTTCTCCGACCCCGCCTGCGCCACCTGGCGCTGGCCGCGGCCATGGCCTGCACCGCAGCCCACGGGCCGCTCGCCCATGCCCAGGATGCCCCGGCCGCCACCACCGACCAACGCCGCTACACCGTGGCCGCCGGCCCGCTCGATGCGGCCCTGAACCAGTTCGCGCGCCAGGCAGGTGTGCTGCTCTCCTATGACCCTGCCGCCGTGCAAGGCCTGCACAGCGAGGGCCTGAGCGGCCTGGCCACCGTGCAGGGCGCGCTGGACCTGCTGCTGCAAAGCCACCCCCTGGGGGCCACATCGGCCGGGCCCAACAGCTGGGTCATCCAATCCGCCCCACGCCGCAACACCGTGCGCGGCCGCGCCATCGAGGGGGCTGCCCACGGTGTAAAACTTCCGGACGTCACGGTCACCGCCCAGAGTGACGTCCGCCAGCAGGTCTTCGAGACCGCGGGCTCCGTGGCCGTCGTCACGCGCGACGAGATCGACCGGCTGCCGCCACGCAACACGGGTGATCTGCTGGCCGAGGTCCCTGGCGTCTATGCCTCGCAGAGCCGTACCGATCCCGGCCTGGCCGTCAACATCCGCGGCCTGCAGGATTTCGGCCGTGTGAACGTGATGATCGACGGCACGCGGCAGAACTACCAGCAAAGCGGCCACGGCGCCAACGGCACGGTCTATCTCGACCCTGAGTTGCTCGCGGGCGTGGACATCACCAAGGGCCCGGCCTCCACCGTGGGGGGCGCCGGAATGATCGCCGGCATGGTGAACTTTCGCACGCTGGAGGTGGACGACCTGGTGCGCGAAGGCGCCACGCATGGCGCACGGCTGAACACCACCTCGGGCAGCAATGCCTACCACTTCGCGGGCAGCGCGGCCCTGGGCCTCAAGCCCCGTGAAAACATCGACCTGGTGATGGTGGGCAGCCGCAAATCCGTCGGCGAATTCGAGAAGGGTCAGCATGGCTCCGTGAACGACCGCCTCAACAACGTCGTGCATGGCGTGACCAAGCTGTCGTCGCAGGACCAGACCTCCGTGCTGCTCAAGGGCACTTGGCGCCCCACCCCCAGCCAGTCGATCAAGCTCAGCTATATCGGGCTGGACGCCCAGTTCGGCGAAGAAGCCCAATCGGCCACCGCTGGCGGCATCCAGAACCATGTGCGCAGCGACACGCTGGTGGCCAGCCACCACTGGAAGCCACCAGGCCAGCGCGCCATCGACCTCCAATCCAGCCTGTATGTCACGCGCACACGCAACCAGGCGCACCGCTTTGCCGGTGGCGAGCTCGATGCCAATGCCTATTCGCTGGAGTACCAGACCCGCACTGTGGGCGGCACCATCGAGAACACCGCGCGGCTGGACTGGAACGGCACGGGCCTCGTGCTCAAGGCTGGTGGCGAGTTCTACCAGGACAAGACCCTGCCCAAGGCCCAGGCCCTGAGCGTGGGCGCCGACGCCGGCACCACCGCGCTCTACACCGGCCCCACCCCGGCGGGCGAGCGCACCGTGGCCAGCCTGTTCGGCGAGGCCAGCGTGCTGCCCACCGAGTGGCTGGAAGTGACCGGCGGCCTGCGCTACGACTGGTACGGCATGCAAGGCGAAGGTCGCATGCGCGTGGGCTCCATCCTCAACCCACCGGGTGTGCGCCCTGGCAGCACCACCGTGTACACGCGCTTCGAGACCGACCGGCACGATGGCGCCTTCGCGCCTCGCCTGGCCGTGTCCTTGCGCCCGACGGAATCACTGCAGTTCTTCGCCAGCATCGCCCGCGGCATGCGCCCCCCGGCACTGACCGAGGCGCTGATGTGGGGCCAGCACACGGGCGGGCTCTTCCCCTACTACCCCAACCCCAACCTCAAAGCAGAGCGTTCGCGCCAGTGGGAACTGGGGGTCAACGGCATCTTCAAGAACGTGCTCACCGCGCGCGACACCGCCCGCTTCAAGCTGGCCTGGTTCGACAACAAGGTGCGCGACTACGTGACGATGGCCCGGATCATGTCGCCCATCGACACCGAAGGCAGCGGCATATTCGGCCCCTACGCCTACGTGAACCTGGACGGCCCCTTCCACAGCCGCGGCGTGGAGCTGCAGTCGGACATCGACACCGGCACTGCCTTCGCGATGCTGAACTTCACGCGCATGCTGATGGACACGGGTGGCGGCGGCTACGACCCCTTCCCGCTGGGCAGCCTGACGGGCTACCCCTCCAACAGCCTGGGCCGCAGCGGCGGCGACGCCAACATCTGGTACGTGCTGCCCCCACGCCGCAGCGCCTCGCTCAGCGGCGGCGTGCGCCTGCTGGAGCGCCGCCTCACGCTGGGCAGCCGCGTGCGCCTGCAGTGGCCCACCACCGCCACCAGCGTATGGACGGCCCAGAGCAACAGCTACAACCAGAAGTCCTGGCGGCTGTACGACCTGTGGGCCAGCTTCGAGGCCAACCGCCACGTGACCGTGCGCCTGGCCGTCAACAACGTGTTCGACATCAACTACGCCGAGATGCAGGGCGGCAGCTACTTCGTAGGCCCTGGCCGCACCGCGATGGCCACGCTGTCGCTGAGCTTCTGACCCCGCACACACCGCTTCCCGCGTTCCGATCCTTCCCGAGGCCTCCATGCCACGCCAGTCTCTCCATCGCCCCGCGCGCACCGCTTCTCTCATCTGGGCCGCCAGCCTGATCGCCACCGCAGCCGGCATCGCCAGCACACCATCGCCCGTGCAGGCCCAGGCCCTGGTTTCCGATGCGCGCCTCAGCATGCTGACCGCCCTGCGCCCTGCCGGCGATGACGTGACCACGCCGGACGGCACCGTCGGCTGGCCCGGCGCGCGCTACCCGACCTCACCACCGTTGTACGCCGTGCGCCCAGGCACCACGCGTGGCTGGCTGTTCGGCGGCTTCATGGGCGGCGGCCCTCTGGTGGACCGCACCACGCAGTACACCGCCTTCGGCCTGTACAACATGTCGGCCAGCGTGTCCGTGTACGACCGCCTGGCCTATGACCCGGCCGACGGCCTGTTCGGCCGCGCGCTGAACACGCCGGTGCGCGCCCGCGACGGCGCCCTGTATGTGGTGATGAGCAGTCCTTACGGCGAGGAATATGCGGGCACCTCGCAGCCGGCGGACATCGCCTACTCGCCCGCCGTGGGCCTGGGCCAGCTGATTCGCACCGATGCCGATGGCACGCACCCGGCGGTGATGATCGCCGCGCAGGGCCAGTTGCGATCGCCCAACGGCGCATTGGTGATCGATGCACAGGACAACCTCTACGGTATCGACAAGGGCCCGCAGGGGCACGGCCGCATCTTCAAGCTGTCACTGTCGGCAGGCACCTTCACCACCGTGCACGAGTTCACCGCCGGCCCCAACGGCATGAAGCACGTGGCCAACGACCTGGTACTGGGCAGCGACGGGCTGCTCTACGGTGTGACGGGCTACTACCGCGGCCTGTCGGGCCATCCGGGCACACCCACAGCCACCAACACTCCCACCGGCACGCTCTACCGCATCGACCCCAACACCCCGTCGAGCTTCACGGTGCTGCACAACTTCACCCTGGCCGATGGCGAGATCAACGTGGAGGACAACGCCACCGCAGAAAGCTGGCGCATGTACCCCAGCGGTGTGCTCTATGCCGCGGGCATGTCGGGTGACGCGACCGTGCGCAGCCTGCTCGCGGGTCAGCAGAAGAGCCTGTCCTCGCTGATCGATGGCGGCGACGGCTACCTGTACGGCACGACCTCGGCGGCCGAGTGCTACGTGCACGTCAACCACACCTCGCAGGCCTCGGCCCTGCGGCGCATTGAGCGCGACAGCCCGTTGTGCGGCTACATGCACTGGGCGGCCAATGCGAACTTCCAGTACGTCACGCCTTACCCCTACCATGATGGCCCGCGGCCCTATGGCGCGATCTACCGCCTGCCCAAGGCCGGCGGCGTGCTGCAGATCGTGCACACCTTCAGCGAAACCGACGGCGCCACGCCACGCGGGCCGCTGGCCATGGGAGCAGACGGTGCCATCTATGGCACCACGCTGGGCGGCGGTCCCAACCTGTGCGATACCGGCAGCACGGTGAGACACGGCGTGCGCTGCGGCACGCTGTACCGCTTCAAGCCCACGGCCATCACCACCGATGTACAGGGCCAGGTCACGGCCAGCGGCTTCGAGCAGGTGCATGCCTTCTCCGGCAACGATGGCCGCGTGCCCCTGGGCCTGCGGGCCGCCTCCGATGGCCGCCTGTACGGGGTGACCTCCATGGGCGGCAGCTACGGAAACAGTGGCACCAACAGCGTGCCCACCGATTTCGGCACCGTGTTCCAGGTGTCGGTGAGCTCGAGCAGCACACCGGAAGCCACGGCCAGCCTGGTGGCCAACGCGGCCCAGATCGCCGCGGGCGAACCCGCCGTGCTCACCTGGATCACCAGCAACGCCAGCAACTGCACGGCCAGCTCATCGGCGGGTGATTGGGTGGGCAGCGTGGCCAGCTTCGGCAGCGTGACGCTCACGCCCAGCGCCGGCACCTACCGCTACACGCTGACCTGCGATGTGACCGGCGCCACCAGTGGTGCACAGGTCTCGTCCTACACCACCGTGTTCGTCAGCACCAACGCCACCGCCGAAGACGGCAACACCGTCAGCTACGGCAATGGCGGCGGTGGCGCGGCCTCGCCGCTGCTGCTCCTGCCCATGGCCCTGGGGGCCTGGTGGCTGCGCCGCCGTCGCTCTGTGCCCCCCGCCTCCCACGTTTCCCACGCTTCACAAGCCCGTTGATCTCCCCGATCGCTGCGCTGCCTGCGCTTTCCTTTCAGTTCTCTTAGACGCAAGCCTTTCCATGACCCATCGACTCCGCCCCTTGCAACGCACCCTGTGCGCAGCCCTGCCTCTGCTGGCCCTGAACAGCGCCACCGCCTGGGCTCAGACCAGCACGGCCTTCCAGCCCACGGTGCTGCACCGCTTCACGGACGACACGCAGACAGCCACACTGGGCCGCGTGCCCCGAGTCCCCCCCATCCTGGGTGCAGACGGCCTGCTGCATGGCGTGACCTTCCTTGGAGGGCCGCTGTTGGGGGCTTTCGGCATGGTGACCCAGGGCGTGGCCTACCGCATCGACCCGAACGGCCAGGCGAGCTACCAGTCAACCTTGATGGGGAACCCCGCCGGTATCAGTACCACGATGGTGCTTGGTTCAGACGGCCAGATCCGGGCCGGAACTTATCAATCCAACGTCAACAACACGACCGGTCTCGGGTTGGGCACCTCCGCGTTCTACGCCTTCCTGACGGGGGCACCCTCGCTGCTGTTCCAACCGACGTTAGCCCCACAAGGGCAACTCTCCATCGACGAGCTGGATCAGGTCTACATCGGCATCGACAAGGCCATCGTGTCGTGCAGCAACGGCCTCACCGCCCCGCTCTTGCGCCTGAACCCGGACAACACCGAGACCAAGGTGATCGATTTCTGCCACCATGCCCAGACCTCGGGATCGGAGCAACTCCATCCCAAAGGCAGCACACCCGTGGCCAGCGTCTGGAGCAAGGCAGACCAGGCCTTGTATGTCGTGACCGCGGTGGATGCCCGCGGCGTCTATGACAGCACGGCAAGCGCGGACAACAACGGGCGCTCCGTCGGCACCCTGGTGAAGATCTCCAAGGCAACGCTCGATGCCGGCGCAGCCAACAACGGGCTCGTTCCTGCTGAAGGCATCGAGGTGCTGCACACCTTCCTGCGCAACCGCGACGGGCAACCCACCGCCAAGGGCGGCCGGCTGACGGGCCTGGTCGAAGCCGGCCAATGGCTCTATGGCACCAGCTACGCCAACCCCATCACCAGCGCACCGGACCACTCCGAGGCCTACAGCGGCACCGTGTGGCGCGTGAAGAAGGGCGATCCATCCAGCTTCACTGTGGTGCACCGCTTCCGCGCCGACCAGGCCAACGCCACGGACGGCACCCCCAACGCCGATGGCGGCACCCCGCACGGCCCGCTGGTCGTGGCTGCCGACGGCAACATCTATGGCACCACCAGGCTGGACGGCACCGTGGTGAGCACAACAGCCGGGCTCAATACCCCTGTTGGCGCCGGCACGCTCTATCGGATCAAGGTGGGGCAGCAGGCCGACCGCTCGGACGACACCTATGAAGTGCTGCACCGCTTCAACTTCGGCACCGAAGGCGGCCACCCGTCCGGCCTGAGCCTGGGCCTGACCAGCAACGGCATCCAGAAGGTCTATGGCGCCAATGCCTATGGCGGCGCCAATGAGGCGGTCAGCACCACAGGCAGCCCGGCAGGCAACGGCACCGTGTTCTCCTTCGATGTGCCCGTGCCCGTGAACTTCAGCACCGCCCTGGCCGCCTCCGTCGGCTCAGCCACCGTGGGCCAGACCATCACCCTGAGCTGGGTGACCGAGAACGCCACCAGCTGCACCGCCAGCGGCGACAACGGCAGCACCTGGAGCGGCGCCCAGCAGGTGTCCGGAAACCAGGTACAGCTCAGCGCCGCGCTGTCCAAGGTCGGTGTGAACACTTTCACGCTTCGCTGCGAGAATAGCGTCAGCGGACTGGCTACCGAGCAGACGGTGTCCGTCAATGTCGCGGCATCGACCACCACGGGTGGCTCGGGCGGCGGCGGTGGCGGCGCCGTCGGGTGGGGTGGACTGCTGGCAGGCCTGTCGCTGTGGGCTTTTCAATCGCGCCGCCGTGCAAACGGCCGGAGCGCGTGATCCATTTCATTTCCGAAAGCACCGACCATGTCCGAAACATCCACCCTCCATGCGCCGTTGTCGCAACGGCTCAAGCATGAGACCGCTCCGCAGCACGAACAAATGCACCACCTGATGGAAAAGGCGCAGCCGTTTTCCTCCCGGGCGCAGTACGCCAAGTTCGTGGCCGTGCAGTACCTGTTCCAGCGCGATGTCGAGCACCTGTTCGACGACCCGGCCGTGCAGGCCGCCGTGAGCGACCTGTCCGAACGTGGCCGCGCCACGGATTCCCAGGCCGATCTGAACGATCTGCAGGCCCCCGTGCCGCAAGAGCCCATCGTCACACAAGGCGTGAGCGCCCCGGAAGCCCTGGGCTGGCTGTACGTGTCCGAGGGCTCGACCCTGGGCGCGGCCTTCCTGCTCAAGGAAGTGAACGAAAAGCTCGGCCTGAACGGCGAGTTCGGTGCCCGCAACCTGGCGGCCTATCCGGAAGGCCGTGCCAAGGCCTGGAAGCGCTTCGTGGCCTCGCTGGACGCGCCCGAACTGGCCGGTGTGCAGGATCGCGTGATCGCCGGCGCCCTGGCCGCCTATGGCCGCTTCGGGCAACTGCTGAACACGCAGTTCAGCCTGGACAATGCCCAAGCCAGCGGCGCCATCACGGCCTGATCCCACGGCGGTGGTACCGCCGCTGCCCGTGCGGGCAGCCTTGATCCTGCTGGCCCTGGTCTGCGTGGCCCTGGGCCTGATCGGCATCGTCGTGCCCGGCATGCCCACCACGGTGTTCATCCTGATCGCCGGGTGGGCCGCCGCGCGCAGCTCGCCACGGCTGTCGCGCTGGCTCTACGCCCACCGCCTGTTCGGCCCCATGCTGCGCAACTGGGACGACGGTGGCTTCGTGAGCCGTCGCGTGAAATGGATCGCCAGCGCCACCATGACCGGCAGCGCGCTCATCGTCGGGATGACGGTGGGCAATGCCTGGACCCGCGGCATCGCGCTGATCAGCATGGCCCTGGTGCTGTGCTGGCTGTGGTGCCGGCCGGAACCACCGGCATGAGCCGGGGCTGGCCCCTGCCGGCCTCGCTGTTCTGGACGCTGCTCGGCATCACCGCACTGGTGCTGCTGCTCCAGGCGCTTCCACCCGATGTGCAGCACCTGCTGCGCTACGAGCGTGCGGCCTTGCTGCAGGGCCAGTGGTGGCGCGCCCTCACGGGGCATGTTCTGCACCTGAGCTGGACACACGCCTTGCTGAACCTGGCCGGGCTGTGGCTGTGCTGCGGGCTGGCAGGAGCGGGCCAGAGCAGCCGCGGCTTGAGCGGCCCTGGCCTCATGGCCAGCCTGGCTGGGCTGGGCCTGGGGGTCTCGGCACTGCTGTGCGTGCTGTCACCTTCGGTGGCCCACTACGTGGGGCTCTCCGGCATCCTCTATGGCCTGCTGGTCGGGCTGATGGGCCCGCAAGGCCTCAATGGTGATCGCACCGCGCTCGCCATCACCCTGGCCATGATGGCCTGGGCCGCCTGGCAGGCCGTCACAGGCGCCCCACCCCGGGAAGAAGCTCTCATCGGGGGCGCCATCATCACGCAGGCGCACCTCTACGGCATCGTCACCGCCGCGACCCTGTGGGCCTGCGGCCAGCTCCTGCGCCGCGCCACCCGCCGTTGACCGGCATCAAGGTTTCCCCTCCCCTGCCTGAACTGGCGCGTTTCCCGCGCTGATTTCGCTTGCGCCTTCCAGTTTGCTTCGCTAAACTACTTTAGAACTAAACAACTTAGTTGGCATGTAAATTTGACATGCCCCCGGGCAAACGCCCCTCGACTGGAAGGATTGAGCATGAAGATCGTCTGTATCGGTGGCGGCGTGGCCGGCCTGTACTTCGGCCTGCTGATGAAGCAGCACAACCCCTCGCACGACATCACCGTGGTCGAGCGCAACCGCGCCTACGACACCTTCGGCTGGGGTGTGGTGTTCTCCGACGCCACCATGGAGAACATGCGCCGCTGGGACATCAAGACAGCCAACGAGATCCAGCAGGCCTTCAACCACTGGGACGACATCGAGCTGCACATCAAGGGCCACACGATCCGCTCGGGCGGCCACGGCTTCGTGGGCATCGGCCGCAAGAAGCTGCTCAACATCATGCAGGCCCGCTGTGAAGAAGTCGGCGTCAAGCTGGTGTTCGAGCAGGAGGTCGATTCCGACGCGGATTTCCCCGATGCCGACCTGATCATCGCCAGCGACGGCCTGAACTCCAAGGTGCGCACCAAGTACCAGGACACCTTCAAGCCCGACATCGCGCTGCGCCCCAACCGCTACATCTGGCTGGGCACCAACAAGGTATACGACGCCTTCAACTTCCTGTTCGAGAAGACCGAGCACGGCTGGTTCCAGGCCCACGTCTACAAGTTCGACGAGCAGACCAGCACCTTCATCGTCGAGTGCCCCGAGCACGTGTGGCTGGCCCATGGCCTGGACAAGGCCGACCAGCAGCAATCGATCGACTTCTGCGAGAAGCTCTTCGCCAGCAACCTCAAGGGCGAGAAGCTGATGACCAACGCCCGCCACCTGCGTGGCTCGGCCTGGCTGAACTTCCAGCGCGTCACCTGCGAGCAATGGTCGCTGCACAACGGCAAGAGCCACGTCGTGCTGATGGGCGATGCCGTGCACACGGCCCACTTCGCGATCGGCTCGGGCACCAAGCTCGCCCTGGAAGACGCCATCGAGCTGACGGCGCAGTTCAAGGCCCTGGGCGACACGCCCGAGCACATCCCCGAAGTGCTGGCACGCTACCAGGCGGCCCGCGCGGTCGATGTGCTGCGCCTGCAGAACGCCGCCTGGAACGCCATGGAATGGTTCGAAGTGTGCGGCGAGCGCTACTGCGACCAGCTCGCGCCCGAGCAGTTCATGTACTCGATGCTCACGCGCAGCCAGCGCATCAGCCACGAGAACCTGCGCATGCGCGACAAGAACTGGCTGGAAGGCTACGAGCGCTGGTTCGCCCAGCAGGCCGGCGTGGTCGCCAACGACAGCGCCACCCCGCCCCCGCCCATGTTCACGCCCCTCACGGTGCGCGACGTGACGCTCAAAAACCGCGTCATGGTCTCGCCCATGGCGCAGTACAGCTGCGACAACGGCCTGGTCGACGACTACCACCTGGTGCACCTGGGCTCGCGCGCCATGGGCGGTGCCGGCCTGGTCATGGTCGAGATGACCTGCGTGTCGCCCACCGGCCGCATCACCCCTGGCTGCCCCGGCCTGTGGGACGAGACCCAGCGTGACGCCTGGAAGCGCATCGTGAACTTCGTGCACCAGCGCTCCGACGCAAAGATCGCCGTGCAGATCGGCCACGCCGGTGCCAAGGGCTCCACGCGCCTGGCCTGGGAAGGCATCGACAAGCCGCTGGTCGAAGGCAACTGGCCGCTGATCTCCGCCTCGCCCCAGCAGTACCTGCCGGGTGTGAGCGACACCGCCCGCGCCATGACCCGCGCCGACATGGACGAGGTGCGCGACCAGTTCGTGCGCTCGGCCAAGTGGGCGGCTGAGGCCGGCTTCGACTGGCTGGAACTGCACTGCGCGCACGGCTACCTGCTGTCGAGCTTCATCTCGCCGCTGACCAACCAGCGCACCGACGAGTACGGCGGCTCGCTGGCCAACCGCCTGCGCTACCCGCTGGAAGTGTTCGCTGCCGTGCGCGAGGTGTGGCCCCAGAACCTGCCGATGTCGGTGCGCATCTCCGCGCACGACTGGGTCGAAGGCGGCATCACGCCAGTCGACGCGGTCGAGATCGCCCGCGCCTTCAAGGCCGCTGGCGCCGACCTGGTCGACTGCTCCTCGGGCCAGGTCAGCAAGGCCGAGAAGCCCGTGTACGGCCGCATGTTCCAGACGCCGTTCGCCGACCGCGTGCGCAACGAAGCCGGCGTGCAGACCATCGCCGTGGGTGCGATCAGCGAAGCCGACCACGTCAACAGCATCATCGCGGCCGGCCGCGCCGACCTGTGCGCCGTGGCCCGCCCGCACCTGGCCAACCCGGCCTGGACGCTGACCGAAGCCGCCAAGATCGGCTACACCAACGTCACCTGGCCCGCGCAGTACCGCTCGGGCAAGTCGCAGATGGAAACACTGTTCCAGCGTGAGCGCGCCCAGGCCGCCGCCGCGGTGCCTGGCGGCAAGGGTTGAGCACCATGGACGCCCGCCAACCCAAGGACCTGCAAGGCCAGCACGTGCTGGTGACCGGTGCCGCCCGCGGCATCGGCGCCGCCATCGTGCGTGCCTTCGCCGAACGCGGCGCGCATGTGAGCCTGCTGGGCCGCAGCGCTGCCAGCCTGGCGCCGCTGGTGGCCGAGGATGCCGCGAACCGCGTGGCCGTCACGGCCGATGTGGGCCAGGCCGATCAGGTGGCCGCCGCCTTCGCGCAGGCCCGCCAGCGCTTCGGTCCCATCACCGTGCTGGTCAACAATGCCGGCCAGGCCAAGAGCTCGCCCTTCGGCAAGACGGACGAGGCCGCCTGGCGCCAGATGCTGGACGTGAACCTGATGGGCACCGTGCTGTGCACCCAGGCCGCCCTGCCGGACATGCTGCAGGCCAAGGCCGGCCGCATCGTCAACGTGGCCAGCACCGCCGGCCTCACCGGCTACGCCTACGTGACAGCCTACGCCGCCGCCAAGCATGCCGTGATCGGCCTGACCCGGTCGCTGGCGCTCGAAGTGGCCCGCCATGGCATCACGGTCAACGCCGTGTGCCCCGGCTATACCGAGACCGACATCCTGCGCGAGAGCATCGCCAACGTCATGGCCAAGACCGGCCGCAGCGAGGCCGAGGCCCGCGCGCAGTTCTCGGCCGGCAACCCCCAGGGCCGCTTCGTGCAGCCCGAGGAGGTGGCCGATGCCGTGGTGTGGCTGAGCTCGCCCGGCGCTGCCTCCGTCAATGGCCAGAGCATCGCCGTCTGCGGCGGGGAGCTGCCGCGATGAAAGCCGATCCGACCCACAAGCTGCTGATCCAGGCCGACGAACTCGGCCATGAAGCCCGTGCGGGTCAAGGCGACCACGCCGTGCTGCGACTGTGGCTGCGCATGCTCTCGTGCACCACGCAGATCGAAGACGAGATCCGCCGCCGCCTGCGCGTGAACTTCGACATCTCGCTGGCCCGCTTCGACTACATGGCCCAGCTCTACCGCCAGCCTGAAGGGCTGATGATGAAAGAGCTGTCCCGCTACCTGATGGTGACGGGCGGCAACATCACCGGCCTCACCGACGAGCTCGAGCGCGAAGCCCTGGTGGTGCGCGAGCCCAGCCCCACCGACCGGCGCTCGTGGATCGTGCGGCTCACAGACAAGGGCCGAGACGCCTTCTCCGAGATGGCCCGCCAGCACGAGCTGTGGATCCATGAGCTCTTCGGCGGGCTCGATGCCAAGACCGTGCAGACCCTGCATGCCCAGCTGGGCAGCCTGCGCGTGCACGTGATGCACGCGCGCGCCAACAACGAGGACAACACCCCATGAGTGAGACAACCCCCTTGCTGGACCCGGCCCTGCAGGCCGGCAACCGCCGCCCCATCGCCGGCTACCAAGCGCAGCACTTCCTGTGGCAACTGGAAGGTGGCGTGGCCACCATCACGCTGAACCGCCCCGATCGCAAGAACCCGCTCACGTTCGATTCCTACGCCGAACTGCGTGACCTGTTCGGCCAGTTGCGCCATGCGCCGGATGTGCATGTGGTGGTGCTGGTAGGCGCCGGTGGCAACTTCTGCTCCGGCGGCGATGTGCACGAGATCATCGGCCCGCTGGTGCGCCTGAAGGCCCCCGAGCTGCTGATGTTCACCCGCATGACGGGCGACCTGGTCAAGGCCATGCGCGCCTGCCCGCAGCCCATCGTGGCCGCCGTGGACGGCGTGTGCGCAGGTGCCGGCGCCATCATGGCCATGGCGTCCGATCTGCGCGTGGGCACCGCCCGCAGCAAGACCGCCTTCCTGTTCAACCGCGTGGGCCTGGCCGGCTGCGACATGGGCGCCTGCGCCATGCTGCCGCGCATCGTGGGCCAGGGCCGCGCCAGCGATCTGCTCTACACCGGCCGCTCCATGGGCGGCGAGGAAGGCGAACGCTGGGGCTTCTTCAACCGCCTGTCCGCGCCCGAATCGCTGCTGGACGACGCCCAGAAGCTGGCGCGCGATCTGGCCGCCGGCCCCACCTTCGCCAACGGCCTGACCAAGACCATGCTGCACCAGGAGTGGACCATGGGCATCGACCAGGCCATCGAAGCCGAAGCCCAAGCCCAGGCCCTGTGCATGCTGACGCAAGACTTCACCCGCGCCTACGAAGCCTTCGTGGCGCGCCAGAAGCCCGTGTTCCAAGGAGACTGACGTGACTGCAGAACGCCTTCCCCACCTCGAGTGGCCCTTCCTGGAAGACCACCACCGCACCCTGGCCCGTGAGCTCGATGCCTGGGCTGCCACCCATGCCGCGCACATCCACAGCGATGACGTCGACAACGACTGCCGCACCCTGGTGCGTGCCCTGGGCCAGGCCGGCTGGCTGCGCCATGCCGTGGCCGGCACCCACAATGGCGGCGCCACCAACACGCTGGACACCCGCACCCTGTGCCTGATCCGCGAGACCCTGGCCCGCCACAACGGCCTGGCCGACTTCGCCTTCGCGATGCAGGGCCTGGGTTCGGGCGCCATCAGCCTGGCCGGCAGCCCCGAGCAGCAGGCCCGCTATCTGCCGCGCGTAGCCCGTGGTGAAGCGATCTCCGCCTTCGCCCTGTCCGAACCCGAAGCCGGCTCCGACGTTGCCGCCATGGCCTGCGCCGCCCGCCTCGAAGGCGACCACTACGTGCTCGACGGCGAGAAGACCTGGATCTCCAACGGAGGCATCGCCGACCTCTACGTGGTCTTCGCCCGCACCGGCGAAGCCCCCGGCTCACGCGGCATCTCGGCCTTCATCATCGAGGCGGGCACGCCTGGCTTCGACATCGCCGAGCGCATCGACGTGATCGCACCGCACCCGCTGGCCCGCCTGCGCTTCACCAACTGCCGCGTGCCCGTCACGCAGCGCATCGGGGCCGCCGGTGAAGGCTTCAAGGTCGCCATGCGCACGCTGGACGTGTTCCGCACCTCCGTGGCCGCCGCCGCGCTGGGCTTCGGCCGCCGCGCACTGGACGAAGCCCTGCACCGCGCCACCACCCGCCGCATGTTCGGCCAGGTGCTGGCCGACTTCCAGCTCACGCAATCGAAGCTGGCCCAGATGGCCACCACCATCGACGGCGCCGCATTGCTGACCTACCGGGCCGCCTGGCAACGCGACCAGGGCCGCAACGTGACCCGCGAGGCCGCCATGGCCAAGATGGCCGCCACCGAAGGCGCGCAGACCGTGATCGACGCGGCCGTGCAGCTGTGGGGTGGCCTGGGCGTGGTCAGCGAACAGCCCGTGGAACGCCTGTACCGCGAGATCCGCTCCCTGCGCATCTACGAAGGCGCCACCGAAGTGCAACAGATCATCATCGCGCGCGAACTGCTCAAGGACGTGCGCGAAGGCCAGCCGGCCTGAACCATCACGACCCGACACATCATGAAGAAGGAAGATTCCATGCAAGTGCTGCTGCCAGAAGGCTGGCCTCGTCCCAAGGGTTACGCCAATGGCGTCACGGTCAAGGGCCGTCAGGTCTACATCGCCGGCATGATCGGCTGGGATGCGCAGTGCGTGTTCCACACCGACGACTTCGCCGGGCAGGTTGAACAGGCACTGCGCAACATCGTCGACGTGCTGCGCGAAGCCGGCGGCAAGCCCGAGCACATCGTGCGCGTCACCTGGTACGTCACCGACAAGCGCGAGTACCTGGCCGCGGGCCGCGAGGTTGGCAAGGCCTACCGCGAGATCATCGGCTCGTACAACGCCGCCATGACCGCGGTGGAAGTCAAGGCCCTGATCGAAGACCGCGCCAAGGTCGAGATCGAAGCCACGGCCGTCATCCCCGACTGAGCCAGCAGTTCGACACGCACCGACACGCGCGACCTCCCCATCGCCTCCCAACATCCCCTCACGGACCCCCTCCATGGCCTCGACCAAAGTTTCCTTCGCATGGGACGATCCCCTGCAACTCGACCAGCAACTGACCAGCGATGAGCGCGCCGTGCGCGACGCCGCGAATGCCTACTGCCAGGAGCGCCTGGCCCCGCGCGTGCTGGAAGCCTTCCGCCACGAGCGCACCGACCCGGCCATCTTCCGCGAGATGGGCGAACTGGGTCTGCTGGGCATCACCATCCCCGAAGCCTATGGCGGCGCCGACCTCAACTACGTGAGCTACGGCCTGGTGGCGCGTGAGGTGGAGCGCGTCGATTCGGGCTACCGCTCGATGATGAGCGTGCAGTCGTCGCTGGTGATGGTGCCCATCAACGCCTTCGGCAACGAAGAGACCAAGCAGAAGTACCTGCCCAAGCTGGCCAGCGGCGAATGGATCGGCTGTTTCGGCCTGACCGAGCCAGACCATGGATCCGACCCCGGCAGCATGGTCACGCGCGCCCGCAAGGTGCCCGGCGGCTACAGCCTGAGCGGCGCCAAGATGTGGATCAGCAACAGCCCCATCGCCGACGTGTTCGTGGTGTGGGCCAAGGATGACGAAGGCGCGATCCGCGGCTTCGTGCTGGAAAAGGGCTGGAAGGGCCTGAGCGCCCCGGCCATCCACGGCAAGGTGGGTCTGCGCGCCAGCATCACCGGCGAGATCGTGATGGACGAGGTGTTCTGCCCCGAAGAGAACGCCTTCCCCGAAGTGCGCGGCCTCAAGGGCCCCTTCACCTGCCTGAACTCGGCACGCTACGGCATCGCCTGGGGCGCCCTGGGTGCGGCCGAAGACTGCTGGCACCGTGCCCGTCAGTACACGCTGGATCGCAAACAGTTCGGCAAGCCCCTGGCCGCCAACCAGCTGATCCAGAAGAAGCTGGCCGACATGCAGACCGAGATCACACTGGGCCTGCAAGGCTGCCTGCGCCTGGGCCGCATGAAGGACGAAGGCACGGCGGCGGTGGAGATCACCTCGATCATGAAGCGCAACTCCTGCGGCAAGGCCCTGGACATCGCTCGTCTTGCCCGCGACATGATGGGCGGCAACGGCATCAGCGACGAATTTGGCGTGGCCCGCCACCTGGTGAACCTGGAGGTGGTCAACACCTACGAAGGCACCCATGACGTGCACGCCCTGATCCTGGGCCGCGCCCAGACCGGCATCGCCGCATTCTGATCACCCACTGATCAAGTGCCGCCACGCAAGGCAGGCACAAAAAGGGCGGTGGCCGAACAGGCCCCGCCCTTTCTCTTTCACTCTGGCATCACTTGCCCTATGGCTTCCAGAGCTTGACCTTGGCCTTCTTCTCGTAGGCCATGCCCTTGGGGTAGGAGATCAGCTCTAGCTGCATGCCCCAGGGTGTCAGGATGTAGGTGATGGCCTGCCCCGCGCCGGGCCCTTCGTTGACAGGGAATGGGCCCATCAGCGTCTTCACGCCCAGCGCCTTGGCCTTCTCCACGGCCAGCGCCAGGTCCTTCACGTAGAAGGCCACGTGGTGACCGCCGATGTCGCTGTTCCTGGGTGGCTCGGTCTTCTGGTCCGGCGCCTTGTACTGGAACAGCTCGATGTTGGAGCCCTGGCCACAGCGCATCATCACGATCTGCTGGATCTCCGCGCGGGGATGCACATTGACCAGGTCCTGCATCAGCGTGCCCTGATCATCCTTGATCGGCCCGAATCGGAAGGCCTCCTTGCAGCCGATCACGTCGTGAAAGAAGGTCACGGCACGGTCTACATCAGGCACAGTGAAGCCGACGTGGTCCACGCCACGAAC
This sequence comes from Pseudomonadota bacterium, assembly GCA_049322875.1. Taxonomy (GTDB): domain Bacteria; phylum Pseudomonadota; class Gammaproteobacteria; order Burkholderiales; family Burkholderiaceae_C; genus Aquabacterium. Next base: position 115,480 of record JBMOQM010000019.1, read on the forward strand.
ACCGGGCAGTGGCGCAGCCAGCGCGGATGCAGACAGGACGGCCAGGGGAAGCAGTCGCAACAGCTTGAACATGATGTCTCCAAACGATGAGAAGAGATGAGGCAACGCCCCAGGGGTATAAAAAATGCCCATGAGGCCGTTGGACCTCATGGGCATCGTTCAAGGGGCTTGACGTCCGTCGGATCAGAAGGCGTGGAACATGCCCACGCGCAGCACGTTCTGGCTGCCACCCGACGACGGGCCCATCAGCATCAGCTGGGCCTTGGCCGTGGTGTCGTCACCCGAGGCCTTCTGGTACGAGAACTGCACGTACACATTGCTTCGTTTGGACAGCAGGTAGTGCAGGCCGGCGTTGATCTGGTGCGCCTTGTTGCTGTCCAGCACGTCGTTGCCCTTCATGTACGTGTACTGGCCGATCAGGCGGGTCGTCGGCGTCGGGCTCATGATCGCGCCCACTTCGTAGACATCGATCTTGGCGTCGGTGAAGGTGTTCTTCGTGTTGGTGTACAGGAAGTCCGTCGAGATGCCGCCGGTGAAGTCATAGCGACCACCGATACCCCAGCTCGTCAGGCCGTCATCGCCGTTGTTGATCAGCGGCGACTTGGCGTTGATCATCGCGGCGGTGAAGGTCCAGGGGCCGCTGGCATAGTCCGCACCCAGGCTGTAGGTGCTGTTGCGGCTCTTGCCATCGGCCTGCTCGCCCATGCCATACAGCGCGCCGAAGTTGAAGCCACCGATGTTGGGGCTGTCGTAGCGGATCGCGTTGGACACGCGGCTGGTCAGTGCAGTGCGGTCGAAGTCGAACGAACCAACGGGCGTGAGGTTGGCGAACGGGCCCTGACGCAGGAAGGTCAGGCTCACGAAGGGGAACATCGCGCCAAAGCCATAGCGCTTGACCGACAGGTTCGAGAACATGAAGTCGTCGAGCGCACCGACGGTGACCTTGCCCATGGAGCCTTCCAGGCCCACGTAGGCCCCGTGGTTCCACATGCCTTCACTGGTGCCGTTGATGCCGATGGTGGCACCCGTGTCCAGTGCGAACTGGGTTTCCAGCTTGAAGATGGCCTTGAGGCCGCCGCCCAGGTCTTCACTGCCGCGGAAGCCCAGCAGGTTGGGCACCAGCACACCCGTGTTGACCAACGTGTTGCTGTTGCCACCGACGTTGCTCACGCGGTCGACACCGACGTCGAGGATGCCGTAGATCGTCACGTTCGTCGAGGACTGCGCAAAAGTCATGCTGGAGGCGCAGCACAGCAGGGAGAATATCGTCGACTTCTTCACTGAGAATCTCCTATTGAGAATGGACAGGTGGGTTGATTCGCCAACGCCCTGCCATGCGCAAATGGTGGATTCAGGGGGATGTCGGCATGGCGGGAAACGCGTGCGTTCTTCAGGAACGTATTCAGTGTCCCGTGACGCACAACGCAGCCTCAATCCGTTTGCCGCAATCAGGTATCCAGTTTCCGTGACGCCGGGACAACCCCGATCACAAGCCGCAACACGGCCCGCGGCTGTTGTCCAGCCCAGCGACAAACGGATAGACAGGCAGCGCCACAGGGATAGCCGGCACAGGCCCCTTACAATGAAATCAACGGCGGGAGGACGCCTGTTTCCTGGTTGCTTGGCCGGCCTCCTGTTTTACTGCCGTCACACCATGCCTTCGTCGCGAACCCCCATGAAACTGGCCTTGCCCGAGCACGACCTTGGCCTGGAAGCCAGCGTCACCGAAGACGACCACCAATCCCTGCGCCTGTGGCTGCGGATGCTGTCGTGCACCAACCAGGTCCAGACCGAGATCAGGCGGCGCCTGCGCACCGAGTTCGGCATCTCGCTGGCGCGCTTCGATTACCTGGCCCAGTTGCATCGCTACCCCGATGGCCTGAGCATGAGCGCCCTGTCGGCCTACCTGATGGTCACGGGCGGCAATGTCACCGGCCTGACGCAGGAGCTGGAGAAGGAAGGCTGGGTGATCAGAGAGGTCGATCCCAACGACCGCCGCTCCTACCTGCTGCGGCTCACGCCCGAAGGGCGCACCAGTTTTGAGCAGATCGCCGCGGTGCATGAAGCCTGGGTGGTGTCGATGTTCGCAGGCATGCGCTCGCCAGAGCGTCTCACACTCACCGACCTGCTGGGCCAGTTGCGCATGCACGCGGCCCAGGCAGCTGATGCGTTGAACGCCGAACCTGCGGCAGCAGCCCCCGCGCCCAAGGCGCGCCGCGGCAAGCGCTAATCCTGAGCGAAGGCGTCGGTGGCCGGCAGGGCCGGCTCCAGGCTGCTGATCAGCCCTCTGAGCAAAGCCTCCAGTTGCTGCTGACGCGCCGGCCCCAAGGCCGCCAGGGCGCGCCGCTGCTGCTCGTCGGCCCGGGCCATCAGCACCTGCACCAGGGCACGGCCTTCGCTGGTGATCTCCACCAGTGTCAGACGCCGGTCATTGCCCGCCGTGATCCGCACGATGTGGCCTTGCTCGGCCATGCGGTCGAGCAGGCGGGTCAAGGTAGATTGCTTGGTGATGGCCTTGCGCGCCAGCAGGCCCACCGGCACGCGGTCGCCATCGGCCAGGATGGCCAGCACACGCCATTCGACGATGGACAGGCCGTAACCCCGCACCACATCGGCGAAATCGCCGATCACCAGATGGGCCGCCTGGTTGAGCAGCGCCGGCAGGTACTGCTCCACGAAGCCCGCAGTGCTCGTGCCTGCTTCGCTGATGTCGAGCGTGTCGATGGCGGCGTGTGCGTTCATGTCATCGCCCCAGGGCTCAGGCCGGATCGAGCACCTGCTTGAGCAGCGGCGGAATCTCGATGGCCTGGTGTGTCTCGAGCGAGGTGGTCACGATCGTCTGCTTGACGGTCATTCGCTTTTCGCCATCCGCTGCGATGCAATCGAGCCGCAAGGTCAGGGACTTGGTGCCAAGCCGCTCGACCTGCAGGCTCAGGGTCACGTCATCACCCATGCGGCTAATGGCGAAGAACTCGGCCTCCAGGTGCACCGTGGGCAGGCCGAAGCGCTTGTTGAGCACCATGTCGGCGAAACCCAGGGGCGTGATCGCATCCACCCAGCCCTCCAGCAGGTCGTTGAAGAGGATGAAGTACTGCGGGTAGAACACGATGCCCGCCGGATCGCACTCCGAGAAGTGGATCCGGTGAGCGCGCTGGAAGCTGCGAGGGTCTTGGGGGACAGGCGTCACCATGCGATGGAGCCCTCTCTCAAGCCAGCGCCATCCGCTGCAGCGCGAAGCGCAGCTTCTGGCCATCTTCGGAGGCCAGTGCCGCATCGCGCAGCTCGCCCAGGGCGGCCGGTGCCAGGCGGTTCTCGTGCTTCTCCAGGATGCTCATCAGCGTCTCGTAGTTGCCCAGGCCACGGGCATGCGTGTCGCCATAACCCTTGACCAGGCGCTGCAGGCGGGCCACTTCAAGCGCCAGGGCCGGGTGGCCGTGCGCCAGTGCCAGGATCTTGGCAAACCAGCGCTCGATGCGCTGGTTCTCCAGCTCGTAGCGCAGGGTGGTGCGGCGTGCCACGCGCCAGCGCGACAGCGTCCACAGCAGCAGGAAGCCCGGCAGCGACGAGGTGCGGATCACGCGCCCTTCGGTGGTCATGCGGGCCACCATGCGGTGGATGGCATGCGGCTTGGCCAGCCAGCGGCCCAGGCCCGAGGGCAGCGTCTCGCAGATCTCTTCGATACGGGGGTGCATGAACTCGTTGATGTGCACCTGCTGGTCCTGCTTGGCACGCACCTCGCCCTGCACCCGGTCGAAGCGGCTGCCACGGGTCTTGAGGTCGGCCACGCGGATCGTGTCCTCGTAGGACATCCACAGCGCCAGATGGCGCGCCACCTCGCCCGTCAGCACGGGGTCGAGCCCACCGGTGCGGCGTTGCAGCGTGTCCAGGCGGTCGAGGTACAGGCCGGCGTAGGCCACATCCTGGTAGTCGATCAGGCGGCGCACGCCTTCGCGCACCAGGTGCGACGAGCGCTTGTCGAAACCGGCATCCACCCGCGACAGCAGGGCTGCCACAGCGGGAGAACGCGGGTTGGACGCGGTCACTGCCGGGGGAGCTTCGGTCTTGGGGGCGCCCTGGCCCATGGCCTCGGCACTGCCCCGTGCAAAAGCCTTCAGGCTGGGCTTGACGCCCACGCCACCACGCTCGATGGTCTGCTCGAACTGCTCCCGGCTGAAGGGCACGACGCCGGTGCCGCACAGCGCACCGAAGAGCACGGCGCTGATCACGCTGCCCGTTTCCTCGGCCGCCTGGGCCATGTCGAAGCTGACCAGCCGCTTGGCGGCCTTCTCGGCATGCTTGAGCAGCACGTCGACATCCACGCGCCCATCGCCCATCGCGGATTTCTCGGCGATGGAGTAGACGCGGTGGGTGGAGGTCAGCAGGGCCGTGCGGTCCGGTGTGACCAGACCACGCTGCACGGCGCGGCCAGCTTCCATCAACTCGGAGCACAGCACCACGTCCACGTCCCCGGGCATGGGCATCAGGGCCAGGATGGGCGTGCGCTTCTCGCCTGGGCCTGCCGGCGGCAGCAGCTCCACGTAGTAGATGGTCGCGCCGGTGCGCTGCGCCACGCCGGGCACGGAGGTGGTCTGCGCGGTCCAGCCGTTGTGCTCGCCCAGGTCGACGATCCAATCGGCCAGCACGCCGCCGCCTTCACCGCCCATCGCCAGGATGGCGATCTTGATAGGCTGCTGGATGTTGTTGATCTCTTGCATGATCTTCTCGCGCCTAATCAGAAGGCCAGTTCTTCACGGCGGCGGGCATCGCGGCCCTGCAGCCAACCGATCACCGCGCCACCAACACGCTTGCGGAGCTTGTCCATGCGGCTGGGGTTGGTGATGACCTCGGCACGGTAGAAGGAGGGGCACAGCACCGCGGCGTGCGAGACCTCGCCGCACAGGCCGCAGCCCACGCAGCTGTCCTGCACAGCGGCCACCGGGTCGGTGCGCAGCGGGTCCGTGTTGGGCTTGATCGTGAGCGAGGGGCAGCCGGACAGGCGGATGCAAGAGTGGTCACCCGTGCAGGTGTCCGGGTCCACGCCGAAGCGCTCGCGCACCACGCGCTCGCCCGCGGCCACGGCCTTGCGCACCTTGGGCTTCTCGCGGCGCTGCTTGTTGAGCATGCACTCGCTCTGCGCGATCAGCACCTTGGGACCGGCCTCCTTGGTGGTCAGCGCTTCACGCAGCGTGGCCATCATGGTCTTGAGGTCGTAGGTGCGCTTGACGCGGTGCACCCACTCCACGCCCACACCGCGCACGGCTTTCTCGATCTCGTGACCGGTGCTGCGCGTGGCATTGAGCGCGGTCGACGACAGGATGTCCTGCCCACCTGTGGCCGACGTGTAGCTGTTGTCGACGACGATGGTCAGGTTGTCGCTGCGGTTGAACACCGCGTTAGCGATGCCCGATGTCAGGCCGTTGTGCCAGAAGCCGCCATCGCCCATCACCGAGATCGCGCGCTTGGCGCCCGGCGTGTTGAAGGCCGCGGCACTGGCCGCGCCCAGGCCGTAGCCCATGGTGGTGGCGCCGATGTTGAAGGGCGGCAGGATGGAGAACAGGTGGCAGCCGATGTCGGCGGTGACGTGGTGCGGGCCCAGTTCGCGCTCCACCAGTTTCATCGCCGTGAAGATGGGCCGCTCGGGGCAGCCCGTGCAGAAACCCGGCGGGCGGGCATGTACGTTGGCCGCCAGCTCCGCGCTGGCCTCGGCCGACACAGGTTGCAGTGGAATGACCTTGCGTTCCTTCGGATCAGCCGGGATCTTGCCGTACTGCTGCAGGAAGGCCTTGATGCCGGCCAGCATGATCGCGGTGTTGTACTCGCCCGCCAGGGGCAGCAGGTCCTTGCCGTGCAGCGTGGTGGGCGACTTCAGGCGGCGCAGGATGTCGGCCACGTTCTGCTCGATGAAGTTGGGCTGTCCCTCCTCCAGCACCAGCACGGCGCGCTTGCCTTCGCAGAAGCGCTCGAACTCGTCGTCGATCAGCGGATAGGCCACGTTCATCACATAGAGCGGCACCTTGCTCTCGCCGTACACATCGGCCAGGCCCAGCTTGTTGAGCGCGCGGATCAGCGTGTTGTAGGAGCCCCCCTGCACCACGATGCCGATGTCGTCGTCCTTCTCGGAGAAGAACTCGTTGAGCTGCCGCTCCTTGATGAAACGCACGGCGGCGGGCCAGCGCTGCTCGACCTTTTCCTTCTCATGCAGGAAGCTGGCGGGCGGCAGCACGATGCGGTTCACATCGCGCTGCGGGCGGGCCAGGGCCTGCTTGATGGTGAAGTTGGCGCGCTTGTTGTCGCTGGCGACGAACTGGCCATGCACGTGGCAGGCGCGGATGCGCAGCTGCAGCATCACCGGCGTGCTGCTGGCCTCGGACAGGTCGAAGCCATCCTTCACCGCCTGCACGATGCAGGGCAGGTTCGGGCGCGGATCCAGCAGCCACATCTGCGATTTCATCGCGAAGGCGTGCGAGCGCTCCTGCATGATGGAAGAGCCTTCGCCGTAGTCCTCGCCCACGATGATCAACGCGCCACCGAGCACACCGCCCGAAGCCAGGTTGGCCAGCGCATCGGAGGCGACGTTGGTGCCCACCGTCGCCTTGAAGGTCACCGCGCCACGCAACGGGTAGTTCACCGAAGCGGCCAGGGTGGCGGCCGCGGTGGCCTCGCTGGCACTGTTCTCGAAACGGATGCCGTGGTCGGCGAGGATGTCCTGCGCATCGGCCAGCACATCCATCAGGTGGGAGATCGGCGCCCCCTGGTAACCGGCCACGTAGGACACGCCCGATTCCAGCAACGCCTTGGTGACGGCCAGGATGCCTTCACCACTGAAGACCTCGCCTGCACCCAGGCGGAGCTTCTTGACTTCTTCAACAAACGATCTTTCGGCCATGGCCACTTCTCCGGGGGGACGGCGCGCACATCACATGCGCCACGGATTCACTGTCACATCAATTGCTTTAGAAGTCAACTGATGAATCTTCATGGATTGAATCGGTGCGAATTCCGGAGGGCTTTGTGCGATTTACGGATACCCGCGGCCGGCTTCAATCCCTCATGCGTTCACTTTCGCGACAAGGCCTGCGCCACCAGGTAGCCCGAACCAGCCCCCAGGCCGGGGCCTGGATGGGTGGAGGCACCGATCTGGTACAGATTGGCGCAGGGCGTCTGATGGCCCCGCGCACCCGCCGTGGACGCGAAAGGGCGCATCCAGAAAAATTGGTCCGGCGAGCACACGCCCGCATAAGGGTCGCCGCCCACCAGGTTGCAGTTCAGGCCCTGCAGATCGGCCGGGCTGAAGGCCTTGCGGCCCACCACCTGGGCACTCAGGCCCGGTATCACCTGCTCCAGGCGCTGCTGCACGCGGTCGGCCATGGCTTCACGAACGGCCGGGGTCCAGGCGCCATCGGCCGGCACGTCGATCGTGCCGCCGGCATCGCCACGGATGCGGCTGGGCAGCTCCTGCATCTGCACCCACAGGATCGATCCATCCGCCGGTGCGCGGCTGGGATCGACCGCCGTCGGCTGCCCGATGGCCAGTGTGGGCCGGGCGGGCAGGTAGCCATTGCAGGCCGTGACCACCGACAGGCAGACCTCTTCCATGCTTTCGGTCAGGTGCACCAGTGGCACGCGACCCAGCTCCGGCGTCGTCCATTGAGGCTGGCCACGCAGCGCAAAGTGGATCTGCATGCCACCACGGCCATAGCGGTAGCCCTGGGCTTTCTCCTGCACGGCCGCCGGGGCATCGGGCCACAGGCGGCCGTACAGCTGCGTGGGCGTCACGTTGCAGACCACGGCCTGCTTGGCCTGCACCAGTTCGTCACCCACGCGCACGCCGGTGGCACGAGCCTTGGCACCCTGGCCGCTGAACACGATCTCGGTGACATCGGCATTCACCCGCAAGCTGCCACCTGCGCCTTCGATCACCTTGGTGAGGGCGCGCACCACGCCTTCGCTGCCACCTTGCACCACCGGCATGCCACCGGCCACCACGGCAGCAAACGTGAGCTTGCCGATCAGGGCTGAGCAGGCCTCGTCCGGCCCCAGGCCCGAGTGCAGGATCCACGGGGCGATCATCGCGCGGGTGGCATCGTGCGCCAGCTCACGCTCGGCCCAGCGGCGGAAGCTCTCCAGCGAGGCGGATGCGTAAGCGACCATGCCATCCACACCGCGCTTGAAACCTTCACGTGCCAGCAGCTTGGCCATGTCCCAGCCATAGGGCGACTGGCCCATCAGGCCGAAGGTGAGCGAGGCATCCTCGCCGAACATGCGGGCCGCCATGGCCGCCACCTTCTGGCCATCACCCGGGCACAGCGCATCGATGCGGCGCGCGGCATCGGCCAGATCCTGCTTGAGCGCCAGGCCGCTGCCATCGGGCAGCACCAGGCCGGTGGTGTACTCGCTCTGGACAAAGCGCAGGCCGGCGGCCTCCAGCTTGTCCTTCAGTTCGGCATAGCCGGGGCTGCCCATGAACAGCGGATACCACTGCGAGAGCACATCGATCCGATAGCCCGGGAAGAGTTCTTCCGTGCGGATGCAGCCGCCCAGGCGGTCATTGCGCTCCAGCACCAGCACGCGCTTGCCACGGGTGGCCAGCAAGGCCGCCCCGACCAGGGCATTGATGCCGCTGCCAACGAAAACGATGTCGAATTCTTGTTTCATGGAGATGTGGTTCTGTCTCAAGCAACAATGGGCGCCCTGGGCGCCCACGTCATGTTCATCCGGTCTGGTGATGCCTCACCAATTGATCGAGCTCCTGACTGCTCTCGACCTGCTGGTCCAGCCGCTTCAGGAAGGCTGACACGATCTCGATGCGTGTCGCCGCGCTGTCCTCGACCTGCTGTATCGCGTGGCGGGAGGCGTTGTTGAACCCTACCCCCTCGTCACCGACCTTCAGGGTTCTGTCGACCTCGGCATCGGCCGATCGACATGAGGTGGAGAGCTCGTTCGTGAGACGCCCGGCCTCGGCCGCGGCTTCGTCGGTCTGGCGCGCCAGCTCCTTGACCTCGGCCGCCACCACGGCAAAGCCCTTGCCATAGACCCCTGCCCGGCTCGCCTCGATGGCGGCGTTGATGGCCAACAGATTGGTCTGGCGGGCGATGCGCTTGATCACGGCCACGATGCCGCCGATTTCGTCGGCGCGCCCCTGCAGGCCCTTGAAGACCAGGGCCGTCGCCTGCAGGTTCTCGCGCAGCGATTCGAAGCAGGCGCTGACATCCTTGGTCGCACCGGAGGCCGTGGCCACCAGGGCGCTGGATTGGCGCGCCAGGTCCGTGACGCGGTCCATGTCGCGCCGGCACTGCTCGATGCCCTCGCGCAGCCGGTGGGCCAGCGTGGCGACATCCTTCAGAGAGACATCGGAAGCATCGGCATTGGCGCCGCTGCTGACCGGCTCCGGCAAAGGCGCCACCACGCTGAGCGCCGGCTCGTCGTCGACCACGGCGCGGCGTGCCGCCACCGGTCGCGCACGCCAGCCCAGGATAAAAATGAGCCCGAACAGCGCGATCAGCAAGGCACTGGTCCATGCACTTTGCGCCACTGCCGGGCTCCAAGCTCCTGTCGCGCAGATGCCCGCGCCCACAACGGACATGGCCACCAGAAGGGATGTCGAGTTGCGTTGCACAGCCATCTGCCTCAATCAGGAGAACCGCAAACGTCAGGCGCCCTGGCCAATGGTCTGGGGCAGCACGAAGCCGGCACCATGCGGCGCGAACTTCAGGCCCTTGCGGTAGACCACCGTCTGGCTGTACTGGAACAGCGGGATCACCAGCGCCTCATCGGCGATGTACTTGCTCACGGCCTTGTAGCCGGCGATGCGCTTGGCCTCGTCCTTCTCACCCCACAGCGGGCCGATCATGCCGTCCAGCACCTTGGGGTCCTTCCAGGCCGAATGCGGCGAATGGCTGAACATGGCGAAACCGGTGGAGGTGGAAGGATCGCCGATGGCATTGCCCCAGTTGTAGAAAGCGGCCGGTGCCAGCTTGTGCTGCGAGCGCAACTCGTAGTGCTTGGCCACTTCGTAGACTTCCAGCTCGGCCTGCACGCCGATGCGGGACCACATACCCACCACCGCCTGCATCACCTCGAAGTCCTTGGGCTTGAAGCCACGCGTGGTCTGCACCTTGAACTTCAGGGGCTTGGCAGCGCTGTAGCCGGCTTCGGCCATCAGGGCGGCGGCCTTTTTGGGATCGAACGGGGCCTTGATGGATGCATCGTAGGCGGCATAGCCGGAGGCTTCCAGCGTGTCCAGTGGGCGCACGTAGCCACGCAGCAGGCGGCTGGCCAGCGCCTTCTTGTCGATGGCCATGGCCAGGGCCTTGCGGACCTTGTCGTTGGTCATCGGCTCGACGTTCGTCAGGAAGATCATGCCGATGTCCGAGACAGGCGCCACGCTCACGCCGAAGCCCTTGCCCTTGAGGCGGTCGGCTTCTTCGTAGGGGATCTCCAGCGTGATGTCCGACCGGCCCGACTCCACCTCGGCCACGCGGGACGACGGGTCGGTGGTGAACTTGATCACCACGGTCTCGAACACGGGCTTGGGACCGAAGTAGTCCTTGAACGCGGACAGACGCACGTGCGAGCCACGCACGAACTCGTCGACCTTGTAGGGGCCGCTGCCGATGGGCTTCTTCTCGAAGCCTTCAGGGCCGACCTTCTCGAAGTAGGCCTTGGGCAGGATGTAGCCCGTGAGGAAGGCCATCCACTTGAACAGGGCCGGTTCGTACTCGCGCACATCGGCCGTGACCTTGTTGCCTACGGCCTTGACGTTGGTGATCTTGCTCCACAGGAACTGGATCGGGTTGCCCGTCTTGGGATCGGCGGCGCGGCGCAGCGACCAGGCCACGTCCTCGGCCGTGATGGGCGTGCCGTCGTGCCACTTGGCACCGCTGCGCACCGTCATGGACACCTGGGTCTTGTCCGCGTTCCAGCCCCATTCGGTGAGCAGGTCGGACTTCAGCGACAGGTCATTGTTCTGCGTGATGAACTGTGCGAACACCGCCTTGTACAGCGACTGGATGGTGGGGTTCACGGCCGAGGGGCCCACGGTGGGATCCCAGGAAGGCAGGTCGACGTTGTAGGCGATGGTCAGCGAATTCTTCATTTGCGCAAGCACACTCAAAGGACCGGAGGCACCCAAGGCCGCAATCACCATGCCAGTGTTGGCGCAGAAGGCACGCCGGCTGCCATCGTGATTCGCATTCGTAGTCATACAAACCTTTCTCGGCGCACGCATCAGGCGCCATCCAACAGACAAAGCGATCCCCTGGCCCGCTCATGGCGGACCCGAGGCACTGAAGATTCATTGAAGAGTTGGCCCGCACCGCGGGCCGGGGATCAGTTCTTGACCAGGGCCAGCACGCGCAGCGGCGAGCCAGAGCCTTCCTTGATCTTGAGCGGGGCGCTGATGATCACCGCGCCCGTGGGCGGCAGCTGGTACAGGTTGTTCAGGCACTGCAGGCCGAACTTGTTGGCGCCGTGCATCAGCGTATGGCAGGGATAAGGCATTTCCCAGCCGAAGGACTGGCCCGCGTCGGTGTTGATGGTCTCGACACCAAAGCCGCGCACGTCACGTGCCACCAGGAACTCGACCGCGGCCTTGTCCGGGCCAGGCGTGTGCGGACCATCGGCCGCGAAGTTCGCGTACGCGGCAGGATCCGAGATGCGCTTGCACCAATCCGTGCGCAGGAACACCCAGGCGCCCGCGGGGATGCGGCCATGCTGGGCTTCCCAGCGCTCGATGAAGGGCACGGTGAGGATGAAGTCGGGGTTCTCGGCGGCTTCTGCGCTGGCATCGATCACGCAGACCGGGCCCACGAAGGCGGACGGGTCGATCTCGTCGACGGTGTTGGCGGGAAAATCCTTGCCGCTCACCCAGTGCACAGGCGCATCGAAGTGCGTGCCGGTGTGCTCGCCGCAGCTGAAGTTGTTCCAGTACCAGGCGGGGCCGGCGGCGTCGTACTGCGAGATCTTCTCGCGCTTGAAGCCCCAGACCTGTCCGAATTCCGGCGGCAGTTGCAGCGCAGGGAAATCCTCGGACAAGGTGTGGGTCAGGTCGATGATGCGCACCGAACCGGTGGCGAGGCCCTGAACGAGATCCTGGAGGACTTGGGTCACTGAAATGCTCCTGCGAAAGTCTGACGGTGGGGATGGCACCATCTTGCCCAGATGCCCCGCGCGGCTCTATCCAGAATCCGCACCGGGCTATCCGGCTGGCGCTTATCCTTGCACAGCATCGAGCCAGTGGGCGTCCGGCTCGGGCAAGGGGATCGAATCGAGCAGTTTGCGCGTGTATTCGCTGCGGGGGTTCGCAAAGACCTGTCCGCAATCCCCGGATTCGACCACATTGCCACCCCGCAGGATCAGCACGCGGTCGCACAGGCTGCGCACCAGCGACAGGTCATGGCTGATGAAGATCAGCGAGACGCGCTCTTCGCGGCGCAGCGATTCCAGCAGTTCCACGATGCGGGCCTGGGCAGACACGTCCAGGCCGGAGGTCACCTCGTCGGCGATCAGCACCTTGGGGCTGAGGGCCAGCGCCCGCGCGATGTTCACGCGCTGCCGCTGGCCGCCGGAGAGTTCATGCGGATAGCGCGATGCGAAACCGGCGGGCAGGCCCACGCGCTCCAGCAACGCGATGGCCGCCTGCTCGGGCTTGCGGCCGTTCAGGCGGTTCAGGGCCTCCAGCGGGCGCACGATGCTGGCGCCCACGCGGCGACGCGGGTTCAGCGCTGACATCGGGTCCTGGAACACCAGCTGCAGCTTGGCGCGGTAATCACGCAGGCGCTCGGCGTCCATGTCCGCGCCGATGGGGGCGCCCTCGAACTCGATGAAGCCGCGCTGGGGCGGCATCAAGAGGGTCAGCGCCCGCGCGAGCGAGCTCTTGCCGCTGCCGGATTCGCCGATCACGCCCAGGGCCTGCCCAGGTTCGAGCGAGATGCTCACGTCCTGCAGGATGGTGCGCGTCGCCTTGTCACGGCGCCCTTGCGGCGACAGGTCGGGCACGTCCAGGCCCAGGCCGCGGACATGCAGAAGGGGCTTGCTCATGCGGCGTTCCTCAAGGCGTCGATCTGATGGGCTTCGGCCTGCAGCGATTCGATCAGGCTGTCGCTCACCGGCGTGAGCTGGTGGCCCGGGCGGTCGAAGCGGGGCGTCGCGCCCAGCAAGGCCCGGGTGTAGGGATGCTTCGGATCGCGGTAGACATCGGCCACCGCCCCGGATTCGAGGATGCGCCCGGTGTGGATCACGCTCATGTGATCGGCCAGCTTGGCCACCACGCCAAGATCGTGCGTGACGAAGAGCACGCCCTGGCCTTCCCGGGCCAGTTCGCGGATCAGGCGCAGCACTTCCTTCTGCACGGTCACGTCCAGCGCCGTGGTCGGCTCGTCACAGATGATCAGCTGCGGCTTGCAGGCCCAGGCGATGGCGATGACCACGCGCTGGCGCATCCCACCGGACAGCTCGTAGGGATAGAGCTGGCGCACGCGCTCCGGATCACGGATGTGCACCTTCTCCAGCAGGGCCAGGCACTCCTTGCGCAGCGCATCGCCACGCAGCCCGCTGTGCAGGCGCAGCACATCCTCGATCTGCGCGCCGATGCGCCGCAGGGGGTTCAGCGCCGTGAGCGGATCCTGCAGGACCATGCTCACCACGGGGCCGCGCAGTCGGCGCCATTCGCGCTCGTGCGCCTGCGTCACATCCTTGCCATTGAGGAAGATGTGCCCGCCTGTGATGCGTGCACCCGGCGGCGTGAGGCCGGTGGCGCAGCGCGTCACCATGGACTTGCCGCCGCCCGATTCACCCACCAGGGCATGGACCTGGCCGGCTTCCACCGTCAGGTTCACGCCGCGCAGGATGTGCGAGGTGCGCCCTGCCGAAGTGATCGACATCTCCAGGTTCTCGATGTGAAGGACTTGCTTGCTCATTTGCGCACCACCGGATCCAGTTCATGCCGCAGGCCATCACCCAGGGCGTTGAGCCCGATGACGGAGACGATGGTCGCGATGATGGGCACTGTCATCAGCCAGGGCGACTGGTTCACGTACAGGCGCCCCTCGCCGATCATGCTGCCCCAGGTGGCCTCGCCCGAGGCGATGGACAGCCCCACGAAGCTCAGGATGGCCTCGACCACGATGGCCACGCCCATCTCCAGCGAGATCAGCGTGATCAGCAGCGGCGCCACATTGGGCAGGATCTCGCTGACCAGGGTGCGCACCGGGCCCAGGCCCAGCATGCGCGCCGAGGTCACGTAATCGAGTTGGCGCTGGGCCCGCACTTCGGCACGCACGATGCGCGCGAAGCGGGTCCAGTCCACCACCACGATGGCGATGATCACGGAGGTGAGCCCGGTGCCCAGCATGGCCACCAGCACCACGGCCAGCAGCACGGGCGGAAAGGCCATCCACACATCCACCATGCGACAGATGACGGCATCGAGCCGGCCGCCGAAGTAGCCCGCGACGCCGCCCAGCACCGTGCCGACCAGCGCCGACAGCGTGGCGGCCAGCAGGGCCACGATCAACGCGGTGCGGGCGCCCCAGATCATGCGCGAGACCACATCACGGCCCAGGCTGTCCGTGCCCAGCCAGTGCATCACGGCGGGATCACCCGCCATCATCGGCTCGGCCAGGCTGCCCGGCGGCAGCAGCGGCGACATCAAGTCCTGCGCCAGCGGATCGACCGGCGACAGCCAGGGCGCGAACACCGCAGCCACCACCAGCAGGGTGACGATGAGCGCGCCGATGACGACGCGCGGGTTGCGCACGAGCCGTGCGTAGGCGGGAACAGCGGCGCGGCTCATGTCGAGCTCCTCAGACGGGGATTGATGGCCAGGGTCAGCACCTCGACCAGCAGGTTGATCAGCACGAACAGCAGCGCGAAGGTGAGCACGATGCCCTGGATCAGCGGCAGATCGCGCGCGATCACGGCGTTGATGGCCAGCCCGCCGATGCCGGGGTAGCTGAACAGACGTTCAATGAGCACCGTGCCACCCAGCATGAAGGCGAACTGCACGCCCGTGAGCTGCAGGGTGGGCGTGACCGCATTGGGCAGCGCCTCGACCCACAGTACCCGTGCGCCCGACATGCCCTTCAGGCGCGCCAGCAGCACGTAGTCGGACGACAGCGCTTCGAGGATGGACGCACGCAGCACGCGGGCGATCATGGCGCTGACCGGAATGGCCAGGGCCACGGCCGGTGCCAGCGAGTGCACGAACACCGAGGCCGTGACATCCCAACGCCCTCTGAGCAGGCTTTCGAAGAAGTAGAAGCCCGTGCCCGCATCGAACGGGATGGTGGGATCGAGCCGGCCCGAGATGGGCAGCCACATCCACAGCACACCGAACAGCAGGATGAAGATCAGGCCCCACAGGAAATCAGGGATCGCCTGGCAGAAGGCGGTGATGGCATCGATCACGGAGGCCAGCCAGCCGCCCTGCGTGGCAGCGGCCGAAATACCCAGCAAGCCACCGGTCACCACCGCCAGCGTCAGCGCCGTGAAACCCAGCTCCAGCGTGGCGGGCAGGCGCTCCAGGATCAGGCCCAGCACGTTCTGCTTGAGGCTGATGGAGGTGCCGAAATCCCCCTGCAACGCGTGCCACAGCCACACCGCGAACTGCTCGTGGATGGGCCGATCCAGGCCATAGAAGGCGCGCAAGCGGGCGATGTCTTCGGGGCCCGCACCCGGCGGGATCATCATGGCGACCGGATCGCCTGGCACCACCCGCATCAGGAAGAAGACGACCACGGCCACGCCCAGCAGCGTGAGCGCGATGTGAAAAATAGTTCTCGGGGCGGATTTCCAGGACATCGAACAGGCATCGGACACCCAGGCAGGCGCATCCGGCTTACTGCATTGAACACGGGGCGATCCTCGCGCCCAGACCGCATCGGCACTATCCGTTGGGCGCGAGCCAATAGCCGAAACGCGCCGATCGCCTGCGGGACCGGGGTGGGCCGCAAATTGCTTTACCCCTGAAGTGACTTGACGGACCTTGCGACGGGTCCGGCAGCGACATGGCAAGTTGGCGCAAACCCTAGTTGTTCGGCAATTGCTTCACATGTCAACTATCTGTCGCACTCCAGGAGTGATTGATGTCCCCCTTGCCCGCCCCCCTGCTCCTCGACAGTTTCCCCCTCGTACGTGCCTCCACGGTCGAGCAGGCCAGCCGTGAAATCGGCCAGGTCTTCTCCAGGCACGAGCTGTCGATGCACGGCGAGACCGAAATCCTCGATGCGCGCCACAATCAGGTGCGCCTGCAGGAGTCCTCGCTCAATGTGCTCTCGTATGGGGCAGGCGTCACCATCGACCCGGGCCAGCGCGGCGACTTCTACATGGTGCAGATTCCGCTGCGCGGATCGGCCCGGCTCGAATCGAAGGATGAGGACATCGCCATCGACACCGATGTGCTGAGCATCCTGCAGCCTCAGGGCCATGGTCGCATGCACTGGAGTTCGGACTGCGAAATGCTGCTGTTCAGCGCGCCGAGCCAACTGGTACAGCGGCGCTTCTTCAATGACAGCGCCCCCAAGCATGCCGACTTCGCCCTGAGCCGCAACCGGCAGGACCCCGGCGTGGCCGCCTGGTGGCAGGCCGCGATGGACATCACGCACAACATGGACCGCTTCGGCTCGCTGTGGCTCACGCACCGCGCCGCCTGTGCCTCGATGGAAGAGTTCCTGCTGTCGGCCTTCGCGCTGCTGATGCCCGAAGAAGCCACCAGCACGCGCCCTGAGCGCAACAACGAGCGCTGCGTGCGCCGCGCCAAGGAATACATCCACGCGCACCTGGACCGTGCCCTCACGCTGTGCGAGATCGCCGACCACGCCTGTGTGAGCGCCCGCACGCTGGAAGCGGCCTTTCGTCGCCAGGGCGAGCCGTCGCCGCTGAGCTATGCGCGTGAACAGCGCCTGAAGGCCGCGCATGAATTGCTGTGCAATGCCAGCCGCTCAGGCCGCCCCGTGGGCGTCACCGAGGTGGCGCTGAACTTCGGCTTCGTGCACCTGGGGCGCTTTGCCGAACAGTACCGCAAGCGCTTTGGCTGCTCACCTTCCGACACCCTCAGGCCGCGTTCGCCGGCCTTCTTCGCCAACAGCTTCCGTCGCACGGAGCTTTCTCTTTCTCACGCTGCATGAGTTCTCATTTCGATGCCATCGTGGTGGGCAGTGGCCTCAACGGCCTGGCCGCCGCCGTTCACCTGTCAGCCAAGGGCTGGCGCGTGCTGGTGCTCGAGCGCCAGTCGCTGCCTGGCGGTGCCGTCAAGACCGCCCAATGCACGCTGCCGGGCTTCCGGCACGACCTGTATGCGATGAACCTGAGCTCCTTCGCAGGCTCCCCCTTCCATGCCGAGCATGCCGGGCTGCTGGCCCAGCATGGGTTGAGCTTCATCCCCGCCGACAAGCCCTTTGCGTCGGCCTTTCCGGCCGCGTCGGGCCTGCCGTGGGTCGGCGTCGAGAAAGGCCTTGAAGCCACGTTGGCGCACGTGCGCCGCGCGAATCCCGATGACGCCGCGCGCTGGATCGAACTCGACAAGGCCTTCGACGAACAGGCACCTTACCTCTTCGGCCTGCTGGGCACACCAGCCCCATCGTGGGCCGCGCTCAAGCTGCTGTGGCGCCTGTACCGTGGGCTGGGCCTGCGCAAGGCCTCGGAGCTGGTGCGCATCCTGGTCAGCTCACCGCGCGACTGGCTGCACGAGCACTTCCAGAGCCCATCCGTGCACTGCATGCTGGCCTCCTGGGGCATGCACCTGGACTTCGGGCCGGACGTGTCCGGTGGTGCGCTCTTCCCTTACCTGGAAGCCATGGCCAGCCAGCGCTTCGGCATGATGCTGGGCCAGGGCGGTGCCGACACCATCATCAAGGCCATGGTCAAGGCCGTCGAGGCCGCTGGTGGCGAGCTGCGCACCGAGAGCACGGTGTCCCGCATCATCGTGGAATCGGGGCGTGCCACCGGCGTCGAGCTGTCCAACGGGCAGAAGCTGATGGCCCGCCGCGCGGTGATCGCCAACGTGCACCCCCGTGCGCTGTACGGCCGCCTGCTCGGACAGGATGCACCGACCGACAGCGCCAAGGCCAGCAAGCTGCGCCCAGGCCCTGCCACCATGATGATCCACCTGGCCATGGAGTCACTGCCTGACTGGCGTGCGGGCGATGCGCTCAAGCAGTTCGCCTATGTGCACCTGGCGCCATCGCTCACGCAACTGGCCACCACCTACGCCCAATCATTAGCCGGCACCCTGCCTGCCGAGCCCATGCTGGTGGTGGGCCAGCCGACGGCCTTCGACCCCTCTCGCGCGCCAGAAGGCAAGCATGTGCTGTGGGTGCAAGTGCGCACCCTGCCCTACGAGGTGCAGGCCGACGCGGCCGGGCAGCTCATGCCTGGCAGCTGGGATGAACTGAAGGAAGCCTACGCCGACCGCATGATGAACCTGCTGGAAGGCTACGCACCGGGCATCAAGGCCAAGGTGCTGGCCCGCACGGTGCTGTCACCAGTCGATCTGGAGCGCGACAACCCCAACCTGGTCGAAGGCGACAGCCTGAGCGGCAGCCATCACCTGGACCAGTTCTTCATGCTGCGCCCGGCCTGGGGCCGCGCGCGTTGGCGCACCGGCGTGGACAGCCTGTACCACGTGGGTGCCAGCACCTGGCCCGGCGGTGGCACGGGCGCGGGCTCGGGCTACATGCTGGCCAGGGAGATCGCCTGACCACCCGATGCCATCGGGCACCCCGGGGCATCTCGTGCTTTCCGCCCGGCTGCATGAAGTGTCCGCAGATAGTGGATAAGGCCTGCAGCTTGCGGCTACCGCCCGACACCCTTCTTCGACCAAGATCAAGCCACGCACTGCGCGGAGTCTGATCGAGTCGTCTGACTTTCCCGCCGGTGATCGCAACGCGGACGGAAAGGAAAGTCATGCAAGGATTGAGCGGAAAGGTGGCGATCGTCACCGGCGGCGCCACCCTCATCGGGCAGGCCGTGGTGAACCGCCTGGTGGCCGCAGGCGCCCAGGTGGTGGTGTTCGATGTGGACGAAGCGGGCGGCGCCAGCCTGGCGGCCCAGCACCCGCAGCAGGTGCGCTTCCAGGCGCTGGACCTGACCGACGATGCGCGGCTCGACGCCGCTGTGGCGGGCGTGGTGCAGAGCCTGGGCGGCATCCACCTGCTGGTGAACCTGGCCTGTACCTATCTGGACGATGGCGCAGCCTCGGGCCGTGCCGACTGGCTCAAGGCGCTGGACGTGAACGTGGTCAGCGCCGTGATGATGGCCCGTGCCGTGCGCGAGCCCATGAAGCAGGCCGGCGGTGGAGCCATCGTCAACTTCACCAGCATCTCGTCCAGCGTCGCGCAGACGGGTCGCTGGCTCTACCCCGTGTCCAAGGCGGCACTGCTGCAGGTCACGCGCAGCCTGGCCATGGACTTCGCGCCCGACCGCATCCGCGTGAACTCGGTATCGCCCGGCTGGACCTGGTCGCGTGTGATCAGCGAATGTGCCGGCGGCAACCGCGCCAAGGCCGATGACGTGGCCTCGTCCTATCACCTGCTGGGCCGCGTTGGCGACCCAAGCGAGGTGGCCGAGGTGGTGGCCTTCCTGCTCTCCAGCCAGGCCAGCTTCGTCACCGGCGCCGACTACGCCGTCGACGGTGGTTACTCCGCCATGGGCCCCGAGCAGAACGTGCCCGCCATTCCCCGCCTGATGGCCTGACGACGACACACACCGTCGCATCGCCATACAACCCCATTGCCCCAATCGCCTGAAAGGAACGCACCATGCGTCG
Source organism: Pseudomonadota bacterium (assembly GCA_049322875.1). GTDB lineage: Bacteria > Pseudomonadota > Gammaproteobacteria > Burkholderiales > Burkholderiaceae_C > Aquabacterium. The sequence goes on from JBMOQM010000019.1 coordinate 135,242, forward strand.
CATCGCCATCGTGGGTGGAGGCCAGGCCGGCCTGCCACTGGCCCTGTCCCTGCTGAACAAGAACTACGACGTCACCCTGGTGACCAACCGCACGCCGGACGATCTGCGCAAAGGCAAGGTCCTGTCCAGCCAGTGCATGTTCAATGACTCGCTGCAGATCGAGCGCGACATCGGCCTGAACCAGTGGGAAACCGTGTGCCCGCCGGTCGAAGGCATCAGCCTGACCGTGCCGCACCCCGAGCAGCCTGGTGCCAAGCTGATCGACTGGAGCCACCGGCTCGACGCCATCGGCCAGTCGGTGGACCAGCGCGTGAAGATGCCCGCATGGATGGAGCTGTTCGAACAGCGCGGCGGCAAGCTGATCCTGCAGGATGCGGGCGTGGCCGAACTGGAAGAACTGGCCAGCACGCACGACCTGGTGGTGCTGGCCGCGGGCAAGGGCGAGGTCGTCAAGCTGTTCGAGCGCGATGCCACACGCTCGCGTTTTGACAGCCCACAGCGCGCGCTGGCCCTGACCTATGTGCATGGGCTGGTCGAGACGCCCGACTACACGCGCGTGGCCTTCAACCTGATCCCGACAGTGGGCGAGTACTTCGTGTTCCCTGCCTACACGCACACCGGCCCGTGCCACATCATGGTGTTCGAAGGCCTGCCCGGCGGCCCCATGGATTGCTGGAAGGGCGTGAGCAGCCCGCAGGAGCACCTGGCCACCAGCCGCAAGATCCTGGAGACCTTCCTGCCCTGGGAGGCCGAGCGCGCCAAGAACGTCGAGCTGACCGATGCCAACGGCATCCTGGCCGGTACCTTCGCGCCCACCATCCGCAAGCCTGTGCTGCGCCTGCCTTCGGGCAAGCTGGTGTTCGGCCTGGGCGATGCGGTCGTGGTCAATGACCCGATCACGGGGCAGGGCTCCAACAACGCCACCAAGGCCTTCCGCGTCTACCTCGATGCCATCCTGGCGCGCGGCGACCAGCCCTACACAGAGGACTGGATGAACCAGACTTTCGAGACCTTCTGGCGTTATGGCCAGGACGTGGTCGCGTGGACCAACTCCATGCTGATGCCACCGCCCCCCCACCTGCTCAACCTGCTGGGTGCCGCCGGCCAGTGCCCGCCGATCGCCAAGGCCATCGTCAACGGCTTCAACAACCCGCCCGACTTCTTCCCCTGGTGGGCCGAACCCCAGGCCTGCGAGCGCTTCATCGGTGAGAAGATGGCCGAGGCGGTGGCTGCATGATCGCGCAGGACGCACCCACCATGAGTTCTGCGCGCGGCCCCGCGTGGGGGCAGACCGAGTTCGAGAGCAAGGCCTTGCGCCATGCGCTGGGCCGCTATCCGACCGGGGTGGCGATCGTCACGACGCGCAGCGCGGACGGGCGGGATATCGGGCTGACGATCAACTCCTTCGCGTCGCTCTCGCTGTCGCCCGCGCTCGTGTTGTGGAGCCTGGTGGACCGCTCACCCAACCTGGCGGCCTTCCAGCAGGCTTCGCATTTCGCGATCAGCGTGCTGGCGCATGGCCAGCACGATCTGGCCAGCCGCTTCGCGAGCCCGGCGGTGGTCGACAAGTTCGATCAGGTGGCGGTGTGCGAGGCGCCCGAGGGCGTGTCCGTGATCGATGGGGCGCTGGCAACACTGGTGTGCAGTACGGTCAAGCACCATGGGGAAGGGGATCACGAGTTGTTCATCGGGCGGGTGGTTCGGCTGGACACGCGGGAAGGCTCGCCACTGGTGTTTCATCATGGGCGGTTTGAATCGTTGCTCAACCTGTCTTGACCTCTGTTTGTTGATCGGAGTTGCTGCTTCTTTGACTGCCTTGGTTTAAGCGCCTTGTCGTGGCTACGCGGGGCGGGGTCTGAGGGGAACGCCGGTCGGGCTTCAATGTTGGCGCCAACAAGGCGCCCGCCCCGCATTCCCCTCAGCCCTTGGGTGCCCCGCTTTCCGCATGCGACGGCCTTGGGCTTTGCAGCCAGCACGATCCTCCCATTGCGCAACACCTTCTACGCATGCCACCAGCGGGGCGAGACAGGGATGTGGGGGCGGCCATCCGGGCGCCTTGTTGGCGCCGAGCAGCGCAGCGGCGAGGTGGGCATGCGCGCAGCGCATGCTTCGTTCATCTGACTCGCTGCCCATGTTTGAGCGGAGCGCCTTCAGGGCGCGCAGCGAGTTGGGCAGCGCCACCTCGTCGGGAGCAGCGCAGGGGAGTCACGCCGAAGGTGTGACCGCCAACATTGAAGCCCGGATGGCCGCCCCCACATCCCGCGCCCCGCGTTGCCGCGACAAAGCGCTACAACCGCGGCAAGCGCAATGGAACAAGAGGCATCAAACCCGCTTCAAGGTCTGACTGGGTGATTCCCCAAAACGCTCCTTGTACTCGGCACTGAAGCGCCCCATGTGCGCAAACCCCCAGCGCAGCGCCACCGAAGCCACGCCACCGCCCACAGGCCCCGCCAGCAGATCTCCCCGCGCCCGCTCCAGGCGGACATGGCGCAGGTACTGCATCGGGCTCTCGCCACAGAAATCATGGAAGCCCGCATACAGGCTGCGCAGGCTCACCCCAGCGATCTCGGCCAGCACCTCCGCACGGATGTTCTCGTGCGCATGGGCCTGCAGATACTCCTGCACACGGCGCACATGCCGAGGCAGCACCGTCGAACGCCTCGCCAGGGGCGCATCACTGAAGTTGTGCGATTGGCATGACAGCAGCGAGGTGGCCACCATCTGCTCCATCTGCCCCACCAGCAGCTTGTGCTCGGACATGTCGCCCACCTGCTCGGCCCAGTCCACCAGGTAACGCATCAGGCATTGCCAGGCTGGCTGCTCCTTCCAGCGCAGGCCCAACGCGAACTGCAGGGGGGCATCCAGTTCACGCCCCAGTTGGGCCGTGAGCATGCGCTCCAGGAACGGCCGGGCAATGCGCACCATCAGTTGGTCGCAATCGGCGCTCCAGCGCATGGCCGTGCCCAGGTGTGCGCTCACCACCGAGGCCAGATCAGGGTGTGACTCCAGCGTGTCGAAACCACTGCGTACCTGGGCATGGCCCTGCAGGGGCATCATCACGAGGAAAAAATCATCCAGCTCGCCCGGCTCGATGCTCACCTCGGCGCCATAGCACGGGCGGCTGACACTGACATCGCCCAGCGCCAGATGGTGCATGCGCGCCTGCAGGCGCTGACGCCCGCCGGTGATGTTCAGCGCATGCGGCTTCATCACCCGGGCCACGAGCGCGCGGGTCTCCTGCACATCGTTGGAGGCGAACAACTGGCGTGTCGGCGCGGCCAGCATCGCGCGATGCAGGCCCGCCACAGGGGTCGAGGTGGGGATGAGCATGGAGCCTCCATGGACGCCAACAAGCATGGGAATGCGGCGACAGGCTGGGAGCCCCGGCGCCTGTCCGCAGCACGCAAAAGCGGTGCCAGCAGACAGGACACTTTAGGATTAAATCAATTTTCCGGATTCGGTTTTTTCCCTGAAATTGGGCATGCCATGGGCTGGGGTGCACCAATCACAGGCGGGCCCATGCACCACGACAGGCGCGTTTCCCGGCGTTCAGGCCACACCATCGACGGCGCGCCTCAAGGCATCCAGCAGTTCATCCACGTGATAGGGCTTCCTGAGCACCTTCACATCGGGCTGCGGGGCCTGCGCGGTATAGCCCGACGCCAGCACAACAGGCAGACCCGGCTGGTGCGCATGACACCAGCGCGCCAGATCAAAGCCCGTGGTGTTCCCAGGCATCACCACATCACTGAACACCACATCGAACTTGCCGCCGTGCTGCAGCACGCTCTTGGCCTCATCCGCGGTGGCGCAATGCTGGACCGAGTGTCCCGCCCCACGGATTGCCGCCACCACAACGGAGGCCACCAAGGGGTCGTCCTCGACCATCAGCACGCGCAAGGGTCCGTGCATCAGGGCCGATCTGACCGAAGCATCCGGCGCAGCAGCCGTGGCCTGCGTGGTGGCCGGCAGCAGCAGGCACACGGTGGTACCGCGGCCAGGCTCACTAGTGATGCTGGCCTCACCGCCAGATTGCCGGGCAAAGGACTGCACCTGGGCCAGCCCCAAGCCAGAGCCCGCCCCCACCGGCTTGGTGGTGAAGTAGGGGTCAAACGCCTTCTGCAAGGTTTCCGGAGACATGCCCGGGCCATCGTCCGTCACCTCCAGGCGCACGAAAGCTGATGCTGCGGGCACATGCTGCTCTGAGTCGCCCGCCCCTACCGTGGCAGCCCGGATGTCAATGCGCCCCCCGTCCTTCATGGCATCGCGGGCATTGAAGATCACATTGAGCAAGGCCAGCTCGAACTGCGTCGGGTCCACAAACACAGCCGGCGTGCCAGGCTCGACCTCGGCATGCAGTGCCACATTCGCACCAGCCGCCTTGCTGGTGAGTTCACTCACTTTGAGCAGGAAGTCATTGAGGTCCACCGGCACAGGCGCTAGCGCCTGTGCCCTGCCAAAGGCCAGCATCTGCTTGACCAGGCTCGTGGCCTTGCCCGTGGCCCGCGAGGCGGCTTCGAGCATCCGCCGAGGCGGCCCTTCGGGTGTGGTGGGCAGCAACAGATGGTGTGCTGCGCTGATCGTCTGAAGCAGGTTGTTGAAATCGTGCGCCACGCCACCGGCCAGCCGGCCCACGGCTTCGCGCTTCTGAGCCTCCGCCAGACGCATCTGGACCTCGGCGGTGCGCGCCACGGCTTCGTTGACACGGGCCTCCAGGATCTCGGCAGATTGACGGGCCCGCACGCCAGCGTCATGCAAGGCCTTGCCAACCTCATCGGCCTCGAACAGCCCGGTTCTGGGCGGAGTGGGTACGCGTTCCTGCACCAGATCGTCAGCGGCAGCCTTCAAGGCCAGGATGGGGCGGCCGATGCTGCGCGCCACATACAGGGCAAACATCAGGCTCAGCACCAGCAGGATGCCGGCCAGCCCCACCGCGTCGATGGCGGCCTTGCGGGCCTGACGGTCCAGATCCGCCAGCGGCAAGGCCACCACGGCATACCACCCGTGCCGGTTCTGGGCGCTCAGGTAGGTCAGGGAGGGCACATTGTCCAGCGTGACGCTGGGCTCGAAGCCGGCCTTGCCGGCGATGGCACGCTCCTTCAGCGGCCCGGTGGCGTGCCGGCCAATCCAGCGGTCCGGATTCTTGCTGCGCGCCATCACGCGTAGATCCTTGTCCATCACGGCCACCACGGCGTAATGCGCCGCGGTCTTCTCGTTCACGATGGCCTGGAACACCTTGGGCTCGAAAGCCACGGCAACGCCATACCGGACGGGCTGCGATTTGGGCATGGCCACGACGCCAAGCACCGGCCTTTTGATCACCGGCCCCTTCATCGAGAAGTAGATGTCCTCACCTGCGGGCAGCCAGGGATCGCCTTCTGCCATGGGGATCGAGAAGCCGGGCTCGTAAGGGCGGGCCGTGTTGAGCAGTTGATGGGTGCGCGTGAGCAGCAGTGCCCAACTCCCGGTTCCCTGGGTAGCGCGCTCGGCCTCGACGTAAAAGCGCTGCAGGTTGCCCGACTGCAGTGAGCTGGACGAGCTGAGCGTGCGGGCCATCACGAAGCGCTTGTCGATCTCGCGCTCGACGATGCCCGCGAGGTTGTCTGCCACCTTCCGGACTTCGGCCAGCACGGCGTCGCGCTGCTCCACATAGGCCGATCGTGCCACGACGCCGATGGCCAGGGCCGAGGGCAGCCAGGCCACGAACACCAGCCAGAGCAGACGGCTGCGGATCTTCACGGGCAGAAGGGTGATTGCATGGATGCTAGCGTAGCATCCTCCTCCCGGCCAACAGCCCCGTTATCAGGCCTTGCCGCCGCCCAATCGGTCCACCAGGATCGACCACGACCCGATCGAGAAGAAGTGGGCGTAGGCCAGCGTGAGCCAGCCCTTGGCACGCCAGGCCAGGAAGGTCTCGTCGGGCAGCTTGGCGAAGCGGTCCGCATCGATCTCCTTGAAGCCGGCCAGGCTCAGGCGTTCGCCGTTGCGCAGCGAGACATCGGCGCGGTGATCGACCAGCAGATCGGCCTCGACCAGCGCCTTCGCGAACGCCGCCGCCGCCAGGTGCTGCGCCTGGTAGTCGCGGCAGAAGGTCAGCGCGCTGCGCGTCAGGGCCGTGGGCTCGCCCTGCTCGTCGAACAGGGGGCGATCACGCCCGGGCACCAGGGCCTGGGCCGCCTCGTCGATGCACAGCGTCAGCTCGGCACGGGCTTCATCCTCCAGGAAGATGAAGGGATAGCGCCGCACATAGGCCGGCACGTACACGCCAGCCGCCCATTGCCCATCGGCCCCCACGAACAGGTTCTGCTGCCCCCGCAGCCCGAGGATGGCCACGGGATGCGGGGTGGCTTCGTCGCTGAAGACGATGGGAAAGTGCCGTGCGGCCGTCGTCAGCTCTTCGGCCACCAGCGGCACCGCGTTGGTGGTGGCGGCAAAGGCGTAGCCAGGGTCGCGCGCCAGGGAGCGCTCGCCATGCTCGCCGGGTGTCAGCACCCGGGGCGATTGGTAGAACAGCGGAAAGGAAGCGTCAGTCATCCAGGATGTCCAGTTCGTTCAGGGCGCCCTCAGCGCACGGCCGGCTCGGCGGCATCGCGCTCGTCAGTGATGGGCGCCAACACGCCATTGTTCTGCAAATTGGCGGAGGCCACTGTCAGCACCACCGGATCCTTGAACACACCCAGCGCATCCGGCGACAGACCGGTCGTCGAGAAGTTGCCCGTGAACAGCGCGCCCACGCGCGGCATGCTCGGGATCACGTTGCCCGGCAGGGTCGATGCCGCCAGCGAGCCGATCAGGTCGATCGGGCCCCAGGGCGTGCCGTTCATGTAGTACGGCGCATTGACCAGGCCACCGGCGATGCCGGCTGCGGCCATGGCACCGGTGCGCCCGCCAATGCGGCCGAACATCTGTGCCGAGACCGCTGACGAGACCCGCAGGCGTCCCAGGTCGAGCTTGTGCTCGGCCACGGCATCATCACGGCCGATCGTCAAGACACCCGTGGGACCGGCTGCCATGACCAGCGACGTGTTGCGCCCGATCAAGCCGGTCAGCGTGATGTCGCCATCCGTGGTCAGTTCGGCCGAACCGCCCGGCAGGTAGGCCGGCGCCTCCAGGCTGATCGGGCCACTGGTCACGCGCACGGTGGCGGGCAGGTAGACCGCCGCGCCGCCCGTCTGCGTGAAGCCGGTCGCGGCCTGCACCGTGGCGCCCGGCGTGAAGCTCGTGGTGCCCGAGGCGCTGGTGTTGGCGATCGAGAGGGCCCCCGTGGTCGCGGCAACGGCGCCTTCGAACACGAAGCCCATGCCCGACAGTTGCAGGCCACCGATGTCCTCGGCCGTCAGCGCGCCGCGGAAGCGTGTCGTGCCGCCATCGGCGCTGCTCACCAGGTTGCCGATGCGCACCGCGCCTGCGGCATCGATATCGCCCACGTCCGCGCGCAGCGACAGCGTGTTGCTGGCCGGGCCGTCGACGGTGCTGCCGAACACCAGCGAGCCGCCGGTGCTGTGCAGGGTCGTGTCGTCGGTCAGCGCCAGTGCGCCGCTGTAGGTCTGGCTGCCGGTGGTCGACACCGAGGTGCCTTCCAGCGTGGTGGTGCCGCTGACGCTCAGCGACGACAGTGCCTGCGTGTCGCCCACATCACCCAGGACAGCATTGCCCTGGATGGCCAGGCTCTCGCCGCCGACCGTGGTGGCCTCCACGCCATTGAGCAGGGACACCGTCGAGCCAGTCAGCTCGACATTGGCTGCCAGCGTGACACGCTCGCCGTAGGTCTGCGTGCCCGTGGTGTTGACCGTGTTGGCCAGCACCACCGTGCCTGCCGCATCGGTCTCGACCGAGGCTGCGCGGACCGCGGCGTTCAGGCGGGTTTCACCGGCGGTGTTGATCGTCAGGGCGCCCAGGCGCGTGGTGCCGCCCACGGCATGGTCGAACACCACGTCGCTGCTGCCCGCCTCCACGGTCAGCGCATGTGCACCGTCGATGGTGTCGTTGAACGCCAGACCGCTGCCGCTCAGGGTGATGTCCGCCCCCAGCGTGACCGCCCCGTTGTAGGTCTGACCGCCTGTGGTGGCCACGGCACCGTCCAAGGTGCTCGCACCGTTGACCGTCAGGCTCGACAGCGCGTGGGTATCACCCACGGTGCCCAGTACCGCATCGCCCTGCACCGTCAGGCTCTGGCCACCGGCCGTGCTGGCGTCCACGCCACCGGCCAGCGACACCGTGGTGCCGGTCAGCGTGACGTTGGTCGCCAGGGTCACGAGTTCGCCATAGGTCTGCGTGCCGGTGGTGTTCACATTGCCAGCCAGCACGACCGTGCCCGGATCGTCCGTCGTCACCGAGGCCGCGCGCACCGACGTGAAGCGAGTCTCGCCAGAGGTATTGACCGTCAGCGCGCCCAGGCGTGTCGTGCCACCCACGGCGTGGTCGAAGGCCACGTCGCCGCTGCCGGCGTTCACCGTCAGGGCATGGGCGCCATCGACCGTGCCATTGAAGGCCAGCGATCCGCCCTCCAGCACCACATCCGCATCCAGCGTGAGTGCGCCGTTGTAGCTCTGGGCACCGGTGGTGTTGACCGCGGTTCCGCTCAGGGTGCTCGCGCCGTTGACCGTCAGGCTCGACAGGGCGTAGTTGTCGCCCACGGTGCCCAGCACCGCATTGCCCTGAACCGTGAGGCTCTGCCCACCATCCGTGCTGGCATCCACACCGCCCGCCAGCGACACCGTGGTGCCGGTCAGCGTGACGTTGGCCGCCAGGGTCACGAGTTCGCCGTAGGTCTGCGTGCCGGTGGTGTTCACATCACCCGCCAGCACCACCGTGCCCGGATCGTCGGTCAACACCGAGGCCGCGCGCACCGCACCGAACTTGGTTTCACCCGCGGTATTGACCGTCAGCGCGCCCAGGCGTGTCGTACCGCCCACTGCGCCATTGAAGGCCGCGTCACCAGTGTTGGCATTCACCGTCAGAGCCCGTGCTCCGTTGACGGCTCCATCGACGGTCAGCGCGCTGGCTGTGAGCGTGGTATCGGCACCCAGTGCCACCGCACCGGTGTAGTGCTGCTGGCCGCTGGTGTTGACGGTGCCGCCGTTCAGCACGATCTGCTGGCCTTCCACCGTCAGGTCGCCCTGGCTGGCAAAGGCCTGCGCCACCGTGACGGTGGCGTTGTCGGAGGCCAGCGACACATCACCGCCCAGCCCCGCCGTGATGACGCCGTTGGCATTGAGATTGCCAGAGGCGGCCACGTCGATGTCACCATCGGCCGTCGTCAGCGTGCCGGTGGTCAGCACACCTGTGGACGTGAGGTGGATATCGCCCACGCCGGTGACTTCGGCGTTCACGGTCATGCCCGTGGCGTCGAAGGCCGAGTTGCTGCTGCCGATGCCCGTGCCGCTGGTCAGGTTCAGCACGCTGCCAGTCAGCGAAGACGACACGGTGAAGAGCTGGCCGGCAGTCGCCGTCAGCGAGATCGTGCCGCTGGCACCCGCGTTCACCGTGCTGGTGGTCAGGTTGCCCGTGGTGGCCGTGAGCGAGATGGTGCGGTTGGCACCGCCTGCCACCACACTCTGGGCCGCCATGCCCGTGGAGCTGGTCGCGGTGATGTTGCCGTTGGTGGTCTGCAGTGCGGTCTGTGTCAGCGTGCCGGTGTTGTTCACTGTCAGCGCACCGGCGCCGGTCAATGCGGCATCGAGGGTGTCCGTCGTGGTCGTCAGCACGGTGTTGCCACCGGCCGAACCGCTGCGCACGTAGACCGTGTCACCGCTCAGCGTCAGGTTGCGTGCCGCGGCACCGCTGGCGGTGGTCACCACGTCGGTGCCGCCCGTCAGGCTCAGTGCACCCGTGGTGCTCAGGCCGGCCGTGGGCAAGGTCAGCGTGCCTGCTGCGCTGAGCAGCAGGTTGCCGTCTTGCGGCAGGGTGGCCGCGCTCACGTCCAGACTGCCAGCGGAACGCAGGTAGGCCGAGCCGCCCGTGCCCATGGTCAGGCCGGCCGCGCCCACCGTCCACGTGCCGGTATTGACGTTGTTGATGCTGACCACGCGGTTCGCACCGGTGGCCGTCAGGCTGTCGAGCTGGCTCACGTTCACACGCAGCGGCGTGCCGGCACCGGTGGCGAGGTTGGTGACCACGCCGATGTTGCCGTCAGCCGTCAGCTGCGCCGAGTGGGCGGTGATGTTCGTGCCCGAACCGCTGCCCACGATGGCGCCGGCCGAGTTCAGCGCCACAGCCCCGTTGTTCGCGCCAGCCGACACACTGCCAACGGTGATGCCACCGTTGCTGGTGCTCAGCGTGACGTTGTTGCCCACCGAATCAGCCGTGGCCGCCACCGAGGTGGCCGTCAACGGGCCTGCCGCATTGATGACGATGGCGCCACCGCCAGCGGTCACCGAGCTCAGGGTCAGGCCGTTGGTGTTGTTGTCGTTCACATAGATACCGACACCGCCGGCTGCGTCGCTCAAGGCCAGCGTGTTGGCCGTGGTCTGCATGGCCATCAAGGCACTGCCCACGCCACCCGCGCCCTGCAGCGTCACCGTGTTGCCGGTGATGCGTGTGAGCAGGGAGCCATCGTCCTGCACCGTGCCGCCCGTGCTGTTCGAGATCAGCGACACATTGCCCGAACCGGCGTTGATGTTGCCGGCGATCAGATCCACATTCGCCGCCGTGCCGTTGACGGTGATCGAGCCGCCGCCAGAGGTGGCGTTGGCGATCAGCAGGTCATGCGCCGTGCTGACATCGATGGCGCCACCGTTCGTGGCCACGTTGGTGAGTACCGACGCACCGCTGGTGCCCAGATAGGCCGCACCGCCGTTGGTGGTGACCGACACGCGCTGACCATTGACCACCACGCGGTTACTGCTGGTACCCACGCCATTGGCGCCGAACAGGTTCAGGTCGTAGCCGGTGACCGTGCCGGCACCCGTCGCCAGGATGCTGCCGGCGTTGGCCGACAGGTTCACGCCGCTGTAGCGGGCATTCGCCCCAGCCAACACGTTGTTGACCGTGATGTTGCCCGCGCTGGCGGTGACGTTGATGTCGTTGCCGATGGCGTCGGTGCCCGAGGACATCGACGTCAGCACGATGTTGCCGGCCGCGGTGACGTTGGTTGAGCCGTTGGCGACCGAGGTCGTCAGGCCTCCGGTGAGCGAGCCGGTGCTGTTGAGGTAGAGCGAGCCGGCGCCCGTGACGGTGGCATTCACGCTGTTGCCAGCGTTGCCGTTGACGATGATCGGCGCCAGTTCGGTACCGATGCCGTTGGCCGCGGTCAGGTGGATCGACGAGTTGGCACCGGTACCGCTCAGGGTCACGTTGCCAGCCAGGATGCTGCCCGCGCTGGCGGTGAGGCGCAAAGCACTGTTGGCGCCGTAGCTCATCGTGCCCAGCGTCAGGTCACCTGCCGTCGCCGTGACGGACAGATCACCCGTGGTCGTGAGGTTGCTGAGGTTGAGCGAGCCGGCCTGCGTCAGGAAGGCACCGCCAGTGCCCGAGCTCGCGCTCAGGGTGCCCACGGCCAGCCCCAGGGCCTGGCCACTGGTGCCGATGTAGCTGTCCGTGCCCAGCGTGGTCAGGGAGGCGCTGCCTGCGGTGATGCGCGAGCTGCCGTTGACGGCCGTGATCGCGCCGTCGCTGTTGTACAGGCTGGAACGCAGGGTCACCGATCCGGTGTTGCCCACGTTGATGGTGCCCACCGCGATGCGGCCGATGGCCTGGTAGTTGAAATCCAGCCCGGTGGAATCGGTCAGATTGGTGAAGGTGGTCGTGGTGCCGTTGTCGCTGGCGCTCAGCGTCAGATTGGTGGCCGTCAGGCTCAAGGTACCGCCGCTGGCCGTGCCCGACGATGTCGCCCGGTTGATCGACAGCGTCTGCAGGTCCTGCTGACCCTGGATGTAGATGCTGCCCGGGGTATTGACCGCGAGATTCCCGGTCGCCACACGCAGCGAAGTGCCTGCGTCACCGACCCCATAGCCGGAGCTGTAACCGGCGTTCAGCGTCACGCTGCTGCCAGAGACAAGGTTCGACACACTGGTGCCCGTGATGCTGCCTTGCGAGGCCGTCAGGGTCACCGCGCCACCACCGTTGACCGTGTCCACGGACAGCGCGCGACCGGCGGTCAGCGTCACAGATCCAGGCGCGGTCACCGTGTCTGCGATCAGCCCGTAGCTTTCGCTGATGTTGATGTTGCCGGCGGCGCCATTGGCCGCTGCGGCCGACGCCGTCAGGGTGGTCGTGCCACCGCCGTTGGCAGACAGGCTCACGGCCGACTGGTTGCCGATCGAGCCGGCCGCCGTCAGCGACACGTTCGTGGTTCTGCTGATCGAGCCACTGAGGATCGAGCCGCCCAGGTTGTTGATGTTGACCGAGTTGCCCCGGGCATCGATGTTGCCCAGCGCGATGTCCCCGATGTCGTTGACCAGGTTGACATCGCCGTTGGCGCTCACGCCGCTGACCGAGGTGCGGCCATGCAGGTTCAGGTAGGTCGCGCCGCCGTTGGAGGTGGCGCTCAGCGAGGCCACCGTGGCCTCGATGCTGTTGCCGGCGCCGGCAGCGCCGATGGCGCCACCGCTGCTGTCCATCGACAGGCTGGCGGCCTGGATCTGCGTGCCTGCCACGCCGTCACCCGTGATGCTGCCGCCGCCACGGTTGCTCAAGCTGACCGAACCGGTGGTGCCCAGGTTCAGGTCGCCCACCTCGATGGCACGGTCGCTGTCGAACGAGAAGACCAGGCCTTCGACATCGTTCAGGTTCGTGAGGCTGGAGCCCGTGTTGCTGTCGGTACCGCTCAGCAAGGTGTAGGGCGTGTTGCCAAGTACCGGCACCGACTGGATGGCGTAGGTGCTGGTGGTGGCCACGGGGTGCGTGGCATTGATCGTCAGCCGATCGATGTGCGTGTCCGAGTTGATGAACACCGACCCCGTGGAGTTCACCGTCAGCAGCGGAGACGACAGCTGGATCTCCTGGCCGAGGGCGCCGATGGTGCCGCCCGAGCCGCTGCCGTAGTTGGCCGTCGCCAGCGTGGTGCTGGCCGCGGTGATGCCGTGAGCCGGGTTGCTGCCGGCGAGCAGGTCGCGGAAGGTGGTCAGCGAGACCGTGCCGGTCTTCTGCACGTCGACCAGCTCGATCACCTGGCTCTGGTTGGTGTTGAGCGAGAAGTTCAGGCCGCTCGTGTCGTGGATCTGGTTCACCGTCGTGGTCGTGCCATCGCTGGTGATGTCGAAGGTCAGTTCCGGAGCGGTGACACTGTAGGTCGGCGCCACGCCGCTCGGCGACTGCGAGCTCCTGAACGACAGGTCCAGCAGGTCCTGCGCGTTGTCCACGAAAGCGTTGGCGCCTGTGGTCACGGTCAGCGAGCGCGCATCCGTCTGCATGCGCGTGGTGGCGTCACCCGTCACACCCACCGAGCCGGTGGCCAGCAGCGACACGCTGTTGCCCTTCAAGGTGGAGTTGCCGATGTTGGTGATCGAGGTGTTGACGCCCGCGCTTTCCAGCGTCAGATGGTGGCCCGACTTCACATCGCCCGAGCCGACCACGAGGTCCACGTCGGTACGCAGGCTGAAGTTGATGCCGCTGGCATCCGTGATGCGGTCCAGCGTGTACTGGTTGCCGCCGACGCTGTCGGTCACCAGCAGATCCAGCCGGTCTGCCGTCACCGACACGGTGTTCCGGGTTCCCACCGACGCGTGGTTCGACGTGATGTCCAGACCAAACAGGTCGGTCGTGTTGTTGACGACGATGTCGCGACCAGCGCTGAGCACCAGTTGACGTGCATTGGTCTGCACCGTGTTGCTGGCCGCGCCCGTAGCGCCGATGGCCTGGGCGGCGATCAGCGTGAGGTTCGGCGCGGTGAACAGTGCGCCTGTTCCCTGCACGATCGAGCCGGTCGTGGTCGTCACCTTGGCGTTGCCGCCCACGGTGTTGTCCAGCAGCGTCAGCGACTTGTTGTTCGACAGGTTCAGGAAGCTGGTGATGTTGCTGCTGAGCGCGTTGACCGAGGTGTACAGCGGGGTGTTGCTGTTGTTGTAGGTGTAGACGTTGCCGCCGTTGAGCGTCAGGTGGTCGGCGGTGATCGACGGGCTGCCGGCGCTGGCGCCGCTACCACCGTAGATCGTGCCGTTGGCCACGCCAGCCGAATTGGCGCTGGTCAGCGTGAGGTCGCCAGTACCGACGTCGACGCTGCCCACCGTGATCGTCCGGTCGACCTTGAGGCTCAGGTCCAGGCCGGCCTGGGCGATGTTGTTCAGCGTCAGGCCGTTGACCCCGGTCGAGTCACTGACAGAGAAGGTGAGGCCTCCGCCCGAGCCGATCGTATAGCTGTGGGTGCTGGCCCCGCTGGTGCGGTGCTGCAGGTCGAGGTTCAGCGACTGCAAGGTCCCGGCGTTCGAGACCGCGACATTGCCACCCGACGCAATCGACAGGTTCTCCGTGAACAGGGAGAGCATGCCCCCAGCCCCGACACCGCCGTTGCTGCCCACCGCCGCCAGGCTTACCGCCCCGGCGGTGATGGAGCCGTTGTTGCGGTTGATCTGCGCGTTGGTGCCCGTGGGGGCGCTGCGCGACGTGAGCGATACGGCGCCGGTACTGACCGTGCCGGCGTCGATGGTGCCCAGGCTCAAGCCCCGGTCGACGCTGTAGCGGAAGTCGATGTCGCCCGTGGCCTGCATGGTCAAGGATTGCGTGTTGCCGTCTCCGATGGTCAGAGCGATGTTGCTCGCCGACACACCGTACCCGTAGGTGGTGTTCTGGCCGTGCGTCACCGTCATGTCCAGGAGGTTCAGGCTCTGGTCGTCAGCGACGTGGATGTCCCCGCGGCCGTTGAGCACCAGGGCGGGCGTGGAGACACGCACCGCCGCACCGGCAGCACCGATCGCCCCGCCGGTGCTGCCGCTGGACGCGGTCGTCAGCGTCACCTTCGAGCCATGGATGCGCCCAGCGCTGGCGTTCAACATGCCAATGTTGGAATTGGCGCCCGTGCCGGTCGTGGCGAGCAGGATCTCACCCGTGCCGACGATCTCGGACACCTGGATGCTCTTGGCACTCGTGAAGCTGAAGTCCCCGGCCCCGACGACATCCACCACCTGCGAGCTGCCGGAGTCGGACAGGCTCACGCTCTGGCCGCTCGCCGTGATGCCGAACTGGCTGAGGGTGCCGGTGCTGGCGTTCGTGCTGGTGATGGCCAGCTTGGCCAGCGTCGCGTCGTCGTTGACGAACAGGTTGCGGCCGGCCGTCAACGACAGATCGGTGGTGCCATGCAGTTCGATCGCGCTGGTGCTGGTGCCGATCGAGCCCCCCGTGCCCGCGGCCAGGGCCACGGTGCCGGCGGTGATGGACGAATCGGTATCGATGTTGGCGATGCTGCCGCCGGTGCTGGTGACCGAGGCCTTGCCTGCCGCACCCACGTCAATCGTGCCCACGCTCACCGAGCCCGCGCCGTTGAAGCCGAAGGCCAGCGGCGAGGTACTGCTCACTTCCGTGAGCACGTGGTTGCCACCGCTCTCGCTGATGTTGAAGACCTGGCCTGCGCCGGCCGTGATGTCGATCGTGCCGTATGCACCACCCGTGCGCGTGAGGTTCAGCTCGGTCAGCGTGGCGCCATTGTTCACCGCCACTGTGCCCTGAGCCGCCAGGCTCAGGCGCGTCGTGTCGACACTCAAGGCCGCGCCGCTGCTGCCCAGTTCACCGTACATGGCACTGAGGCTGACCTGGCTGCCGGTGATGCCGGTGGCCGCGTTGCCATCGTCCAGCAACGAGCCGCTGGTGGATGTGATCGACACCGCACCGGCCGGCGTCGCAGTCACCGTACCCAGGATCAGTGAACCGTCGCTGGACACCGTGATGCCGGTGCCAGCCTGCGCATCCAGTGCCGCGCCGTAAGCGTAGATGTTCAACGCACGGCTGCTGCTGCCGATGCTGCCCGCCGCGTCCAGCGTCAGCGAGCCGCTGCCGACATACACGGTGCCGTTCGGGTTGAAGATGGAACCGCGGTCGGAGGTCAGGCGCACGGCCTGATCGAATGCGTAGATGTCACCGTTGATGGCGATGTCACCTTCATGGAGCGTGATCTGAACCGGCCCAGCCGAGTACACGCCCGTCAAGGTCAGGGTGTTCGTGTAGCTGCCGCCGGTGGCCGTCGGCAGGTCGATGTAGACCCCGCCCGTATCGGCGTTGGCATTGAGCGATCCCGTGATCACATCAAGGTGATCGCTGCCACTGGCACCGATGGCACGGCCATACAGGTAGGTCGAGTTCGCCAACACGCGGGTGGTCTTGTCACCATCGTCGACGATGTTGCCCCCCGTTGAATTGAAACTCACCGAACCGCTGTAGCTCACATCGACCTGGCCCAGCGTGATGTCGCGGTCACTCGTGAAGCTGAAGCTCAAGCCGCTCGAATCGACCACGTTCTGCACATGGTGACCCGCCGCGGAATCAGTGATGGTGAAGGCCAGCGAGGGTGCCTTCACGACCAGGCCGTAGGCGGTCGTGCTGTCGGCATGGGCGCTGCTGATGTTCAGGCTGGAGAGATCCGAGATGCTGTTGACATACAGATCACCACGCGTGCCCAGCGCCAGCGAACCGGTGTTCACTTCCAGAGGCGAAAGGGCGCTGCCCACGTGGCCCTGGTAGGCCCGCAGCGCCACGGAACTGCCCGTCACGCGTGTGTCCGTGTTGCCATCCTCCACCAGGTCACCTTGCGTGGCGGTGATGCTGACCGACCCGTTGTTGGCCTGCACCTGGCCGATCACGGCGGTCTGGTCGCCGCTGAAGCTCAGTGCGGTCAGGGGCACACCGACGATGCGCTTGATGGCGTACTGCGAGCCATCGTCCGTCACGTCGAAGGTGAGGAAGGGCGAGGTGATCTCCAGCACGTTGGCCACGCCCGGCGTCGCGTGCCGGTTGGTCACGCTCAGCGAGGTCAGCGTGTTGTCGGTGTTGACCAGGTAGACGTTGCCGGTGTTGTTCACCGTCAGGCCATAGATGCTGGCCTGGATGGGATTGGCGCTGGTACCGATGGACTGGTTCGCGTTCAGGGTGGCCGAACCCGTGACCAGGCGCGTGTTGTTGTTGCCGTCGTCGACGATGGCACCGCCATTGGCCGACAGCGTGGTCGAGCCGTTCAGCGCGCTGCGCACATTGCCGATGGTGATGTCGCCTGTGCTGCTGGTGACCGAGATGCTGTTGCCCGTGGTGACTACGTTGTCCAGCGTCACGCTGCCGATCTGGGTGACCGTGATGTTCCCCGCGTTCTCCAGGTCCAGATGGGCCGCCGAGCTGCGCAGCGTGATGTTGCTGGCATTGCCGCTGCCACCTGCCCGCGCAACGATCTTGTCGGCATTGACGACGTTGCTGCCGCTGCTGATGATGGTGCCGTTGTTCGTGCTCAAGGACACGTTGCCTGCGCTGCCCGCATCGACACTGCCCACCGTCATGTTGCCGGTGCCCGTGGTGGCAATCGTGATGCTGTTGGCCAGGCTGCTGGTCGCCGAGGTGACGGTGCCCAGGGTCGTGGTGCCCGCGGTCGTGATGTCGATCGCACCATCGCCGGAGACGATGTTCCCCAGGGTGGCGCTGGTGGCCGTGGTGTTGGCATAGATACCCCCTGAAGCCGCGTTGGCGTTCAAGGTGGTGGCATTGGTCTGCAGGCGGGTGCCGGATGTGCCGATCGAACCGGCGGCGTTGACCGTCAGCGCGCCCGCGGCGATGCGGGTGGCGGTGTTGCCATCGTCAACCACGCTGCCCGCCGTGGAGCTCAGCGACAGCGCGGCGCTGCCCGTGCTGACATTGCTGGCCGTCAACGTGCCGGTGGACGACACAGCCGAGCTGCCGGTGCTGTTGAGCAGTGCCAGGTTCAGCGCACCGGTGTTGGCGATGAAGGCGCCACCGGTGCCGGCCGTGGCCGACAGCGTGGGGGTGGCGGTGTTGATGGCACGCGCGTTGGTGCCGATGGCACCGTTGTTGCCGTTGCTGCCACGGGCCGTCAGCACCACCGAGGCGGCGGTGCTCAGGTTGGTGGCGGCGCCCGTCAGGTTGCCGGCGGTGGACGTGACTGTCAGCGTACCGCTGCCGACGTCCAGGGTGCCCAGCTCGATCGAGCGGTCGGACAGCAGTGTGAGGTTCAGGCCGGCCTGCGCGATGTTCGCGGCGCTGAGCACGCTGCCGTCGGCCATCTGGAAGGTCAGGCCGCTGGCGTCGATCTGGTAGGTGTGCGTGCCGGGCGCGACGTGCAGCGCGTTGACCGACAGGTCGGTCAACACCATGTCGCTGGCCGCGAAGATGTCGCCACCGCCTTCGACCGCGAGACGGGCAGTGTGCGTGCTGATCGCGCTGCCCGCAGCACCGATATGGCCGCCACCCGCCGTCAGGGACACGGAGCTGCCGCTCACCAGCGGCGCGCTCGCGCCCGCATTGGTGATCGAGCCGACGGTGGACACCATCTGCACAGCACCGGTGCCGGCATCGATGGCGCCGGCGATCTGGATGTTGCCCGTGGCGCGCAGCGTCACCGCGCCGCCGTTGGTGCTCAGGTGGCCGATGTTCGTCAGCGCACTGCCCAGGCCCAGCGCCTCGAGCGTGATCCCACCGCCCTGCGTGCGCAGCTCGGTGTTGGCGTCGACGAAGCGGATGCCCCCTGTCTGCGTGGACTGCAGCGTCACGCTGCGGCCGGCCACGGTCTGGAAGTTGATCGCGCCGCCCGCCATCGCGTCGATGGTGATCTGGCCGGTGGCCTGCAGCACGATGTTGCTGTTGCCGGACAGGCTTTCGAGCAGCCCGCGCGAAATGGTGTTCAGTGTCGCTCCGGCGCCCTGGTTGCCATCACCCGCAGCCACGCTGCCATCACCCGCATTGCCATCCTGCGTGCCGCCCGAGGCGGTGTCGGTGATGCGCAGATCGGTGGGGTCGATCAGGAAGGTGCCGGTCTGGCCCTTGTCGGCGCGCAGGTCCACGTCGCCGGTGATGCCGATGTTCTTCTGGCTGGAGACTTCGGCGAAACCACCGTCACCGCCCTGGGCGCCACCGCGTGCGCTGATCTTGCCGTTGAAGATGGTGGTGTCGGTGGACCACAGCGTGACGTTGCCGCCCTTGCCGTTGTCGGTCGCATCGGCATTGAGCGTGGCACCCGCCGCGACGAACACCGATTCGGACTTGTTCGAGAACGGATTGGCGGCGTCGGTCAGGCCGGTGCTGCCCAGCGCGATCTCGCCACCGCCATGGCGGCCCGAAGCGTCGATGGTGGTGCCCTTGGACACGTTCACCTTCTCGCCGGTGGCGATCACGGTGCCGCCCTGGCCACCGCTGGCGGCCGACACGTCGATGCGTCCGCCGATGGCGACGGTGCCGGCATCACCACCCGACAGCACGATGCGGCCGCCCTGGCTGGCCACGGTGGTCGCACTGATCAGGCCCTCGGTGTTGATGACATTGTCGATCACGCCCTTCACGGCGCGGGCCGTCAGCAGCACGGTGCCGCCATCAGCATGGATCTCGCCGCTGTTGGTGACCAGCGCGCCGCTGCCAGGCGCGGTTTCGGTGATGGCCGAGCCCGCGCCGAAGCTCAGCAGGCCATCGCCATGGAAATCGAGCGAGAAGGTGTTGGCCGCGCCCAGCGCGACACGGCCCAGACGGGCTTCGATGACACCGGCGTTGCGCACGCGCGGCGCCACCAGGGCGGCCAGGCCACTGTCGCGGATGGAGATGCGGCCATGGTTCTCGATGACCGCATTCGTGTTCGTCGATGCCTGGCTGAAGTCATAGCGCCCGGCCATGAAATCGCTGTCGCGGATGTTTGCCGTGGTGGCGACCAGGCCACCCACGTCCACCCGCGAGCCCGCCCCGAACACGATGCCGTTCGGGTTGACCAGCATCACCGTGCCATTGGCGTTCAGCCGCCCGAAGATGGCCGACGGATCATTGCCCAGCACGCGGTTGAGCGTGACGCTGCTCGCCGAGCGCTGGATGAAGTTGACCGTCTCGCCCGCACCGATGCTGAAACTCTGCCAATTGATGATCCCGCGATCACTTTGCTGCAGGATGTTCAGCGTGCCGCCGCCCGCATCGACGATGGTGGCCGAGCCTGCAACCACCTGGCCGCCCGTCGGGTTGGCCAGCGCGACCTGCCCTGCCATCGTCCAGCCAACGACCAGCGCCAGCTTGGTGAGCAGGATGCCGTGGCCTTTGCGGCGCAGCGAGCGCTGGAGACGGCGGGCACGGATGGCGGCACGACGAAGCACCTGGCGGGAGGGTTGGCCAATGATCATGGGACGGCTTTCAGAAAATCGATGTGCGGAGAGAGGCGGGCGCCACGGGAGCCCACTGCGGCGGCAGGCGGGTCAGAACAGTGCGGTCAGCGAGACGAAGGCGCGGGGGTCCTTGCTGTCTTCGGTGCGCACGATGGTGTTCATCGGCTTGGCCACCTCGAAAGAGGCGAAGAAGCGATCGTTCAGCTTGGCGCGGATGCCGCCGCCGAACGATGTCAGCTTCCTGGGGGTCACCTCGTTGCCGCCATCGGCGGCCCAGACGCGGCCACCATCGAGGTAGCCGTACAGCTGCAGCGTGTTGTCACGCACGTTGGGCACGTAGCGCACCTCCACCATGGCGGCGATGCCGTTGTCGGAGGACAGCTCACCCTCGTCGTAGGCGCGGCCGAAACTGGCGCCACCCAGGCCGATCTCTTCGCTGGCCAGCAGTGGGCGGCGCGAGAACTGGCTGGTGAAGCTGCCGACGGCGCTCAGGCGCGGTGCGATCTGCTGCAGGCGCGTGAGGTCGAACGTGAGCTTGGTGAAGTCACTGCGACCGTTGACACGCGAGGCCAGGGGCGAACCGTTGTCCGAAGCGCCCAGGGCGTGCAGGCCCTGGTGAAGGGTGGCGCGCATCGTCGTGATGCCGTCCCACAGATCGCTGCGGTCATAGCTGACGCCGGCGCGCACGATGCGCAGCTTGTCCCGGGTGAACTCGATGCCGGTCAGGTCGGTCGCAATGTCGCGCACTTCGACCTGGCCGAAGGCACGCAGGTTCTCTTCGCGCGAACGGATCAGCGGCACCGTGACCGTGCCCAGCGCGCTCGTCACGCGGCTCTTCACATCCAGCGGTTCGAGCTCACGACGGGGATTGGATCGCGCATGCGAAAGCGCCAGGTTCAGCATGGTGCCATCGGCACCGATCAGCGCGTCATAACCGGCACCGATGCCGATGCTGCGGCCCGTGGGCACGGAGGTCCGGGCATTCAGCGTGATGCGATCGGCACGTTCGCCCACCGCGTTCCAGGCATGGCTCACCAGAAGCTGGCCGCGGCCCAGGTAGGGCGAGGCGCGGTTGTCCAGCGTCACCTGCCCGTCGGTGGCGCGGCGTTCGGTGCGCACGATCAGCACGGAGCCGCCACGCTCGTTCGGCGAAGGCTCCAGCGTGCCGCGCACGGTCAGGCCGGCCAGGTCATTGGCCAGCAGCAGGCTGCGCTCGATCTGGGCCACACCGATCGGCTTCACGCCGCGCAGGCCATTGACCAGGCGCTCGACAGCCGCGCGAGCGGGGCCGATGTCGCCCTCGTAACGGACATCGGCGACGAAGCCTTCGACCACAACGAGGCGGAATCGGCCATCCTCGACCGCCTGCTGGGGCACGATCACGCGTGAGGTGACATAGCCCGCATTGCGGTACTTCAGCTCGATCGCATTGGCCACGGCGAAGACCTCGGCCACCGACACCTCGCGCCCGAGCAGACCAGCATAAAGCTGGCGCAGATCATCCGCGGGAAAGGCCGTCGCACCCTCGATGTCCAAGGTCTTCAAGGTGAAGCGCGCCTCCTGCGCACCCGCGGGGGCCTGGGCGGAAGGGCTTTGCGGCACTTCGATGCGCGGCGACGCGGTGGACGACTGGGGCATCACCGGGCGCGGCGTCTCACGGCCGGGCTCGGCGCCCGACGGCAGTTGCGCCGGCAGGGTCTGCGCGCTGGCCAGACCGGCCATGCCGCAGGCCCACGCCGCCGCCACGAGCAGGCAGGTGCGGTGCAGGCGAGGCAAGCGGGATGGGGTGCTGCACGTTGTGCGGGTGGAAGATGCGAAATGAAGGGCGGTAGGCTGGGTCATGGACATCGGGCCGGAGGCGGTGGCTGGCGATGCGGCGCCATCGCCCATCGCAAACGAAACACATGCAGAGACGTCAGCTTCAGCGGACGACAAAGACAGTGCTCGACCGTAACCAATGACACCGCATCGTGATAACCGGAAAGGGCGGACAACTTGCCGCCAGTTCCTGATTGACATCAGGGGAGCCACCGGAACGGACCACACGGCGCGCCCTGATGAGAAGTTCTGCATTCGGTCCATATCGGGTTCAAGCGCGCGCCATTGAGTGTCAAAAACGTGACATTTATGGCGAGTGAATGCTGGACTTTGTAAGTAGCCCAAGGCGCGGCCGAAAATCGCAAGGCGTAACAAGGGCCCCCTGCTGCAAGCTCTTGTCTCGTGTCCCAAAAGCTATAGTTCGAGCGGTTTGCCAAGCACCCATTCAGCGGTGCGCGAGCGCAGCCAGAACAGGGACATGACAATGAATCACAGGCAGGGGAGGCACCGTCAGCGGGGCCTGATCATGGTGGTCGTGCTGCTGGGCAGCATGGGGCTGGCCCTCACGGCCATCTGGTGCATGCTCAATGTGATCGACAGCGACCTGCGTCCCCGGGCAGCCAAGCAGGTCCCCGAACCCGAAGGGCTGGTGCAGGGCGCACGTCACGATGGCTGGCTGGCCCTGATCGGGCTACAACACGGCCATCTGGACGACACACAGGCCCAGGGCCTGCGCAGTTGGACGCACTGGAACACCAAGCGCCAACAGGCACTGGCCTTGCCCGCCACGTTCGTGATCCATCAGATGCCCGAGGCGGTCAAGATCGAATCATCCAGCCCCTTGTCGTGTCAGCCGCCAACGCAATGCGGTGAGTTGCTGGCACAACGTGTCGGGCAGTTGCCTGCGGCACTGGAGGCGGCCGCCCCCGTGGCTAAGGCCTGCGAGCGCTTGTCCCGGTCACAGGGCTTCGACGAGCCCTCCGTGCTGGTGAGTGCCTGGATGACCTTGGCCATGCCCGGCCATGCCTTACGCACCTGCAGCCAACTGTGGATCGCACAGTTGGCACTGGCCCGGCAGCGCCAGGACGCCGACACAGCCTGGCGCGCATGGTCCTCGATGCAGCGTGTGAGTACGGGCCTGTTCGAAGGCTCGCGTTCGCTGGTGAACGGCAGCGTCGCGTCGGCCTGGTTGCAGGCTGCGCATGTGGAGGGCTTTGCCACGGCCCGGGCCTTCCCTGCACTGCGCGATCGGATCCGTCAGCAGATGGCCACACCACTGCCCTGGCAGAAGGTGGCCCAACGATGGTGGGCGAGCGAAGGCGCGGCTTTGGACCACACGCTGTTCGAATCGCTCGAGGCCCTGGCCAACGTCGAGTGCGACAAGGCCACCGCGACGCCTCAGGACATGACATGCACGGCTTTGTTGCACAAATCGCCCCGCCTGAGCGGCGCCCGTAGACTGACAGCGTGACAGAAGCAAAGAACAGGCAGCGGAGCAAGTACCGCACGACGAACTGGAAGACGTACAACGCGGCGCTGAAG